>CAVRWV010000033.1:0-736229 GCA_963724985.1 Terriglobia bacterium | reverse complement strand
ATCAGCAGCCGTTCTGGTACTTCATTCCGGTGCTGGTGGTCTCGGTGCTGCCGTGGACGGTGCCGGTGAGCGTGGCATTATTTCGAGCGATCCGGAAACTGATCCAGGAACGCTTGCAGACGAGCGGCACATTTGAGCTGTTCCTGCTGCTCTGGGGGATTCTGCCGGTAGTGTTCTTCTCGCTGTCGGAATCGAAACTACCAGGGTACATCCTGCCGGCGATTCCGGCATTTGGCCTCTTGCTCGCCGACTATCTCTGGCAAAAGCAAAAGCGCGCGCGCCGGGTTCCAGCGGTAGTAGTGGTGATGCACTGCCTGCTGAACGGCACCATGCTGACGGGAGCGCTGCTGGTCTGGTACTGGGTTTCGCGCGTGCGGCCAATCCCCGGCGCGGTGGTTGCCGCGGCGATCGTTGGAGGATCGATCGCGCTGGCGATGATTGCAGTAATCCTGTTGCGTGGCATCGCGACGCTTCGGCTGATGACCATGGTGCCCGTCGTATTGGGAATGGCTTTCCTGATCAAGTTGGGCGCACCCGTTATGGATGCGCATCTTTCGTCGCGAACGCTGGCACGCGAGATCAGCGCGATGGAACCAACACCGGCGCCGGTGGCGGTGTTTGGCGTGAAGCGCGATGTCGATTACGGATTAAATTTCTATCGCAACGAGCAGATTTTGAACTATCAGCAAGGCGATATACCGGCTACGGCGCATCTGCTGATCGTTCCGGAAGGGAAGATTCAAGACGCACAGAGTCTGGCTCCGGGCTGGAAGGCGTTGCCGGTGGGCAATTACAAGCCGCAGAAGCTGGAGATGTACTGGATGAGCCGTGTTCCGCCGGAAGCAAAGACTCCATGAGCACGGGGTAGCTTGTAGCTGGTAGCGAATGGAGGCTCGCAGCTCACTTGTGTCTGAGCTTGCATTGCTCTTTCGTGTTCCCCCGTTGCTCTGCGAAGCATGGGCAGCTTAGACTCCATGTCTGCGTGCTGATTGCTCCCCTGAGGGCACCGGGAACATCCAATCGTACAGGGACAACGTGGAAATCATCGATCTCAGGCACTTCACATCGGCTGACTTGCGACCTCTGCTGCAAGAGGAGACGGAAGTGTGGTCGGATGAACTGGCTTGGGATTACAGTTCGTCGGCGGACATGATTCTGCGCTATGTGGATGCACGGATTCTGCCGGGCTATGCGGCCGTCGAGCGCGGACAACTGCACGGCTACGCGTTCTTTGTGTACGAGGGGAACAAAGGTGTAATCGGCGATTTGTACGTGGCGCATGAACATGCTCCCAACGGCAAAGAAAGTCCGGTGGAGAAGAAGCTGGTGACGCATGTACTGGAAACGCTGCAGGAATCGCCGGGCGTTCACCGCATCGAAGCGCAATTGCTGTTGCATGAAACCGGGCGCGTAGCTGGTCCTTTTCTGCACCAGGGATTTCAGCGGTATCCGCGACTGTTCATGGAACTGGCGCTGGCAGGGCACGTGGCGCCGGCAAAGGCGGGCGCGGCGAAGGCTTGCTCTTTCGAACTGCGGCGCTGGCAGGAAAGCGATTACCAGCATGCGGCGGCACTGATTACTGCGTGCTATCGCGGACACATCGATTCGCAGATCAACGACCAGTACCGTACGGTGCAGGGAGCGCTGCGCTTCCTGAACAATATCGTGCGCTTTCCCGGCTGCGGAGTTTTTGACGCCAATTCATCGTTCGTGGCGATCGATCGCGCGACCCGGGCTCCGGTGGGACTGATTCTCTGTTCGCGGGTGAAAGACAACATCGGGCACGTGACCCAGGTTTGCGTTCTGCCCGAGCATCGCGGAAAGAAAATCGGTTTAGCGTTGCTGGAAGCCAGCGCCGAGGAGCTGCGTAAGCGCAGTTTCAAGACACTGTCGCTGACCGTGACCGAAGCCAACGAGCGTGCCGTGGATCTGTACCGGCAGCTGGGCTTCTCGGTGGCGCGAGTGTTTGACGCCTTTGTGTGGGAAGGTTAGAAGATAGTGGCTAGTGGTAGAAGCAGTGGCCAGTGGTCAGAAAAAGCGGAAGGCGGAAATCAGCCACGGTTTTCGGCCACCACGCACGGTTTTGTGATGCTGGTCACCGGATATTAACGCAACTGTCACAATCCACTCAGGCAAGAGTCACTTCCGCGGCATTCCAGCCCTGTTTTTTCTATCGTGTTATGCATATAATCTAGGGCAGCAAGCTGTCCTCCTTATCAATTGGAAGTTGGAGTTATCCCGTGACCACGCCAGGAGCCAGGCTTAAGGCTTTGCGTGAAAGCCTGGGCTACAAGCTGCGCGATGTGGAAATCGCAAGCGAACGGATCGCCCAAAGGCGCAAAGAGGAAGAGTACGCCATCCCCATCAGCCGCCTCTCGGACTTTGAGACGAAGAGCCTCGTCCCCAGCCTGCACCGGCTCTATTCGCTGGCGGTAATCTATCGCGTAACGATTAAACAGCTGTTGATCTGGTACGGCATCGACACCGAAAACTACTCCGCCGACCTGGTTCTGGCAGCCGGCTCCCAACACGCGCCCGGCGGCGCTGGAGCTGCAGGGGGACGTGCGCCTGCCGGTCAAACTCGACCCGAGCTTCGACCTGAAGAAGACGGTGAACCTGGGGCGCATGGTGGAGAAGTGGGGCGTGGTTCCACTCTCGTACCTGGCGCCGCTGGCCAATGCTGACTTCACCTACGGCTACGTAGGCGTCGACGACTACACCATGTATCCGCTGATCATGCCCGGGACCTTCCTGCAGATCGACGAGTCGAAGAACCAGGTGAAGGAAGGCTCGTGGCGCTCGGAGTACGAGCGTCCGATCTACTTCGTGGAGACACGGGACGAACACATCTGCTGCTGGTGCACGATCGAGAAGGGCGACCGCATCGTGCTGCAACCGCATCCGCTATCGCCAGTGGCGCCGCGCATCATGCGGCATCCGCAGGAAGCGGAGGTGATCGGGCAGGTGGTGGGAATGGCTATGCGGCTCGACGGGGTGGCGCGGCCACCGGCGCCGCCAGCGCAGAAAGCGCCTGCAAAACTGAATTGAAGTGACGCTGCGAGCCTCCGCCGGTAGCGGGAGGCACCAGCAGCTGTCCCAGCCGCTGTAACTCCCTTACGTACTCCTCAGCCTTCACCTGATGGATCTCGGTGGCCTGCTGTATCTCATCCCACAACTGGGGCAGCGGCGTGCGCAACAGCGCCAGGAACTGGGAGAGATGTGATTCTTCCAGGCTGGCGCCCGCGGCTTCCTCGCCATGCAAACGAGCGAGTCCCCAATGGAAATAGCGTCCGTTCTCTTCGCGTAGCTGGGCGAGGTATTCGAGCTTGCCAAGGATGCCTGGGACGGAGTTCAGGGTGCATCGTTCGAAGTCTTCGCGCGCGGTCGTAAACATACACAAATAGTAAACACCAATTCCGGGCGAAATGCACGGGAAGGCATTTCTTGTTCCAAATTCAGGAATGAAAACAGGTTTTTGAAGAACGTGACAACTCTCCGCTGATGCTGAGGCCGTGCCCACTTGGCACAGGGAGGGTGTTATGAAGAAGGTTTTATGCGGTTTTACGTTTGGATTGGTGTTGATGGTAGCGGGAGCGCAGGCATGGGCGGATGGAAACGGTCCATTTCCGCCACCGAACCCCAAGCTACTGGTGATAAGTCATGTGCCCGTATTGGCCGACAGCAATGGACCCCATCCGAAACCACCAAATCCTAAGTAGAACTTCGGGGGCAACAAAGCAGGGTCGAATCGCGCTTGTTAGTGGTCGCGATGAGAGATATTGTGTTCTCATCGCGATCACTTTATGGAAGTTGGCATTTTCGAATATATAAGTGCGGTCGGGTTTCCGCTGCTGATGAGCGTTGTGCTGACGGTAATGGTGCAGCGCAAACTGTATCTTGAACTGCCGTGGTTTTTCATCTACGTCGCTTACCATATTTTCCAATCAGCGGTGGAGCTAATGCTCCTGTGGCTGCATGTTTCAACCGCTGTCTATTTTTATGGGTATTACCTGATGCAGGTGGTCAGTTTTGCTCTAAGCTTCGCAGTGATTTATGAGGTTTTCGCTTCGGTATTTCGTCCTTATGAAGCACTACGGCTAGTCGGCGGTCGAACATTCTTAACCTCGATTGCTGTGCTGGCGGTAATCGGTTTGGTCCTGTTTCGATTTGGCCCCGGCGATCAGAGTTATAAGCTGGTGAGGAGCATCGATCTCGTTCAACGGAGTCTTCGCGTCGTTCAACTAGGCTTACTGCTGCTCTTGTTCGTCCTTTCTCGCTCCCTTGCACTGAACTGGAAGTCCCAGTCCTTCGGGATTGCCCTAGGCTATGGCATTTTTGCCAGTGTGGAGTTGGTGATCCTCGCGCTGAAAATTGAGTACCCAGTATCGCCCCTCCGACTGCTCTCTCTGATTAACTCGATGGCGTTCGGAGTAGCTCAAATAATCTGGAGTTGGTACATCCTACGGGCACAGGAAGTTGCTCAGCCGGTGCCAATGATTCCGCGCGACGACTTAGAGAAGTGGAATGAGAAGTTGGAGGAACTGCTTAAGAGGAAAGCCGCGTAGTTTCGCGTCTGGCCCGCTAGAGGCGGGCCGGATTCCCTGAACCCAGGTTAGCGTCCAAAGGAAGGACGCGAACCTGGGCCACCCGCCAGCTGGTCCAAAGACGACTGTTACTGGCAAGCTGATATTGGCGGACGGCACCCCATTTCCGCCGCCCTCGAATCCGAAGCTCCGAGTTCGAGCGGCATCGGAACGAGAATAGTTTGTTGTGGGCTGACGCTTTGAGAGATATCTTTACCTCTGGCCTTAGCGTCAGCCCTATGCCCTCGTACGGTCTCGCCGAGTATCTGGTGGTTCTTGCCGGGATGCTGCTTCAATCGATGATTGCGATTGTGATGCTCAGACGTGGGTTGCATAGGCAATGGCCTGGATTCTTCATCTATACCGTTTTTCACATCTTTCAACCGATTGCCGATATCGTTGGGGTTGTTGAGAAGTGGAATCAGCTCACCTACTTCTATTTTTTTTACAGCGTTGAAGCTTTGAGCCTGGGCCTGAGCTTCGTTGTCATCTATGAAGTATTTCTGTCGGTGCTCGAGCCATACGATGCAATGAGAAGAGTTGGTAGCAAGATATTCTTTTGCTCCGGCGCGGTTCTGCTCCTGATCGGGATTCTCTTCCTGATCTTTGGGCCGGCGTCAGAGGGCGGTCGTTTGTTCAGAATTGTGTTTTATTCCGAGCGCAGTCTGAGAATCGTTCAAGTCGGGTTATTGTTATTGTTATTTGTTATGTCAAAGTCATTAGGGCTCAGCTGGCGAAGTAATGCGTTTGGTATTGCAATGGCTTATGGCGTCTACGCAAGCATCCAACTCGTACTAGTGATCTTGCGCTTGAAGTATGTAGATTTCAGTCTCCCCGTGAACTCATGGTGCAGTGCCATCAGTTTCATCTTAGCTTGCCTTATCTGGCTTCGATATCTAGTGCAGCGCCGGGAAATTGCCCAACCGATACGGGTTATTCCTTATAACGACATCGCGAAGTGGAACGAGAAACTGGAAGAACTGCTGAAGCGGAAGGCCGCGTAGTTCGCGTCTGGCCCGCCAGAGGCAGGCTGAATTTCCTGAACCCAGGTTGGCGTCCAAAGGAAGGGCGCGAACCTGGGCCACCAGCCTATGCCGATTCCGCCTCCGGACCCAAAGGTGACGATGGTGGATTCGGCGCGGTAGTCATCGACGCGGCGCAATACGGTTGTGGGCTGAATGGGAAGGAGATAATCTCTGTTCAGCCCATGCACATCGCCTTGGAAGAGTATTTATTGGGTCTCGTCCCCGCTGTCCTGCAGCTAGTGATTGCGGCAGTAATTCTTCGGCGAGGACTTCTTCGTCAGTTTCCAATCTTTACAACCTACACGGTTTATCAGGTAGCAGCGATTGTCATCACGTATGTAGCACTGGCTCTGCACGTTTCGAGCCTCCATTACGCGTACACCTACTATCCATTGCAGATGTTCAGCATTGGCCTGACGTTTGTAGTGATCTACGAAATCTTCAAAATCGTGTTGGAGCCTTATGATGCCCTGCGGCGAATTTGGAGAGTATTGTTCGTGATCGCAATGCTAGTTCTCTTCGGAATAGCCGCACTTTGGGTCTTGTATGGATCGGGAATGCCGGCTGATCGACTTACACAATCGATGAATATGCTAGAGCGGAGTCTCACCGTGGTTCAGGCCGGCTTGCTCCTGCTGCTATTTGTATTGTCTAGCTCGTTGGGGCTTGCGTGGCGAAGCTACTCCTTCGGACTCGCGTTGGGCTTTGGGACCTTCGCAATTGTAGACCTGGTGTTGTGGTCACTGAGAACGCACTATGGCGATCAGTTTTGGAAACCGCAATCGATACTGAACGGTCTTGCATACAACGTGATGATCTTTATTTGGGCCTGCTACGTCTTGCTACCCAAGAGGATTGCGCAGCCGATTCGCGTAATTCCTTACAATGACATCGCGAAGTGGAATGAAAAGTTGGAGGAACTGCTGAAGCGGAAGGCCGCGTAGTTCGCATCTGGCCCGCCAGAGGCGGGCCGAATTTCCTTAACCCAGGTTAGCGTCCAAAGGAAGGACGCGAACCTGGGCCACCCGCCCGTGCTCCGGCGAGTATAACGTCTTGATCTTCGACAGCCACCCGCCTTACATGTACGTCACATAGTATTTGTGGGTTGGAGGAAGAACGACTAGTCTTTTGCCAGCCTTATGCCTGTTTCAGAAGTCGGACTCAAAGAATACATAATTGGCCTCCTCCCGGTAGTTTTGCAACTAGCGATTCTGGTTGCGATAGTGCGTCGCGAGCTTTTGAAGGATCTGCGCTGGTTTTTCTCGTATACCTTATTTCAGATCCTTGTAACGGCAATTGGGACTGTTGAGTTTGCGATTAAAGTCTCTGATCTGACCTATTTTTATACTTTTTACATTGCGGAACTCTTTAGTATCACGCTCGCCTTATGCGTGATTTACGAGGTTTTTGGCTCTGTTCTAAAACCCTATGAAGCTTTGAGAGAGCTTGGTGGGAAGCTCTATTTATATGCAATTGTTTCATTGGGTCTTTTTGCAATAGCAACAGTTGTCTTCGGATCGGGAGCTGAAACATACCGCTTTGTACAGGTTATTAACCTGTCGCAACTCGGGCTGCGGGCGGTACAAGTGGGACTGCTAGTGCTTTTGTTTGCTACAGCGCGCGCCCTAGGACTTGGCTGGCGCACTTATTCATTCGGCATAGCCCTGGGATATGGGACCTATGCGATTGTGGATTTGATTCTCAGTGCGATCAGAGTGGAATACGGCCTACCTGTTCTGAGGATGGTTTCTCTTCTTGGGCCATTGGCCTATATCGTCGCGATCGCGATTTGGTCGTGGTACATCCTCCAACCTCAAAAGATCGCCGAGCCCACACAGGTGATCCCTTATAACGACATCGCGAAGTGGAACGAGAAGTTGGAAGAACTGCTGCGGCCCAAGACTGCCAAGAAAACCGACGTCGAAGAAGAAGAAAACGACGACCAGCCTGTTTCTAAATAATCCCCGCGAGCCGATTCCGCGTCTAATGGTTGGACTTTAGGGCCTACCGCATGAAAATCCAGTCCCATAGCGGGAATCGGGAAGACGCCCTATTTCGGTATTCCATTTTTCGGGGCTAGAATTTTATTTTTTGAGTTGCACGGCAGTTATCGGCGATCATTGGGGCTGTAAGATGTGGCCGGACAAAATCGATTTACGCGTCCGGTGCAGCTGGTTTGAAAGAATCAGAGTTGGAGTAACGGTTTGATAACGCTTGTAGCCGTAGTCGCGGTCATCGCAATTCTGTTTCTGTACTGGAATTTTCGCCGCGAGCGGATCCTGGTACGGAATCTCGAAGACCTGGCAGGACAAACCCAGCCAGTAGACTTCGCGGCCTTCAGTAATCTTCTGGACGCAAGCCAGGATAGATTTCTAAAAGAACGATTGCCACTGGCCGAGTATCGCCGGTTACGGCGGGAGCGGCTGCGGGCGACGCTGGAATATGTAAAACGCCTGGCGCACAATGCGCAGGTGCTGATGCGGTTGGGCGAAGCGGCGCGAAGCAGTCCGGACCCGCAGGTGGCGCAGGCCGCGCAGGCGCTGGTGAATAATGGCCTGCGCATGCGTCTGCTGGCGATGCAGGTACAGGCGAAGCTGTACGGCGAGTTGCTCATACCGCAGTTCTCGACGGAACTCGAGCCGGTGGCGGAAAGATATCGTCAACTGACCGAGGCGGCGGGATTGCTGGCGCGTCTGCAACAACCGGCGTTCGCGGGAAGAGTGGCAGCGATGCTGTGAAACAGTGGCTAGTGGCTAGTGGTTAGTAAGGCAGAAGTGAGAAGGCAAAAGCAGTAGCAAGTATCCAGTAGTCAGAGATAGGCGTTGTCGGCTATCAGCTATCGGCTGTCAGCTATCCCAGCTTCCGCGAGAAAATCAAAGGCAAAGGCCGCGGACAGGAATGTCCGCGCCACACAATCAACAGCTCACCACATCACAGAACCCGCGAAATTCCTCTGCTATCCTGATGCCTCATTCTTCTTGCCGTGCGGCAGTAGCCGAATCTGTTGCGGCGACTCATCTCCTATGTTCCATAGCATCGGTTCCGAACTCGCGCAGAACCCGATCCTTACATTGTTCGTGGTGATCGGATTGGGGTACCTGCTGGGCGAACTGAATCTGTTCAGCTTCCGGCTGGGAGTGGCGGGCGTGCTGTTCATGGGGATTGCGGTAGGCGCGCTCAATCCGGACATTCACATCCCGGAAGCAGTGGCGAGCCTGGGGCTGATCCTTTTTGTGTACACGCTGGGGATCCAGTCGGGGCCGGCGTTCTTCGCATCGTTCCGCAAAAAAGGCTCGCGCGACACGCTGCTGGCGGTGACTGTGCTGGCGATCGGCTTCCTGATGACGATGGGAGCGGCGCGCATCCTGCATCTGACCGGACCGAAAGCGGCGGGCATGTACGCCGGTTCGCTGACCAGCACTCCGACGCTGGCGGCGGTGCGCGATCGCGTAAAGGATCTGACGAAGGCTTTGCCGCCGGAACAGGCGCAAGCGAGTGCAAACGAGCCGGTGGTGGCGTATGGACTGACGTATCCGATTGGCGTGATTGGTGTGCTGCTGCTGTTCCAGATCGCGCGCAAAGTGTGGCGGGTGCAGATGAAGGAAGGCGGGCGCACGCCGGAGATTCGTATACGCGATTTCGTGGTGGAGAATCCGGGAGCCGTGGGTCGCACGTTGCAGGAAATCATGCGGCACCATAAAGAGCCGGGATTCGTGATCAGCCGCATACAGCGCGGCGATGCGCTGCCGGAGCTGCCGAGCGACGAAACCGTGCTGCAACTTGGCGACCTGCTGGCGGTGGTGGGCGGAGAAGAAGGACTGGAACGCGCTGGACTGATGTTCGGCGCGGAGACCGAATCGCAAATCGAACTGGATCGCACGCGGCTGGATAACCGGCGCTTCCTGGTGTCGAGCCGGGCAGTGGTCGGAAAACGAGTGGGCGAACTGAAGATGCCGCTGGATGCGAACATCACGCGCATACGGCGAGGCGATGTGGAGCTGATTCCCACGCATGACACGCGACTGGAATATGGAGACAGCGTGCGCGTGGTGACCGAGCGCGAGAACTTTCCGGCAATGTCGCAATTTTTCGGCGATTCGATTCGCGGCACGGCGGAAGCACAGTTCGGATCCGCGGCGATTGGCCTGGTGCTGGGCGTGTTGGCGGGAATGTTTCCGATTCCAATACCTGGCGGCCAGGTGCTGAGATTGGGATTGGCGGGCGGTCCGCTGCTGGTGGCGATGGTGCTGGGAAGATTGGAGCGCACCGGATCGATTACGTGGGTGATGCCAGCGAGCGCGAATCTGACACTGCGGCAGATTGGGTCGGTACTCTTCCTCGCAGGCGTGGGTACGAATGCCGGATACAACTTCGCTGACACGGTCCGCACCAGCGGTCTGCGGTTGCTGCTCGCGGGAGCGGTGATCACCGTAGTGGTGCATGTGATCGTGCTGGTGGCCGGCTACAAATGGATGAAGATTCCGTTCGATTACCTGATGGGATTGAGCTCCGGCATTCAGACGCAGATGGCGTGCGTGGCATTCGCCGACGAGGCGAGCCGTTCGGATGAGCCCAGCATCGCTTACGCCAGCATTTATCCCGTTGCGATGATCACGAAGATCATCCTGGCACAGTTGCTGTTATAACTTCTGCATGGCGAAGTTTCTGCACCACATCTTTATATGTTCTAACCAGCGGCCCGAGGGGCATCCGCGGGGATCGTGCGATCCGAGCGGGGAAGGCAATCTCCAGAAAATTTTCAAGAAGAAGCTGGCTGAGGCCGGAGTGCGCGCCGAAGTACGCGCGAATAAATCCGGGTGCCTGGATCAATGCGAGCACGGGCCTACGGTGGTGGTGTACCCGGAGGCGGTCTGGTACGGTTTTGTGGATGCGGCCGATGTGGAAGAAATTGTGACGTCGCACATCGTGAATGGCCGTCCAGTGGAGCGGCTGCAGCTGGCGGAAAGTTGCCTGAACACTGCGAGTTGCCCGCATAAGCCGCGGCCAAGCTGAATCTGAGGGTTGATCAGGGGAACCTTTTTTCGTCGTAATTCGTAGAGAGAAGTAGGGTGGGGATGGCTATCGTCCTGCGCCCGGATACGTCAAAATAACAGGCCCGTATGGTTTTCCGCGATCTGATTGTCGATGTATATCGAACCCTGATGGCGCACAAGCTGCGCACGGCACTCACCATGTTTGGCATCGCGTGGGGCATCGTTTCCATGGTGCTGATGGTCGCGGCCGGAGAAGGATTGCGCGAAGGCCAGGCAAAAGTGGCGGCCACGCTGGGCAAAGACATCATGATTGTCTTTGCCGGAACGACGAGCACGCAAGCCGGCGGCCTGAGAGCGGGTCGCAAGATTCGCTACGAAGATACCGATGCTGCTCTGATCGAGAGTGATGCCCCCGACTGCAAGTACGCGCTGCCGGAGATCGAGCAGAAAGATATTCGTATCGTAAGCCGATTTAATTCCGCAAGCCTGATCGTGACGGGATCGTTGCCTCCGTATGGCGACGTTCGCAGCATCGATATTGCCGAGGGCCGCTTTTACACGTGGGAAGATCAGCGCGAAGCCCAACGCGTAGTGGTGCTGGGAGCAGAGGCGAAGAAGCAGTTGTTCGCTTATCGTCCGGCACTCGGCGAGACGGTTGAAGTTGGCGGCTTTCCGTTCACTGTGATTGGCGTGAGCAAGAAGAAGGATCAGGACTCGAGCTATGACGGTTTCGATGTAAACAAACTGTTCGTACCGTTTGCGGTGATGGAACGCGACTTCCCCAACAAACCTCCAGCGACGGCGCACACACTCGATCAAATGCTGGTGGTGCCGAAGTCGGTGCAGCAGCATGAGGCGTGCAAATCAGAGACGCGAGCCGTGCTCGCGAAGATTCATAACTTTGATCCCACTGACAAAGAGGCCGTGCCCATCTGGGACACCATCGAAGAGGCAAAAGCTTTTGAGCAGATGACCGACGGCATGAAGTACTTCCTGGGCGCGGTGGGAATTACGACGCTGTTCCTGGGCGGCCTCGGTGTGATGAACGTAATGCTGGTGGCCGTGCGCGAACGTACGCGAGAAATTGGCGTGCGCAAGGCGGTGGGCGCGGCATCGAAAGCGATCATCATGCAGTTCGTGACTGAGACGGTGCTGGTGGTCTTCATCAGCGGAGCGATCGGGCTAGGGCTTGCGTTCGGCTTCTGCGCGCTGGTGAACCTGTTGCCTATGCCGGCATTCTTTGCTGGGCTAATTCCCACCTGGAGTTCCGGATTGCTCGCGGCAGGTTTGCTGGGCATTGTCGCGCTCGGGTCGGCGATTTATCCCGCGCGAAGAGCGGCATCGGTGGATCCGATTGAAGCGCTGCGATACGAGGCGGGTGGCTAGCGCATGGGCATGATCAAAGAGATCGTGAAGGAGGCCTGGATCGCACTACAGCGTAGCCGGGTCCGCAGCGTACTAACGATGCTCGGGATCGTGTGGGGAATTGCGGCCGTCACGCTGCTAATCTCGTATGGCGATGGATTCCGCAATGTGCTGGTGACTGCATTCGAGGCATTCGGGCGCGACGCGGTGGTCTGCTGGCCACAGGCGACGAGCGAACAACCGGGCGGACAGCGCGCGGGCAAGGTAGTGCACTTCGAGCAGGAGGATGTTGACCTGATCCGCTCGAACGTGAGCGTGGTGAAGAACGTTTGCCTGGAGTCGGTGCGCTGGAAAACGATCAGCTACCAGGACACGATGGCGAATACCGCGATTCGTGGCGTGTGCCCGGTGTATGGAGAGATGCGCAACGAAGTCCCCAGCGTGGGCCGATGGATCAACGCGTCGGACATGGTGGAGCGCCGGCGTGTGGTGTTCATCGGTGAGCGGCTTTATCACAAGCTGTTCAAGGGCAGACCTGCGACAGGCGAAGAGGTAAGGATCGATGGCGTCCGGTTCACCGTTATTGGCGTGATGGATCGGAAGATGCAGCTCAGCAACTACTTCACCAGCGATGACGAATCGGCATTCATTCCGTATTCCGCTGCCAGCGATTTGTGGGACACGCGTTACGCGAGCGTGCTGGTCTTCGAGCCGGTGACCCCGCTGTTCGAAAAGAAGGCGATGAAAGACGTTCGCGCCGAGATTGCGGAGCGTCAACAATTCTCGCCAACGGACGAGAAAGCGATCCAGATGTTCGGGCGCGAGGAATTTCGTCCCGTAATAGACGGCATCACGATCGGTCTGGAGATGCTGTTGATGTTCATTGGTGCGCTCACATTGGGAATCGGCGGCGTGGGACTGATGAATATCATGCTGGTGTCGGTGGACGAGCGCACGCGCGAGATTGGCTTGCGCATGGCGCTGGGCGCCAAGAAGAGTTACATACGATTGCAATTCCTGGCTGAAGCGCTGGTGCTGGCACTGATCGGTGGGGCGATCGGAATTGGGCTGTCGTATTTGATCGCGCTGTCGGTGGGCACGCTGCCGCTCCTGGGACCGCTCTACGAAGACACTTCAGGCAAGGCGGATATCCATCTGCAGATCTCGGGACAGACAGTGATCCTGTCGACGATCATCCTGATGTTTGTGGGACTGATCAGCGCGTGGTTCCCGGCACAAAGAGCTTCGAAGATGGATCCGGTAGAGGCGCTGCGGTACGAGTGAAGCTTCCCGTCGCCAGTGTTCGATACTACTGAAACCCAACTTATATCGGTCCTCGATATCGGCGTAGCTGGACTGCTGCCGCGAGAAATGCCGCTGTAATCGCCAAGCCTATCCACAGACCCGGACTGATTAGAAATTGCCCGACGTTGAGGTGCATTAACGACATGCTGCTTGCCGGAAAGGGAGCACTTTCGTGGCCGCCGGAGAAGCGGTGCGAAAGCATGGAAGCGAAATGCGAGGTGTGAAAGGCGATTCTCTCGAAGAACCCGATCGCGAGAGGCGGTAACACCGCCCACAAGAATGGCGCTCGTCGCGCCCACGCGGAAACGAAAAAGCACCAGCCATAGAACGGTGCGTACCAGAGCGAATGGACAGCTACAAGATGATAGAGAAGCATTCCCCACGTCTGGAACAGCGGCACATGATCCCACAATGACGCGACACTGTGGCCACCGATCGACACGACGACGGTACCCCAGAGCAGCATGATCGATTGAGTAATGGCAGTGACTGCAAAGGTGAGCAGCGGCAGAACCACGAGTGGAATGGCGGCCTTCGAGAGGACGGTCATCGCATCGGAAACAGGCAGTGACTTCCAGAAGAGGATGCTGCGATCGCGACGCTCCCCATGCAGGGAGTCGAGACAATAATAGATCGCGACAATGAACGTAGTCCCCATGAGCAGAAGCGCGACGAAGTTGTAAGGCTCGATGGCCGTTGAAGACTGAGGATTAACTCTAAGCGTCACTTCCCAGATTCCCAGGAATGAGCTGACCATGAACGCGAGCAACGCTATAGCAGCCACAGTCAACGGAGCAAGATAGATCGAACGGAACTCCCACAACTCGCGTCGTATCGACCAGTACAACGGCCGAGTCGCCGAGGTAAGCACTGGCGTGACTTCCTGCCGGCCGAATGACTCGGGCACGGCACTCGATTGAGTATTCATACGGCCGCTCCTGGTGATTGATTGCTCATGACGGCGACGAACAAGTCGACAATGCTGGGGGTGCGCACTTCACCGAACGCCGCAAGCTGCTGACGATCAGCTTGATCGAAGAGCAAAATGCTGCGACCGAATCCCTGGCGTTCGTAGATAGGCTTAAGCGCGCGTGCGGCGGTGAGTTGCTCAGGATGCACCAGAACTTCCGAATAGCGCGACTCCACCTGCTCCATGCTGCTATCGAAAACGATGCGGCCGCGGTTGATGAACATGACATCGGTGAGCACGTTCTGAATTTCTTCCACCTGGTGCGTGGTCACGAGGATGGTGCGGCTGCGATCGAAGTAGTCATTGAGCAGGGAATCGTAGAACTGCTTGCGGAAAAGAATATCGAGTCCAAGGGTCGGTTCGTCGAGCACCAGCAATTTCGCGTCGATGGCCATCACGAGAGCGAGGTGCAGCTGCGTCACCATGCCCTTCGACAACGTTCTGATCTTTGCGGTGCGACCGATGCTGGTTTTCGCAAGAAAACTTTCGGCCTTCGTGCGATCGAATCGCGGATGAACTCCGGCGACGTAGTCGAGCGCCTGCGAAACGCGCATCCAGCGCGGCAACACAGCGACATCGGCAATGAAGCAGACATCCCGCATCAGCTGATCACGCTGGCTCCACGGATCGCGCCCGAGCACGTTCAACTCTCCCTGATAGGCGGTGAGTCCGAGAATCGCGTTCAATGCGGTGGTTTTGCCGGCGCCGTTGGGGCCGATCAGCCCGAGGATGCGGCCCTCTTCCACCCGCAAATTGATGCCGTCCAGCGCAATGGTTGTGCCGAAAGCTTTGCGGAGACCGCGAGCTTCTATGCATGCCATGATCTTCAGCGCTCCTTCTTGGGGGAATTTGCCCCGGAGGGTTTTGGCTGCGTGTCCTTTGAAGAGGATTGCGGGTTCGTGCCGTCGAGGAGGTCTTCTGCAGTCAGGCCGAGGCGTTGAATGGTTTCGCGAATCCTGGGCCATTCTTCGGCAAGAAACTTCTGGCGTTCGCCCCGCAGCAACAAACTGCGCGCTCCGGCATTGATGAACATGCCGCGACCACGTTTGGTCTCGACCAAGCCCTCGTCCACCAGTTGTTGATAGCCCTTGAGAACCGTGAGCGGGTTGACCCGGTATTCAGCCGCGACCGTGCGCACGGAGGGCAGAGGATCGCCTTCCTTGAGAACACCGTCGAGTATCATCGCGACCACGCGGTCGCGAAGCTGGCGGTAAATCGGCTGACTGTCGTTCCACTCACGGTCCATCAGGTTCCCAGATAGCTCCTTGCCGGAGACATGTTCCTGTCATTTTGTCCGCTGCAGGTCGAAGTGCGCGCGAACTGGCTTGTCCCCTGGCATCATATAGGTCCAGTCCTCGGTATGGTGATTGGCATCGATGGCCGTGAAGACGGCATGATGCATGTGTCCGTACTGCGTTCCACCGGACATGTCGACGAAGTCAAATTCGATCGTCTTTCCGTCCGGCGACTTTCGAGCGACCATCCGTGGACGATTGCCGGCGTCGCAATAGTGAATCAGCGTGAGGTGATCGCTATCCAGGTAGAGCATGGTGACCGGATGGTCGTACTTCGTCGGATCCAAAGGCGTATTGGCTTCCTGTAACTCGTGCACGAGCGCATTTCCGCGGGATGTTACCCGCATCGTGACATGCAAGGGCTTGGCGTCCCACTGGGGCTGCGGAGGGTCGACCGTGACTGGTCCTTCCCAACTGCCTGCCAGGGTCTTGATGGTGTCGAAAGAGATCTGCGCATCGGATTTCGCCGCGGCTGGTTTCGGCATGTCATGGTTCTGAGCGAAAGCCCCGGTGGCTAACGCCAGCAAAACAACGGAGAGGACAAAACGAAGAGGCTTCATGGTGATTCTCCTTCAGGAGGTCATTTCTTTTTGCTATCGAGGCTGGAGCCATTTGTCGGGACGACGTCTCCCCAGACCAAGAAGCCAGCCAGACAGCTACTGTTATACTTAACTATAACACTATATCTCATGTCAAGTTGTTTTGGGCTTGCGGCGTACTCCGCAGTGAGGTGCTGGCCTGGTTCTAATGTTTTCCCTTGATTGAATGGCCTACTGATGCGCCCTAGGATTAGCTTCGCCCTTCATCAAATGGCCTCTTTGCGGCAATCGCTGAGCCGTCGAGGACTGTTGTGCCGGGACGAATTGGAGCGCCATTGTCTACCGGTCCCAGCATCTGGACGCATATAGGAGTCGACCGCCGCGATCATTCCCGGCGGCCGAGCCAGAAGCGCGTCGATGGGTCCAAAAAGCCCGGTGTTCTGGCGCGAGTTTGGCAACAGGCGCGACCGTGCTGGCCGCATCTGGCAGGCATACTCTTCCTCACTCTGCTCTCCACTCCGTTCGCTCTGCTGCTGCCCCTACCTCTGAAACTCGTTGTCGACAATGTGATTGGCAAGCAGCCTTTGCCAAGAGTCATGCAGCCGTGGATTCCCGCGTGGATCACGCAGTCGAGCGGGATGATGCTGGTGCTGGCTGCGGGCACACTGCTGGCGATCGGGCTGCTGATGCAATTGCAGTCGCTCGCGAGCTGGTTGCTGCAAACCTACACCGGGGAAAAGCTGGTGATGGAGTTTCGCGCCCGGCTGTTCGCTCACGTGCAGCGGCTGAATTTGGCGTTTCATGATCGCAAAGGTACGAGCGATACCGTCTATCGCATCCAGCACGACGCGCCCTCGATTCAGCTGATCACGATCCAGGGATTTCTGCCGTTCGTCAGCTCCGCTTTTGCTTTCATCGGAATGGCGTTGGTGACGTGGCGCATGGACTGGAAACTGTCCTTGATTGCGTTCGCGCTCTCGCCGCCACTGTTCTGGCTGGCACGCGCATCGAGCCGCAAAGTGCACGACGGCTGGCACGACGTGAAAGAGATGGACAGCAGCGCCATGTCGGTGCTGGAAGAAGTACTGGGATCGATGCGGCTGGTGAAGGCCTTCGGGCGCGAGCGCGACGAGGATATACGCTTTGTTACGCGATCGAGCCAGCGCATGTGGGGACAGATCCGGTTGGCGTTCGTGCAAGCGGGCTATCACTGCGCGCACTGGTTTGCTGATTGCGGTGGGCACCGGCGCTGCTCTATTGGTGGGCGCGCTGCATGTGCGTTCCGGAGTGCTGACCCTGGGCGAGTTGCTCATCGTGATGGCTTATATGAGCCAGTTGTATGAGCCGCTGCGAACCATGAGCACCAAGCTGCCGGAATTGCAGTCGTGGATGGTGAGCGTGGAGCGCGCGCTGATGCTGCTCGACGAAGCGGAGGAGCCGCTGCAATCGTCGACGGCGATCGCAATCGGAAAAGCGGCGGGGCGCATTGAGTTCCAGAGCGTTTCGTTCGCATATCCGAACGGGCATCGCGTATTCGAAGATGTTTCATTTGTGATCGAACCCGGGCGACGCGTAGGTATCGTGGGTCCCACGGGCTCGGGGAAGAGCACGCTCGTCAGCCTGCTGCTGCGCTTCTACGATCCGACGGGCGGAAGAATTCTGCTGGATGGCGTCGATCTGCGCGAGTACCGGTTGCAGGATCTGCGAAATCAGTTCGCGATTGTTCCGCAAGAACCAGTGCTGTTTTCGGCCAGCATCGCGGAGAACATCGCGTTTGCGCGTCCGAGCGCGCAAGAGCAAGAGGTTGTTGCGGCCGCAGTCGCGGCGAATGCTCACGACTTCATCGAACGGCTGCCGGATCAGTACGAAAATGAAGTTGGAGACCGAGGCGCGCGTCTCTCCGGCGGTGAGCGCCAGCGGGTGGCGATTGCGCGTGCATTTCTACGTAACTCGCCGATGCTGATCCTGGACGAGCCGACCAGTGCTGTGGATCTGAAAACGGAAGCCACAGTGATTGCCGCGACGCGTGAGCTAATGTCCGGCCGGACGAGTTTCATGATCGCGCATCGTTTGAGCACGCTGGAAAGTTGCGACGTGCTTTTGCGCTTCGAGCAGGGAAAGCTGCATGTAATCGATGAGGATGTCGCCGGGGCGTTGAGGAAAATGGCAGGCGGCGAGTTACAGGTGTTTCCAAAGGTAACGCTTCGCGAGGCCAAAGCTCACGAAACCATAGCAAACTCAATAACTTGCGTGGAAACATCGGCCATTGCAGCGGACGATACCTTTCCCGCAAACATGATCAGCACAGGGTCGCCCTAAGCCGCTGGAAGGGGTAGACTTATACGGCGTCATCCTACTGTTCTCATAAGTGGCCCTGAATGCTTGACCGAGTATTTTTGTCCGTCGCACTGGTTGGACTTATCAGTTGCACGGTTTTTCTGATTCTTACGCTCATCTCTATCGTGCGCTTTCGCTGGCGCATGCGTCGCAGTGAATCTCCCGAATCTACCTGCTGGCCCAGAGTTACGCTGCTGAAACCGCTGTGTGGTATGGAGCCGCAACTCAAGCGTAGCCTGGAAAGCTTCTTCGCGCAGGAGTATCCGAATTTCGAAATCATCTTTGGCACGCGTGACTCGGCCGACCCTGCGCTGAGCGTAGTGGAGAGCCTGCAGAGACGATATCCGTGGGTCGATGCGAAGGTAGTATTCTCCGGCGAGCCGAATCACCCGAACGCCAAAGTCTGCTCGCTCGAGAAAATGATCGAGGCGAGCACGTCCGATTACTTCATCTTCAGCGACAGCGACGTTCACGTTGAGCCGAACTACATTCACGAAGTCGTACGTCCGTTGCTGGATCCGCAAGTGGGCGCGGTTACGTGCCTTTATCGCGGAGTGCCGACAGGAAGCATCTGGTCGCGACTCGAGGCCCTGGGGATGTCGGTGGAGATGACGGCCGGAGTGATGGCGGCGGAACTTCTGGAAGGCATGAAGTTCACGCTTGGTCCGACCATGGCCACCCGCCGCGAGGTGGTGGAACAGACCGGTGGGATTGGCGCACTGGCGGAATATTGTTCCGATGATTATCTGCTGGGAAATCGAATTGCCGAGTTCGGATACAAGGTTGTTCTCTCCGACTACGTGATTGAACACATCGTCCTCAATCGCTCATTTGTGGCTTCGTGGCTGCATCAGGTGCGATGGATGAAGAGCACGCGCTTCTCGCGTCCCAAGGGCCACTTGGGGACGGCGCTGACCTTCGCGATGCCGTTTGGACTGCTTGGTTTCTATGCTGCGAATTCGCTGCACAATCCAATGCTGGCCTTAGGGCTGCTTGGGTACGCCGTTGCAAATCGTGTGGTGTTGGCTCTTGCGGCCGGCTGGGGCGTGGTTCGCGATCCGAATGCGATCCTCTATTGCTGGTTCTACCCGGTGCGCGATTTTATGGGCTTCTGCTTCTGGGCGGCCAGCTATCTTGGACGCACGATCGTTTGGCGCGGCGAGAATTATCGATTGGAGTTGGGCGGGATCATGGTACGCGCCGATGCCGAACAGCCTGAGCCGGCGCCGATTCCTGTCGATCGTCTTGCTTGAGATTTAGATCTTTACCGAGCGCCGCCATTTGGCATGCAGCCAGATGAGAATGCCAATCGCGCAGACTTCCAGCGGACCGGGTGTTCTCGTGAGACTGAACATGTCGTGAATGTCGACGGTAAGTACCTGCGCGCACCAGATCAATCCAGCCGAAGCGATCAGCGATCCGATGCGTTCCTCTGTCTTGATGCGGCGCGACCAGGACATGTGTTCGATCGGAGTTCTTTTACGAACAGGCCCAACCGCGACGACCGGATAAGACGCCGGCTCGCCGGACCAGATGTTGGCCTGCATATTTGCCTGAGATGCCATGCGAGCAGTCTATGGACCGTTGTGTGCTCTAACCAGATGCCCGGCGGACAGCGGCTTTAGGCCGTGTCCTTCCGGTAGAACTAAGGGTCGGCAGGCATCGTCCGCTTGACGCTGCCCACACGCTGAATTAGGCTCCCGTCACCTTGTCTTCCTTATTCCTTCCAATCAAGGCTGTTTGTCGATGCATGAGACTGCAATAACCGGCGCCGATCGCCAGGGAGGCGCTCGTCCGGAGCAAGAGCGCTCGCTGCTGCGGGTGATGTCGCTGACCGACGCGGTGCTGCTGATCGTAGGCGGCGTGATCGGTGGCGGAATCTTCCTGACCTCGCAGGATGTTGCTTCCCAGCTGCCCTCGCCGATTTTGTTCCTCCTGGTGTGGATAGCTGGAGCAGGCGTGTCGTTGCTGGCGTGCTTTGCCTTCGCCGAGTTGGGCGCGATGTTCCCGGAAGCGGGTGGGCAGTACGTCTACCTGCGCGAAGCGTACGGTGAGTTCATTGCATTCCTGTATGGCTGGATCATGTTCGTCGCGGGGAGCAGCGGCGGCATCGCCGCGAACAGTGTGGGATTCGCACAATTCTTTGGTGTAGCCGTGCCGGGGCTGGCAGGGGATCACGTGCTCGGGCATGTTGCCGGAATCAGTTTCCGCGCGGGACATTGGGTGCGAAGCGACTGGCTGTTCACGCGCGGTGATGTGGTCGCACTGACGGCGATCGCCGCGCTGACGATTCTGAACGTGGTGGGCCTGCGACGCGCAACGGTGCTGCAGAACGTCGCGACGTGGATGAAGTTCGCGGCGCTGGCGGCATTCATTGGCCTCGGGTTTTTGTTCGGACATGGCGACTGGAGCCATTTTTCGGGCGCTGGATTCAAGGGTGCGTTTGCGCACGGCTTCTATCCGTTCATGAGCGTGATGGGAGTGGCGTTCATCGGTGTGTTCTGGTCATACGACGGATGGATCTACGCATCGTGGCTCGGCGGCGAGATTCGCGATCCGCAGCGGAATCTGCCGCGATCTCTGATGATCGGCATGGCACTGATTGCGGCGCTGTATATCACGATCAACGCGGTCTATCTATATGCGCTGGCGGTGACTGGAATTGCGAAATCCGAGGTGGTGGCGCAATCGGCGGCGAGCGTGTTGTTCTCGCCGAGAGTCGCGTTCTGGTTGTCGGCGGTAATTGCATTGTCGTGTTTCGGTGCGCTTTCCAGCAACATCATGGCCGGAGCGCGCGTGAGTTATGCCATGGGACGTGACGGACTGTTCTTCCAGAAGATGGGGGGCGTTCATCCAAAGTGGAGAACGCCGGCATTCGCGCTGATAGCGCAAGGAGTGCTGAGCGCGGCGATTGCCATCAGCGGAACGTATGTCCAGCTGTTCACCTACACCATGTTCGGGCTGATGATTTCGTACGTTGTGACGGTGGCGGCAGTATTCGTGCTCCGCAGGAAGCAGCCCAACCGGCCGCGACCGTATTTGTGCACGGGTTATCCCTGGCTTCCTCTGATTTACATTGTGCTGATTGGAGGATGGGCGATCAACGCGCTGATCGAGCGGCCGCGCGAATCGCTCGCTGGCAGCGTGCTGATGTTGATCGGCGTGCCCGGCTATCTGTATTGGAAGCGGACGAATCGTAAGCGCGCGCTATCATAAACGCATGTCGATTGCAGAGAATCTGGCGCGGGTGCGCGAGCGCGTAGCGGCAGCGGTCAGGCGCTCGGGACGAAGCGAGGCAGATGTTGCGCTGATGGGCGTGTGTAAGACGTTTCCGGCGGACGCGATTCGTGAGGCGTATGCGGCAGGGCAGCGGTTGTTCGGCGAGAATCGTGTGCAGGAGTTCGGCGAGAAGGCACCCAAGGTGGCTGATCTGGCTGGACTCGAGATGCACTTGATCGGACACCTGCAATCGAACAAGGCAAGCAAGGCAGCGGAGTTGTTTCAGGCGGTCGATTCAGTGGATTCGTTGAAGCTGGCCGAGCGCTTGAACGTTGCGGCAGAAAAGTTGGGGAAGAAGCTGCCCGTGCTGATCGAAGTGAACGTCGGCGGAGAAGACGCGAAGACTGGAGTCGCTCCGAGCGTGGATGAGATTAGCGCGATTCTTTCGGCTGCGCCGTCCCTGGCGAATCTCGAATTCCGCGGCCTCATGACCGTGCCTCCGTTTACAGACGACCCGGAAGGCGCGCGTCCGTATTTTCGCAAACTGCGCGAGTTGCGCGACGAAGTGGCGAAACAGCAAGGCGTTCGGCTCGACGTGCTGTCGATGGGGATGTCGCACGATTTTGAAGTGGCGATTGAAGAAGGATCAACGTGCGTGCGGGTGGGTACGGCGATCTTTGGGGTGCGGCCGAGAAAAGAATGATTCCGATCCGAGAGAGCGCAGGTGCCGTGACGTTCGCCGTCAAAGTCCATCCGCGGGCGAAGAAGGACGCGATCACCGGCGAAGTTGGCGACTCACTGAAAATGGCGCTGAATGCCCCGCCGGTCGATGGCAAAGCAAATGCCGCCTGCATACGTTTCATCGCCGAGATTTTGCGCGTGCCGCGTGGTTCGGTTACGATTGCCGCCGGCGAAACCAACCGCAACAAATTGATTCGAGTGGTAGGCGTGAGTGCTGCGCAAGCTGAAGAGCGCTTGCGAGCTGCTGAAATCCTGGAGGGCAAACTTTGAGCATTGCGCAGCGCTGGCGCGACATACGAAACGGGTTTGAGCGACCCTTCTGGATCGCGAATGTCAGCGAGCTTTTCGAACGGCTCTCCTACTATGCAGCTTTTGCCTCGCTGGCACGCTACTTAAGCGAGACTCTGAAATTCCCCACAGAGAGAGTTGGAACGCTTACCGGACTATTCGGCGGGCTAGTGTGGTTTCTCGCGGCGTTTGGTGGCACGCTCGCCGACCGCATGGGATTCCGGCGCGCTCTTTCACTCGCATACCTGATCCTGAGTTGCTCGTATTTTCTGCTCGGCTCGCTTGGCGCACCCTGGCTGGGGCCGGTTCGTGACGCAGTCCCGCTAGTAGTGCTGGTCACATTCGTTCTGATGCTGCCAGCTCTGGGCGTCGCGCTGGTGAAGCCGAGCGTGGTTGGCACAACTGCGCGCGCTTCGAAAGAAAACGTTCGCTCGATCGGTTACTCGATCTACTACACGCTGGTGAATGTGGGTGGCGCGGCCGGACCGTTCGTCGCTTCCTGGGTTCATCGGCACATGAGCGTCGAAAACGTCTTCCGAGTCGCTGCACTCAGCGTCTTCGCGATGTTCTTTGCGGTACTGCTGCTCTACAAGGAACCGCGACGCGCGGAAGAAGTTCAGGCGACGAGCTTGGGCGCGGCAGCGCGGAATTTCTGGACAGTACTCACGAATCCGCGATTCATGCTGTTCCTGTTGATCTTTTCCGGTTACTGGATCGTGTTCTGGCAGGAATTCATCACCCTGCCGCTCTACGTGCATAACTACGTTAGTTCGAGCATGGACACGGAACTGATGCTGGTCACCGGACCGCTGACGGTGATCTGCCTGCAGATGGTGGTCAGCATTCTCACGCAAAAGATCCCCGCCTTCCGCGCGATCACGCTGGGTACATTGATCTCGGCCCTGGCGTGGGTACTGTTGATCGTGCATCCCACGCCGGTGATGGTGATCGTGACGTTGTTCGTTATAGCGCTCGGCGAGATAACGCAGTCTCCGCGTTATTACGAGTACATATCGCGACTGGCGCCGCCGGGGCAACAGGGCACCTACATGGGATTCGCCTTCCTGCCGATTGGTATCGGGTCGCTAGTTGGTGGCTGGTTTGGCGGAAAGCTGGTTCATCACTTTGGTGAGGTGACGCACCAGCCGGCGCGAATATGGTGGGCGGTGATGGCCGTCGGCGTGGCCACAGCGGCGCTGCTGTGGTTGTACGACAGGCTTGTTCTGCCCAAGACCGCGAAAACGGAATTGGCCGCAGAGGTGGCGAAGTGAAACTTCCGTGATCCCACCCTAGCCAACAGAAGGCTAGGATGGGGCACCGGAAGGATTGCCATCCCACCCACACCCAAAGGCGGGGGTCGAGGGTGGGGGCACCCGAAGCTTTTTAGTTGCGCGCGCATTTCTGATCACTGCAGACCTGCGCAAATCCGTGTATCTTTTTCGCGCATGGCTCGTAAAACTCCCGCATATATTGCCGCTTTCATTCGACGCGTCATTAAGGATGGCGGATCGGCGCCCCACTCCGTCGAAGTGCAAAGGTTCTTCAAAGAGGAAGTGGCGTCCCGTGGATGGTATACAGACGAACTGCGCAAGCTTGCAGTGCGTTTCCGGCGGCAGATGGTCGCTGACTATGACATCGACTTCGCCATCCGGGTGTGTGACAAGCTCTTTTCCGGCCGCGTGCTGGAAGAGAAAATATTCGCCGTGCTGATGCTGGAGGGACAGACGGGCGGCTTCTCCGCGAAGGAGTTCAAGCTGTTCGAGAGCTGGCTTGATCGCGTAAGCAGTTGGGCCGATCACGACACGCTGGTGCACTGCCTGATTGGCCCCATGATCCTTGAGGAGCCT
This sequence comes from Terriglobia bacterium, assembly GCA_963724985.1. Lineage (GTDB taxonomy): Bacteria > Acidobacteriota > Terriglobia > Terriglobales > Acidobacteriaceae > JAJPJE01. The sequence continues at coordinate 711,721 of CAVRWV010000033.1, read as the reverse complement.
GCACGGGCGAAGGCGGTTTTTCGCTGGGCTAAGTCGCGCGATCGCTGGCATCGGCGAGCGGCCGCCGTTGCGATGATCCATTCGGCTCGGAAACGAATCGGCTTCGAGCAAGTCATCAAAGTCTCGAATGCGCTCTTACAAGATAAGGACGACATGGTCCAGAAGGGCCTGGGATGGCTCTTGCGCGAAGCCGCAAAGGCAGATCCGGAGAGAACCGTTCCTTATTTAATGACGATCCGCGAGTCAGCACCGCGGTTGGTACTGCGGACTGCGTGTGAAAAGCTATCTACGGCTGAGCGCGCTCGGATTCTGGGTACAAAGAAAGCCCGGGCGGCTCGCGCCTGACCACTGATTGCTGCATGCCGAGTGCTGTCCGACTGCTAGAATAGTTCGTTGTCAGTGGACACGAATGAATCTTCAAGCGATCCAGGCTGCTCTTCGCGAACAGAATATTGACGCGTGGCTTTTCTACGACCATCACCGGCGCGATCCCATTGCGTACCGGGTGCTCGGTCTTTCCGACTCGCTCTTTGTGACGCGCAGGTGGTACTACCTTCTTCCGGCGCAGGGCGAACCTGCCAAGCTGGTTCATAAGATCGAGGCTGGACATCTGGATACGCTCCCCGGTACGAAAACCGAGTACGCCGGATGGCAGGAGCTTGGCGGCAAGCTGCAGTCGATGCTGGCGCCGTATAAGCGGATCGCGATGGAGTATTCGCCCGACAATCGCGTCTTCGTGATTTCGCTGGTGGACGCAGGAACCATAGAAGTAGTGCGCAGCTTCGGCAAAGAAGTAGTCAGTTCGGGCGACCTGGTCAGCAAGTTTGAAGCGACGTGGAACGACGAGCAGATCAAGAGTCACTTTGAGGCGCGCGATGCCATCGACAAGATCGTGGCCGCAGCATTCAAGGAGATCGGCAACCGCGTTCGCAATGGCGGTACCAATGAGCATGCGATCCAGCAGTGGTTTCAGGAAGCGTTCCGGCGGGAGAACCTTGCCACAGATGACGGGCCGATTGTGGCAGTAAACGCGAATAGCGGCAATCCTCACTACGAGCCTTCGGCAACGCATTCGGCGCCAATCAAAGAGGGGGACTTCGTTTTGCTCGATGTTTGGGCGAAGAAGAATCGTCCCGAAGCCGTCTATTACGACATTACCTGGACAGGGTTTGTGGGGAACAATCCCTCCGATCGTCAGCGTGAGGTCTTCGACGTTGTGCGGCGCGGTCGCGACGCGGGCGTGGAGAAGGTGAAGTCGGCTATCGCGGCGGGAAAAGTGCTCGCGGGATGGGAAGTGGACGACGCTGCGCGTGGTTCCATTCAGCAGGCAGGGTTTGGAGATTATTTCATCCACCGTACAGGGCATTCCATCGCGACCGAGGTGCACGGCAACGGCCCGAACATGGATAATCTGGAAGTCCACGATGTGCGCCGCATTTTGCCGAATTCGTGTTTCTCGATCGAACCGGGCGTCTATCTGCCGGAATTTGGTGTGCGCAGCGAAGTGAATGTGCTGGTTCGCGAGCATTCCGCCGAAGTAACGGGTAAAATTCAGGAAGAGATCGTACTTATCTAATGTCATCTACCGGAAAGAACTTGGAAGCAGCTCTCGAGCGCGATAAGGCGCGAGCGGCTCAACCCCCCGCAACCCCAGCCTCTCCTACGATGGCCGTAGTCGCGCCCGCTGTAGGGTGGTTGATCCCGGGCGCCGGCCACATCATCCAGGGTCGCTGGATTCGCGGCATCCTGCTCATGATCTCCGTGACCTGCATGTTTGTGCTCGGCCTGAAGATGCAGGGGAAAATATACGCCTTCAACACCGGGGACCTGCTCGACATGCTGGGCTTCATCGGGGACCTGGGTGCGGGTGGGCTTTACATCGTGTCACGAGCTCTGGATGCGGGTTCAGGAGCGATTTTCCGCGCCACTGCCGACTATGGAACGAAGTTCATGATCGTGGCGGGTCTGCTGAATGTAATCGCCGCGGTTGATGCCCACCACATCGCCCTGGGGAAGAAACGCTAATGCTGCTCTCACCGATACAGCTCTCGCATTTTGCGGCGGCATTGGTTTTCGCCATATTCGCCTCCGTCGTGTTTGGGATCACGCAACGCGAAGTGCCCAAGGATATGCTGCGCTACGGCCTCTATTGTTTTTCCCTCTTCATCGGAGGAGTGATCGTGGCGGGCTGGGCCATGTGGCTGATCAAGCGCTGAAATACCACCGCAGAGGACGCGGAGTACGCTGAGGAATTAGGCTCCACAACTGACCACTCTGTCCGATCGAGGCCATGAGGGCCGCCGCTGTTCCGATCCCTCCAGCAATTCAGGTAATATCAATTCATCTAGTGTGCCCAGGGGAGTCGATGCCTAAGCGTGTCGCGATACTTGGAGTTATCCTCTCGCTTTTCCTGTGTTCTTCCTGCACGAACAAGAAGGCCGAAGACAAGGCTCCGGTAAACGCTGCGACTGCGTCTACTGCCAATGCCGCAACCGACGCCGAAGGGCACCAGTGGTGGCAGCATGCTGTGTTCTACGAGCTTTATCCGCGCAGCTTTGCAGATTCGAACAACGATGGCATCGGCGATCTGAATGGCATCGATTCGAAGCTGGATTATCTGCATTGGCTCGGCGTGGATGCGGTGTGGCTGACGCCGATGTTTCCGTCGCCGCAGGTGGACTTCGGCTATGACGTTTCCGATTACGAGAATGTCAATCCTGACTACGGCAGCCTCGGTGATATGGACCGGCTGATCGCGGACGGCAAGAACAAGAACATTCGCTTCATTCTCGACTTCGTGATGAACCACACCTCAGATCAGCACCCGTGGTTCCTGGAGTCGGAATCGTCGCGCAATAATCCGAAGCGTGACTGGTACATCTGGCGTGACGGGAAGGGTCCCGGTGTTCCTCCGAATAACTGGAATTCGTTGTTTGGCGGGCCTGCGTGGAAATTCAGTCCGAAGACGGGGCAGTGGTACTACCACTTCTTTTATGCGCAGCAACCGGATCTCAACTGGCATAACCCGGAAGTGAAGAATGCTATGTTCGACGCAACGCGCTGGTGGTACAAGCGCGGCATCGCGGGCTTCCGGTTGGACGCCGTGGACACGCTTTATGAGGATCCGGCGCTGACGGATAATCCAGTATCGCCCGGGAAGAACATCTACGGCGATCCGAATGAAACCAACAAGTACAACGATAAACTTCCGGAAGTGCACACCACGTTGAGGGAGTTGCGTCGGGTTGCGAACGAGTACAACGCGGTACTGATTGGCGAGACATGGACTGACAATACGGCGGAGTTAAAGCAATATTATGGCGATCACGCCGACGAGTTGCAGATGCCGATGGACTTCATGTTCACCATGGTGAACAGAGTTTCGGCGCCGGACTTCCGCAAGCAGATTGCCGCAGTCGACGGTGCCGGCGGCTGGCCCATTTATGTAGTGAGCAATCACGACATTCGCCGTGTATACGATCGCTACGGTGACGGCCAGCACAACGATCAGATCGCGAAGCTGCTGGCGACTATGTATCTAACCCTGCGTGGCACGCCCATCCTCTATTACGGCGAAGAACTTGGGATGGAGAACAACGATCCCAAGCGCAGGGAAGACGTGAAAGATCCGATTGGACAGCGCGGTTGGCCGAAGGAAAAAGGTCGCGATGGCGAGCGCACGCCGATGCAGTGGTCGGCAGACGCGAATGCAGGTTTCAGCACGGCAACGCCGTGGAATCCGGTTGATCCACGATACAAGACCTACAATGTAGTGACCGAAAAGGCGGATCCAAACTCGATCCTGAATCATTATCAGAAGGTGTTAGCGCTGCGCCACACCGACAAAGCCTTGCTCGACGGGAAATATATTGCGCTAAACGAGAATGATCCCAATGTGCTTGCGTACCTGCGCAGCTACCAGGGCGAGAATGTGCTGGTCGTGCTGAACATGAGCAAGTCAGCGCAGAAGGTAAACCTGGATCTGGCTTCCAAAGGAGTAATGGGAAGTTCGGCCAATACACTGTTGCTTCGCCGGCGGCGCCTGAGCAGGTGAATGTAGGCGAGATTCAGCTGGAGCCATTCGGGGCGATCGTCGCGAGATTGCAATAGCTGCATTCCGGCCCCTTTCCAAAAGAAGGAAAGGACCGGGCACCCGAGCGGCGCTACAACGATGAGTGATAGGGGAATCATCGAGCTTTCGGCCTGTGAGATGGCGCAAGGGATTCGCACGCGCAGATTCACTGTGCTGGAGTTGGTCGATGCGCATCTTGCGCAGATCGAGAGAGCTGAATCCTGTCCTGAATGCTTACGTGCAAATACGAGCGGAGGAAGCTCGTGAAGAGGCGAAGTCGCGCCGACGCCTTAGTCTCCGCAGGAACTTCAGTCGGGCCGCTGCACGGCGTTCCTATCAGCATCTAAGAGCTGCATCGATGTTGCGGGCATGCGTTGCGAAGCGGGAAGTCGATTGCGCAAGGGTAATGTTCCTTCGACTGACGCTACGCTTGTCGCCCGCTTAAGAGCGGCTGGTGCCATCGTGCTGGGCGTCACCAACACGCCTGAGTTTCTGATGGCGTGGGAAACCGATAACGCACTCTATGGTCGCACCAATAATCCGTGGGACCTGACGCGAACTGCGGGCGGATCGAGTGGCGGAGAATCGGCGGCCATTGCGTCCTTCATGTCCGCCGCGGGTGTGGGCAGCGATGGTGGCGGGTCCATTCGCGTTCCTGCGCACTACACCGGGATATGCGGCCTGAAACCTACGCCTGGCCGTGTTTCGGCAACGGGGCATTTTCCTCCGGGCGAGGGTGGATTCTCGTGGCTCGGCGCAGCAGGACCGATGGCTCGCACAGTAGGCGATTTGCAGGCGCTCTTCCGAGTGATGGCCGGCGAAGATCTTGCCGATGCGGAATCAGCTCCGGTTCCATTGGTCGAGATACAAGCGAGTGAGTTAAAACACACGCGTGTCGGTCTGATGGTGGAAGACCCGGATCATCCAGTTACGCCGGAGACACGAGCGGCCGTCGAAGCCGCAGCCGGCGTGCTTCGTGATGCGGGCTTGACCGTAGAACCGTTTCATCCTCCTTTACTCGAGCGCGTACACAAGCTCTGGATCGATGCCTTCGTAAGGATGATTGCACTTTCTTCGCAGTCTATGGTGCGAGGCAACGAAGCAGAAGTGAGTCCCATCTTTCGCGACTACCTGGAGTATGCGAAGTCGTTTCCTCCGCTTACCGCCGAGGAGATTCTCGCATCGCTAGCCGAGCGCGACATCGTGCGCGCGCACTTCCTGAAACAGACGGAGCGGTATCCGATTCTGCTGATGCCGGTAGCGCCCGGCCCAGCGTTTCGTCATGGCGAAATCGGTTGGCTGCAAGCGAAACATTCCGCCACATTCGTCGACACTTTCGCTTACACGCAATGGTTCAACCTGCTCGGATGTCCAGCGGCGGCAGTTCCGATGACGCAATCGAAAGAAGGTTTGCCGATTGGCGCCCAGATCGCGGGCCGTCCTTATAAAGATGAACTCGTTCTTGCCGTCGCGAAGTTGATTGAATCGCATTCTTGTTCGGACGTCTCCGATTCTTCTCGCCTTACGACCAGAATCCTGCAACATCACTCAGAAAGCCGATCCACTCCGTCGCTTCGATAACTCCCTCGACCAACGACTTTCCTCGGCCAGCAAGTTGGAATTTCATTGAGTCTTCACAATCGAGTAACACGCGGTTAATGCCAGTCCAGTATTCCTTGAGCATTGTCTCTGAACTGATGTGGCGATGGGTTGTGGGCATCCCTCGTCAGCCACCCAACACAGCTACAACTTGTTGTTAAGGAGCACTCAATGTTCGACCGTCACCAAGCGTTCGAAGCCCCCAGGAAGCTGTTGGCTTGCGTTGTTGCCTGCGCTCTCGTACTGGGATCGACACCAGCGTTTGCTCACTCGTCAGGTGAGAGAACTGCCACGCCAATCAAGCATATCGTCGTGATTTTTGGCGAAAATATTTCCTTCGATCACTACTTTGGCACCTATCCAAACGCCACAAACCCTCCAGGGGAACCGCTGTTTCACCCGCGCAAGGGCACACCGTCAGTGAACGGATTGAACGGTGCTCTGCTAACGAATAACCCGAACCTCTTGAACACGGCTAATGGCGCAGGTGCTTCGAACCCATTTCGTTTGGACCGTTCGCAAGCGTGGACCAACGATCAGAACCATGCCTACGGCCCTGAACAGGCCGCCACGCATTTCGGATTGATGGACCTGTTTCCCAAGGCGGTAGGAACAGCTGGAGCTCCTCCTAACGCTCCTCCGCAGGTTGTGACGACGAAGGGCCTGACCATGGGTTACTACGATGGGAACACCGTCACCGCATTGTGGAACTACGCTCAGAATTTCGCCATGAGCGACAACTCGTATGACACGACGTTCGGTCCTTCGACACCCGGATTGATGAACCTGGTGGCCGGTCAGACGAATGGCGCCATCCAGACTCTCAATGGCACAGGCAACGAAACCGATGGCGGCAATGGGACGCTTACCGTAGTTGGCGATCCTGACCCGATCGGTGACATTTGCTCCGCTTCGACACGTAACCAGGTACAGATGGGCGGCAAGAACATCGGTGATCTGCTGAGCGCCGCTGGTGTGACTTGGGGCTCGTTTATGGGCGGCTTCGACCTGACTGCCAAGAATGCCAATGGAACCACCGGTTGTTTGCGTTCTACTGGTTCCACGGTTGTGCCGGTAACCGCTGACTACGTTCCGCACCATGCGTTTTTCCAGTACTGGGCATCAACGGCGAATCCAAATCACACGCGGCCGTCTTCTATGTCGGAAATCGGACACGATGGTCCGGCGAATCACAACTATGATGTGAACGACTTCTTCAAGGCAGTAAAAACAGGAGATCTGCCGGCGGTCAGCTTTGTCAAGGCTCAGGCCTACCAGGATGGCCATGCTGGATATTCTGATCCTCTCGACGAGCAGGCTTTTGTGGTGAACGTAATCAACTCGCTGCAGAAATCAGAAGACTGGGACAGCACTGCGGTTGTGATTCTGTACGACGACTCCGACGGTTGGTACGACCACGTAATGAGTCCGATCGTGAACCAGTCGACCAGTCCGGCCGACTCCCTCACCGCACCTGGGGCTTGCGGCGACGGCAGCACGGCTTTACCCGGAATTGATGCGAGCAATCCGCACGCTCAGGGGCGTTGCGGCTACGGCCCGCGTCAACCGCTGCTTGTTGTTTCCCCATGGGCGAAAGAAGACTTTGTGGACCACACCGTGACCGACCAGTCATCGGTCATCCACTTCATCGAAGACAATTGGCTCGAGGGCCAGCGCATCGGTCAGGGTTCGTTCGATGTGATCTCGAACTCGATCGCGCAGATGTTTGACTTCAAGCATCACCGCGATGATGACGGCCGGTTATTCCTGGATCCGATAACGGGCCAGCCGACAGTTCAGCACGGTGGTTGGTAGTATTGGATCGGTAGTACAAGATGGGCACGCGGAGTCGATCTCCGCGTGCCTATAATTTTGCTGTCAATTAATATCGCAAGCCGAGTTAGATGAATAAAACAGGCCTATTTACCCGCCGCGCTTTTCTGCGAACCTCTGGATTCATGGCCGCTGGTTTGATCGCCCGGGCAGCAGTCAGGCATACGGATGCGATCGCGCCCCACCCCCTCGACCCCGCTTCACTGGCTAAATTCGTCGATCCGCTGCCGGTTCCCTCCGTTATTGCTTCGAGCGGAATGCTGCCCAGTCCCGAGAATGCAAAACTGCAGGTCCCCTATTACAAACTCGCCATGCGGGAAGTGGAGAGCAAGATCCATCGCGATCTGAAGCCGACCCGCTTCTGGGGTTTCGGCAATACTTCGCCCGGACCGACGTTTGAAACACGCAGTGGACAAGGCGTGCTGGTGGAGTGGGTGAATCAGCTGCCGAAGCGGCACTTTCTACCGATCGATCACAGTATTCATGGAGCCGAAGCCGACAAGCCCGAAGTGCGCGCTGTCACGCACCTGCACGGAGCGAAGGCGCCAGCGAAGAGCGACGGCTATCCCGAAGATTGGTATGTGCCGGGAAAATCTGCGATCTACCATTACCCGAACAATCAGGACGCAGCCATGTTGTGGTATCACGATCATGCGCTCGGGATCACACGCTTGAATGTCTACGCGGGAATGTTTGGATGCTTCATCGTGCGTGACGATTTTGAAGATGGATTGAACTTGCCCAAGGGCAAGTTTGAGATTCCGCTGACGATGTATGACCGGTCGTTCGATGCCGATGGGCAGCTTTTCTATCCGACATCGGGAGATCCGCAATCGCCGTGGGTCCCGGAAGTGTTTGGCGACGCGGTGCTGGTCAACGGCAAGCTATTTCCCTATCTGCAGGTAGAACCGCGGAAGTATCGCTTCCGCGTGCTGAACGCGTCCAATGCGCGTTTTCTTCACTTGGTTTTCTCAAACAACCAATCGTTTCACCAGATCGGAACCGACCTGGGGCTTTTGCCTGCGCCGGTCCCGCTGAATAACATGATCGTTGCGCCGGCTGAGCGCGCTGATCTCGTTATTGATTTCGCCGGACATGCTGGAGAGAGCATTGTTCTGGCCAACGACGCGCGTGCGGTCATGCAGTTTCGAGTCGCCAAGTCAGCAGCGCCCGATTCCAGTGCGCTTCCGTCCGCGCTACGACCTGTGCCGCGTATCGCCGAAGCAAGCGCCGTGAAGACTCGCATCCTGACGGTCGGGGAGATGGACGACAAGACCGGCATGCCGAAGATGATGCTTCTGAATAATGCGCATTGGGATATGCCGATTACAGAAAACCCGGTGCTGGATTCGGTCGAAATATGGGAGCTGCTGAACTTCACTGACGACTCACACCCGATCCATCTGCACATGGTGCGCTTTCAAATATTGGATCGCAGGAGTTTCGAACCCGAAGCCTACTATCACGGCGGACAGGTTCAGTACATCGGTCCGGTCGTTCCTCCGGCGGCCAACGAAATGGGATGGAAAGATACGGTACAAGCGCATCCCGGGATGGTGACGAGAATCATCGTGAAGTTCGAGGGATACGTCGGACGCTACGTCTGGCATTGCCACATCCTCGAGCACGAAGACAACGAGATGATGCGGCCCTACGACGTGCTCGCGCCGTAGACGAGCCGGGGAGCGCGTCCCTGATATAGAATTCAGGCAGAATCTCTGCGGTTCGCGTGGCTCCCGCCCGTGAAACCATCGAGCTTTCCGTGGCTGTCTTCCAGCCCGTACAATGTTGGTTCGCTATCTCCATGAAAACTTCTCTTCGTGTAATCGCCATCATTCTTCTACTTGGGTTCACGGTCACGCTCCTCGCGGGCGCTCCTCCACAAAAATCAGAGCCGGCAAAGGCCGTACCTGCGGTTAACCGCAGCGAAGCCGTGCGCCTGAACAATCTTGGGACTGCCTACGTCAACCAGCAGGTATTCGAAAAAGCCGCGGGCTATTTTCATCAGGCGGTGAAGGCTGATCCGAGCCTGGTGGTTGCGCGGCTGAACGAGGGCATCGCGCTGGCAAACTCCCAGAAGACGGAAGAGGCGAAAGCAGCTTTCGAAGAAGTGGTGAAGCGCGAGCCAGAAAATCCGCGCGGCTGGTACAACCTGGGATTGCTGGACAAGAGCATTGGCGACGGGAAAGGTGCGATCGACGCGTTTCAGAAGGCGAACCAGTTGGCCCCGAATGATGCGGATGCGGCCTACTTTCTGGGCATGGCGATGTTGCAGGACGGGCAGAACGAGGCCGCAGTTCCTATTTTTCAACATGTGCTGAAGCTGAATCCGTTTCATGCCTCTGCTGAATTTGGACTCGCTCGGGCGTACCGCAATCTCGGACAGATGGATCAGGCGAAGCTTCACCAGGTGAGCTTCGATCACATTCGTAAAGCGAAGCTGGGAGCACCCATCACGCTGGCGTATGGCGATCAGGGACCGTTGTCACTGGTCGTGACGGTGAACGGTGCAGAAGGAGAGGCTGAGGCGGCGATTCCGGTGAAGTTTGTGGACGTGGCCTCGGCGGCTGGCTTGGGCCGATCAGCGGCGGCGAACAAGCAGCTGGGTTCCGGCGCGTGCTTCTTCGACTACGACAAAGATGGCAAGCCAGATTTGCTGCTTACGCAGGGAACGAGCGGTGGAATAACGCTGTTCCACAATGTCGGCAATGGCAAATTCGAGGATGTAACGAAGGCTTCTGGCATTGATGCGGCGCCGGGCGCGGTTTCCTGCGCGGCCTCCGACTACGACAACGATGAGTTCACCGACATTGCAATCGGATATCCGGATCACGTCGTGCTCTGGCACAACGAGCACAATGGCACGTTCAAAAATGTGACGGAAGCGGCTGGATTGAAGGTGCCATTGAAGAACGTCGCCAGCCTGACGTGGATCGATTACGACCACGACAACGATACCGATCTTTACGTGTCTTCTGCAGATGGCAAGAGCGTGCTAATGCGTAACAACGGCAATGGCACGTTTACCGATGTGACCGCGGAGACCGGGATGGGCGGAGATGGACCGCGATTTAGCGCGGTTGGATCGGACTTCAACAATGATCGCGCCGTGGACTTTGTGGTCGCGGGCAAGAGTGCGCAGGTATTGTTGAATCCACGCGAGGGCAAGTTCCCGGCGCTCGAGGGTGCGCCCGCAATTAAGGATGCGGTGGGCGTCGCGGTTCTCGATTTCAACAAAGATGGGTGGATGGATCTGGCGTTCACGCACAGTGCGGCTCCGGGCCTGACGCTGTGGCGCAATGTCGACGGCAAGAAACTGGAGCAGGTCTCCATTGCCGGATCTGCATTGGACGCGCGCCTGGGGCATTGCGCCGATCGATTACGACAACGACGGATACATCGATCTCGTTGCGGTGGGTGAGAACGCGAGCGGCAAAGCTGAAGTCAAGCTGCTGCGTAATCTCGGCACAAAGGGATTTGCCGATGTTACCGCGGAGCTCGGGCTCGACAAACTTTCGCTTAGCGATCCGAGCGCAGTAGTAGTTGCGGACTACGATGGCGACGGTGCTGCCGACCTGCTGATCACGCGGAAGAGCGGCGCTCCCCTGCTGTTACGCAACGAAGGTGGGACGGCGAACAACTCTCTCCGCCTTGCCCTCAAAGGGCTGAATGACAACAAGAGCGGCATCGGTACCAAGGTAGAAGTCTTCGCCGGCGGGCAATCGCAGAAGTTCGAACTGACGGGCGCAGGCTATCTTGGACAGAGCAACGTGGACATCATCGCCGGGCTTGGGAAGGCGAAACAGGCAGACGTGGTGCGGATGCTGTGGCCGAGCGGCGTGATCCAGGACGAGATTGAAGTCGCATCAAGTAAGCCTGCGAACATTCTGGAACTCGATCGACGCGGAAGTTCGTGCCCGGTTCTGTTTGCGTGGAATGGCGAGCGCTATCAGTTCATCACCGACATGATTGGCGCGGGCGTGGTCGGACACTGGATTGGGCCGAATCAGCGTGATATTCCTGATCCGACGGAATATGTGAAGGTCGATGGCTCGATCGCGAAGATACGAAATGGCAAGCTGAGCTTCCGCTTCATGGAGCCGATGGAAGAGGTGGTCTACGTAGATCAGCTTCGACTGGTGGCCGTGGATCATCCGGCGAATTACGCCGTCAACTCGAACGAGGCGTTCATTTCGAATCCGCCGTATCCGGAATTCAAAGTGATTTCCAGTCGTGGTGCGGATGTGCGGCCCGTCGCAGGTGCATGGGATAACGAAGGACGAGATGTAGCGCCGCAACTGGCGAAGGTCGATCACCAGTTTGTGAACGATCTGCACGTGCTGCAATTCGCGGGCTTCACTGATCCGCATACGCTTACGCTCGATCTGGGCGAACCGTATAAGGGCGGCACGCTGCGCCTGCTGCTGAATGGATATGTGGAGTATTTTTCCGCGACGTCACTTTATGCGGCGCACCAGGCGGGGCTTGATCCAGTTTCGCCATATATCGAAGCGCAGGATGCGAGCGGCAAATGGGTGCGCGTGCTCGACGATATGGGTTTCCCGGCGGGATTGCCGCGCACGATGGTGGCGGATCTGAGCGGCAAACTTCCGATCGGCGCGACACGCGTGCGCATTGGAACGAATCTGCAGATCTATTGGGACCAGATCCTGGTGGATCGCACAGCGGGTGCGGCTCCGATCCGGACGACGGAAGTTCCACCGGCGACGGCGCGCATGGGCTTCCACGGATATCCGCGGGATGTGATCGGGAAGAATCCGGGCGACCACTGGTACGTGTATGAAGACGTGAGCGCCACCGGGCCGTTCGTCCACCAGGCGGGGCAGTACACGCGCCCGGGTGATGTGACGCAATTGATCAAGAACGTGGATGACCGCTTCGTTGTGTTCGGGACTGGCGACGAGGTGCAGGTGGACTTTGATCCGTCGCATCTGCCTAAATTGCAAGACGGCTGGGTGCGCGATTATTTCTTCTTCGCCGATGGCTACGAGAAAGACATGGACTTCTACGCTGCCGATGGTCTGACCGTGGAGCCGCTGCCTTATCGCGCGATGGGCAGCTATCCGTATGCGGAAGAGAAGAGCTATCCGTACGATGCGGAGCATTTGAAGTATCTGCTCGATTACAACACGCGCTTCTACGCGGGCGACGAGCGGAATGATTACCGGTTCCACTACAAGAGCGCGGGTTCTGCTGCGGCGGGGGGTAGCCAGTAATAGCTGCAGCTGTTGGGTGAACTATTCCAATCTCCCACCCACGACCCAAAAGAGGGGTCGAGGGTGGGGCACCCTCTGCTGCGGATAAGGACCGGGGGGAGGGGTCCGACCTGCTTTCGTTGAAAACAAACAACGTATCCGTCGGACGAGAAATTTATCCGTCGGATGACGATGCTCGATCCGACGGACGATCCGTCGGATTTTCTGCTTTAGCCGTCGGACGCGTGCCGGTCTTTGTCTTCAGCCAGCATGGTTGGTTTTAGCGCTATTTCTATTGTGACAAATTCGAGGGGACAACTAGACACTTTCGCGAAGTTTATTTCTGGAATGGAATGAGGAGGTTGGAGAGAAATCGGCGATTTGGGGGACTTGACAACATTTTCGGTATTTAGAAATGTATCGCTGAGCGAAGTACGTTACCGATTCGGAGTGGTATCGCCCGTTCCGAAGTTCAGTTCCATCTGGTTTAAATCTGCCGCAAGAAGGGATTCCATTTCCGTTCAGACTGACATCGTGCACCTACGAAAGCGAACTCAACCTTGGTTTCTCGTAGCGTAGGCCTGGTGGCAACATTGTGGAGGTGAACGCTCCCCTTATTCCCGTGTGACGCGCGATCGTGAATTGGTCATAGGTGCTATTTCGTACCTGCCCGAACCGGACATGGGTGTAGGCGGAGAATCGCTGTGGGCTGCACCTCTCGGTGACGATCTGTACGAACTGCGAAACTCTCCGTGGCATGCCCGTACCATCAACTGGCTTGACGTAGTAGAAGCTCGTCCTAGAACGGAAAACGAATGGCCGGAATTTGTGAAGGTTCACAGGAGAAGCGGCCACAGGACTATTCACCTATATATCCTCGACGCTGGGCAGAGCCGCAGGGAAGAGATTCTGCAACGTTGTAATCAACTCGGCGCGACGTATGAAGGCATGGATCACACCATCTACGCGCTGGATTTCGCGCCCGAAATAGACATCGCTCCTGCCATCGAATATGTCACCTTGTTGCAAGAGCAAGACCTTGCCGATTGGCGAATCAATGAGCACGATTGATTACTGTTGGTAAATCCCGTTACCACTCACTATCTCGTTCTGAGACAGGAACCAGTTGCACCCCCGTCCTCACTGGCACGTAACAGTGTTGCGAGATCGCATTGGCACTCAGTGCCGCTCCGCGACGCAGATGGTCAGACGGTTGTGGTGAACAGTAGTTCAGTGAAAGACGGCGTCGTATCGCTGCGCGCGAAACCTAACCGGTGAGGAAGACGCTTAGGCGCCGTACTTGCGGGCGGCTTGTTCTATTCCTGGACCGGCCTTGGCCAGGTCTTCGCCGATCATGACTGGGTGCAGTTCGACATGCGCATTGAAGGCTATGAACCACGGCTCAGCGACGCTCGGGATTTGTGAGGCATCGCGCATTTCGAAAAAGATCAGCCCAGTGCGCTTGCCGTGCTCGTCCATGAAGTACGCAGCTTCGGGCTTCAATTCGGCCACGATGCTTTGAATGGTCTTGCCAAGCGTTCCAGCCTTCGCGGCGGCGTTGGCTTTCTCTGTATCCAAGATCGCTTTCAACATGAAGCGCATCGTAATTCCTCCCATTCACAGAGTTTTTGGAAACCCCCTGCGGAAAGCGGGGTTGTCCCAATGACGGGCATTCTTTCGAAGCGCCGGCGGCTAAGAAATCGTCATCCTATTAGCACGAGCCTAGTTCCCGGCAACTGGTGAACATTTCGCACGAGGCGAGCGATGGAGATTGATGTCAACTCGACGATATTGGCGACACGCATTTACGCTGCGGTGCGCGAGCGTTTTTTTCTTGGGAATGCCTGCGGGGACAGGTCGGAGGCAGACGGCGGTGAAGTGCTTGCTATCATTCGCGGCGCAATCGTGAACTACGCGAATGAACAGATCGGCTCGATGTAGGATTCCCGAACTCAACTGAAGGCTCCGCGCGCCAGAACTGAGCTGGAATCGGATGAGTGTCGGTAATCCCTTATCACTAGCCTTCTCGGGCTGATGGCGGGGTGTTTGCATCAGCGGACCGCGTAACGTTCGAACCAACTGCTGGTCTTATCGCCACCCCGAAACGTGAATCCTTCCTCTCGATCAAAACACAACATCATCCTGTTTGTGTTGGATAGCGCATATGCTCCAAAAAGCTGTCCTGTCATTGAGTCCATTACCAAGTAACGGTTGTGAGGGCGATTGTTTTCGAACGTCGATAAGGTAATCGCTACGAGTCCGTTCGATACTTTGATTTCTTCCGCTATCTGATCGGTAGAGGTTTTGGTGAACTTAATCTTCCGTACAACTTCTCCCGACTGCGAGATCACAATTACCTGCGTTGCTGTTAGGAAATATAGATTGCCGTCTTGCCCTAGCGCGACATCCCCTTCCAAGGTTTTGGGTCCCGTATCGTGAAGGTCAACGTTTGGCATGAAGCTGTCCAGCTCCTTAACTAATTTGCCTGATGGGTCGAAGATCGCTGCATATCGCTTTCCGCGAATCTGCTCCGGCGCTCGCGCTCCGTAATAGGCATTCAACCAAACGCTTCCATCTTCAAAGGAAATAAAGTACTTCACTCTGATGTGATCTACGCTGGATAGTGGTGTCTCATTCTTGAGCGAACCGTCTTTCCCGAATGAGCCAACGTAAAGAGAGCCTGTTCTTTCCTTGAGAAAAACCATGCGGACTAAACCTGACGGAGTTACAGAGAATCCCTGAAAGTAATTTCTCCCACCTTCTGGAGTTTCTGTGGGCAGAGAATACAGCGTCGAGTTTTGTCCATTTGCCGAAATGCGAAGGATCGTTTTGTTTGGAGTCTCGCTCTCTAATTCGTAATAAGTGCTGCCAGAGGCGTCACAACGAATCGGGCCAAAAGCTGAAAAACGAGGAAGATGAATCTGAATAATCGAAGGGTCGGAAAGTAAGTGAGGCGCAGGTTCAGCCAGCCTTTGCTGTGCGACAGCAAATAGTGCTGTTAGAAGTGCCGCCAAAATAGTTCCTGACTTCATGGAAATCACTTGACCACGTCAGGTCAGAGTCCTGGTGCGGTTTGACCATATCGATCGAAGTTGCTGACGATACATGGCGATAAATCCCGTTACCACTCACTATCTCGTTTGAGATAGTCGGTGTATCACTTTGCAGGAGTTATGCCGCTGAAGATCCTCCGCGACTCTCGAACACTGCAGTGAGCCTGGCCAGTTCAAAGAGATCCCTAATTCGCGGCTGCATATTCACAAGCTCCAAATTACATTGTGCCTTGCTCGCTGCCAGAAAGACGCTGACCATTGTGCCAATGCCGGAGCTATCGATGTGATGGACGTCCTTCATATCGAACACAATGCGTTTGCTTTCCGGTATGAGTCCACGGATTGTGCTGCGTAACAGATCACAATTGTCCAATGTGATCCTGCCTGAGCCATAGACCATGGTTGTCTCGCCTTTTTTCTCCGTACTGAGCTGCAATCCTCGCGAAGGAGAAAGTGGATTCGCTGCCATTGTGACCTCCTGGCTCGCCATCCGACAGCACGTTTTGGCGTGTTCTTCTAAAAGCGACAAAACGACATCCCGCACATACGAATTGCGAGAATGCCGCGTCGTTTGATGCGCCTATGATGGCCGGAATCGAAGCCGTATTTAACTGTCAGAAGTTGCAGTCCTGGTAGGCACAGTTCGGGTGGACAAGAATGTCCGCCCCACACAGACAAGGCAGCCGAGGTCGGCTGTCTACGCAATCTGTTTCTCTAACCACTCATCACTAACCACTGCTTTAGTGGTGTCCTTCGTACTTCTCACCGGCGTCGATCGCCACTTTCAGATAATTCTCTTTGGGCGGAAGGGGGCACGTCGCATAGGGCGTGAATCCGCACGGCGGAGTGTAGGCCTTGTTGAAGTCCAGCGTGACTTTGCCGTCTTTGGCTGCGTTCGCGTAGAGGAAGCGGCCGGCAGGATAGGTCTCCTTGCCGCTGGTCAGATCTTTCATGATGAAGAAGTATTGGTGCGGATCATCCTCGATGAGGACGGAGAGTCGCGACTTGGTACCGTTGACGGTGAATTCTACGTATCCGGGGCTAGTCATCTCGACGCTTTCGCCAAGGACCGTCGGAATGGCGAGTTTCTTGGGATTGTCGAACGGAACGAAGGTGCCGGAGACGCGATAGGAATCCTGGATGGGAAAATACTGCAATCCCTGGAATTCCCGCGCCCGATCGCTGTTGGTGTCTTTCACGCGAATCCCCACACGCTTGTTGCGCTTAATTACGTGCATGCGCAAGTCGCCCAGTTCGAGGA
This sequence comes from Terriglobia bacterium, assembly GCA_963724985.1. Lineage (GTDB taxonomy): Bacteria > Acidobacteriota > Terriglobia > Terriglobales > Acidobacteriaceae > JAJPJE01. The sequence goes on along the minus strand of CAVRWV010000033.1, from coordinate 694,687 downwards.
CCGTGGGCTTCTCGCTTTCGTCCGACTCAAGCTTCATCTCCGTTACGGATTTGCCATTGGCCTTGAGGTCCGATCCGGGTAGCGCCTTTACAGTGACGACGCCATCTTTAAGCTCGAAAGTGCCAGCCTGGTCCGGGGCTTTGGCATGAGGCAGCAGCACCGGGTCGTTGCCATTGGATCCGAACTGGTTGCTGCCTTCTTTCAGCCAGAACAGGCCGACAAGAGGAAGCCAGTTTTCCTTCAGGCTGTTCACGCGCTGAGCGCGCCACTTCATGATATCGGCCTGATCCGCAGCGTCCTTTTGAGTATCTGCAGCCCAAGCAGCTCCCGCAAACGAAGCAATGAGAAGTGCGCACAAGAACCTATGGCGTTGCATGAGACCTCCCGTGTCCGAACTACCCAAAGTCACTGCTTTGTATCGTAGCAAAATCGAAAATTCCTTCAGCGAAATTCATTGAGCCCGAATCAAAACCGTAGCGTAAGATTTGTTGGGCTTTTGAAGAGTAAATTTTTGGAGGAATCATGGTACGCAAAGGAAACGCCGTCTGGACTGGCGGCTTGAAAGATGGAAAGGGAACTGTTTCGACTGCGAGCGGGGTGCTGAAAGACACGCAATATTCGTTCGCAACCCGTTTCGAAAATGGCGTTGGAACGAATCCTGAAGAGCTGCTGGCGGCCGCGCATGCGGGATGCTTTTCCATGGCTCTGTCGGCGCAACTGGGGAACGCTGGGCTGACGGCGGAACGGATCGCAACGGAAGCAGCAGTCACGCTGGACAAAGTGGATGGTGGCTTTGGGATTACCCTGGTGCAGCTAACGGTGACGGCGAAGGTCCCAGGCGCGAGTGCGGAAGCCTTCCAGAAAGCTGCGGACGCGGCCAAGGCCGGTTGCCCGGTTTCCAAGCTGTTCAATACGAAGATCACGATGGACGCGAAGCTGGTGTAGCTCGGTCCAGCAATCTTCCTGAAGGGGCTCTCTGAGGAGAGCCTTTTTTGCTGGGATGATGGGGTAGCTGGTAGCTAGTGGCTCGAGGCGAATGGCCGCTGGCCTGCGGCATCTGCGGAAGGTATCTCTTCGATCGGAGGCGGTTGACAACTGGCATTCCCACTCTGCCATCTCAAGGTAAGTACATTGGAAGCCCCTTTGAAAATCGTCATATTCGGTCTCACTCTTTCATCTTCCTGGGGAAATGGGCACGCCACACCGTATCGTGCGATTTTGCGCGCGCTCCACCGGCGGGGACATCGCATAATTTTTTACGAGAAGGATGTTGAGTACTACGCATTGCGCCGCGACTTCCGGCATTGCGAATTCTGCGATCTGGTCCTCTATCACGACTGGGATGAGATTCGCGCACGAGCGATACACGACGTTCGCAATGCGGATGCGGTAATCAACGCCAGCTACTGTCCGGACGGGGCACCCATCATCGACGAAGTGGCAGACGCAGTCAGCGGATTGCATCTCTTCTACGATCTCGACACACCGATCACTTTAGCGAACCTGGCCGGAGGCTCGGCGGAGTACTTGCGACGAGATCAAATTCCACACTTCGATCTGTATCTATCTTTTACCGGCGGCAAAATTCTTCAGGAGCTGGAGCAGCATTGGGGAGCACAGTGCGCGCAACCGCTGTATGGCTGCGTCGATCCGGAGGTGTACCGGAGCGTGCCGGAAGAGCAGGAGTTCCGCTGCCTGCTCAGTTACATGGGAACGCACGCGCGGGATCGACAGGAAAAACTGAATTACTTGTTGTTAGAGGTCGCGCGACGACTTCCGAGCGAGCAGTTCGTGCTGGCGGGATCGCTTTATCCGCGCGAGTGGAAGTGGCCCGATAACGTGCGTCATTTTGATCATGTGGCTCCGGCGCAGCATCCAGCGCTGTATTCAAGTTCGTGTTTCACGTTGAACCTGACGCGCGGGGATATGGCACGGGCTGGCTATTGTCCCTCAGGCAGGTTTTTTGAGGCGGCGGCGTGCGGCACGCCAATCATCAGTGATTGGTTCGAAGGCTTAGACAGCTTCTTCAAGCCGGGCAAAGAGATCGCGATCGTCAACGAACCGCAACAGGTGATTTCTATCCTGGAAATGCCGGAGCAAGATCGCGCCACAATGGCGTGGCGGGCGCGGGCACGCACGCTGGCGGAACATACCGGCGATCGCCGAGCAGAGCAGTTGCTCGGATACTTGCAGGAAGCGACAAGTCGCAAGCGCAGTTCGCGCGCGCGGCTGATCGGCATGGAGGCGGCATCATGATCGGAATCATTCCCGCCGCGGGGGCGGGCCAGCGCATACAACCGCTTGGGTGTTCGAAGGAACTGCTGCCGGTGGGCGCGCGCGTAATCGACGGCGTGGAGCGGCCCAAGGCGGTGATGGAGTACCTGGTGGAGCGGATGATCGCCGCCGGCGCCGATCAGATCTGCATCGTGATCTCGGGCGAGAAGACCGACATCGTTCGCTATTTTGCCGAGCGCAACTACGCGGCAGAGATCTTTTACGCGGTTCAAAATCAGCCGCGCGGACTTTGCGACGCCCTGTTTCGCGCGGAACCGTTTGCCCGAGCGCATCGCGAAGTGCTGATCGGTCTGCCGGACACAATATGGTTCCCGGAGAATGCGTACCGCACCAGTCTTGATTTGCATCCGGCGGCTGATGTGAACCTGGTCTGCTTTCCGGTGACCGACGCGTCTGCGTTCGATTCCGTCGTGAGCGACGACAATGGATATGTTCGCCGTGTAGACGTGAAGGTACGCGACTACGAGTCGCTCTGGATATGGGGAGCCGTGATCACGACAGGAGCTGCGTTCCGCGATCTGAAAAGATTGTGGGAGTCTCGTCATCGCGAGGACGAATTCTTAGGACATCTGCTGAATGCTTATATCGAGGCGGGAAATTCGGTGCGCGCGTCGCATACAGGGGAAGTGTATATGGACGTGGGAACCTTGCCTGGATATCACGCTGCGCAGGATTTCTTACGGGGACTGAGACCAAACGCAACAGAACCACGCCAAGCTGCGTAATTCAAGAACTCCGCTACAGAATCTATCCGCCTAATTGCGTAGTCTGGGTGCGCAGGTTATCGCGAATGTCGCGGTTGATTCGCGCTGCATCGCGAGAAGCGTTATCGATGAGTTCCAGCCAACGTTTTCCATTCTCATCCAGGCTGCTCTGCGCCAGCAGGTAAGAAGCCTGCATGATGGTCTCGATAGAGTTACTCAAATCGTGGGCTAGGGTACGGAGCCTACTATTCGTTTCGATAGCGCTATTCGAGGTTTCCATAGTCATCAATGCGAGCCCTTCCGTTCTGATCTAGTGTACAACCCCAAGCTTGCTGGACAGTGTAACCGAGGCGACTCGTGAACTGGATCTGGCGAACCGTGTAACCCATTCTGTTTGAAGCACATTCCACGGGAAACGTTGTTTTGTGAGCTGCTTTTTCCTGATACGCCAGACCCGCTTGCGCGCGCAAACGTTCATGGAATGGATGCGGGGAACGGGCCAAAAGGCGCTCTAAAGCTGCTACTTAGTCGTTCTACTCTGAATCCCTAAGGGTCGGTCTAGGGTGAAGTAGCTAGACCACCTACGGCCTTCCTCGGAATCAATTCTGCTGCCCAGCCACATAGACTTCACGCATGTTCACGTTCAATTCACCTATAGCTAGCCACAGCCAAGGCCGGATTTCGAGCGTGCCCCCCAGAACGAATACCCGGAGGTACGGATGCGTAAAGTATGGTTCCCGGCTGCGGTTGCAGCAATTCTCTTTATTACGGCGTTAAATGCACTGGCAGGAAATGTAGTAGCTCCAAGCACTACGTTATCAGCAGAAACTGGCAATAATACAAGTACAGCAGATTCCTTCCAGGGGTGGTCCGACGGTAATGAAGCGGCCACCAACGTAAGTAAAGTTGATACACGTAGTCTTCTTTATCCTGGTGCCAGCACCAAGATTTTCGCTCACTTCATGGCATGGTTCGGCGGGAGTAGCCACCTTGATGTGGGTTACAACTCAGCTGATCCCAATCAGGTTACGAAGCAAGTTGAAGACATGATGAGCCGCGGAATCCAGGGCGCGATCATCGACTGGTACGGGCAGAAAGGCTCGAAAGAAGACATCACCACGCAAAGCATGATGCAAGCGGCGGAAGCTCACAGCCCATTCCTGTTCGCGGTGATGGAAGATGCGGGAGCAATTCGCGGATGCACCTCCTGCCAGGGGCCGCTTATCAGCGATCTGACATATGCCTACAACAAGTACGAGCAGTCGCCCGCGTATTTCCACATCAACGGCCGGCCGGTGGTCTTCTTCTTCGACACACAAACCTTGCCGGGAGTGAACCTGGCGGCAGCCCGCGCTGCGGTTCCGGGAAACCCGATCTTCATCATTAAAGATGCGAGCGGCTTCACCATGGCTGGTGCGGACGGCGCATACAGCTGGGTTACAGATTCATTCAACAACAGCAACTGGGGTCAGAACTATCTCGATTACTTCTACAAGACCGGAGCGGCCAACGGTTCCAGGCAGATCTTTGGTTCAACGAAGAAGGGTTTCAACGATACAAAGGCTGCCTGGAGCGCGAACCGAATCGTTCCGCAGAATTGCGGTCAAACGTGGCTCAATACGTTCACTGAGATCGGCAAGTACTACACAGCTTCGGGACAACTCGAAAATCTGCAATTGGTCACCTGGAACGATTACGAGGAGGGAACCGCGCTCGAGATGGGCATCGACAATTGTGTCTCGATTGCGGGTACGGCGTCGGCAGGTACAGTGAGCTGGACCATCAACGGTGCGGAGAATACTCTCGACCACTACACGGTTTACATTTCGTCGGATGGGGAGAACCTGATGCCCGTGACGGATGTTCCGGCAGGGACTCATCAGTTGGATCTCAGCCAGTTCGGATTTCCCTCGGGAGCGTATACGGTCTATGTGAAGGCCGTAGGACGTCCTTCGATCAAGAATCACATGTCGGCTGCGATTTCCTACACCTCGACCGGAGGCGGCGGAAATGCTCCAGTTGAAGGCTCGGGCAGCGGCAGTGGCTCAGGCGGTGTGACTGCCAGCTCTCCGAACGTTACTGCGGCGCCGGCTTCGTTGACCGTTGCTTCCGGCAAGTCAGGAACGATGACGGTGACACTCAGCCCGTCCAGCACATTCACCGGGACTGCGTCACTGGCGTGCAGTGGGCTTCCGGCGGGAGCTAATTGCAGCTTCGCGAACAGCACCGTGGCGCTTGGCTCAGCGCCGGTATCGACCACGCTGACGATTTCAGTTGGCGCGACCAGCACGGCAAGCCTGGCTCCGCATAGCGGGATGTTCGCGTTCTGGCTACCTGGCCTGGGACTGGGAATGGTAGTTGCTGGCAAACAGCGACGTTCGCGCAAGTTCTGGATGGGCCTGGTGGTGCTGGTTCTGCTCGCGGTGATGATCTCCGTTGGTTGCGGAGGAGTGGCCGGCACGAAGGCCGCAACAAATGGAACCGGGACTGGAGCGACAGGCGTGGCCTCCGGAACATATCCCATCACGATCCAAGCGACGACGGGAACAACCCAACAAGCCACCACGGCAACTCTGATAGTCAACTGAGAATTGGATGAACTGTCATCAAGGGCGCAGGCAAACCCTGCGCCTTTTCTTTCGTCACGGGAGAGGTCGGCACTGCTCCGGAGTTTGACAGGAGCGGAACGGTCTGTACAATAAAGGTGGGCGTCGAGAGACGCCCGCTTTTCTGCAAGCAGACCTTCTGAGAGTATTCAGACGTCCGCAGTGCTATAAGCCGAAGTGGCGGAACTGGCAGACGCGCATGGTTCAGGTCCATGTGCCGGCAACGGCGTGGGGGTTCGAGTCCCTTCTTCGGCACCAAGAATTCAAAAACCCTGTGTAGGCCTCAAGCTTACACAGGGTTTTTTACTTTGTCGCCCCCTGGTGTATTCTCACTGACCGATGCGGAAACTCCGCCATCGGGGATAAGTTACTGGATTGCTCCGATTCGTTTACCAGCACGCGCATCGAAGACACTCAGATTTCGATCGCCCTTTAACAGGCGCAACCCTGTATCGTGTGCCCTGGCTTTTGCCTCGAAGGAGCTAATCTCACGCACGGCCGAGCCGACTTCAGATCCAGATCTCCCCGAACACGCGAGACCAGTTTCCACCCAGCACCTTCTCGATGGTTGCGCTCCTGTAGCCGCGCTTCTGTAACTCGGTTGCGATCAGTTCAAATTTGCGTGGTCCGTTGAAATCCGGCACATACGGATAGCGATCTTCCTCCGGCGCACTGATGCCGGCAGCTTTACGGTGCGCAACATCGTCCTTGAATGCCTTCTCTTGCTCCGGTGTCAGCTCCACTTTCTCGATGCCGCCGTCGGTGCCAATGCCTACATGATCTTCGCCGCAGATCTTGAGCGCGTGATCGATGTGCTGCATCACCAGCTCTTTCGAAGGCTGATTAGGCGCACCGCCCAGGTACGGCATGAGGTAGATGCCAACAACTCCGCCTTTATCGGCCAGCGCCTTCAGTTCGCTGTCGTACTTATTTCGCGGATGTTCGTGTATGACATTGCAACCCGTGTGCGTGATCAGCGGTGGCTTCGCCGATGCAGCAATCCCTTCGGCCGTGGTCTTGTGACCGCAATGGCTCAGATCGACACCAACGCCCTGGCTGTTCATGAGTGCGATGGCTTCATGGCCTGACTTACTCAGTCCAGCGTTATCCGGCTCAAGGCTACCGTCGCCGAGAAGGCCACGGCGATTGTAGGTAAGTTGCATGATGCGCACGCCCAGCCGACGGAAGGTCGTAATGCGATCCAGATCGCTGTCGAAGGGCTGCGGATGCTGGAAGGCCATGATCAGCCCAAGCTTCTTATCTTCCTTTGCCGTCGCGAGATCGGCGTGCTTACGCACCAGCAGGAATTGCGACGGGTATGTCTCAGCGATCTGCTGCACGAAGGCGATGTACGGGACGGTCTCTTCGAATGTGGGCATGGAGACGGTCCAGTTGATCGCCGTCAATCCTGATTCACTGACCGCTTTGAGCGACTTCTCCGACAGCGGCAATCCTTCGCTAAAGTCTGCGGCCTCACCAGAGGAATCAATTACGAAGGACTGTTGATAGATCTGCGCGACGGTGTCGTCGGCGAGAATGAGACTAGGATTTAGCGACGCCGCCAGCGCGGCGCCGCCTGAAAGCGCGAGAAACGATCTGCGATCCATGTTCGATGTGTCCTGTGGAGTCGCAGTATACCAACTCACATCGACTACATTACTCGGCGCGCATGCCCACCAGGTCCTGCCCGTTCACGTGCACTTTGACCTGCGTCACCTTACCAGAGGCATCTACATCCATGTGCACGCGGCTATCGACCGCATAGAAAAAGAAATCGGTGTCCGATTCGGGGATCATCTGGAATTTCGGCTGGTTTGTTCCCTGTGCGAAGAGACGATCGCCTTCGAAGAAAATCTTGAGATCGAGCCCCGGCACCACGTGATAGGTGCCGACGTAGCGATCAAGGATGTTCTTCGCCACTTCCACGCGCTTGTGCATCGTCGGGACTTCATACGGCTGTCCAAAAGCGACAGCGCTGAGTCCCTGCTGGACGGCGATGATTTGCGGCCCTTCGATGTTGCTCGCCAGGATGATCACCAGCTTGTCGTCCGGGTAGCGGGTGAACTCGGTGATGAAGCCGTTTACCCAGCCTCCATGCATCAGGTACTTATGTCCGAAATCCGCGCCGCTCATCCATCCATAGCCGTACCACGCATCCAGGTTGAAAGGCGGAGGTGCGGCCCATTTCACGCGCGGCTGGAAGGCTTCATTAAGAAGCGCTCTGGGAAAGACCTTTCCATCGGCAAGCGCCTGATCGAATTTGTATAGATCGTCGACCGTGGAGTGCAGCGCGCCCGCCGAATGTGTTCCCGACATGTCGCCCATGTCGGCGTTTACCAGGTGATCGCCGTCGAACACATAGCCGCTGGCCCGGTTCTTCAGGAGGGGCCGCACGTGATCGTAGGTTGTGTTCTCCAGTCCGGCCGGCTTGAGGATGTTGTCGGTGATGTACTGCTCGTAGCTCACGCCGGAGACTTTCTCGATCACGAGACCCAGCAAGATGTAACCAGAATTGCTGTAGGCGAATTTTTCGCCCGGCGCGGAGACTAATGGCTGCGCAGCCAGTTCCTGCTATCGCGTGCTCGATTCGCAAGGGATCGTCCGCCTTGCCATACGCCGCCGTGCGCGTGAAATCAGGAATCCCCGAGACATGCGTGAGCAATTGTTGAATCGTGATCGACTGCCATGCCTTCGGCACTTCGGGAACGTACTTGACTACCGGATCCTGTACGCTCAGTTTCTTCTGGCCTTCCAACTGGAGGACTGCCAGCGCGGTGAATGATTTCGTGATCGAACCGATGCGGTAGATCATCTCCGGTGTGTTCGGAACGCCAAGCTCCAGGTTCGCCATGCCATAGCTCTTGCGCAGAAGAACCTTGCCATCCTTGGCGATGAGCACCGTTCCAGAGAAGCGTCCTTGCTTGCTCCATGCGGAGAGGTATTCATCCGCCTTGGTTGCGACGTCTTGTGCAAATGCGGAAACAGTTACCAGAAAAGCCAGTGCCACGGCAGCGATTCGCATGCAGGTCTCCCAAAGTGCGCACGGAGCTTAGCAATTGCGGTGGGTCACCGGATGTGCTGTGGCTCACCGAGGGGCGGTCTCGGCGCCAGAATCGGCCGGGATGCGAGCACCAGCCCAGTACTGAGCATTGCTAAACCTCTGAAAACATGGAAGTAGCGAACCACGTGAGCTGTTCCAAATCTGCACTCAATCTGCGACAATATTCAAACACATGGAATTACTTCTTTACTCGAGCAAGTGGTGCCCCGACTGCCGTGAGGCCAAGCGCTTCCTGGCCCAACACAACATCCTCTACCGCGAAATCGATATCGAGAACACGCCGGGTGCGGCAGAAGAAGTGATTCGACGTACAGGAAAGCGCGCCATTCCGCAGTTCGTGATCAACGGGACGTGGGTGCAGCCGTACCGTCCGGGAGAAGGATTCCTCTACGACGAGATGAGCCAACTGTTCGGCGTCGGACAGCCCGACTAGCTCGGATTAGCAGCGCCCGCCACTTTCACGTAAAATACGCGCGCAGATTATCAGGAGGCATGCATGACTACTGTGCGTTTGTTTTCACGTCTACTGCTGGCGTTGGCATTGACTCTCAGTCTTGCAGGATCGGCTTTCAGCCAAGCTACGTCCACGGCATCGAAACCAGCTTCCAAGACACCCGCCGCAACGACTCCGGCCACTGGCGACAAGCTGGACATCAATACCGCAACCAAGGATCAACTCGAAGCGCTGCCAGGAATTGGCACGACGTACTCGCAGAAGATCATCGACAACCGGCCCTATAAGACCAAGACGGACCTGGTCAACAAGAAGGTTCTGCCGCAAGCGACATACGCCAAGATCAAAGATCAGATCATCGCGAAGCAGCCGGCGAAGTCGAAGTAGCCGAAACGAAGTAGGCGGCTCCAAATTTCAGGCTTGGGTGGGGACTTAAGAAAACTTCAGGTCCCCCATCCAAGCCTTCTGATATTTTGAGCGGACTTAAAAATCAGGCGCAAGTGGTCGGACGCCTGAAACGATTCCCACCATGGTCACCCAAACCGCTCCCGCTTCCGTTGTAACGATGCCCTCAAAAAGCACGGACTCGCGGCTCGTGTCGCTTGACGTATTCCGCGGGCTGATCATCGCTGGAATGGTGCTTGTCACCGATCCCGGCAGCTATAGCTTCGTCTACCCGCAGCTTCTGCACGCGCAGTGGAACGGCGCCACTGCGACCGACATGATCTTCCCTTCGTTCCTCTTCATCGTGGGAGTTGCAATCACGTTGTCATTCGCATCGCGACTGCAAAAGGGATCACCTCGTTCGACGCTTGCGAAGCACGTGGTCAGGCGCAGCGCGATCATCTTCGTGCTCGGCCTGGCGGTGAATGGCTTCCCCGACTATCACCTGCACACGTTGCGTATTCCGGGCATCCTGCAGCGCATCGCCGTTTGCTATCTCATTGTCGGTCTCCTGTATCTTGCTACGGGTCGCGATGAGAAATCTCGTTCGCGGCAGACGGCGATCTTCACCGCGCTTATCGTCGTCATCCTTGCCGGATATTGGGCGCTGCTGAAGCTGGTGCCAGTTCCCGGATTTGGCCCCGGCCGGCTCGACTCTCTCGGCAATCTTCCGGCGTATATCGACCGCATGATCTTCGGCATCAATCACCTGTGGGCCTGGGGACTCACTCCCGGCTACGGCGTCACCTATGACCCAGAGGGCATGCTGTCGACGCTGCCGGCGATTGCGGCCGTGCTGGTCGGAGTGTTGACAGGTAAATGGCTGCGTCAGGAACAGACGGTCCAGCGTCGTGTGTTGGGACTGGTAATTGTGGGCACTCTACTCACGATCGCAGGACTCCTGCTTGTGCCGTACCTACCGCTCAATAAACGGATATACACCACCACGTTCGCCCTCTTCAGTGGCGGCATCAGCCTGTTGACGTTCGCAGCGTGCTACCTCGTCGTCGACGTGTGGCGCTTCCGGCGCTGGGCGTCTCCGCTGCTTGTCTTCGGAACGAATGCGATTCTTGCCTTCGCCCTGTCGAGTGTCATCACCACGTTGCTGGACAGGATTCATGTCAATACCGGTGGCGGCGTTTTCACCGTCCACGAGTGGGGCAATCACATCTTCACGGGATTTCTGCAGCCGGTGCATGCATCGCTTGCCTATGCGGTCACGATGGTGCTGCTGAATCTGGCTCTGCTCTATCCCCTGTACCGGAAGCGCATTTTCCTGCGCGTTTGATCGCGTAAGCGGCTCAGTTCGCGATCTCCAGTAGCCTTCAGGCATCTTTGCACCACTAGTAAGAAACCAAATATCAGGTCATACGGATTTCTTGTGTCTCGGCGGATCGCGCTCGAGTTCCTGGATCCGCTGGTGGTGCTTGATGTGGCGATTAATCCGGCTTGTTGGGCCGGCTGTTCTAGCTTGCCTGGTGGGATTCCAATTCCTTCCCGCGCGCAGCGGTGAAGCGGAACTCCGGAATCAAATCGCCCATCTCTCGTCTGAGATCGATCGCCTGCATCAGGAGCAGGCGATGCCGTCTGTGGTACTCCGACAGCACCGCGACTCCATCTGCTACATATACAGCGTCTATAGCATGACCCCGTCGAGTTCGTCCCTGAGTCGAAACGTGCGTCGAACCCGAGTATCCGGCACCGGATTTGTGATTGCGGATGGGCTGATTGCGACCAACCGCCACGTGGTCCAACCTTGGTACGAAGATCCGGATGACGAAGCACGCATCAATGGAGGCGCCAAGCCTCGCGTCGAAAAAATGGTCGCCTTCTTCCCCAGTCTGGCAAAGTCGGTCACACTTTTCGATGTGCAGGTTTCGCCCGACCAGGACCTCGCGGTCGCGCGCTTTACTCCGACCGAGCTGATGAAGAAGATTCGCCCGATTGCATTGGCGCCTGACAAACCGAACGCGGGAGATCCGGTCGTGGTCGTTGGATATCCGCTGGGCGTTTCCGCCATGCTCGCCAAATCTCCGAACAACGTGTTCAGCCGTCTGGCTTCCAAGAAGGATGCGATCGAGATTGCGTCTGACCTGGCTCAACACGACCTGATTCGTCCGTCGTCCACCTGCGGTCACGTGAGTGACATCGTCGGCGAGAAGCTGATCTACGATGCACCTACCGCGCAGGGCGGCAGCGGAGGCCCGGTCTTCAATTCGAACGGCGAGGCAATCGCTGTGAACGCCGCCTACATCGACGGCTTCACCGGGGGCACCATCGGAATCACCACGGAGTCGTTGAAGCCGCTGCTGCAGAACGCCATGCAGAAAGCCGGCAATTAGCTCTGAGTTTGCCTGCCAAACCTGCCGATCCAGCCCGGTTCCCGCAAATGCTCTTCTTCGAGCCTGCGCATGCGCGCAGCAAGAATCTGCGAGCGCCCAAGGTAGCCAACAACTTTCTTTGGATTATTCCGGGAAACTACCGGAAGCCGTCCATAGCCGTGGCGGAGCATGCGATTGGCTGCCTCATGCAGCGTCTCGTCCGGATATGCAACCACCGGCGCTCGTGAGGCCGCCTGCAGCGCGGTCGTCGCGCCACTCGGATCTTGCACCAGTCCCCGCGTGAGATCACCGCGTGTGAGGATTCCAACAAGTTGGCCTTGATCGTCGGTCACAATGATTCCGTGATGACGGGTCACAGCGGGGTCATGATTCGCGATTTGATCGGCGAGAGTGCGGAGAGTTATACCTTCGTATAGGGTTGGGACCTCCCGATCCATGATCTCGCTGACGCTCACCACCTGCAGGACATCGGCTTCGTAGTCTTGGTGAATGCGCAACCCGCGTCGCGCCAGCTTCTCGGTCATGATGGAACTGCGCAGCATCAGCATGGCAATCGAGTCGGCAATCACGCTGACCAGCATCAGCGGCAGCACCGAGTTGTAGTCGCGTGTGAGTTCGAAAGCAAAGATGATGAAAGTGAAAGTCGCCCGAGAAGCTGCCCCAAAAACGGCGCCCATAGCGACTAAAGCGAATGCTCCGGGCGCGAGGTGTGCACCTGGAACGAAGTGATTCACGATCATGGCGAACGCCGACCCCATGGCGGCGCTGGCCATGAACATGGGCGCCAGCAAGCCTCCGGAGGTGCCGGAGCCAAGTGATATCACGAGCGCCAGCGACTTGAAGATCATCACCAGCAGCAGGACTTCCAGCGCGAGGCGGGCGGTCAGGATATCGGAGATGGTGTCGTAGCCAACGCCAAGCACTCGCGGAACGAAGTACCCGATGATTCCCAGGCCAAGGGCGCCAATGGCCGGCCACCACATGGCATCGACTGGCAGCTTCTCAAACAGATCCTCAACCGCGTAGAGCAGCTTGGTAAAGCCAACGGCTGCCAATCCGCAAAGCCCGCCAAGCAGCAGATACCAGGGCAAAGCGTGGGGAATTTCGAAGTCCGTGGGTCCAACCACGAACATAGGTCCCCGGCCCATGAGCATCATGTGGACGCTGGTCGCCAGCGTACTGGCAATCACGAGGGGGATGAAAGACCGGGACTTGAACTCAAACAGCAGCAACTCGATCGCAAGAATGACACCAGCGATCGGAGTACTAAACGTCGCCGCCATTCCAGCGGCTGCTCCACAGGCGAGCAGCACTTTGCGCTCGGCGGCCGTGGTATGAAGTACCTGCCCGAAGAGCGAGCCTATGGCTCCGCCGGTCTGGATGATTGGACCTTCAGCGCCAAACGGTCCGCCAGTTCCGATCGCAATGGCGGCCGAGAGCGGCTTCAGAATGGCGACTTTGGGATCAATCCGGCTCCGGTTGATGAGCACGGCTTCCATCGCCTCCGGAATGCCATGGCCGCGAATCTTGGACGAGCCAAACTTCGCCATCAGGCCCACAATGAGCCCGCCGACCACGGGGATCAGGATGATCCACAGACCCAGGGTGCTGTAGCGTGGGCTGACGAAGTTCCAGGACAACCGGTGGAAGAAGGCTACATTGGTGAAGAAACCAATGAGGTTATAGAGCACGTAGGCGATCAGGGCGGCCAGAACGCCAATCACTGCGGCCAGCGCCGATACCAGGACCATGCGGAATCCAGCTTCTGTCCCGAGACTGTTTCCATCGAAACTTGTTCGATGAGAAGACGGATCTATGGCCTGAGCGCCAGGCTGCACTGAAGGTTCAAGGGTTGAGTTATTTCCCACAGCGGATAGTATATCGTATTGCGACTGGTACGGGTAGGGATACTGGCTGCAGAGGAACGCGCAGCCAGTATCCGCCGCCTTCCAGACAACCTCCGACCTGAAGAACTTAGGTCGGACTGCGATAGCTCAGCGACTTAACGCCGGTTTCGCTTGATGTTGGCCAGCACGCCTTTCAGTGCCCCGACCAGTTCCGGCCCGGTAGAACGCAGCTCCTCGCGATGATGCAAGGCGAGTTCCCGAAGCGTCTTTTCACCCTTCGCGGTCAGCTCCAGTAAGACCTGACGTCGATCTTCGCTGTCGCGTTTGCGGCGAACCAACCCTTTGGCAGAAAGCCGGTCGGCCAGTTCAACGGTGCTGTGATGCTGGATCTGAAGCCGCTCGGCAACCTCGCCGATGGTGGCGGCATGATCGTCGGGAAGACCCTTCACGGCGAGCATCAGTTGATACTGCTGTGGATTCAAACCATACGTACGCGCAATCTGTTCGCTTGCGCGCAGGAAGCGGCGGATCTGATAGCGAAATTCTGCAGTGGCCCGGTAATCCTGGAGACCGATGTCCTCTTTTGGAGACATGCGTAATTCCCACCCTTTATGTTTTAGCGAGCTTTCTTGCGCACACTTATATCCGGCAGACAAGCGCCGGAGAGCGTGATCGGGAGGGATCTCGCGTTACTGCTCCAGCCTAATTGTGCGCTGCCTAGCTAGCTGAGGCTAAACGCGGATGCCCTCGCCAGTCAATCACTGTCACGATTCCGCCCGCGCTTGCCCTTCTTCCAGTTAGAATAGTTGGTTTTTGATACGTTTCAACAACTTTCCTTAAACCTGTCGTAGTGCGACGCCCGAGCGTCCCGAGGAGATAGTTCGTGATTGCACGTTATACACGTCCCGAAATGGGAAGAATCTGGACCGACGAGTACAAGTTCCGGAAATGGCTGGAAGTCGAACTGGCTGCCACCGAGACTCTCGCCGATGCCGGACTTGTCCCCAAAGCTGCTGCCCAGGCAATCCGCCGCAAAGCCGATTTCGACCTGCAACGCATTTACGAAATCGAGGCAGAAGTCCGCCATGATGTAATCGCGTTTACTACCGCCGTCGCCGAAAAAGTTGGCCCCGACGCTCGTTGGCTGCACTACGGCTTGACCTCGAACGACGTCGTCGATACTGCCCAGGCTCTGCAGATCAAAGAAGCTTCCGCTATTCTCAGTGACGATCTCCATCGTTTGCATGAAGTACTCCGCCGCCGGGCCTTGGAATTCCAGCACACTCCTATGATCGGACGGACCCATGGCGTGCATGCCGAACCGATCACCTTCGGACTGGTACTCGCAAATTTCTACGACGAAATGGATCGTAACCTGAAACGCTTTGCTGCTGCCGCCGAAGAAATGCGCGTTGGCAAATTCTCGGGTGCAGTCGGGAATGGTGCCCATCTTGATCCCGATTTAGAAGAGATGATTTGCGAGCGTTTGGGTTTACACGTCGCGCCCATCACCTCCCAGGTTATCCAGCGCGACCGGCACGCAAACTACGTCGCGACCCTGGCTGTGATCGCGTGCACGCTCGACCGCATTGCCACCGAAGTTCGTCACCTGCAGAGAACCGAAGTCCGCGAGGCGGAGGAATTCTTCAGCGAAAAGCAGAAGGGATCCTCGGCCATGCCGCACAAACGCAATCCCATAACCTGCGAACAGATCAGCGGGCTGGCGCGCGTGGTGCGTTCGAACGTTCAGGCTGCCTATGAAGACGTGGCGCTCTGGCACGAACGTGACATTTCACATTCCTCGGTGGAGCGTGTGATTCTGCCGGATTCGACCATTCTGCTGGACTACCTCCTCTACAAAACCACGAACCTGATGGACACTCTGCTGGTTTATCCAGAGCGTATGCAGCACAACCTGGACAGCACCGGCGGGCTGGTGTTCAGCGGACAGTTGCTGCTCGACCTGGTCGAAGCCGGAGTGGTTCGCGAAGATGCTTACCGAATCGTGCAACGCAATGCCATGCGCGCGTGGAAGGAAGGCGGGAACTTCCACGAAATGGTGCTGAACGATCCTGATATCAGCGGGCGCGTTCCGAAGAAGCAGCTAGAAAAGGCTTTTGATCAAAGGCGGCAGTTGCGGAACGTGGATAAGATTTTCGCTCGCGTGTTTGGCGAAGAAGCCAAACCGAAAGACGCCCGCGCGCAAGACGGCGAAAGCTAAGCGCTCGACGAAGGCCAAGCGCTAGAACAAACGACTACCTTTTGCGGATATAGGTGAAGTCGTATTCAACTTTCCAGGTTTGGCCGCCATCGGTCGAGCCCTGGCTGAACTGGCGAACTTTGTCGGAACCCAGGTTGAAGAACTGCAGGTGCCGCTTCAACCTGGTTCCGTCGGGCTGCGGAATCTCGTCGGTGTAGAAGTCCATCACGCCGTCCTTCAGATTGCCGTAGAAAAAAATCGTGTCGCCCGCATTGTCGACCCAAAACTGTTCCCAACGTTTCAAGTTCGGGTTGTAGGCGTTGTAACTTTTGCCGGTGTAGCCGCTGGTGCCCAGCGAAGTCCAGTTCTCCCAGATCACGCAGTTTCCAATTGCACGCTCGATGTGGCTGACGCCAGCCGGTTTGTTTCCCGTCGTCGCGACTACGTCCCAATCGCCAACCCAGAAATCGAACTGGCGGCTCTCCGCGCGAGTGTCGCAGGACGACGGCTTAGCTTGCGCTGTCGCGATCGTCGATGCTGCGAGAAACAGAATCAGTATCAACAGATAGCTTCGCGTCTTCATCGTTGCTCTCCGGATGCACTGGGAAGTAAGCAGGGTCTTCCAACTACATATCGCGCATCCGCAGACTGGATCAACCTGGAAAGACACTCGCGGGACTAATACACACGAGTCGGGGATTAACGCGAGTCTAAGCAGCCGCTCTTGGCCGCGGGGTGTCACCAGAAGTAACTCAGGCGTGAGTCCTTGTTTATACGCCGCGGGGGCGAGCGCAGTTGGTTTTATTGCGAGTAGCAACTCGGCGGCGCGATCAGGCGCAGGGTGCGGTTTTCCCATGCAGCAGAGTTTCAAATATTGGAGATTGCAAGCACGCGGATTGACTGGCTCATCTCGCTAGTGCGAGGCAACAGCGAAATTCGTTTTCTCGTCTTAGTTGCCAAAATGATTTCACGTCGAAAATTTCTCTCCGTCCTGGGGGCGGGGACGGCTGCTGGTGTTGCCGGTGGATGCGCGGGTTTGACTAGCGCTACATCGATCCCGGCATCGAGCTCTGCGGGATCGCTACAGGCCAACATCGATCACATCATCTTCACCATGCAGGAGAACCGATCTTTCGATCACTACTTCGGCAGGCTGCCACAATATCGTACAGCTCGCGGAATTCTCGGAACCGTCGACGGGTTTCCAGCAAACGCTTCGAACCCGGCTGCCGATGATCCATCGCAGGTCGTCCTTCCTTATCACCTCAGCACTTCTTGCCACGAAGACCTGAGTCCTTCGTGGAATGAGACGCGCGTGAACTATAACCGGAGCAACCCTAACAGTACTCAAGCAACAATGGATGGTTTTGTGCTCAGTGCGGCCAAGTACTCTCGCGAAAATGGGGGCGTTGATATCGAGGGGCATCGCGCAATGGGCTTCTACACCGAGGCCGACCTGCCCTTCTACTACGAACTGGCTTCTCAGTTCGCGATCAGCGATCGTTTCTTCTCAGCCTCGCCGGCCGAGACCCTGTCCAATCGACTGTTCCAGCTTGCGGGATCGGCATTCGGGCGCGTCTACCCTGATGTGCCCAAACCGCAACAATATAACGAGCCGACTATTTTCGATCTGCTTGAGAAGGCGGGGATTTCCTGGAAGATCTATGTGAACGGCGATTTCACGTACTATCAATGGTTCGTCGGCTCCAATATGAACCAATCGAAAATTGTCGGTGTCGAACAATTTTTCAGTGATCTTACTTCCGGTGCTCTTCCTGCGGTCTCAATGATTGAGTCCGGTCCCGCCACCGGATTGGACGAGCATCCAATCAATAACATTCAAGCCGGCGCGAAGTACATCAGCACCTTTATTAGCGCGCTAATGTCGAGTGCCGCCTGGACTCGTTCCGTATTTCTGCTTAACTATGACGAGGGTGGAGGATTCTACGATCACGTGCCTCCGCCTGCCGCGACTCCACCTGACGATGTCGTTCCCATACTTAAGCCAGGGGACATCCCTGGGAACTTCGATCGCTACGGATTCCGAGTGCCGCTCATCATGATCTCTCCATGGGCACAAAAGAATTTCGTCTCCCATGTCGTGGCCGATCACACATCGATTCTTAGATTCATCGAGACACGATTCGGCCTCCAACCGTTGACCGCGAGGGACGCTGCCGCGCATGACCTGCTCGACATGCTGGACTTTTCGGCGATGTCGTTTGCGACCCCGCCGCCTCTTCCAGTGCAACCCGAGCTGGATGTTTGCGACGCTAGTGACGTGGATTCATGAGCCGAGGGCGAGAACGAATGGTCTCACATCTCGAGGGAAACGGCCGCCTTTTAGCGGACGGGAAAACGCCTCTCTCGGTACGATACTTCCTCGACACATGGTCTGAGACTATTGCGGCTGGAACTCGAATCTCAACCGAGATGCAGCGTAGCGACGGATTCGTCTGGTGGAACAGCGGCGTTCTACCGGATCCCTTCGGTGTCCTTGAAACCGAGGACGGTCAACAACTTCGGGTGAACCTATTCGAGTTCAAAGCTAATCGCGCTCACTTCTGCCGGGTCGAGAGATGAATTACGTCTCTATGCGCGCCTGAAAACCTCTTCCGAAATTCTAAGCGGCACTCAGGTAGATGGCTCGTGGATGGCAGTCCGGCTGTTTCGCGTAAACGGCTAGCCGTCGATGTCGCTTCGTACGCCGAAGCCCCAGGCTTTCAGCAGGTCCTGCGGGACGTACTTCGAGTCCTTATTCTTCAGAACCCAGTCGCGTAGCGCAGCTGATTCCACGTACTCGTGCGGCGACAGTTTCAGACGTCGAACGGTCTGTTCAAACGCACTAGGGGTAACGCTGACAGGGGTTATTTCCGGTTTTCCCCAGTTCGGATTGCCACGACGCTTCACCATGAGTGCTCCCGGTATAAAAACCGCTCCTCTGATAGTACCTAATTTTCTCGTTTTCCGTGTAGTTCTCGCAAGCCCAACGTACTCTGGTCACATGCGGGCACATAGTTGCGGGTTCGCCGCGTGGTTGCGCATAATGGAGCCGCTTATGAAGACACGAAAGTCATACTTCCTACTGATGATTTTTGCACTAGCGATAATGGCCGGGCATGTCATGGCCGCCGATGTGCCAGCTTCCGCGCTGATCCAGCCGGATGCACTGGCGAAGATTCTGCAAGCAAACGCCGGCGCGAAGCCGCTGATCCTGCAGGTGGGATTTCAGAAGCTCTACCAGCAGGCGCATATTCCAGGCGCCGAGTACATTGGCGCTGCGACTGACGCCGCGGGGATTCAGAATCTCGAGAAGCGCGCCGGCAGTTTGCCTAAGAACAAAGCCATCGTTCTCTACTGTGGATGCTGTCCGTGGTGGCATTGTCCGAACGTTCGACCAGCATTCGAACTCCTGCACTCCATGGGATTCACCAACGTGAAGGTTCTTTACATCGCGCAGAACTTCGGCGCCGATTGGGTCGACAAGGGCTATCCGACGGAGAAGAGCGAGTGAAGAACGTTGCAATCAGGCTGATTCTCGCGCTCGTACTGCTGGCCTTGGGAATCTATCTTGGAGTTCGTCGACACAGCCAATCGTCCGGCGGAGCAGGACCTCAAGCACCAGGCGAAACGAAGCAACTGAAGGCTGCACCCGATTTCACGCTCACCGACATCAATGGCCAACCGCTGCGCCTGGCCGATTACAAGGGCAAAGTCGTTCTGCTCGACTTCTGGGCGACGTGGTGTGCGCCTTGCCGCTCCGAGATCCCGAGGTTCGTGGAATGGCAGAAGCAGTACGGTCCGCAGGGATTGCAAGTGATCGGCATCTCGATGGACGACAGCGACAAGCCCGTGCCGGGGTTTGTGCAGCAATTCGGGATTAACTATCCGGTCGCGCTCGGCGATGCCAAACTGGCGGATCAGTACGGCGGCGTTCTCGGCTTGCCGGTAACATTTGTCATCGGGCGTGACGGACAGATCCACCACAAGCACATTGGGCTGACGGATATGGCGGTGCTGGAAGGCGAGATCAAGCGGGCGCTGGGGAAGTAGCGCAGCCCTTCTTCTGTCATTCCAAGCGAGCACTTTCTCAATAGTAATTTGCCTTTTCCCGCACATTGGTGCAGCATCGAAAAAATGACTGATGCTATGTACATCGCCGCGATCCTTGCGTTGCTCGTGTTTGTGGCCGTGGCATTGATTCTCGACCTCAGAAAGTCCGAACAGAAGGAAAAAGAAATCATAGATCGTCTGGACAAGCACATGGAAGCAAAGGACGACGTCAATTGGCCAGCTAATTTTATTCCGTGATCATCGCAGAAAGTTGCATGGCAAAAATCAGGGGAGCCTCGCGGCTCCCCTTTTGTACTTCCATGGTATGGACTTGGTTTGCGGGTGACGTCTAGCTGCTGTAGAGCAGCACGCCATCCTGCTTCTCTTCGCCCACCGGACGGTAGAACAGCTGCCCACCTTCGCGGTAGACCTCGATGAACGCAGGCCGCGTGGTAATCGTGCCCTGGATCAGCGCCTCGCTGAGCGGGTCCTCTATGTACTTCTGCAGCGCGCGACGCAGCGGACGTGCTCCGTAGCTGCGGTCCGTGAGCGTGCGCTCGAGAATCCACTTCTTCGCGTCTTCGTTCACCGTGATGGTGATCGCCTTCTGCGCCAGATTCTGGTTCAGTTGGGCGACCATCAGTTCCAGGATCTGGATCAGGTCCTGTTCCGTCAGTGCGTTGAAGATGATGATCTCGTCGAGACGGTTGAGGAACTCGGGGTTGAAGGTGCGCTTGACCTCGTTCTTCACGAGATCCTCGACCTTCGTGCCGACTTCGCCTTCCTTCTCTTCAGCCTGGAATCCCAGATCCCTGCTTTCTTCTGCAGGTGACGGGCGCCGATGTTCGAGGTCATGATGATGACCGTGTTCTTGAAGTCCACGGTGTTGCCGAGACCGTCCGTCAACTGGCCATCTTCAAAGACCTGCAACAGGATGTTGAACACATCCGGATGCGCTTTCTCGATTTCGTCGAGCAGGACCACCGAGTAGGGCGCGCGCTTCACGCGCTCCGTCAACTGGCCGCCCTCTTCGTAGCCCACGTATCCCGGAGGCGAACCGATCAGCTTCGAGACCGAGTGCTTTTCCATGAACTCGGACATATCGAAGCGGATCATCGACTTCTCGCTGCCGAACATGAACTGCGCCAGGGTGCGTGCGACTTCTGTTTTGCCGACGCCGGTAGGTCCGAGGAACAGGAACGAGCCGATGGGCCGGTTCGGGTTCTTCAGGCCAGCGCGCGAACGTCGGATGGCGCGGGATAAGGCCGAAATCGCCTTCTCCTGCGAGATGATGCGCTTGTGCAGTTCCTCTTCGATGCGCAGAAGCTTTTTCGACTCTTCTTCCTTGATCGAAGTAACCGGAACGCCCGTCCAGCGCGAAACCACGTCCTCGATGTCCTCGCGGGTTACTACACCCGTGGAAGATTCGTCGAGATGGTATTTCTCGCGCAGAGCGCGCAGGTTCTCGCGCTCCTTGCGCTCTTCATCGGAGTAGAAACGCGCCTTCTCGAACTCATGGTTCGCGATGGCGTTTTCCATCCGGTGAACGATGAACTTGATCCGCTTCTGGACTTCGGTGATCTCCTCAGGCAGCGAAGTCTGGCGCAGCTTCACGCGGGCGCCGGCTTCGTCGATCAAGTCGATTGCCTTGTCTGGCAGGAAGCGATCGGGAATATAGCGGTTCGAATGTGACACGGAGAAGCGGATGGCTTCGTCGGTGTACGTCACCGCATGGAACTTCTCGTAGCGTTCCTTGATACCGGCAAGAATCTGGATCGCATCATCTTCGCCTGGAGGCGGAACCTTCACCGACTGGAAGCGGCGCTCCAGCGAACGATCTTTTTCGATCGACTTGCGATATTCACCCGGCGTGGTTGCGCCGATGCACTGAATTTCGCCGCGGGATAGCGCCGGCTTCAGGATGTTGGCTGCGTCGAGGGAACCCTCGGCCGAGCCTGCACCCACCAGCGTGTGTAATTCGTCGATGAAAATGATGGAATTCTGCGACTCCATCAATTCCTTCATGATGGTCTTCAGGCGCTCTTCGAACTGGCCGCGGTACTTGGTTCCCGCAACGATGAGCGAAAGATCAAGGGCAAGAATGCGCTTGTCGGCGAGGAATGATGGTACGTCGCCGTCAGCAATACGTTGTGCCAGGCCTTCGACGATGGCGGTCTTACCGACGCCCGGTTCGCCGATCAGCACCGGATTGTTCTTGGTGCGGCGGCACAGGATCTGCACTACGCGCTCGAGTTCCTGATCACGGCCGACCAGCGGATCGAGTTGCGTATCCATGGCAGCCTGGGTCAGGTCGCGCGAGAACTCGCCCAGCAGGGAAGACTCGCGGTTGCGCTGCGGTGCTGCCTTTTCCTGCGTGGTGCGCGCCAGTTCCTCGCGGACGCTCGACAGCCGCAGTCCACGTTCATGCAGAATTTCGGCGGCGAAGCATTTCTCTTCGCGCAGAAGTCCTAATAGAAGATGTTCAGTGCCGATGTGCTTGTGTGACAGCCGCTCCGCTTCTTCGGCCGCATAGGCCAGCACCCGCTTGCATTCATTGCTCAGGGGCAGGTCTACCGACGTCGAAACTTTCTCCCGGATCGTGGTATGTCCTTCAATTTGCTTGCGGATAGACTCCACCGAAGCATGGGACCGTAAGAACCGATTCGTCAGAGCTTTGTCTTCGCGCAGCAAGCCTAGCAGCAGGTGCTCCGTTTCGATGTACGGAGAGCCGAACTGGCTAGCCTCGTAGCGTGCAAAGAAGATCACGCGCCTGGCCTTCTCGGTATACCGTTCAAACATTGAGTCTCCCTCTCCTAATGACCCCAGGGACGATTGTTTCTCGTCGCCAGCCTCTGTGTTCTTTCTGACCCGCTGCCAACGAGCAACAGCGAGAACCGTCCTTCCAGCAAACCGCCTTCAATCCAACATCAAACTAGCCGGTGTTACTTCCAATAGCTGTTTCCGCTCCAACCGGAAAACCCGGTCGCAGCGGCGCGCGAACGCGAGATTGTGTGTAGCTATGAGGGAGGTAAGCCGGTAGTCGCGATGCAGCCTAGCGATCAATTCAAATACCGCCTCGGCGGTCTGGTTGTCGAGGTCGCCGGTAGGTTCGTCCGCGAGGAGCAATCTCGGCCTGGTTACCAGGGCGCGTGCAATCGCCACGCGCTGTTGCTCTCCCCCGGATAGTTCCCCTGACCTATGGTGCGCCCGGTCAGCTAAGCCAACCTCGCGCAACCACTTTCCTGCTTCCTCTTCGGCCTTCCCGCGGCTCATTCCTCTCACCAGGAGAGGCATGGCCACGTTCTCCAACGCGTTGAATTCGGGTAGCAGGTAATGAAACTGCCAGACGAATCCAATTTCGCGATTCCGGAAGCCGGCCGCGGCTTCATCGGAGAGCGATCTCAGCTTTTGTTGGGCGCAGTATACGTCACCTTCGGAAGCGCTATCAAGCGCACTAAGGATATGCAATAAGGTACTTTTCCCAGCGCCCGACTGCCCTACGATGGCCACCATCTCGCCCTCGTAAATCTGGAAAGACAAGTTGTCAAAGATCACGAGGTCGGAGCTGCCTGAACGGAAAACCTTTCTCAGCTTTTCGGCACGCAGAACCTCGGTCTGTTCAATTGGATGCAGGCTCTACTCCAAAGGTGCAGATTCCGCCCGTCCGCTAGCGTCGGGGCCGCTGTTCAGGCTGCAATTCTGCTGCCCAAAGCACCTATCTAGATTAGACCACACACAGCCGGAATTATCGCGTCCGTTGCGGGCATAGGCTTGGGATCCGAGGCGCCGAAGCAAATTGAGACGCAGCTCTTACTGCAATAAGTTTCACTTTGGGAACGTAGGGGAAGAATTCGCGCCGCTTCAGGCAAGAACCTTATTCGTAACGTAGCGCCTCAGCCGGATAGACCCGCGCTGCCGAAATCGAAGGATAGATCGTCGCAATCAGCGACACGCCGATTGAAACCAGCGCCACCACCACGCCGTCGATCGCCCTGGGCGCGAAGGGGACGTAATCGATCGAATAGACCTCGGGCGAAAGCGACAGGAAGTGGTAATGCCCGCCCGCCCACGAGGCCGCGTAACCAACAATCAATCCCAGCGCTGTGCCGATCAGCCCAATCAGGAGTCCCTGGGCGATGAATACGTTCCTCACCTGCTGCTTGCGCGCGCCCATGGAGCGCAGGACGGCGATGTCCCGAGTCTTTTCCATCACCATCATGATCAGCGAAATCAGGATGTTGAGCGCGGCCACCATCACGATCAGCCCGATGGTGATGAACGTAACTACACGCTCCAACTTGAGCGCATGGAACAAAGTCTGGTTCTGTTCGATCCAGTTGCTCGCCATGAAGCCCGGACCTGCGGCTTTGGCTAATTCGTCGCCGACGGCAGGCGCCTGGTAGATGTCGTCGATTTTGAACTGAATATCGGAAATGATGTCGCCCAGCCCGAACAGTTGCTGGCTGGCTGCCAGACTGGTGAACGCCCAACCGGCGTCGTAGTCATAGAAGCCCGAATTGAAGACTCCCACGACCCGGAAGCGCTGGTATTTCGGAACCAGACCGAACGGCGTCAGTTCACCCTGTGGGCTGGTAACCAGCACCTGGTCTCCCACTTTTACGCCGATGCCGTCGGCAAGGTCCTGTCCGAGAATGATTGGCGGCATCGCCGCGATCCGGGCCTGCACGCCTTGAAGTGAATCGGGGGATTGTTCGTCGCTAGAGGTGGTTGGCTCAGGGGGCCGGTAATCTGGATTCAGCGCCTCGTCCGAACCGCTCTTGATCGAGCGCAACAGATCGCCAACCTTGCTCTCGTATTGCGGGATGATGCCCTTGAGCACCGCGCCCTTCGCGCGCGCTCCCCGCGAGATCAGCACGGGATCGTAGATCGTCGGCGAAGCCGCCACCACGTGCGGCATCTTCGATAAGCGATCGAGCAGAGGACGCCAGTTCGCGATTCCATCCGACTCGACGCGCAGCACGTTGACGTGCGACATCGAGCCCAGCAGTCGCGACTGCAAATCTTGACGAAATCCGTTGTTGATCGCCAGGGCGATGATCAGCGAAGCCACACCTGCAGCGACTCCAATGACGGAGATGCCGGTGATGATGCCGATGACGGCTTGTCGTCTTTTCGCGCGAAGATATCTCGCGGCTACGAACAGTTCAAATCGCAAAAGCAGCTCTTAGTAGTTAGCAATTAGCATTTAGTCGTTGGTCGGTAGTCGTCGGTCGTTAGCTAACTGGTCTACGAGTATACAAAGCTTGCGATCACAAAAGCTGTTTACGTTTGTCATCACGAGCGAGAGCCTGCCCTGAGCGAAGCCGAAGGGGCGTACGCCCGAGTCGAGGGAGCCCCACTCAGCCCCGAACTTACACGTCACTCCCAGGCACTTCGGCGCTCACGCTGCCGTCAGAATCAGCGGCCCTTCTTGTCGCACCACGATGGTATGTTCGAAGTGCGCTGCCGGCGACCGATCCTGCGTTTTCAGCGTCCACCGGTCAGCCGCTGTATACACGCGCCCGGTTCCAGAGCAAATGATCGGCTCGATGGTCAGCACCAGGCCCTCAGTGAGGATCGTATTCGCCGAAGGATCGTCGAAATTCGGCACCGTGGGCGCTTCGTGAATCGTTCGTCCGACTCCATGTCCTGTCAGCTCGCGAATCACGCTGAAGCCCTGCCGCTCGACCTCGGCTTCCACCGCGCGTCCGATTCTACGCACGCTCACGCCCGGTCGCACTTCAGCAAGCCCCGCCTCAAACGCGGCCTGCGCGCACGCTGCCAATTTTCGCCGGGTGGCGTTGGCTCCTTCGACCACCACGGTCAGCGCCGCATCCGCTACATATCCATCGCGGTCGGCAGTCAGGTCCAGACTCACCAGGTCTCCGGGCTTGATCAAGCGCGCGCCGGGCAAACCGTGTACTGCTTCATCATTGATGCTGACCATCAGATGCCGCGGATATCCATACACATCTCGCGGCGTCGCCCGAGCATTCTCCGCCTTCAGCATCTGCTCGCAGACGCGATCCAACTCATCCGTGCTCACGCCGGGCCGCACCAGTTGCGATAGGTGCGCCAGTACGCGTCCGACGATGCGGCCAATCGCCGTCAACCCTTCGAGATCTCGCGGATGCTTAATCGACATAGCTTTTGTCCTGGCTTAAAGCTACCAAAATCGCGGAACGATGGCCGGCACGCTTTGCCGGTACGCGTCGAATTGCTCGCCAAAACGCTGCCTCAATTCGGCATCTTCCATACGAATCATGATTGCACCCGTGATCAGCGCGAATGCCGTCAGCCCAAACAGCACTGCCATGCCTGTTCCGATGCTCCATCCCAGCATCTCGCATAGATGCCCCAGGTAGATCGGATGGCGCACTCTTCGTCGAATGCCGCTGACCACCAACTCCTGGCGGTGCTGGTCGCTTTCGATTTCATGTTGCCCGCTTAGCTGCAACGGAGAGAATCCGTGCCGCGCCCGCGCATAGAGAAACACTCCGGCACACAGCAACAACGCGCCCGGAATCCACGTCAGAGAGTTCTGCCAGACCAAGACAGATCGCCACGGCCAAGTGATTGCGCCCATCACCAGCCACATCCCAATCCAGAGGGGCAGGAGGGCCTTGTATGCAGCGCGACCCTGCTGCTTGCGTACCCGCCAATGCGCAATGTTGGGATGAATCACGATCCAGAACAGGGGAACCGTGGAATAGACCACGCACATCCCCCAGCCCACAAAGCGCAGCAATCCCATAGGCCAAGATTGTATCCGCTGATCGTAAGTTGCTGGTTTCACAGTGTCGGTGGAAACGTTTTCCGAGATTCGAACGATCGTTCAATAAAACGATTGACTAAAGCCAAAAAAGGGGGATAATCACCGGTCGGCTTGAGTCGCATCGCCAGCTGGCAACATTCATATCGCCTCATCGGACTAGCCGCAATGACGGAGGATCCGCCCAGCATCCTTGGGGTCCTCCGCTTTTCTTTTCTGCCCATTACCCTCAGCCATGTTCCTCGGTGGCCGCAGGTCTCACGGCCAGTACTACTTCCAGCCACAATTTGCGTTAGCATGAGCGCGGGCATAGGTGCGCCCGCATATTGCACTGAGGTGTGAATGGCTCTCAGAGTGGAGTTGGCAGGTCGAACCGACGTTGGTTGCGTTCGCTCCAAGAATGAAGATGCCTGGGGTTATGACGCCGAGGCCGGCATCTACGCCGTTTGCGATGGCATGGGTGGACAGGCCGCCGGCGAGATCGCCAGCCATCTCAGCCTCGAAGCCGTGCTCGACTTCTTTCGCGACGGGCGACGCGACGGCAAATATCCCACTTCGCTCGACCTGGTCGATGGACTCTCGGACCGCGCTAATCGTCTTTGCAATGCCATCTTCCGCGCTAATCGCATGGTCTACGACGCGGCCGGACACAATCCTGAAAACTCGGGGATGGGCAGCACCATTGTTTGCGTGCTGGCGGAGAGCGACGGCGTTTCGCTCGGTCACGTCGGCGACAGCCGCATTTACCTGGTTCGTGGTGGCGAGATCAAGCAATTGACTGCCGATCACTCGCTGGTGATGGAGCAGGTGCGCCGCGGCATGATGACGTTGCAGGAAGCGCGCACGTCGACCATGCAGAACATCATCATGCGCGCGCTGGGCACGGAGCCAACCGTGGTTCCTGATCTCGAAGATATCGGAGTGGAAAAGGGCGATGTGCTGGTTCTGTGTTCGGACGGACTTACGCGGCACATTCCCGACGAAAGCATCTGCGACGTGGTAGTGCAGACTTCGAACTTGAACGATGCCTGCGAGCGGTTGGTCGAGGGCGCAAAAGATGCTGGTGGCGAGGACAACATCACCTGCGTGCTGTTGCGTTGCCTGGAAGCAACGCCGAGTTCCAACGGACATTAGTGGGGCGCGCGCTGCGGTGAAGGCTCGCATGCGCGGTGAAGGGAAGAGACGGAATGGCGAAAGTACATTTGAAGTTCGGTCAGTCGGTGCTGAAGACTTTTGATCTGCCAGATGGCGCGAGCCTAAAGATTGGGCGCACCCCCGACAACGAGATTCATATCGATAACCTGGCTGTCTCCGGTCACCATGCGCGCATTTTCTGGGAGGCCGATCACTTTGTCGTCGAAGACAACAACAGCCTCAACGGCACGTGGCTGCGCGGCAAGCGCGTTCCCAAAGCCACGCTTTATCACGGCGACGTGGTGTTGGTCGGCAAACACAGCCTCGGCTTCGAAGACGAAGTTCGCCGCAATGTTCCCAGGCCGGCTGCAGTGGAAGAAGCGCTGGCGCAGCAGGCAGACGCACCTAAAATGCAGGAAACGGTGATGCTCGGCACCAAGGAAGGCAAAGGACGACTGGCGCAGCGCATTGAAGGCACCGACGGCCATGAGTCCCCCAGCCCGATGCGCGCTCCTGTGGGCGTGCTCACCGTGGTCGAAGGCAAGACGGATCAGGATCACTACATGCTCAGCGACGACATGAATGTGATCGGCAAATCGGAGATGGCCTCGATCCGGCTAAAGGGCTGGTTCGCACCCAAGGTCGCGGCGGTGATCAATCATCGCGATGGCAAGTATTTCGTTGCGCGCTCAGAAAAAGACGTGAAGCTCAAACTCAATGGCGAGGACGTTGACGCACAACAGCTGATCAAGGACGGCGACACGCTTGAAGTCGCGGGCGTGAAGATGTCGTTCTCGCTGGCGGAGTAAGTTCGCTGAGTTAAGGTGAGAACATTGTGACTCTCTGGACGGATGCTTTGCAATGGGTCGCGCTCTCGTTCAGTGATATTTCTGGTCCTCTCGGCAATAGCTATTGCACTGTTGGCGAGTGTCGCAATGGACGTTTGCCCTCTTCACATGCCAAATCCGAAATGGCCGGTGTTCTTGATGTTGCTGGCAATTTGGTGCTGTCTTTGAACGTTGTCGTACTGGTGGGTGTTTCAGCGAATGACTTTCCATCCGGCAAAATGATTCGCAACTTGGCAGCCAGATTCACCGCCGTATGGGCTGACTTGGGTTCAGAAGTTCATCTTTCCCGCTCTGCCCGAAACTGAATAATCCTTCTCCGGTCGCGCTTCGATGGCCTGCCCTCCGGCGCTGGCGTGTAATTCTTCAGCGCTTTGCGTTCTTCGGCAGCTTTCAGGCGCGCCTCGCGGCTGGCATCAGTTTCACGATAGAGCGTCTGCGCAACGGCCGCCGGCCCGCGGATCTCACTCAGCACCAGGACTTCTACCTGGTAGTCGCCGCCTTCGGTGCGGATCTGCAGCATGTCCCCGACGCGGATCTCGCGGGCAGGTTTCACCGGCTGATGGTTGAATTCGATCCGTCCGAGTTCGCAGGCTCGCGCGGCCATAGCACGTGTCTTGAAGAAGCGAGCCGCCCACAGCCATTTGTCGATGCGCATGCCAGTCATAAACAAGTTGTCAGTTGCTAGTTTCAGTTGCTAGAGTATCGCTCTGCCGAAGCCGCAGCCAAATCGTTGTCAAGCCCCCGAATCTCTCAAAATTCGTCCAACTTGTTCATTCCACGGCGGAAATAAAGTTCCCCAAATTGTCTAGTAAGTCCGCTCGGAATTGCTACTCTGAAGTAGGGGTCACTTCGCGAAAAACCGCCTCACGTGTGACCGCCATCGACTAGCAACTGGGTCTTTGTTTTCAATATTTTGACTGATAACTCGTTTGTTTTCCGGGAGCTGGCGGACCTTCGCGCCAATCGACTGATAAACGGGAGCTTACGAGCCAGGAGGGGGGGGTACCCTCCAGTAAATCAGCTTCTCTCAGCCCAAAGCACTACGCGATCGCGCGCGCGATCAACCCGGACACCGTCCCCAGCGCCGCGACCGTCCCATAGGCAGCCGCCGCCACTCGCCACGAAATCGACTTGCCCACAATCGAAAGCGAATAGACGCTGATGATTCCCAGTGTGCACAGGATTGTTACGACGTACGGCAGCGGAACGCCGCGAGTCATCGCGATATAGGCGATGGCAACGTCGAAGGCCATGGGCACGGGCAGGAACGCGGCGATAAGTGCCACCAGGAGGATGCCGGCAATGCTGACTGGAGCGATGAGCGCCTGCGGCGGAATCAGTTCGACTACGAATGCGCCGAGGATCGCAGCCAGCAGCATCAGCGGAAGAGCGATCTTGGCGACGTACCAGAAACTGCGCGCGAAAGTCTGCGCAGTTCCGACGAGCGCTTCAGGCCATGATTCCTGAACCGAAATTTCAATGGGACAGGCGAGCGTTGCGGCTTCCGTCTTTTGACGCGCGGCTGCGGCTGGCGCGAACACAAAGATGAGGAAGAACACCGTCGCCAGTTTGAGAACGGCGACCGAGGCAGGGAAGAGCGCGAAGGTCATTGCCAGGACCACTACGTTCAGCGCCGGTGAGGCGAACATGGTGGCGAGTACCGACTCCGTGCTCATGCCCGAGGCGACCAGGCCACGTGCAATCGGCGCGATGCAGTTGCTACAGACCCCCAGCGGTACTCCAGCGACCGCGCCATAGAGCGTGTTCAGCCAGCGCGATTTCGTCCGGCGGCGCGGCAACGTGACGAGGAAGGTAAGCGCGGCGGGTCCGAAGAGAAACGAGAAGGTCATGCCAACGCGGTTGGCGTCCAGCCAATTGACGGTGGTGCGCCACACGCGCGTAGCGAGCGGCATGCTGCGATCTACCTGGTAGACGCTGCCGAAGGTTAGCGCGCCCTTGGCGGTAACGTGGGTTCCAGCGTTGATAGCGCTTCATCAATGCCGGGTAGCGCGAGTCGACCCAGAAGATGGTGGCGATCAGCACCATCAGCAGAATGGCGAGAGTGCGGCGGCGCGCCGCCGAGGTGGATCCGATCCCAAGATTAATTGGCAGTGCAGAAGCTTGCTCAGACATACGAACCTCGGCTCGAGTTCACGCCCACGGAACTCGCGGATAGGAGTGTGGGGACTTTACAGCGAGCGCGAGAGAGGCGGGAATAGTAGAAAAGAAGTAGGCAGTAGCCAGTAATCAGCACTCAGTCGTGAGCACTGAGTAGCTAGAGGGGCTGAAAGCTAAAAGCAAAAAGGCTGAAAGCCCATAGAACTACTTTTTAGGTGTCATCGGCTTGGTTTAGAGTTCCTGGCCTGCCGCGATTTTGGAATCTTGCCGATACGAGGATCGCGGGCGAGAACGAGTTCGCAGGCGCGCATGGCGGACTGCTCGAAGTCAGGTGAGTCGGAGGGAAGAACTTGCCAGCTGGTGATCTTCTCCCCGAGTAATTGGATCGATCGCATGCTGGGGAAGTCGTGGCGAAGGCTGTCGTGATGTTCGTGAGTGGTGGCGAGCCAGACGCCGTTGTCCGCAGTATGCGTTGGTTTCTCGCGCAAGATGAGAACGATCTTGTCGCCGATGTAGATTGCCGTGCAGCCGAACATGGGACGCGTCATGGGAGAGAGTTCGGCGATGGCGTCGAGGACGAATTCGTGTGGAACCGATTTTCGGCGCTTGATCACGAAGGGATCGTCAGGAAGGGATGGCTTTTTGCGACCGGTCTTCGGCACGTTCATTTCTCGACTGCGCTCAACCTTATCGCCAGTGATACATCAGTTGCACGGCCGCCATTACTAGAAACATCACGCAGCCGACAAAAAGGATCCACCGTTTTGAACGCAATGTTCCTACGCAAAGCGCAACAGCACCGGCAACGATTGAAATATTGATTATGTTTTGCAGCATCGCTGTCACCTTATAGGTCAAGGCGCAAACGCCAGGGCTTTACCGGTTGATGGTAGTCCTCTCCCGTCGTCTCTGCACGGTCTCGATACAAAACGTCGAATAGAAAGGGCAGGCCAACGTGCTACGTCGTGCCTGCCCTCAGATCGCTCGCCGCCATGGTTGAGGCGGTGCGAAGATCGTCTGGTTACAACGATACGTTGATGGCGATGTGTACTCCCGGATGGCTACGGTTGCAGAGGTAGTAGCCGTCGTTCACGTAATCGACGTAAACGTCATCGGTCTGATACCAGTTCGCTGCCCAGGTTTCCGGCCACGGATCAACAATCGAGAACCAGAAGCCGCTGTATTGGAAGCGCGGGCGTCCGTCGACGACGACCATGGGCGCGCCGTACACGCGGAAATAGTGTCCCCGGCCAAAATGCTCGCGGAACCGGTCCTGTGGAATGCGATAGCCCACGTAACCTCCGCGGTCGTGCCAGGAGCGGTGTTCACGCTCCCAATGCCCAGCACGCTCACGCGCCCACACATCGTGGGTTGGCGGATGCGGTGCGTGGTGGTAGTCGGCCACATGTTCGTTCGCTGGATGGTACTGCGGCTGACGAACATCGTGGTGGTACGCCTGCTGATGATCAGGTGGGCGAGGCACCCGATGGTCATCGGGACGAGGTGCCTGGTGGTAGTCCGTATGCTGCGGCGGAGCCTGGTGGTGGTCGTCATGACCCTGAGGGCCGCCGCGATGTTCGTCCTGATGATTCTGAGGACCGCCGTGATGGTCATCATCGTGTCCGTGCTGTGCGTACGCGGGGGCGCTTGTCGCTAGAGCAAGGCCTAAAACGGATACGCCGACAATTGCAGCAATTTTCATAGTTATGGGTACTCCGGTGTCTCGAAAAGTTTAGGGCATGCCGGAACGGCGCTGTAAGTTACGTAAGTCGTAAGACGTAATAGTTTCGTTTCTAAGGCAGTCGCTTTGAGGCTGGCTAAGGTTTTGCGGGAAGCTCGATCTTGATCTTCTCTTCGGCGTGCTCGAGCAGGCTCTTCTGCAACGTCGGCCATTGATCGTAAGCTTTGCCATTCTTTGCGAGGTCGGCCACGGTGAGCCCGGTCGGCGCGAGATCTTCACCGTAGATGATCATCAGTTCTTTGCGCTTTTGATCGTCGAGCAGATGGACGAGGCGGATGTAGATCATGCCGCTGCGGCATCGAGTAGCCCTTGTTGTGGACCATGGACTCGATGTGTTCGCGGTCCGAGCCGAGCGTCGAACTTTTCGTCGTTGCCGCGAACCCAGCGTATCGACGATAGAAGTCCATGCCGCCGATGGTGGCGTGCGTCGGAGAATCGTAGGTGTGGTGCAGGTCAGGCTTGCTCGGAAGATAGCCCTCGAACTGTATCCAGTAGAGCTGCTGAACCTGCTTCTGCTTGTCGGCGTCAACGAAGCCGTGTAGTTCGCAATCGGCGATGCCGTAGAGCACCCATCGGTCTGCGCCCAGGTACCGCGCGGACTTCGGCAGCTCGATCCGCACCGCTGGATCGTGCTGCGAGATGACGACATTGTGTTCAACTTTTCGCTCCGGGCGTTCGGCCTGGGCATATAGAGAAACGATCAGCAGGATCGCGACAACGATTCGCTTAAGCGACATAGTCGAATAGTGTCATGAATCCGAAGTCCATATGCAACTGCTGATGACAGTGGAACAGCGTCATGCCGGGATTGTTGGCGACGAAATCGACGGCGATCTCCTGGTAGCCGCCGAGCATGACCACGTCTTTCATCACGCCAGCGGTTGGGATTCCGGCGATGTTGGTGAGTTCGAAGCTGTGCCGGTGCAGGTGAATGGGGTGAATGTCATCGCTGGCATTGCGCATGTGCAGGCGATAGCGATGGCCTTGTTTCAGATGAAATGATGCCGGCGCCATCATGCTGTTCAGCGGATACGCGGCGCCGTTGATGGTCCACTTATTGAATCCGTCGAGCGCAGCGTTGTCTTTGACGAAGGTCATCTCGAAGGTTTCGTCGGGCGCAGGCGCGGTGGCGCCAGGCTTGGCAAAATGCGTGTAGTTCCACCGAGACTTCGGCGGCGAGACCCACACGGCCTTACCCGTGCGCTCCGGCATATTCGACGACGATGCCCATGCCGTGATGGCGATCGTCGTCAGCGGTGTCGCCCATGATCCATATGCCGGGATGATTCATCTCGACGATCGCCGAGACGCGCTCCGCCGTGCCCAGCCACAGGACGGGAACGTTGATGGGATTCGGCACCGGATTGCCATCGAGAGCGACGACTCGAAACGTGTGGCCGGGAAGCGCGAGGCTGCGAATCTCGGTGGCGCTGCCGTTGAGCACATGAAAGAGGACGCGCTCGCCCTGTTTCACGCGAACTGGTTCTCCGTGACCGAGCATGCGGCCGTTGATGGTGAAGGAGTCGTAGCCAACTTCGTACCCCTTCGGCATGCCTTTTGCCAACGAGGCTTTCATCGACGACTCGCCTTGATCCTCGAGTGATTTCACGCGGGTGGCGGGTGAAAGGGCGTCGATGGCCATGTCTCCGCCGCGGCTGAAGGTGGGGTCGAACTCTTTCAGGACGAGGAAGACTTCGCGATCGTAACGGCCCGGCTCGTGTTTGGGTTCGATGTACACGGGCCCAACCTGGCCGCTGTACTGACCTGCGGCGAGATCGGCTCCCGCGCGGTTATGGGTGTGGTAGAAGCGGTAGCCCGAAGGCTGCGGTACGAAAGAGATGCGCCGCTTACCATGCGCAGGGACGAATGGCGTGCCCTCTTCGGCGGCGCCATCAACGTCGACGGGGACAAATTGTCCATGCCAGTGCAGCTGCTCGGGCGTGTCAGTGTCGTTGAAGATGTCGACGGTGACGCACTGACCTTCTTTGAGTCGCAGTAGTGGTCCGGGGAACTGGCCGTTGTAAGTCGTGGTTGAGATGATCTTCTTCGGCGCGATTTCGACGGGGCTGGCGGCGATGCGAAGGGTGTAGTCAGCTTTCGTTTCATCTTGCGTTGTGGCGTTTGATTGCGCGGTTGCGGATTCGGTGATCGACAACGGCATCACTGCAGATCCGGCGAGGATGCTGGCGGCTTTGAGGAAATTGCGTCGAGAGATGCTCATGGGAGTCCATCCGTTGATGCGCATTTACGGGTTTGGATGAATTAATAGCGCTATCCCGAGCGCCAGGATGATGAGCGCAACGATGCGGCGAAAAATCTGTTCCGGAATCCTTCTGAGAAGCCTCTGCCCTGCGATGGTGCCAACAAGTACGCCGATGGTTCCGAGGACGAGATATTGCCAGATTTCAGCAAGGGCGCGTGCCTCGGTGACGAAATAGACCGGCATGCGAGCGCCATCCACCATGAGAGCGATGGCTGTCGCGGTAGCCACGAACGATTCTTTCTCCAGATCAAATCCCAGCAGCGCAGCAGAGCGGATTCCGCCCTGGTTGCCAACGAGTCCACCGAAGATTCCTGATGCGGCTCCGGCAAGCCACGCAGTGATTCCGCCGAAACGCATGCGTGAAGCGAGCCCGGTGATCCCGGTGAGTCCAGCGAAGACCAGCAACGCGCCGAGTACGTAACTGAGAACCGCGCTGGAAAAGCGTGTGTGCAGCAGTGCTCCTGCGAGACCGCCGATGGCACTGGCGATTCCGAATCCCAGCAAGACTCGCTTGTTCACGTGATGGCGAATGAGAGCGAAGCGGAACGCAGTTCCAGCAAGGTGCGGGATCGACACGGCGGCGACGGCGAGCTTTGTCCCCAACTTCGCGGCCAGAGTCGGAGTCATGATGCTCCCGATTCCGAATCCTGCGACAGAGGCGATGCCTCCGGCGAGAATCGCTGCACCGAGGAAGATCAGGGTGAAGATCATCGCAAGGAGATAGTACGCTCGCCGCGACGGCTGTTGCATGAACAGAAGATGAACATTGCGCGCCGCCGCGAACAGATGAATGTCGGCGGTCCGCTATACTGCCGCTCGGGGGCTATGAATGGCGGGAGAACTCGCTGGCGCCGGTCTGAGCCTGGCTGCAGCCGCATGCTGGGGTGCCGCGGACTTCAACGGCGGCATCGGCACAAAGGGCGCGAATCCGTTCGGAGTCGTCGTGGTGGCGCACGGGGTTGGATTGGTGTGCATGCTGGCTGCGGCGCTGATTACGGGTGAAGCGATTCCTTCGCATCGGGCACTGGCATTCGGTGCGGCGGCGGGCGTTGCCGGCGGACTGGGATTGGCCGCGCTGTATCGGTCGCTGTCAGTGGGGAAGATGGGAATCAATGCACCGGTTGCTGCGGTACTCACGGCGGCACTGCCGGTGGTCTACAGCCTTCGCAGTGAGGGCTGGCCGAGTTGGATACAGATTGCGGGATTCGGGATTGCGTTGGTCAGCATCTGGCTGATCGCGATGCCTTCGGGAGGAATTGGACGTCCGCAGGGACTTGGAACCGCGGTGCTGGCGGGGATCGGGTTCAGCGCGTTTCTCGTGTTGAGCAAACAGGCGGCGGTGGAATCGGTATTCTGGCCGCTGGTGATTGCGCGTGCTGCGTCGATGACGATGATGCTGCTGATTTGCCTGGTTGCGCGCAGGCCATGGATTCCCGCAACTAGCGCGCTGAAGTTCATCGTGATTGCGGGCGTGCTGGATTCGGTTGGGAACGCGTTGTTCGTTGCGGCGACGCGACGCGGACGGCTTGATGTGGCGGCGGTGCTGTCTTCTTTATATCCGGCGACAACCGTATTGTTAGCGCGGTTCGTGTTGAAGGAGCGCATCTCCACGCTGCAGACGACGGGAATGGCGGCAGCGTTGATCGCAGTGCCGCTGATCGCAGCGAGGTGAGGAGGTTTCACGTTTCGAGTTTAACGTGTCGCGTTTCACGTTTCGCGAACCCAAATCTGCGAAAAGAGGGCAGCTGTGGGGCACCACTGTCTTGCGTGATAGCCTAATGCGTTTGTTCGGAGAGGATCGATGGACATCAAGACCGTTGGCGTAATCGGCGCCGGGACGATGGGCAACGGCATTGCTCACGTATTCGCCAAGTCCGGATATAGCGTAGTGCTGTGTGACGTGGAGGAGCGTTTTCTGCAACGCGCGCTCGATACGATCGGCAAGAATCTGGAGCGCGAGGCGAGTAAAGGCAAGATCACGGCCCAAGAGAAAGATGCGGCGCTTGGGCGGATTCGCACTACGACGGATCGTGAAGCACTCGCCGCGGTTGACTTCGTAGTTGAGGCGGCAACCGAGAAGTTTGAGATCAAGTCGCAGCTGTTTCGGGATCTCGACCGCATATGCCGGCCGGAAATCATCCTCGCGACTAATACCTCTTCTATTTCGATCACCAAACTTGCGGCGCTGACGAAACGTCCGGAGAAAGTCATTGGCATGCACTTCTTCAATCCCGTGCCGGTGATGAAACTGGTGGAAGTGATACGCGGGCTGGCGACGATCGCAGGAGACGTTTGCATCGGTGCGCGACCTGGCGTTGAAACTGGAGAAGACACCGGTTGAGGTCAACGACTTTCCGGGATTTGTTTCCAATCGCGTGCTGATGCCGCTACTGAACGAAGCCATGTTTACGGTGATGGAAGGCGTGGCGACGCCTGAAGCGGTGGACGAAGTCTTCAAACTGGGGATGGCGCATCCGATGGGACCGCTGACGCTGGCGGATTTTATCGGGCTCGACGTTTGCCTCGACATCATGCGGGTGCTCGAGAGCGGGCTGGGCGATCCGAAGTACCGGCCGTGTCCGTTGCTGGTGAAGATGGTGGATGCCGGATGGCTGGGCCGCAAGAGTGGACGAGGTTTCTATAAATATTGAAGAAGTAAGATTGCAGATTGAAGATTGATGAAGACAACACCCAATCCGCGGACCGAGCAAGTTAGTGGCGAGGTCTCCATGTCGGATTTGCATCAGCGCGACTGGCCCTATTGGATTGCCGGTCTGATACTGGGCGGATTCACCGGCTTTCTGCAAGTGCGGGTGAAAGACCCGACGCTGTCGGGCGTGTGCCTGGTTGCGATTAATCTATTTCTCGCTTTCATGCGACCGCGCCGCCCCTGGCGCTGGGGACTGCTTACGGGACTGTGTCTTCCCGCTGCAGAGTTGCTGGCGTATGTGACCAGGGAGCAGCCCACGACTGCCATGGTCGGAGGATCGTTAGTCGGTCTGGCGCCCGCATTGGCTGCTGCTTTTGGCGGAGCGGTGATACGGCGCGCAATCAGCATTTTGTTTCCGCAGAAGTGAGTTTGAGTTTGCTGTCCCACCTCTGCCGAAAGAAGGCAGAGATGGGGCACCCAATGAGTCGATCGGTAAGTGTTATCCCTCGGTTACAAGTAAGTCACTCCCTTCCACAAGGCAAGTTCCCGTATGCTGCGCACATGGCAGCAGCAATCACGGTGCTTGCGAGCGGGAGCAGAGGAAACTGCTCCGTGGTGTCGACGTCGAGGACGAAGATCCTGGTGGATGCAGGACTCTCCGGACGCGAGACGCTTGCGCCGCATGCACGCCGCGGGTGAGGACCCGACGCAGCTTTCTGCCATTCTTGTGTCGCACGAGCATTCCGATCACGTCAGCGGCGTGTACCAGTTGTCGCGCAAGCTGAAAATTCCGGTCTACATGACGGGCGGCACTCACCAGGAGTGGAGACGCGCAGAGCGGGACCGGCGCAAAGATCAAAGCGTGCTGGATCGCTGCGAGCACTTCCAGGCAGGGCGCGGCTTCGAGATCGGCGACATCAGCGTGATGCCGTGCACGATTCCGCACGATGCGGCGGATCCGGTGGCGTTCGTGTTCCGTGCTGAAGGTGTGAAGCTGGGGATTGTCACCGATCTGGGCTACATGCCGGCCAGCGTGATGCAACATATACGAGGCTGCGATTTCCTGATGATCGAATCGAACCACGACCTGGAGATGCTGCGCGTCGGGCCCTATCCGTGGTCGGTGAAACAACGCGTGCTGAGCCGGTTGGGCCACCTGTCGAATGACGCTCTCGCGGAATTTCTGACGACCGACTATGATGGGGGAGCAACATACATCGTGCTGGCGCATATTTCGGAGCAGAACAATCATCCGGAAATTGCGCGCAACGCGGCCGAGCGTGCCCTGGCGGGACAGTGTAACCTGCTCAGTAACCGGCTGCTTCTCGCGCAGCAAGCGGAGCCGCTGGAATCGATCAGGTTTTAAATCTGAATGAAAACACAGTGCGTGGACAAGGTAGTCGGGGACATTCTCGCAAGTTGGCGTTACGACATCTCCCACCTCGCCCCCGAAATGAGTTCCGATTATGAGGCGCACTTCGCCGAGTGCGAGCACTGTCGCAACCGTCAACGACTGCACCGCACGATCGATATCGGGCTCATCATTCTTGCCACACTTTCCGCTTTTCTCTTTCTCCTGGCGTTTGCGGTCATTCGGCACTTCGAGCCGAAACATACGTTCATCTTTGAACTGATCTCGTTGGTGGGCTTCTCGGCCTCCGCGTTTATCTGGTTGATTGTTGCCGTGGCAACGCCCGCTCCCGTGGTGATGGTGGATGTAGCGAAGGTCGGAGCGCGGCGCGTACACGATCGGCTGCCGGAAGAAATTCGCAATCGTATTCCCGAGCAGGTGCGGGTGAAGA
This sequence comes from Terriglobia bacterium, assembly GCA_963724985.1. Classification (GTDB taxonomy): domain Bacteria; phylum Acidobacteriota; class Terriglobia; order Terriglobales; family Acidobacteriaceae; genus JAJPJE01. Next base: position 655,353 of record CAVRWV010000033.1, on the reverse strand, counting down.
TCTCGAAGTAATGCAACCTGCTGCCGTCCAGCTACACTAGTCCGTTATCTTTATCCGACAATCGAAGTTTGGAGAATTCACATGCGTAAGTGTCTTTGCCTTTTGGTGCTGGCGCTTTGCCCGGTGCTGGCGGTCGCACAGCGTCCTCAACTAAGCATCGAGTGGGCGATCAAGGAAGGCCCCAAGGTGGCGAGTGTGCCCGATTTCGTTTGGCTGAAAGACGGGACGGCGATTCTCTACGACACAAACAAGCCGGAGGCGGAGCGCACGTTCGAGTCGTTGAACCCCGCGAAGGGCGAGCGCCATCCGGTGGTGAATATGGCGGCTGCGGTTGCGTCGCTGAAGAAGATCAGTCCGGATGCGGGAGTTGAAAAGGCGCTGGACTGGCCGGAGTCGTTCGACGTTGCCGGGAAGCAGGCGCTGTACGAGATCAAAGGCGATGTTTATGTGCTCGATCTCGCTACGTCGGCGTTTACGCGAATCACGAATACGCCGACGGAGGAGAAGGACGCGCAGTTTTCTCCCGATGGCCGGATGATTTCGTTCGTGCGCAACAACGATTTGTATGTGCACGATATCGCGTCGGGAAAGGAGACGCGGCTTACGAATGACGGTTCCGAGAACCTGCTGAACGGAACGCTGACGTGGGTTTACTGGGAGGAAGTTTTCGGGCGCAAAGATATGGGCTACTGGTGGTCGCCGGATTCGAAGTCGATCGCGTTCTTACACACGGACACGACCGGAGTTCCGGTCAGCACGTTCGTTGACTTCGAGCCGCAGGACGCGAAGGTCATTCACCAGGTCTATCCGAAGGCAGGGGAGAAGGATCCAGTCGTAAGGGTCGGTGTGGTTGACGTGGAGCACCCGCAGACGCGATGGATTTCCATCCCTGAGCCGTTTGAATGGCTGTTGCGGGTGAAGTGGCTGCCGGATTCGAGGCGGGTTGCCGTCGAAACGATGAATCGCATGCAAACGGAGCTGCGGTTGTATTTCGCGAACGCCGACAGCGGACAGGCGAAACATATTTTGACGGAAAGCGATCCGGGCTGGGTGAATGTAACCGACGATCTCTACTTTCTACATGATGGCGAGCATTTCCTCTGGGCAACCGAACGCGACGGCTACATGCACCTGTATCGCTTCACGATGGACGGCAAGCTGGTGAACAAAGTTACCAACGGCGATTGGGCTATGGCTTCGTCGGGGGGAGTTGCGTTCTGGGTACGGCAAGCAGTGACGGGGATCGACGAGAAGAACGACTGGATCTACTTCACGGCGTTGAAGGATTCGTCGATCGAGCGGCAGCTGTATCGAGTGAAGAGCGATGGCAGCGGGCTGGAGCGGATCTCCGAGAGTGCGGGTACCCACGGAATCGAGATGTCGCCGGACACGCGATTCTACTTCGACACGTTTTCGAATATCCATACGCCGCCTTCACTGACGCTGCATGCTTCGGATGGCAAACTGCTCTCCACGCTGGCTGCGCCAAAAACGGACTTGTTGCCGGAGGGAATGGTTTATCCGGAACTGACGACGATTCCGACGTTAGACGGATTTCCGATGCCTACATCGATCCTGAAGCCGGCGAATTTCGATCCGCAGAAGAAGTACCCGGTGATCTTGTACCTGTACGGTGGCCCGTCGGCGCCGGTAGTCGCGGATGAATGGGATCACGCGTTCATCGGCGGCGTTTACTTCGACAACATGATGGTGCGCGATGGATATGTGACGGTGCGTATCGATAACCGGGCAGCGACTGCAATCAGCAAGAAGCTCGAAGATCTGATTGGGGAGAATCCGGCTGCAGGTGAGACAGCAGATCTGGTGGATGGCGTTCGCTGGCTGAAGAAGCAGCCTTGGGTGGATGGAAGCCGCTTCGGCGTGTGGGGATGGAGCGGCGGAGGAACCAATACGCTGAACCTGATGACACGCTCCAAGGAATTCAAGGCAGGTATTGCGGGAGCACCTGTCACAGATTGGCATTACTACGATTCGAAATGGTCGGAGTCATTCATGAAGACACCGCAGGCAAATCCCCAGGGCTACGAGAAGACGTCGCTCGTTAAGCGCGCCGGAGATCTGAGCGGAAATCTGCTGATCATGTATGGCACGTACGACGACAACGTGCATCCACAGAATGAAGAAGCCTTCATGAACGCGCTGATAGCTGCCGGGAAGCCGTATCGCACGGAGGTGTATCCGATGAGAAAGCACGGGTTCACCGACGACCCGGCACGAATCCATCGCGAGCACGTGATGGAAGAATTCTGGAAGAGCGCTCTATAAGGGACCGGGTCGGTGTCAGGAGGGAATCCCACCTCTGCCAAGGCAGAGATGGGCACCCTCAAAGGAAGAACTGCTAAGTAACTTTCCCCTCTTGAAGTAAGTAGAGCGCCCAAGTGGCTGGACTGGCATTTGGGCAGCGAACTTAAGGGCTTCGCGGCGCCAGTTTTTCCTAAGTAGATGATGGAACACGAGCTACTTTCATCAGCAACTCTGGCGTCGAAGGACTAGGTCTGGGCAAGGTAAGTTGGTTTGCTAAACCTTGTGGTTGAGCGGGATTGCGCGGTGAGGATTAAGGGATTTTCGCGAGGAACTTGCGCCACCTCAGGATCACCTAGGTGGATCGGCAAAGAAAAATGGGGCGAGAATTCTGCGCGTATTCAGGCCAGTGCCGAATGTAGCGTAAGTTGATGAATCCCTAAGCTGGCTTCCGTGAACGATTCACGGAGGTCAGATTTGAAGTTTGCAGTTCGCGCCGCAGTTGTACTGATGGCGCTCACCGTTTCCAGTTTTGCCGCAATCACCATGACATCGCCAGCCAATGGCGCGAGCACGATCTCTCCAGTGCACGTGATGGCACAAGCCAATCCGAATGGAGCCGCACCGATTGCGCAGATCCAGGTTTATCTCGATGGACAAGTTGCCTATCAGGCAAAGTCGAACACCGTTGATACCTACATCAACGCAGCGGCGGGACCACACACGATCGTGGTGAAAGCGTGGGACAGCGCCGGAGGACAGATGACGCAGCAGGCCGCGGTGAACGGCACCGGCACAGGAATTTTTGTCGGGACACCGGGCCCGGGCGCGACCGTGAATGGAGCGACACAGGTAACGGCGTCGGCCACATCGGCTGCGTCGATTACCGCGATGCAGGTCTATGACAACGGGACCAGCATTTATCAGACGCAAGGCGGCAGTATCAACACGTCGGTGAATCTTGCTCCCGGGGGACACTACCTGGTGATCAATGCGTGGGACGCGTCGGGCGCGGTGTATACCTTCCCGCTGAACTTGTCGGCGCCGGCGCAGGCGATCGCGCAGGCCACGGCTCCGGTCACGGCAGCGAGCCAGGTGGAGATTCCGTCGAATGCGACCACGATCGCGAATATTGATCAGTTGCCGAACTGGGAGTCGTGCAGCGCTTGTGCCGGCATTGGCGGCAATGGACCGCAAGATCCGTACTCGATGACGCAAGGCGTTGCGAACCCGGCGATGGATGGAGCATCGGCGACGTTCTGGCTCGGTGGTAACACTCCGTTCGGCGACGCGCTGTGGTGGAACCAGCTTGGGCCGAATCCCAATGCCAGCCATTTTGTGTACGACCTCTACTTCTGGGTTTCGAATCCGGCGGTGGCGCAGGGACTCGAGTTCGATGTGAACCAGTCGGTTGGCGGGATGAAGTACATTTTCGGGACCGAATGCGACGCGCGCACTAACGGTGGATGGCGCATATGGGATACCGCCAATGCAGGATGGGTCTCGACGGGGGCGACCTGCACGGTGCAGCCAAATGCGTGGAATCACCTGACGTGGCAGTTCGAGCGCGTGGGCAACCAGACGCACTTCATCTCGGTAACGTTGAACGGAACTCAACAGACGATCGACAAGTACTTCAACGCGAGGAACGTGAATGCGCAGGAGATCAACGTGGCGTTCCAGTTGGATGGAGACGAGCATCAGGACGCGCTGCAGGCGTGGCTGGATAAAGTGACGTTGTATTACTGGTGAGATGGGGCTTGAGAAATTGGATAGCGATAGCGAGAGGGCAGCCGAGGTCGGCTGCCCCACGCATTTGGTTTTGACGCAAACATTGCAGGTCACCGAGTTCACGTGAGGGCATCGTGTAAACTCGATGTGAATGTCCGCGATCATCGAAGTTCAAAATGTCAGCAAGTCGTATCACATAGGAAAGATAGACGTTCCGGCGCTTCGCAATGTGTCATTCGCGGTAGAGCGCGGAGAATTCGTCGCCGTGCTGGGGCCTTCCGGCAGCGGCAAATCGACGCTCTTTTATGTTCTTGGTGGCTTGACGCATGCTGACGCGGGACGCGTGCTGGTGGACGGCGCGGACTTCAGCGCCATGTCCGATGCGGAACGCACGAAGCTGCGCAAAACCAAGATCGGATTCGTGTTCCAGAAGTTCAATCTGCTCCCAACACTCGACGCACAGACGAACATCAAGATCGCGCAGAATATTGCCGGCAACAAGAATGATGATCCGGAATACTTGCGCAAGATTACGGACCTGCTGGGGATTTCCAAGCGAATGGTTCATCGTCCGGCAGAACTCTCCGGCGGGGAACAACAGCGGGTGGCGCTGGCGCGCGCACTGATCAACAAGCCGGCGATTGTGCTCGCCGACGAGCCTACGGGCAATCTCGATACGAAGAATTCGGACGCCGTGCTGAGCCTGCTTCGGCAATCCAATAAGGATCTTGGACAGACGGTGCTGATGATCACACACAATCCTGAAGCCGCGGCGTATGCGGATCGAGCGATTCACATGCGCGATGGCGAGATTGTGGAAATGAGCGTCGTGTAAGAAATCGGGTAGCTGGTAGCGAGTAGCCGGTTGTGCCGCTGGTTCATTCCCAAACTGCAGATCCCTCACTCGCTTCGCGAGTTCGTGATGACAAAAACAACTCGCGCTATTGCTTCCTCTGTGCGGCTTTGGCTTGCGCTAATTGCTGCGCCTTCGCGTACGCGGCTTCTGATTCTGCCTGCATTCCTTTTCCCGCATAAGCATTGGCCAGCCAAAGTACTGGCTCCGGTTCATTGGGAACGAGTTTCGCGGCTTGCTGGAATGCGCTGATCGCTTCGTCGTAATTCTTGGAACTCATCGCAGTAAGACCGAGTGTGAACCAGTAATCGGGAGCGGCAGGACGCAGTTGAGCGGCGCGCTTCAGGGCGGGAATGGCTTCCTCGGGACGATTTAATCGTTGCAGCGTTAGGCCGAGGTCGTACCAACTGCTCGCGTCCTTAGGCGCAAGGTCGGTGGCTTTCGTAAATGCCTGCGCCGCATCGGGCCATCGATTCTGGCGGACGTAGAGACGTCCAAGGGCGTTCCATGCGCGCGCCTGCTTTGGCTGGATTTGCAAAACGCGTTTGAATTCTTCTTCGGACTGCTGTGGCTGATTCATTCGTGCCAGCACATTCGCGCGAATGAAATGAACTTCGGCGCTGCCGGGCTTCTCGCGAACAGCCTGATCGGCGTAGGGAAGCGCGGCTTCAGGTTTGTTGGAGGCGAGAGCCGATTCGGCTTTTTCCAGCGGAACAACATAGTGAGCGACGCGTTGCAGGAGGATGCCGGTCGCAATCAGCACGACTGCCGAGATCGCAAAGATAATTTGCTGAAAGCGGCGCGCCTGTTCGGTGCGCTCGAGGTGGCGTCCGATGATGGTGCCGAGGATGAGCCCGGAGACGAGGCCTCCGATGTGTGCGCCATTGTCGATGCCGGTTTTGAAGTAGCCATAGGCGAGAACTGAGATGGCCGATGCGACGAGGCTGGTGAGAATCGGCCGCGAAACATGGCGAGGGATGCGGACTTTGTCGAAATAAAGCGTGGCAATGAGCGCGCCAATAATGCCGAAGATGGCGCCCGAAGCTCCTGCGCTGGTGACCGCCGGATTCCACAAAAGACTGGCGAGGCTGCCGGATAGACCGCAGATGAAATAGATGATCAGAAAATTCAGGCGTCCGTACACTGCTTCAGCGAGCGGACCGACATTCAGCAGAGCCCACATATTGAGCAATAGGTGGACGATGCCGATGTGCAGGAACATGCAGGTGAGCAATCGCCACCACTGATGGTCAAGGGTGTACGGCCCGAAATTGGCTCCCCAGCGCAGGATCTGATCGACGGTGGGATCGGTAGGCGAGACGCCGCGCAGCACCATCGCGAGAAATACAACGACGTTGGCGGCGATGAGAACGCCGGTGACCGACGACAATGCGTGACGCACATACTCCCAGAATTGCCGGCGCTGCGCGGCCTCGCGTGCCCGGTGGACACATACTGGACAGGGCGCTCCCGCGAACTGCTCGGGGACCTCGCGACCGCATTGAATACAGGTAGGCATGCTGAGGCTAAGCTTCAGAACCAGGCACTGCTCAGAACTTCTCCTGCTCCTCAGAACCAGGCGTGCGCACGGTGAGCACGGGGCAGGCTGCGCCAGTTACCACGTTCCAGGCTGTCGCCCCGCGGAGACGGCGTGAGAATCCCGCGGATTGACGGATGCCAAGCACGATGAGATCGACTTTATGCTGCGCGGCGGTTTCCAGAATGCGTTCGGCAAAGTTGCCGAATTCGACCAGTACTTCAGGTTCGGATTCCAGGCCCGCGCCGGCAGGCACAAGCTCGCGCAATCGGCGCTTGTTGCTTTCGATCAGATCCGTGGTCTGCTTGGGCGACGGCGGGCACTCGTCGCAGACATTGAGCAGAAGCAATGAGGCGTGCAGGCGCTGGGCCATCCAGATAGCGCGTGCGCCGGCATTGAGCGAATGATGACTGAATCCGGTGCAGAACAGAATCTTGCGAGGTCCGGTAGCTGGAATTTCTTTGCGCGCGCGCGGACCTACGGAGAGCACCGCGCAGGGCGCCTGACGGAAAATGTTTTCTGCCGTCGAGCCAAGCAGCAGTTTGCCAATCGAGCGGTGACCGCGAGTTCCTAATACAAGCAGGTCCACTTTCTCAGTCGCGATCAGGGCAGAGAGCCGGTCCCAGACATCGCCACGCTCGATGCGAATCTCGTAATTCACTCCGTCGAGCCGGCCCGCGATGAACTGTTCGGTGACCAGACTCTGCGCTTCACGCCAGGCATCGTCGAGAGCGCGCTTCTGCGCGTCGTTAGAGATCAGTTGATAGTTTTCTGTGACGACATTTGTGATGAGGACGCGCGAACCATTTCGTTTCGCGATTGCAAGTGCGTAGAGCAGTGCAGTCTCGGACGCGGGTGAGAAGTCCGTGGAGACGAGAATGGTTTTGAGCTCCGAGATGGAAGACGGGTCGAGCGTCAGCATGTGGCTATCCGGGAAAACGGGAGTAGGTAGCGCCGGGAGTTCATTCTTGAACATAACATCCACCGCAAAGGTGCTCAAGTATTGGTAGTTACGGCATCGATACGATCTCGCCCGAAAAAGCACCGGCAGTAAACGCCGGATCATCTTAATAAGCAGGATATCGGCAGCTGAGAGGAGAATTTATGGATCGCTCCCAAAACTCCGCTCCCAGACTACTGATCATTGGGGCAGGCTTTGCCGGCCTGAAAGCGGCGGCAGAAGCGGCGAAACACAATCTTGCTGTCACGGTGGTGGACCGCAGGAATCACCACACGTTTCAACCTTTGCTCTACCAGGTTGCGACGGCTGGATTGTCGCCGGGCGAGATTGCAGGACCAATTCGCGGCGTTCTGCGGAAATACTCGAATATTGAAGTGCTGCTGGGCGAAGTGGACAGCTTCGACCTGGCGCAGAAGAAAGTCGGACTACGGGATGGCAGTGAGCTGTCGTACGACTACCTGATTGTTGCTTCTGGGGCGACGCACTCGTATTTCGGACACGATGAATGGGAAGAGCTCGCGCCCGGGTTGAAGACCATTGAGGATGCGACGGAGATTCGCCGCCGCGTTCTTTTGGCGTTTGAATTGGCGGAGCGCCGGGCGCACATCAGCGGTCACTCCGAGCCTGTGCACTTCGTGGTTGTGGGCGGCGGCCCGACCGGAGTTGAACTGGCAGGGACGCTGGCAGAAGTCGCACGCAAGGCGCTCGCGCAAAACTTCCGGCATATCGATCCGACAGCAACGAGGATTCTGCTGCTCGAAGGCGGGCCACGCATTCTGGCGGCGTATCCGGCGGATCTATCGCAAAGCGCGCAAAGGCAACTGGAGCGGCTGGGAGTACAAGTCCGAACCAGCTCGCAGGTGACTGCTGTAGAGCCAGGACAGGTTCGCGTGGGAGCAGAAATCTTGCCGGCGTCGGTGACGCTGTGGGCGGCGGGCGTGCGAGCGTCGAGCCTGGGAAGAAAACTTGGAGTTGAAGTGGATCGCGCCGGACGCGTAGTGGTGTTGCCCGATCTGAGCGTGCCGGGGCATCCGGAACTGTTTGTAGTGGGTGACTTGGCAAGTCTGAAAGATCGGAAGACCGGGAGTTTGTTGCCTGGACTTGCGCCAGTTGCCATGCAGGAAGGGCGACATGCGGCGAAGAACATTGGGCTCGATCTGAAATCAAAACCACGAGAGCCATTTCACTACGTCGACAAGGGCACGATGGCCACGATCGGCCGCGCCGCGGCGATCGCACAGATCGGCAAGTTGCACGTCAGCGGATTCATCGCCTGGATGATGTGGCTGTTCGTTCACATCATGTACCTGGTTGGCTTCAGGAATCGCGTGTTGGTCATGCTGGAATGGGGATGGTCGTACTTGACCTATCAAAGATCGGCGCGGTTGATTACGGGATCAACCTATTTGCCGGGCTGGAATGCTCAGCAGCACGAACACGAGACGGATGAGTTAAGTGTCGAGCAGGAGCACGAGCGGGCGAAGCTGGCGTGAAGTGATTCTCGCTGAGTCTCGGGAGGGCAGTCGAGGTGGACTGCCCCAGGTGGGTTCTCCGAATGGCATCACTCGGGACGCGATAGATCGCGATAGGTTTTCAAAATCAATTCCACGGACACAACTCCGATCAGTTGACGGGGATCCGCGCGGTGTACCACAGGCAGCAGCGGCAGAGATCCGAAGCGGCGCAGTGCCGATTCGAGCGTCAGGTCAGGGTAGAGGATAGGCACCAGCTTGCCTTCTAGCAGAGACGCCGTTGTCTCGGACGCGTGGTGGTTAGCACTAGCCTGCAAGTCGTGCAGGCCGATTTCGGCCCACAGGCCGCTGCGATTCCGAACCAGCAGGACGGGTTCTGGAGCCCGGGCAGCTCGAGCAGCAGCCTCCGATTGCAATTCATCAAACTCCAGCACCGGAGCGGCGTAGGGACGCAGCACGTCTTCAACGCGCAAAACTTGGCCCTCGCGCTCTTCTTCCATTGAAGGTAGTTCGAGTCCGTCCTGGCGAGTGAGAATGTCGAAGATCGGCACCGGTTGGAAGCTGCGCGAGATCAGGTAAGCAATGGTATTGCCGACAATGACCGGCAAAATGATGGAGTAGTTGCCACTGACTTCCAGAACCATGAAGACGGACGTGAGCGGCGCGCGCAGAAATCCGGCGAAGAGAACGCCCATGCCCACGAGCGCGTAAGTTGCCGTGGAACCAGTGATGTGGGGAACGAGAATGTGTTCGACTGCGCCGACAAAGGCACCGAGCATCGCTCCCACGAACAGGGTTGGAGCGAACATGCCGCCGGGCGTTCCACTGACGAACGAAAGCGTCGTGGCGAGGATCTTCAGGCCTGCGAGAATTCCCAGCACTTCCCATGTGAACTGGTTGTGGATGGCCTGATCGATGTACTCATATCCGGCGCCCATCACCTGCGGGAATCCAAAAAAACCAATCAGTCCGATGATCAGGCCAGCAATGGCAGGTTGCAGGTACTGAGTCCAGCGGGGAAGCGCTTTCAGGAGCGGGCGGAGCGTCTCTATCAATTTCGCGAAGACAATGGAAGCAAAGCCGCCGAAGATGCCGAGCACGGCGTAGGCGAACAACTCTGTCGGATGGACAAAGGCGACCGGGGGTACGCGGAACATGGGCTCCGCGCCGAGAAACCAGCGAGCCACAACCACGCTGGAAACGGCCGAGAGGACGACCGAGCCGAGGACGCCGACGCTCCAGCGGCCGATCACCTCTTCAATGACGAACAGCACGGCGGAGATGGGAGCATTGAAGGCCGCGGCCAATCCCGCGGCCGCGCCGATGGGAGCAATCAGGCGCAGCTTTTCGCGCGAGAGACGAAGGCGGCGTCCAAGCGCCGAGGCCAGCGATGCGCCAATCTGCAACGACGGATCTTCGGGGCCGAGGGAGTGGCCCGATCCGATGGCGAGAGCAGACAGAAGGAACTTGCCGATGGCAGTACGAAACGGAATATAGCCGTCGTAAATGTAGAGAGCCGCTTTGGTCTGGTTGACGCCGCTGCCGCGGACGCTTGGGAAGACATGCAGGACGAAGAAGGCGATTACCAGTCCAGCGATTGCAGGAGCGAGAATCAAGCGCGGCCCAGCGACATTCAGCCCTGAGCCGAGGATGAGGATGCGCGTCCACTCGATGGAGATGCGGAAGCAGACTACGGCGAGGCCGGAAAAAACGCCGATGAAGATGGAGAGGATAAGGAAGAAACGTTCTTCAAAGAATGCGGCTTCCCGAAGCTCCACTTCCACCGGAGTGGATTCGCCCGGGGTGGGCGATGCTCCCGCAAGCGCTTCCTGCTCCTGAACTTTCGAACTTTGGATCGGAGTGTCCATTAGCGTTCTACCTCCGAACCATAATTTGCGAGTTGCAAGAGAGCCCAATCAAGTCCGGTGGGATGTCCACAAGTCTTATCGGTTGCCTGTTCGATGCGAGAGACAAGATCCACTGTGCTTTCGAGGAGATCAGGGTTAAGCGAGAGCGATCTCGCACTCATGCTCGGACGAAGGTTGTTCCATTCAGTTGCCAGCGGCGCCAGATCCTGAGCCGCTTTGTTGGCATTCGCAGAACCGGCACTGGCGTTGACATCGGCTGCGTCGGAAATCTTCCTGGCGGCAAGCGAAGTGGAAGCGCCACACTGCTGAAGCCTCACGCCAGCCTGGTTGAAGGCAGTCAGAGCGCGCTGAACACGCTGCTCGCGAGGCAAGTAGCGTTCGAGCGGGTCAGAAGCCAGCACGAGATCTGTCTGCTCCAGCAGTGTGATGAGCGCAGAGTCGTCGGGATGCTCGTGGAGTGCGGCGTTCAGATGCTGTTTTGCGCGCCGAAACTTGCCGGAGGCGAAAGCCTCCCTCGCTGCTCCAGAGAGCGCCGCGAAGGAGTGAGGGTCATTCTTCAGTGCCATTTCGTATTGCGTAAGGGCATTGGCGGAATCGCCGGTGCGGGCGAACAAATCTGCCGCCGTCGTGCGCATTTCCGGATTGTCAGGAGGGATGCTGGCGGCCAGCGATGAGATCTCAGCATAGGCTGAGGAGGTCTGGTTCTGCTGCAGGAGAAAGCGAATCAGCTCCAGGCGGGTTTCGAGGCGATGCTCGAGAGCATCGCTCTCCCAGACGCCGAAGATGGCGCCATGGTAGTAGCGCATTGCGTCGGCGGTATTGTGCTGCTGCGCGGCAACGCGAGCTAATTCCAAATTGATGTTGCCGCTGCCTGGTCGTTCTTCCCACAAATTCAGCAGGTAAGCCTTGGCCTGATCCGTGTAGTTCGCCTGGGCTAATGCTTCGGCAAGGCGAAGGCGGTACAAGTCATCGTCTTTGTAAAAAAGCGCCGAGCGGAGATCGGCGACGGCCGTTTGTGGCTGCGAAGCGCTGAGGGCCTGTTGTCCAGCGTTGAACCAGCGTCTGGCGAGCGCATCGCGCCGTCGCTCAAAAGTCCGGGTCAAGACCCAGGCAACTGTAAAGAGAAGCACTCCGACTGCAACCAGCGAGATGATAATCGTCGCTTCGCGCCGCCAGCGCATGATAGAGGGTTGGCAGTAGGTACAGACTGAACTTCCCGGTGGTAACGCTCGCCCACATCGTCCGCATTGTCGTTCACTCATCCCATATCCATCATAAATGCTCGTTCGTCTATCGTCCGCAGAAGCCGTGTACGAGGGAACCGGGAACATAATCGCGACGTAGTAAAGGAGAGAAGGGAGAACGTGTGTCGATTCGCGCGCCTCTTGATCGTCATTGGTAAAGAGGAGTTGTAATCAGGTAAGTTAGAAAGGTGTTCGAAGCGATCTGGCGAGTGGTGCGCAAAATCCCGAAGGGCAAAGTCGCCACGTATGGCAGTGTTGCGATGGCGGCTGGTTTTCCCGGCGCCGCACGACAGGTGGTATGGGCGTTGCGCGCGACTGCCGGCTTGCCGTGGCATAGAGTAGTGGGAGCGGGTGGACACATCCGATTGCCGGGTGCGAACGGCCTGGAACAACGCATGAAATTGGAGTTCGAGGGCGTACGCTTTGCAGGCACGCGTGTTGTAATGGTCGACCACGAGTTCGAATTTGCTAAGAGCAAGAAGAAGAGCGCGAGACCTTCCGCAAAGCGCTCAAAACCCAGGCGCGTACGGCGCGGATGACATTTGTCAGGTCGCCGCAATGATGAAACGCACTAACCATCTCTGTTGGGCTTAGTCGAGAATCCGATGTGTAGTCAGTCCCAGGAAACCGAAGTTACTGGGCGTTTCTTTCTTGACAAAATGTAAATGTGAATTCACATTTACTTATGGAGCAAGGATGGGATCCGGAGAGCATCCGGACTCGTTCTTACTCGGGGCAGCCGCAATGACGCTTACGCAATTTGTAGTGAAACAGTCGTTTCGGAACAAGCGCCGCACGGCGATGACGATCATCAGCATCGGCGTGTCGTTGTTGCTGCTCACTTTGATGATGACAGTGTGGCGCGCCTTCTACATCGACCAAGGAGCCCCCGAGACAGCTCTGCGCCTGATGACACGTCATCGAGTTTCGCTGGCGTTCTTTCTTCCCGGCTCCTATCGAAACAAGATTCGCAGCGTTCCCGGCGTGGTGAATGTAGTCCCGATGTCGTGGTTTGGCGGGCAATACAAGGACGACAAGCCGGAGAATTTCTTCGCGCAGTTCGGAACCGATCCTGAGGAAGCTGTGAAGGTCTATGGCGAGTGGCATCTTCCGCCGGAGCAGGAGCAAGCGTGGATACGCGACCGCGCGGGTGCGCTGGTTGGGCGAAAACTGGCCGAGAAGCACGGCTGGAAAGTCGGCGACAAGATCATCCTGAACGGCACGATCTTCCCAGTGAATCTGAACCTGACGATTCGCGCCATCACTGACGCGGAGGACGCCGCCGAGGCGCTCTACTTCGATTACACGTATGTGGAAGAGGCGGTGAATTGGGCGAAGGGCCAGGATGGAATGTTCGCGATCCGCGTGGACTCAGCCGATGATGTGCCAACTGTTGCGAAGTCCGTAGACAACATGTTCCGCAACTCGCCGACTCCGACCAAGACGGAGTCCGAAAAGGCGTTTCAGCTGGGATTCATTGCAATGATGGGTAACGTGAAGGCGTTCATCCTGGGAATTTCGATGGCGGTGGTGTTCGCGATTCTGCTGGTTTCGGGGAACACGATGGCCATGTCGATTCGCGAAAGGATTCGCGAAGTAGCGGTGCTGAAGACGATGGGCTTCACGCGCCGTGATGTGCTGGTGTTGTTCGTGGGAGAAGGCGTGGCGGTTTCGCTGATTGGAGGATTGGCCGGCGTCGCACTGGCGAATCTGCTGGTGAAGGGAGTGGCGAACTCTCCGGCGGGGGGCATGCTGCAAGGATTGACGGTCACATTCCCAACGCTGCTGGTCGCGTTGGCGGTGGCGGCGTTTGTTGGACTGGTGAGCGCTTTTATTCCGGCATATCGCGCCTCCGATTTAAGTATCGCGGAAGGGTTGAGGCACCTGGGTTAGAGAATGGCGATTCCGATCACATACAACGTGCGCAATTTGCGGATGCGTCTGGGCGCGACGGTGATGACCGCACTGGGGATTGCGCTGACGGTCGCGATTGCGATCTTCATCATGGCGTTGCTCGCCGGATTGAAGCAGGCGTTCACGGCGACTGGCGATCCGATGAATGTGATGGCACTGCGCAAGGGATCGGATACGGAGCTGACGAGCGTGATCGATCGGCCGACGTTGCCGGTGATCAAGTTCCTCTCCGGCGTTGCGAAGGATGAGAGCGGACAGCCGCTGGCTTCCGGCGAAATGATTGTGCTGATCGTGCTGCCGCGAAAAGACGGGACGGGCGAGGTGAATGTAACGGTACGCGGCATGTCGCCCATCGGCTTCAAACTTCGTCCCGATATTGGATTGGCTGACGGGCGGTGGTTCCAGCCAGGTCAGCGCGAAGTAGTGGTGAGCCACTCCGTCAATCAGCGATTCGCGCACGCGAAGATTGGCGACAAATTGCATTTCGGCAAAGGTGATTGGGATGTAGTCGGGATCTTCGACAGTCGTGGTGGAAGCGCCCACGATTCCGAGATTTGGGGCGATGTGAACCTGATGGCGACGGACTTCGACCGTCCGATCTATAACTCGATCCTGATTCGCGCGGTCGACACCAATTCAGCCGACGCGCTGGTGAAACGCATGAGCGATGACCAGCGATTGAAACTCGATGGAATGCACGAGTCGGCGTACTACGGAAAGCAGACGCGCTCGGGTGCGCCGATCAAATTTATCGGCACGGTGATTGCGATCATCATGGCGATTGGTTCGTGCTTCGCGGCGATGAACACGATGTATGCGTCGGTGGCGTTCCGCTCGCGAGAGATTGCAACTCTGCGCATCTTAGGATTTTCGCGCCCGAGCATTCTGACTTGCTTCGTGCTGGAGTCGCTTCTGATTTCGCTGATCGGAGGCATTGCCGCAGTTCTGATGATGCTGCCGTTCAATGGCTTGACTACGGGAACATCGAACTCAGCGACCTTCAGCGAAGTGATTTTCCAGATGCGGATTACGGCGGACGTGGTGATCTCGGCGCTGATTTTTGCCGCGGTGATGGGCGTGATCGGCGGATTGGCTCCGGCCTGGCACGCGTCGCGACAGAGCATTCTGGCGGCATTAAGAGATTAATTGGGTTCGGAAATTGTTGAACCTGACAGAGAGAAGAAAATGGCAACGAAACTGGAAGACTTGAAGACGTTGAAGATCGACGATTCGCAGCGGGCGGCTCCGAAAACAGCGAAGTGGTCGAAGCGCTACATCATTGCGGGAGTGGCGGTGATCCTCGTACTTGGACTGCTTGCCATGAGCCGCGGATCGTCGGGCGCCGCGGAGGTTCCGGTTGTACGCGCCACGCCTGTGAACGGCGACTTGGGTACGGTGCTGTCAGCGTCTGGATATATTGTGGCCCATCACAAGATCACCGTGAACTCCAAGGTCACGGGTCGCGTTGCCTGGATCGGCGTGGAGAAGGGCGACAAGGTAAAAGAAGGACAGGTGCTTGTCCGACTCGAAGACCAGGAATTTCGCGCCAATGTGGAAGCAGCTCGCGGCGCGACGGAGAGCGCAAAGGCGCGCCTGGCGGCTCTGGTGAACGGCTCGCGCCCGCAGGAAATTCAGAAGGCGAATCACGATCTCGACGAAGCCCGGGCAACGTTGACGAACGACAAGATCAACATGGAGCGTTCGCAAAAGCTATTTGCAAATGGCGTCTACTCTAAGTCGCAGTTGGACGATGCGTTGTCGAAATATGAGGCGTCGGTGCAGCGGGTGAGCTCGCTCGATCAGACGTACAACATGGCGAAAATCGGACCGCGGCAAGAGGACATCGATAAAGCGCGCGGCGACCTGGAGCAGGCGGAAGGACAACTGGCCTTTGCGCAATCACAGCTGGAGGCAACGCAGATTCGGGCTCCCGTGACTGGAACGATTCTTGAGCGTACCGCAGAAAAGGGCGAACTGGTCACAGCGCAGTTTGCCAGCACGGCCGAGGGTGGCCCACAGGGCTCGGTGGTAGCGATTGCCGATCTGAATGACATTCAGGTGGAACTCGATATCGCGCAAGATGATTTTGCGAAGCTGGGGGCACATATGGCCGGAGTCATCACGACGGACGCGTATCCGGATCGCAAATATCACGGCGAAATTGCGGAGATCTCACCGGAAGCGAATCGTCAGAAGGCAACGGTGCAGGTGAAGGTGCAGATCAAGAATCCGGATGATTATCTGCGTCCGGACATGAATGCCAATGTACAGTTCCTGGCGGATCAGAAACCTGGGCAGGAGGTTCATGGCGCGCTGGTGCCGATCACAGCGGTACGCAGTGCCGGCGCGAAGAAAACTGTGTTTCTGGTTGAGAATGACAAGGCCGTGGCACGCGAGGTAAAGGTACTGGCAACGCATAGCGATGGGTATGTGGTCGACAACCTGAGCGGAGGCGAGACGGTGATTGCGGAACTTCCGGCTGAGCTGAAAGACGGCAGCCGCGTGCGCGTGAAGAAGTAGGATCCGACATGGCGACGAGTGAAATGATGCAGGAGACTGCAGTCAGAACCAAGGTGGTCGAGGCGATTCATATCAGCAAGATCTTTCGCCGCGACGAGTTCGAAGTGCGCGCGCTGGACGACGTCTCCATAGACTTCTTCGAGGGGGACTTCGTTGCGCTGATGGGCCCATCGGGCTCAGGCAAAACGAGCTTGCTGAACATGATTGCAGCGATCGATCGTCCGACGCACGGCGAGATGCGTGTGCTGGGAGAAGACATCTTCTCATTCGACGACCAGGAAGCTGCGCAATGGCGCAATCGCGTGATCGGCTACATCTTCCAGACGTTCAACCTGATCCCGGTGCTGACGGCAGCAGAGAATGTGGAATTGCCGCTGCTGTTGACGAAGCTGAACAAGCAGGAACGTCGAGCGCACGTGGAAACGGCACTCAAGCTGGTGGGACTGGCCGATCGCATGACCCACCTGCCGAAACAACTCTCTGGTGGACAGGAGCAGCGCGTGGCCATCGCGCGCTCGATTGTGACCGATCCGAAGATCGTGCTCGCGGATGAGCCTACCGGTGACCTCGACAGTCATTCGGCGACAGATGTGCTGGAAATCCTGAAGATGTTGAATGAGGACTTCGGGAAGACGATCGTGATGGTGACACACGATCCGCACGCGGCGTCGTACGCGCACGTGACGCGGCACCTGGAAAAGGGAATGTTGCTCCCGCTGTAAGACTTTCACCGCAGAGGACGCAGAGGATCACAGAGAGAATACTTAGATTCTGTCTTCGTGAGCCTACGTGTCCTAATGGTTAATTCCTATCCTTGCGCTTAAACCCCTACACCCTCGGCGCCCTCCGCGGTGCCACTTCGTGACATTGAATCGTTTCAACCTTGCGGTCCTATGCCCTTCTGAGGCAATATGACGCGGACTCAATCCCTAACCGCGTAACCCGAGGAACATGGCGACAACTAGCACTCCCGCGACCGGTACTTCCTCTGCACCGAGCCTGAGACGAACCCTGGGGCTCTGGGACCTGATCATCATTGGTATCGTCATCATTCAGCCCATCGCGCCCATGGGCATTTACGGCGTCATCAGTAACAAGGCTGGCGGCCACGTGGTGACCACCATCCTGATCGCCATGGTGGCGATGCTGTTCACGGCGATCAGCTATGGGAAGATGGCGCGCGCCTATCCCAGCGCGGGATCGGCGTATACGTACGTAGGCAAGGAAATTCATCCCGGGCTCGGCTATCTCACTGGCTGGGCGATGGTGATGGATTACATCCTGAACCCGCTGATCTGCACAGCAATTTGCAGCAAGCTCACGCAGAACATTCTGCCGGGTATTCCGTACTACGTGTTGGCAGTGGTTTTCGCCGTGTTCTTCACGGCAATGAACCTGCGCGGCATCAAGACTTCGGCGCGGATCAACGATGTGATGGCCGCGGGCATGACGATCGTGGTGGTCATCTTCTTCGTCTTCGTAATTCGCTTCGTGTGGGGATTGCACGAATACGGCGCCGGATTCTTCTCGCAGCCCTTCTATAACCCGGCAACGTTCAGTTGGGGCGGAGTGTTTCGCGGGACATCGATCGCGGTGCTCACCTATATCGGATTTGATGGAATCTCGACATTGTCGGAGGAAGTGGAGAATCCGCGGCGCAACATCATGCTGGCGACGGTGCTGGTCTGCGTGATCACTGGCGTGCTGGCATCGCTCGAAGTGTATGCTGCGCAGTTAGTGTGGGGCTCGAAGCCGTTTCCGGCCGATCAAGTGGAGTCGGCGTTCCCGCTGGTGGCGAGACAGGCCGGAGGATTCTTCCTGTTCCAACTGCTGAATTTCACCATCCTGATCGCCAACATCGGCTCGGGCATGGGCGCGCAACTGGCCGCGGGAAGACTGCTTTACGGCATGGGACGCAACGACGCTCTCCCAAGGAAATTCTTTGGCGTCATTGAACCCAAGCGACGTATTCCACAGAACAACATTATCGCCGTAGGAGCCTTCGCGCTCGCGGGCGCAGTTTTGTTAGAGCTCTTCGCACGACAACTGGGCGGCGGAGCGTATGAGACAGGTGCGCAGGCATTGAACTTTGGCGCTTTCATCGCGTTTATGGGAGTGAATGCGGCGTCCTTTGTCCGCTACTTCCTACGCTCCGGAGAGAGGACTGCCGCGAGTTTGCTGGTGCCCGTGCTGGGATTCCTCATCTGCGGGTTTATATGGTGGAACCTGAGTCCAACCGCAAAAGTCGTGGGTACGATCTGGCTTGGAGCCGGCATTGCTTACGGCGCGTGGAAGACCAAAGGATTCAAGCAGGCCGTAGAGTTCGAAGCGGCTGAGTAAAGCGGTAGCGAGCGGAAATCGTGAAATGCAGGTGAATCTGCCTCCTGTTGTTTTGTTCAGGGGCAACCTGTGTACCTGATCGTCAACTCACATCTCGAGACGGAGCTCCCTGAGCTCTGCTGAGGTGTGACGGTGCGTTTAGCTACTGCTGTTTCTGCTCTGCTGCTGCTTGTTGCCTTCTCTTCTGCTTCTGCACAAACTGGATTTCATTCGGAATCCTATCCCGCGCCCGGTTCCACGATGATCGCCGCCGACCTCAATGCCGATGGCGCGCCTGATCTTCTGTTCTTCGGTGATACGACTGCGATCATGCTCAACGACGGTTCCGGCGGCTTTGGATCTGCGCAGTCGCTGAGCATCACCGGCGTACGTGCCGCAGCTGTTGGAGATCTCAATGGTGACGGAAGGCCTGACCTTGCCTTTTGTGTCGCCAACAGCAGCACGAATTACTCCATCGCGGTATTTGAGAACGACGGCGGCGGCAATTTTCATCAAGGATGGACGACCGCCTTCAACGGTATCTGCACCGGCATTGCAATCGGCGACGCCAACAAGGATGGCAAAGCCGATCTCTCCGTTATCGGGTACATCAGTAATTCGAGTACGTATAACAATTCCATCAGTACTTATCCCGGAGACGGCGCCGGCAACTTCGGAGCGCCAGTCGTCCAGCAAAACATCAATCTTGACGGTACCCTCTTTCAGGGAACCTCCACTCCGCCGGGCCAGTGCTCCGCTGGCAGCTCTGTAGGAACCGATTTCTCTGGCGACGGCATACTTGATCTCGTGATTCCTGGAGACTGCAACACCGCTGCTTTCGCGACGAATGCGGGTACACTTTGGTTCGCCAAAGGTGACGGCACCGGCCATTACGCTTTCTCGCAAATTGCTCAAGGTGATCTCGGCTACGATTACAACTTCCCCCGGCTCGTCGACGCGAATAACGATGGGAAAACGGATGTCGCGATCGTTGACTACCAGTCGGGGCCGCATGCCTCGTCCGCGACCCACTCTGGTCTTCTTCTGAATCAGGGCAACGGCGTGATGAAGTATTCGCAGGCGTTCGAGGAATCGGCGTACGCGGGTTACGGCGGGTGGATCTATTCTGCCTCTGGCGCAGATTTCAACAATGACGGGCTTGCCGACTCAGTCGCTGGTTTCGCCGAGGTTCCGAGCAACAGTACCACCCAGACGGAAATCGATTATGTTGGCATATTCTATGGGCGGCCGAACGGAGCCTACCAGGAATCGCAACGCTGGACGGTCCCGAACCGTGTGACTGACCTTATAACGGCGGACTTTGACAAGAACGGCAGTCCGGATATCGCCGTTGTCGAAACCGGTTCCAATGGTGACCGGCGCCTGGTGATCTACCTGAATAATCAATCGTCCGGTGGGGCCTCGTGCCGAGCGCCTTCCTCGCCCGGGGCGGTGATCTGCACTCCTCAAGCTGGTAAGACCTATTCTTCCCCAGTGCAGTTTACCGGCGCCGGAACCGGAGGCAGCGGAAGTGTGAATCATCTCGAGTTGTGGATTGATGGCAACAAAATTGGGAACTACCCGGGAAACACTGTCTCGACGAGTGTGCGGCTCGCCAATGGCTCGCATACAGCCACACTGGTCGAAGTGGATTCGAATTCCAACTACATCAAGTCCACGCCCGTGAGCTTCAGTGTTGGTTCCGGCGGAAGCGGCGGTAGCTGCAACGCGCCAACTTCCCCCGGAGCCATTCTGTGCGCACCCGCTATGGGCAGCACGGTCAATTCTCCGGTACAGTTCACTGGCTCGGGGACTGGCGCCAGCGGGACCGTGAATCATCTTGAGCTGTGGATTGACGGCAAGAAGATCGGCAACTATCCCGGGAACACCATGACCGCAAGCGTTCCGCTCGCAAACGGTTCACATACCGCAACTCTGATTGAAGTGGACTCAGCTTCCCACTACCTCAAATCTACCCCCGTCACATTCACTGTGGGTGCCGGCGGCGGTTCGGGGTCGTGCCGCGCACCTTCCTCACCGGGCGCCAATCTCTGCAGTCCGTTGCCGGGCAGCACGGTCGCGTCACCGGTCGCGTTCACGGGCGCAGGGACAGGAGCAACCGGCAAAGTGGATCACCTTGAACTCTGGGTTGATGGCAACAAAATCGGAAACTATCCGGGCGCGACGATGAGCGCGAGTGTTCCGCTGGCGGCTGGTTCGCATTCGGCAACTCTGGTCGAAGTGGATTCAAGCTTCCATTACGCGAAGTCGATGCCGGTGAGTTTCACGGTGCGATAGGGAAAGGCAGAGGGCGCGCGGAATAGGGCTGTGGGAGCGGGAAATCGTGCGTGGTGCCACAAGCCTATGTGATGTGCATCACAGGCGCTCGTGAAGCACTCGGTTATCGTCAACTCACCTTAGGAACAGGTGGTTGCGATGCAAACAGCGAGTCGATTCTCCAACAGCGGCTTCGAACTCTCAAGGAATTGCAGGCTTCTGCAATGGACTTGTTGTTCTCAGGCAGGCTCTCGAAAGAAGAGCTGAACGATGTCCTGGAAATGATCCCGCAATTACAGTTGGAGGCGGTACAGGTCGAGACCGCTTTGAATCGTACCCGGCACTTGCATGTAGCCGGCTGACCAGGGTCTGCTTCATACCCTTAATAACCATGCTCCTGATGAAAAAGCCCGGCACTTCCGCCGGGCATTTCTATTGGCTGAGTCAGCGAACTCTGTGTGGCTCGTTCGGCCGCCCAGCGCACCTTTGCCAAATCCAGAGCTGATTTTGACGTGAATCCGAACCTGTATTAATCTGCCCCTACACTGAGAAAGGAGGTGGTCCAGTGTCGACAAATTCAGACAGTCATAGTTACAGCCACAGTGAGGTGCTTGAGGTCTAGGGCGTTTCGCTCTAAATCCTCTCCTGGCTTCCGGTGTGACGGCCACCCGATTGGTGAGTGGCGCGACAGTGTCAGGCGGCGTTCCAATGGCGATGCTGCTGGAATCGGAAGTACTTGGCGGGGGGTCAACGTTAGGGTGACCCGCCTCAGGCCAATTTAAACAGGCTACCGGACGGCCCACGATTGGTCACAGTCGTGGGCCGTTAAATTTTGCTCTAAATGCGCCCAGGCGCGCGCAGCAATCGCGCCGGTAACGTCAGGATTGCCCAAAGAAATTGCAGAACACCGTCGACGGCGATGCCGACGATCCGGAACGGGATAAGAAGTAGCCATACAAGGGGATACAGCACCAGTCCCAAGAGCGCCAGCGGCCAGCAGAGCACAAAGAGAATGCACCACAATATGAAAGTGAACATGATAGTAGCTCTGCTTCAGGATACGCCGCGACGAGGCGAGAAGTTCCTGAAATCGGGACAGAGCGGAGAAGCGGCCGGGAGGGCTGTTTTTGTCGATCTTAAAAATGCAGAAGCCGCTTCCGACTGCGAAGCGGCTCCGGCCTATGCATCTGGATCATCGCTGAAATCGTTTTCTCAGACTGAACGCAACGACAAGGACTGACGTCCCCAAAAGACTGAGAGACGCAGGTTCAGGCACGCTGCTCGGATGCTTCCTCCAATCGAAATCGACGTCTCTTCTGGATCTGTCGAAATCCGGATAGTTCCGGATATCGCGATGATGAAACGAGATTTCTTCTTCGGTAATGCAACCGTGTCCTGACTGAAACTCGCATGCGAAAGAGCAGAGTTCCGAAATGAGTCTCGCGTCGGCCATCCAGTTTCCAGGATGGTCACGAGAGAATAACTCAGAGTTGTTGTTGAATCCCGAGAAGCTCAATGTTACAGCGCGGTCAAATTCAGGTTGAGCGGAGGCCAGATCGAGATTGTCCGCCAACGCTGGAATCGACACAGATAGAAGCGCCAGTAACATATGCGACGATCGGGAAGCGAAAGACGTGCTTCGCCATAATCAACTCCTGAACAGGTAACGAGGTTTGGCGCGGGTGGGTAGGTTTCCCGTGCGACGAACTGGTAGCCAACGAAAGATGCGGATTCACCTCGACCTATTAGCAGCAGTCAGGGGAACCGCACATGCATGCGGAGAAACGACGAAGTAGCCCGCAACGGAGGGTGATTATGCAATCACGTTTCCGAAGCTGCAGGGCAAAACGCATTTCCACATACACATGAATATGCAGAACCTTGCACAGGAACTGAGAAAACAGCTCTCTCCTGAGGTTTAGATTTCGGCGCGGCTCAGACCTCTGTGGAACTCGTCATTTTGTAGCGTGCAGCTGTTGCGCCAGATAGTTTCCGAGACCCATTGCCTGGATGGCTGTAAGCTGCGCTTCCAGGAAGTCTGCATGCTTTTCTTCATCCAGCAAGAGCCCTTTGAATAGCTCACTCGATCCGTCGTCCAAGGCTTCCGCGCAGACCTGTATGGCGGCGTTGTAGGTGTGAATGGCGTCGCCTTCGTCTTTGAAGTCCGTCTCCAGTTGTTTCTGTACGTTTCCACCGAGCTGCGGTGTGAGCGCAACATCAACCTTTGGCTGGGAGTCAAAGAATACGATCCGCTCGATCAGACGTTCCGCGTGGTGCATCTCTTCGATCGCGCGCTGCTTTAGCAGGCCGCCAAGCCGCTCGTAGCCCTGACTCTGAAGTGTCTCCGCCTGAACCATGTACTGCACAATAGCCGTCAACTCGGAGCTCAATGCGGAGTTCAACTGCTCAATGACCTTCTCATTACCCTTCATGCGTCCTCCGAATCAACCATAGTGACGCGGTAGGAGGCTCTGGCGCTGTGACGGACAGCACAACGGTGCGAGAAGGTTTGGTGACGGAACGCGTTGAAAAACCGCCGTCGGAGGCTACATGCCGTCGTAGTTGGGACCGCCGCCGCCCTCGGGTGGGACCCATGTGATGATCTGATACGGGTCCATAATGTCGCAGGTTTTGCAATGCACGCAGTTCGACGGGTTCAGATGGATTTCCTTTCCCTGCGGTGCGTCGGCCGCCTCGACCATCTCGTACACATTTGCAGGGCAGAAGTGCTGGCACGGACTGCCATACTCCTGAACACACCGCGTGTTGCAGATGTTGGTGTCGTGAATTACGAGATGCGCCGGTTGATCCTCTTCGTGCTTCGTTCCCGAGTGATAGAGGTCGGTCAGCTTGTCGAACGTCAGCTTGCCATCGCCCTTGGCGTTGTCGAGTAGCTGCCTGCGGCCGTCACCGTCGGCTGGAACGTCAGTGAATTTCTTCATACGCGCGTAGCCGGGTTTTGATTCGTAGCGATCGCGTAATCCGGCGCCACCGGTAAACTGTTGCAGACCGGCATGGAACATCCCGCTCCAGAAGCCGCCCTCAAATCCTTGGTGAAAATTGCGCACCGGCCATAGCTCTTCGCCGATCCAACTGGTTTCGATCCGTTTGCCAAATGATCCTAGCGATGCCGAAGGCGAGGCTGTTTGTAGCGCTTCAAATGCGGTTTCGGCCGCGAGCATTCCGCTCTTGATCGCGAGATGAATTCCCTTAAGGCGCTGCGAATTCAGGAAGCCGGCCGAGTCGCCGATCACCATCCAGCCATCTCCGGAAACCGGAGGAATCGCCCACCATCCGCCGTATGGAAGCGACTTGGCGCCGTAACGAATCAGCTTGCCGCCTTCCAGCAAACTCGCGATGAATGGATGCCGCTTGAAGCTTTGCAGGACGGTCTGCGGATCCAGGCGCGGATCGGGATAGTCGAGACCGGTGACGAATCCGAGGGATACGATATTGTTCTTGAAGCCGTAAATCCACGAGCCGCCATACTCCTGCGACGTCAGCGGCCAGCCCATGGTGTAGATCACTTCGCCAGGCGCGATGCGTCCTGCGGGGACCTCCCATAGCTCCTTCACGCCGACACCGTATGTTTGGGGATTGCGATCTTTGTCTAACTCGAATCGCGATACGAGCTGCTTGGTAAGCGATCCGCGCGTGCCTTCGGAAAGAACCGTAATCTTCGCTTTCAGATCGTATCCCGGTTCGAAGTTATCTTTCTTGTTGCCTTCCTTGTCGACACCCTTGTCTTCGGTGCGAACTCCGATGACTTTGTCGTTCTCCAGCAGCAGTTCTGCGCCGGCGAATCCGGTGAATACCGTGATGCCCGCGGCCTCGACTTTTTCTCCCAGCCACTTCACAAATCGATTGATAGAAATCGCGTAGTTGCCATGATCCCGGAGCGGCGGAGGCGTTACCGGCAATTTGAACTTCGACTTCTCGCGCAGGTAGTAGACCGATTCCTTCGTGACCTCGGCTTCGATCGGAGCTTCTTCCCGCCATCCTGGAAGCAACTCGTTCATCGCCCGCGGGTCGAGCAAGGCGCCACTCAGACAGTGCTGGCCCATCTCACGTGCCTTCTCCAGCACGTATATGTTCTCCTTGCTGATCTGGCGTTCGGGATTCTGCTCATTGTGCGCATCGATGAGTTGCGACAGGCGTAGCGCGCAGGCGAGCCCGGCGGGACCGCCGCCGACGATTACTACATCTGCTTCCATTTGCGGGCGTTCGATCCCGCCAAGCGGCTTGCGAAAGACGATCATGGTGGACCCCAGATCCGGCCAATGTGGCCAGCGGAACTGAGCATGATAAATGTTCGGCGGAAAGCGTGCGAATCGCAGGGCTAACCGGCAAAACAAAATCCCAACTGCCGGGCAGTTGGGATCAGATTTGTTTCGATATTGCTCGACTTAGTTCGGCAACGACGGACCGCTTCCCGCAGTGTGCAGGTAAATTTCAGTTGCTGTGCGTTTGCTCAGAACGCGTTCCACGGTGTCCACGATGTTCGGCAGGAACGCGGAACCGGAGTTGCCGTAGGTAGCTCCAGTCAACTCGTTGTTCCAATTCGCCGCATGAGCAAGGCTGGCGGACTGCCTGCGCTCCGGCTCCGTAGCGAACATATAGGACGTCCAGATGATGTAGGCAACGATCTCAGAGCTCATTTTCGCCAAGCTTAACGTTACGAGGCTAATGGTTCCATAAGCCTGAAGCGTCGTAAACATGAGCTCACAGCTCGCTATAACCCCGAAGCCGATCGCAATGCCAAACAGTCGATGTCGCATCGTCAATCCCAGCTGTCCGGCAAATAGCAACATGAAAATAACCAGGCCACATTGCATCAACCCGATGCTCCGTTCAATCGTCATGAGGAAATACACGGAGATCATGTCAGAACCTGGTTTCGAGGATACCGTCATCACGACGGCAATCAGGACAAGGACAAGGGCCGCCCAGCGAAACAGAATGTTCCCAAATTCCCGAAGAGATTCGTAAGGACGAAAAATCTGGATAAAGACTTCCCGTAATACCGCAAACGCAAGTACGGTATACCCCACGGTACTGATCCAATACCCGTAAGAGTATCCATTGCCGCCAAATCCATAGTAAAGGGCCAGATTGAACCAAACAAACGCAGCCGAGTACGCCAAGTAAGCGAAAAATGCCGGATAGTTTTTCGCTGCCTTGCGCCAAAGCGCGACGATAGCGGTGAGTGTCAGAAGGACATTGCCGCAGATCCAGACGGACATGAAAAGGGTGCGCATCGTGTGGCCCTCAACTGAGAACACCAATCCTGAGACTTGCGCGAGAATATCCGTCGGGACATGTACTCTGCAAGTGCTTTCTGCTGCGCACCCTTACTTCAGTTACTGAAGTGCCGGTTACTTACTACTTGGGATTAGGCACACAAGCCGGGCAGCCGCCTGGCCCCATCATTCCAGTCTGGATCGTGCTTTTATCGATCTTGGGCTGCTTGGGATAAGAAACTGCGGAAACTGAACCGGCAACCATCAATCCGAGGAGGAGGAAACGGATGGCTCGAGTCATGGGGTAATTCTCCTGTTTTCTTGGGTTTGTAACCAGCTACTACTGCGCGGAAATATACGCCCAGGAACTCGCGAAAGAAAGAGATGATTTGTGGGTAGAAGGAAAAGATAGGAACTACAGGCCTAAATCAGGAATTTGGCCCTACAAAAATCGTTAAAATAGTGTGTTATTGGCAAAATCATGACAAAAGATGGACAAAAGCAGACAAAACAACGACAAAACCTGAAGTTATTTCTTGTGGGCAAAACAGGCTCACGTCACGTTTTGTGACACAAACGCACCAATGCGTTGGCGCAAAACTACTCTTCATTGCGCAACAGTTTGCTTATTGTCGGCTTATGTTTCTCCCGATTCGGCCTGGACGATTCCTCGCGTCGAGTCGCGGGCGGAGTCCCAATTACATTGCGAGCCGCGGATTTCACGGCTGTCACAGCACGAAACGGTTTCGCCTTCTTTTTTTTCGCCATCTTTCGTCGCCAAGTACTGACACTACGACTTTAGACGGCATTATGAACTACAATTTCGTCAGCCGCATTGCGGCCTACCATGGAAGAGCGCGATTTTTTCGACGAGAAACCCGAAAACAAGCCTGTTACCTTGACCTGTCCTCATTGCCACCAGTCAGCTGAATACGAGCTGGGATGGCTGGTTCGCAGAAAAAAGCGGCAACTGCCGCCCCGTGCCGACGAACGCGATCGAGCTCGCTTCGCTAAGGCACGCTCTTACATGGTGCGTCGCGACGATCTCGTCGCGTGTAAAAACCTGCGCTGCCGGAAACGTTTTGAGGTCTCCGGAGTGCAGTCGGTGGCGTTTCTGGACTAACCCAAGCCCGAAACGCCTAGCTGGTTACTACAGGAGTTGAGCTAGCCTCGCATTTCCGGGCCTTTCGTGAAAGTTACTTTGGTTTAGTAGGGACATGTACCATCGGGAATGTCTCTGGTACCTGGCAAAAGCGGCGTTCTCGCCGGGCTTTCATTGTTTATATATCGCCTAGCGATACTAAGTCGCACTGGGTTGCGCCTATATCTCTCATCAATCGCTTGCGTGCCACAGCGGGAAAGAAACATTGCTGCCAGAGCCTTAGAGTTTCGCCGTCCTCCGCTCTCATTTATACTTACCCGTTTTTCAAGTGGGATTCGCAGCGATTCGTGTGGCGGCAGGCATCTAAGCTGCCCTGAACTATGTTTGTGAGGTGTAGTTTGAAAATTCTTGTCTGCATGAAGCAGGTCCCGCAGAAGGATGCGCCGCTGAAGCTCAACGAGAGTGGCCGCTGGATCCGCGAAGACATCAGTTACGAAGTGAACGAACCCGATGCGTATGCGCTGGAAGAAGCGCTTCGTCAAAAGGAGAAGCATGGGGGCGAGGTAGTGGTCGTCACCGCCGGCCCAGCTCGTGCTCAACAGGTATTACGGGAAGCGTTGGCTAAGGGAGCCGACCGCGCGATTCATCTCGAAGGCAACGAATTCGTCAGCCTCGATGCGGTCAATACCGCGAAGGCCATTCGCGAGGCCATCAAAGACGAATCCTTCGACCTGATTTTCACCGGACTTCAATCGGACGATTACGGTTTTGCTCAGACGGGAGTCGTACTTTCAGAGTTGTTGGGATGGCCGCACGCAACCATCATCATGCAGATCGAAAAGAAGGACGGCGGCATTCGAGTGAAACGGGAGCTCGAATCCGGTTATTTCCAGTTCGTGGAAATGGCGTTACCCGCGCTGCTGACAATCCAGTCGGGGATTAACAAATTAAGGTATGCGACGCTTGATTGGCATCAAGCAAGCCAAGAACAAACCTTTGCGAAAAGTAACGTTTGCCGAAATACAATCAGCGCTCGGTCCCAACCTGCAGCAGATTCAGCGCCTCTATATACCTCAGAAGACGAAGAAGACAGAGATGCTGGAAGGAACCTCTGCGGAAGTAGCTAAGAAACTTGTCGAGAAACTCCGCAACGAGGTGCGCGTGCTCTGAATCCTACTTCGTGGAGGTGAGGTTATGTCAGCTCCGCGGACGCTTTTGGATCTTGAAGAGAAACATGAAATGCGGGCTTTAGTCTTGCGCACAATCGGAGGAATTCTTTTCATCGAGGCCTTCATTGTTTGCCAGTGGATCTGGATGGGCCTGAGAGCGGGATCAGGTCTGTGGCTTTGGACAACGATAGTGTTAGGTGTACTGGGGCTGATTTGTTTCGGAGCGGCCGAGATCGAACATCGTAAGGCGATTGAGGTTGTCAGCGACGAAATTCCGAAGGCGCCGATCACGTACGAAGCGGAACATCGGCGCGCGGCCTGAAGGCAAGGATGAAACAAGTGCAACGCAATACGCTGTTGCAAACCGGTAAGTACGCGCCGGCGGAAGATCGTCACGAAATCGGATTGAGCCTGATCACGATCGGGTTCATGTTGTGGTTCTTTGATCTGCTGGTCACGTTCTTCCTGCCCGCCGGTTATCGAACCGGCCACCAGCGTGCCTTCCTGCTGCTGATTGGGTCGGCTGCGGTTGCCGGCATAATTCTTACAGCGATTGGCTGGAAGATGAAGACGGAGCGGTGAGCGCAGCTTCGCGAAAAAGAAGGAACAAGTTCAAAGAGGGAAGATGGCAGACACGATTTTAGCGGTTTTGGAACAGCGCCAGGGAAAACTGAACCGGGTCTCGTTCGAGACGATCACGGCAGCTCAGGCAATCGCCGCGGAAACTGGTTGGTCAATCGAGGCGTGTGTTGTTGGCAGCGGCATTGGATCGATTGCATCGGAAGTTGCCGGTAAGAAAGTGTCCAAGGTCTACGCGCTCGAATCGAATGCGCTCGCCGCGTACACGCCCGACGGTTATGTCCACGCGCTGAAGCAATTCATCTCCGACAAGAAGCCGCGACTCGTATTGATGCCGCACACCTACCAGGTCCGCGATTTTGTTCCGCAACTGACCACGGCCCTTGGCGCCACTGTAATCAGCGACTGCACCGGCTATAAGAAGGAAGGCGATCAGTTGGTCTTCACCAGGCAGATGTTCCAGGGGAAGTTCGCCGCCGATGTAGCTTTCGCGGGTGATGGTCCGCACTTTGTGACCATTCAGGCCGGATCTTTTCGCGGCGACAAAGCGGAAGACGGCGCAAGTGCCGCGCCTGTCGAAACCGTGCAGGTGCAGATTCCTGACGGCGCGATTCGCACCCGTCCCGAAGAGCCGTTCAAGGAAGCGCGCCAGGCAGTCGATCTGACGCAAGCCGAAATCATCGTTGCGGTCGGCCGCGGAATCAAGGAACAGAAAAACATCGAAATCGCGAAACAACTTGCCGACGCTCTAGGCGGCGAGATTGCAGCATCCCGTCCGATCTGCGATGCAGGGTGGCTTCCGATGGAACGCCAGGTCGGATCCTCCGGACAAACGGTCGCGCCCAAGGTCTACATTGCGCTCGGGATCAGCGGCGCCATCCAGCACATCGTCGGCATGAAAGGCGCTCGCGCGGTCGTTGCCATCAATAAAGACGCGGAGGCCCCGATCTTCGAGATTGCTGACTTCGGCGTAGTCGGTAATTTATTCGACATTATTCCGCCGCTGGTCGAAGAAGTGAAGAAGGCTAAGGCCGGAGCGTAGCGACCCGCCGCCTAAATCTGTTGCCATTCGCGAGGAGGGCGCTCGCGCCACCTCAGAAACGAACCGCGCCTTTCGAACTGCCCGTTATCATTTGAACGAATGCGAACGACCATCCTCACTATTCCCGGCCTTTACACCTCCGGGCCCGAACACTGGCAATCCCATTTCGAACGCGAACTAGAATGCTGCACACGTGTGGAGCAATCCGAGTGGATTACGCCTGTTTGCAAAGATTGGATTCGTGTGTTGGACGCCGCCATTCGAGATCATGAAGATCGTGTGGTGCTGGCGGCGCACAGTCTGGGTTGCGCAACTGTCGCACATTGGGCGGCCCGATATAAGCGTGCGATCGCGGGCGCATTGCTCGTCGGACCGTCAGATGTGGAGGCGCCGTCGTATCCATCGGGCACAACGGGATTCACTCCAATGCCGCTCGATCGCCTTCCTTTTCCCACGATCGTTGTGGCCAGTCGCAACGATCAATTCGTGACCTTCGAACGCGCACAGTACTTCGCGAATTGCTGGGGAGCGGCGCTTGAAGACGCCGGCAACGCGGGACACCTGAACGCCGATTCCGGCTACGGCCCGTGGCCGCGCGGCAAGGAGTTGCTCAGCGAACTAATGCAGATCAGCGCGTGAGGCCATTGTTCAGCGCGTTCCAGTCGATGGAATGCAGCAACTGTTGAATGCGGTCATCTGCGCCGTAGATCCGCACCTCAATATTCTCGATGTACGGCGTGTTCTGCGGATGCGCGAAATGGAAGTGATACCAGCCATGTTCCGCGTCCCACTTGGAATTGTTCCAATTGCCGAATGCAAGAACGTATGCGGTGCCACGGCCGAACGCGGAGTCGTCGATCTTGTACGCGAACGCCGTGCCGGGAATGTGCAAGTCACGATTATTGGCGGGTGCGGGTTCGAATCCAAGATTCGCGCGATTGAAGTGCACCTGGACCTGGAGGCGCATCAGGTTTTGCACCTGCTGCCCGATCTTGACCTTCGCGTTCATGTCCGAGCTACTCATGAGCTGTTGCATCGGAGTCGCGATCTTTTCGTTCCAGCGCTGCGAACCGTTGCGAACGGTGTAAGTCCGCTGCGTAAGTTCGTCGATGTCGAGCGGAACGCCAGGATCGTTAGTATTCACCTGCGGATCGTCGAGTGAATAATCGACGTTCTCGTCCCAGTCGTCGCTCTGGAATTGATCCAGCACCGGATTGAGAGCGGCGAGATATTTATCGAGAGCCGCCTTTTCAGCCGCTGTCGGCGAACGCAATTCCGCGACAGCCACCGCGACGGTAACAATTAGAAAACACACTACAGCCAGGTGCAGACGTGTGCGCATGATGTTTGTAATCGCCCCTTGTGTGAGCAGGAGTGTAAAAGCAGGCTGGTTTCCTGACAAGTAATTCGGTGCGGGGGAATATCAGTAGAAATCGGAGCAACTGAGGAAGAATCCGCATTGCGGGCAGACGAGCTTGCAGCGGTTATCGCGTAACTGTGTCGAGCAATTTGGACAAACCTGCATGACTTCGCCAGACGATAGCGTCTGATTTGAAGCGGCGTGCTTCTGCCCTTTGTGCTCTTCGCTCATAGCGATTCGTCCCATAGCAGCGAGTACATATCTTCGCCTTCGATCAACCGGCGAAGCGCGCGCAATTGCGGAGGAAAGAATAACAGGCCCGTTCCCGGCTGCAGCTCGAATCTGCTGATCACGAGTGCGGTGACTTTTCGCGGAGTGCCTTTCTCGCGCAAGAGTTGCTCAATCGCTTCTATATCGTTGGGAAGATAGCAGGGGCGTTCGGAAATCCATGCGAGCTTGAGCGCCGAGCAAAAGGCGTCGAGGTCTTCGCGTTCCAGACCCTGTTGCCATCGTGGATTGAAAGGAAAAAACGGATAGGGATTGCGCTCCACAACGCGCACACCCGGCCAGATGGGTACCAGTGGCGGACTGCCTCGACGCAACAAAACTGCTCTCCCTCGGATGAAAGGAGAGTACCTGAATTTTCGGCGGAGACAACTAGGCACTCACCTTAGATGAACCTAGAGGGTATCGACCACGGAGGGAACTGTCATAAAGGTTGCCCGCGGAGTTGAGGCTGGCGCGGACCTTCGTCCTGCAGTTCCGGCGAACCCCGGGTCACAATCGTGCTTCTAACACCAGAGCGCAAAGA
Source organism: Terriglobia bacterium (assembly GCA_963724985.1). GTDB lineage: Bacteria > Acidobacteriota > Terriglobia > Terriglobales > Acidobacteriaceae > JAJPJE01. The sequence goes on along the minus strand of CAVRWV010000033.1, from coordinate 623,092 downwards.
TAGGCGCCAATTGTTGGGTTCTGAGGAGTCGGAGGGTGTTTATGAAAAAGTTTTTGGCAAGCTTAACGGTCCTGTGTTTCAGCATGTTGTGCTTCAGCACGTTCGTCTCAGCTGAAGATAAGCAGGATGATGTGGATCGCCTGCAGAAGTCAGCGGAAGTTGTGCAGCAGATTATGGCAACCCCGGATAAAGGGATTCCTGAGGAAGTTCTCGACGGCGCCAAGTGCGTCGCCGTAGTTCCTCATTTGATCAAAGGCGGATTCGTATTCGGCGCCAAGCACGGACGCGGCGTAGCCACTTGCCGCACGACGCACGGTTGGAGCGCCCCGTCATTCTTTACGGTGACTGGTGGAAGCTGGGGAGCGCAGATCGGAGTAGAAGGCGTCGACCTGGTCATGCTGGTTATGAATGACAAAGGCATGCAGCAACTGCTTAACAGCAAGTTCCAGATCGGCGGCGAAGCTTCGGCAGCGGCCGGCCCGGTTGGACGTCACGCGTCAGCGGATACGGACTGGAAACTGAATACGGAAATCCTGACGTACTCGCGCAGCAAGGGTGCTTTTGTAGGCGCGACCCTGGAAGGTGCAGGCATCGCCCAGGACCAGGAAGCAATTGAAGCGATGTATGGCAAGGACTACACGCCCCGCAAAATCCTGAGTGGTACGGTACCACCTCCGGCTTCGGCGCATGCGTTCCTGGCTGCCGTGAGCAATGCTAAGGCGGTTGCTGTGAATAAAGAGGACAAAGAGAACAAATAGCTGATTCGTTGCACTCGCGAATGGAGGCGGGATTCGTCCCGCCTCTTTTCATGCCCAAAATATTTCAGTTGAAAACTGCACAACGTAAATAGGAAAATGCCGCGCTCCCAAGGAGAACGTTATGAGCGCGAAAAAACTGGCCTTGAGCTGGTTGGTCGTATTCATCTGTGTCAGCGTGCTGAACTTCCTGATCCATGGCATTTTGCTTTCCGGTGACTACCAGGCGCTTCCCCAACTGATGCGGCCGCCGGTCGACGGGCCGAAATATATGCCCTACATGATTTTTGCATTTGCCGTTTACGCCCTGGCGATGGTCTGGATCTACGCGCAGGGGGCGAAGCCGGGAACTCCGTGGCTGGGACAGGGCATTCGTTTCGGAATCGCGGTGTGGGCACTGACTTCGGTCCCGATGTACCTCATCTACTACACGGTACAGCCGTGGCCCCTGGGCATCACACTGAAACAGATCGGCCTGGAATTTTTCAGCGTGGTCATCTACGGCATCGTGACGGCAGCAATGTACGGCAAAGGCGCCGGGCAGGTACGGGCTTCGACGGCCGGAAATTGATCCGTTAACACTGTAGAACTCTCGATTGGAGCTATAATCCGGCGCAAGGGAGGATCCCCCCGATGCGCCTTCCACGAATTCTGCTCGTTGTCACATTCCTGGCCGTTTGCGCCAGCTTGTCTTTCGCCGCTGACGGGCGGCCTGCCGAATCGAAGGGGACTGTTCCGGCTGGAATAATCCAGGCGCAGAAGACCGCTGATAACGCAGCACTGCTTCCCGAGATGTTTATTCCGCCGCATGCGTGGCAGAAAGCACAGCTTTCCAATTCTCAGCCGAGACCGGATTCCGCCGATACGCTTTGCTACAACATTCATAGCGTTGTGGTCGCCGAAGACGACCATACTGGCGTGACGCATCCAGTGCGTGAGAGCACGTGTACGCGCGCAACGCGATTCCAGACGAAGAACGCCGACGTGTCGAAGTAGGAAGCGTTCGCCTCCGAGTCGGCCCGCCGGGTCGGTTGCGCCCTGATCCCCAGCCCACGGCGACCGCTCTGTGGGGGAGCGAAACTATTCTGGCTCGTCGAGGGTACTCGTTCGTCAACGAGAACTTTTTTCGTTCCGCTCGTCTTAAACTGATTTTCCAATCTGCGCCGCAGGAGTAAAGTGCGGGGACGGGTCCCTTCGTACACATTCAGAAAGCCTCATGAAAGGCTGGAGGCAGATCGTGAAACTCTCCTTGGGTGGGGGTGGTTGCGACGCGATGTGGCGGCTGAGAATCGCATGACGCAACAGATCACTGCGATTCGCTATTTTGGGCTGAAAATTCAGTTTTGGCCGGTTGTGCTCATCAGCATGCTGGCGCTGAAGATCGTCCTGTCCGTGGTGCTCAAACAGGGCGAACTGGCGGCAACATATGGCAGTATCTTCTACTTTCTTTTCATTCTTCTCGCCACTTCGTTTTCTGCCGTCAATGCCCTGAAAAATAAGCGTGATGGCCGCATCTTTTGGACGTTCATTGCGGCTGGTTGTGCTCTGTGGCTGGTTGACCAATGGATATTTCTCTATTACGAATTCGTGGTGCGGGGCGACGTTCCCGATAATTCGATTGCGGATCCGGTGCTATTCCTGCATATTGTGCCGTTCATGGCAGCGGTTGCCTTCGCTCCGCATCTGCAATCGACTCGCCTGAAGGTGTATCGGCCCGCGCTCAATTTTCTACTCCTGCTCTTTTTCTGGGTCTTTCTGTACGCTTACTTCGTTTTACCCCATCAGTATCTGTTTCCTGACCCTGAGGTCTACAACAGTCGTTTCGATTTCCTCTACCGGATCGAGAACCTGGCACTCGTTCTGGTGATCGGGTTCTACTGTGTTCGCGGTAAACAACCCTGGCGGCCTGTTTATCTCAACCTCTTCGGCGCTTGTACGTTGTATGCGCTCAGTTCGGCGTTCGCCAATCTGGCGATCAATGCGGGACTTTATTCCAATCGCGCGGTGTATGCCTTCGGCCTGAATGCGTCAGCTGCGTGGTTTGCGTGGTCCGCTTTACGATGGGGAAAACTTCCTGAAGAAGACGGTGCGCCAGAGATCCCCGAGACGGGAGTGCGAGCTTCGGGCCCGTTATGGGCGTTGCTGGTGGTGGTATCGATCCCGCTTTTCGGAATTTTGGATATTGTTCGCCAGCAGCAGTCTCCTGAGATTCGCGATGTCCGCCAGTTGGTTGTGCTCGCGACCCTGGTGGTATTTGCAACTGCAGCGATGCTGAAAGGGTACTTTTCGGAACGGGAACTGACAGCAGATGCGCGCTGCAACCTGCTGCAATCCACGCTGTCAGAGGCGGCTTTCGGTGCCTGCGAAGCATCGCGAAAAGAAATCGACACGCTTTACCGGGAATTCACGGAAACCGTTCCTGCGATTGTGTGGCGGCTGGATCCCGTCACCCTGCAGTTGATTTCCGTGAACGATCACGCGGAAGAGATTCTCGGTTATCCCGTCGAAAACTGGACGGCGAACCCGGACTTCTGGAAACAGACTCTTCACCCAGATGACCGGGATCGTGTCCTTAAACTGCTTACGCGATGTGCCGCAAAGCAACGCAAATTCGATTTTGAATGCCGCATGATCGCAGCTGACGGTCGCGTTGTCTGGTTGCGCACGGATGCGAAGAGTCGTGCGCAAGGACGGTGGTCCGGCGGAACTAGTAGGCGTAGCTCTCGATGTCACCGAACGCATAAGAATCAAGGAGGCGTTACAGAAGTCGGAGGAACGATTCTCCAAAGCTTTCCGGCACGGCCCCCTGGCGATCTCTCTGACGGACGCAAAAACTCACCGCTACATCGATGTGAATGACACGTTTGAGCGCGTAACCGGGTATCGACGAGAGGAGGTCATTGGGAAGACGCCATTTGATTTCAATCTGTGGGAGAATCCCGCGCAAAGAATCGAACTGGCGAACCGGTTAGTTCATGAAGACTCTGTCCAGAATGTCGAGATTCGGCTCATTCACAAATCAGGGAGAATGCTGGTCGGGCTGGCGTCGGCGGAGATTATTGAGATCGAGGGCGAGCCTTGCATACTGGGCGTCATTGCTGACATCACGGAACGCAAGCAGGCGGAGAGAACGCTTCAGGAGATCGGGGGACGGCTGCTCACGGCGCAGGAAGAAGAGCGGCGCAGGATCGCCACCGAGTTGCTTGACGACATCGGACAGGACGTGGCGCTGCTGGCGATAAGGATCCAACATTCGCAGCATGGAAATCCGGAGACGCCCGCTTTGCTGGAAGAGTTCTCTGACCTGACACGGGACATCATAGGCAAAATCAGCCGGCTCTCGCATCAATTGCATTCTTCCGAGCTGGACTTCCTGGGGCTGGCGATCGCCCTGGAAGTTCTCTGTCGCAGGTTCAAGGATCAATACGGCATCGAAACTCACTGTACGTGCCAGAACGTGCCTCCGAAACTGGATACTAATTTTTCACTTTGTTTCTACCGGGTTGCGCAAGCAGCGCTCGACAACGTGATAAAGCACAGCCGATCGGAGGCGGTGGAATTGGAATTGATCGGCGACGGCAAACAACTCTCAATGAGCATTCGTGATTTCGGCGATGGGTTTGAAGTCACGCCAGAACTTTACAAGGCAAGCCTTGGGCTGGTCAGCATGCGTGAGCGGATGCATTCCATCGGTGGGGGCATCACGATATCGTCGAGAGCTCAAGAGGGAACAGAAGTCCGTGCCAGTGCTCCTCTTCCGCCGGAGCAGTTGGCCTAAATTCTCTTTTTAAAACGATTCAATAGAGCCAATCCTGCAGCTTCGGTTTGACGACTACCCCCTCGATTGACTAATCTTCAGCGTCTCTTACGGAGCAAATTCTCTATGCGTTTAAGGATCGCGAGCGCCCTCCTGCCGTTTGTGCTGCTGTTTCCCTTTCTTTCAGCATTTGCCGCTGACGCCGGTTCAAGTCCTCGGCTAGACCTTAAGAACAATTGGGAGATCCAGTCGTCCTGCAAGGTCGGCGAGAAGGGTGACGTGATCTCGACGGCGGCATTCAAGCCCAATGGGTGGACCGCGACGACCGTGCCTAACACTGTGGTTGCTGCGCTGGTCGCCGCCAAGGTTTACCCCGATCCCTACTATGCAATGAATCTGCGGTCCATCCCCGGCACGACCTATCCTCTGGGCTCGCTATTCGAGAACCAGCCCATGCCCGACGATAGTCCCTTCAAGTGCTCGTGGTGGTATCGCACACAGTTTGAATTGCCCTCGTCGGCCAAGGGCAAGACGCAGTGGCTGAACTTCCGCGGGATCAACTACCGCGCGAATATATGGATGAACGGCAAGCAGATCGCCAACAGTAACGATGTTGCCGGGCCGTATCGCACTTATGAATACGATGTGACCAAGATTACCGAACCGGGCAAGCCCAATGTGATCGCGGTTGAAGTCTCCGCACCCGATTACAACGATCTTGGCATCAACTGGGTGGATTGGAATCCCCAGCCGCCCGACAAGAACATGGGACTGTGGCGCGAGGTCTACCTCACTTCGTCCGGTCCGGTTTCGGTTCGTAATCTACAAGTTCTGACGAAGCTCGATTTGCCTTCGCTCTCCTCCGCCGAACTCACAGTGAGCGCCGAACTGCACAATACGGGAACGAATCCGGTGAAGGGAACTCTGCGCGGGAAGATCGACAACAATATCAGCTTCGATCAGCCCGTCGAACTGGGTGCTGGGGAGACGAAGGTTGTCACCTTCGATCCGGCGAAGTTCTCGCAATTGAAATTGAAAGATCCGCGCGTGTGGTGGCCTGCGCAGTGGGGCAAGCAGCCTCTCTACACTGCGTCAGTGGAATTTGCCGAGGGCGGCCGGGTTTCCGATTCGGCGCATACCACCTTCGGCATTCGGCAGATCGAATCATTTATCAACGATAAGGGTGCTCGTCAGTTCAAGATCAATGGTCGCAGCTTCCTGGTGCGCGGCGGCGGTTGGGCTCCGGATATGCTTTTGCGCGAGAATTTCATGCGCGATCGTGCGCAGCTCGAGTATGTGCTCCACATGAACCTGAACACCGTTCGCCTCGAAGGAAAAATGGAGAGCGACGATTTCTACAACACCGCCGATCGTATGGGCATATTGGTCATGGCCGGCTGGTGCTGCTGCGACCATTGGGAGCATTGGAAGGATTGGGTTCCAGCTGACCACCTGATTTCATCTCTATCGCTTCACGACCAGATGCTCCGCATGCGCAATCATCCGAGCATGCTGATGTGGCTGAACGGCAGCGACAATCCTCCTCCTGCAGAAGTGGAGCAGGCTTATCTGAAAATTGAGGACTGAGTTGCACTGGCCGAATCCGATCCTCTCCTCGGCTACGGCTCAGACCGCGGCTGTTACGGGACAGTCGGGCGTGAAGATGAGCGGCCCCTATGACTACGTTCCGCCCGGCTACTGGTTCGTGGATAAAAATAACCCGCAGCCCCGCCATCCGAGTCGTGATGGTGGCGCCTTCGGATTCAACACCGAAACGAGCCCAGGGCCTGCGCCCGTGCCAGTGCAGTCGCTGAAGAAGTTCATTCCGGCAGATAAGCTTTGGCCGATCAATGAGATTTGGGATTTTCACGCGGGCAGCGGGAAGTTCATGAACATGAACATCTTCAATACCGCGATGAACGCGCGCTACGGACAGCCGCAGACGCTCGATGATTATCTGCGGAAATCGCAAGCCATGGCCTACGATGGCGAGCGCGCGATGTTCGAGGCCTATCGCCGCAATAAGTACACATCGACCGGCGTGATTCAGTGGATGCAGGACAATGCGTGGCCCAGCACCATCTGGCATCTCTACGACTATTACCTGCAACCTGCGGCGGGATTCTTCTCGACCAGGCTGGCTAATGAGCCTGTGCACGTTCTGTACGGCTACGACGATCACGCGGTGTGGGTGGTGAACGATCAGTACAAAGCGTTCTCGAAGCTGAAGGCGACGGTGACCGTCTACAACCTCGACCTGTCAGAGAAATTCTCGAAGGAAGCAGAGGTCGATCTTCCCGAGGATGGCAGCGTGAAGGCGCTGGATATCCCGGCGATTGATGGGCTGACGCCAACCTATTTTGTTCGGCTTACCCTTCACGATTCGACGGGCAAACTGGTGAGCCAGAATTTCTATTGGCTCTCCACTCAGGCGGAACAGTACGACTGGAGCAAGACGTCCTTCTTCACGACGCCCACTACACAGGAAGCAAATTTATCGGGTCTGAACTCTCTGCCGAACGTGCAGTTGACCGCTACGAGTACGGTGGAGCATCGCGGGAACAATGAGGTGGTGCACGTCACATTACAGAATCCGTCGAAAAATTTGGCGTTCATGACGTATCTGCGCGTGACGGACAACAAGGAGCAGGATTATCTGCCCGTATTCTTCGACGACAACTACATCACCCTGATGCCCGGCGAGAAACGTGAGGTCTCGGCGACGTACACGGTTTCCGATCCGCACGGATCGCCGCAGGTGCTGATCAGCGGCTGGAACGTCGCGCCGCAGACGCTGCATCCGGGAGCGAAGTAGGGGTAAACATAGGGCGGTTCGACCGCAGATCTAGCCGGAGTGGGGAGGGCGCCCACCGCCACTCATCCGGCCACTATGGTTAAACGAAGGGGCACCTGCGTGCCCCTTCCAGTTCACATTAATGCGACCTTCTCTATTTTTTGGCGGAATCTGGTCGCGTAGACGTTGTTCTTTTTCGACCAGCTCGGGACTTAACGCGTCGCCGAAATCCTCAGCCTCGTATATGCGGCGGATTTCCACCTCAGTGCCTCCGTCGAAGGGGGCGCGCTTGAGCCACTCGATGGCTTCTTCCATCGATCTCACCTTCCACAGCCAGAATCCGGCGATCAGTTCCTTGCTCTCGGCGAACGGGCCGTCGATTACAGTGCGCCGTTTGCCCTCGAATTTGACGCGTGCCCCTTTGGACGTAGGGTGAAGTCCCTCGCCAGCTAACATGACGCCGGCCTTGGCCAGTTCTTCGTTGAACTTGTTCATGTCGGCAAAAAGTTCCGGGCTGGGGAGGACGCCTGCTTCTGAGTTCTTGTCGGCTTTTACGATTACCATGACTCGCATTGAGAGTGTCTCCTGTTTATTTGGTTGCGGCTAGACGTCCGGCGGTCGTTTCCGGAATTGTCTGATTCCACTGGCACGTCGGATGGGACGAGGCGAAATCGACAAATGAAGCAAATTGTTTGCGGGAAATTAATTTCTCCGTCTTGGACGAAAGATGGGTGGGACGTGGACCTAGAGTGCCCTTTCCCGAGACTGGATCCTACGCCTTCCAGCGGTAAGTGTCCGGTTGATCCAGGCCAATATGGGCGAGAACCCTGCAGGCGAACTGTCGAGCAATTTCTTCAATCGAGTCCGGTCGATTGTAGAAGGCCGGGATAAGAGGAAAGATCGTTGCTCCGGCATCGGCTGCCCGGTACATATTGCGTATGTGGATCTTGTTCAGCGGAGTCTCGCGAACACAGAGTACGAGCGGCCGTTTTTCTTTCAAACAGACATCAGCGGCGCGCTCGATGAGATGAGTGGCGAGGCCATTCGCAATTTTGGCGAGAGTACCCATCGAGCAGGGAAGCACGATCATGGCGCTGGCCGGGTAGGAACCGCTCGCGACGTTTGCGCCGATGTCGCCATTACTCTGCAGGGCGATTTTGGATGACTTTGTCCCCAGCAACTGTTCCACAAGATTGCTGCGCCCGGTCAGGCCGAGTTCCTCGGCGATGACGCGCAGGGCATTCTCGGAAGGAATGAAGTTCAGGTTTGCGATCCGGTCGTCTCGCTCGCATGTAAGTAGTAGTTGTTTCAGGAAGATAGCGCCGCTGGCTCCGGTGGTGGCGATGGTCAAATTGCGCTGGTCTGAATGCGTCGGTTTAGGCATCAAAGTAGAAAAGAACGTCCGATGAGCCGGACGGGTGAGGATAGGGACACGCCTGTGCATAAGTCAAGGCCGATGCCCCTCGGACGGCCTTGTGGAACCGTCCAAAGAAAGATATGGCCAAGATTTCGGCGCGACGGTTTCGTCGCAGTGCTGCCCAGTTGCACGCGCTCGCGAATGTGGAGCGCACTATTTCCGCCAACGATTCCGTTTCTCGCTGCCGTTATTTGAAGGACTACACGGCAGCGTTTCAAAGTTACCGCAGTGTTCTCAGGCCAGGAGAGATGGATGTACATCTCCGCCAGGCTGACATCGTGCTGATCGGCGACTATCACGCGCTCTCGGCAGCGCAGACCTATGCGGCTTCGATTCTGGAACAACTAGCGCAAGGTTCACGGCCAGTGCTGTTCTGCGTGGAAGCGATTCTGGCACGGGATCAGAAGATCGTGGATGAGTGGTTTCGAGAGGAGATCGATAGCGAGGAGTTGCGGGAGCGAATTCGCTTCGATACGGACTGGGGATACGACTGGCGACCCTATCGTGAGTTGCTGGAGCGAGCGCGGAAGGTGACCGGACGGCGTGTACGGGCTGGACTGCCCTCCGCGCAGTGACTTACGGACCATCGCGAGGCGAGATCGGCATGCGGCAGCAAAGTTGCTGGAACTGCGGCGCCGACACCCTGAAGCGGTGATCGTCGTGTTGTTTGGTGAATCGCATCTCGCGCCCAATCACTTGCCGAGTCGACTGCGTGAGCAGCAGCCGGAAGCGCGAATCCTTACAGTTCTCCAGAATGTAGACGCCCTTTACTGGCAAGCGGCGGGTGAACCCGGGGAGAGTGTGGACGCTGTACGAGTGGATGAGGACGTGATTTGCGCATTTACGTCGACGCCACTCGAGAAGTATGAAAACTACCGGATGTATATCGAACAGTGGCAGGGAGAGCAGCCCAGTGCTCCAGACCTGGCTCCGAGTGTTTATAACCTGATCGACACGCTGTGCCGCTTTTTGAACCTGGAGCGCGATGCCGGCGCTTCCGTCCATTCCGACAACTTTCCAGAAGTGAGTTGCACGAGACGGAGTCAGAGCATTCGCAAGCGCCTACAACGTGCGGGGCTGAATTCGGAGGAGATTGCGCAAGTCCAAAGCACGCTGCGGCTACGGGGCAGCTGCTATGTTCCTGCGGTGAACACTGTTTTTGCGCAGAGGTTCCTGATGCCGGAAGCGGCAGAGGAGGCGGCGCGGTTCGTGCATCACGCCTGCCAGGGAGAAGGTTCTACCGCAGGTTCGGAAGTCCGCTCGATGGAAGATGAGTTCTATCGAAAAGCGATTGAACAGGCACTCGCCTACCTGGGATCGAAGATTCTCTGTCCTTCGCGGGTGGTGACGTGTGTTGCCGATGCGAGCGTCAGGATGGGGCAGACGCTGGCGAGCCGCATCTACGACGCGTACTTAGCGGGTAAGGTGAATAAACGATTTTTGCGAATGCTATTCTGCGCGCCCCTTTGTGAACCCGGCGCCGCTCGCGAACTCTATTTCGATACAGTGGAGCGGCTGAAGCTGCAACGCATCCCACCGCCCTCCGGTTCCGACCAGCGTCTTGAGATGGTAAGCTGAAGGCCGGGCCAAATCTCCCATGAATGTTGAGCAGATCCGGCAGTTATTCGAAGAAGTGCGCGCGGGGAAGGTCACACCTGATGATGCGGTTCAGCGCATGCATCATCTTCCGTTCGAGGATCTCGGATTCGCGAAGGTCGATCATCATCGACTGCTGCGGAATGGAATGCCGGAAGTAATTTTTGGGCAGGGCAAGACCGCAGAGCAGGTCTTGGGGATTTTCGGGCGGCTCGCCGAGCGCGGAACCAATGTGCTGGTGACGCGCGCCACGCCAGAGCACTGGGAGACACTGCGCAACAATTTCCCTGGCGCGACTTACCAGGAACAAGCCCGCGCAATTGTGTTACTGCAAGACAATAAGAAATACGGCAAGGGCAGAATTGCCGTCGTCTCAGCCGGCACGAGCGACATTCCCGTCGCAGAAGAAGCGGTGGTGACCGCCGAGACGATGGGAAATCAGGTGGATCGGCTATACGACGTGGGTGTGGCTGGAATCCATCGCCTTTTAGCGAATCGTGATGTATTGCATGCGGCGCGCGTGGTGATTGTGTGCGCGGGGATGGAAGGCGCGCTGCCGAGCGTGGTGGGCGGCCTGGTTGGTATTCCGGTGATCGCCGTTCCCACCAGCGTGGGATACGGCGCTTCATTCCAAGGATTAGCCGCATTGCTGGGGATGCTGAATTCGTGCGCATCCAATGTAAGCGTGGTTAATATCGATAATGGGTTCGGAGCCGCTTATGTTGCGTCGGTCATCAACCGCCTTTAGTCTCGCGAAGCAGAAATTGCTGGAGTGGAGTCTGCCGAGCATGCCTGTGCTCGAGACGCGCAGACTGGTCCTGCGGCAATTGCGCGCGACAGATGTAGATGACATCTACGAGTATGCGTCCGATCCCGAGGTCTCGCGCTACACGCTGTGGGATACCCATAAGACGCTCGACGAAACGCGCGTGTTCCTCAGCTACATCATCGAACAACATCGCCGGGGCGAGGGCATGGTTTGGGCGGTGACGCAGCGCGGAACCGGGAAGATGATCGGGACCTGCGGATTTGGATCATTCAAGCACCGCGACTCGCGGGCTGAATTGGGATTCGCGCTGTCGCGCCGCTTCTGGAACCAGGGACTGACGACGGAAGCAGTGGCGGTGGTCTTGCGATTCATCTTTGCTGAACTGAAGCTGAATCGAGTGGAAGCACGGTGCGATGTAGAGAATCTTGCGTCGGCGCGGGTGCTGGAGAAGTCAGGAATGAAATACGAGGGGATACTGCGACAGCATGCGCGAATCAAAGCGGAATTTCGGGATCTGAAGATCTATTCGGTTTTGCGGGAAGAGTGGGCAGGGTAGGGCAGCACCCGGAATCGGCTGCGCCACGTGAGTTGTGGAAATAGAAAAGCCGGTCAACTGCGACCGGCCTTTTTTGTTGGACCACTTCAGAGTCAGCGAATCTTAGTCGAGGACTTCGAGCTTCCAGCCTTTTTCGCCACGGATCAGGAAGATGGATTCTTTCTTCTGGTCTGGTTTAAAGAAATCAGCGCCATAGTTCTGGATGAGCTTGCCGCGATCCCACGTATTAAATTTCTGTACCTGGTCGCCGGAGGCGTCGAATATCTTTCCGAGCTGGTTGGCTTCCCACTGCCAGGTATATTCGATCTTGGCGCGGCTGGGCCCGGTCATATTGATGCTGTCGATGCGAACCAACTTGCGAACGGCAAGGGGAACTTCATATTGAAAGGTTCCGTCGGAGCTCTTCCAATTCTTCTCACCGGGGATAGCCTCGATCACGCGTTGGCCGGCGTCGGTGAGTTTTACTACCTCGCCGCCACCGACGGCGTTCTGAAGAGTGACAAGTCCGGCCTTTTCCAGCAACTGGTAATGCGGATCTTTTGGTTTTTCATCAATGCTGGGCATGACAACGCCGGTACGGAAATGCGTTTTGGGCGTTTTAGCAGTCAAAATGCTGGTAACGACGGAGGATGCTTCTTCCTGTGAGAGGCCCTTTTTCATCTGGTAGACGTAATAGCCGATTCCACCGACGATGCAGCCGACGAGAACAACGACCAGGAGCATCGGCCCCCAGCCACCTTTACCTCTTTCCAGTTCCATTTCCTGTTCAAACATGCGGCACCCCTCCCAAAGAAGTGTCCCTGGCGCGACCGCCGAGGTCTGCTCAACCGTGCACCATCGTAGGTCGAAGCGGCAGTGGACGTCGCTGCTGCAAATCACCGAGGATTGTGACGCGTGAGCAGGCCGCGATACGCATGTGGGGGCGCGGCGCGAGGTCTGAGTATTTCTTCTCCCGAAGGCAAAGCCGTGCAGCTGAATTGACAAAGCAGCAAGCGGCCATCTATTTTCTGCAGAGTAAACGATTACTGACAATGGGAGCGCTATGCGGTTGCAGTCACTTCGCGAAGAGGTTCTGGAGGCGAATCTTGAGCTCGTCCGGCGGGGACTGGTTCTCTTTACGTTCGGGAATGCCAGCGGCATCGATCGCGGCGAGGGGCTGGTGGTAATCAAGCCGAGCGGCGTGCCCTATGAGACGATGACCCCGGCCGACCTGGTGATCTCCGACCTGGAGGGGAAGATTGTCGAGGGCAGTCTGCGCCCGTCATCTGATCTGCCTACCCATCTGACTCTGTATAAAGCTTTCTCCGACATCGGAGGCGTAACGCACACGCACTCACGACATGCGACAGCGTGGGCCCAGGCTTGTCGGGCGATTCCTTGCTTTGGGACCACGCACGCCGATTATTTCCACGGCCCGGTGCCGGTGACCGAGGTGCTCGACCGGGACGAGATCGAAGGCGAGTACGAGATCAACACGGGTCACGCCATTGTTCGTACCGTCGGCGAGAAGAATTGTTCGGCGGTGCCTGCAGTGCTGGTGGCGAATCATGGCCCCTTCACGTGGGGGAAGAGTGCGAAGGACGCGGCACACAATGCGGTGATCCTGGAAGAGATTGCGCAGACGGCATATCTGACGCTGCAGATCAACGGAGATTCGAGCGCAATTGGGCGCGATCTGCATGACCGGCATTATCTGCGGAAGCACGGCGCGAAAGCTTACTACGGGCAGTCGAAGTGAATAACAGACAGTGATCGAAGAGGCGATCTGAAATCATGACGAAACGAAAAATGACGATGGGCTTGATTGTTGGGAACCGCGGCTTCTTTCCCGATCACCTGGCGAAGAGCGGACGCGAGGAAATGCTCCGCGTTCTGGAGAGCGCAGGCGTGGATGTGGTCGCGCTCACACCGGAGGAGAGCAAGTACGGCGCGGTGGAAACGCGAGAGGAATCGCGGCGCTGCGCTGAACTGTTCAAGAAGAACCGTGAGCGTATTGACGGAGTGATTGTGACGCTGCCGAACTTCGGCGAAGAGCGGGCGATTGCGGACACGCTCAGGCTGGCCGATCTGCGAGTGCCGGTGCTGATCCAGGCGACGCCGGATGAGCCCGCGAAGATGTCGATTGCGGCGCGACGCGACAGCTTTTGCGGAAAGATGTCGGCGTGCAACAACCTGAAGCAGTATGGGATTCCGTACTCGATCACGACGCTACACACGGAGGCGCCGGACTCGCCGGAGTTTGCGTACGACCTGGAGTGGTTCTCGGCAGTGTGTCGAGTGGTGAAGGGCTTCCGAAATCTGCGTGTGGGAGCGATTGGCGCCCGGCCGACGGCGTTCAACACCGTTCGCTACAGCGAAAAGATTCTGGAGTCGAATGGCATCTCGATTGAGACGCTGGATCTTTCCGAAGTGTTGGGGCGAATCGCGCGGATGAAAGACGGTGACGACCACGCGCAGGCGAAGCTGACGGCGATCAAGCAATATGCGGATTCCAGTAATGTCCCCGCGGCGGCGCTGCTGAAGATGGCGAAGCTGGGAGCGGTAATCGACCAATGGATGGCTGCGACAGAAGTTGCGATCAGCGCAGTGCAGTGCTGGACGTCGCTCGAAGAGAATCTGGGTGTGGTGCCTTGCACGGTGATGAGCATGATGAGTAATGAACTGCTCTCCAGCGCCTGTGAGGTCGATATTTGCGGTGTGCTCGGCATGCATGCGCTGCGGCTGGCGTCGGGAACGCCCTCGGCGCTGCTCGACTGGAATAACAACTACGGCGCCGACCCGAACAAGGCGGTCTGCTTCCATTGCTCCAATCTGCCCAAGCACTTCTTCCGCGAAGTAAAGATGGATTACCAGGCTATCATCGCCGGCACGGTGGGAATCGAGAATACGTACGGAACCTGCGTTGGTTTGGTGAAGCCGAGCAAGATGACCTATGCGCGCTTCTCGACCGACGACTTAGGCGGCCGCGTTCGAGGCTATGTGGGCGAAGGCGCATTCACTGATGATCCGCTGAATACATTTGGTGGCGCGGGCGTGGTGGAGATTCCGCAGATGCAGAAGTTGTTGCACTACATATGCAAGAACGGATTCGAGCATCATGTGGCGGCGAATCTGTCGACGGTCGGAGCGGCTGTGAACGAGGCCGCAACGCGCTATCTGGGTTGGGAGATGTACTACCACGGCTGCGAAAACGGAGCCTGCTGATGGCGATTGTTGCGGGAGTCGATTTCGGGACCTTGAGCGTGCGAGTCTCGCTGGTGGACAGCGAGCGCGGGCTGCTGGATTCGGCGGTCGCCGAGTACCCGTTGCATCGCAAGCGCGAAGATCCGGAGCACGCAACGCAAGCGCATGAGGACCACATGCGTGCGCTGGCGACGGCTTGCCGTGAGGTCCTGAAGAAGACGGGCGTGCGCGGCGATCAGGTCGAGGCGATTGCGCTCGATACGACCGGCTCGTCGGTGATTCCTGTCGACAAGAACATGCAGCCGCTGAACGAGTATTACCTGTGGTGCGATCATCGCGCCAAAGGCGAAGCGGCGGAGATCACCGAAGCAGCACATCGCGAGGGGCTGGAGGCGATCCGCTGGTGCGGCGGCATTTATTCCAGCGAATGGGGATTCTCAAAGCTGTTGCATTGGCTGCGGCACAATCCTGACAAACGCGGGCATTTCGCTTCGGCGTTCGAGCATTGCGACATGGTTGCGGCGACGCTATGCGGAATCACCGATCCGAAGAAGGTGAAGCGCAGCATTTGCGCGATGGGCCACAAATGGATGTGGAATGCCGCGCTGGGCGGATTGCCGCCGGAGAAGTTCCTGGTCAGCGTCGATCCGCTGCTCGCAGGAGTACGCGAGAAGCTGGATGGCGAGTACGCGACGTCAGATCAGATCGCGGGGGCACTTTCTGAGCGCTGGGCAAACGAGCTGGGATTGAAGCCGGGAATCCCGATTCCGGTGGGCGCGTTTGATGCGCATTGGGACGCGATTGGCGCGGGCGCGCAGATCGCGGACATGGTGAACGTGGTCGGTACTTCGACGTGCATTATTGGCATCACCGAATCGGAGCAATTGGTTCCAGGTGTTTGCGGCGTAGTGCCGGGAAGCGTGCATCCGCGATATACGGGAATCGAAGCGGGATTGTCGGCGGTCGGTGACATCTTTAGTGCGATTGCTTCGCGAGCGGGCGTGAGCGTGCAGCAGCTCAGCGAAGGGCTGGAGGCATATCAAGCCGGACAAACCGGACTGCTGCGCATGAGCTGGGATAATGGCGATCGCACAGTGCTAGTGAATCCGAATCTGCGCGGCGTGACGCTGGGGTGGAATCTGCAGAGCACGGCGCAGGACGAGCTGTTTGCGGCCATTGAAGGCACCGCGTTTCATACGCGCGTGATCTTCGAGCGCATGGAACAGCACGGCGTGGAAGTGCGGCGCGTGATCAACGGTGGAGGAATTCCGCAGCAGAATCCGGTGCTGAACCAGGTGTACGCGAATGTGCTCGGCAAGCCGGTTCTTGTGCCCGCCGGAAAAGTGGTGAGCCTCGGATCGGCGATCTTCGCATTTCTTGCGGCAGGAACATTCAAGACGATCGAAGAGGCTCAAGAGCGCGCGTGTCCGCAATACAAGGTTTATAAGCCGGAGGCGGAATCGCAGTCTGTGTACGAAACTTTGTATCCGCTTTATCGCAAGCTCTATTACGCGCTAGGCGGGCAAGCTGAGGCTTCGATTGGCGATGTGCTGCCGATGCTGATCAAGACGGCGGAGGCGGTAAATAAGAAAAAAGTCGTGACCGCGCAAGCGTAATTCAATCCCACCCACGCCAAAAGAGGGCGAGGGTGGGCACCCGGCTTTCTTCTCGTTGTAGTTCTTCACCCAGGATTCGAAGGTCTTGCCGGTGGCGGCGTCTTTGCGTGCGAGGCGTGGTCGCGCTGCTGCCAGATTGAAGCAATCCAGTTCAACTCTGGCCTAAATTAGGTGATATGTCGAGGCGCCGGAAATAGTCCCGAAACGGTCCAAGAGAGAAATAGTTACGCGCGCGCTGTCGGTGGGTTTTAAGAGCGCGGATAATAGATGCATGGCCAAGAAGAACAAACTCGCAAGCACCATCGCCTACCTGAACTATGAGTATTTGAGTGTAGTAGCGAAGCTCTGCGGAGAGCCGGTTGACAGCATTATTGATCGGATGGCCGAGCGCGCTGCTACGGATAAGAAAGCCGCGTTGAAGAAGAAGATCAGCGTCTCGCGACCGATTAAATCTGTTCGCGCTAAATCCGCTCGTGCAGCGTAGGACGAGACCGAAGTTTTTAAGATCGAACAAAGCTCCGCGAACCAAAGTGCTCTATGCGGAATGCAGCGGGGCTTCTGTATGTTCTTTCCCGGCTCTCAGTTCCCGTACCTGCGAAACGTGCAATAACACTGCGTCCCTGGTTGCGCGCAGCGTGTTGATTAGCGATTCTCTGGGAAGCCGGTAGATGATCGGTTCGATGATCCAGCCAAGGCCTTTGGGAATGTTACGGGTCAGCGAAATGGCTCGACATTCGGCGCAGATGCCAATTTCGCTCTGCTGAAATCGCCAGTAGGAATGAAGACGCCATAGGAATCCATATCCTGTGTCTGCCGGCATCACCTTTTCTTGCGCTGTTCCAGCGTGTTCGACCTCAGAAATGCGCGTCGTGTAGGAACTGCACCCCGATCGTGTGCGATCCAGAGAAAAATAGTGAACGTCGTGGTCGGTATCCAGCACGACGGTAATGACCTTCTTCTTCCTGAGTCGCAAATAGATTTGGAAATCGCTGTCACGGCGCGAGATGAGCTTTGAGTCGATCACCTCAGGCTTGTAGATGTTCTTATGGTTGTCGTAATCCTGGATAACGGTGAGAAGGTCATCCACGGTTGCGCCTGGAATCCCCACCGCGCCGATCCAGTCGTGAATGAGGCCGTCAGGTACTTCGACAGGATTTTTGCCAGACCAGAATTCGGCTGGGATCTCTCCTTTGAGGCGCTGCTCGACCCTTTTCGAGTTGGCTTCAGACCAAAGGAACGATCCTTCTCCATGAAGGGTCTGCTCCATCTCCGTTTCGGCTTTACGAATATGTGAGTTGAATTCGTCGAGGGTCTGAAACCGAAGCTGCACTGGGTCGGCGGTTCGCGCCATAACAGATTATCCCTTTTCGCAATCGTGGGCCGTCAGCACGGGAAAGTCAACGGAGCGTAAGGGAAGACCGCTGAGGTTTTGCAGTTACCGATTCTCAGTCGAGTGGGTCGGCTTCGATGCCGATGTTTTTCTCGCCGGCGGCTTTCTTCTCGTTGTATTTCTTTACCCAGGCTTCGAAGCTTTTGCCGGCGGCAGTATCTTTGCCGGTGAAGGCGACGGCAGCGATGTCGTTGTAGCGGATCTTGCGCTTTTCGCCGGTGTCTTTAGGCATTACGCGGGCGTAGCAGTCGGATAGGTTGTCGCCTTCGCAGCGGCGATCGAAGAGATAGCCCTCGACGGTCTGGCCGTCTTTCAACGTCAGGGTAAGATCGCCGCGATAATCAAAAGCTTTTTCGAGTGCTTCGCGGATTTCGGCGTCCGTGGCGAGAGCTGGAATCCAGCCTTCAAGATTCTCGTGGGCGAATCCGGGCGCAGTGTCTTCGTTGTTCACATGCATCGGTTCGGACATTCTTTATACCTGCGCTTATGCTTGAGGAGCCGGAGTGCTGATCTGAACGAGCGGGCCATGGCTCGGCGTCATCGGCGTATCGTCATCGATATCGGGATCGCGATACTTGTTGGAGATAGTGGCGCGAACGGTGGCGATGAATCCGGCGAGCGATCCGAAGGTGTCGTTCACGGCGCTGGCTTCGTAGCCGCTGTGCACCATGCAATTGGCGCACTTGGGATTGCCGCTCTGGCCGCCGTAGTTCTCCCATTGAGTCTCGCGAAGGAGTTCGGCGTAAGAATCGGCGTAGCCGTCCTGCATCAGGTAACAAGGCTTCTGCCAGCCGAAGATGTTGTAGGCGGGCATACCCCAGGGCGTGCAGTCGTAGTCGCGGCGTCCCATCAGATATTCGAGAAAGAGCGGGCTCAGGTTGAAGCGCCACGTGGCGCGGCGATTGCTCAAAATTTGTCGGAACAGCTCGCGCGTCTTCTTCTTGCTGAGAAAGTGATCCTGGTCGGGCGCCTTGTCGTAAGTGTAGCCGGGCGAAAGCATCATGCCTTCGACGCCGAGTTCCATCATCTCGTCGAAGAATGAGCGCACGCTCTTGGGATCGGTGCCGTCGAAGAGCGTGGTATTGGTGGTGACGCGGAAGCCGCGCTTCAACGCTTCCTTCATGGCTGCGTACGCTTTGTCGTAGGTGCCTTCGCGGCAGACGGAGAAATCGTGATGCTCGCGCTGTCCGTCCATGTGAACGGAGAAGGTGAGGTACTTGCTGGGCTTGAACAGGTCCAGCTTTTCCTTCAGCAGCAGCGCGTTGGTGCAGAGATAAATGTATTTCTTGCGCGCGACCAGGCCTTCGACGATCTCGGTGATCTGCGGATGCATGAGCGGCTCACCACCGGGGATGCTCACCAGTGGAACGCCGCATTCTTCGACTGCCTTGAAGCACTGCTCGGGCGAGAGATTCTGCTTGAGGATGTGCGCAGGGTACTGGATCTTGCCGCATCCGGCGCAAGCCAGGTTGCAGCGGAAGAGCGGCTCCAGCATGAGGACGAGTGGGTAGCGCTTACGTCCCTTCAACTTCTGCTTCAGGACGTAAGAAGCAACGGTCCACATCTGCGACACAGGTACTGCCATTGAGTACGTATCCTCTCTTGCTGGTTAGACTTAGGCCGCAGACGCGGCGCTTCAGAATACTTACTTAGATGATAGCGGATAGGGGACTGATGTGCCAGTTCACATCTAACCACCAAGGACACGAAGGTTCACAAAGTAAATCGCGTTATTTCAGCAGTTTCTCGACAGCGGATTCCAGTTTTGCGGGTGGGGTTTGCGGCGCGTAGCGTTTGACTACGTTGCCCTGGCGATCGATGAGGAACTTGGTGAAGTTCCAGCGAATGCTGCGGCCGAGGAGGCCGGACTTCTTGTCTTTGAGGAACTTGTAGAGCGAGTGGGCGGCGTCGCCGTTGACATCGATTTTGCTGAAGATGGGGAATTCGACGCCATAGTTCAGGTCACAGAACGATTTGATGTCCGCGTCGGAGCCGGGCTCCTGATGTCCGAACTGATTGCAAGGGAAGCCGAGGACTTCGAGTCCGCGGGAGTGGTACTTGGCGTAGAGCTCCTGCAAACCTTTGTATTGAGGAGTGAATCCGCACTGGCTGGCGGTGTTCACGATGAGGAGCACTTTGCCCTGGTAGTCGGCGAGCGACTTCGTGTGGCCGTTGTTGAGGGCGGCGGTGAAGGAGTAGATGGACATAGTCTTAGTACGTCAGTATTTCAGTACATCAGTATGCTCAGCTGGGACCAGGCAAGACTGCCTGTCCCACACAAGCTATGAGCTCAGGTTTGTTTTTGAGATCGGTAATTCGCGGATGCGTTTGCCCGTGGCTGCAAAGATCGCATTGCACAGCGCCGGAGCGAACGGTGGAACTCCTGGTTCTCCCACGCCTGCG
This sequence comes from Terriglobia bacterium, assembly GCA_963724985.1. Taxonomy (GTDB): domain Bacteria; phylum Acidobacteriota; class Terriglobia; order Terriglobales; family Acidobacteriaceae; genus JAJPJE01. The sequence continues at coordinate 602,856 of CAVRWV010000033.1, read as the reverse complement.
GCGGGAGCGCTGCTCTCCACCATGTAGACGTTTGTCTTGCGTGGCGACTGGTTCATACGAGCAACCTGGTACTGGTGGAAATTGGTCTGCTCGATCGCGCCGTTCCTGGCGGTGATCTCGCTGAACAAAGCCAGACTAGTTCCGAAGACGGCTGCACCTTCGAATTGCGAATTCAATGTTTCAGGGTTCACGACGGTGCCGGCGTCGACGGCGGTGTTCACTTCATGAATCACAACGTCACCGGCGGGCGTGACTTCCACTTCGACAACAGTGGCCACGTAGGTGAGGAAACTGCGATGGGCGGCGATTCCCATGCCACGGCCTTTGCCGAGTTTGCGCTTGCCCCATCCGGCCTTTTCGGCGGCTAGTTCGGTTACGTGACGCAGACGAGCGGTGTCGAACGGATATTGGGTGTAGTCGGCGCCGTAGTTGGGAGCCACGCGTTCTTTGGGGAGAACGCGATCGGGTCCGATGAGTGCGAGAAGGTATTCGAGCGAATCCTGATTGGCCGCATGCGCCAGTTCGTCGGCAAACGATTGCACGGCGAAGGTGTGATAGATGTTGGCGACGGAACGCAGCCATCCGATGCGCACGTGATTTTCGGCAGGGCCGTTTTCGACGCGCAGGTTAGGGATGTCGAACGGGATGTCGCTGAAGCCCAGTCCGAGTTCGCCTTCGCCACCGTAGGTGTTGTTGAGCGCAAAGGTCGAGCCGATGGGCGGAAAGACGGAGCGCTGGAGCCAGGCGGTTGGCTTGCCCTTGGAGTCGAGTGTGGCCTTCATGTACATGGCCGCGACGGAATGGAAGTAGTCGAACTGAATATCGTCCTCGCGCTTCCAGACGACTTTGACGGGCCGGCCGGTTTTCTTCGAGAGGATCGCTGCTTCCACGCAGTAATCGGGTTTCGATTTGCGTCCGAAGCCTCCGCCGAGCAGGGGGACGTGGCAAACGACTTTTTCTTTGGGGATGCCGAGGGTCTTCCCGACCGATTCCTGTACCTGTTGCGGATCCTGCGTAGGAGCCCACAGGAAGACCTGGCCATCGCGATAGTCGGCGAGCGCAACGGGAGGTTCCATGGAGGCGTGAGCAAGATGGGGAGCGTAGTAGTCGGCTTCGATCACTTTGCCGCCCTTGGCGAATTCGGCATCGGCGTTACCGATGTCGCGAATTACCTTGCCGGGCTTATGCGAGGTGTTCTGTAGCTGCTTGCGATACTCGTCGGAGTTGTAGGAGGCGTTGGCGCCATTGTCCCAAACGATGTTCAGCTTCTTGCGACCCTGAAATGCGGCCCACGTGTTGTCGGCGATGACGGCGACGCCGCCGAGGGGCTGGAACAGGTGCGGTGGAGTAAACGGATCGATGGGGATGACCTGACGGACTCCACGAACCTGCAGCGGAGATTTATCGTCATACGACTTAACTTTTCCGCCGAGGACCGGAGGATGCTCGATGGAGGCGTAGAGCATGCCGTCGAGCTTGGCGTCCATGCCGAAGACGGCTTTGCCGGTGCAGAGGGCCTCGATGTCATAGCTGGGCATGCCTTTGCCGATGTACCGCCATTGGGCGGGTGTTTTGAACTGCAACTCTTCTTTCTTCGGAACGGGCAGCTTAGCGGCTGCGCTGGCGAGCTGGCCGTAGTCCGAGCGCCGGTTGCTAGCTTTGTGAACAACGGCGTGCAGTTCGGTGGTGCATTCAGATTCCGGAACGCCCCATTGCTGAGCCGCGGCACGCACGAGCATCAGGCGACCGGTGGCTCCGGCGACACGCATGGGTTCGAAGAACTCGCGAACGGAATGTGAGCCGTCGGTATCTTGTGAGCCATAGCGGGCATCGCCGATGGCCTGCTCAACCTTCACGCGCTTCCAGTCGGCGTCGAGTTCGTCGGCGACGATCAAAGGCAGACTGGTGCGGCTGGTGGTGCCCATCTCAGAGCGATGCGCAATGATGTAGACAGTGCCGTCGGCGTTGATGGCGAGAAAGAGATCGGGATGGAGGACCGAGTTATCGAACCCGGCGGAGGTGCCGGTGGAGTCAGCAGTCGGCGGCCCAGGCAGATTGCGGCAGAACTTTGAGACTGAGGATGAAGGCTCCGGTAGAGAGGACGCCCTGAAGGAATCCGCGACGAGATACATTTTCAATTGTGCTCATGCGGTCTCCTTGGCGGCGGATTTGATCGCCGCGCGAATGCGCTGGTAGGTGCCGCAGCGGCAGATGTTGCCGGACATGACCTGATCGATGTCATGATCCGTGGGCTTCTTGTTGCTGTTCAGAAGAGCAATGGCCTGCATGATCTGGCCAGACTGGCAGTACCCGCACTGCGGGACGTTGGTTTCGATCCAGGCTTCCTGAACGGGATGAAGGCCGTGCGCGGCGATGGCTTCAATGGTCACGACGTTCTTGCCGGCAGCGTCGTCCATAGAGGTGGAGCAGGAGCGCACGGCTTTGCCGTTGAGGTGGACAGTGCAGGCGCCACAAAGTCCCATGCCGCAGCCAAATTTTGTGCCGGTGAGTGCGAGTTCATCGCGCAGGTACCAGAGCAGAGGCATCTCGGGATCGCCGTCGAATGAACGATCCGCGCCATTCACTTTTAAATGAATCATGTGTCCTTCCGGTTGGAGCAGTCCCCACAGGGAGTTAGTGCTAAGAGGATAAATGCAACAACCCTGTTAAAAGATAGTGAATATTCCTAAATTTTCGTGAGGTTCATGGCTCAAGTGGATGGAGGCAAGGGAGTTAACGAGGAGCCGGCGGGAAAGCAGCAGCATGCAACCAGCTCAGGAGCAAAATCCATCGGACTGAGCAGCGGATTTCGGACAGACCAGCGGAGCAGCTATGCTGATTGCAGGAGTCTCGCTACTAGTCTCTGTCTTCGTCCTTGTGAGTGCGCGGTTGCTCTATGACCGCAGCCATGTGTTTTTCCTGTTGTGCAATGCGGTTGAACGATGGTTCCGACGACGGGATTCGGGAGTCCTTACGGGGGGCAAAAGCCGTTCCGGTAAGGGAGGAATCGGGTCCGGTTCGGAGAAGGTGAGAGGGGTGGCAGCGCCCTGAGCGGGGTCGTGACACAGACTCCGGGGGCCTTTCCGCACGCGGTGGGAGCGGGAGGCGCGGATCGGTGGGGGAGTGCCGGGGCGGATGCCCAGCTTTGGCATGGTGACTGGAGTCACGTTGACGGGGAGAGTTCCCCATATGAAGATGAGCGACCAAGGCTTCCGGAGGGATTCCGGAAGATAAGGACCAGCCACTTCATGCCTACAGACGGTTTAGCGACACAGCGCTTCAAGCTTGCCAATCACGTGCTGTTGCCGATTTACGTGGAATTAGCCCAGGCCATGGGTCCGTCTGCACCGGCCCGGCCCAAAGGCATTGTTGAGCACGAGGGCGAGCACGGTGAGCATGTAGTGGATCCCGAAGAGTGGCTGGGGGCTATTGACTCGGTAGTAACCCCTTCCCAGCTGCGGCAGTTCATACAGAAGAGCAAGATTGCGAATCGGAAAGACTCGCTGGAGTGGCTGATCAAGCGCTACGTGAAGCGCGCTGGGGTGAGCCAGCCGGATCTCGACAAACTGGACTTCCTGCTGGTGCAGTATCTTTCGACCTGCCACGGCGATAAGGCCGAGGCGAATGACTTTCCGTTGGACAAAGTAGCTGCTCTGCTCGAACCGCTGGTGGGACCACTGGCCAAGCCGCTTCCGCCATGGAGCGTAAAGCTGAACGAACTGGCCGATGAGATGAAGGCCTACGAGCATCTGCAGGATATGACCAAGCATGAGCTGGTGGATCGTGGAAGAAAGCTGAAGAGCTCGATCCGGCGGCAGCCGAATGATCCGACTATCCTGATTACGTTTGCAAGATTCAACTACCTGGTGCGCGCGACGTTTGTGCTGCTATGGCAGGCGGACGTGTGGTGGATCGAAGAAGGACTGAAGTTCCTGGAGACGCGCGGAGAATATTTTCTCGATTGCGCAGCGGTGGGCTTCTCGCCGATCCAGCCGATTACGGAGCTGTATCCGACGCTGACAAAGTGGAAGAATCCTTCGCTCGCGGATTATGCGTTGGATTCTACGTATCGGCAGTTGCAGGGATTGCGGCACATTGTGGATACGGCGATGGGGCCGGTGTATGAGTAGTGGCCAGTGGCTAGTGATTAGTAATTAGTGTGCGATGGGTTAGCTGGTAGCTCGTAGCCGAAGCGCTATAGGCTTTCCCGCATCATCAATATCTGCGGCGAGCGTCGGCGACGCTCTCACGGCAAGTTCGGCCGTCTCACTCAAGCTTCCGTCAAGTAAATCTGATCCCACTCGAGGGCGAGTGGGCTCCATTCGATTCGGCGGCCTCCATGAAAAGTCTCTCGAATGGTAATGACTAGTGGCCGTGGCGGTGCGAGCCGGGCTGGTTCATCCTGTCATGTTGCGGGAGGCCGGAGTCCCCGAGGGTGATGGGGGCGGTGATCTGATCGAGATACGCGACGTAGACGGAGAGCAGTTCGTAGGTCTCGTAGTAGGCGCGCATGTCGAGGGCTCTCACGGTGTCGTCGTGGGAGTGCACGACGTATAGAAGATCGGTGCCCTGGCGTCCAAGGGAGTGAATGGTGATGCTGGGAATTTTGATTTTACGGAAAGCATCGGTATCCGATAGTCCTTCGTGATCCACTTGCCAGGATTTCAACTGAGGCATGCGGACGTTCAGCGCGGCCAGCTGCAGCGGCGTGACGAGGCCACTCTCCGGCCAATAATGCGGGGCGACCAGGCCGATGCTGTCGAGATTGATCATGGCAGAGATGTGATGTTGCTGGTCCTCGGACAACTGCTTCATGTAGTGACGCGCGCCGCTGGCGCCGTGATACTTGCCGCCAAATGCGATGAAGACCAGCGTATGTTTCATCGCGACCGATCCGACTGACTCGGCGAGGATGGGGAGCATGGCGGCGCCGCTCCAGTTGTCGAGCGCTCCAGTGCCTCCGCGATGATCGTAGTGGGCACCGATGACGATGGCGTTGGGTCCGGTGCCAGGGATGGTGCAGATTACGTTGGGCAGGTCGGAGTCGGTCTCCTGAATCTGGAGCCTGTCTGAAGGACATTGTCCCGCTTCCGTGAAGAGCTGCCGAATGCGTTCGGCGCGATCTTCATCGCGGGTGGGAACCAGTCCGACGCGTTCCTGCACGATGTGGAGGCCAAGGCGAAGGAAGACGATTTTCTTGGTGTCGCCAGCAGAGTTGCAGGCGAGGACCAGTAGCAGCAGGATGGGCGAGAGTCGGGACACGCAGCGGGGAATCATCTCATAAAGTCAAAGGCGATGCACGGCGGGCGAGGGCGCCCGCGCCACCAAATCGAATCACGAAATCGAGTTAGCGATCCTGGGCGCGCCCCTTCCACATGCCGCCGGCTCCGGACCAGTAGCGAATAGCGGAATGGATTGTGGCTCCGATGTAGAAGAGCGCGGCTGCGGGAAGCGTCAGCGTCCAGAGGGGATTGAGTCGGTAGAAGCGGACCATGGGCGCATAGGCGATCAACATGACGATGAGGGTAGCTGCGCCAAGAAAGATCGAGAGCGTGGATCGCGAAAAGAGAAGAGAGATGGGCAGAAGGTAAAGGATGGCCAGGCCAAAGATGGTGCCGATAAGGAGCAGTGTGGAGTGGCCGAGCTGATTGAAGGCGCTGCGGGAGATCATGCCGCCGATTTCAGCGACGGATTCGTAAGGACGAATGCTGCGAGCGGTTTCGGTGGGTCCAAGCCAGAGATTGCCACCCGTCTGCTTGATGGCACGGGCGAGAGCGCAGTCGTCGATGATCTCGCTGCGGATCGACTCAATGCCGCCGGCTGCGGCGAGAGCTGCGGGACGGATGAGCATGCAGCCTCCAGCGGCTCCGGCTGTGGCGCGTCGGCGATCGCGAATCCAAGCAGGCGGGTAGAGCATGAAGAAAAAGAAGACGAATGCGGGAATCAGCCAGCGTTCAAACCAGGACGCGCAGTGCAACTTCACCATGAACGAGGTGAGGTCGGCGCGATTGTTTTCGGCGAGTGCGACGAGATTCGCGAGATTGCTGGGCGCATGTTCGATATCGGCGTCGGTGAGCAGGAGGTAGTCGGGATTGAATTCGAGTGCCTTCGAGATGCCCTGATGTTGTGCCCAGACCTTTCCGGACCAGCCCGTGGGGAGCGGCTGTCCATTCAGGATCGTGAGAGAGTCCGACCATATTTGCGGAGACGGCTGCTTGATGAGCGACTTCGGCGGTCGAGTCGGTGCTGGCGTCGTCGACGAGGACGATGTGGAGGTTGGCGTCGATCTGCTGATGAAGGAGGCTGGTAATGGCGCGAGCGATGACATCAGCCTCGTTGCGAGCGGGGATGACGACGGCGATGGTCGGGCGAGTAGTGCTGGGGATCGCAGGATGTGGCTTTGAAATTCGCCAGAAGCTGCCGCGGGCGAAGAGGAGATCGATCCATGCAGCCAGTGAGAGTACACCGCCAGCGATGAGCGTGATGTGCATGGAGTCCGGTGATAAAGGTAACAGAGGGAGCGAGGGGATTGTGTGCTTTGCCCACTCGGGGCGAGTGGGCTCCATCAATCAAACCCGCAAATCTAAAACGCGGGCGAGGGCGCCCGCGCCACGAAATCGAGTTGATCAAATCAACCGGTGTTGTGCAGGCCGGCGGCGATGCCGTTGATGGTCGCACCCAGCGAGTAGTTGAGCATTTCAGTGTCGGTGCCCGCACGTTTGCGGCGCAGGAGTTCGACCTGGATGAGGCTCATGGGATCGACGTACGGATTTCGCAGGCGGATCGAGCGCGAGAGCACGGCATTTTTCTCGAGCAACTCTTTCTGATCGGTGAGCCAGAGAATCATCTGGCGCGTGCGGTGGAATTCTTCCGCGAGCATGTTGAAGACGCGCTCGCGCAGGGCCTGGTCGGGAACGAGGGTGGCGTACATGTGGGCAATGCCCATGTCGGCCTTGGCCATGGCGATCTCGACGTTTTGGATAAGGTCTCGAAGTAATGGGAAGCTTTTGAACATGTCGCGCAATACGGCTTCGTTGTTCTGGCCTTTGGCGCGGAAACGCTCGATGGCATAGCCGACGCCGAACCACGCAGGCACGGCGTGACGGCTTTGCATCCAGCCGAAGACCCAGGGGATGGCGCGGAGATCGTCGAGCCCGCGTGTTTTGGTGCGGCGCGTCGGGCGCGATCCGATGCGCGCATTTTCAAGTTCATTGACTGGTGTGGCCTGCTCGAAATATTCGAGAATGTCTGGATTCTCAGCGATGTGCTCGCGATAGTAGGCATAGGCGCAGCCGGACATCTCTTCCATGGCGGGCCCCCAGCGCTCATCGGAGCCGGGCTTAGGCCCGTTGGGACGAACCAGCGCTTCCAGGCAGGCCGATGTCATCAGCTCCAGGTTCCATTCAGCGAGCACCGGGTCAGAATATTTCCAGTTCATTACTTCGCCTTGCTCGGTGATGCGGATGTGACCAGAAAAGCATCCGGGCGGTTGCGCAAGAATGGCTGCGTGCGTGGGACCACCACCACGACCGACTGTGCCTCCACGACCGTGGAAGAGGCGGAGCTTCACATTGCATTCGGCGGCGGCGCGGTGCAGGTCGCGATGCGCTTTATAGATTTCCCAGGTGCTGGTGAGCATGCCGCCATCTTTGTTGGAGTCGGAGTAGCCGAGCATCACTTCCTGCCAGCGATCCCAGGAATCGAGTGCGGGCTGATATTCGGGCGCAGTCCAGATGCGGCGCATGACGCCGGCGGAGGAGCGTAGCGAATCAATGGATTCGAAAAGCGGCACAGGCATGAGGCCAGGATTGCCGGCGTCGCCCGCGATATTGACTCCACCGAGCGTTGCCAGTTGCAGGACCGAGAAAACGTCCTGCTCGGTTTCTGCACCGCTGATCACGTACTGGCGGATCGACGGCGGTGGGTACGTGGTTTTGAGATGCGCGACTGTGCGCATGGTGTTGAGCACGTCGATAGTCTGCGGAGACAAAGAACCGGCGAGATCGCCGCGCGGGGCGCCGGCTTGTATCGCTGTTAACAACTCTTTCAACGCGTGCGCATGGACGCGCGCATGCTGGCGAATGTCGAGGGCATAAAGATGGAATCCGAAGACGCGCAGCTTGCGGAGTAGAGGTTCGATGAGGATTTCCGGCAACGTTGGCTGCACGATTCTCGCGGAGGCTCTTGCGCACGAGCTGCAGGTCTTCTTCAAACTCGCCCGCGTCGGCATAGGCTTCGGGCGAAGAGCCTTTGCGTGTGCTCTGCAAACGGCGAAAGACATAGCCGAGGAAGCGGCGGTAGAGTTCAATCTCCGCCTGAGCGGCCCACCGGAATTCAACGTTCTCGAGACGGGATTCGTAGTCCGACAATTTTTTGCGAAGCGCTTCGGAGATTCCGGCCTGCCGCACGGACGCGCTGATGCCTTCGAGCAGTTGCCAAACTTCCTTGATGTAGTAGTCGAGAATCGCTGTACGGGCTTTGTCGAGTGCTTCTTGAATGCAGTCGGGGGTGACGAAGGGATTGCCGTCGCGATCGCCGCCGATCCAAGAGCCGAAATTTACCAGCGCAGGAAGATCACCTTCGCGGAGAACGAGTCCGTAAACTTTCTGGAAGGAGTCTCGAAATTCCTGGTAGAGACGCGGCAAGGTGTCGAACAGCGCCATGGGGAAATATTCGAGCCCGATGCGAATTTCGTCGGAGACGCGCGGCCGGCGCAAGCGTACTTCGTCGGTCTGCCAAAGTTCGGTGATCTCCGCTTGAATGATCGATTCGCATTCGAGGGCTTCGGCATCGGTGAGGGGTAGCCGGTCCAGTCGTTCGAGTAATTGGCCGATACGACGGCGCTTGAGCAACACGGTGAGGCGAGCGACCTCCGTAGGATGCGCAGTGAATACCGGCACAACTTTCACTTCTCGCAAGGTTCTTGACCGCGTCTTCGGCGGAGATACCGGCCTTCTTCATCCGTAAAAGCGTGCCGAGGAATGATCCGGGGAGAGGCGATTCATCGACATGAAGCTTGCCGGCGCGGCGACGGCGCTTGCGATGATTGGTCTCCGCGAGATTCGTAAGCTCGAAGTAGATGGCGAAAGCTTTGGTGACTTTGTAGGCCTGATCGAGTTCCATCCTGGAGACGATGGAGCGGACCTCTTCCATCAGATCGACGTCGAGTTTCAGCGGTGCGGGTGAGGCTGATTGTTCGCGGTGCTGAATGAGCAGGCGCCGGAGGCGCTCGACCACTTCATAGAGAGCGCTGCCGGATTGTTCGGTGAGAATACGCCCCAGCAGAATGCCGAGAGAGCGGACGTCACGGCGCAGAGGCTGTTCTTTTGCTGAGTCGGAGGTGCGCGCGGTCAGCTCAGCCAGACGGCTGTTCTGATCTTTTACGGCCCAAAGTGGCTGATCCTCGCCCATGGTCATTGATACCATATCGAGCGTGCTTTTCGCGAAATGTTCAAGCTGGGACGCGGTGATAGAAATCCTGCAACTTAGCTGGATCGCAATCGTCTATATGCTGACTTGGAGGGATTCGTGTACAAACTCGCCGTTTTGCTACTCTTGAGCACTATGCTTTCCGCATCTGCAAACAACGTTTACGACTTTACGCTGAGTTCGATTGACGGGCAGCCCGCGCCGCTTGCGGCCTACAAGGGAAAGGCGATCCTGCTGGTGAACGTGGCCAGTAAGTGCGGTTTTACGCCGCAGTACAGCGCCCTGGAATCGTTATACGAGAAGTACAAGGATCGCGGCCTGGTGATTGTCGGGATTCCGGCGAACAATTTTGGCGCGCAGGAGCCAGGCACGAATCAGGAGATCAAAACTTTCTGCACGCGCACCTATCACGTGAGTTTTCCGATGATGTCGAAGGTTTCCGTGAAGGGCGACGATACGACGCCGCTGTACCAGTTCCTGACAGATCCGGCGAGCGACCCGAAGCACAGCGGCGAAATCAAATGGAACTTCACCAAGTTCCTGATCAGCCGCAACGGCGAGATCGCGGCGCGCTTCGAACCGAATGTGACGCCAGACTCGCCCGAGTTGACTGCGGCAGTCGAGAAGGCGCTGCAGTAGAAGAATCGGCAAGTGGACATGAGGGCGTCTGCCAAGGCGCCCTTTTATTTTCAGACGTTCATATTTAGATTCGCGGCATCCAGATCAGCCTCACGCGGGCCTTCTCAGCTTACGCATCTGCAACTGCCTTCCTCCATCTTCGAAATGAACTTCATCCATCATCGAGCGCAGCAGGAAGATTCCGCGGCCATGTTCTTCGGCGACATGTTCCGTGGAAGTGGGATCGGGGAGAGACTGGAGATCAAAACCGGGGCCGGGATCGCGAACTGTGATGGCGATCGCGGAATCATCGCATTCGACGCGGCAATGGACGATCTGCGAGGGATCATTCTTGCAGCCGTGAACGACCGCGTTGGCGAGGGCTTCCTGGACGGCGACGAGAAGGTTGTAATCCTGCGGGGCGTTGTGGCAGCTCTCGCGAATGAAGGAGAGTATCTGGTCGCGCGTCTCGGGTATCTCGTCGATAGTGCCGCGAAGTTGGAAATGTTTCTCCATGGAGAGGGAGAGCCGCCAGTGGCGGATTGTGAAGGTACATCAGAAGTGTACGAAACGCGTGTTAAGCGAGATTGAATTTCCAGTTGCAAGTTTTTGCGCAAAGAAGCGGATGAAGTGCACATGCGCGCGCGAATTTTCCACAGAATCGAATTTCGGAACCAATGCTGCTACTGATGTGGTGCAACTGTGAGCAATTAATTTGTTTGTACTCAACAGGGCTCCCAAATTTCTTTCGAACGCCACAGGTTCCCAGGGTAGGTAAGACATGGGTTTCCGCAGTGCATCGGACGTAGCATTTTTGCAATTGAGTGATTCTGTCTTTTGCGTACAGTGCGAACTCATCAGCTATAACAACACGTCAAATTGTTACGCGTGCGGCAGCCAGGCCATCTTGAATCTGGGACGGCTGATGGGCGGATCGCTGCTGGCGGAAGAGACGGCCACGGTAATCACGGACGAGAAGATGCGCCGAGTCGTAGCGGAATTGCTGGGTCCGGGCGCGATCGGACGGAAGCCCGCAACTCCGGTGGAAGCGCCGGAGACACCGGAGATGCCGGGTCCGCGGCTAGTCGCTCGTTCAGCGGAGTACAGTACTGCGGCGGTGGCGCGAGCAGAACAGACTCCGGATTTGGAGTATCGGGTCGTAAATGGATCGCTGGTGCATCTGGATTCGTCAATGCGAATGGTGTTGGATCGGGCGATGGGTCTGACGCGGGCATCGGGTTCGGCGCTGGCGCTGATCAGCGATGGCAAGATGCAATGTCACGCGACAATGGGAGCGGGCGTCCCCGGACTGGGAGCGCAGGTAAGCCTGGAGCGAGGACTCTCCGGGATGTCAGTTCGTACGGGGAAGGCATGGCGATGCGATCAAGTGACGGGCGATCCGGTAGTTGATCTTCAGGCGTGCCGGTCTTTGGGAATCCAGTCGCTGGTGGTTGCGCCGCTGGTGCATTTGAAGAATGTGCTCGGGATTCTCGAGGTACTTTCGTCCGAGCCATACGCCTTTGACGATCACGACGTGGCGACGGTGCAGTTCCTGGCCAGCCTGATGGTTATGACTCTTACCAGGCAGACGGGTAAGGGACCCGCGTCCGTACTGGCGGCAGCGGAAACTCTTCCAAGCCGCAGGGCCTCAGCCGCGCTGGTCGTGTAAAGAAAAGTAAAATGGGTCCGGTGGCAGCAGAATCGAGCCAGGCGCCCTCTATAGTAAGTTGATGCCCCCGCGTAGGACCCTCGCGGCTGTTGTGCTTCTTGCTGCGATTGCGGTCAGTCCGCAAATCGGCGCACAAACAACGCAAGAGGCGCCTCATAGCACATCCCCTCAGGGACCCGATACTCCCGCTGGTGCCAGCCAAAATCAAAATCAAACGACCGCACCCCCAGCAAATTCTTCAGGTACAACCGCTGCGAATACTCCCGGGCAGAGCGATGCGAACCAGGAGCAGACGGAAGAAGAGATCAGGAAGCGCGAGCAATCGCAGCGAATTCTCGGCGTTGTCCCGATGTTTGGAGTGACCAGCCGACATCATCCTCCGCCACTTACGCCGGGGCAGAAGTTTCACCTATTTCTTAAGGGCAACATCGATCCGTTCAACTGGGCGACGCTTGGGATACAGGCGGGAATCAGCCAGGCGCAGAACAACTTCCCGGAATACGGCCAGGGAGCTGCTGGATACGCAAAGCGCTATGGCGCTGCATTAGCCGACAGCACCTCGAGTGGATTCTTCGGGGGCTTTCTGTACCCAGTTTTGCTCAAAGAAGACCCACGATATTTCCGGTTGGGGGAAGGCACGATCCCACACCGCATCGGATACTCCATGGCGCAGGAATTTGTCGGCCACAGGGACAGTGGCGGAAAAACAGTAAATTTCTCGAACATCCTCGGAGGGTTTACTGCAGGTGGGTTATCGAATCTGTACTACCCCTCGAACGATCGGGGGTTCAGCCTGACGATGAGCCGTGTCGGAATCTCGTTCCTGTACGGCAGCACGGGCGGAATCGTCTCCGAGTTCTGGCCGGACATCGACCGAGCTGTCTTCCACAGGAAAGCCGCAAATCCTCCTCCGCCGAAGCCCTGAGGAGACTGTCTCCGACTCTATTCTTCCAGTTCACGCTTTGTGACCGCATCGATTATCCTTGCTGACCAGAGTAGGTTGGGGAGGGACGCATGATAAATACAACGAGTCGGTTTGTTTTGACGATCGGAATGTTGCTGCTGGGAATCGCGCAGGTGGTGGCGCAGGACCAGTCACAATTGCATGCCGCACCGGCAATGAATACCGATCGCATTGCGAAAGAAGTGCGGCACGAACTGCTGATGCTGCCGTACTACAACGTCTTCGACAACATACAGTACAAAGTCGAGGGATATAACGTCACGTTGATTGGGTATGTGACGAATCCTGCGGTGAAGTCGGATGCAGGGAACGCAGTGAAGAGGGTGGAAGGGGTAGAGACGGTCAATAACCAGATCGAGGTTCTGCCACCGGCGCCGATGGACAATCAAATACGTCGGCGTGTGTTTCGCGCGGTGTATGGCTTCCCGCCGCTGCAGAAGTACGACATGCCGGTGATCAAGCCGATCCGGATCATTGTCAAAGGCGGGCACGTGACGCTGGAGGGAGTGGTGGATAACGAGACGGACAAGAACACCGCCGGCATCCGCGCGAATTCAGTTCCGGGGATTTTTTCGGTGAAGAACAATCTGCAGGTGGTAAAGCCGAGCTAGGGTAGGACGAAGAGGAAGCTCGCGTCGCTTTTGCGGCGTTTCGCTCCGTCGGCGCGGGCGCTCGTCTGGATCATTCTCTCGCGATAAAGCTGCTCGCTCGAGGATGACAGGAACATAGAGGTCGGGGTTTCAAAGGAGAAGAGTGCCGATACAGCATCTGTTACTGAAAGGTCTTCCAACGGCGGCGATCGGCACTTTTCTTGCTTTGTTTCCGATTGTGAATCCGTTCGGCGCCGTTCCCATCTTCTTTACGCTGACTTCGAGATCCTCACGGTCGGAGCGGCGAATGACCGAGTTGAAGGTCGCGCTTTTCGTGATCGGAATCCTGGTGTTCTTTCTGCTGGTTGGACGATTCGTGTTGAGCTTCTTTGGGATCAGCCTGCCGGTGCTGCGGATTGCGGGAGGGCTGATCGTTGCGAATGCAGCCTGGGGCATGGTGACGAGCAAGAGCCGCATCACAGATGCGGAAGGCGACGAGGCCGTCACGAAGGAAGATATCTCCTTCACGCCGATGGCAATGCCGATCCTGGCAGGGCCGGGTTCCATCGGAGTGGTGATGGGACTGGCGGCTAACAGCACGAATATGCTGGCGTACGTGGGCATGATCATTGGAATCGCGGCGCTTGGGCTGGTGGTGTATCTGTTCCTGCGCCTGGGCGGACCGCTGGTGGAGAGGCTTGGTCCGAATGCCACAGGGTCAATCAACCGTATTTTTGGTTTTCTCATCCTCGCGGTGGCGGTGCAGTTGATCTGGGATGGGATCTCGGATTTTCGGACGTAGTTTCAAAACACGCGTCCCACCTGGAAGAAGAATTTGTGGTGGCCGGTTGTGCCGTAGCTGCCGCCGACGATGATGGGTCCGAATGCGGTTTGGACGATCATGCCGAGAACCGCGTCGGCCGGCCACGGGGACTCGTTCATTTCGTTGGTAACTCGGCCACCTTCGACTTCACCGTAGGCGAAGAGTCCCTTGCCGAGAAGCGGTGGGAATTTCACAATCTGCTGAAGGTATCCGCCCTGTAACAGCAAATACTGATTCGTCAGCAACTCGTTTCGACCAAAAGCGGCTAATCGTACCGGCCCTCCGAGGCTGAAGGAGGGAAGCCCGGTGCGCGTGAATCCGAAGTCCGTGCCGCCAGAAACGCCTCCGAAAATACTGCCCGGTTCGCTGACGGGCACGTAAAACCTGCTCAGGATCTCGGACGACGGGAATGCGTTGCTGCTGCCGAGATAGGAGTCGAACCAACTGAAGCTGGAGTCGAGCGCTACTCCCTTCCGCGGGACAACGGGATCGTCGAGGAGATCGAGGCGGTACCGGATGGAGGATTGTCCAAGGCGATCGGCTGGATTGCCAAACAGGGGCGATCCGACCTGCTCTTTCAATCGCAGATAACCCAACTCGTAGCCAAAGCGCAATTCGCTGCTGCGGCTGAACTGGTATCCAGCGTCGAAGTAGCCGGAGACCTTTTGCAGACGATACGCCGCGATTTGATTATTCTCGTTGTAAATGTCGAAGGGAGAGGTATTGGCAATGGCGCCGGGATCAATGAACCAGCCCGGAAGTCCTCTGAAGGGGCGGAAGTAGTCGGTGGCAATGCCATACTCGGAGCCGAAGGCGAGGTCGGTGCGCCATTCTGTTTCGTGAGAGCCAGTGCCGAACTTAGTGAGGCGGGCGCCAAGAGCGAAGCGAACATTCTGGATCTCGGATCCGTCGATTGCGATCAGCGGATTCACCAGGATGGGAGCTTCCTTCTGGGCGGCGGTGATGAGCAGTCCGGGCTGTCCGTTCTGTTCGGTCAGACCGTAGTTCAGTTTGGAGAAGCGTCCGGTGCCAACGATCTGAGTCAGGCCGCTTTCGAGTTTGTCGATATCGAGCGGCTGCCCGGCCAATTTGGAAAGATCGTTTTGAATGACCTTCGAGGCGGCGGGTGAGGCTCCTTGCACGGCCACGAACTCAGGAGTTGGTATGGTTTCGCGGCGGCGGGAGTTGCGCTCGGCGATATATCGATTCCATGTGGCGTCGTCCACGCTGAAGGCGCGCAGCAGGTTGGCTTTCTGCTGCGCTGCTTCGTATCCCTTTGCGATCAATTTCTGCGCAGCGTAGTAATCCGTGGACGTGAAGTCGGAGACGTCGACGGTAACGAGCAGGTCGGCCTTCTGCATGCTTTGGAGTTCGTTGGCCGCAATCACCACGTCGATGGAGTCGGAGAGGACGCCGATGGAAGAGATGTTCCGGTCGGCGGTGGTGGCTTTGGTCTGAAGGTGGACTGCCAGGATTAGTTCGCCACCCATTTCACGGCCGACATCGACGGGGAGATTGTCGAGCAGGCCGCCATCCACGAAAATGTGCTTCTTGTCGACGACTGGGCTGAAGAACCCTGGCAACGACATGGAGGCGCGCATTGCCTGCGAGACTGGGCCGTCACTGAAGACATACTTCTGCTTGGAGACGAGATCCACCGCGACGCAACGAAACGGAATGGGGAGTTGGTCGAAGTTCTTAATATCGGAATAGGGCAGCATGTAGCGGTCGAGAATTAATGAGACCTGATATCCGGCGTTGAATCCCGAGGGAAGCCGCAAGCCATGCTCCAGTCCGAACTGAAGCGTGTTGGGATAATCGCGGGCGTCCTCTTTGCGACGGTAGGAGAGATCCTGGAAAGGAATCTGATCGCTGAGCACCTGGTCCCAGTCGATCCCACTGACGATCTGGTTGAGTTGTGCGGGATTATTTCCCGCCGCGTAGAGGCCGCCGACGAGCGCACCCATGCTGGTTCCGGCAACGTAGTGCACGGGGATGTGGTTTTCCTCGAGCCAGCGGATGACGCCGATGTGAGCCAATCCGAGGGCGCCGCCGCCTTCGAGAACAAGCGCGATTCGCGGAGCAGGTTTAGAAGATGTTTCTTGTGCGATTCCCGGGGAGGGCAGGAGTCCCAGCGCCAACAGAAAGCAGACGGCTTTGGATCGCATGGTGTTCTCCGAAGAGAATTATCTCCTGAAGAAAGGCATGCGAACATATCGTTTCGTCACATCTCTTGGTAGGACGGAACTGATAGCTTATAGTGTGGAGCACGACTGACCATGGACTTTGACCAGTTATCCACCTTCATAGAAGTTGCCAAGCTAGGAAGTTTCTCGCGTGCCGGACAAAAGGTTTTCCGGTCACAATCGGCAGTGAGCGCGCAGATTCGCCAACTGGAAGACGAGTACGGAGAAAAGCTGCTGGATCGCAGCGGCAAGACTGTGCGATTGACTCCGGCGGGCGAAGTCTTCTTCGAATATGCACAGCGGCTGCTGAATTTGCGGCGCGAATCGCAACGCGCCGTGGCCGACCAGGGAACCGCTCCGCGGGGCGTGCTGGCGATCGGCGCGAATGAGGCCACGTGTCTCTACGTGCTGCCGGACGTGTTTGCCGAATACCTGCGGCTCTACCCGGCGGTGCAGCTCAGTATCTATCGCAATTTCAGCCGCAAGATCCTGGAGCGAATCGAAGACGGATCGATTGACGTGGGCATTGTGACGATGCCGGTGAAGTCGAGCAGTTTGAAGGTGCGTTCGATTTTCCGCGACAAACTGATGCTGATGGTGGACGCCAATAATCCCTTGGCGAAGCTGTCGGCGGTACCAGTGAGCCTGGTGGCAGAGCAGCCGCTGATCTTTCCTAAAACGGGCTACACGCGGCAGATCCTGGACAAGCTGTTTCGGCCCTACAACACGCAACTGCAGGTGCGAATGGAACTGCCGAGCGTGGGCATGATCAAGAGCTTTGTGGCCGCGGGCCTGGGCGTATCTCTGATCAGCACCAGCTTCGCGCGCGACGAAGTGCGCTCCGGACAAGTGAAGCTAGTAGCGCTGAAGGACGTGGATTTGTCGCGCGAACTGGGGCTGGTGTACCGGCGCGATCGAAGCCTGCCGCGAGCTGCCGCAGCATTTGTGGAACTGATTCAGCACCGGACAGCTGCGATGAAAGCGGCGGTTGCGGCGCTAGTGGAGAAGCCGTCCCGTCCCGCTTCGGGCATATAGTTTTCTGATTCAAACCATCAGAAATTTGAGTTTCCCTTCACCTTGATCGCGGACTGTAATGGAGTCACCCGAAAGGGTGAATCTCCGATACGGAGGCGGCAAGGTGATCTGTCCTAAATGTCACGCTGAATATACGTCCTTGAATCCTTGCTCCTGTCCCACCCGGCCACTGGCTTCGTTGATGCAAGAGGCGAAGGAAGGTCGGAAGGGTTCGGAAGGGGAGCCTGCGTATGCTCAGACCGGATTGACTAATCCGTTCTGGGAGGCTCCGTCGCGGGATTAGCGTTGGGTTGTTTCTCGTGGTAGTGCTCCTGTATGTGTGTCTTCATAAAGTAGTGCTAGTTCTCCTCCTATAGCGTGTGCTGTGAACGGAGATGGCGCCCTGCTCCGGGGCGCCTTTTTTCTTGGCGCGGCAGATGCTTCAACGTTGAAGTATAGTTCTGGCATGCCCAGACGATCTTCTTCCAGTAAGTCTGAACGCCGCGCCTTATCCGCCTATGTGAAGCTGTTGCGTGCCAGCGATACCGTGCATGCGCTTGCGACGCGCGACCTGTCCCGTTGGGAACTGACGGCGAGCCAGTTCGCCGTCATGGAGGCGCTCTATCACCTGGGGCCGATGGTGCTGTCGGAAGTCGCGCGCAAGATCCTGAAAACCGGCGGCAATCTGACGATGGTGGTGCGGAATCTGGAGCGACGCGGGTTGGTAAAGAGAGTTGCTGGGGAGAAAGACCGGCGTTTCGTGAAACTTAACCTGTCGGAGAAAGGGACAAAGTTGATAGCCGAGGTTTTCCCGAAGCATGCGGCTTGTATTGCGGGACTTTTCGCGAAGCTGACGTCTGCCGAGCAGGTCGAACTGGCGGCGCTGTGCAGGAAGCTGGGGCGGGGGTTGCAGGAGACGGGATAGTTTCCCCATAGATTCGTGGAGCGGGTAGGGATACCTCGCTCCGCTCGGTATGACAGATCCTCGCTGCGCTCGGATTTGAGGCTACCAGTTCAGACTACTCTCGGTCTGCCAGGCGAACGATTCGTAGGTGCTACGCTCGCGGGCGAGGGCGCCCGCGCCACCAGAGCTGCCAAACGCTCGCGCCAAGCTGCTTGAAACGCAAGGCTCCTCGACTCCTGGCCGCGCGATCCAAAAAGCGGATCGCGAAAAAATAGGCGGCCAGTCGCTCGGAATGACAGAAGCTTTGAACACGCGGGCGAGGGCGCCCGCGCCACCACACCCGGTGCATCTTCCCCTGTGTTGAAACTATTTTAACGTTAAAGCATCTAAATCATTGTTGAAAGGAGTTAGACAATGATCAAAGTGCGTCCAGCGGAGCAGCGCGGACATGCCGACCACGGCTGGCTGAATACGTATCACACGTTTTCGTTTGCGGATTACTACGATCCGGAGAATATGGGATTTCGCTCGCTGCGGGTGATCAATGAGGATTGGGTACATCCGGGACATGGGTTTGGCACGCATCCGCACCGGGACATGGAGATTGTGACTTATGTGCTCGAAGGTGGCTTGTCGCACAAAGACAGCATGGGCAACGGTTCGACCATCCGTCCGGGCGACGTGCAGCGGATGAGCGCCGGCACCGGCGTGCTGCACAGCGAGTTCAACCACTCGAAGGATGAGTCGGTCCACCTGCTGCAGATATGGCTGCTGCCGCAAGAGCAAGGAATCACGCCAAGTTATGAGCAGAAGAATTTCTCGCGTGACGAGAAATTGAACCGCCTGCGACTGCTGGCATCTCCTGACGGGCGGGAGGGTTCGGTGGCGATCCATCAGGATGCGGAGCTGTACACGTCCGTGTTGGAGAGCGGCAAGGCGGTGGAGTATGAGCTGAAGCCGGGCCGGCATGCGTGGTTACAGGTTGCGCGAGGCAGCGTGGAAGTGAACGGAAGACAGTTGAAGCAGGGAGACGGCGCGGCGATCAGCGAAGAGTCAAAGCTGAAGGTCACTGGACAAGCAGGAAGTGAAGATGCGGAAATCCTGCTGTTCAACCTGGCGTAAGGACGTGGCGCGCGCGCGGGAGTGCTGTGATTAGTGAATCGAATGATTCGAGAGGATGAGGCTGTGGCCGCCCAGAAGGCGGCCACGCTAACTTAAATAGAATGCAGAAGCCGTTGCGGATTGGGCATGCTGTTGTCGTCGTCTGATTTCTCAGGCGTGTGATTCTTCTCCTGAGTTGGCTGGCTGGGCGCGGTGGCTTGCGGGACGGCGCAAGCCTTTCCAGATTTGTCCTTCGAATCGACGCAATTGTTCCTGGCATCAGACTTCTGCTGCTGATCGCTCTGGGCATTCGCCGCAGCCGAGTGTTTCTGCTGTTGGTCATGCACTTTGATTGCGTTCAATTCCTGGCTGTCGAGGAAGAGAAGGTGAATCACGTTGCGTTGCGAATCGATGGTGCGACCTTGCACCATGCTAAGGCCGGCTACGATCATCGAAGCAAAAACCAAGACCACGGTGAGTCCATCACGCGTGAATCGCGGTTGACGGGGAAGCTTGAGAGACCGCTCGTTACCTTCCACATTTCACCCCAGGAGCCTAGTTGGTAAATACTCGTTGGATGCAGTTGCAGGACCAAAGCTTCAGCGCCTGCAACTCATTTATTTCTAGATGACTTGTAGGCGATGGGTGAGGCCAGAAAAACACACCTCATGCAAACTCTTGCACACTGTTTCCACGTGCACGGCCCGATTCGGTGATTCGCGTGCATAGTAACGTTCCGTGAGTGCAACAGAACAACGTCGCAGCAAGGAACCCTGGGGCTTACTCCCGCCGAAAACTTGCGACTGTTGCCGTCCGATTCGGCATCTTCTAATATCGGAGCTATAAGCCGCACTTATGTCTTCCAAAAATCTGAGTAATAGCAAGCAGCTGAAGCAGCGCGCATCCGACGAGGTCTGCGCAGGCCGGAATCCATCTGAATCGGAGCAGCAGTGGGCAGAAAAGACGCTGGATCCCCTGCTGGAAAAATCGCCCGAGAAGCCGATCGGCGCGCCAACAGGCACCAATCTCGATAAGAACGGGAATGCTCGGTTCAGCACCATTTCGGATGTGCCGATCCGGCGTTTGTACACGGCGGCGGATTTGCCTGAAGACTGGAGCTATGACAAGTACCTGGGTTATCCGGGGCAGGCGCCGTTCACGCGCGGGATTCACGCCAGCGGGTATCGAGGGAAGCTGTTTACGATGCGGCAGTTCTCCGGGTTCGCGTCGCCGGAGGAGACCAATCAGCGCTACAAGTACCTGCTGGAACATGGCGGGAGCGGGCTGAGTGTTGCGTTCGATCTGCCGACCCTGATGGGGTATGACAGCGATCATCCGTTCAGCGAAGGCGAGGTTGGGAAGTGCGGCGTGGCGATCGATTCGCTGGAGGACATGGAAATCCTGTTCGATGGCATCGACGTGCAGAACGTGACGACGTCGATGACGATCAACTCGCCGGCGAGTGTGCTCTGGGCGATGTACCTGGTGGTGGCCGAAAAGCAGGGTGCAGACTGGAAGAAGATCTCGGGGACGATTCAGAACGACATCCTGAAGGAATACATTGCCCAGAAGGAGTACATCTATCCGCCCGCGCCATCGATGCGGCTGGTGATCGATACATTCGAGTTTGGATCGAAGTTTACGCCGCGCTTCAACACGGTTTCAATCAGCGGATATCACATACGCGAAGCGGGTTCGACCGCGCTGCAGGAGTTGGCGTTCACCGTCTACGACGGCGTGGAGTATGTGGAGTGGGCGATGCGACGCGGGCTGGACGTGGACGACTTTGGCCCAAGGCTGAGCTTCTTCTTTAATGCACATAACGATTTCTTCGAGGAGATCGCGAAATACCGGGCCGCGCGCAAGATCTGGTACCGGCTCATGACCGAGCGCTTCAAGGCGAAGAATCAGCGGACATGGCTGATGCGATTCCACACGCAGACGGCAGGTGTCTCCCTCACGGCGCAACAGCCGATGAACAACATTGCGCGCGCGGCGCTGCAGGCGCTGGCGGCGGTGCTGGGCGGAACGCAGTCGCTACACACGGATTCCTATGACGAAGCGCTGGCGTTGCCGACGGAGCAGGCGGCGCGCATCGCGCTGCGTACACAGCAGATCATCGCGTATGAGACCGGTGTGGTGAATACGATTGATCCGCTGGCGGGATCGTATTTCGTCGAACGGCAGACGCTTGATATGGAGAACGGCGCTTTCGACTACTTCGGCAAACTGGACGCGATGGGCGGCATGGTGAAGGCGATCGAGCGCGGGTATCCGCAGAAAGAGATCGCCGAAGCCAGCTACCAGTTCCAGCGTGCGGCCGAGGCGCGAGAGAAAGTGATCGTCGGGGCGAACGAGTTTACGGTGGAAGAGCCGTCGCCACAGATTCTGTATATCGGCGACGAAGTGGCTCATTCGCAGACAGAGAAGTTGAAGCGACTGCGCGCACGGCGGTCGAACGAAGAAGTGGGCAGACGGCTGGAGGCGCTGAAGAAAGCAGCGGCGCAGGAGCCAAAGGTGAAGTCGGACGGCACGATCTCCGATGCGAACACGATGCCGTACATCATCGAAGCGGTAAGGGCGTACGCGACGGTGGGCGAGATCTGCGAGGCGCTGCGCGAGGTGTACGGGACGTACGAGGAGACGAGCATCACGTAAACATTGAAGAATTCAGATTGAAGGTTGCAGATTGGAGCGCGGCTAAGAGGCCGCGCTTTTTTATTAGCTCGAAACAAACGCAAACACAAGGTCCCCTTCGATTCGCTCAGGGCAGGCTCTCGACTTCGCCGCAAAAGCTGCGGCTCCGATCGAAATGACAGGCTCAAATTCAGATCCCGGAAAGCCGACATGAGGCCAGCGCTAGGCGGGTTGAGGATCACATGGACTTGTGATCTCATAGGCGGATGCCGTTCCTGCACTACCGGCCTTCGGCTCCGCTCTCGCACTTCGTGGAGATGTTCTGGTACTACGAAGGAGAGGCTGGTGGTCCGCATACGAAGGAACGGCTGCTGCCGCAGGGATCGTCGGAGCTGGTCGTCAATCTGCGCGAAGACGAAACGCGGATCTACGATCACGATAATTTCGACGAAGTTCATAAGCTTGGTGGCGCCGCGATCTGCGGGCCTCATTCGCATTTTTTCGTGATCGACACGGCCGAGCAGGATTGCGTGGCCGGCGCACACTTCAGGGCCGGAGGAGCGTTCCCGTTTTTCGATTTACCTTTTTCGGAGCTGCACAACGAGCATGTTTCGCTCGATGTGCTGTGGGGACGAGCGGCGATCCGATTGCGCGATCGGCTACTGGAAGAGCCCACGCCGGAGGCCAAGCTGCAGCGCTTCGAGCAGATTTTAATGGAGCAGTTGTACAGGCCCATGGAGCGGCATCGCGCCGTCAACTATGCGCTGGTGCGACTGGGGGCGGAGCATGCGCCAGTCGCCGAGTTGTCCGACGAGATTGGGATCAGCAGCCGGCGGCTGGTGGATGTTTTCAGTCAGCAGGTGGGACTCACGCCGAAGCTGTTTGCGCGCGTGCAGCGCTTTCAGAACGTGATACAGAATCTTCCGCCTGAACAGGATGTGGATTGGACGGACGTGGCGCTCGGCTGCGGCTACTACGACCAGGCACATTTCATACACGATTTTCGAAGCTTCTCCGGGCTGAGCCCCAGCGCATATCTGAAGTACAGGACGCGCCACACGAATCACGTGCCCATTTTCGATTAGTTCAGATTTTTACAATACCGCCCTGATGAAGCGCGCCAGAATGTGGACGTGGGTAAGAGCGGCAAGACGAGCCGCTATAAGAGGAGGATTTCATGGCGAATAAGCCGAACTACATTCCAGAAGGATATCGGGCGATCACGCCGTATCTGATCGTGAGGGGCGGGGCGAAGGCGATCGACTATTACGTCAAGGTATTCGGCGCGAAGGAATTGATGCGAATGGAAGACAAAGGACGGATTGGTCACGCCGAGCTGCAGATCGGCGATTCACACATCATGCTGGCGGATGAGTACTCGGAGATGAAAGTTGTCGGTCCTGAAACGCTCGGAGGCTCAGGTGTGGGGATACTGGTCTATGTTCCAGACGTGGATCGCGTGTTCCAGCAGGCGGTCGACGCAGGAGCGAAGGTCGATCGTGCGGTGAAAGATCAGTTCTATGGCGATCGCTCGGGGAACATCATCGATCCGTTTGGACATAAGTGGACGATTGCGACGCACGTCGAAGATCTTTCGCCCGAAGAGATGAAACGCCGGGCAGAAGCTGCGATGCAGACCACCTGATCCCGAAACAAAATAGACGCCAGCAGAACGCAAGGGCTCTGCTGGTGTCTAATAGTAAGCATGCGGGGGATGACCAGGATCGGCGTATTGGCGATTCTGCTGTGCTGCGTTCTGGCGGCGATGGGCTGGTGGTACTACGGCGCATTCAGCTGGAATTATCCGCAGTGGAAGAGCCGGGCACGGTTGAAGATCTGGCGAATCTTCGGTGATCCGCTAGACAAAGAATCGAAGCGAATTGCCGGACGCGATGCGATCAATTGCGGCGTTTCCGATGGGCGCGAGGAACACACGAATCGCGTGACTGGATGCATCTCCGATGCGATGAGTCATCATCACGGGTTCCGCGCGCGCTTCAGTTATTTTGGAACCGAGGCTTATGGGGCCGAGGGTCTTGCCGGCGGGCCTGGTGGCCCGGTGTATGAACTGGTGCTGCGGATCTCTCCTGTGTTTTCTGGCGACGATGTTCTTCTGATCCGGAGGGCGTGCCCATATCCTCTGCGGATTGCCTTTCGCGAAAACAGTCCGATTCCAGGGTGTGCGCCATTCGCCGGATCGGCTAATGACTACGAGGTGCTGCGCGACGACGGCGTCAGGAACCGGGCGGCTATTGGCTATTAACTGATGGTGACCAGCTCGCGGTCGCGCGATGTGAGCGGCTCGTTCGCGCGTGGCGTCGATCACATCTGTTTCGGTCGGTTTATTTCCGAATTCCTCCAAAATTGTCTCCAGCAATGGCAGCATGCGAGCGACGCGCTTGGCTCGAATGACGAAGTCCCACAGCGGCTCGAACTTTTTCCATCCTGCGGCATAGGCGAAGTGTCGAAGCCGGCCTGACCATTTCTCTTTGGTCAGCGCGCCCTGAAGGATGGATCCCCAGCGATAGAAATCTTTATAGGCGCGCCAGTAACCAGCTTCCAGAACATCGCCAGTCAGCTTTGAGGGACGGTAGACGCAGTGACGCGTGTCGTAGAGATCCCAGTTGCTATGCAGGAGGCGGCCCTCGTGCTGCATACGCGTGTGCAATTCGGTGCTCGGATACGGCGTGAGGATGTGAAAGGTCGAGGTCTCGATGCCGTTGGTGATCGCCCACTCGATGGTGCGATCGAAGACGGTTGCATCGTGTCCATCCATACCGAAGACAAAGCTACCGTTCACCATTACGCCGTGATCATGCAGGCGGCGAACGGCTTCGCCGTAATCGCGGTTGAGATTCTGGAATTTGTGCTGCTCGCGCAGGCTGGTCTCGTCTGTTGTCTCAAATCCAACGAAGAGGCTTCGTAAGCCGCAAGCTACTGCTTTCTCTAAGAGACCGGGAGTGAGGATTGTGTTGACCGTTCCGGCCGCCTGCCAAACGCGTCCCATGCCGCGCATGCCGTCGAAGAGAGCTTCGGCAAAGCGGCGATTGCCGAAGAGATGATCGTCGAGAAAATACAGGTGGCGGCCGGGCAGGCGGGCAATTTCGGCGAGCGCGTCGTCGACTGTTTGTGTGTAGAAAGACTTGCCGCCCTGAAAGAACGCTTCCTTGTAACAGAAGTCGCAGACGTGTGGACAGCCGCGTGAAACGACGATCGAGTTGGGAACGAGGTACAGGTGGCGTTTGATGAGATCGCGGCGGATCGGGGGAATGCCGATCAGCGAACGGGTGCGCGATTGGTAGCGGCGCCGAGGGTGGCCAGCGCGGAAGTCGCGCAGGAACTCGGGCCATATGTCTTCACCGGGACCGAGGAAGACGGCGTCGGCATGAGCAGCAGCTTCTTCGGGTAATGAAGTGACGTGCAGGCCGCCGAGTGCGACGAATGCTCCCTGGCTGACGGTAATGATCGGCGATGCGGTACGCGCGAAATGCCGATGTGATGTAGACCTGGATAACGACGAGGTCGGGAGAATCGTTGAGGTTGAGTTTCTCGACGTGCTCGTCTACGAGAGTGACGTCGTCATTGGGATCGAGATATGCGGCAAGAGTGGCGAGCCCGAGAGGAGGGAAGAGCGAGTACTTAATGGGGCGAAACAGCGGGCTGGTGGCTTCGGTAAGGGCGGGCAGGACGAGTTTCACTTTCATGGCGATCGAGAGTACATGAAGTACTTTATATTGTAAAGTACTCTTAATGGCGTTGTGAGATTGGCAACTACGGGGATGCGGAAGTTCATCGTAGGAGTGCTGCTGGAGATTGAATGGCATCCCAATGGAAAGACCCGGGGCTCGACAAAGGGGCAGATAGGGATTAACGAGGGTGATAGAGCTCTTACTGCGGTTCCTGATCGGCGGCCTGCTGGTTTCGGCATTCGCCGTAATCAGGCGATCTCTTCAAACCGAAGAGCTTTGGTGGACTGTTCGGAGCCGCACCGTCCGTGGCGCTGGCGACGCTGGCGCTCACCGTTGCGAAAGATGGCAGGGGCTATGCCGCACTCGAGGCTCGCTCCATGCTGGCCGAAGCGTTTGGGCTTCTCTTGTACGCAGTGGTGGTAAGCCGGTTGCTCATGCATCGCCAGATCTCGGCATTTGCCGCCACAATAGTGAGCATGCCCGTATGGTTCGCGGTAGCTTTCACATTGTGGGCGATCTTCCTTCGGTAACCTCATGCTGATCAAGACAGACTGGTCGATTCTGCGAACAACGAAGTGGAACGACTATGCTGTGCGCTTCTTCCTTGGCGGCACGATTACAGTGGTCGCCGGGCTGATCGCAAAAGAATTCGGGCCAGTGATCGGAGGGTTGTTCCTCGCATTTCCTGCGATCTTCCCCGCTACGGCAACGCTGTCGGAAAAGCGCGAGAAAGAGCGAAAGAGCAGGAAGGGGCTGTCGGGCGAGAAGCGTGGACGTCAGGTGGCAGCGGCCGAAGCCGCCGGAACGGCCATGGGCTGTATTGGATTGATGGCGTTTGCGTTGATCTTCTGGCGAGAAGTGCCAAGTTGGAGATTATGGCTGCTGTTCCCAACTGCGGTGATCGTTTGGGCAGCGATGGCAGTCAGCATCTGGTTTGCACGAAAACGACTGCGGCTTCGGCCAAAGAAAATTCCTTCGTAGTTGCGGTTACACAGCTTCGGCAGCAATCTCATCTGCTTTCGGTTCCGGCTTCTTGCGCATGCTGGTGAGTGCCACGCTGGCAAGGATGATGACGGTCCCGATCATGGTGCGCGCAGTGACTTTCTCATTCGCGAGCATCCATCCGAGGAAAACGGCGACGAGAGGATTGACGTAGGAGTGGGTGGAAACTATCGCCGGCGAACTTACCTTGAGCAGCCAAGTGTAGGCGGTGAAGGTGACAAGCGATCCGAAGAGGATGAGGAATAGCAGAGAGAACACGGAGAGCGGTGTGAAGTCGGAAACGTGGACACGCGAACCTTCGCCGAAGACGAGCCCGACGAGGCAGAGTTGGATTCCGCCGACAAACATCTGCATGGCGGCAAAGGTCATGACAGAAGTTTTGGTCTTCACGCCCCGCGAGTAGATTGCACCGGTAGCCCACAGGACTTCGCCTACAACGATGGCCATCGCGCTGAAGAAGACGGCGCGCTGGTTGCCGTGGATGCCGAAGGGAACGAGAATCGCGACACCAGCCAATCCCAGGAAAATCCCTGCCAACACTTTGGGAGTGAGCTCGTGTTCCTGTCCGCGAGCGCGCGCAAGCAGGACCATCCATATGGGGAGAGTCGCGGCCAGTAAGGCGGCGAGGCCCGAAGGCACGCGCAGTTCCGCCCAGGCGAGCAGACCGTGACATCCGAGAAAGCAAAAGGCGGCGGCAAAACTTGCGGAGAGCCATAACCGAGGCTCGGGACGGACGTCACTTCGAAAGAGCATCCAGGCCAGAAGGATCGAGCCAGCAACAAGGTGGCGAGTGCCCATCATGAGCAGCGGGGGCAGGGTCTGGACAGCGAATCGAATCGCGAGGAAGGTGGAGCCCCAGATGATGTAGATGGCAGCGAAGGCGAGCAGGAAGGTGAGAGTATCGGGCTCGGACTTTGGCGCTAGGCTGCGGGGCGTTGCCATAGATAAACTTATCACGATGAGACACGTAGTTCGACATCTGAAGAAATGCGATCCGGTGCTGGCGGCGATCATCGAGCAGGTGGGTCCGCTGCGCATTGATCGGCGTCCGGCGACGTACGAGGCGATGGCGCGGGCGATTGTCTTTCAGCAATTGGCGGGAGCGGCGGCGAGGACAATCTTCCAGCGTCTGCAGGCCGCTTGCGAGAAGGCGGTCGGTGGCGAAGGCGGCGAGCGATCGCTCTACGGCGGATTCAAAATCACGCCGGAATCGGTGCTGGCGCTTACAGAAGAACAAATGAGGGCGTGCGGGCTGTCGCGACAGAAGCTGAGCTATCTACGCGATCTGGCTGCGAAGACAATTTCACGCGAAGTGGACTTCGAGCGGCTTCCCGATATGTCCGACGAAGACGTGATCGAGCACCTGACGCGCGTAAAGGGCATTGGCACGTGGTCGGCACAGATGTTCCTGATGTTCGCGCTGGGACGTCAGGACGTGATGCCCACGCTCGATTTGGGGATCAACAATGCGATTCGCAAGCTGTATGGAAAACGCAAGGTGCCTAAGGCGAAACAGATTCTGAAGCTGGCGGAAAAATGGCGTCCGTACCGCACGTTTGCGTGCTGGTATCTGTGGCGAAGCATGGACACACCGGCGGCGATTCCGGCGAAGCAGGTGGAGAAGAGAGTTAGTGCGCGAGCGACCGTCAAAGCGAAGAAAGCTGGGGCTTCGTGACCCGCCTCCGTCTTTGTGGTTAAATAGTCGGTTCTGATGGCGGAAAAACCCAGATAGTGGTATTTCCGCATTTCATATGGCAAACGCACGTAAGACGCCGCAACTCAAAAAGGCTAGAGATTACGACAAACAGCGGCGCGCTCATCAGAACAACGATAAGTCTGCTCGTGAGTGGATTCCCCAAGCAAAACGTCGCCAGAACAAGCGCGTGCGTATACAGTCGAAAAAGCTAACTAACACAGTGGCTACTGCTGAGGACATATCGTTTGCCGACGACAGTGTAAGTAATGAACAACTCAAGAGTCTCGACTTACGGAACCCGATCCATAAGGACGGCCTTGAGACCCTGCGCCAGCATGTTGCGCATCAGCAGCGCCAACGGAAGTCCCAACCGGGGAAGCGATGACTGAGCAGAGCAAAATTCGAGTGCTGGTAGCAAAGCCGGGGCTCGACGGACACGACCGCGGCGCCAAGGTGATTGCGCGCGCGCTGCGCGATGCCGGCATGGAGGTGATCTACACCGGACTGCGGCAGACACCAGAGATGGTAGTGAACGCGTCGCTGCAGGAAGATGTGGATGTGATCGGGCTGTCGATTCTGTCAGGCGCGCACAACGCGATCGTGCCGCGCATCATGGATCTGCTGAAGCAGAACAAAATGGACGACGTACTGGTTCTGGTGGGCGGGATTATCCCCGACCAGGATATAGCGGCGCTGAAGAAGATTGGCGTGGGTGGCGTCTTTCAGCCGGGAACGCCGATGGAACAGATCGTGCAGTTCATTCGCGAGCACGTGAAGCCGCGCGGCGTGACGGCACGCAGTAAGTAAAATCTATGTTGTTGCGAATGCCAGGCACGGCGAGATCGTCGTGCCAATCTCTATTCTTGTGAGCTCGCATTCATCGATGACCATCCTTACTGATTCCGAAAAATCTCGTCTGCAGCAGATCATCGGCAAGACAACCGGTCCGGCGCCATGGTACTGGAAGAATTTCCCAGCGTTGAAGAGCGCGACTGGCAAAGAATATGAGTGGGTGCATCACGGCGAAGAGGGGCAACTGGCGCACCTGGTCACGCTGCACGAGGCGGGCAAGCGGAACGATCCGCTGCTGGCGCTGAACATCTACTGCACACCGTTTGAGATTGGCGAGGGAAGATTGGGAATATGGTGCCCCGAAGGGCGCAACATGGTGCGCGTCGTGGCGTTCGATCTGGATGGGCTGAAGCCGTTCGTTCTTGAAGAAATTGTGGGCTGGTTCAAACAATCGACCGAACGCATCTTCGCCAAGGTTGAGCCTTCCGCCGATTTTGAGTTTTCCGCGGAGCTGAACGAGGGAATGCAGGAATTGAGCGTACCTGAGGCACTTCGCGGGGTGAAGGAACTTGCCATGATTGCCCGGCGGGGAGCGACGGGCGAGGGGGATGCGGCGTGCGCCATCTTCATTTTGTATCCGCATGCGGGGTTGGTGGAGGTGCTTCCGCAGCGCTGGTTCACTCGCAAGGAGTTCGAGGTAGGGCAAGCAGTGGATCACGCGGTTGACACGCGATCCGGTGTCGCACCGGATTATCGGAGACGGCGTGAGGATTCCGGCGTTTCGGCTGAGCGAAGACGGGCGCGAATTGGATGGGTGGCTGGAATAGCGGCCGCAGATTCACGCTGATAGACGCGGCAAATTCTAAATCTCTGCAAGAATCCGTGAGTACTAAGACCACACATTTTGAAGTTGAACGCAACGGCGGAGTGACTCTGCTCCGGCTTATTTCGGACGATGGCACCAATCGTCTGACGCGTGAGTTCGTTCCTGCACTGACGCGAAATTATTCACGACCTTGCGCAAACTCCTCGGCCGCTGGTGATCACCGGCAACGAGCGTTTCTTCTCGGCGGGAGCCGATCTCAATGAAATCGCCGCGCTCGACCGGTCCCGCTTCATACGAATTCTCGAAGATGGGCCAAGAGCTGATGAACGCTGTTGAAGCGTTTCCCGCACCGGTCTGCGCAGCGATTCGAGGGTATTGCATGGGAGGCGGGCTGGACCTTGCGCTGGCGTGCCACATGCGAATCGCGCATCCCCACGCGACATTTGGACATCGTGGAGCCGCATTGGGGCTGATCACGGGGTGGGGTGGAACACAGCGGTTGCCGCGGCTGATCGGCAAATCTCGGGCGCTGAAGATGTTTGTGGCTGCCGAAAAGCTGACGGCGACACAGGCATTCGAGATCCGATTGGTAACGAAAGTAGCCGCTGATCCGGTGGCGGAAGCTTTGCGGCTGCTTTGTGGTCACAAGGCGGAGAGACCTGGGGTCATTGCCTGAGGTCAGGCTACTGGGCTATCGTTATCGGTTTATATCTCGTTGTCCGGGCGGACCCATGAAGCCGACGTCGACGTCCTCTAGCATTCATCCCAATGTAATTGAGACCCGTGTTGATCCTACCTCGGCGCGCTTTGAGAAGAACATGCGCGCCATGGCTGAGCTGGTGACGCGAATCCGCAATGAAGAAGACGAACTTACGCAGGGCGGCGGATCGAAGGCCATCGAGGCGCAACATGCCAAGAAGAGGTTGACGGCGCGGGAACGGATTGCGCTGCTGCTCGATCCGGGCACGGAGCTGTTCGAACTCGGGATTTACGCCGCGCACGGAATGTATGAAGAATGGGGCGGGGCACCGTCGGCGGGCGTGATGACCGGGCTGGCGAAGATTCACGAGCGGACGTTCATGATCATCGCCAACGATGCCACGGTGAAGGCGGGCGCGTTCTTTCCGATGACGGCGAAGAAGGTAATCCGGGCGCAGAACATCGCCCTGGATAACCATATTCCTACGATTTACCTGGTGGATTCGGCGGGCGTGTTTCTGCCGCTGCAGGAAGATGTGTTTCCGGACACGGACGATTTCGGGCGCGTGTTTCGCAACAACGCGGTGATGTCGGCGAAGGGGATTCCGCAGATCACGGCGATCATGGGAATGTGCGTGGCGGGCGGCGGATATCTGCCGGTGATGTGCGATCACGTGCTGATGACCGACGGTAGCGGGCTGTTTCTTGCGGGTCCGGCGCTGGTGCAGGCGGCGATTGGGCAGAAGGTTTCCGCCGAAGAGCTGGGCGGAGCGGAGATGCATTCGGAGATCAGCGGGACGGTGGATTATCACGAGCCAAGCGACGAAGCGTGCATCACGCGCATACGCTCGCTGGTGGACAAGATGGGAGCGCGGCAGCGCGCGCCATTCGACCGCGGCGAAACAGAGGAACCGCTGTATGCGGCGGAGGAGTTGTACGGCATATACGAATCCGATCCGGCAAAGCCGTATGACATGAAGGAAATCATTGCGCGCATCGTGGACGGCAGCCGCTGGGACGAGTATCGCTCGGAGTATGGCAAGACGCTGGTGTGCGGCTTCGCGCGCATAGGCGGATATGCGGTGGGGATTGTGGCCAATCAGCCCACGCATCAGCACCAGATCGATGAGCAGGGTCACAAGCATCTGGAGTTTGGAGGCGTGATCTATACCGAGAGCGCGGAGAAGGCGGCGCGCTTCATCATGGACTGCAATCAGGACCTGGTTCCGCTGATTTTTCTGCACGACGTGAACGGCTTCATGGTGGGACGCGATGCGGAGTGGAGCGGCATTATTAGAGCGGGCGCGAAGATGGTGAACGCGGTGTCGAACTCGGTGGTGCCGAAGATCACGGTGATCCTCGGCGGATCGTTTGGCGCGGGACACTATGCGATGTGCGGCAAGGCTTACGATCCGCGATTTGTGTTTGCGTGGCCGACGGCGCGCTACGCGGTGATGAGCGGCGAGTCGGCGGCCGGCACGCTGGTGGAGATCAAGGTGAAGCAGCTGGAGCGCGGAGGCAAAAAGCTGAGCGACGAAGAGCGCAAAGAGCTGTATGAGTCGGTGAGCGAGACTACACCGGCAGATGAAGCCGCGGTATGGAGCGGCGCGGTTGTGGATCGATGCGATCATCGATCCGCTGGACACGCGCGATGCGCTGATCGCGGCGCTGGCGGCGGCGTCGCTGAATCCGGTGGTGGAGAAGTTCAGTGTGGGAGTTCTGCAAACGTAATGGGGGCTCAACTTCGGTGATCAGCACACCTGGCATCATGGCGGTCCTGTCGGGACTGCTCTTTTCTTTTGGCTTTCTTCTGATTACATCCGGCGTGCGCAACTCGGTGCCGGCATTGCGCTTCGCGGGATCCGCACTGGTTTCGGTGCCGGTGGGCGGCATCACCTATGCAATGCTGGGAGCGAAGGTGGGACAGCACATGGGGCTGCGCTTCTACAGCTTCCCCTTCGGAGCCGCGGATCTGCACTCGCGCGCGCAGTTGTGGGGGAGCATTGCTTGCTGGGTACTGCTGTGGTGGGTGGTACTGAGCTTGGTTTTCTTTCGTCTTGATTCCGGAAAAGATCGACAACACAGGGCAGCCAATGGGCGATGAAGTGAAATTGATCGAGTGCCCACGCGATGCGTGGCAAGGGCTGAAGGGCCAGATCCCAACTGATCTGAAGGCGGAATATCTGCGCGCGCTGATTGGAGCGGGATTCAAGCACATCGATGCCGTGTCGTTCGTGTCGCCGAAGGCGGTGCCGCAGATGGCCGACACGGAGACGTGCTGGAATTGCTCGATCCGCCGGATGATGTGGAGATCATCGGCATCGTGGTGAACGAAAAAGGCGTGGAGCGCGCCATCAAGACCGAAGCGGTGACGCACGCTCGGATTTCCGTATTCGATTTCGCCGACGTTCCTGGAGAAGAATCAGAAGCAGTCGCCGGAAGAGGCACTGGATGAGCTTGAGAAGATCGAGAAGAAGGCCGACGAAGCGGGGCTGGGCGTGGTGGTCTACATCTCGATGGCGTTCGGCAATCCTTATGGCGACTTGTGGAACGCGGATGAGGTAGTCCAGGCCGTGGACCTGCTGGAGAATATGGACATCCACGCAATTTCACTGGCGGACACGGTGGGAGTAGCTGATCCAGATAAAATTCGCGACGTGTTTTCAGCGGTCGCCAAGTACAACTATCTCGATATCGGCGTGCACCTGCACGCCGTCGTGAAGAAGCTCGGGCGAAGGTACTGGCGGCCTACGACGCGGGCTGCCGACGCTTTGACTCGGCGATCGGCGGGCTGGGCGGATGTCCGTTTGCGCAGGACGACTTGGTCGGCAATATTCCGACGGAAGAGGTTATTGAGGCGCTGAAGACGCGCGGCGTAGGACTGCCGATCAGGAAATCGCTTGAAGATGTGGTGCGGATGTCGGCGGAGATCGCGCAGACATATAGCGTAGCGGAAGTCGGAGAATGAGTTCCGGCCCTTTCCAAAGGAAGGAAAGGACCGGGCACCCGCTGAGAATGTAAGGTTATAATCGCGTTCCACATACACTGGCGCGAGTAGACATGCACTTCAATACTCTTCTGCTCAATTACGACCACGGTTGTGCCACTGTCACTCTCAACCGCCCGGACAAGCGCAACGCAATCACCTATGAATTGATCGATGAACTGCTGGCGGTGTTGGCGCAGGTGGAGAAGTCGCGCGCGCATGTGCTGATCATCACCGGCGCGGGCAAGGCGTTTTGCTCTGGCATGGACCTGGACAACTTGCGTGCAATCACGACGCATTCTCAGGAAGAGAACGCGAAGGATTCGGAGACGATGGCGCGGCTGTTCCGCACGATTTATGAGTTTCCGAAGCCGACGATAGCGGCGGTGAACGGACCGGCCGTTGCCGGAGGCTGCGGCATCGCCACGCTCTGCGATTTCACGCTGGCCTCGACCGAGGCGAGGTTCGGGTATACAGAAGTGCGCATCGGATTTGTGCCGGCGATTGTGTCGACGTTTCTGATCCGGCAGATCGGCGAGAAGCAGGCGCGCGATCTACTGCTGACGGGACGGATCATCGACGCACACGAGGCGTATCGCATCGGACTGGCCAACGAAGTGCTCGATCACGAACGATTGATGCATCGCGCACGGGAGCTGGCCCAGGCGTTGCAGCAGAATAGTCCCACATCGCTCGCGTCGACCAAGCGTCTGCTGAGCGGCTACGCGTTCGGTGATTTGAATACGCAGATCCACGCGGCGGTTGATGAGAATGCGAAGATTCGAACGACGGCTGATTTCCGCGAAGGTCTAAACGCGTTTCTTGAGAAACGCAAACCGAACTGGCAGGGATGAGCGACTGTCTTCAGCCAACGAAAATGAGAAAACCAACGATATCGGAAGCTACGCTACGGGTGCGCTACGCTGAAACCGATCAGATGGGCGTGGTGTATCACACGAACTACCTGATCTGGATGGAAGTGGGCCGCGTGGAGTTGCTGCGCCAACTCGGGTTCACCTACAAGGACATGGAGCAGAAGGATGACTGCTACATCGCCGTGGTGGAAATCTCGTGCCGTTACAAGGCGCCGGCCAAGTATGACGATGAGATCCTGCTGCGCACGCGGATCAAGCGAGTGCGCGCGTCGCTGATTCACTTTGGATACGAGATCCTGCGGGCTTCGGACCAGACGCTTCTTGCAGAGGGCGAGACGACACATATTGTGACCGACGCGACTTTTAGCAGGCGGTCGCTGCCGGAGAAGTATCTGAGCGTTTTCAGGGGAGCGGTGGGAGAGTAATTAGTAATTAGTAATTGGTAATTAGTAATTGGGTGAAGGCTCCCAGGGCCGGTTTCGCGTTCCGGCTCCGATCTGCTTACTGCTCCTCTGACCTGATACACTGTCACGTTTGCCTGAAGCAGCCAGTGCGGCCTGATAGAGGTTCCTCGGAAGGACGCCGACAAATACATGGTCTCTATGCAGCCTGTCCGAATCAACGGAAACGACCTCGACCTCGAAGAACTCAGCGCGGTTGTATACGAACAACGCCCGGTGCTGTTGGAGAGCTTTGCGCGTGAGTCGGTCGAACGGGCACGGGCAGTTGTGGAGGACCTGCTGGCCGGGAATCGCGTGGCCTACGCGGTGAATACCGGCGTTGGTAAGTTGAGCGACGTGCGGATCGCTCCGGAACAGATCCGTGAGCTGCAATTGAATTTGTTGCGGTCGCATGCGGTCGGGGTTGGAGAGCCGCTGTCCGAGTCGGAAGTTCGCGCCATGCTGTTACTGCGTGCCAACTCGCTGGCAAAAGGGAACAGCGGAGTTCGGCCTGTCGTGATCGAGACGCTTTGCGAGATGTTGAACCGCGGCGTGCATCCTGTGGTGCCGTCGCAGGGAAGCGTGGGAGCAAGCGGAGATCTGGCGCCGCTGGCGCACCTGGCGCTGGTGCTGATCGGTGAAGGAGAAGCTTACTTCGCCGGTAATCCGGGGAAGAAGCCGAGGCGGAAGGGCGATCCAGCGAGCCGTCGGATCAGCGGAGCCGACGCAATGAAGCGTGCGAGCATCAAGCCGCTGATGCTGGAGGCCAAAGAGGCGATCTCGCTGATCAATGGCACGCAAGCGATGCTGGCCGTGGGCACGCTCACACTTCGGGCGGCGGAGATCATGATCGACAGCGCCGATGTGATTGCCTCGTTGTCACTCGACGCATTGCGCGGAACCGACGTGGCGATGGATGAGCGCATACACAAAGCGCGGCCGCACCTGGGGCAAATGCGAAGCGCACAGAATATCCGCAAGATGCTGGAAGGCAGCGAGATTCGCGAATCGCACCGGCAATGTGGACGAGTGCAGGACGCGTATTCGCTGCGCTGCATTCCTCAGGTTCACGGCGCGGTGAGGGATACGCTCTCGCACTGCCGGCGGGTGTTCGAGATTGAGATGAATTCAGCAGTGGATAATCCCCTGGTTTTCCCCAAGCCCCGACAGGTCGGGAAGCGGGAGGAAAACGTCGCAGGAGATGTAATCTCAGGCGGGAATTTTCATGGTGAACCGTTGGCGTTCGCGCTGGACTTTCTGGCGATTGCGCTGAGCGCGCTGGCAGGAATCTCGGAGCGGCGAATTGAGCGGCTGGTGAATCCATCGCTCAATGAGGAGCTGCCACCGTTTCTTGCGCAAGGCGCCGGGCTGAATTCGGGATTCATGATGGCGCAGGTGACGGCAGCGGCGCTGGCGAGTGAAAACAAGATATTGGCGCATCCGGCCTCGGTCGATTCGATCACCACGTCGGGCAACAAGGAAGATTACGTTTCGATGGGAATGGCGGCGGCCATCAAGCTGAAAAAAGTGGTGCAGAATACCCGCAACGTGCTGGCGATTGAGGCGATGGCGTCGGCGCAAGCGATCGATTTTCTGGCGCCGCTCAAGCTCGGGAAACGCGGGCAGAGTGCGTACGATCGCATCCGCGCGGTATCGAAGAAGCTGGAGCAGGATCGCATCATATCGGGTGATTTTGAGCGTGTAGCCGAGGTGATTGCGTCGGGGAAGATTGCGGATGCACTGGACGGCGAGTTCGTCTCCTGATGCAGCGGGATGTGATCGCAAACCCCAAGTCCAGTGACGCATCTGCTGACGATGGTTGCTCGGGATGTGATACAAACGACTACGCAGAAATGGCCTTGATAACAAAGTTTCCAGTGCGGCCTTTCCCGTTTTTGGAGGAGGGTCGCCGAGTATCCAGCCGGCGCGCGCGCCGGTATTTTTATGCATGGCAGCCAGGTGGAACGTGTTAAGAGCATTTTTTATCTATCTTTCAGAGAGCAAGGCATTACGGAAATTCGCCGAGCAGTCGCCGTTAGCCCAACCGATGGCGCGTCGTTTCGTTGCCGGAACGACGGTCAACGATGCGATCGCCGCTGCGGCTGAATTAAATCAGAAGGGCATGGCAGTTTCGATCGACAATCTTGGCGAAAATGTGACCAACGTTGCCGAAGCGCGCGAGAGCGCGGAACTTTATCACCACATACTGGACGACATCGCCAAGCGCCAGCTGAATGCCAATGTCAGCGTGAAACTGACGCATATGGGACTGGATGTCGATGAGGCACTGGCGCGGGAACTGGTGTGTGGACTGATTGCGCATGCAGCGCAGATCAATAACTTTATTCGCGTCGATATGGAAGGATCGCCGTATACACAGAAGACGTTGGACTTCGTGCACGAAATGCATCGCGTGCCCGGTAACCAAGGGCGGGTGGGCGCGGTGATCCAGTCGTACATGAAGCGAAGCGAAGCGGATGTGGAGAAGCTGCTCAGCTGAAGGAATTCGTATTCGCCTGTGCAAAGGCGCGTACAAGGAGCCGGCTGACATAGCTTTCCAGGCGAAATCGGATGTGGACTCGAATTATGTGAAGCTGGCAAAGATCCTGGTGAAGAGCGGCGTGTATCACGGGTTGGCGACGCATGATGAGAAAATCATTCGCGAGATGATTGCGTTCGCCAAACGCGAGAAGCTGCCGCGTGAAGCGTTCGAGTTCCAGATGCTGCACGGGATACGGCGAGACTTGCAGGAAGAGATCGTTCGCGAGGGCTGGGGCATGCGCGTGTATGTGCCATTTGGAACAGAGTGGTACCCGTACTTCATGCGGCGACTGGCGGAGCGGCCGGCGAACGCAGTATTTATTGCAAAGAACCTTTTGCGGCGGTAGGGGACACTTCGCGGTTCACGTTTCACGATCCCACATCTGCCAAATAGGGGCAGATGTGGGGCACCGACATAGATTGCACTCCTGCATTGAGACCTAGGTGGCTTCAGCTTCTGCTCGCCCTCGTCCCGGTTCTGCTAGGATTTCGGAATGGCCGAGGAGTGGGGAGTACGCGGAGAATTTTCCGCGCTGGTCAGCCACGACATCGACGAAGACAGGATTTCCCTTGAGCGCGCTGCTCTGACCATCGCGCGCATGGAATATCCCGGGCTGCAGACCGAGCCTTACATACGGCTGCTGGATCAGCTTGGGAAACGAGTTGACGCGTTACTTCCTGCAACTCCCGAGCCTCCCAGTTACATTGCCGCACTGAACCAGGTGCTGTTCGAGGAAGAAGGCTTCCACGGAAACGTAGACGAGTACTACGATCCGCGGAACTCGTTTCTGAATGACGTTCTCGACCGCAAGTTGGGGATTCCGATCACCCTGGCGCTGGTTTACATGGAAGTTGCAGGCCGAGTGGGCTTCCCGCTATTCGGTGTAGGACTGCCTGGGCACTTTTTGCTCAAGCACTACGAGGTGGATGGGCGGGAGATACTGATCGATGCTTTCAATGGCGGCGATATTCTCGATACCAATGACTGCCAGGAGAGGCTCGACGCGATCTACTCAGGTCAGTTGACTTTCCAACCGGAGTTCCTGCAGACGGTGTCGCGCCGGCAGATGCTTACCCGCATGCTGAACAACCTGCGCGGGATCTACATTTCTAGCCGCAACCTACGAAAGGCGGCGCAGGCGGTGGATCTGATCCTGGCGCTGCATCCGCGGTCGGCGGAAGACATGAAGCAGCGCGGGTTATTGCGATTGGCTACAGGACAGCTGCGCGCGGCGGCCGATGATCTGGAGAACTACATCCGGATGTCACCGGAGGCGTCCGATGCCGACGAGATGAGGCAGACGGCATTGTCGATCCGGCGAAAACTGGCGAGCATGAACTAACCCCGTTTCGAGTTTCACGTTTCACGAAAATGCAGAGAGAGTTGCCGAAGTTGCCTGATTTGTTCGTGCGAGCGCGACAAAGTAGAGCCGCTTCGACTCGGGCGTTCGCCCCTTCGGCTTCGCTCAGGGCAGGCTCTCGCTCAGGGTGACAGCCAAAAAACTGCAGAGTGTGAGAAGCCTGAAACGTGAAACGGGGGTTAGTGGTTCTGCGGTGGCGGTTCGCCTTCGTGGGCGAGGTTGAGATCGAGACTGCGCTTCAGCAGATCGCGTTCATTGTCACTAAACATCGACTTGAAGCGATCAGATTCCATGACGCGCTGCTGTTCCTGCGGGCTCATGCTTTCCAAGTTGCGATAAGCGCTTCGCATCATCATGCGGCGGTCTGCGGGCATGCTCTTCATGCGATCGTAAATACCCATCGCTTCCTGCTGCTTCGCGGGAGGCAGGTGTTCCCAGGTTTCCATGCGCTTGAGGACGCGGTTTTGCTGGTCGGGAGGCAGGCTGTTGAAGCGCTGTAAGCGATTCTTGAGCTGCTCCTGACGCTCCGGCGGCAATGCCTGAAAGTTGGGATCGCTCTGGAGTTTCTTTTCCTGTTCTTGAAGGGGAAGGTTTCGATTATTGCGCAGCCACTCGCCCCGGTGGGGACCGGGACCCTTGGGAGCCCATGCACCTCCATTGCCGGGCGGAGCCTGCAAGCGGGGGGCATTATTATTCTGTTGCGGCTTGCGCTGCTGGGCGAAAACCACCGCCGGCGATAGCGCCAAAGCCATCGTCAACAGAGCACACGAAATGGGCTTGCTTCCCTGCATCGCCTAAGCACAACAAAATTCAAATTTACTGACTGACGGACTGGTCTCCTGCATCGTCATCGAGCAGTTCGAAATTTGCCAGCACATCATCATTCTTATCCAGATACTGCAAATCCGCTACAGGAGAAATTTTCTGCTGCGTCACGGCCGGTAACGCCGGCTTGGAGGAGTGATCCGGGCTCAGGATCAGCGAGGCGCTCAGCAGGATCAGCAAGCTGAAAGCGGCGGCGAGAGCGGGCTTTCGGAACCAACTCATCCAGCCGGCCGGCTTGGCAGCCTCCAGTTGCGACTCCTCGCGCACACGAGCGCGCAAGCGAGTCATGAAATAAGGAGACGTGTCTTCCGGCGCTTGCCACTCATCGAGCAGCGCCATGGTCTTCTGAAATGAATCGACTTCTGTCGAGCAAGCCTGGCAAGCACGTAGGTGTTCCTGCACTCCGGCGGGAATTACCTCGCCGGTGGCCAGATCAAGCAGGTAGCTGTGAACCTCCGCGCACTTCATATCCCATTCCCCTATACAAAATCCTTGAGCCGGTCGCGAAGCGTTTCGTACGCCCGGAACAGCAGCGACTTCGTCGCCGACTCACTTATTTTTAGGACATCGGCAATTTGCCGGTAATCCATACCTTGATACTTATGCATGACGACTGCTTCACGCTGCCGTTCGGGCAACGCCTGCACGTGCTTGCGAATGGCTTCCATCCGCTCGCGGCGCAGAATTGACTGCTCGGCGTTCAGCGAGGAGTCAGCGACGTCGATGGTGAGTCCACTCTCGTCGTCGGGTTCATCCAGGC
The DNA here is from genome assembly GCA_963724985.1 of Terriglobia bacterium. Classification (GTDB taxonomy): domain Bacteria; phylum Acidobacteriota; class Terriglobia; order Terriglobales; family Acidobacteriaceae; genus JAJPJE01. Next base: position 562,429 of record CAVRWV010000033.1, on the reverse strand, counting down.
TGACGCTCATCTCGGGACGCTCGTACTTCGTGTCCCGTACGTAATTCACGGAAAGGTTCGACGCAATGCGGTACAGCCAGGTACTGAACTTGGCTTCCGCATTGTAGGTTTGCCGGGCACGATAGACCCGAAGGAAGACTTCCTGAGCGAGTTCTTCAGCGACGCTGGTGTTGCGGGCCACGCGATACATGAAGCCCAGCATCGGACGCCGATACTTCTCGCAGAGATAGTCGAAGGCGGCATCGTCGCCATCCTTCACCCTGAGCATCAGGTCCGCATCCGTCAAACCTTCTGTACTTGCAGGCGCCGCTTTTTTCGCGACAGCAGTGTCGCGCAGGCGGCGGGCACCCGCACCTAAGACTCCACCGTTAAGGGCTACGCTGCTCACATCTGAGGAAACCCGTACCCCCTCAGAAAGTTGCGCGTTTTCCGCGGTCTCAGGTTCGTCGGCGGGTCCGGTCGAAACACGCGGATTGTGAGGCTTATCATGCATTTGCAGCAGATCCGGTTCGGCGACCCAGGCCGTTACCGAAGTGACCGGACTGCACATATCCTACACGAGCAGAAGCTTCCGAACAGCAGGGTGATGTACGAGTACTCCGGAGTAGAACTGGCCGCTCAAGTGGCAGTCGACCGAGCCTCGATCCTTGAACATAAGGACAATAAATTCAGCAACTTACGTTGAGCCATCTTGTTGCCAGAGATAACTACTTGGCCGACCTCTGGAGGTATTCCCGCCAGCTAAAGAACGGCTGCGATAGCGCGACAGTGGTCGCCGAATTCCTGGTTGGAATCAACAAAAAGGCGTAGTGGCCCGAAACAGCTGCACGCTCTGGCTTAAAACGAACTCTGCTTGGGTCCCGCGTTATCTTCGTGCGTATTCCCGCTGCCAGGACCTTGAGACCCCGACGAATTACGATGCTGCAGGTTTGCTGGGCAGGATTCTGAAACCATGTCCACACGGGTTACCAGGAACTCGGGCGGACTGGACGAACTGCTCGCCGACGAACTGGATCCAGCCATCGCGCCCGTGGAGCCGGAACTGGTACTTTGCGTGGGCTGTTCGTTCCCGTGGATGCGGACATGATGATTCACATGCTGCGCAACATCGGGGCCGTTGAGGTGCACCTCCTGCCCGTTGATCGGCTCAAGGAAGTAATCCTGCTGGTCCCGGATGATGCAGCCTTCCATCATCTGCTCGGTGTCGCTGCCAGCGGTTTGACTGCCAGCTTGCGAAGCCATGCTGCCCGAGGTTCCGGAATCGGAACTAGTCTGAGCGGAACTCTGAGAGTTGCCGCTGGAAGAACCGGTGGTTTGCGCCATGCCCGCCGCTGCGAATAACAGGATTGTCAATACGAGAAGGGAAGGGTGTGTTTTCATCAACTTCCTCCTGAATTTAGGTCGCCCGGCGGGTGGGATGTAAGGCCGGACCGGCAGGTTTCCTAACAGCAGTACACGTCGTGCAGCATGGAGCAGCTAACAAATTCAGAGCACGACCTATCGCGCAAGTTACTTTCGCTTTTCGCGAGAGGACGGAATTGCTGATCGGCTTGCTATTCTGAACTTCGATAAGAGCCTGGGAGAATAACTTTTGGGGAGCACGCAACTCGCAGATCCAGCCACTGGAGCCGATTTTGAAGGTAAGCCGCAAAATGGAAATGGAATGGCGGCAGCGGCTCCGAAAAAAGTCACGATCAATACAGCTGCGTTAGTTAGTGCGATGGTGAATTGCGATCCCCGGGTGAGTGACCTGATTTTCTCGCCGGGGCGCGCGCCGCAGGTCGAACTCGATGGGCAACTGGTTCCTATCAAAGTTGCAGGTTTGCCATTCCTGACAGCACAGCATACTGAGAGCCTTGCCAACGACTTGATGGCAGGCAATCGCAAGGCTCCACTGACGCTGAAAGAGGAGGGGTCGTGCGATCTCTCATACAGCCTGGCCGCGAAATGCCGGTTCCGCGTCAACATCTTTCAGCAGCGCGGATCGTATGCCATTGTCATGCGTGTAATTCCGCATACCATTCCTGGATTCGAAGAACTCAGCCTGCCGGAACAACTGAAAGACATTTGCGGTTTGAAGAACGGGATTGTGCTGGTTACGGGGCCTACTGGATCTGGGAAGTCGTCGACGCTGGCGGCAATTATCGACCAGATCAATACCGATCGTGCTGATCATATTGTGACGATCGAAGACCCAATCGAGTTTCTACACCAGCATAAAAAGGGGACGGTTCACCAGCGCGAACTGCATAGCGATACACCGAGCTTTGCACTGGCGCTGCGTGCAGCACTGCGTCAGGCTCCGAAAGTGATTCTGGTAGGTGAGATGCGCGACAAAGAGACGATCGAAGTTGCGCTGACAGCAGCGGAGACGGGTCACCTGGTGTTATCGACCCTGCACACGATCGATGCTTCGAAGACCGTGGAGCGCGTGATTGGCGTCTTCCCTCTGAGCGATCAGCAGACGATACGCAAACGTCTTGCAGCATCGTTCCGGTATTTCATCTCGCAACGGTTGATTGCACTCCGTGGCGGCAAAGGGCGAGTGGCGGCGGTCGAGATCCTGAAGTCCACGATGCGCACGCGCGAGTACATCGAACGCGGAGAAGGCGAGGGCCGCGCCCTGGTTGACGCCATCAAGGATGGCGATCAAGAGGGCATGCAACATTTCGACGGCGAAATCGAGCGACTGATTCGTGCCGGCGTGATCGATATGGAGACCGGAATTACCTACGCGACAAACTCCGGCAATCTGAGGCTATCACTCGCGGACTTCGATCCTTCCGAGTTGCCATCGGAAACTACAAAATCGGCAACGCGTTTCTAAATTTCCGAGAGTCTGACGTTAGGACGCGATCTTCGAAATCGGCAGCCCCGAGGTTGCCGGATTCGCAAGTGCCGCGACGAGAGGCACCGGATTGCGCTTCGGTCCTCGCTTGCGGATCAGCAGCAAGCGGATGCGCTCCAGCAACTCAATGGGTGCGTAAGTCCCCTTAGGGAGAAAGGCGTCTGCACGCAGGTCGCGATCGTAGATGCGGATCTTTCCGGAGAAGAGGATGGCCGGCGTCTGGGGCGAGAGATTTTTGATCTCTTCGATCAGCCAATGACCATCATGCCCCGGCATAATCAGATCGGTGAGCAATAGATCGATGCCACCGCTCTTGAAGATAGCCAGCGCTTCCGGAGCGTTGGAGCAAGTGATAACGCGGTACCCGCGGGTTTCCAGCATTACCTTTCGGATGGAGAGGGATTGCTCATTATCGTCCACGCAAAGGATGGTTCTCTTCGGCTTCATTGGTCCCCTGTCAGGTACAAGCCTCAAAGCCGTGACAATACGAATGTCGTGGGACCGGCCAGAGAAATTGTCCCGCTCTTTTTAATCTGACTTCTAGTTTTTTTGAATCACCAGGCGAGCGGAATCCTAGACACAGTGAGAGATGATGTAAAGATCTTGAGCGAGAAATATGTGAGGAAATCGCAGCCAAACACCAGGATGGAATTGACCGCGATTTACGCGCACGAGCGCACCCTCAAAGAGGTGCATCGATCAGAAGAAAATTTCTCCGCGCGCGACTTCCACAACATTTCCACCGACACGAACGTTGTCGACGCGTTGATCGTGTTTTTCGGCGGAGACAAAAATCCGGCTCGGACGTTTCATCTCGATTCCTTGTTCGATCAACACGCGTTCTCCTGAGGCTGCCACATTGTGCGCTGTCATCCATGAAGCGCAACATCCGGCTGCCGAGCCGGTTGCTGGATCTTCGCCGTTGTAGAAGATCATGCGCGCATGCAGTCGCGCCCGCGGATCTACGGTTTCACGACAGACCAAGTAGAGAAACTTGCTGTCTTTATCTTTGAGGTAGCTGCTCATCGCAGACCAATTTGCGCTTAGATTCTGTAACGTCGCGAGCGAGCGGAAAGGGACCATGGTGAAGGGAACACCGGTCGAAACAGTCTGAATCGGCAGATCAGGGTCCAGTTCATTGACGGCGATACCGAGGACGCGAGCAACCTCCTCTCGCGGATAAACGGCGCCGAATTCGGGATCGCGCTGGCGCATCTCGCCGAAGACTTCGCCGCGCTCGTCGGTGGTGAACTGAACCGGAATACGGCCGACGTTCAGATCCAGCCAGACTTCGGGAGCCTCGCTGGCCTGACGCAAGACCCAAGCTGTCCCCAGTGTGGGATGGCCGGCGAATGGAAGTTCCTCGTTGACGGTAAAAATCCTCACGCGGTGGCCGTGATGGCGCTCTTCTTCGAAGGAACGCGGAATCACAAACGTGGTCTCGGAGAGATTCATCTCACGCGCAATCGCCTGCATCTGCCCTGTGTCGAGGCCCGAAGCATCCATCACAACTGCGAGTTGATTGCCTTCAAACGCGTGCGAGGTGAATACATCTACCTGAACGAATGAGAGAGTGCGCATAGCCAGTTCTCCGGATCAGTGCTGTTGTACAAGATGTGTTTGCGGTACTATTAGTGGCAAAGGATGATGTGGGTCAGTTAATCCTCATGCGTATGTACACACAAGTTTGTGAACTAGCCATGTGCAGCTGTTGTTGTTGCTGCCAGCCGGGCTAGCACGTGTGTGCCACCCGGCGTCCAGTCGGGTGGTGTTGCAAAAGTTTTCCACCTGTCTAACGCCAACGCAGAAGTTCATGGAATTGTGCGCCTCCGGCCGGCGCAGTAATGCATTTAAACAAGGAGAAGAAGCATGAGCACGAATGGAACCGAAGCGGCGGCCAGTCCGCGCATGCCGCGTATCAACGAAGCGGCGCCGAATTTCGAAGCCAAATCGACGCACGGCGTTATTCGACTGAGCGACTACACCAGCAAGGGTCAGTGGGTGATGTTGTTCTCCCACCCGGCAGACTTTACGCCCGTGTGCACAACCGAGTTTATCGAGTTTGCGAAACGCAATCCGGATTTCGAGAAGCTGAATGTTCAGCTCGTCGGAAATTCAGTGGACAGCCTCTACTCGCACATCGCCTGGGTGCGCAATATCGAGGAGAAGGCTGGAGTGAAGGTGCCATTTCCAGTTGTGGCCGATCTCGATCAGAAAGTTGCGCGCGCCTACGGCATGGTGCATGAAGCCGTGAGCGATACCGCGACGGTGCGCGCCGTATTTGCGATCGATCCCAAGGGAGTGATCCGCGCCATCCTGTATTACCCGATGTCGCTTGGGCGCAACGTGGACGAATTGGTGCGTATCTTCACTGCATTGCAGACCGCGGATAAGAACGCAGTATCGACTCCGGCGAACTGGAAACCCGGCGATCCGGTAGTGGTTCCGGCTCCAGCGACGCAGGCAGATGCGGAAAAGCGCGTGAGCAGCCACGAAGGGCTGGAGCTCACGGATTGGTATCTGAGCAAGCGGAAGCTGGCAGAAGCGGCGAGCAAGTAGCTTCGACGAAAGCATTCAGTGAGGCGCGGACACCTGTCCGCGCTTTTTTTTGGCAGAAGGCTGCCATTTGGCGGTCGCTCGCCTGAAACTTAGCATTGCTACAATGGCAGCGGCCACGGAAGCGCAGGGTGTCCGGTGATGCCCCCGGTCTTCAAAACCGGTGAGAGTCGGGTTAGTCCCGGGTCTGGTCGGTTCGACTCCGACACGCTTCCGCCAAATGTCTGGCCATGACAAAGTGTTTACAAAACCTCGCCTGGCGAATGGCAACTTCGCCTATCTCAACTGATTCTGACCGCTAAATTCCAACAAATCTGTGGGCTGCGGGAGCGCAGCTCAGAAATTTGCCACACTTGCGGAAGAGAGGTCAGAATCCGATGAAGAAGGTATTGGCAGTAGTGTTGCTGTCCTTGATAGCGACGGCAACGTTGGTCGCCCAAACTAGCAGCACCAGCAACGTTGTGACGTGGAGAAGCATAAAAGGGGTGATCACCGCTCCGGGGACTTCGAATCCGGTTGGCGGCATTGACAGCGGCAGTTCCCCCTGGACAACCACAGGAGGGTTTGCTTTCGTCGACCTGATGACAGGCGACGTTGCATTCAGCGTGGAAGGATTGGTGATCAACGGTGGCAACGCGAGCGGCACGCCAGGGCCGGTCACGAACGTAGCGGGCGCGCTCGTCTGCAACGCTAGTAGCTCGCCAACGGTAACAGAGACGTCACCGGTCACACTAAGCGCGCAAGGCAACGCTTCGTTTTCAGGGACGCTGTCGAGTCCTCCTTCCTCATGCACGAACCCGATATTCCTGATTCGTGTACCCGGAGGGCCGTGGATCGCCACAGGCGCAGTGCGCAACCCATGAGTTTGTGAATGCACTGAGCAGCTAGTTCGATCACGAATCGGCCACTGTGTCGGTCCACTGATTCTCAGCAGGCGGGCGGGATGAAACTCATTGCCGCTCGCCTACGAACTGATGGTCAGACTGGGATTCACGCCAAGGTTGTCGGAGACGACCGAATGGCTGAGCGCAGGTGCTTCCGCATGCGCGAGCTAGAAACGAAATCTGTCGTGCTATTCTGCCCTACCTATGGGGCGAGTGCTGATAGCTCTTCTTTTGTTATCCACCATTTCCTTTGCACAACCGAAAACGAATTCTTTGGGCCAACTGGCTTCGGACTTCTGGGCGTGGCGGGCGCAGTATCGTCCCTTTACTGGCGACGATGTCCCACGCATGGAACAAACGGGCGGAGTGCGTGACTGGTCGGCAACAGCAGTCGCCAAGCAGCGCGTGGATCTTGCCGGATTCGAGCAGCGATGGAAGGGGATGAATGCGACAGGTTGGCCGGTTCCACAACAGGTGGACTATCGGCTGATCGGGTCAGCGATTGCACGCGTCCGCTGGGAGCTGGATGTAAATCCGCGCTGGCAGAGGGATCCCACGTTTTATGTAGAGCAAACGGTGACGGCGCTGGAAGAGGAACTGCTGCCGCCCCCACCGTTCAACGATGCGCGCTCACGAGAGATCGTGACGCGGGCAGAGAACATTCCCTCCATTCTCGAGCAAGCAAAGGCAAATCTGCGGCCCATTGCGCCGTTTGCGCAGCTGGCGATTGGATCGCTGGCTGATATCGACGTGCGGCTACAGCGCATGGAAAAAGGAGTAGCGCCGTTACTCACGAATGATGAGCAGCGGGTGCAATTTCAGGGCGCAATCTCGAAAGCCAGTGCGGCCCTCATTGCGTATCGCGAGTGGTTGAAGCAGAACCTGCCCGGGATGCGGAAGGATTTTGCCCTCGGCGCGAACGCCTATGGATTTTTCCTGCACAAGGTTGCGCTGCTGCCCTATACGCCAGAGCAGTTGCTGGCGATGGCACGGCAGGACTTTGATCGCGTGCTGGCCTTCGAGGCTTACGAACGGCAGCGTGACATTAACGCACCCGAGCTGAAGATGGCCGGAAGCATCGAAGAAGAAGTTGCTCGCGGAACGCGTGATGACGCGCAGATCCGGCAATATCTGGTTGCACACCAGATTCTCAGCGTGCCGCCTGACCTGCCGCACTGGACGTTGCGCCCGATGCCAGAGTACTTGTCGGCGCTGGGAGGTTTCACCGAGATCGACGACTTCGGCAGCGCGTCGCGCTTGCATGACGACGGAATGCGCTGGCTTGTGCCGCCGTCGAATCACCTGCCATATTTCCTCAAAGCTTATGCGCTCGATACGCGCACAACGGGAGTGCACGAGGGCGTGCCGGGACACTTCTTCCAGTTGTCGCTGGCGCGGCGAAATCCGGATCCGATACGACGGCAGTACTACGATTCGGTGGCCAATGAGGGCATTGGATTTTACGCAGAAGAAATGATGCTGCAGGCTGGACTCTACGACGATAGTCCGCGAACGCGCGAGATCATATACAACTTCGCGCGGCTGCGGGCATTGCGGGTGGAAGCGGATGTGAAACTCGCGCTGGGCGAGTTCACGATTGAACAAGCTGCCGATTATTTGGAGAAGACGGTCCCGATGGATCGGGAAACCGCTCAAGGAGAGGCAGCGAGCTTTGCGACCGCGCCCGGCTTAGCCATCGATTATGAGGTTGGCAAGCTGCAAATCGAGCGCATGCTGGCGGATCGGCGGCTGCAATTGGGAGACAAGTTCAATCTGCGCGATTTTCACGACTATGTATGGACCAACGGCAACGTACCATTTTCGCTGCAGCGGTGGGAGTTGCTGGGGCTGGATGACGATATAAAAGTGGCAGACAAACTGGCGAAGTAGGAGGGCCGCGGGATCTAGATCCGCTTCGTGGTGCTCAACTGCGAAAGAACTGATTCGAGTTGCGGAAGGATCACTGCCGGATCGCAAAGCGCTTTCGCGCGTGCAGGACCTGCTTCGCCGAGTTTGCGGCGCAGATCGCCATCGACGAGGAGACGCTCGACGTGGGACGCGAGCTCATCCGTGCGGCCGGGTGGAATGAGCACACCGCAAGTCTCGTCCACGATCTCGGCGGGTCCGCCCATCGCGAAGGTTACTATCGGCAACGACTGCGAAAGCGCTTCCACGAAAACCAGTCCGAAGGGTTCGGGGGCTCGATTCGGCTGGCAGAAAATATCGGCGGCAGCCATCAGCTGCGGTACATCTGCACGCCGGCCGACGAAGCGCACGCGGTCAGCTATGCCCAAGGCTGGCTGCCCTGGTCTTGAGAGCCCCAAGATAGGTCTCTTCGTTGCGTCTCTGGGCGCCGCCAACAAACCAAACTACCCACGGCAACTCACGACGCATCTTGGCGGCAGCTTGCAACAGCTGATCGTGCCCTTTCCACGACTCCATGCGGCTGACCTGAATGATTACTATTGCGTCGTCAGGCGTATCGAGTTCGGCGCGTAAACGTGATCGCAGGCCGTTTGAATCGACGACGCGAGCGGTGGGAACGGGGCAGCGCAATACACGATGCGAAATCCTCGGAAAGATCTGTGGTACAGACTGGTCACTGTATTCGCTGTTGCTGATCACGAATTCAGGTTTCGATCTGCGCGCCCAGCGTTCCAGCCAATGTTTGCCAGTGAAGCGGGCGTGTGCCCAGAAGAGCTCCGGAATGCCCGCGCGCCGAATGACCGGCGCAAAAATCGCATGCGACCACGGGGAATGGCAGAGCACCACGTCGTATTGTTTTTGTTTGAGAAGGCGTGCCAAGTTCCGGCGGGCGGCCACGAGCGAGAGCGGATTGCGCGTTCGCACCTCGGGCAGTTTATGGATCGTCTGCCCGGCGGCTGCGAGTTCGTCGTTGAATTTGCCGGTGAAGCACAAGGCAAATTCAAACCTGATAGATGGTGCCAGGTGGAGGTTCTCGACGCAGGTCAGAATCGCGCGCTCGATTCCGCCAAACAAGTTGCCACTGTGAACGTGGAGAACGGAGATTGGACGGGGCGATGCAGGCTCGCCGTCGGCCAGGGTCGTCAGGCTTTTCAGTTCGAGCGACGTGGCCTCGGGATGTACGGCAACTTCGTCCATTGTTTCGGGAACTCTGTTGTCATTCTCCCAGATTCAGAGGAGCGCAGTCACTTTACGTGAGCGGGCGACTCCCCAGCGTAAACATTACGTTGGACGGCGGTATACGCCTGTACATTGACCCATGCCCCGGGTCCAAGAAAAATGACTGATTGTGATGAGCGTTTCGACCGAAATTCCAGAACAGATCACCGCGAGCGTTCCCCTGCAGCAGCAGGAACAGGGATATGACCGTTCGGGGAGGGAGCGAGAACCCTGGCTCATCGTCTGCGGAGGATTCCATCAGCACGGGGGAATGGACCGCGCAAATCTCGCGTTGGCGGAATACCTGCGATCGGCTGGGCACGAGGTATTTCTGGTCGGGCACGATTTTGACGAAGAGCGGACACGGGGATTCGGCAAGAGAGAAGTGCCGCGGTTTCTAGGATCGACTGCGCTCGGCGAGCGCGGACTCTGGCAGATCGGAAAATGGCAGGCGGAGCTGTTGGTTCAAAAACATCCGCGGGCACGCGTCGTAGTGAATGGCGGAAACTGCTGCTTCGGCGATATCAATTGGGTCCACTACGTTCACAACGGATATCCGCAGCATTACGGTGAAGCACCGGCGTGGATTCGCTGGAAAGACCGATTGTTGCGAAGTATGTATCGGCGAAGGGAAGCGCGTGCTCTACGGTGCGCGAAGCTGGTGATCGCGAATTCCCAAACCGCCGCGCGGCAGGTGATCACCGAGGTCGGTGTTCCGGCATCGAGGGTGAAAGTTGTATATCTGGGCTGCTCGCCTGATTCAGGTCCTGCGACTGCATTGGAGAGAACGGCTGCGCGCAATTGGTTGAAGATTCAACCGACGGATCGTGTAGTTGCGTTCGTGGGAGCGCTTACGCACGACGAAAACAAGGGCCTCGAAACGCTGTGGCGTGCGTGGGAGAAGACGTCGCGTACCCTTGGCGGAAACCGTGTTCTGGTGGTGGCGGGCGGAGGCGCGAAGCTCGAGCGCTGGCGCTCGCGAATTGCCGCGAGTGATCTCAGCCAATCGGTGCGGATTCTCGGATTTACTGAGCGCGTGAATGATGTCCTGGCGGCGGCAGACATCTTTGTGAGCCCATCGCGTTATGAAACCTTTGGGCTGAACGTGCAGGAAGCGATTTGTCGCGGGGTGCCTGCCATTGTCACGGCATCGGCAGGAATTGCCGAACTCTATCCAGAAGAGATGCGACCGCTGCTGTTGCCGGATTGCGAAGACAGCGATGGCCTTGCAAAGCTGATCAAGAGCTGTCTAGATGATCTGGAGAATTGGAAGGAACGCACGCGCGCGTTCGCCGATCAGCTGCGAGCGTATACGTGGACTGACATGGCGAAGCGGATCGTAGAAGTCGCGTCGGAAGCGAACGGATGAGCCATACTGATTCCATTCCGGCCGAAACGGCGCCAGAAGAATTGGCGATCCGATCGATCACGGCCGACGCAATATCCGCTTTGCCGAAAACTTCTGCCCGGCATCGTGTGCTCTTCGTCGTTGAGAGCGGCACGGACGTGCGGTTGGTCGAGGGATTGGAACAGATTTCCAGCCTCGCAATTCTTGCTCGCAAAATTGAACGCGGCCGCGAAATCAGCCAGCAGCCCTCGGTTCCTGTACGGATGACCGTGGGCCCGAGTTCGCGTCCACGATTCGCCGAACTGGTGTTTCGCACTCTGATCGCAAAACGACGCGAATATGACGCTTGCATCGTGCAGGGATACGGTCTGGCAGCGCTCGCAGCCAATACTGCGGCCAAGTTCACCGGCAAGCCAACCATGATGTTCGTCTGCTCGGCTACCGAGGAGTACTACCGTTGCCGCGTCGCTGCCAGCGACAGCGAAAATCCATTTCGCGGATTTGAAAATCAGATTCTGCGAACGCTCGCTCGACTGAATGCGCGCGGCGGTGGCCACTATGTCGTACTGAGCCGGCATCTTGAATCGGTGGTGCGATCGCATGGCAGTCGCGCAGAGGTTTGTGTGATTCCGGCATATGGCGTGGATGTCGACGTGTTCCAGCCGTCGGCAACGCCGAAGTCGGTCTTAAAGGCTCAACTGGGACTGCCCACGAACGGAACGGTAATCTTCTCGAGCAGCAGGGTCGCACCGGAGAAGGACACGGCGACACTGCTGGGGGCACTTGCGGAGTTAGTGAGGTCGAATCGGGATGTTTGGCTGCTGTGCCTCACCGGGCGGCATGAGCAGTTCCTGGAGTTGGCAAAACAATTCAATGTAGCCCACCGAGTGATCGTTGGCGATGCCGTGCATCCTACGAAGATGTTGCCAACTTACTACCAGGCTTCTGATCTGTGCGTGCAAGTGAGTCGCGCCGAAGGGTTGGGCTTCTCTCCGCTGGAAGCGCTTGCGTGCGGTACGCCCGTAGTTGCGACCGCTGTTGGCGGACTTCGGGAAACCATTATCGACGGCGTGACTGGCTGGACACACGAGCTGGGAAATCCGGGAGATCTGGCGGCGAAGATCGCCGATGGGATCGATGATCCGCAAGAAGCCATGCGCCGGGCCGCAAATGGACGTGCGATGGTGTGCCGGGACTACGAACGAAATGCTGTTTTTCAGTCGTTGGCGGAATACATCGATAGCTTCGCGGGAAGATCGCGATGATCATGCCCGAGGAGCACAGGAATTCCAGGCGCATCGTTCTGATCGTGCTCGCGGCACTCGCTGTGGTCGAAGGCGGCATGCTGTTCTACGCCGCCCGTCAAGCGCGCAGCTCGAAACCTAAGCTTCAGAGTAATCACGTCGCCGACCAGTGGTTGGGCAAGTGGATTGGTCCCGAGGGCACCTACCTGGAACTGTCGAAAAGCGGTGATCATTACTCGGTGATGATCCAATCCCTCGACGGCCCGAATACTTACGAAGGCATTTCCGCGCCGCACGGCATCGTGTTCCAGAGAAATGGGAAGACCGAAACCATCCACGCCGGCAATGGACAGGACACCGGCATGAAGTGGCTCCTCGACAAAAAGAATTGCCTCGTGGTTCATACCGGTGAAGGTTTCTGCCGGGACTAGCAATCAAACACAAATCGCAATCTCGCGGAAACGCGAGTACGCGATAATGCCTTGAAATCTCATCGAGGTGATGGAATGCCCTGCGAGCCGGAAATCCTGAAGAATGTTCCCCTGTTTGCTCTGCTTGACGATGAGGAGACGGCTGTTCTTGCGTCACAGGTGGAAGTAAGAAACTTTGCGACGCGCCAGAGAATTTACAAGATCGGCGAGCCCGGCAATCGGGCCTATGTGATGGTGTCGGGGCGTGTGCGGGTAACTACCGTTGATGAGGATCACCAGGAAGTGGTGGTCGACGAACCCAACGCCGGCGAGTTCTTCGGCTTTGCTTCCATGCTGGAAGAGACGCCGCATCAAACCGATGCTACGGCGATGGAAGAAACCGTCTGCATCGAAGTGGACCGCAACGACATTACGGTGCTGCTTCAGCGCAAGCCGCTGGCCGGCATGGATATGCTGACCGTCCTGGGACGGCAGTTTCACGCTGCGCAACAACTGGTGCGGGTCCGCGCGAATCGAAATCCGAATACTGTGATCGAAGAGAAGTCAACATTGGGAGAGCGTGTCGCCGATTCGGTCGCACACTTCGGCGGGTCATGGGCTTTCATTATCGCTTTCGGAGTGACGCTTAGCGTTTATACGATCATCAACATAAGCTTGGGGCGCGCCGCGTGGGATCCTTATCCCTTCATCTTGCTGAACCTGTTTCTCTCCATGCTTGCGGCGATTCAAGCGCCCGTCATCATGATGAGCCAGAACCGCCAGGACACCAAAGATCGACTGCGAAGCGAACTAGATTATGACGTGAACCGGCGGGCTGAGGCCGAGATACAGGGACTCGCGCACAAGTTGAATGCACTCGGCGAGAAGATCGGAGATTTGGACGATCTGCTGCGAGGAAAGGCGGCGTCGCAGGCTTAGCGTGCGGTCCAGCCGCCATCGATGACAATCGTATGTCCCGTGATCAGCGAAGCTGCGGGCGAGGCGAGGAATACGACTGCACCAGCTACGTCCATTGGTTCGCCAATTCGGTGCAAGGCAGCTATGCGCTCGACAACTTCAGCGTGGAATGCAGGATCTGCCAGCGCTTCTTCTGTTCCAGGCGTGTGAATGAAGGTGGGAGCCACGGCGTTCACGGTGATGTTGTGCTTGCCCCACTCGACAGCGAGACATTTAGTCAGATGGACGATGGCTGCTTTCGTCGTGCAATAGATCGACTCGGTTGGCAAGGCGACGAAGCCTGCTTGCGAGCTCATGTTGATGATGCGTCCGCTCTTCTGGCGGATCATGACGCGACCAGCAGCTTGCGCCGCGAAGAACGTAGCCTTGAGATTTACCTGCATCGTCAAATCGTAGTCATGCTCAGTGACATCTTCGGCCAGATTGCCGGGAGCGATGCCGGCATTGTTCACTAGAATGTCGAGCCGCCCGAAGTGTTTCACCGTGTCGTCGATGGCACGCGAGATCTGGTCTTGCTTTGTCAGGTCCATCTGCAGGGGCAGTGCGCGGCGGCGCAGTCCGGTGATTTTGTGGGGCAGGTCGCCGTCGGCTTTGATATCGCGGAGTCCAACTGCAACGTCGGCACCAGCACTGGCAAGCGCCAGGGAAATGGCGTGTCCTAAACCACGGGCAGCGCCAGTGACCAGCGCGATCCGGCCGGTAAGATCGAAGCGAGGAAATGTGTCCATGATTTCGATTCTTTGACTGCGTTCTTGAGTATAGCCGCCTGTGCAAAATTCAACGGACGATCCAGCGCGTGAAAGCTGCTTTCCTTTGAGTGACTTCCAGATTTTCGACGCGACAGGATTTTTTTGTTGCATAACAATTCGAGCGGCGCATAATGCTCGCGCCGTTCTCTCCCCGTCCTCCCCCAAAGGTATTCTGCGTTTGAGTAATTTCGTCCGACGGTCTAGTGGAGTGATTTCAGCTAGCATTGGCGAATGAAACTTCTTTGCTTTCTGCTCGTCGCCGCCTGCGCATTTGCACAAGCCCAGACTTCCAGTACCAATCCTGGCTATTGCGGTGGATCCAGCGCCGCATGGGCCGAGATGCGCGAAGATCTGTAAGATGAGATACAGGACACGGAGAAGCTGGTTGGAGGGATGGGCGCACGCGTAACGATGCTCCGGTACGATGCCGGAAACGTACAGGCATTTAGTGGGCGCGACGCCTTGCAAGTTGACGCCGATCTTTGGCAATCGCTGATTGATCACATGAAGGCAAGGAATCAGAAGCGGAGAGATCTGTTGGAGCGTTGCGATGCTCGCGCGAAGATTGCCGCGGCGGCCGAGAGCAAACCGAAGACTGCGCCGCGCAAGCGATAGGTTAGTTGCGATTCGCGGCGTATTGCGGGCCATGCTGCTTCACGTAGTCGTACATCATCTTGACCAAATCCGCATTGCTCATGGGTTGCCAGCCATGGCCTTTCATGGGACGCCCGTATTCAAATGTCGCATTGGCCGCAGGATTCTTGACCGTGCTTAGGAAATCGTCCATGCGATACACGGCCAGGTTCAGATAGTAGTTGTCCATATCACCGACGTAGATGTGGATTTTGCCAGTGAGTTCGGGTCCCACGCGTTGCCAGTTCTTCTCTAGATAAGCGCGCAGATCGTAGCTCCGCATGTGGTCGGCAACTCGATGGTCAATTGTTCCGGTGCGCTTGTCCCAAAGCGGTTGCGGATAACCATCCGATCCGACTGGACTGTACACAGCTTCCCACGCCTCGAGTTGCTGGCCGGAGCGGCCGTGCGTTCCCAGCACTTCCTCGAGTTGTGACATTTCGCGAACGGTGAGCGTTACCTGACCTTCAACGGTTCGCATCAGCGGACGCTGCGGAATGGGCGGCTTGTATCCGGCCACATCAAAGGCGCTTTCGTCCGCGTAGATGTCGACGAGTTGATAGCGGGTGAAATCGATGGGGTCGGGATAGAAAGTCCACGTGCCCCCGAAAAAGTCGGGATGAAAGACTTGCAACGCGAGCGATTCCCACCCTCCGGTCGAACCACCCGTGAGCAGTCGCGCAAACGGATCCCGAATGATGCGGAAATGGGTTTCGAGATACGGAATCAGCTCCTGCATGATAGCGTCGCCGTAAGGGCCGTTGTTGGCGGAATTCACGGCGTAGGAATCGTCAAAAAATGGTGTTGGATGTTGAAAGGTAACGGCGATCATCGGCGGAAGCTGCCCATTACGCCAGAGGGCCGAAAACTCTGCACCGCGACCATATGCCACCTCGTTCTCGACAGCGGGGTCGGTGAAATCGAGAGGCGCCGAATCGCCAAAATGGCCTTGATCGTAGATGACTGGGTACGGTTGCGAAGTGGAATCGTAGCCGTGCGGCAAGAGTACAGTCGCACCAAGATAGATCGCCTGTCCCCAGAATGCGCTTAGCAGTTTGCTCTGAATACGGACATGCTTGATCCATGCAGTATCGGCAGGCTGCGGGATCGGCGGAATCACATCGCGGAGTGTCAGGGTAAACTCAGCGGAAGTCTTGGGATCAAGATGAATTTTGGAAACGGGACTATACAGATTTCCGGGCGATCTGTTGAATTGCTGGCCTTCGCCCTGATCGAGATGCGCCCAGATTACGTGGCTATCGGATCGATGAAACTCGGTGTAAATGTTGAGCACTGCCTGGGCGTAATAATCGCCTGCGGGAAGTTGCGAGAGATCCGCGAGCGGATAGCCCAATGTTCCCGTTGAAACAGTCACGGGCTGTGCGGGAGCAAGTTGGGTGACGTCCGCTCCAAAGAATTGGGTGCGAGAATCGAAGCCTCCGACCTGCAGGCGTGGTTCGGGAGTTCGCGCAGTCGCAAGGATCAAATACACCCGACCGGTGATCGGAGATGCGTGCGCAGAGGCAGGAAAAGAAATCTGAAATCGTGGCGCCTCTTGAGCATGTGCGGCCACTGCAAAGAGAAGAAGCGAGAACGTGGCTAGTGCGCGAAGCGAGCAGAGCCGTAGAGTATTTTCGTGCCGTGCGTACATATTGGATCGGACTACCGAGGATAAGGAACCGCACGACTTTGCGCAAACCGCATGCCGGTTATGAGTATGATGGAATGCTTTATGTTGAAACACCTGAAGTGAGATGCAGCTACGGAACACAACAGCATGAGTGCCATCGAGAAACCTGCCCAAACATTAGGCGAATACGAACATGCTGAAGAAGCTGCGGCATACGTACGTGGGCACATCAAGACACAACCGCAGATTGCAGTGGTTCTCGGATCAGGATTGGGCGCGTTCGCCGATGAACTGAGCGAGACGGTGCGCGTTGATTATTGCGATATTCCACACTTTCCGCGATCAACTGTGGCGGGACATTCCGGAAGGCTGGTGGTTGGATATCTTGAGGGTGTGCCGGTTGCCGCGATGCAGGGCCGCGTACATCTTTATGAAGGCTACTCGGCGCGCGAGGTCGCGTTTCCCATGCGAGTGCTGGGGCGGCTCGGCGTGAAGGCCTCGGTTCTGACGAATGCGTGTGGCGGAATCAACGCCAGTTACAAAGCCGGATCGCTGGTGGTGCTGAAGGATCACATTAATATGCAGGGCGCAAATCCGCTGATTGGTCCGAATGACGAGCGGTTTGGTCCACGCTTTCCCGACATGACGCACGCGTATACGAAGCAGTATCGCGAGGGCGCGTTGAAGGAGGCGAGACGCCTCGGACTGGACGTGCATGAAGGTGTGTACGTCGGGCTGACCGGTCCAAGCTATGAAACTCCCGCCGAGATCCGAGCATTTCGTGCAATGGGAGCGGACGTGGTGGGCATGTCGACGGTGGCCGAGGCGATCGCGGCGCGGCACATGGGAATGAAAATCCTGGCTATCTCGTGTGTGGCAAATCTGGCAGCGGATGTCTCGAATGAAGAGTTGAGTCACGGTGAAGTGCTGGCGGTGATGAAGAAGTCGCAAAGCGGCTTGATCCGATTGCTGAAAGCAGTATTGCCAAACATCGCTGAAGATCTGCGACCTGCTCGGTGACGAGACGAGTTCGCCTGCCGTTAACATCGAAGAGGTAAGCTGATCGTTTTCATTCCTACAGGATGGATCATGAATTTTCGCTACCTGTGGTTGGTGTTCCTGGTATTCAGCGGTTTACTCTCAGCCCAACAAAAGAAAACCATCAATTTGCCTACCAGCAAGAAGTTGATGGCGCCCGCACCGGGGGATCCGCGCGCGATTGGCAGCCTGCCCACGAACATCGTGGTCAGTCCGGACGGCAAGTATGCAGCCATCCTGGAGAACGGGTATGGCACGCGGGAGTCGGATCAGCGGCAGGGGATCGCGGTGCTGAATCTGGAGACGAATGCGATCAGTGAGTTTCCCGATGCACGGCTAGGAGCAAAAGCGAAACAGACTTATTTCCTGGGATTGGCGTTCAGCGGCGATGGAAAACATTTATATGCCTCGATGGCGTCGTTGTCGGACCCGACTGGAAAGTCGCCGGGAGATACGGGGAACGGGATTGCCGTGTATTCGTTCGTGGACGGGAGGGTAGCGCCAGAGCGATTCATCAAGATTCCGCCGCAAAAGTTGGTGGAGGGGAAGCGTGCGGCGCGGATTTCCGAAAATGCACCGAAAGGAACGGCGGTGCCATATCCGGCGGGACTTGCGGTGGTCTCGATTAGTGGCGCGGAGAAACTTTTGGTTGCGGATAACTTATCCGACGACGTGCTGCTGATCAATGCCTCATCGGGGAATATCGAAAAGCGATTTGATGTAAGCACGAGCGAGTGGGTGCCGGCGTCGTTTCCCTACGCGGTGGTTGCGACGAAAGATGGGAAGCGCGCGTGGGTGAGTTTGTGGAACGCGTCGCAGGTAGCGGAACTGGATCTGGAGAACGGCACGGTGACGCGGTGGATCAAGCTGCATCCGCCGAAGTCGGCGACGGATCCGGGATCGCATCCGACAGCGATGTCGCTAAGCAAGGATGAATCGACAATTGCGGTTACTCTCGCGAATATGGACGAAGTTGCCCTCATCAACACAGGCAGCGGAAACACAGCTTTCGCCATGACCAAACTGCCAGGACAGAGCGCAGCGGGTGCGTATCCGAATGCGATTGGATTCGGGATTAGTGACACACGTTTGTTTATAGCGAATGCAAGCAGTGATGCCGTCGCAATAATCGAGACCGTGCCGAGGATCGAGTCTATGGGTTCGGTACAAACCAGAGACATCGTATTGCCTAATGGAGGTAAGCCCATCGGCTTCATACCCACCGAGTGGTACCCCACTGCTCTCGCCGTCCACGGAGACGAACTGCTTGTCGTCAGCGGCAAAGCGCAAGGTACTGGACCAAATGCACCACGCGAAGGGGCTTCGAATCGCGCGCATGCCTCCCATCCTTATATTGCAACGCTGCTGCACGGATCGGTGGCGCGCATCAAGATCCCCGAAGCTGAAAAGAATCTTCCGGCACTCACCCAAGAAGTGCTCGATAGCAACCTGATGAGTGGTCGCGCCAATGCAATTCCGTTCAAGTCAGGCAAGAATCCGATTCACCATGTGATCTACATCATCAAGGAGAATAGGACCTACGATCAGCTCTTCGGCGACATCGGCGTGGGCGAGAGCGATCCCTCGCTGGCAATGTATGGCGAGGACATCACGCCGAACCAGCACAGGCTGGCGCGGCAATTCGGGCTGCTCGACAATTTCTACGACAGCGGCGAGGTTTCGGGCAACGGACACGTCTGGTCGACTGCCGCCATCACGAGCGACTACACGGAGCGCACGTGGCAAATCACGTATCGCGGGGAAGAGCGCAGTTACGACTATGAAGGCGGAGTCGCGGATGAATACCCGATCAAGCAGGGCATCGCTGACGTAAACGAGCCGGGGACCGGGTATCTGTGGACCAACATGGCGAAGCACGGAATTACGTATCGTCACTATGGAGAGTACGTGTCCAGCCACTTCTGCGATCGTGGCGGAGATGCGGATCTGCCGCCACAGGAGGGAACGCCGCTGCCGACACCGGGACATTGCGCGCAGCAAGTATCGAAGCCTGGACAGCCGCTGCCAACCGGCGCGGGAGTGGCAGACGGTCCGCCGAATCCATATCAGTGGGATATACCGTTACTGGCGGAGAACGTTGCGACGAAACCGGAGCTACGCGATCACTTCGATCCCAACTATCCCGACTTCCGGCTCGATTTCCCCGATCAATTGCGAATAGACGAGTTCCTGCGGGAGTTCAACGGCTGGCTTGATCAAAAGAAGAGCGGCAAGCCGGATCCCATGCCGCAGTTTATTATCTTGCGGCTACCGAACGATCACACAGCAGGAACTCGGCCGGGTATGCCGACGCCAAGTGCATCGGTTGCGGATAATGACCTCGCCGTAGGGCGCGTGGCCGAAGCCATCTCGCACAGTTCTTATTGGAACGATACAGCGATCTTCGTGCTTGAAGATGACGCGCAAAACGGCGCCGATCATGTGGATGCGCATCGCAGCATCGCGCTGGTTATCAGCAAATACTCGCCTTCGGCGACGCAGAAGCCATTCGTCGATCACAACTTCTACACCACGGTGAACACGATCCACACGATGGAAGTGCTGCTCGGTGTTCCAGCGATGAACAACAATGACGCGCAGGCCGCGGTTATGGCGCCGCTCTTCACGGGAACTGGCAATCAGCCAGCGTTCGAAGCCGACTATCGCAATCAGGAAAACGATTTGATTTACCAGGCCAATCCTCCGCATGGACAGGGGGCAAAGGAGTCGATGAAGATGGACTTCAGCCATGCGGACGCGGTCGACACGGCGAAGCTGAATCGTATTTTGTGGCGTGATCGCATGGGAAAAAGACCTGAGCCGAAGCCACAGCATAATGTGCTGCCTGCATCGGCTAAAGAGGATGACGACGATTAACAGGATTGGTAATCGGGTAATCTGGCAATCGAGGTCTACAGCAATTGCTCGGAAAATGATTAGTGATAAGTCGCTGCTGCGAAGGCGTGAAGTGAGAAAATAGGTTGGTTGAGCACGTGGGGTGCTCCTTCCCGTTGTGAACGCGAAGTTGGATTCAGCTCCGGTTTTGTGAATCGGAGCTGGGTGGTTTGCATCAGAGGAATAAGTCGTCTTCTGCGTAGTTCCGGAATCCTAAGTGACAATTATTGGAGGAAGAGCAATGGCTATTGCAGTCGCACTTGAAGTCCCAGCATTGACGTATGCGTATAACGCGCTGGAGCCGTACATTGATGACCAAACCATGCACCTGCACCACGACAAGCATCACCAGGCATATGTCGATAATGCGAATGCCGCGCTGGCGAAGCATCCCGAGTGGCAGAACAAGTCGCCGGAAGAGATTCTGAAAAGCATCAACAGCGTTCCGGAAGACATCCGCACTGCCGTGCGCAACAACGTGGGCGGACATGTGAATCACAGCATGTTCTGGACGATCATGAAGCCGAATGGCGGCGGCGCACCGACGGGCAAAATCGCCGAAGTGATCAACGGCCTGGGCGGCTTCGACGGGTTCAAAGAAAAGTTCAACGATGCCGGCGTGAAGCGCTTCGGCAGCGGATGGGCATGGCTGGTACGCAGCAAAGCCGGTCAGTTTGAGATCCTGAGCACACCGAACCAGGACAGTCCGCTCATCGATGGACACTTCCCGATCTTCGGCAACGACGTGTGGGAACACGCGTATTACCTGAAATACCAGAATCGCCGCGCCGAGTATCTGAAGGCGTGGTGGAGCGTGGTGAACTGGGATGCGATCAACAAGCGGTTAGAGCAGGCGAAGTAGACTTCAAAAACAAACCAGCCACGGATTGCACCGATACTCACGGATGCGTCTTTTAAAAATTACTCTGTGCAGATCCGTGAAATCCGTGGCTGAGTTGTTTTAGGTTAGTTTGCCCGTCGTCGCCAGGCGCGAGTACCACTTACCCGAATCTTTGATGTAGCGCTTCTGTGTACGGAAGTCGACGTATACCAATCCAAAGCGCTGCGAATATCCCTCAGCCCATTCGAAGTTATCGAGAATGCTCCAGGCATGATAGCCGCGGACATTGGCCCCATCTTTGATCGCCCGGCCGACCGCGCTGATGTAGCCACGATAGTAATCGGTGCGACGCTGGTCGGGCACGCTGCCATCGGTCATGGGAGTATCGCCGTACGAGCATCCATTCTCGGTGATTTCGATCACGGGATTGTCATATTCCTTGCTGATACGCATGATCAGGGCGTGGAAGCTGTCGGGCCAGACTTCCCAGGCGAAGTCCGTAATTGGACCTTGCTTGCCGCCGCTGGTTTTCGCATGGATGGGGCCGCCGCCTTCGCCATCTTCTACGATGGTGCGTACGTAGTAATTCAGCCCGATGAAATCGAGGGGCGCCTTAATCATTTCCATGTCGCCGGGACGGACGTCGAGTAGCTTCTCGCCAGAATCGTCGAGTGTGAATTTCGGGTAGCGGCCGTGCATGGCAGGTTCGATAAAAAGAATATTGTTGAACGCATGGATGCGGTCGGCGGCGGCACGATCAGCGGCAGAATCAGTTTTCGGTTCGCAATTGCTCACGCTGAATGCAGAGCCGACTTTCAGCTTCGGATTGATTGCCTTGATCGCTTTGAATGCCTGTCCCTGTGCCATGTTCACGACGTGCACGGAGTGCCAGAAGTCTTTTTCCTCGGTGCGGCCGGGAGCGTGAATACCCCACCAATAGCCGAGCGTGGTGAAGACCCAGGGTTCGTTGAAGATCGACCAGTTGGTAATGCGATCGCCAAGCGACTTGACCACAATCTGCGTGTAGTCGGTGAAGTAGCCAACCATGTCGCGATTGGGCCAACCGCCTTTATCTTCGAGCGCCTGCGGCAGATCCCAGTGATACAGCGTGGGGAGCGGACGGATGCCGGCGGCAAGGATGGCGTCGGTCAGGCGATTGTAGAAGTCGAGACCCTTCTGGTTGGCCACACCGGTGCCAGTGGGCTGAATGCGCGGCCATCCGATGGAGAAGCGGCAACTCTTCAGTCCCATCTGCTTCATCAGCGCGATGTCTTGCTTATAGCGGTGATACATGTCGCAGGCGACGTCGCCGGTGTCGCCGCCCTTTACGCGGCCCACGGTGTGTGACCAGCGATCCCATATGGACTCGCCCTTGCCGTCCTCGTTCCATGCGCCTTCGACTTGGTAGGAAGCGGTAGCGCTGCCCCAGAGAAAGTCTTTGGGGAAATCCACGGGAGTGACGTGGATGGGTTGCGTGGTGTTCGGCATAGAGTCGGTTACGTTGAGCGCGAACAGGCCGACGCGCGAGAGCATGGCGGCGCCGGTAAATCCGGCGGAGGACTTCACGAACGTACGGCGGTTGATTCCGTCGAAGGGCATGGTTTAGGTCTCCGAGGCAAAGCGAGTTTTTAGCACATTGGAGACAGAGTTGTCGCGGGAAAGTGGTGGACGGGGGCGAGGGGAATCTTAAGATTTCTTAAATGCAGGTTTACTTCATTGGGTTCCAGCGCGAGGTGGGACGAGTCGTTGGTCGATAGTCGTTAGTCGCTGGCAGACGCGAGGTCCCTCGACTCGGTCGCAACAGAGGCGACCTCGCTCGGAATGACACCTCAATAAATATTCTTGCCCACATAGCTATTCTTCGTCGACGTAGCCTTGCCGGACCGCGTGGATGAAATCGGTGTAGGGCGGCGTGCCACCGGAAGCGCGCAGGTCGCTGGCGATCTGGCCGCGGTGGTATGCGGAGTGTGTCAGCACGTGCGTAATCACGTCCTGCACCATGCTGTGGAAAGATTCGCCCTTGGTGTTGCGGTAAGCGATTTCTTCTTCCAGTTTGGCGGGAGTGAGTGTGTCGAGGTATTGCTGCCACTGGCCTGAGTTTTCGGCGCGCTGGCGATCGGTTTCCTCGAGCGTCCATTCAGGCCAGACCTCGGGATCGGGCCTGTTTTCGAGTCGTGCCAGCCAAACTCGCTCGGTTGCGATGATGTGCGACATCACTTTAAAAGCGAAGTGCGAAGCGGATTCGTTCTTGCGCAACGACGCGATGGATTCGCGGTTAGCCCAATCGTCGTAGATAAAGGTGCGACGGAAGTGATCGAGGAGATTCATGCGGAGACGCTCGGTTCATCAGATGAAGGAGGGCGATGTGGGGAAGCGATTTGTTTGTGGACGTTAGAGAGGTTGGAAGCGACGTTGGTGGAATCCCACCCTAGCCAAAGAGGGCTAGGATGGGGTACCCGAAATCCGCAGACAGGAGTGTCCGCGGCAGACAATCAATACGCTACTTGCCGGAGGCGTTCGCGGCGACGCTTTGGCTCGGCGCGCTTACATCGGCAAATGAGAAAGCGTTCAGTACGTTGTCATACTTCTTGCCGCTGACTTCGACGTAGGGATAGATGAAGTAATTCAGCGGTTCGCCAGATTGCGCCGGACTCAAAACGATGTCGCGGCCCAGCGTGAACTGCACGCGATTCGGATCATAGGAACCGAAGTAGAAGTCCTTCTTCGCCTGATTCTTCCATGCTTCCGAGATGTCCACCGCGACCCAGCCTTTGCCGTTGAGATAGAACTCAGACCAGCAGTGATAGCCAGGAATCTCGCCGCTGGTTTTCGCGGCAGGGAGGGGGAATCCGATCTCAAAGCGTGCAGGAATGCCTTGCGAGCGAGCCATGGACATGAAGAGCGAGTGGAAGTCGGTGCAGTTGCCGCGCTTCGAGTCGCAAGCCCAAAGAGTATCGCCGCGTCCCCAACCGGAGCCGGTTTTGTCGTACTTCATATTGGCGAGCACGTAGTCGTAGATCGCGCGCGCCTGTTGCAACTCGCCAGTTTTACCGGCGACCGTCTGCGTAGCCAATTGCGCGGGCAGTCCGGTGACCGGCACGAGCTTGTCGGCAGCGAGATAACGCCGGACCGAGGGATCGTAGGCGGCGGGCTTCACAGAAGGGCCAGCAGCTGGGCCGGCCTGCTCCGAAGCCTGGCGCTGCGCTTCGCTCAGATCGTTCCGCTCGAGACGGACCACATCGTATTCGACCGCAAAATGATAATCCGGCTTGGTGGCTTTAGCCGTGGTGGCATACAGCATCGAGTTACCGAAGCGCTTCTCCTGCGTCTTTTTCAACGGGAGGTCACCTTTCATGCTGGTGACGCGAACGGTTTGCCATCGATCGGAATGAGCGAGCGGAATCCACACGCGAAGCGGTTGGCCGGCGTCGACGGATTTGATGGTGAATTCGTAGCGGAAGGTGAAGTGACGGGAATTCTGCGCCTGGGCCACGACGGCCAGCGAGAACAGCGCGAGCAGCGTGAAGACGACTCTACGCGAAGTCATTCTGAACTTTCTCCTGAAGCTGATGGTGAAAAGGGAACGGCCGCCGGGCGTTTAGGAGGGCTGGATTCAAGTGAATCCGCGGTTCGGCTTGGTGTGGGGCTGGAACATGGAATCGTCTGGCACTGTCCATGATGCCCGATTCGAGGCGCTGATTCAAAAAGATTGAGCACGCGGCGTGTAAAAAGATGGTGAAAAGAGACCTTTTAGCCCGGGCTCGAATCTATTAGGCTATAGCTGTTTCCGACCTGCGGGGCCTGCCGGAATACCGTGGCCACGCGAGGCGGTATCCGAACTGAGTTTGGATCGAGGGTACAGGGGGAAACGCCTGTGCCTCCCGTGTTTGGAAAGGAAACGAACGCTGGATTGAGCACGATCGTGCTGCTCACATCAGGCCACGGGAGTGCCGCGCGTTCCGAAGTCCCCACTTAGCGCGGCATGAGACTCAAAGACAAATACGGGCGCAATATCACCGACCTGCGGATCGCCATTACCGACCGGTGTAATTACAAGTGTGTCTATTGCCGGACCGGGAACGACGGTGCACAGTTTGCCGAGTTGCCGATCTCCGACTACCTGCGCATTGCGCGCGTGTTTGCGGAGCTGGGAATTGAGAAGGTTCGTGTAACCGGCGGAGAGCCGCTATTGCGCAAAGGTGTGGTCGATTTTATTCGGGATCTATCGCAATTGCGCACATTGGATGGCGAGCCGCTGGATCTGGCGATTACGACCAATGGTCATCTGCTCGCAGACATGGCGCAGCCGTTGCGCGATGCTGGACTGAGACGGATCACGGTGAGCATGGACGCCGTCGACGCCGCGACTTTCGAGCGCGTCACTCGCGTTCCGCGGAGCTTTGACGCAGTGTTGGCCGGTGTGCGTGCTGCGAAAAAAGCAGGCCTTGAGCCAGTCAAGGTCAACTGCGTATTGCTGCGCGGCTTCAACGAAGATCAGATCATCCCATTCGGCAAGTTCGCGCGCGACGAAGGCATCGCCGTGCGCTTCATCGAATTCATGCCACTGGAAGAAGATCGCGTCTGGTCGCCAGACGTGGTGGTGACGCTGGACGAGATCGTGCGCGAGATGAACAAATTCCGGCCGTTGGTGGAAGTGAAGCGCGGATACAGCGAGACGGCACGCAAATACGTGTTCGACGATGGCATCGGCGAAATTGGGATCATTGCGCCGGTGTCACATCCGTTTTGCGGACACTGCAGCCGCGTGCGCCTGACTTCTGACGGGAAGATTCGCACCTGCCTGTTCTCCGTTTTCGAGCACGATATCGTTGCGCAGATGCGGCACGGAGCAAGTGACGCGCAGCTCTCTGATTTCATCCGCAAAGTGGTTGATCAGAAAGAAGAGCGGCATCACATCGGCGAACAGGATTTCGTTCCAGCCTCGCGGACGATGGTGCACATCGGCGGATGATGAAACCCTGATGGCTCTTATCTTCGGATTTGGGATTTGCCCGGGGGGAGGGGGTCTCAGTGGTTTTGTTGAAAACAAAGCACCTATCCCTCGGACGAGAAATTTATCCGACGGATAATCATCGGACGATCCGACGGACGTCCGACGGATAATTCCGGAGAGTGCGGATCCAACTCAACCTCTTTTTCTGTTTCTTCTTTCCCTATATTCAGTATGGCATTTTCGGGATGAGCTACTGGACACTTCAGCGGAATTTATTTCTGTCGTGAAATGATAGAGTTGCGGCGAAAACGGGCGTTTCGGGCACTTGACAACGGATTCCTGGAATGGGAACGCAGCGTCGAGCAGGTTTTCTGAGTCCTGGAGGCTGGGGATGTCGAAGCAAATAGCAAAAGCCAGCGCAGTTGCTTTCGAGGGCGTGACTCCGATCCTGCGGGTACGTAGCGTCGCGGCGAGCGTCGAATATTACGTTCAAAAATTGGGATTCAAGATCGATTGGCAAGCACCAATCTTCGCGTCCGTATCGCGTGGCCGGTGCCACATTTTTCTGAGCGAAGGCGATCAGGGAAATCCTGGCGGCTGGGTCTGGATCGGCGTGGAAGATGCAGATGCGTTGTTTGAGGAGTACCGCGCCAGTGGAGCTAACATCCGTCATCCACCGACCAACTACGACTGGGCGTACGAAATGCAGGTCGAAGATCCGGATGGAAATGTGTTGCGCATGGGATCAGATCAGAAAGAGGATCAACCCATTGGCGAATGGCTCGACATGCAGAGACGGCGGTGGAAGTTGGAAGGTGGCGAGTGGGTGCGGGCGGATTGAATCGGAAGGAGCACTCCGGTAACCTCTCGCCCTTGCATCTGCTCCGATCTCAGTGCAAAATAAGGGTTTGTCTCTGGGTACCGGGGAGACTGACTCTATGAGTCTTTCTCTGAGCCAGGGGCATCATTTGTAATAGCGAGTTGTAGTTCGGCTTCAACATCCCCGTGCTTGGGGCCTAGTGAGGCAGCGCAAGCGCTGGAGCCGATGGAATGCTTTCAACAACCCCGTCTGGTGTGACCAACACACTGGACTGAAGGCGAGAAGAGAAATTGGGAACCACATTGGCAGCTTGTTCGCTGGACAGTTATCTTGTCCTGCCCGATCACACGATGGATGAGCGAATCGCCGCAGCCCGCAAGGAGTTGGGTCGCGATGTCGTTATCCTGGGTCATCACTATCAGCGCGACGAAGTGATCCGCTTCGCCGATTTCACCGGAGATTCTTACAAGCTTTCGCAGGAAGCCGCCAAGGCTACCGGCAAGTACATTGTTTTTTGCGGCGTGCACTTCATGGCGGAGAGCGCCGATGTGCTCAGCCGTCCGGGGCAGATGACGGTTCTGCCAGACTTGAATGCCGGCTGCTCGATGGCCGACATGGCTGAGATTACGCAGGTGGAAGATTGCTGGGATCAACTGGTCGCCATGGGGCTGACCACGGATTCAGGCGACGGTATTACGCCCATCACCTACATGAATTCAACGGCTGCGATTAAAGCTTTTTGCGGCGAGCGCGGTGGGTTGGTATGCACGTCGAGCAACGCAGCCAGCGCTTTCAAGTGGGCGTTCGAGAAAAATCAGAAGCTGCTCTTCCTTCCTGATCAACACCTGGGCCGCAACACTGGCTATAGGCTGGGAATCCCACTGAACGAAATGGTGGTGTGGGATCCGTATCAACTGATGGGTGGAGTTACGCCGGAACGCCTGCGCGCGGCGAAGGCGATTTTGTGGAAGGGACACTGCTCGGTTCACCAGCGCTTTTTGCCGGAGCATGTCGATAAGGTCCGCGCGAAGTTTCCGGATATCCAGGTGGTTGTGCACCCGGAATGCCGCTGGGAGGTCTGCCAGAAAGCAGATGGAATCGGATCGACGGAAAAGATCATCAAAACGGTGAAAGATGCCCCGGCGGGTTCCAAATTTGCAATCGGCACGGAGATCCATCTGATCAATCGACTCGCGAAGTCCACTCCGGATAAAATGGTGATAACACTGGATGATTCGGGGTGCCTGTGCACGACCATGTACCGTATTTCGCCGCAGCACTTATGCTGGGCGCTGGAGAACCTGGTCGAAGGTAACGTTGTGAATCGGATCAAGGTGAAGGAAAACGTTAAGCATTGGGCGCGGGTGGCGCTCGATCGGATGCTGGAGATTCAGTAAATATGGCTAATCGCACGTTCACACTCGTTCAGGCGCGGGAGTTGCTTCCTGTACTCGAAGGCTTATTGCGCGGGGTGCAAGAGAAGAAGCAGCGCATCGAAGAAATCGACCAGAAATTTCAGGAAGTGAATAGCCGCATTTTGCTGCATGGCGGATTGCTGGTGGATATTGCGCCGTTCGCGAAGTTGCGCGCGGAGCGTGACAAGCTTGCGGAAGGCATCAAGGACGCTGTGAGTGAAGTCGGCGCAATGGGCGTGCAGATTAAAGATCTGGACACCGGGCTTCTGGACTTCCCGTGTGTAGTCGATGGCGAAGTGATCCTGTTGTGCTGGAAGATGGGTGAGGAGACGATCACGCACTGGCACACTCCTGCGGAAGGCTTCGCCGGACGCAAGGTGGTGGATGCGCGTATCGAAAATGCGGGAAGGCGCGGGCGAGGCAAGAGCATCCATTAAATTTTGGAAATCAGAGAATAAAAAAGGCGCTGCCGAAAAAGCAGCGCCTTTTTTTTGCGCGTCGATGCTCTACTGCACGGTCAACGTGGTGATGGCGGTCACGCCACTGAAAGTAGCGGTAATCGTAGTCGTGCCAGTTGCGATGCCGGTGGCCACGTCCGCTGCGCTGATGGTAGCCGCAGCGGTATTGCTGGAGGTCCAGGTCGCCGAAGTGGTCACGGTCCTGGGTTGCTGTTGTCGGAGAAGGTAGCGGTGGCAGTGAACTGCTGAGTCAATCCGGACGTTACGGTTGAGTTAGCCGGCGATATCGTAATCGAGCTGACCACCTTATTACTCACGGTAAGAGTTGTGCTTTGCTTCATGCCGCTATCGGTGGCAGTGATGGTCGTGCTGCCGAGGGCAACAGCAGTGGCCAAACCGTTGGCATCAATGGTCGCGATCGGCGGGATTCGAAGAGGTCCAGGTCGCAGTTGAACTGATATCGCGCGTGCTGCCATCGCCAAAAACTCCGCTTGCCGAGAATTGCTGCGTCGCCAGCAGGCATGATCGAAGCATTCAGCGGACTGATCGTGAATGAAGCAAGATCGTTGTTTCCGATGAAAAAGTTGTCGCAGCCGGCGAGGATGATGCAGCAGAAAAAAAGCGCCGAGCCGGAAATATAAACCTTGGGAGTTTCGGGCCATCAATGGCTTGTTCCTTAACAAATAGGATCAGCTTGAGCTGGGACTGTCCCTGATTCCAGAATTATAGCTGGAAACAGTCACAGGGGAGGAACGCGCGGGGAGAGAGTTCTTGCAGCGCCGCTCAGGGCATTGAGGCTACAAGATGCTTCGGCAATCGCGAATTGGAAGCCAGAAATGTGAGTACTCTGCGCTCAAACTCAGCGGGCTCTGTTTCCCAAGCCCCCGTGTGGTATGCGCCAGGGACAATCCAGAGTGTTGCATGAGAATCGCGGGCCGCGAGTTCTTCCGAATGCCACGGAAGGATGTTTTTGTCCGATCGACCATGGATCAGGAGAACGGGGACAGTCGAGCTTCTGAGGGAATCTTCCGGATTGGCGTCCTGCAGATTGATATGGTATCTGGCTCGCGCGTATAGAAATGCAATCTCAACTAATGGTCTGGCGACGGTCCGTCCGAACCAGGGTCCGAGGCCGATATAGTATCCGACGCGGTCGAAGGCTACTTGTCTGAAGGTTGAGAATGGGGACTCAGCCACCACTGCGCAGAAGTCGTTCTCTCTATGCGCCGCCTGAAGTACCAGCGCAGCGCCCATGGATTCTCCGAGACCATAAATGCAGGTCGCATGCGAGCGCAGTCTCATCCACTCGACCCAACGGTGAATATCGCCTGATTCCAACAGTCCGTAAGTCGCGATCGAGCCTTCGCTCTCGCCGTGAGCGCGCGAGTCCGGCAGAAGCACGGCATAGCCTTTCGCCAAGAAAAGCTCGGCATAACCGGACACGCCTTCGCGATTGTCGCCAACGCCGTGCAGCAGCAGGACGGAATTTCCGCTATAGGAAGTTGGCTGCGCATACCAGCCGCGAAGCATCACTCCATCGCTCGCGGGGATACTTACGTCTTCGAGGTCGGCTCCGAAGCGCGCTTGGTACTCCCGATGAATCTCGTTTGCATGTCGCACTGGGCGGCGCGGCACACGCAAAGTTAATTCGGCGAGAAAGATTCCAGCAGCCAGAGAGCCAAGTAAATATGCAATTGTGCAGAGGCTGGCGATTCTCGTGAGCTTACGTTTCATGACTCTCATCGACCTTGACGGTTCAACCTAAGCGATCATTTCATCTAAGTCACACAGTACATACGTATTCTCCTGTTATATTGTTTCTGTTGCCGTGACCCCTTCTGTTCCAGAGACTTCCGAGCCGTTCCAGGTTTCGCCGGGCCCCCAGGGCTTTGCGCCTCGTCTGCTAATTCTCTTCATAGTTCTTCTGATTGCATTCGCGACAGCGTGCAACCGCGCGTCGAATGTCACCAAAGAAGCGATATACGTGACCGCGCCGCAAATGAATTTGCGCGACCGGCTAGCGCCGATCTACGAGAAGAAGGGACTGGTTCACAACGGCGAAAAGGTCTACGTGCTCGAAAAAAAGAAACGGTTTCTTCGAGTGCGAACGACTGCGGGCGATGAAGGGTGGATCGAAGAGCGGTACACGATTCCCGCTGCCACCTATGAGCAATTCGAGAAGCTGAGCGCGGAGAACGCCAGCACACCGGTCCAGGCACACGGAAGCGCGCGCAACAGCTTGAATCTTCATCTCACGCCCGGCCGGGATACAGATCACCTGTACCAGGTGAAAGAAGGCGAGAAACTCGACATCCTGAAGAGAGCTACGGCTGAAAAGCCTGGCTCTGCGCCCGCACCCATGGTGCAGCCCGCAAGCATGAAGAAGAATGCTCCTCCGCCAGGCCCGGTTCTTGAGGACTGGTGGTTGGTCCGCGATTCTGAGAAGCACGCGGGGTGGGTGCTCGCGCGTATGGTGGATATCGACGTCCCCATGGACATCGCGCAGTATGCCGAAGGACAACGCATTGTCGCGTTTTTCGTCCTGAACGAAGTACAGGACCAGGATAAGAAGGTTCCGCAGTACCTGGCGCTCATGACCGAAAACAAAGATGGCCTTCCCTACGATTTCAGCATCGCGCGAGTGTTTACCTGGAATCTCAAAAAACATCGTTACGAAACGGCGTATCGCGAGCGGAATCTGAATGGCGTCTTCCCGGTCAAGACCGGTACTGAGGATTTCGGCAAAGAGGGCAACTTGCCCATCTTCGTGCTTACTGTCCTGAACGATCAAAATCAGCCAATTGAGCGTAAATACCGCATGGCGGGGGTTATGGTGAAACGCGTACTCTCTGCCGAAGACGAACAGAAGCAAGCTGATCTGAAGGCTTCCGCCAAGGCGCCGCCGCTAAAACCCTGCTCTGGCCAACTCCGAAACTGCACAAACAATCTTTCTAGCGGGAAGGTAAGTAGGCATCAGGTCAACCCGCGGAAGGAATCCAAGTGCGTAAGTCGGAGTCATCATGGCAGAGAAAATCAAAAAGCTCGGTCTGCAACGCGACTACAAAAAGTACCTCTACTTTATTGACGGCGAGGGGAATGTTTGCCAGAAACCGAAGTCTGGAGAAGGCGAATCGAAGGTGCTGGTGCCGCACGCCGTGGAGCGCGATAACCAGTTCTTGTATTTCATTGACAAAGAAGGCGATGTCTCCCGATCTGCACGAGGAACGAAGAAAAAGGCGGCCTGATTCCCGCACGTGAGTCATATCTGGACCCGAATCCTTATTGAGTTGATTGCGATCTCATAGCCTGATGCCAGGTACCCTTATGCACGGCCAGAGTGGCTGGAATATGTACGTCTTCCGTAACGGACGGACCGAAAAAGATAGCACTGAACTGATCAGGGACCTGGCGAACTCCGTGCGCCGGGTGAACGAAACTCGCGGGGGTACACAGCGAGCTACTGGATGCGCTGCTACGAGCCGGCGAACTTGAGTGTGCCGCTGCCGATATCGGGTCGCCCTTCTGTGCCCTACTCGAAGAAATCACAGACGTATTGGCAGCTGCACTCATCGCTTCCGATCGACACGTCTCCGTGGATCTTGAGCGCTTGGCCGGAATTTTGCGCGATCTACAGCAAGTGCAACTTCCGGCGTCACTCTTCCTATCGCCTCCCGAGGGATTCGCGTACTACGCTTTGCATCCGTTGAGCTATGCGGACGTGATCGCCGATCTGAAACTGCCGTCTGCGCAGCGCCGCCGTCATCGGGATTCGCAGTATCGGAACGACGCTGGGCGCGGTGGTTCAGGCCGGATTGAAATCGGCGGGGATCAGTGCCGCCAGAATTACTGTGCGCCCCACCGGCCACCCCTACGACCGGGTTACCGATCTGGATGAGGCGCAGAAGGCATGGATCGCCGAGCAACGTGCTCGTGGCGCGCATTTCTTTGTGGTCGACGAAGGTCCTGGGATGAGCGGATCGTCCTTTCTTTCGGTCGGCGATGCGCTTATGAATGCCGGAGTGGAACGCGACAGCATCAGGTTTTTATGTAGCCGCGTCCCCGATCCAGCCTCGTTGACATCAAGAGATGGCGCGACGCGGTGGCCAGCCTTTCAGGCGATTTGCGTAGCTCCTAACCGGCGGCTTCCGGAAGGAGCTGACCAGTTCATCGCGGGAGGTATTTGGCGGGCACGAGTCTTTGGGGATGAGGGGAACTGGCCTGCGTCGTGGACCCAGATGGAAAAGCTAAAGTTCCTGTCGAAGGACGGACAGCGGCTACTCAAGTTCGAAGGCTTCGGGCGGTTTGGCAAAGAGGTGCACTCGAGGGCCGAACGGGTCGGCGAGGCTGGTTTCGGCCCCAGGCCAATAGCCGCGGATGCCGGATTCAGCATCTATCCACTCTTGGAAGGTGAGTCACTGCTGTCGGGGAGGCTTTCGACGGAGATAATCACCCGGATCGCGAAGTATTGTGCTTTTCGAAAGAATGAGTTGCAGAGCCCGAGCGGCTTCTTCGAACGAGTTGGAGACGATGCTGTGTTTCAACTTCAGTGAAGAATTCGGTCGCGAAGTTACTGGTCAGGGGCTGGAGATTGTGCACCCGGTAATTGCTGACGGGCGCATGCTTCCGCACAAATGGCTGCGCACCAAGAGCGGCGACGTACTGAAAGTGGATAATGCCAGCCACGGTGATGATCACTTCTTCCCCGGTCCGACCGACATCGCCTGGGACCTGGCGGGAGCGATCGTGGAATGGGACATGGAGGAGGCAGCGGTAGAGAAGTTTCTCAGCTGCTATCACGCTGAGAGCGGCGATGATCCTCGGCACCGATTGCCGGCCTACGAGCTGGCTTATAGTATTTTGCGAATGGGCTATTGCAAGATGGCGGCAGAGGCAATGCGTGGATCGGCAGAGGAAAGCCGTTTAGCGGCCCATTACCTTCATTATCGCCAGATCGCTGCCAAGTTCCACGAACGGATCTCAGTCCATAAACAAGTCCTGCGTCTCGTGCCGGAAGACAATGCGGTTGCCCCGACGGAAACCACGATTAAGCAAATCGCTTGATCTTAGAGATTAACGCCAGAAATAACTGAGTATCTAAAGACCGTTCACCAACTTAGGCCGGAGTTTCAGCAGAAACCTATGAGAATCCAACTGCGCGCAACGATTGTCTCTGGAGTCGCGGCGATCGTTCTTTTCGCGGCGCACAGCTTTGCGCAAGTGCGGCCAGAGTTCAAGTACTCGGGAGTGGTAACGGATGCGCAGGATTTGGACGTTGCCGGAGCTGCGGTGTCTGTTAGCTCGCAAGGTCATACCGCACACACGGTCACGGATAGATCCGGCCACTTTCAGGCGAGCCTGGAATATGGGCCGGGTGCAGTTGTTCAGGTCGAAGTCGCCGGCTTCGCTCCGCAACAGATGAGTATCGAGGCAAACGATGCAATCACCGTGAAGCTCTCCCCGGCAGCAGTCTCTCAGAATGTGCTGGTAAGTGCCGCCGGAACCGCGGTGACGCAGATGGACACGCCAGCGAGTGTGAAAGTCGTAACCACTACCCAGCTTCAGGAAGCATCTGCCCCGTTTCTGGACGACAAGTTGCGACAAGTGACCGGTCTGGAATTGTTTCGCCGTTCCAGTTCGCGGGTTGCGAATCCCACGTCGCAAGGCATCTCGTTGCGCGGCTTGGGTTCTACGGCAGCAAGCCGGACGCTGGTGCTGGCCGATAATATCCCGCAGAACGATGCGTTTGGCGGGTGGATTCACTGGGACGAAATCCCGCAGACGACGATCCAGGAAGTGGAGGTACTTCGGGGAGGAGCCTCCGATCTTTATGGCAGCAGCGCGATTGGCGGCGTAGTGGATCTTCTGGAGCAGCCTCCGGGTTCAGCTGCGTACGATGCGGAATTTGATTACGGATCCGAGAACACTCCGCACGGAGCGCTTTCCGGCACGCTTGCCCATGGACCCTGGAGTGGACTACTTGCCGGCGAGTTCTTGCGCACCGACGGCTATATCACTGTGGCGCCGAGCGCGCGCGGTACTGTCGATATTCCCGCCAACGTGGATTATGAGAATGCTCACGTCGATGTTCGCCGGCTGCTCGGTCAACGCGGATCGGCTTTCCTTCGTGGCAATGTGCTGGACGAATCGCGCGATAACGGGACGCCGTTGACCACAAACGCAACGCGGCTGTGGCGATATTCGACCGGTGCCGACTGGACCCCAACCAAAACCGGCGCATTCTCGCTGCGATTATTCGGAAGCACGGAGAACTATCGTCAGAGCTTTTCGTCGGTGAATGCCACGCGCACGTTCGAACGTCTGACGCGCTTGCAACAGGTCCCGACGCAGGAATTGGGCGCCGCCGCAAAGTGGGTACAAAGTATCGGATCGAAGGTGACGGTGGTCGGAGGCGCTGACACGCACGATGTTCGCGCCACCGATCTGGAGAATCCAATCAGCGCTGGAGCAATTTCTGGAGTCGTGGATACCAGCGCCCGCCAGCGAATCTCGGGATTCTACGGTCAGGCCATGATGCAACTGGCAAGATGGACTCTCGTCGGATCGCTGCGCGGCGATTACTTCACCAATCTCGACGCGACGACGATCAACCAGACTTTTCCGAAACCAGCCGTAACGACGTTTCTTCCGAATCGATCCGAGACGGTTGCCAGTCCGAAGCTCGGCGTCGTGCGTCGAATCAGCAGCAATGTCGCGATCACGGCGACCGGTTTTCGGGCATTTCGTGCGCCGACGATGAATGAGCTTGTACCGCACTGGCCAGGTGGCGCAGCAGATTACGCTGGCAAATCCGAATCTTTTGTCGGAACGCGCCACCGGCTGGGAAGTGGGAGTTCAAATCGCGCAGCCGTCGCGGAATTCGGTGCTTCGAGCCAGCTATTTCTGGACTGAGGTGAACCGGCCCATCACCGCGCTGACGATTTCTACCTCGGCAACGCAGATCATCAACCAACGCGCCAACCTTGGGCAGATTCTGAGTCGCGGCATCAACCTGGATTATCAATCGCAACTGCTCTCGTGGATGACGCTCAACGCCGGATACCAATTCGCGCAGGCAACAGTCACTCGCTTCGATCAAAAGCCGTCCCTGGTAGGGAACTGGATCCCGCAAGTTCCGCAGCAGATGGGAACAGCGCAGCTCCGGTTCTCCAAGCACAAGTGGGGACTACTGTCGCTTCAAGGAAGAGCGAGCGGACGCCAATATGATGACGATCAGAATCAATTTCTTCTGCACAGTTTCTTCCGGTTCGATGTGTACGCCTCGCGTGAAATGGGTTCGAACGTAGAAGTATTTGCCGCGGCAGAAAACCTGTTTGACCGCGCCATCGAGGTGGGACGAACGCCAATCCTAACCCTCGGCACCCCGAGGGTGGCGCGAGTTGGAATCAGGATCCATTCTCGACGTTGACGGACAACGCTGCTGGTGTCGGGAGGGCGATTCCGAGAAATTGGAGGTTCGTACCTACGAAAAACTGTATGTTAGGGTTGTAAACGCTGAGGCTAAGCCGTATTGTACTTTAGCTTGGTTTCCGGCCAAGTTGGTTTAGGCGTCAGGAAAATTAGCGAAGCAGCACGACCTGGGCAGCAATTTTGGCCCAAGCACAAGAGGAGATCGGCAATGGATACAAAGCCGGCACAGAATATTCAAGACTCTTTTCTTAATACCGCGCGTAAAGAAAAGACAAACATCACGATTTATCTGATGAGTGGAGTCAAGCTGACTGGGCGGATCCGCTCTTTCGACAAATATTCGGTGGTACTCGAAACGAATAATCAGGAGCAGTTGATTTTCAAACACGCGATTTCAACGGTGGTCATGCCCAAGTCGATGCACGGCGGAGAATCGCGCCCGGCCGTGGTGGGCAGTGAGCCAAAACCGAATGCCGTCGCCGTGAACCCAGGCGGCGCGGCCGTCAGCCCATCGGGTACGGAAGGCTAACAGCCCGGATTGCGCAGTTCCAAAGTCCAACAGAAATCTTTCTCCACCAAGAGGGAGGGCTCTATCCCGGTTCCCGCAAGGGATCCGCGAGAAAGAGCTTTCCTGGTTGGACTCGATTATCGAATCAAATCAGAAGAACCTGCAGCGAAGCGTGAAGCTCGCAAATCCATTCCCGCTCAGGCGCAGGCAGCGCGCTCGGTGGCACAAGCAGCCGTCGCGGATGGTTCCAGCGCGCGCGGCAAGCGCTTTTCAGCAGAAGAATCGCTGGCGGAATTACGCGAGCTGACATTGAGTGCGGGAGCCGAAGTTGCTGGAGAATTCCTGCAACATCGTGACAAGCCCGATCCGGCCACGTTGATTGGCCGCGGCAAACTGGAAGAGATCGCCGGCGCAGCGGCTTCGTCGCAGGCCGATCTGCTGATCTTCGATCACGAACTCACTCCTTCCCAGCAGCGCAATATTGAACGTGAAGTGCACTGCCGGGTCGTGGACCGTACAGCTCTGATCCTCGACATTTTTGCGCGGCATGCGCGTACGCGTGAAGGCCAGTTGCAGGTGGAACTGGCACAGCTTCGGTATCTTCTGCCGCGTCTCGCCGGACGAGGCATTGAGATGTCGCAGCTGGGTGGTGGCATTGGTACGCGCGGTCCCGGTGAAACGCAGCTCGAAACTGACCGGCGAAAGATTTACCGCCGCATTCGTCACGTTGAACAGCAACTGGAAAATGTTCGTCGCATCCGCAGCCAGCAACGTCGGAGACGCGAGGCTGTTCCTGTCGCGACGGTCGCGTTGGTCGGCTACACGAATGCGGGAAAATCCACGCTGTTCAATGCGTTGACGCAATCGAAGGTGCTGGAATCTTCGAAGATGTTTGCCACGCTCGATCCCACGATCCGAGCGGTTACGCTGCCGTCGAAGCGCACGGTGCTCTTGTCCGATACCGTGGGATTTATTCGCAACCTGCCGCACACGCTCGTTTCCGCATTTCGCGCGACGCTGGAAGAAGTGCAGCGCGCATCATTAATCCTCAATGTGTCCGATGTGACCAGCACGAGTCGCGCAGAGCAGGACGCGCAGGTAGAAACCGTGCTGAAAGAATTGGAAGCGCAGGACAAGCCGCAGATCCGAGTGCTTAACAAGTTTGATTTGGTAGCCGAGGACGAGCGCGCCGAGAAACTCAATACGGAAGACATCATTCATGTCTCGGCAAAGAACGGCACCGGTTTGGGTGCTCTCCTCGAAGCGGTGGATCACCGGCTCACCGAAGATGCATTGAGCCGTCTGCGTGTCTCGGTTCCGCAGAGCGAAGGCAAAGTGCTGGCGATGATTGAAGCGAAGGCACGAATTTTCTCACGGAAGTACCGCGACGGGTCTGTAGAGATGGAGTTGCAGGCGCCCGAATCATTGGTGCGGCGGCTGAAGAATTGGACCGTTAACCCCTAGTCCCACTCATCAATCATCACAATTTAGAAGAAGCGCATTCAATTAAATGGGCCGACAATCAGGATGCAGGTTAATGTCCTGATCACCGGCCCATACGATCCTGAATCGGATCGGAGGTGATGTATCTATTCTAGGACTGTTACCCGAATAGTCAAGGGCAGTAGGGCCCATTTTTTCCAGTGCTGGAGTCATTGACACCCGTGAAAACAGGGTGGTAGCTTAGAATGTTTAAGCGCCATACATTACACTTACTTATAGCAACTGAAGCACCTGTTATACCCACCCGATCATGGAAGAAACGCTCCGCCAACTCAGCGACCTACTACTGCGCTCGATTCCTACCATCGTTCTATTTCTGATCGTGTATGCCGGTTACGTTTTTCTGGTACATCGTCCCTTGGTGAGAACCCTGCGCGAGCGGCATGACCGCACCGAGGGTGCTTTGGAAAAAGCGCGTGCGGATGTTGCCGCCGCGGAGGCAAGGGCGAGCGAATACGAACAGCGGATTCGGGAAGCGCAGGTTGCCGTCTTCCGCGCACAGGAGGCTCGTCGCAATGTCGCGATAACTGCGCGCATGGAAGCGCTGCAAGAGGCACGCCGCCAGGCACACGCGCGCGTAACGCAGGCTAAGGCCGCGCTCGACCAGGATATGGGAGCGGTGAAGGGCACCTTGCAAGCCGACGCCGAGCGGCTCGCACGAGAAATCATCGAGCGTATTCTTGCTCCGGTCGGAGTGGCGCAAACGCCAGCGGGCGGTGCTCAGTGAAACGGATCTCAATTGCTGGCCTGGTGTTCTGTTTGTGCTCTCTTTCGTTGTTGGCTCAGCAGGCAGCTCAGCCTCCAGCGGATAAGGCAGCGACGTCACAGAATTCGCAGCAGGCGACAGCCCCGCAGAAAGCTTCGTCCCCGAACTTCGAAAAAGAAATCGCCCAGAACGAACGGCAACTTGCCACCGAATCGAAAGAGGCTGCCGGTGAGAATGACGAAGAGGCTTTCAAGCACTCTCCGTCGGTGCAGTCGATTGCTAAACATCTGGGTATTGGCGTCGAAGCCGCATATTGGATTCTGATCGTCCTGAATTTCGCGATCGTTGCTGCGCTGATTGCGTGGTTTTGGCGCTCGAAGATGCCTGCGGCCTTCCGGAACCGGACTGAATCGATTCTGAAGTCGATGGAAACCGCCCGCCAGTCCAGCGAAGAAGCAAATCGGCGGCTGAAAGATGTCGAAAGCAGATTGGCGCGACTGGATTCGGAGATCGCGCAGATGAAGACAACGGCCGAAGCAGCTGCTCAGGCTGAGGAATTGCGGATTCGCGAGGCTGTCGAAGAGGATAAGAAGAAGATCATTGAATCAGCCGAGCAGGAGATTGATGCGGCAGCTCGGGCCGCCCGTGCGCAGCTGAAGAGCTTCGCAGCGGATCTGGCGGTGGGTCTCGCGGAAAAGCAAATCCGGATCGATCCCAATACTGATCAGGCGCTGGTTCGCGGGTTCGGCAAGCAGTTGTCGGAGTCGGGACGGAACGGAAAGGAAAACGGCTGATGTCCGCTATCGGAAGCCGCTACGCTCGCGCTTTTGCTGATGTGGTCTTCAGCATGAAGCTGGACCCGAACACGACCGTGTCGGAAGTCCGGTCAGTGCAGCAACTGGTGCAGGACAATATCGAGCTCCGCCGGGTCTGGGAAGATCCTTCCATTCCAGCTGAACAAAAGCGTGCAGTGCTGGATGGTTTGGTGCAGAAGCTGGGATCGTCACGCCAGGTGCGGAATTTCTTCGCGGTGTTGATCGATCATCGGCGCGTATCGCAACTCGACGACATTGTTGCTGAGTTTCAGCACGAGATTAACGATCGGCTCGGATTTGCAGAGGCTGAAATCTCTACGGCGCGCGATTTGTCCGACCAGGAAAAGCGCGAGTTGGAGAGCCAGATTTCTCAGCTGACCGGCAAGCGTATTCAGGCCAAGTATGTGATTGATTCGAAGCTGCTGGGTGGAGCCGTGGTGCAGCTCGGCAGCACGATTTACGACGGATCGGTGCATGGTCAGCTGCAACGGCTCCGTGAAGAACTGGTAAGCGTGTAGCCGCGTGACGTTCCGGCTCTTCGATTAGTTTTTACTGCGCAGGGAAATTCAAAGTACGTAAGCGAAAAGAAAATAGCGAAGTCCTATGGCACAAATTAAAGCAGACGAGATTACGAAGTTAATCCGGGACCAGATCGAGAACTACGAGTCGAAGCTCGCGGTGGACGAAGTCGGAACCGTGATCACCCTCGGTGACGGTATTGCGCGACTGCATGGCCTCGACAAAGTAATGGCAGGCGAACTGTTGCAGTTCCCGCACGGTATTGCCGGTCTGGCCATGAACCTGGAAGAAGACCAGGTCGGTTCGGTGCTGCTCGGCGACTACACCGAGATCAAAGAAGGCGACCAAGTCCAGCGTACCGGGCGCATCATGAGCGTTCCCGTTGGGGACGCGATGATTGGCCGCGTGGTGAATGCGCTCGGAGAGCCTATCGACGACAAGGGTCCGATCGCGACCACGCAGTTCAATCCGGTGGAGCGACTTGCTCCCGGCGTTATTGATCGCCAGCCTGTGCGCGAGCCGATGGCGACTGGTCTGAAGGCGATCGACGCCATGATCCCAATTGGCCGCGGACAGCGCGAGTTGATCATCGGAGACCGCCAGACGGGAAAGACCGCCATCGCCCTGGACACGATCATCAACAGCAAGGGCAAGGACCTGATCTGCGTGTATTGCGCGATCGGGCAGAAGCGCTCTTCCGTGGCGCAAGTGGTAAAGATCCTCGAGGATCACGGCGCGATGGAGTACACCATCGTCGTCGTTGCGTCGGCGTCCGAGCCGGCTCCGATGCAGTACATCTCGCCGTATTCGGCAACTGCAATTGGCGAATATTTCCGCGACAGCAAGCGCCATGCGCTGGTGATCTACGACGATCTTTCCAAGCACGCGGCCGCATATCGCGAAATCTCGCTGCTGCTGCGACGTCCGCCGGGCCGCGAAGCGTATCCCGGAGATGTGTTCTATCTTCACTCCCGGTTGCTGGAGCGGTCGGCGAAGCTCAGCAACAAAAACGGCGGCGGATCGCTCACCGCATTGCCCGTCATTGAAACGCAAGCGGGCGACGTTTCCGCGTACATTCCGACCAACGTGATTTCGATTACCGATGGCCAGATTTACCTGGAAACCGATCTGTTCAACTCTGGTATTCGTCCGGCTGTGAACGTAGGTCTGTCGGTGAGCCGCGTCGGATTTTCGGCGGCGATCAAAGCGATGAAGCAAGTGGGCGCGAGCCTGAAGCTGGATCTCGCGCAATACCGCGAGTTGGCGGCGTTTGCGATGTTCGCCAGTGATCTCGACAAGGCCAGCCAGGCGCAGCTCAATCGCGGACAGCGCCTGACTGAAATCCTCAAACAGGATCAGTACGAGCCGCTGCCGTTCTCGCGGCAGATTCTGATCATTTACGCAGGCACGAACGGTCATCTCGATGACATCCCAGTGAATCAATGCCGCGAGTTTGAGAAGGGTCTGTATCCATACGTCGAGGCGACGTATCCGAAACTGTTCGAGACGATTGAGACCAAGAAGGCGCTCGACGACACGATCAAAGCAGATATGAACAAAGCTTTGAAGGAGTTCAAAGAGCGGTTCGTGCACGAGCGCGAAGCCGCAACCGCAGCAGTTGCGAGATAAGCCATGGCGAATGTACTCGATCTTCGGCGGCGAATTCGGAGCGTGCGCAGCACCAGGCAGATCACCAAGGCCATGAAGATGGTCTCGGCGGCGAAACTGCGGCGCGCGCAGGATCGCGCTTTGGCAGCGCGCCCGTATGCGCAGATGCTGAACAATGTGCTGAAGTCGCTAGTGTCGAGAGCGGAAATTTATGATCCAGAAACTGGACAGCCGAAGCATCCGTTGCTGATCCAGCGGCCGGAAAATCGGGTTCTGCTGATCGTGGTCACAGGAGATAAAGGCCTGGCTGGCGCCTTCAATGCCAACATTCTGAAAGCCGCGCATCGCTTCATCGAAGAAAAAGAAGGCAAGACGATCGATATCGTTTCAGTCGGCCGCAAGGCTCGCGAGTTTTACCGGCGGCGCTATCCCGTAGTGAAGCGCGGCGAAGAGCGTGGCGGACAGATCCAGGTTCTGGCCGAACAGGTCGACTATCTCAGCCACATGGACTTTGCAGAAGCGAATCGCGTCGCAAACGTCATCATTGACGCGTATACGAAGGAAGAGATCGATTCGGTTTACCTGATCTACAACGAATTCAAGTCGGTGATTTCGCAGCGACTGGTGGTGGAGCGGGTGTTGCCGATCGAGCAGGTCGCGGAGACGAGCCTGGTTCATGGAGAATCGCCTACCGAAGTTGAGCGTAAGCGGCAAGTGGAAGCCGCCGCGACAGCGGGCGTGAGTCCGCGACCGCCTGACACGCGGGAGATCGATCGCCATGCGGCGGAGTTCGGAACCGCGGAGGTGGATTACATCTACGAGCAGTCTCCAGAGGAGCTGTTTCGCAGCTTGCTGCCGAAGTATGTGTCGGTGCAGTTGCTGCGTGCAGCGCTGGAATCGGTTGCAGCGGAACATGCGGCGCGGATGACGGCGATGGATGCAGCCACCAACAATGCGAACGACATGATCGACTCGCTGACGCTGAGCATGAACCGCGTGCGGCAGGCATCGATCACGAAAGAGATTATTGAGATTGTGAGCGGCGCGGCAGCGCTGTAAGAGCGTTTCACGTTACACGTTTCGCGTTTCACGATTTTGTACCGTGGAGCCTTGGGACGTGAAACTTGAAACCCGAAACGTGAAACGGAATTTATATGGCAGAAAATATCGGAAGAGTCATTCAGATTTCAGGTCCGGCGGTTGACGTCCAGTTCACGGAAGCGACCATGCCTCCCATTTACGAAGCGTTGCGTGTAGTCAGCGACGGCTTCAATGTGCCGGAACCGATCAA
The DNA here is from genome assembly GCA_963724985.1 of Terriglobia bacterium. Classification (GTDB taxonomy): domain Bacteria; phylum Acidobacteriota; class Terriglobia; order Terriglobales; family Acidobacteriaceae; genus JAJPJE01. The sequence continues at coordinate 519,206 of CAVRWV010000033.1, read as the reverse complement.
CGTCGTCCTTGAAGTGCAGCAGCACCTTGGCGAAGGTCGCGTGCGTTGCGTGGCGATGGAAGCCACCGAAGGCATGGTGCGCGGCATGAAGGTGATCGACCAGGGCGGTCCGATTCGCGTGCCTGTGGGTCGTCCGACGCTAGGGCGCGTGATGAACGTGATCGGTCAGCCTGTGGACCAGTTGGGTCCGATCAACTCGGACGTGTCGATGCCGATCCATCGTCCGGCCCCTGCCTTTGACGAACAGGCAACGAGCGCGGAGATGTTCGAGACCGGAGTGAAGGTCATCGATCTGGTGCAGCCGTTCCTGAAGGGCGGCAAGATCGGATTGTTCGGCGGCGCGGGTGTGGGCAAGACCGTCGTCATCATGGAACTCATCAACAACGTTGCGAAGCAGCACGGCGGATTCTCCGTGTTCGCGGGCGTCGGTGAGCGCACGCGTGAAGGCAACGATTTATGGCTGGAAATGAGCGAGTCGGGCGTGATCAAGCCTGGCGACTCAAACGCCTCGAAGGCATCGCTGATTTATGGGCAGATGACCGAGCCTCCAGGGGCGCGTCTGCGCGTCGCGCTGACGGGGCTGACCGTCGCCGAATATTTCCGCGACGAGGAAGGCGCCGACACGCTGCTCTTCATCGACAACATTTTCCGCTTCACACAGGCGGGCGCTGAAGTATCCACGCTGCTTGGACGTATGCCATCCGCAGTCGGATACCAGCCGAACCTGGCAACGGAAATGGGCGAATTGCAAGAGCGGATCACTTCGACGAAGAAAGGCTCGGTAACGTCGGTGCAAGCGATTTACGTGCCTGCCGACGACTTAACTGATCCGGCGCCGGCGACGACATTCGCTCACCTCGACGCGACGACTGTGCTTTCGCGCGCGCTGACCGAGCTGGGCATTTATCCCGCCGTCGATCCGCTGGCATCGACCTCGCGCATTCTCGATCCACACATTGTCGGACAAGAACATTACGACGTGGCGCAGGGCGTGAAACGAATTCTGCAAAAGTACAAAGATCTGCAGGACATCATCGCGATTCTCGGCATCGACGAACTCAGCGAAGAAGACAAGCTGGTGGTGGCGCGCGCTCGCAAAGTACAGAAGTTCCTTTCGCAGCCGTTCCACGTTGCCGAGCAGTTCACCGGCTTCAAGGGCGAGTATGTGAAGATCGCCGACACGGTGAAGGCCTTTAAGGAAATCATCGAAGGCAAGCACGACGATGTTCCGGAGCAGGCGTTCTACATGGTCGGCACGATCGACCAGGTGCTCGAAAAGGCCGAAAAACTGAAAGCAGTAACTGCGTAAGAGCTATCGGCTGTCGGCCATCGGCTATCGGCGAGAACCGGCAGCTGAAAGCTGATAGCGGAGAGCCAAAAGCGATATGGCAGACACATTTGCAATCGAAATCGTTACGCCGGAACGCCTGGTGGTGAAAGACTCCGCCGAGGAAGCCCAGATTCCCGGAAAAAACGGGTATATGGGCATCCTGCCGGGGCACGCGCCGCTGATCAGCGAGCTCGCAGTTGGCGAAATCTCGTATCGAATTCACGGCGTTACCAACCGGATTTCGGTGGCGTGGGGCTTTGCCGAAGTGCTTCCCGACAAGTTGACGATCCTGGCGGAAACCGCCGAGCGTCCAGAAGAGATCGATGTGGCGCGCGCCGAAAAAGCGAAGGTGCGTGCCGAGAAGAAGCTTGCCGACGGCAAATCGGAAGAAGAGTGCCGCGAGGCACTGGGCTCCCTTGCCAAGGCGCAAACTCGAATCGAAGTCGCCGAGAAGAAGTAAGCGAGTCCGTCAGTCTTTCAGTCGATCAGTCTTTCAGTTCATCAGTCTTTCAGTCTGTCAGTTCATCAGTCGCTCAGTGAGGCCGCCGGTTGGCGGCCTTTTTGTTGCTCTGGAACGAATCTCCCGCGGTCGGTTCAATTTGTCAGGTATGTGCTCGACGTGTACCTACACATGGGACCCCCTCTCCCTCCCTACCGACAAACAAAGGACTTAGCCGGTCTGTGATTGTACATAGCGCATAACAAAAGACTTAATGCCTGCTTAGCGGATAACAAAGGACTTACGTACAGTAGCCGGTAGTTCGGAGCCAGAAAAAGCAGAAAACCGGTAAACCGGTAAACCGCAAGATCGTCGAGTCCCAAGCCTATTTACATTGTGACAAATTGCATGGGGCGTACTAGACACTTTCGAGAAGTTTATTTCTGGAATGGAATGAGACGGTTGCGGAGATTTCGGCAAAATCTGGGGCTTGACAACATTTTGGGTCCGACTAGCAGCTCCGTTTCAATAGATGCGGGTTTCGCCTTCCTCAAGAATTACAAACTGCTCACCAGAGCCGCCGTTGTGCGAGAGAGCGGATTCGAGATCCATCTGCGGCTGATCGATCGCCTCGCTGGACAATTGAAAAGTTCCGAAGTGCATGCCGATGCTCTGCCTGGATCCAAGGTCCCGATGTGCCTGGACGGCTTCTTCAGGGTTCATGTGCATGGGCTTCATGAACCAACGCGGTGCGTAGGCTCCAATTCCCAGAAGTGCGAGGTCGGGTGATCCGAGCCTCTGTCTGATGTCCGAGAAGTGCGTGGAATAGCCGGAGTCACCGCCAAAGTAGATGAGGCGGTTGCGATAGTGAAGCATATAGCTGCCCCAGAGACTCTTCTGACGATCCCACAGACTGCGTCCGGAGAAGTGTTGAGTGGGAGCGAAAGTGATCTTGAGAGTGGGATTGATTTGTGTTTCGTCCCACCAGTCGAGTTCGTGCACGTCTTCGAATCCGATGGAGCGAAGGAGTGCCTTGTTTCCTGTCGAAACGAGCACGGTGGGTGCGAAACGCTGGTTGAGCTTCGTTAGTGTGTCCAGATCCATGTGGTCGTAGTGATTATGAGTGAGAAGGATGAGGCCGATATTCGGGAGCTCATCCAACGCAACGCCAGGTTTTCGTACACGGGCTGGACCAAGCCAACGAAAGGGACTGACGCGTCGAGACCAGACGGGGTCGGTGAGGATATTCAGGCCAGCGAATTGGATGAGAAATGTCGCGTGGTTCACGAAGGTGATGGCGACGTCGTTGGAGGCGAGCTTCTCATTCAACTTGGGGACGGCAGTGTTGGAGACGGATTTTGGCCACTTGCTTCGTTTTTCGAGGAGTAGTTTGAATACGCTCGAGATCGAGGGAAGAAATCCTTGCGGGAGAGTTGGATTGTAATAACGTTCGCCGTCGAAGTGATCGGAGGCCGGTGGTGAAGATACGGCAATGCCCAAGTGTGAGTTCTCCCTGTATGCAGATTAGATGAGAGGAGAGGTGGTTGGTAGCGGGTAGTTGGGGAGGCCTTGCTGGACTCGTGGTGAGAATAGGCTTCCCTCGCTGCGCTCGGGATGACAATCCTCGCTGCGCTCGGAACGGGAGTCGCTTTTGAAGGCAAATGCAGATCCCTCGCGGACTGGCGTCCGCGCCACATGAGAGTCGTGGTGGGAATAGGGTTCCCTCGCTACGCTCGGGATGACAATCCTCGCTGCGCTCGGAAGTGAAGTTGCTTTCGAAGGCAAGTGCAGATCCTTGCGGAGTGGCGTCATGTGGACCCTTTGAAGAGTCGTGGTGCGAATAGGGTTCCCTCGCTAGCGCTCGGGATGACAATCCTCGCTGCGCTCGGAACTGATGTTGCTCTCGGAGGCAAATGCAGATCCCTCGCGGACTGGCGTCCGCTCGTGATGACAAACAAAAAGTCAACATCACAAATCAGAGTCAACACCACAAATCAGAGTCAAAACCCCCACCCAAGCCAAAGGAGGGCTTGGATGGGGCACCCGTAAACCAGCCCTGATGCTCACACGCGGGCGAGGGCGCCCGCGCCACGTGGCCCCTTTGAGAGTCGTGGTGCGAATAGGGTTCCCTCGCTACGCTCGGGATGACAATCCTCGCTACGCTCGAACGGAAGTTGCTTTCGGAGGCAAATGCAGATCCCTCGCGGACTGGCGTCCGCTCGTGATGACAAACAAAAAGTCAACATCACAAATCAGAGTCAACCCCCCCATCCAAGCCAAAAGAGGGCTTGGATGGGGCACCCGTAAACCAGTCCTGATGCTCACACGCGGGCGAGGGCGCCCGCGCCACCTGAGAGTTGTGGTGCGAATAGGGTTCCCTCGCTACGCTCGGGATGACAATCCTCGCTGCGCTCGGAACTGAAGTAGCTTAGGTGTCTAAGGCAATTCCCAGTCGAGGCGTAGATGTCCTGGGTTCCTGTGTCGCGGAGAAGTAAGGGTGAGTTATCCGGGGAGATAGATAACCCTCCGCCGAATCGGCCAGTGATCACAAGGTTCGTGAGGTCGGCGACTTTCTCTGTTTTGTGGTCGGCGATGCGAGTGCGAAGGACTGCACCGGCGCCGTTGAAATCGAGGACGTAGATGTATTGACCATCCTTCGACAAGTTGAGCCAGCCCATGCTGCCCTTGGCGAGTTCAGTCCACGATTGGGTCTCGACGTCGAAGAGCATGAGGCGGGTGGAGTCGGAGGTGATGGCGACGATGTATTTTCCGTCGGGAGACCAGCGCGGCGAGAAGAGATTTTGCGATCCGGGCAGAGCAGAGACCTGATGCGTTGCGAGATCGAGCACGCGGATCGCGGGAGCAGAGGCGGCGTTGGCCGCGTCGTTGGCATCGCCGGCGAAGATGATCTTGGTACCGTCGGGCGACCAGTTCGGATCCTGCTGATGGTGCGGATCATCAGGAAGCAGGATTTTGGGACTTCCGCCATCGGCGGGCACTTCGTACATGCGCGCGGGCTTCGAAGAACTCTCAGGGAATTCGAAGAAGATGATCTGTTTGCCGTCCGGAGACCAGCGCGGCATTACCGCATACAAGGGAGGGTAGGTAAGCTGCAAGCGCTCAGTGCCGTCCAACTTGCTGCGCCAGATGACTCCATCGGGATACGATGTGTAGGCGACCCACTGACCGTCTTTGGAGAAATCGAGATACTCCGCGGAAATTCCTGAGAGAAAGGGAGAGAACTGGCCTGACTTAGCGTCGAAGCGGGTGAGTTCGCCGCGGTAGGTGCGCCCAACAACGAAAAGTTTTTTTCCGCCCTTGCCGGGAATGGGCGAGTACAAAGACATGGGACTGGAGGTCAGCTGAACGGGCTTCGGCTCGCGCCGAAAGAAAGCGTGTTCCTGGGGAAGAGCCCAGATCTGACTGTGCGATTGGAAGACGAAGTATTTTCCGTCGGCGGTCCACTTGCCGCAGCACTCGTCGGGAGGATCGTGCCATCCGGCGAAGAGTTGATGCAGTTCTTTTCCGTCGGCGGAGACTTCCCAAGTAAGGTGCTGGCCGCCGATGTCGAAGCCTTCCGACGTATCGAATCGCAAGTGAGTCGCGTCAGGCGACCAGTTAAGGTTGGAAACCTGGCTCTTTATGCTGAGGAGCTTGCGAGGCCGCGTGCCATCACCGTCCGCGATAAATATGCTGCCGGCGGCGGTGTATGCGAGCAGTTTTCCGTCGGGGGACCAGGAGGCGTCTTCGCCTGAGGTATCTGCAAGGCGGCGTGGCGATCCGCCGAGAACGGGCAGGGTCCAGAGCGGTCCGCTGGGAGGAACGCCGTGGCCATCGACGACGAGAAGTTCAGAACCATCCGGCGACAGCGCAACAGGAACCATATTGGGCGAAGGCACATGATCAATGCTCCGCACATCTCCGCCTGATAGAGACATTTCGGCAATGCTCGATTGAGCGCTGGTTCCGAGCTCGAGATAAAGGCGGGAACCGTCTGTGCCAATCAGGGATTTTTGCCGCCCGTCGTGAGTGAGTTGAACGTAGTTGGAAACCCTGGGAACAGGCGTTGCGCGAGTAAGGAAATATGCGAGGGCCGCCAGGATCAGGATCGCAGCGGCTGCGATCGCGCCCATGAAGCGACGCTTGGATTTTTCGACCTGCGGACGAACTGCGACGACCGATGTGCCCGAATCCGACAATCCTTCGAGAGCGAAGGCCATGTCAGAGGCAGACTGAAAGCGCTGCTCGGGATTTTTTTCGAGGCCGCGCTGCACGATTCGTTGCAATCCGAGAGGCGCAGCGGGAGCGAGTTCGGTGATTGCAGGCGCGTCTTCATTGAGGATTGCGGTGAGGGTCTCGGCTGAGGTTGGCTTCTGGAAGGTGCGCTCGCCGGTGATCATTTCCTGGAGGATTGCGCTGAAGGCGAATATGTCGGAACGCGCGTCCGCTTTCTTGCCGCGCACCTGTTCGGGGGCCATGTAACCGGCGGTTCCCATTACCAGGCCAGGCTTGGTGTGCAGCATGAGGGTGGGTGCGCGGTCGGGATCAGATTCGTCGGGCTGGACCATGGTGGCGAGGCCGAAGTCGAGGATCTTGATGCGGCCGTCATTGGTGATGAACAGGTTTTCGGGCTTTAGATCGCGATGAACGATTCCTTTTTCGTGAGCCGCGGCGAGTCCGTTGGCGATCTGCACGCCGTAATCGATTACCTTGCGCGCGGGCAAGGGGCCGCGCCGGAGCCGCTCCCATAGGGTCTCGCCTTCCAGCAATTCCGAAACGAGATACTGCAGGTCCTCGTGTGTTCCCATCTGGTAGACGGCGAGGATGTTGGGATGGTTCAGGGCCGCGGCGGCGCGTGCTTCGAGTTCGAAACGCTGCAGGCGGTGGCGGTCGTACGTAAGGAATTCGGGCAGGACCTTGATGGCAACGTCGCGCTTCAGGCGCGTGTCGCGCGCGCGATACACCTCTCCCATTCCACCTGCGCCAAGGGGTTCGATAATTTCGTACTGCCCGAGCGTCGTTCCGGCAGTCAGGGCCATGGGATGGGTGAGTATACATCGGAAAATTGTGAGTATGTTTTCCAATGCGATCTATTTGCGGGAGAGATGCTGTTTTAGGATGTGCGTATCGCGAGGAGGTAAGCATGAAAGCGCTTTTGCTGTCCGTATGCCTTGGGTTGAGCAGCCTGCTGTCGCTGGCGCAAACAGCTCCGGAAGGAATTTGGCAGGGATATGACGGCGAGTGGAAACACGTATCGCAGCAGTTGATTGCGCTGGCTGAGGCGACACCGGCCGACAAGTTTGCGTGGCGCCCCGCGCCCGGAGTGCGCTCGACGAGCGAAGTGTACATGCACATCGTTATGGCCAACTTCTATCTGCTGAGTGTGACAGGTCCGAAGATGCCCGTGGACTTGAAAGAGGGCATGGACAAGACGGTTACGTCTAAGGCGGAAGTCATCGGCTGGCTGAAACGGTCGCTGGATGCAGTGAAGGAAGCGCACTTGGCAGAGAAACCGGCAGATCTTACGCGCAAGGTTCATATCGCGGATCGAGACGCGACGGTGGATGGAATGTATCTGCGCATCCTTGTGCATGCGAACGAGCACATGGGACAACTGGTCGCATATGCGCGCATGACGGGCGTGGTGCCGCCATGGTCGAAGACTTAGAACCCATCAGCCGCGGTCGGCTGCCCCGGGTAAGTAGGCGCCGGATTTCTCATTACGTTCGAGTCAATACACAGATTTGATCGCCGAAAGCGGGGAACTGGCGGCAGAGTTCGTCTCGGTTGCCGGCTTCGTAGTCGGCGTAGTCGAAGCCGGGAGCGACGGTGGTTCCCATCAAGGCAAAACGGCCGCCGGCTTTCAATTGAGCCCCCTGCCAGACATTTCCGCGGACGATGTGCTGCAGGCGCATGCCGGAACGGAGATCTGAGCCGAGGGTGATCAGTTCACCGCGGCCGTTGGTGTGGAGTTGGAGCATTTCGACGGGGTCGCCGAGATAGAAGTGAAAGATCTCTTCGCCGGGCAAGCGATGGATGAGGGAGAAGGTGTCGGGCGTGAGCAGGTAGTAGATGCAGGTAGAGAAGGCGCGCGGGCCGGTGTATGCGGATGAGAGCGCTGAATGCGGGATTTGAGTGGTGGATCGGTACGTCTCGCGGAAATAGCCGCCTTCGATGGTGAGCGGTTCGAGATGGAGGAGATGGCGGAGTTCGTCGGCGGTGAGTTCGGGCATGAGGGGATTATTACAGTTGTTAGTTGCTAGTTGTCAGTTGTCAGAAGAAGCAAAGGCAAGCGGGCTCCCGCGCCACGTCTGGATCGCACTCGCCGCCTCGCGGCATTCAAAAATGCTAGACCCCTCGCGGACTAGAGTCCGCTCGTGATGACAAGGCAAGAGCAGAACTGCCGCACGCGGGCGAGGGCGCTCGCGCCACCAGCAATTGGAAAATTGTGGTGAGCATAGGGTTCCCTCACTGCGTTCGGGATGACAGTTCCTCGCTGCGCTTGGAATGGGAGCGATGAGGCCGACGCGGGCAGCGGACTAGAGTCCGCTCGTGAACATCGTGGTGAGCATAGGGTTCCCTCACTGCGTTCGGAATGACAGTTCCTCGCTGCGCTCGGAATGGGAGCGACGAGTGCGACGCGGGAGGAACGCTGCCCAGATTCATCCATACGTTCGCTTCGCGAACGGCCCACTCGGGGGCGAGTGGGTTTCACCGGCAATCCCAAAACTGCAGATCCCTCGCGGACTACAGTTCGCTCGTGATGACAAAACCAAAGAAACACTATTCGGCGCGGCGGAAGGCGAGGACTGCGTTCAGGCCGCCGAAAGCGAAGCTATTGGAAAGCGCATATTCGACGCGCGCCTGGCGGGCTTGATTGGGGATGACGTCGAGATCGCATTCGGGATCGGGAGTGGTGTAGTTCGCCGTCGGAGGCAATGTGCAGTTGGCGAGTGCCATGAGAGTCGCGACGGCTTCGAGCGATCCGGCGGCGCCGAGTGCGTGTCCGTGCATGGACTTGGTTGAGCTGATCGGAAGCTTGTCGGCATAGGTGCCGAAGACGGCGCGGATGGCCGAGGTCTCCATGGGATCGTTGACCGGAGTGCCGGTGCCGTGAGCGTTGATGTAGCCGATCTGTTCGGGCTGAAGTTGAGCATCGTCGAGCGCTTTGCGGATGGCGGCAGCAGCGCCTTCGGGGGCGGGCTTTGTGATGTGTGAGGCGTCGGAGGACATTCCGAAGCCGATGATCTCGCCAAGGATGCGAGCACCGCGAGCGCGAGCAGCGTCGAGCGGCTCCAGCACGAGCATCGCGGCGCCTTCACCGAGAATCATGCCGCGGCGGTCACGCGAAAAGGGACGGCAGGTATCGGGGGAGACGACGCGCATTGCCTCCCATGCTTTGAGGATTCCGAAACTAAGCGGCGCCTCGCAACCGCCGGTGATGGCAACGTCGGCGATTCCGGCACGAACGGCCCAGAATGCCTGGCCGATGGCGTGATTCGAGGAAGAGCACGCAGTAGAGATGTTGTAGGCCGGGCCGCGAATCCCGAACTCCATGGAAATGGCGCTGGCACCGGCATTCGGCATAGTGCGCGGAATGGTGAGCGGATGCACGCGGTTCTGGCGCTCGTGATAGACGGCCCAGAAGCCTGCGTCCTGGCTGCTCTGGCCACCGATGGAAGATCCGGTGATGATGGTGGTCTTGTCGGAGAGATCTCCGCGAAAATCGAGCGCGGATGCGGCAACCGCCTCGCGCGCGGCGATCACGGCAAATTGGGCGAAGCGGTCGAGGAAGTCCGCTTGATTTCCGGGAAAATATGCGGCTGAGTCGTAGCCGGGGACCTCGGCGCCATTTTGAAATTTTAAGGAAGAAACGTCGGAGATGGTGATGGGACCGATGGCGCAGCGGCCTTCGGCAAGGGCGTTCCAGTTCTCCGCGAGATTCTTGCCTAAGGCCGAGATGATGCCGATTCCGGTGATGGCTACGCGGCGATTCAAGTAAGTGAAGATATCCCGGGGATTATTGGCCGCCTGCCGGCTGTGGCTCCGACTGCGATTTCGTGATGACTAACTGACGAACACCTTCCACCATTTCGCGCACTGTCTTGATGTTCCGCGCTTCTTCATCGGGAATCGAAATATCAAATTCGCTCTCCAGGTCAAAGAGCATGTTCACGCTATCGAGGGAGTCGAGGCCCAACTCCGCGAAGGTGCTCTCAATGGTCACGCTTTCCACGGGAATTCGTTTTTGCTTAGCGATCACCGTGAAAACCCGAGGTGCAATCGATTCAACTGTCGGGACTTGATTCGCGTTATCAGTCATATGGGTCTTGGGTGTTATTGAGGTAATCGCAACATTGTAGACGAGACCGCCAAATTATGGCGGTGACAAGGCCGGTGATCATGCGGCGGGGGCTGGGCGGGACTCGGAGCGAGCCGTCTCGCGGATGAGAGAGATAAGGATGGCCGAGATGTTTTGTAGATCCAGTACCAGGTAACTTACGTCCACAGAGATGAGGTTGGCCTGAATGGTTCCGTGAATATGGCGGCACAAAACGTCGATCTTCTCGATCGTGTCGGAGAGGGAAAGTCCTAGCCGCTGTTGAGTGCGCCCGAAACCATGGACAACCTTAGGCAGAGCAGGCGCGGTAGCCGGGGCTTCGAGATCGTCAGCCAACTCACGGATTAATTCTGTGAGGTGTTTGCGATGATCAGCAGGGCGAAACGCGCGATTATCCGTCGCCAGGTCTGCGGCAGCAGCTTCCGCAATATTTACGGCGTTCTCGCGAAGGAGTTGCGGAACTCGCTTGAGTTCAATGGGATGATGGGGCTGGCGTTTTTCCAACTTTTTTTCGATTGCGCTGACCAGCGTTTCCACGGGAGTCGGCTTAATCAGGTAATCATCTACCTGGCTGCGAATGGCCTGGAGTGCGGTTTCGAACGCGGGATAGCCGGTGAGAATCAGGGTTACGCATTCGGGCTGGGTGCGGCGCATGGCACTCACAACGGTGAAACCATCTCCGGGGTGGCCGATGTTCAGATCAGAGATCAATACGTCGAAGGGCCACTTGTTCATGGAATCCAGGGCCTCTGCGACGCTGCCGGCAGTAGTCACTTCAAAGCCGTGGATCGTGAGTACGGCTGGGAGGGAGAGCCGGATTCCGGGTTCGTCGTCGACGAAAAGAATGCGGGCTGCCAAGGGGTCTCCATACCGGAGGTAAGGACATCCGGTGTTTGACTTAATTTTGATGCAGGTTCTTGCGCTCGACGGCGTTGTGAGTATCTGTTTCTCCCGATTTTCTCGTGTATTTAGAGAAGTAACACGTTACCAGCAAGTTACGGTGACATTACGGAAGTGATATTTACTTGAGGGCCATTCGACCGTAGCATTCGTCCTGTAGTAAGGCAGTTCTGGGGGAGGGCTGCCAAGGCGCCCTGGTCCGAAAGGAACAGGGCGCTTTTAATTTGGACATAATTCCCGGTTCGACGCCCGACTGGCACACTTGCGACCTTCCTCTTACTTCAGCATCCAATGCAAGTGTTACCATTGAATTCCGCGGGAGTTCCAGGGTACGGTGAAAAGCCCTAATTGGGCGACCACGAGACCTTGTAGGAAGAGAGCTGATCAGGAGGAGAGATGGCGAGTGAATTGATTCTGGAGGTTACCGACTCGAATTTCGACCAGGCGGTGTTGAAGTCGGAACAGCCAGTGATGGTAGATTTTTGGGCAGCATGGTGTGGTCCGTGCCGGGCGCTTGCGCCAGTGGTGGACGAACTTGCCAGCAGCTACAACGGCAAGGTGAAAGTGGCGAAGATGGACGTCGATAAGAATGTCTCTACGCCCCAGCGCTATAACGTGCGCGGAATTCCGACGCTGCTGATTTTCAAGGGCGGACAGGTTGCGGAACAGATCGTTGGTTATGTTCCGAAGGAAACGATCGAGAAAGCCCTGCAGAAGCACGTCTAAGCGGAATTATTTCAGGATTGAAAAAGCTCAGCTGCGGCTGAGCTTTTTGCTTTTGGTGGGTTGGTCGCAGCCGCATCTTCTGGATTGCGGTGGTGCAATAGGGTTCCCTCGCTACGCTCGGGATGACAGTCCTCGCTACGCTCGGACTCACAGGTTTCTCCTGCTTCGGTGGAGTTCGATGTAGCGATAGGGTTCCCTCGCTGGGGCTCGGGATGACAGGCGCTTTCAAAGGCAAATGCAGATCCCTCGCGGACTGACGTCCGCTCGTGATGACAAGGACACTTTGTAAGAACGCGGGCGAGGGCGCCCGCGCCACATGAGACTCGTGGTGCTCCATGTTAGCGATCGGGATGACAGTTGCTTTCAAAGGCAAATACAGATTCCTCGCGGACTAAGTCCGCTCGTGACGACAAGCAGAAACGTCGTCCGCTCGTGACGACAAAGACACTGTTGAAAGAACGCGGCCGAGGGCACCCGCGCCACATGAGCTAGCGCTCGGGATGACAGATCCTCGCTGGCGCTCGGATTACTACACTTAGATCAATTGAATGTAATCAATACTTGCGAAGGACGGCGATCACGCGACCTTGTACCTGCACTGAAGCAGCAGGAACCATGATTGGCTTCATGGCGGCGTTCGAAGGTTGTAGACGGATCTGGGCGCCTTCTTTGTAGAAGCGCTTCAGGGTGGCGTCATAGCCTTCCACGAGGGCGACGACGATATCGCCATTCTGGGCAATATCAGATTTCTCAACGAGAACATAATCGCCATCGACGATAGCTTCATCCTTCATCGACTCGCCCGTAACCTTCAGGGCAAAGACATCCTTCGAGCGGGTGAAGTCGGAGAACGACAGGGTCTCAGGAGTTTCCACCGCTTCAATTGGGCGCCCGGCGGCGATACGACCCATCAGTGGAATCACCATCCCGGTGGATCCATTGAGAGTCTGCTTGAGTTTGCCTTTGGGTGCGATCAAGTCGATGGAGCGGCTGCGGTTGTAATCGCGACGGAGCAGGCCTTTTCGCTCCAGGTTGGAGATGTGCTTGTGAACGGTGGCAAGGGAGCTGAGGCCGAGGCCTTCGCCGATTTCCTCGAACGAAGGAGAGTATCCGTTCTTCTGGACAAATTCAGCGATGTAGTCGTAAACCTGCCGCTGCCGCTTGGTAAGCGCCATACCTACCCCCAGACGGGAATTACGCGTAAGTATCAGCGAATAAAAGGCGAATGTCAAGCAGGCAGCTATTAGCTCTTAGCATTTAGCTCCTAGTATTTAGTCACCCACCTAACCGCAATAGCTAGATGCTAAGAGCTAATGGCTAAAGGCTGAATCAAAACCATTCGCTGCGGTAGGCGATCCACCAACTCAAGACGAGGATGGGCAGGGTAAGGATGAGACTCCACATCAGGGGCAGAGTGAAGTCTGCAATAAGGCCCAGCACCATAAAAATCGCCCAGAAGATTTTCTTTTCCAAGAAGGCCCCCGGGTAATTTTACTGCGGAGTGCGTAGCTGTGGGCCGGCCGCGAGAAACGCGAGCGTACATGTACGCATGCGGAAGTCGAAGCAGATCAGCTGATTGCTGGGGTAGGTGCCTACGCATACAATAAGCAAGCCCGAGAGAACCACGCTGGAACCTGCTGCGCCGGGGTAAACTCTTCGGAAAATCATGCCGGACGTTTCCAAGCACCTGGAAAAAGCGGAGAAGCACCTGCAAAAAGGGAAACTGGAGCAGGCGCTGGACGAATTCGTCAACGTGCTCGACCTGGACCCCAATGAAGATACGGTCCGGCAGCGCGCCGCGGACATTTGTCTTTCGCTGAATCGCGAGAGACAGGCCAGCTTGCTGCTTGGGGATGCGTTCGATCATTACCTGGCTGCGGACAGAGTTTCGGAAGCGAGCACTACTTACAAGAAATTGCTGCGGCTTGGCCGGGTGACGGCGGAACGTACCTTCCGACTGGCGCAGTTGTTCGACAAGCACAACTCCCGGCGCGATGCGCTGGAAGCTTATGATCTGGCTGCTACCGACTTTCTTGCGCAAGGACGCAAACAAAGCGCGCTCACAGCGTTGCGGCGAATGATGGCGCTGGAGCCGAATACCGAAGTCTGCCGGCGCGAGGCGACGCTTGCTGAACAGGTTGGGGATCGAAAGGGTGCGGGCGCCTCTTTCTTCCAACTGGGGCAGTTCCTGCGAAAAGAAGGCAAGACGCCAACGGAGGCTTTCGAGAAGGCATTCGATCTCGATCCGATGAACGGCGATATTGCCGCTGCTTATGCACTGGAATTAATCCAGCATAAAGATGTTGCGGGAGCGGCGAAGGCGCTGAAGCCCTTTGCGGATGGGACCGGGGATCGTGCGGACCTGCAAAAGAAATACCTGGAGTGCCTGCTGTATCTGAAGCGCCTGGATGAAGCTGAGCCAGTGGCGCTGATGCTGTTCGATAACAATCCAGACGAAATTGAAGTAGTCGGAAAGATTATTGGGCTTTGGCTGAAAGCGAACGAGAACGTGAAGGCCGCCGAGTTGGCGCGCGAGCTGCAGTCGCACGCGGAAAAATCCAAGAAGATGCGCGAGTTCCTGGCGATGTTGAACGAGATCGCGCAACAGAATCAGCCAGGCATTGCGTTTCTCGAGTACCTCGGCACCGTCTACAACTCGAACAACCGCGAACATGAATATTGCGAGACGCTGCTGCGACTGTTCGATCTTAATTTTGCCGCACACAATTTTCTGAAAGCAGCCGACTGCCTGGATCGCGCGGTCGATGTGGATGCGTACGAGTCCGGCCATCAGCAGAGGCTGGAGATGCTGCGCGGGAAGATCGATCCCGGGCGTTACGACCTGATCGGAACGCGTATTGTTTCGGTGCTGAAAACGCAGCCGGCGGAGCAGACGGCGGCTCCTCAAGAGCAGCAGCTCCCATCGACGGACGAAAACGAACCGACGATGCTCGAGGACCTGATGCTGCAGGCTGAGATCTTCCTGCAGTACTCGATGAAGCCAAAGGCGATGGATCGGATCCAGCGGCTGCATCGGTTGTTTCCGCGCGAAGAAGAAAAGAACGATAAGCTGCGTCACCTTTATGCGAAGGCGGGATTCAGTCCGAAGTACGACGAATCGGCTGCTGCAGCGCAAGGAGCGAGTGAGCAGGCAGGAGCCGCGACGCAGAAGGTGATTGATAACTTCGCGCGCGTGACTGAAATTTCGCGCAACATCGCGCGACAGGGAACGGTGAAGTCGGCGCTGTTCACGACGGTAAACGAAGTGGGACGTCACTGGAATGTGAGCCGGTGTGTCGCGGGATTGGGATCGCCGGACAAACCGCCGACGGCGGTGATCGAGTATTGCGCGCCGGGCGTGAAGAAGTCGGATACGGCTTCGCTGGTGAAGATAATTCCGTTCCTGCAGAACCTGTGTATTCAGGCGGAAGGCGCCGTGGTGGTCACGGACACAACGGCGGTGCCGGAACTGAACCCGATTCGCGGTCCGCTGGCGACGCTGGAGATTCGGTCGTTGATGGCGGTGCCCTTTATCGATGTCAACGAGCACACGGGGATCGTGATCCTGGAGCAGTCGGATCGACAGCGGACGTGGCGCAAGGTGGATGAAGTCGTTCTGAAGACGATTGCGGAGCAGGTAGTGCAGGCAGTCAACAATGCCAAGCTGCGCAGCCTGGTGAAGAATCTCGCCGTGACGGAAGAACATTCGGGTCTGCTGAAAAGGGCGTCGTACCTCGATGTGCTGCTGGCGGAGGTAAGGCGCGCGCAGGTGCAGAAGAGTCCGATAACACTGATGTTGCTTAGCTTCGGTTCGGCCACTGCGATGGTGAAAGAAGCGGGCGAGCCAGCGGTGGAAAGCATGATGCGCGATATAGGGCAGCTGGTGACATCGAACCTGCGACAGAACGATTCCGCGATTCGATATGACACTGCCTCGGTGGCGCTGATGCTGGCCGATACCGGCGAGAAGAATGCGCTGCTGGTGCTGGATAAGTTACGCAAGCTGATGAGCAGCATCAGGCTGGGTACACATAAAGAAGAGCTGCCGATGGCTGCAGGGATTGCGGAAGTTGTGATTCATCCGCATTTCGAGCCGGCAGACATTGTGACTGAGGCCATCAATCGGCTGGAAGCGGCGCTGGAGCGCGCGAGACTCGAAGGTCCGAATGGCGCGTTCACGCTGACGGCAGTTGTGCCGGATGCGCATGCGGGCGCTACGGTTTAGCTCTTCTCATTCCTCCTCGAAATTCCTTTCTATTTAAAGGAGCATCCAATCGGAGGTTCTGGGCGGTTGTCGCCTGTCTAATGGCGCTGGTACACTAGCGGGTTTTCGGACGAACGTTCGAGCGGCTCTCTTCTCATTTGTGGGGTAGTGATGACAGACATTGCAATTGTGAGCGGCGTGCGCACGCCGATGGCGCGCTATTGCGGGAAACTGCGGGACTTCACCGCGCAGGAACTCGGAGCGGTAGCGGCGAAGGCGGCGATCGAGCGCGCAGGCGTTGAGGCCAATGAAATTGATCATGTGGTCTTCGGGAATGCGCAGCAGACTTCAGGCGATTCGATCTATGGAGCGCGGCATGTTGGGATTGCAGGCGGGGGTGCCGATCGAGACGCCAGCGTTGACGGTGAATCGACTGTGCGGATCGGGAATGCAATCGCTGGTATCGGCGGCGCAGATGATTCAGTTGGCGAAGCGAACGACGGTGCTGGCGGGCGGGATGGAGTCGATGTCGCAGGCGCCGCACGTGATCCGCGGGATGCGCTGGGGCGTGGGACTCGGTGAAGGCAAGCTGGAAGATTCGCTGATGGTCGCGCTGCTCGACAGCTACTGCGGTCTCTACATGGCGAACACGGCGGAGTTGTACGCGGAGCAACAGGGGATCACGCGGGAGATGCAGGACGAGTTTGCTTATCGCTCGCAGCGACTGGCGGGTGAGGCGCAGAAGGCGTGCCGGTTGAGCGAGGAGATCACGCCGGTGCCGTTGCGCAATAAGAAAGGCGAGGCGACGGGGGAGATGTTTGCGGCGGACGATCATCTGCGTCCGGAGACCACGCTCGAGGCGTTGCAGAAGCTGCGTCCGTCGTTCGGGAAAAATGGAACAGTGACGGCGGGCAATGCGAGCGGTATCGTGGACGGCGGCGCGGCGACGGTCCTGATGAAGATGGACGATGCGCAGAAGCGCGGACTGAAGCCGCTGGGACGGATCGTGAGTTGGGGGATCGCGGGAGTGGATCCGAAGATCATGGGATCGGGCCCGGTGCCGGCGTCGCGAGCGGCGCTGAAGAAAGCTGGGACTGAAGCTCGAGGATATCGATCTGATCGAAGTGAACGAGGCGTTCGCGGCGCAGTATCTGGCGGTCGAAAAAGAGTTGGGATTGGATCGCGAGAAGGTGAACGTGAATGGCGGCGCGATCGCGCTGGGGCATCCGCTGGGCGCGACGGGGACGAGGCTGGTGATCACGCTGTTGCATGAGTTGCGGACGACGGAAGAAGAAGTATGGGCTGGCGACGGCGTGTATTGGCGGTGGGCAGGGGATCGCGATGGTGGTGGAAGCGGGTTAGCCGCTGATCAACGCAGATGAACGCTGATCAGCTGGGAGAGAAGATGGCGATCAAGAAAGTTGGCGTGTGTGGTTGCGGGCTGATGGGATCGGGGATTGCGCAGGTGAGCGCGATGGCGGGATTCGACGTCACGGTGCTCGAGGCAGAGCAGCGTTTCCTCGACAAGGGCTTTGCGGGAATTGAGAAGTCGCTGGCGAAGTTTGCCGAGCGTCCGGTGGAGAAGGGCGGCATCACCGCGCAACAGAAAGAGGAAATCCGCGGGCGGTTGAAGGGCACGACCAATGCGCAGGATATGGCGGATTGCGACATCGTGATTGAAGCCATCATCGAGAATGTGCCGGACAAGAAGAAGCTGTATGAGCGGCTGGACGCGGTGGTGAAGAAAGATGCGATCTTCGCGACCAATACGTCGTCGATTTCGGTAACCGAGTTGATGACGGCGACGAAGCGGCCGGAGCGATTTGTCGGGCTGCACTTTTTTAATCCGGTGCCGCTGATGAAGCTGGTGGAAGTGGTGCGCACGATCGCGACGGATCCCGCGGTGTATGAGAGCGCGTACGGATTCGCGAAGAAGGTCGGGAAAGTGCCAGTGCGCACGAGCGATAAGACGGGATTCATCGTGAATCGGCTGCTGGTGCCGTATCTGCTGGATGCGGTGCGTGCGTACGAAGAGGGCGTTGGGTCGATCGAGGACATCGATACCTCGATGAAGCTGGGCTGCGGCTATCCGATGGGTCCGTTTACGCTGCTGGATTTTGTTGGGCTGGACACGACGTATTACATCACGCACGTGATGTTCGACGAATTCAAGGAGCGGAGGTTCGCGTCGCCGTCGTTGCTGCGGAGGATGGTGCTGGCGGGATGGTATGGGCGCAAGAGCGGCAAGGGATTTTACGACTATGCGAATCCGGAGAAGCCGGTGGCGCAGGATGCGGCGCTGCGGGGGATGGCGGAAGAGACGGAGACGTAAATCTTCAGCCGCTGATTAACGCGAGATAAACGCTGATTTCTGAAAGACTGAAAAACTGAAAGACTGAAAGACTGACTGAGAGACCCAATGGCTTCTAGCGCAGTGGTTCCACCGTACGAGAATCTGCAATACGAGAAGAAGGGCGCAATCGCCTATGTGACCGTGAATCGGCCGAAGGTGCTGAATGCGCTCAATCGTGCCACGATGCAAGAGCTGCGCGCGGCGTTCACGGCGGCGAAGGACGATCCGGAAGTGCGGGTCGTGATCCTGACCGGCGCGGGCGAGAAGGCGTTCATTGCCGGAGCGGATATCAATGAATTGGCGAAGCTGAATCCGGTGGAGGCGAAGGAGTACACGCACTGGGGTCAGTCGGTGCTGGATGGAATTGAGAACCTGGGCAAACCGGTGATCGCGTGCATCAATGGATTCGCGCTAGGCGGCGGGTGCGAATTGGCGATGGCGTGCACGATGCGACTGGCGAGTGAGAATGCGAAGCTCGGACAGCCAGAGGTGAAGCTGGGAATCATCCCGGGATATGGCGGAACGCAGCGGCTGCCACGATTGGTCGGCAAAGGACTGGCGATGCAACTGGTGCTGACGGGCGAGGTGATCTCGGCGCAAGAAGCGCATCGGATCGGGTTGGTAAATGAAGTAGTTGCGGCGGCGGAGTTGATTCCGCGCGCGGAAGCGATTGCGCAGAAGATTATCGCGAATGCTCCGCTTGGCGATTCAGTACGCGATGGAAGCGGTGCACAAAGGCATGGAGATGACGCAGGCAGAGGGGCTGTATCTGGAGGCGACGCTGTTTGCGGTGAGCTGCGCGACGGAAGATAAGGCGGAGGGGACGAAGGCGTTCCTGGAGAAGAGGGCGGCGGAGTTCAAAGGCCGCTAACGCCGTTTCACGTTTCGCGTTTCGCGCGGTGAAGAGAGTCGGAGGGAATAGGGTTCCCTCGATGCGCTCAGGACACAAGGCTCCTCGACAGCAAGGCGCGCGCGATACGCAAAAGTCATAGGTCTCTCGACTCGAGCGCGATTGGTACTCGCGCCCTCGCTCGAAATGACAGTAGCTTTTGATAGTTCTTCAATTACCCGATTACCAATCTACCCGATTGCAAAATTCTTCTCTGTGTCTCTGTGGTGAATTCACTTTCCTGTCTGTGTTACAACTAACTGCGGATGATCAAGTCCTTTCACAAGCTGTTGATTCCCAAATCGGAAGCGGATTACAAGGCGCTGACCGAGTTTTTTTCTGCGCTCGGATTGGCGCGCGGAGAGATGTGGGAAGGACGCCGCAGCAAGGGCATGAAGTTGGAGGTGCCAGAGGCTGGCGTCGAGATCGGCATGGGCGAAGGGATTTCCTGATGCCGATCTGGTGATCGAGGCCGACAGCGCCGATCAACTCTACGAAGTAGCGCAGCGGCACGGGTTCAAAGTTGTCGAAGAGATTGGCGATCAGGATTGGGGCGCGCGCATGTTCGCGCTGGAGCTTCCTGGCGGATACGGAAAGCTCGCGATTTTTTCTTATAACTCCGATTGGCGTCATAAGCAGACCGAAGGCGAACTGGATTCGACCGGGCTGCGCGTCGGGATCGTGGTGAGCCGGTTCAATTCGTTCATCACGGAGCGGCTGCTCGCGGGTGCGCTCGATGCGCTGAAGCGCACGGGCGCGAAGAATGAAGATATCGAGATTGTGCGGGTGCCGGGGGCGTTCGAGATCCCAAGTGCTTGCCGGACGATGGCAGAGACTGGCAAGTACGACGCGCTGGTTGCGCTTGGCTGCCTGTTGCGCGGCGATACTGCGCACTATGACGTGATCGTAAATGAGGCGACGCGCGGGATTGGGCAGTCGATGCAGGAGACGGGCGTGCCGCATGGGTTTGGCGTGCTGACCTGCGATACGCTCGAGCAGGCGATTGATCGCGCGGGATTGAAGGCTGGGAATAAAGGTTGGGAAGCGGCGCTGGCGGCGGTGGAGATGGCGACGCTCAAGAAGAAGTTAGTCGCCAGTGGCAATGAGCGAATTCGGTCTCTTCAGTCGAGCGTTGGGTAGCTGGTAGCTGGTGGCACGGGTTGTGGGACACTCGAGAGCCTATTTCGATCCACCCAAGCTAAGGCAAGGCTAACCGAGCACCTGAAATTTGCGGATTGCGATAAAGATCTGGCGCTGAGCACCCGAATGACAGTTACGCATCTTCGCAACGAAAATGGGTACGACGGCGCAAATCCCGGGAACTGGCTCTGCAGATGCTTTTTCAGGCTGATATGGGGAAGCAATCGCCCGAGCAGGTACGTAAGACCTTCTGGGGAGAGCGCAAGGATCTCGAAGAAGGCGTACGCGGGTTTGCCGATGATATTTTTCGAGTGGCGACCGATCGGTCTGATGAGATCGATAAGCTGATTGAGACGCATGCCGAGAACTGGCGCATGGAGCGGATGGCGGCGGTGGATCGGAACGTGATGCGGGCAGCTGTGGCGGAATTTGTGGGTTTTCCGAAGACGCCGGCGCCCGTCATCATCAATGAGGCGCTTGAGATTGCGCGTAAATTTTCCAGCCCTGAATCCGTCAACTTCATTAATGGCGTGTTAGATAGTGTGGCGAAGGATTTACAGAAAAGACAGGTATGACGATGAAGTGGTCCGATGAAGCGAATTCGATCGTAGAGGAGTTGCTGCGCGATATTCCGGCGCCGGTGCGTCCGGAGGTGCAGGAGGCAGCTTCGAGTCGCGCGGAGGGACTGGCCGGCGATGATGGCGAGGATGAGGTTTCGATGGAGACCGCGGTGCGGGCGTTTATCGAGAGCACGCCGTCGGATCTGCGGAACCGGCTGAAGCACGCGCTGACGTATCATGGGATTGATCCGGAGGAGTACGACGAGGCGTTCTCGTCGTAAAACAGTGGCTAGTGGTTAGTGGGTAGCTGGGTTAGCCGAAGATTGCGACTTTCAGGATCGTCTCCTATCTAATTAAGAACAGTTTTTCGGAGCTATAGGGTTTCCTCGCTGCGCTCGGAATGACTGGTGAAGATTGGTGGTGATTGGCACCGACCGTCGCCGATTTGAGTCTGAGAGTCGCGGATTGGAGCGGTGATTGGCGAGACGTGAGGCTGTTCGGCACGTGGTCATCGATTCAGCGAGAGTAATCTAGAAAATCGATGGTTTGCATCGGGCTTTTCGAATCGAGCATTGACGGTCCCAGCCCTAGTTGTTATATTTATATGGTTCTGCGAGTAAGTTTAGCCTGTCTGTAGCACCCCGGTTTTACCAGGACGCTAAGCAGCTGAGCTGTAAAGGGTAAGTCCAGAACGGATTTGCTTTCTGTTCTGCGTCACCTCGCTGAAAGTGCCTGCGCTTCCTCCGGCCAACGGGGGGTATGCAGGCGAAACAGGGAACGAAACGGAGTTTCTCGGTTCGCAGAAGCCACCGTCGCCGCCCTGATCTCAAGAAGCAATTTCTCCGGTGCGCTTAGGCGCAAGGGGGAAGTATGGCGTGAAGAGCGCCAGCCAGGCTCGAAATAAGCCAGGTCAAAGGAAGTCGCGCCCGATCGCGGCGCCGCATGCTGGATTGTGTGTCCGGCGGCGGGCAAGCGCGGGCTGTGTTTAAAGGAGCAGCAAAGAGTGCCTACCTTCAATCAGTTAGTGCGGAGCGGCCGGTCGGCGCCGAAGTACAAGACGGCGAGTCCGGCATTGCAGGGATCCCCGCAGAAGCGCGGTGTTTGCACCCGCGTGTACACGCAGACGCCGAAGAAGCCGAACTCAGCGCTGCGCAAAGTTGCGCGTGTTCGTCTGACGAATGGAATCGAAGTCACGACCTACATTCCTGGCATCGGCCACAACCTGCAGGAGCACTCGATTGTGCTGATCCGCGGGGGCCGTGTGAAGGATCTGCCGGGCGTGCGTTATCACGTGGTGCGCGGAACGCTGGACGCGGTGGGTGTTGCCAATCGCAAGCAGAGCCGTTCGAAGTACGGTGCGAAGCGCCCGAAAAGCTAGTCGTTAGTGATTGGTCGTTAGTCGTTGGCTAACGGCAAAGGTTCCGAGCTCCAGCGGGATAGCTGAGAGCCGAAAGCTAAGAGCTGAAAGCGAATTTAGATATGCCAAGAAAAGGTCACATTTCAAAGCGCGGGACGGAGTCGGATCCGGTCTACAACTCCACGCTGGTAACGAAGTTCGTGAATTCCATGATGTGGCAGGGCAAGAAAAGCACTGCCTCCGGCATCTTCTACGACGCCATGGAAAAGCTGCAGGAAAAGGGCGGCGACGAGGCTATCAAGATTTTCAAGAAGGCCGTCGAGAACACCAAGCCCCTGCTGGAAGTGAAGACCCGCCGCGTAGGCGGCGCCAACTACCAGGTGCCGGTGGAAGTGAATCCCGATCGGCGTACGTCGCTGGCGATTCGCTGGATCATCAGTTATGCCCGCGCTCGCGCCGAAAAGGGCATGACCGACAAGCTCACGAATGAATTGCTGGATGCGGCCAACGGCCGCGGCGGCGCGGTGAAGAAGCGCGAAGATGTGCATCGCATGGCGGAAGCCAACAAGGCATTTGCACACTACCGGTGGTAAGTCGAGTCGTTGTTTGCTAACGACAGAACGACTAAGGCGACTAGCAACTGTTTTTGGGGTGAGGGGCCGGCCCTCTTTTTATGAGCCGGTAAAGGACTAGAAGTGGCGAGACAAGTTCCATTAGCGCGTTGCCGGAATATCGGCATCATGGCTCACATCGACGCGGGTAAGACCACGACGACGGAGCGCATCCTGTTCTACACGGGGCGGACCCATCGCATCGGCGAGGTGCATGAGGGAACCGCGACCATGGACTGGATGGAGCAGGAGCAGGAGCGCGGTATCACGATTACCAGCGCGGCTACCACCTGTACCTGGCGCGATGTACGAATCAACATTATTGATACGCCCGGCCACGTGGATTTCACGGCCGAGGTGGAGCGATCGCTGCGCGTGCTTGACGGCGCGGTCGCGGTGTTCGATGCCGTGCATGGCGTCGAGCCCCAGTCGGAAACCGTATGGCGCCAGGCCGATAAGTACGGTGTTCCGCGCATTTGCTTCATCAACAAAATGGACAAGACGGGCGCTGACTTTGAGCATGCGATGGATACCATCCGCAAGCGCCTGAATGCGCGTCCGGTTGCGATCCAGCTGCCGGTTGGTCAAGAGGCCGCTTACAAAGGCGCCATCGATCTGTTCGAGATGAAGGCCGTCATTTACAACGACGAGACCATGGGCGCCGAGTACGAGATCGAAGAGATTCCGGAAAACCTGATGAAGAAGGCGCAGGCCTTCCACAATCAGATGGTGGAATCGATCGTCGAGAACGACGATGAATCTGCTGCACAAGTACATGGAAGGCGAAGTCATTTCGCCGGCTGAGCTGAAGGCTTCGCTGCGCAAGAGCACGATTGCGCTGAAGGTGTTCCCGGTGATCTGCGGAACAGCTTTCAAGAACAAAGGCGTGCAGCCGCTGCTCGACGCCGTGGTGGATTTCCTCCCGTCTCCACTCGACGTTCCCGCAATCAAGGGTGTTGATCCTGACAATGGTCAGGAAGTTGAGCGCAAGGCCGAAGACAACGCTCCGTTCTCCGCATTGGCCTTCAAGATCATGAGCGATCCGTTTGTCGGACAGCTCGTGTTCGTCCGCGTGTACTCCGGACATCTGAAGACGGGCGATAGCGTTTACATCGTGAGCAAGCGCCGCTCGGAGCGCATTGGACGCCTGCTGAAAATGCATGCCAACAAGCGCGAAGAGATCAGCGAGATCTATGCGGGCGATATCTGCGCCTGCGTCGGACTGAAGAACGTTACGACTGGCGACACGATTTGCGATGAAAGCCATCCAGTACTGCTCGAGTCGATCGAGTTCCCGGCTCCCGTGATTGCGGTTGCGGTCGAGCCCAAGACGAAGGGCGACCAGGAAAAGATGGGCTTGGCTCTGTCGCGACTGGCGCAGGAAGATCCGACGTTCCGCGTGAACACGGATCCGGATAGCGGACAGACGATCATCTCCGGCATGGGCGAATTGCACCTGGAGATCATCATCGACCGCATGATGCGCGAGTACAAAGTCGAGGCCAACGTCGGCAAGCCGCAGGTTGCGTATCGTGAAACGATCCGTAAGGCTTCCGAGGCGGAAGGCAAATTCATTCGCCAGACGGGCGGCCGCGGTCAGTACGGTCACGTGAAGATTCGGCTGGAACCCAATCCGGGCAAAGGCTACGAGTTCGAGAACGACATCACCGGCGGTTCGGTTCCGAAGGAATACATCAAGCCGATCGATAACGGTATCAAGGAAGCGCTCGAAGGCGGCGTGCTGGCCGGCTACGAGATGGTCGATGTGAAGGCTGTCCTGTACGACGGCAGCTACCACGATGTCGATTCCAGCGAAATGGCGTTCAAGATTGCCGGCTCAATGGCGTTGAAAGAAGCTGCACGCAAGGCGAGTCCGGTACTGCTCGAGCCTGTGATGGCGGTGGAAGTGGTGGTTCCGGAAGACTTCATGAGCGCCATCATTGGCGACCTGAACTCGCGCCGTGGCCGCATTGAAGGCATGGAGCATCGCGCTGGTTCGCAGGTGATCCGCTCGTTCGTGCCGCTCTCCGAGATGTTCGGTTATGCGACGCAGATGCGCTCGGCGACCCAGGGACGCGCGACCTTCTCGATGCACTTCGCGCGTTACGAAGAAGCGCCGCGTTCGGTGTCGGAAGAAATCATCGCCCGCGTTCAGGGCAAAGCAGTAGGCAGATAAAGATTCGGATTCAGGTTTAGGAGCAAAGAGAATGGCGAAAGAGAAATTTGATCGTAGTAAGCCGCACGTGAATGTGGGGACGATTGGACACATTGATCACGGGAAGACGACGCTGACGGCGGCGATCACGAAGGTATTGTCGAAGCACAACCCGAAGATCCAGTTCCGGTCTTTTGATTCGATTGATAACGCTCCGGAAGAGCGCGAGCGTGGTATCACGATCGCGACCGCACACGTCGAGTACGAGACGGCGAACCGGCACTACGCGCACGTCGACTGCCCGGGTCACGCCGACTACATCAAGAACATGATCACCGGCGCGGCGCAGATGGATGGCGCGATTCTGGTGGTCGCGGCGACCGATGGTCCGATGCCGCAGACGCGTGAGCACGTGCTGCTCGCCCGTCAGGTAGGTGTGCCCTATATCGTGGTCGCGCTGAACAAGTGCGATGCGGTGGATGATGCTGAGCTGCTTGACCTGGTGGAGCTCGAAGTACGCGAACTGCTGAAGAGCTATCAGTTCCCGGGCGACGATCTGCCGGTAGTACGGCTCTCCGCACTGGGTGCGTTGAACGGCGAAGAGAAGTGGGAAAAGCAGGTTGATGCGCTGATGGATGCGGTCGACAAGTACGTGCCGCTGCCGGCGCGTGATATCGACAAGCCGTTCCTGATGCCGATCGAAGACATCTTCTCGATCTCCGGACGCGGCACGGTGGTTACGGGCCGTATCGAGCGTGGCAAGGTGAAGGTTGGCGAAGAAGCCGAGATTGTGGGCTTCCGCGAGACGCGCAAGACGGTGGTGACGGGCGTCGAGATGTTCAAGAAGCAGCTGGACGAAGGCATGGCGGGCGACAACGCCGGTCTGCTGCTGCGCGGCACGGCGAAGGAAGACGTGGAGCGCGGGATGGTGCTGGCGAAGCCGGGATCGATCACGCCGCACAAGAAGTTCAAGGGCGAAGTTTACGTGTTGAGCAAGGAAGAAGGCGGGCGTCATACGCCGTTCTTCAAGGGCTACCGTCCGCAGTTCTACTTCCGCACGACGGATGTGACGGGAGTGGCGGAGTTGCCGGCGGGCACGGAGATGGTGATGCCGGGCGACAACGTGAGCCTGGTGATTGAGCTGATCACGCCGGTGGCGATGGAAAAGGGACTCCGGTTCGCGATTCGTGAAGGCGGCCGTACGGTAGGCGCCGGCACGATCTCGGAGATCTTGGACTAAGAGTTGAGTACGTGGCGCGGATGGCCCGCGCCACAGTAACAAAACATTGACGGTCGGGACGCAGTAACCCGCAGGTTCTTTGAGACAAAACGAATGATAGGAAAAGAAAGAATTCGCATCCGGCTGAAAGCTTACGACTACAAGATTCTTGATCAGTCGACCGGAGAAATCGTTGAGACGGCGCGGCGTACGGGCGCACAGATCGCTGGGCCGATTCCATTGCCCACGATGAAGAACAAGTACACGGTGCTGCGTTCCCCGCACGTGGACAAGAAGTCGCGTGAGCAGTTCGAGATCCGGACACACAAGCGGCTGCTCGACATTCTCGAGCCGACGCAACAGACGGTGGACGCGCTGATGAAGCTCGATCTTCCGGCCGGCGTGGACGTCGAAATCAAAGCATTCGGCAAATAGCCGATCCAGAACCTACAGTGCCGCCAGCGGGTTAACCGCGGGCATGATGAGGGAGAGAAAAGAAAATGGCAGTTCTCGGAATAATTGGAAAGAAAGTCGGGATGACGCAGCTGTTCGATTCGAACGGCGATGTGCGTCCCGCGACCGTGATCCAGGCGGGGCCATGTGTGGTCACGCAGCGCAAAACGGCCAGCAAAGATGGCTACGATGCGGCGCAGATCGGACTCGTGGAGTTCATCAAGGAATCGAAGCTGAACAAGGCTGAACTCGGTCACCTGACGAAGAACAGCCTTCCGCCGGTTCGCATCATTCGCGAAGTCGGAATCGAAGTCGCCGCGGCGGCTACGGATGGCGATGGCGACGAGCACGAAGGTTGGCGATCGCGTGCTGGTCGATATCTTCGACGGCGAGAAGTTCGTCGATATCCAGGGCGTGAGCAAAGGCCGCGGATTCGCAGGCGTAGTTCGCCGGCATCATTTCGCGGGCGGCGCGAAGTCGCACGGTTCGATGTTCCAGATCCCCGGATCGATTGGATCTTCGGCATTCCCGTCGCGCGTGTTCAAAGGAATGCGCATGTCGGGTCACATGGGAACCGATAACGTGACGGTGCGCAACCTGCGCGTGCTCGGCGTCGACAAGGACGAGAACCTGCTGGTTCTGAACGGCGCAGTACCCGGACCGAATGGCGGATACGTGATCATCACCAAAGCGAAGAAGCCACCGAGAGAGCGTCGCGGATTTGCGGGTGCGACCACGGTCGATCCGTTGAAGGCTTCGAAGCGAGCCGTTAAGAAAAAGTAGCCAGTGGTCTAGTGGCTAGAGAAGATCCAGGGCGGGGCAACGCCCGCAACGATTGGAAGAAGATATGGCAACGATTGATGTATTGGACCTGAGCGGCAAGAAGGTGGGCTCGATGGACCTGGCCGATGAAGTTTTCGGCGCGGTCAACGAAGACCTGCTTTGGGAAGCCGTGAAGCAGTATCAGGCTGCCCGGCGCGCCGGAACTCACGCGACCAAAAATAAGAAGCTGGTGTCCGGAGCGGGCAAGAAGCTCTGGAAGCAGAAGGGAACGGGACGCGCCCGCGTGGGCTCGATCCGCAGCCCACTGTGGCGGCATGGCGGTACGGTTCACGGACCTCAGCCCCGCTCTTACGAGTACGCGTTTCCGAAGAAGAAGCTGCTGGGCGCATTGCGCTCGGCACTGGCGGCGAAGTTGGCCGACGGCAAGCTGACGGTAGTCGAGAGCTTCGACCTGAAAGAGCCGAAGTCGAAGGCGTTCCGCGAGTCTCTGGGGACGTTGAAGGTTGTGACTACGGCGCTGCTGGTGGATGGCACGGCTGAGAACAAGAATCTCGAGCTGAGCTCGCGCAACCTGAAGGGTGTGGAGCTGGTGAAAGGGTTCCAGGTTCATCCTTACCACCTGCTGCGATACGACATTGCGATCTTCTCGCGGCCCGCGCTGGAGAAGTTGCAGGAGTCGCTGAAGGCGTCCGCGCCCAAGCGTCAGGCGGAGGTGGCGTAATGAAATCGCCCTACCAGATCATTCGTAAGCCGGTCATCACGGAAAAGGGATTGGCCGTGAAAGAGCGCGAAGGCACGCTGGTTTTCCAGGTAGCGCCGAGCGCCACCAAGACGGAAATCAAGCAAGCCGTGCAGGCAATCTTCAAAGTGAAGGTTGACTCGGTGCGCACCGCGAACTTCCCGGGCAAAGAACGCCGCCGTGGAAAGTTTGTCGGGTTCCGTCCGGACTGGAAGAAGGCGTACGTGCGGTTGAAGACCGGCGAAAAGATGCCGGAGTACGCGCAGAACCTTTAGTCGTTGGTCATTGGCCGGTAGTCGTTAGCGACCAATGAGGAGCATGGGAGAGCGATAGTGCTCACCCGATAACGAAGCTGAAAGCCGAAAGCTGACAGCCGAGAGCTAAGAGCGAATTATGGCAATTAAGACATTTAGACCGATCACACCGACGCTGCGATTTCAGACGAAGCTGGTCAATGAAGATTTGACCACCGATCGTCCGCACAAGCCGCTGTTGGAATCCAAGCAGCGCACGGGTGGACGCCGGAACAGCGGTGACATCACTTCATGGTGGCGCGGTGGCGGACACAAGAAGAAGTATCGCGTCATCGATTTCAAGCGCGACAAGGCGGGAATTCCAGCGACCGTAATTTCGGTCGAGTATGACCCGAACCGCTCGGCGAACATTGCTCTGGTGAGCTATGCCGATGGCGAGAAGCGCTACATCCTGCAGCCGAATGGTCTCAAGGTAGGTCAGAAGATCACCAGCGGCGTTGACGCCGACATCCTGGTGGGAAATGCGCTTCCGCTGCGTCACATCCCCGCCGGTACCACGGTGCATGCGATTGAGCTTCGTCCTGGAAAGGGCGCGCAGATGGCCCGCTCTGCCGGAGCACAGGCACAACTGGTTGCGAAGGAAGGCGATTACGCTCTGTTGAAGCTGCCTTCCGGCGAAACTCGCCGCGTGCTGGTGGATTGCATGGCGACGATTGGCCAGGTCGGCAATCTCGATCACGAGAATGTTTCGATCGGCAAAGCCGGACGCACGCGGTGGTTGGGCAAGCGTCCGCATAACCGCGGCGTGGTGATGAATCCTGTGGATCATCCGCATGGCGGCGGCGAAGGCAAGACCAGCGGCGGACGTCACCCGGTAACCCCGTGGGGACAGCCGACGCGCGGATACAAGACCCGTAACAACAAGCGGACCGACAAGTTCATCGTCAACCGCAAGAAGAACAAGTAGCGAACGCTGCGAAGGGAATAGAGCTTAGTTATGGCACGTTCAACGAAAAAAGGGCCGTTCATCGATACACACGTGATTGCCAAGATCAACGGGATGAACGAGCGCAATGAGAAAAAGGTCCTTCGTACCTGGTCGCGGCGTTCGACGGTCGTGCCCGAAATGGTGGGCCACACCATCGCCGTGCACAACGGCAAAAAGTTTATTCCGGTGTACATCACCGAGAACATGGTGGGACACAAGCTGGGAGAGTTCAGCTTCACCCGCCAGTTCAAGGGACACTCGGTAAAGGCCGCCACGGAAACCGCGGCGAAGCCGGCCGCGCCGCGCGCGTAACGAAGGTTGAGAGAAGAGACGATGGAATTCAGAGCCGAAGCACGGTACGTACGAGTCTCGCCGCAGAAGGCGCGACTGGTGCTGGACCTGATCAAGGGACGTCGAGTGGAAGAAGCGATGAATACGCTGACTTTCACCAAGAAGGGCATCGCGCCCAATATCAAGAAGCTGCTGCAGTCCGCGATCGAGAACGCGAATTACCTGAGCACAGAAAAAGGTCTCGACGTGGATCTGGACCGGCTGTACGTGAAGAACGCCATCGCCAACGACGGGCCGCGCATGAAGCGCATTCGTCCGGCGCCGATGGGACGCGCGTACCGCTACCAGCGTCGCATTGCTCACCTGTCGATCGTGCTGGCGGAAAAGGCCAGCGGCCACGCGGCGACTGCGACGGTAGTGGGCGAGGAAGACGTTAAGGCGGCTCCAGCGCGCAAGAAGACTCCGGCAAAGAAAGCAGTCGCGAAGAAAAAAGCGCCTGCGAAAAAGGCCGCTAAAAAGAAGTAACCAGATTTTGTTGACAGCTGCTGATAGCCGGCAGCGATGAGGGGAATGATGGGACAAAAAGTCCATCCATACGGATTTCGGCTCGGCGTAAACAAGCCGTGGAAGTCGCGCTGGTTTGTGGAGCGTGATTACGACAAGCTGTTGCTCGAAGACGTGAAGCTGAAGGACGAGCTGAAAGACAAGCTCAAGTCAGCGGGCGTCAGCTCGATCGAGATCGAGCGTCCAGGCAACAAGCTGCGCATCATCATCCGCACGGCCCGGCCGGGCATCATCATCGGCCGCAAGGGCGCGGAAATCGACAAGCTCAAGGGTGAGCTGCAGAAGCGCACGAACCGCGATGTGTATGTCGACATCCAGGAAGTGCACAAGCCTGAGCTGGACGCGCAACTGGTGGCTGAGTCGATCGCGCTGCAACTGGAAAAGCGCGTGGGATTCCGCCGCGCGATGCGCAAGTCGGTGGATTCGGCGCTGCGCTTCGGCTGCAAGGGAATCAAGGTACGCGTGAGCGGCCGTTTGAACGGCAACGAAATCGCGCGCTCCGAGTGGTACCTGCAGGGACGTCTGCCGCTGCACACGCTGCGCGCCGACATCGATTACGGATTCGCGGAAGCGAAGACCACCTACGGCGTGATCGGCGTGAAGACGTGGATCTATCGTGGCGAGATTCTGCCCAGCCGCAAGCGCGAGCCGCAGAAGGCAGTGGGCGCGTTTTAAGACGCAGTCGATAGTCAGCTATCGGCTGTCCGCGAGGACGCTGACCGACGAGTGACACGGATAACAGAAGATTGAGAACAGCGAAGCTGACAAAGCCGAGAGCTGATAGCTGAGAGCTAACTTATGTTGATGCCAAAGAAAGTGAAGTATCGCAAGCAGCAGCGCGGACGCCGTGCCGGCAAAGCGTGGCGTGGATCGTCGCTGTCGTTTGGAGATTTCGGGTTGAAGGTGCTGGAGCCCGGTTACATTACCGACCGGCAGATCGAAGCCAGCCGTATCGCGATGACGCGTTTCGTGAAGCGCGGCGGCAAGATCTGGATCCGCCTGTTCCCCGATAAGCCGGTGACGAAGAAGCCTGCTGAAACCCGTATGGGTAAAGGCAAGGGCGCACCTGATCATTGGGTTGCGGTGGTTCGTCCGGGCAAGATCCTGTTCGAGATGGAAGGCGTGACGGTGACGGACGCGAAAGAAGCAATGCGTCTGGCGTCGCACAAGCTTCCGTTGAAGACGACGTTCGTGGCCCGCGAAGGACACGTGTAATTGGAGTTTCAATCGGCTTGAGTGATTCGGGCCGGAAAAGAAAAGAATATGCCGAAATCAGCAGATAAGTTCAGAAACACGACAGACGTCGAACTGAAGCACCAGGAGCGGGAGCTGCACGACCAGTTGTTCCGGTTGAAGTTCCAGCTGTCCATGGGCCAGTCGGAAAGTCTGAAGAAGATCCGCGAGCTTCGCAAAGATATCGCGCGGGTCAAAACAATTGCACGGCAGCGTGAGTTGTCCGCCGTCGGGGAGAAGAAGTAATGGCGGAAACAACGAAGCAGGCTTCCAAGCGCAAGACGGTGGTCGGCGAAGTGGTCTCGACCAAGATGCACAAGACGATCGTGGTTGAAGTCGATCACAAGAAGGCGCACGCGCTCTATAAGCGAGTGATCAAGAGCACGAAGAAGTTCTACGCGCAGGACGACAACAACTCCGCGCACGTGGGAGATGTGGTCCGGCTGGAAGAGACGCGTCCGCTCTCGAAGTTGAAGCGGTGGCGGCTGGCGGAAATCATTCGCCGCTCGGCATTGGCTCCCGAAGTGATCGGTGACGAGGACAAGGCCGCGAGCTAGTGCGGCGGTTGCGCGCGCGAGAGCGCCAGCGCATGAGGAGATGGAACGATGGCAGTAATGATGCGAAGCATGCTCGAAGTGGCCGATAACTCCGGCGCCCGCAAGCTGCAGATGATTCTGCCGCTGGGCGGCCATACCGGACTGGTTGCCGGCCTGGGTGACGTGGTGACCGCGAGTGTGAAGGAAGCTTCGCCCGATGGCCAGGTGCAGAAGGGCAAAGTGGTAAAGGCGGTGATCGTGCGCACCCGTAAAGAACACCGGCGTCGCGACGGTACCTACATTCGCTTCGATCAGAATGCGGCAGTACTGATCAATGAAACCGGCGAGCCAGTTGGGACCCGCGTATTCGGTCCGGTGGCGCGCGAACTTCGCGAGAAGAAGTTCTTGAAGATTGTTTCACTTGCTCCAGAAGTTCTGTAGGCGAGTGACGAAGCGCGACGATCGCGCGTAGAGAAGGCTGAGAAATGGCAACGGCAACGACGACAAAGCATAAGACAATCGATATCCGGCGCAATGACACCGTCCAGATGATTTCGGGTCGCGACGCAGGCAAGCAGGGACGCGTGCTGCGCATTATCCCGAAGACTGCGCGAGTTCTGGTAGAGCACGTTTCGATGGTGAAGAAGCACGTGCGACCGAATCCGCAGCGCAACATCAAGGGTGGCATCGCGGAGCAGGAGAGCCCGGTGGCGATCTCCAACGTGATGCTGGTGTGCAGCGGATGCAACCGTCCGACACGTGTTGGACACGAGTTGCGCGGCGATCGGAAGATGCGCGTTTGCAAGAAGTGCGGCAACACGCTCGACAAGGCATAAATCGGACATGTTCCGAAAATGATGACCCCACGAAACGGTAACCACTCCGAGGACCGTGGGAGAAGGCAGAAGCAGAGCAATGGCAGATAAGAAAGATAGCAAGCAGCAGAAGCAGCAAAAACCGCAGAAGGCGGCGGCTGCGGCAGAGCCCGAGCAGCAGGGCAAGGGCGGACGTCCGAAGGCGAGTAACGCAAGTTCGGCGCGGCTGCGGTTCCGGTATCAGAAGGAAATCGCTCCAGCGCTGATGAAGGAATTCGGCTGGACGAATCCGATGGCGGTCCCCAAGGTTGAGAAAGTAATCATCAACATGGGTGTAGGCGAAGCGACGCAGAACGCCAAGGTGCTCGATCCTGCGGTGAACGAGCTGGGCCAGATTACCGGGCAGAAGCCGGTGGTGACGCGGGCGAAGAAGTCGATTGCGGCGTTCAAGGTGCGCGAAGGCATGCCGATTGGCGCGATGGTGACGTTGCGTGGCGACCGCATGTACGAATTCCTGGACCGCCTGTTGAATGTGGCGCTTCCGCGTGTGCGCGACTTCCGCGGTGTTTCGACGAAGTCGTTCGATGGACGCGGCAATTACACGCTGGGTCTGCGCGATCAGTTGATTTTCCCGGAAATTGATTACGCGAAGGTCGACAAGATGAAGGGCATGAACGTGACGATTGTGACCACGGCGAAGTCGGACGACGAAGCGCGTGCGTTGCTGAAGCACATGGGCATGCCGTTCCGGGCATAAAAGTTTCGAGTCAGAAGGAACAAAAGGATTTCATGGCAACTACAGCAAAACGAGTGAAGGACGCAAAGAAGCCCAAGTTCTCGTCGCGGAAACACAACCGCTGCCAGATCTGTGGACGTCCCCGCGCATTTTTGCGCAAGTTTGGACTCTGCCGCCTCTGCTTCCGCCTATTGGCGCTGCGTGGCGACATTCCAGGGGTAGCGAAGTCGTCCTGGTAAAACCGTCGTTGGTCATCGGTCGTTAGTCGGTTGCAAGAATCGCTAACACCAGACGACAAACGGCTAACGACAAAGAAGTGTTCCGTTGCTGGCAGGTTCTCCCGAAAAGAGGGAGCTAACGAGCAACGCAAGGAGAAGCAAAGCATGACCGATCCGGTCGCAGATTTCCTGACGCGTGTTCGTAACGCGATTGGGGCAAGACAGCAGAAAGTGGATGTGCCGGCTTCGCGCCTGAAGCTTGATATTGCCCGTATTCTGAAGGAAGAGGGCTATATCTCGAATTTCAAGCCGACCGAAGAGAACGGGCAGAAGCTGGTCCGCGTGTACCTGAAGTACGGCAACAACAACGAAGCCGCGATCAGCAATCTGAATCGCGTGTCGAAGCCTGGCTGCCGCGTATACGTCGGACGTACCGAGATCCCCCGCGTACTGGGTGGATTGGGGATCAACATCCTGACCACGCCGAAGGGCGTGATGACAGGACGCCAGGCGCGCAAAGAAGGCGTGGGCGGCGAGATCCTCTGCGAAGTTTGGTAGTTAGTCTGTCAGCCTCTCAGTTCATCAGTCTGTCAGTAGAAAACTGACCAACTGAAAGACTGATCGACTGAAAGACTGAAACAGCTGAAAGCGGGCAAACCCGCCATTTAAGCGAGAGAAGAGCAAATGTCGAGAATTGGAAAAAAGCCGATTGCCGTTCCCAAAGACGTGAAGATTGCCATCACTGGCAACGTGGTGACGGTACAGGGTCCCAAAGGGAAGCTGGATACGACGGTTCCCGAGGGCGTGAAGTTTGAGCAGAAAGACGGGCAGTTGCTGGCTGTCCGCGAAGATGATTCTCGTGCAGCCGTCCACGGACTGGCGCGCGCGTTACTGAACAATGCGGTGCACGGCGTGACCGCAGGCTGGGCGAAGGAACTGGAAATCGTCGGCATCGGCTATAAGGCCGAGTTGAAGGGCAAGGATGTA
Organism: Terriglobia bacterium; assembly: GCA_963724985.1. Taxonomy (GTDB): domain Bacteria; phylum Acidobacteriota; class Terriglobia; order Terriglobales; family Acidobacteriaceae; genus JAJPJE01. Next base: position 484,385 of record CAVRWV010000033.1, on the reverse strand, counting down.
GTGGTATTCAATCTTGGATACTCGCACCCGATTGAGTATCCGCTGCCTGGTGACATTCAGGCCGTTGTCGATGCCAAGCAGACCCGCCTGACGGTGAGCGGAATCAACCGCCAGAAGGTTGGACAGGTTGCCGCCGAAATGCGCAGCTTGCGTCCACCTGATCCGTACAAAAACAAAGGCGTGCGTTACTTTGGCGAGAAATTGAAGAAGAAGGTTGGAAAAACCGGAGCGAAGTAATTCGGGCTAGTGGCCTGAAGAGAAGCTCTGCCCGGTACAGAAACCCGGGATAGGAAAAGACAAATGTTTACGAAGACAGCAAAGAATCAAATTCGGCAGCGGATTCACGATCGTATCCGTAAGAAGGTTTTAGGTACGGCGGAACGCCCGCGCCTGAGCGTGTATCGCTCGGTCAATCACATTTACGCGCAGGTCATCGACGATCTGAATGGCGTCACGGTTGTGGCGGCCAGCACGGTCGAAGGCGAGAAGGCCAACAAGACCACCGGCGGCAATGTCGCTTCGGCGAAGGAAGTCGGAAAGCGCATCGCTGAGAAAGCCAAGCAGAAGGGCGTCACGAAAGTGGTGTTCGATCGTGGTGGCTATCTGTATCACGGGCGCATTAAGGCGCTGGCCGAGGCGGCTCGTGAAGCCGGACTGAAGTTCTAGCAAGTTCCAGGAATCGAGAGTAACGAATGCCAACAGTGAAGAAAAAGATCGACGCGGGAAACTTCAACCTGAAAGACCAAGTGGTTTCCATCAATCGCGTCACCAAGGTCGTCAAAGGCGGTAAGAACCTTTCGTTCGCGGCGCTGGTAGTGGTGGGCGATCCCTCGGCTGCCGTGGTTGGATACGGGTCCGGCAAGGCGAAGGAAGTGCCGCAGGCTATCCGCAAAGGAATCGAAGCGGCGAAGAAGAACCTGATCAAGGTGAACCTGACGCATACGACGGTTCCGCACCTTAGCCTGGGGCGGTTCGGGTCCGGCAAAGTGCTGTTGAAGCCGGCTCCGGAAGGAACGGGCGTGATTGCCGGTGGCGCGGTGCGCGCGGTGATGACCGCCGCGGGCGTGCAGAACGTGCTGACCAAGTCGATCGGCACAACCAACCCGCATAACGTGATCAAGGCGACCTTCGATGCGCTTACCAAACTGCGTGATCGTCAGGAAGTCGCTGCCAGTCGCGGCAAGTCGGTGGAGGAGCTGTAATCATGGCCGCAAAAGCAAAGCAGATGCTGAAATTGAAGTGGGTGCGCTCTGGGATCCAGGCGCCGGTGAAACATAAGCTGGTCATCAAGGGACTGGGCTTCACCCGTTTGAACCAGGTGATCGAGCGCGAAGACTCGCCTTCGATCCGCGGCATGGTTGCCAAGATACCGCACCTGGTCGTCGTGGTGGGAAGCAACGCTGAGTTAGTGGCCAGTGACTAGTGGTTAGTTGGTTGCTAGATGCGTAGCTGAGCAGCGTTAGTTCCCACATCTGCTGGGAGATTGAGAGAGCCGAGAGCTGAAAGCCGAGAGCCGACAGCTGATATTGAGAAAAATTATGAATTTATCGACATTAAGAGCACCGAAGAAGGCAAACGAGAAGCGCAAGCGCGTGGGCCGTGGCATGGGATCGGGCATGGGCAAGACGTCCACCCGTGGTCATAAAGGACAAGGTTCGCGTAGCGGTTCGCGTCTGATGCGCGGTTTTGAAGGCGGCCAGATGCCGCTGCACCGCCGTTTGCCGAAGCGCGGCTTTACCAACATCTTCCGCACCGAGTACACCGTGGTGAACGTGGAGCAGTTGGGCAAGCTGGGCGAAAAGAACATTACGTTGGAGACTTTGAAGTCTGCGGGGCTGGTGAATGGCAAAAATACCCTGGTGAAAGTTCTGGGGAATGGTGAATTGAAGTCGGCCATCACGGTGCAGGCACACAAGTTTTCCAAGTCCGCGCAGGAGAAGATCACCAAGGCGGGCGGCAAAGCAGAAGTTTTATAACGGAGAGGGTCCCGGGTATTCCGGGCCCGAACCGATGGGGTTGAGGTTTCCCAAAATCGATGTTGGAAAAACTGGCAAACATATTCCGAGTTCCGGACCTGCGGAAACGCATTCTTTTTACGCTTGGGTTGCTGGCTGTGTATCGTCTCGGCGGACACATTCCCACGCCCGGAATTAATGCCGATCTCCTGCAGCAGTTCTTCGAACAGAATCGCGGCACCATGCTGGGGTTCGTCGATCTGTTCAGCGGCGGACAGCTTCGCCGTCTCACGATCTTCGCCCTGGGCATCATGCCCTACATCACTGCGTCGATCATCCTTCAATTGCTGACGGTGGTTTATGAGCCACTGGCGAAGCTGCAAAAAGAAGGCGAACTCGGGCGCAAGAAGATCACGATGTGGACGCGCTATCTGACCGTCATTCTCAGCGCCATGCAGTCGTTGGGAATTGCGATCACGCTGGAGAAGCAGACCAGCGCCGGCGCAGCGTTCGTGACCAACCCCGGCTGGGGATTTGTGCTGATGACGATGCTGACCTTGACGACGGGCAGCGCGTTCATCATGTGGCTGGGCGAGCAGATCACCGAACGCGGTATCGGCAACGGTATGTCGCTGCTGATTTTTGCAGGCATCGTGGTTGGATTGCCGCGCGGCGTACTTGACCTGGTTGAGAAAGTTCGCACCGATGCGTGGGGCGTGTTTACGGCTCCGGCGATGATCATCCTGATCGCGCTGATGATTGCGGTGGTGGCGTTCATCGTCTTCGTGGAACGAAGCGAGCGACGAATACCCGTGCAATATGCGAAGCGCGTGGTTGGACGCAAGATTATGGGCGGACAGAGCACGCACCTGCCTTTGCGCGTGAACTCCGGCGGCGTGATGCCGGTGATCTTTGCTTCATCGCTCTTAACCTTGCCGCAGACTGCGGGATTCTTCCTCAAGGACAACCGGTTCTTCGGGCCGTTGATCCGGAACCTGGCTTGGGGCGAGCCGCTGTACACAGTTCTGTACGTGGTAGGCATCATCTTCTTTGCGTACTTCTATGTGTCGATCGTCTTCAATCCGAATGACGTGGCCGACAACATGAGGAAGTACGGTGGGTTTATCCCGGGTATCCGGCCGGGTGCGCGCACGGCGAATTTCATCAATGAAGTGCTGACCCGCATCACCCTGGTGGGCGCGCTTTACTTGATCATCATTTCGCTGATTCCGGAGTGGATGATTGCTGGAATCCACCTGAATCACTTGCCGGTGTGGCTGGGCGGCAATATGTTTGAGCATTTGCCTGCATGGGTGACGAACGGATTGGGCGTGACGTTCTACTTTGGTGGAACTTCGCTGCTGATCGTGGTGGGCGTCGCCATGGATACGGTGCAGCAGATTGAGGCGCAGTTGATCATGCGTCACTATGAAGGTTTCACGCCGCGAAGCGGAAGAATCCGCGGTCGCAGGGCGTGGTAGTTGGTTGAAGTCGTAACGGGTAAGTACACAGGGTAGGTGGTAGGCGTCACAGTGTAACGTGACGCAGTTAATGTCGTGAGCAGCATGCGGCGGGCTAGAGTGGACCGACCCCAAGCTGTGCGTGAGAAGCTTCCGCGCAGCAAATTTTGGGTCAGGGACATATGCGATGCAAGCCGAGGCTGCTGCTACGTTAGTCGATCCGAAAACACTGATGATCGGAGCCCTGATACTGCTCGGAGCGCCGGGAGCCGGCAAAGGTACCCAGTCGAAGTTCATCTCGACCCGGTACGGCATCCCCCAGATCTCAACGGGAGACCTGTTGCGAGAGAACGTGCGCAACGGCACCGAATTGGGGATGAAGGCCAAGTCTGTCATGGAACGCGGGGAACTGGTTCCGGACGACCTGGTGCAGGACATGCTGGCGAAGCGGATTGAGACGGGCGGCGACGCGGATCGCGGGTTCATTCTGGATGGTTTCCCGCGGACCCTGGCGCAGGCCAAATGGCTGGATAGGTTTTTGGAAAAGTGGTCGGTCAGGCATGGCGAGTCCTGGGCGGCTCCGGTTGTGATCAGCATAACTGTCGGGTATAATCAGTTATTGCGGCGGCTCACCGGGCGTCGTTCTTGTCCCACCTGCGGGCGGATCTACAACATTTATTTTCAGCCACCTCGGATTGCCGATCTTTGCGATATTGACGGCTCGAAGCTGATTACGCGCCGGGACGATTGCGAAGAAGTGATCTCCGAACGCCTGAAGGCGTATGAGCGGCAAACGTTACCCTTGACGGAGTATTACCGCGCCAAGGGCAGTTTGCATGAAGTGAATGGAGATCAGGCGACCGACGCGGTAACTGCGGCAGTGATGGGAATACTCGAGAATGGCGATAGTTTGTAAGTCGCCGGCAGAGATCGAGAAGATGCGGCGAGCCGGGCAGATTGTCCGGCAAGTGCTGGATGAGCTGGCAAAGCAAGTAGCTCCTGGCATGACGACGATGGATCTCGAGCGCACGGCCGAGCGCAGAATCAAAGAGTTAGGCGCGAAGCCGGCGTTCAAGGGGTATTACGACTATCCCTGCGTGCTGTGCACCTCGATTAACCAGGAGATTGTGCACGGCATTCCCTCTGAGAAGCGCAAGCTGAAAGAGGGAGATATCGTCTCGATCGACTGCGGGGTGGTGCTGGACGGCTACTACGGCGATTCGGCGATCACGGTACCGGTTGGAGACGGGCAGTCGGAGCAAACGCAGAAACTGCTCGAGGTGACGCGAGATTCGCTGTACCGCGGTATTCAGGCGGCGCTGATCGGGAACTCGATTGGCGATGTTGGAGCGGCAGTTCAGGAATTCGTGGAAGCCGCGGGGTTCAGCGTGGTTCGCGAGTTTGTAGGGCATGGGATCGGAACGAAGCTGCATGAAGATCCGCAGGTGCCGAACTTCGGAACCCGTGGCCATGGAGCCAAGCTGCGGCAGGGCATGGTGATTGCGATTGAGCCGATGGTGAATGTCGGCAAGCCGGGAGCCAAGGTGCTCGCGGATCACTGGACGGCAGTGACCGAAGACGGCAGCATGAGCGCGCACTTTGAGCACTGTGTGGCGGTAACTGAAGACGGACCGGTGATTTTGACGCAGTAGCCAAGAAAATTCAGTTTTAAGGAATGCATGAGTAAGGAAGACGCGATTGAAGTAATGGCAGTAGTGATTGAACCGCTGCCGAATGCGATGTTCCGGGTTGAACTGGAAAATAAGCACCAGGTTCTAGCGCACGTCTCCGGAAAGATGCGCAAGAATTTCATACGAATTTTGCCGGGAGACAGAGTAGCTGTGGAGCTTTCCCCCTACGATCTCACCCGCGGACGTATCGTCTATCGATACAAATAACAGGCAATTGAATCAGGAAACGGACTTATGAAGGTACGGGCGTCAGTAAAGAAGATTTGCGACAAGTGCAAGGTGATTCACCGCAATGGCGTGGTTCGCGTGATTTGCGACAATCCTAAGCACAAACAGAGACAGGGATAACCAGTCGATAGTCGGCAGTCGTTGGTCGGAGCAAGAGCGGCCAGCGGCGAGGGAATAGCAAACGACCAACGACCAGAGACTAAGGACTAAGAATTATGGCACGCATTGCAGGTGTTGATCTTCCGCGCAACAAGCACACGGTGATTGCGCTGACTTACATTTACGGCATCGGGAATTCGCGCGCGAAGAGGATTCTGGCGAGCGCCAATGTCGATGGCGACAAGAAAATTCAGGATCTCGGCGAAGACGAAGTAAACCGTATCCGCCAGGTCATCGAGAACGAAGGCGATGTTGAAGGCGATCTCCGCAAAGATATCTCGATGCACATCAAGCGGTTGATCGAGATCGGCTCGTATCGCGGATACCGTCATCGCCGCAGTTTGCCGGTTCGCGGACAGCGCACGCACACGAATGCACGCACTCGTAAGGGTCCGCGCAAGGGCACCGTCGCCAACAAGAAGAAGACGGCGGCAAAGACATAACACCAGTTGTCAGTTGCTGGTTGCCAGTTGTCAGATGACGCTGTGCAACCGAGAACACTGACTACTGATTACTGACTACTGAGAACTGAAAAAAATGGCAAAAGCACAAGCCGGCGCTGCGGCGTCGGAAAAGAAGGGCAAGAAAAAGACGTTCAAGCGCCGTGAGCGCAAGAACGTTCCTTTCGGTCTGGTACACATCCAGGCGTCGTTCAACAACACCGTCGTGACCATTACGGACTCCGAGGGCAACACGCTGGCGTGGAAGAGCTCAGGCTCGCTCGGCTTCCGCGGATCCCGCAAGGGCACTCCGTTTGCCGCGCAGCAGGCCGCGATGAACGCCGCCAATATGGCGCGCGATCACGGTGTGCGCAGCGTAGAAGTGCGCGTCAGCGGTCCGGGATCGGGTCGCGAGTCGGCCATTCGCGCACTGGCTGCCGCTGGAATCGAAGTCCGGAACATTAAGGACGTCACGCCGATTCCGCACAACGGCTGCCGCCCGCCGAAACGGCGCAGAGTTTAGTTAGTCGATAGTCTTTGGTCGTTAGTCGTTCGCTAACGGCCGAGAGCAAGCACGATGGTTCTTGGCAAATGGCCAACGACCATCGACGAACGACAGCAAGTGATCGGGACGACAGGAGGATGCCACTCCCGTAAACCGATCCGTATCAAAGGAGAGAACGTTGGCAAGATATAAAGATGCAGTGTGCAGACTTTGCCGCCGCGAGGGCATGAAGTTGTTCCTCAAGGGCGCAAAGTGTTTCAGCGATAAGTGTCCCATCGAAAAGCGCAACTACGCACCTGGCCAGCACGGCAAGGACAAGAAGACGAAGGTGGTCGGCTACGGCCTGCAGCTTCGTGAAAAGCAAAAAGCGAAGCGCATCTATTTCGTTGGCGAGAATCAGTTCCGCAACTACTACGAAGGCGCATCGCGCTCCCAGGGCGTAACCGGCGAACTGCTGTTGCAGCAGTTGGAACGCCGTCTCGACAATATCGTGTATCGCATGGGATTCGCCGTTGCCCGCCGTCAGGCGCGCCAGTTGGTGCGTCACGGACACATCGCCGTGAATGGCCGCAAGGTCACCATTCCTTCGTATGAAGTGAAGGCCGGCGATGAAGTGGTTGTACGCGATCAGGCGAAGAACTCGGAGACGATTAAGGCAGCGGTGGAATACAACAGCCATCAGCCGTCGCCGACATGGCTGGAAGTTGATCGTGAAGGCTTGAAGGGACGCGTACAGGCTTTGCCGAAGCGCGAAGACCTCAACCTGCCCGTCAACGAGCAGCTGATCGTCGAACTGTACAGCAAGTAGTTCATAGGATTCGGCCCACCATCCGGGCCCGAACAGCCTTGTGCAACATAACCCTTTCTGGGCCGATAGGGTGTTGCCTTGAGCCATAGGGACGGGAGGAGAGAAACAAATGCTTTGGAAAGGTTTCCAAAAACCCAAGCGTCTCGCAGTTGATACCGAGACCCAGACCGACAAGTACGGCCGCTTCTGGGCACAGCCCTTTGAGCGCGGCTTCGGAACTACGATCGGCAACGCGCTGCGTCGTGTGCTGCTTTCTTCGATTGAAGGCGCGGCCATTACCGCGGTGAAGATCGAAGGCGTGCTGCACGAGTTCCAGTCGATCCAGGGCGTGGTGGAAGACGCGACCGACATCATCCTCAACTTGAAGCAGGTTCCGTTCAAGCTGAATGGCGAAGGTCCGAAGGCGATCTATCTGCGTGCCGAGCAGCCGGGTGTAGTTACCTCCGCGATGATCGAAGCCGATGCCGACGTCGAAGTCCTCGACAAGGACGTCTACATCGCAACGGTCAGCGAAGGCGGCAAGCTCGACATGGAAATGCGCCTGAAGCGCGGTCGCGGATACGTCTCGGCCGACAAGAACTTCGACGAGGATCTTGGGCTCGGGTTCATTCCGATCGATTCGGTGCACTCCCCGGTTCGCAAGGTGAACTACACGGTGGAAGCTGCCCGTCTCGGTCAGATCACGGATTACGACAAGCTCACGCTGGAAGCATGGACCAATGGTTCGGTGAGTCCGGCGGATGCGGTTGGACTGGCAGCGAAGCTGGTGAAGGATCACATGAGCATCTTCATCAACTTCGAGGAAGAGATCGAAGATCGCGCCACTCCGAGCGAAGATCGCGGTCGTGGTCCACAGATCAAGAACGAGAACCTGAACCGCTCCGTGGAAGAGCTGGAGCTTTCGGTTCGCAGCTATAACTGCCTGAAGAACGCGAATATTCAGACCATCGGCGAGCTGGTCCAGAAGACCGAAGCCGAAATGCTGAAGACCAAGAACTTCGGGCGCAAGTCGCTGAACGAAATCAAGGAAATCCTGGCCTCAATGGGATTGAGCCTGGGCATGAAGATCGACGAGCACGGCAATGCCGTACCCGGCGCTCCGCCCGCTCCCAGCCTGAGCTCGGGATTCGGTGGTTTCGGCGACGGAACCCATTAATCGGGTAATGCGGTAATCGGGAAGTCGGGTAATCAGTCGTAATACGAGTGATTACCCGGTCCCGCAAGTTTTGAGCCGCGAGATTGCGGCCCAAGAAAGTTTTGAAGGACTAGATCATGCGTCATCTTAAAGCAGGATGGAAGCTGGGACGTAACACGAGTCATCGCCGAGCGCTGCTGCGCAACCTGGTGACCTCGCTGATTCTGGAAGAGCGCGTCGAAACCACCGTCACCAAGGCCAAGGCAATGCGGCCCGAGGTGGAAAAGATGATTACGCTCGGCAAGCGTGGCGACGTCAGTGCGCGCCGACTGGCTGCGGGATACCTCACGACCGCCGAGGCTGTTAGCCGGCTGTTTGACACGGTTGCGCCTCGTCTGGGCGACCGCAATGGCGGCTATCTCCGCATTGTTCGTACTGGATTCCGCAAGGGTGATGGCGGCGAGACGGCCTTCATCGAACTGGTTGGCGCTGAGCAGATCATCGATGAGCGGCGCCAGAAGCGTGCCGACGCCCGTGCCAAGCGTGCTGAGGAAGCCCGTAAGGCGATGGAAGAGGCCCAGGCTCAGCAGGGTGGCGAGACCCCCGCAGCTGGCGAAGGCGGCGAAGCCAAAGAGTAGCTCAACCCTTTTATTTTCAATGAAACCGCACCTTTTGGGTGCGGTTTTCTTTTGCCTGTTTTAACACTTCTTCACGATTTTCCGTCTATTCGAGCGCTGGCCAAACGCAACTTCAGGCGAGGGATTGCGTTTCAACTAGTAATTTAAGAAATACGCGTGCCAAGGTCTCAAGCCAGCACGCATCGGATTGGAGAGGTGATATGAAAAGCAAGTGGATGGCAGGAGTGCTGGGAGCAGCGCTGGCGATTGGCGTGCCCGTGTTCGCTCAGACGACGACAACGGCCGATTCCAGCAGTCAGGATGCCCAGGCGGCTCCGACAGGACCGCGGCATCATCGCGGAAATCGCATGCAGAAGCTCAGCCAGGAATTGAACCTGACGGCTGATCAGCAAGCGAAGATCAAGCCGATCTTCCAACAGGCACACGCGCAGGCGAAGACGATCCATCAGGATACGACCCTGAATAAAGATCAGAAGAAAGCCAAGTTCAAAGAACTTCATCAGACCACGATGGCGCAGATGAATGAGATCCTGACTCCCGAACAGCAGACGCAATTGAAGCAACTGAAGGAGCAGCGTCGAGCGCAGTGGCAGCAACGTCGTCAGCAGCAGCAACAACAGCAACAGGCGGCACCGCCGGCTGCACCGGGCGCGTAATCAAGCTTGTTCCATTACCTGAGGGCAGCGAAAATTGCTGCCCTATTTTTTTGCGCGACGCCATTTCCTTCTGGACGTCTCGTGATCCGAGTTTCAGGGTTGCCGACTTTTAGCCGGTGATATACTTCGTTTCGATGTTGGGCCCAGCCCCACTGTGAAACACTCACCTAATTCGGCTTGGTTGGTCCTGTGCGTTTCTCTCCTCAGCATGCGCCTAATGGCGCAGGGGATTCCGCAGGGAATACAGGACGCGAATTCCATGCGGCAAATGCAGACGGTGAAGACTTACGAAACTGCGCCCGGCACCGCAGTCGTCATCGTTCACGCGTTCGCCGAGGAAAAGCCTGCTCTCCTTGACCGCTCGGTTCGAGTGGATCTAACGAATCTTGGCAACCATGTCGGAGTGTTCTCGATAGTCCCAGGGCACGAAGATGCTGTGTTCCTCAATACGGCTCTCGGGAAATTTGCCGTTACAGTGACTGCCGTGGGATATCTGAGCACGCGCCAGGAAATTAGTGTTTTGAACCCTGTGAGGCAAGACATTGATATTGTGCTTCACCGTGATCCTGCTGCCATCACTCTGAATGAAGCGTCGGGGCTCATGCCGAGCAAGGGGAAAAAAGAGGCGAATCGTGCCGTATCTCTCCTGAAGTCGGGCCGACTCGCGGACGCGCGGAAACATCTGGACGCGGCGTATAAACTGGCGCCTTCCAATGCGGACTTGAATTTTCTCCTTGGATATCTGTACTTCGAGGACAATGACTACGCGCAGGCGGCGACCTACCTGCGCACCGCAGCCAGTCTTAGCCCTCACTCCGCCCAAACGCTAACTCTGCTGGGCAGAACGAACCTCGCGCAGAAGGACTACCCTGGAGCTCAGTCAGCCCTCGAACAAGCAATTCTCGTCGATTCGGAAAACTGGCTGCCACATAATTTATTGGCCGATTCCTATCTTCATGAGAAGGAATACAGCAAGGCTCGTGACGAAGCTCAGATTGCCCTTGCCAAGAGCGTGAGATACGGGAAGGACGCTTCCGGCGCTGCCCAACTCACCCTCGGCCAGGCACTGCTTGCACTTGGGCAAACAAAAGAAGGGATTCAAGCGCTTCAGGCGTTCTTAAAGCAGTCGCCCCCACCAGACCTGATCGAGCAAGTCCGCGCCCTGATCGCCAAGGCAGAGCAGAGCGATCACGCATCCGCCGCAGCTTCACAGATTACGGCACCTGCCGATCCGCTGTTGGCTGTGCCCAAAGTTGCCCTTTCGATGCAGACTTGGCGACCTCCCGATATTGACGACGCCAAGCCGACGATCGAGCCCGGAGTAACTTGTCCCACTGCTCAAGTCCTCGAAGGAGCGGGGGACCGCGTACAGGAGCTGGTTCAGGATGTAACCCGCTTCGCAGCCAAAGAGGCGCTGTTCCACAAGTCGCTCGACGGTGTTGGCCTTTCAAGCCATTCAGAGACAAGAAAGTATGACTACGTCGCTGCAATTTCACCGGAACGGGGATCCGTTTTAATCGACGAATATCACTCCGATAGCAGCCCACAGGGTGGCAATCCGGATGGGATCGCGAGCACGGGCTTCATCATGCTTGCACTCGTTTTTCATCCGGGGATGCGGGGCGACTTTAATTTCGACTGCGAGGGACGAGGCCAATGGCGTGGACAGCCGGCCTGGTTAGTGCACTTCCGCCAGCGTCAGGACCGTCCCAATCACATGCAAACCTACGAAGTCGCTGGCAGCAGTTACCGGGTCGACTTGAAGGGCAGAGCATGGATCTCAGCCGACACTTTTCAAATCGTGCATGTTGAAGCCGACATTGCCAATCCCATTCACGAGATCCAACTGCTCAGCGAACATCAGATCGTGGAATACGGCCCTGTGCCGTTCGCCAAGAAAAAGACGATGCTGTGGTTGCCGAAAAATGTCGAGATTTACTTCGACTTTCGCAAGCACCGTTACTACCGCCAATACAACTTCGATGACTACGCGCTTTTCGATGTCGATGTGTCGGAAAATCACAAACCTCCGCCGGGTCCCTCGACCTCGGAACCTATCCCATCCACACAAAAGGATCCTAACTAAGGACTGCACAGGAGAAGTACTCCGACCCGGGGGCTACTACACAGGTCGCAGGGGGGTGCACTTTTCCCGGTCGGTATCTCCTCCCTGGGAGACGCGTTGACCCCCGCTGAGACTCACCCCTACAATCGATAGTTCGATACATCGCCGCGGCCTGACCTGTAGGACGGCATCTCCATGGGCGCGAGCAAGGACTGCTTATTACAGCCGAAATCATGGCGCCTTTTTTCTTCAACACGCTCTCGGGAAAACTCGAAGAATTTCGCCCGCTGCAAGATGACGAAGTCCGCATGTATGCCTGCGGGCCCACGGTTTACGACTACGGCCATATCGGCAATTTTCGGACGTTCATCTTTGTCGATATCCTGCGGCGCTATCTAAAGCAGCATTACAAGCTGCGCCATGTCATCAACATCACCGACGTGGATGACAAGATCATTCGCAACGCCGCGCAGGCGGGTGTTGACATCGGCGAATACACGAGGAAGTACACGCAGGCCTTCCTTGAAGACTCGGCAGCGCTCAACATCGAAGAGCCGCAGATCGTGCGCGCGACGGATCACATTCAGTTGATGGCGGAGTTCATCGCCAAGCTCGTGGAGAAGGGCTACGCCTACCGCACGGACGACGGATCGTATTATTTCCGGATTGCGAAGTTTCCCGAGTACGGCAAGCTCTCGAAGAAAGACTTCAGCGGCATCGAGAATGGCGCACGCGTCGATGTAGACGAGTACGACAAAGATAATGCTCGTGATTTTGCGCTGTGGAAGGCTCCGAAGCCGGGCGAGGCGTCGTGGGATACGGTGATCGGTCCAGGACGACCGGGCTGGCACATCGAATGTTCGACGATGTCGATGAAGTACCTGGGCGAGAGCTTCGACATACACTGCGGCGGCGAAGATCTGATCTTCCCGCATCATGAGAACGAGATTGCGCAATCGGAGTCGCTAACCGGAAAGCCGTTCGCGCATTTCTGGATGCATGCGCGCTTCCTGCTGGTGGAAGGCGAGAAGATGTCGAAGTCGCTCGGCAACTTCTATACGGTTCGCGACCTGGTGCTGATGGGACACAAGCCTTCGTCGATCCGCTTTCTGCTTACTTCGGTGCCGTTTCGCAAGCAGCTCAATTTCACTTTCGATGGACTCACGCAAGCTGCAAACTCCGTCGAGCGGCTGCGAACTTTTGCTCTGCGGCTGCAACAGGCGCAATTGCCGGAAGGCAAGTCGGAGGCGATGGCGAAGGTCGCCGAGACTGCGACGCAGGGAATTGAATCGGCGCTGGCGGACGATCTGAATACGGCGCAGGCGCTGGCCGCAGTCTTCGACATGGTGCGCGATGCGAATGCCGCCGCGGATGCGCGGTCAGTTGAAGAAGGGCGATGTTGAGCCGCTGCAGAAAGCGTTGCAGAAATTTGACTCGATCTTTGCGGTGATGAACGATGACGATGCGGTGAAGGTGAAGACGATCCTTGAGTGGGCCGAGCGCGAGGGCAAGCAGGACAAGATCACTGCGGAGGCACGAGCGATTGCGGCATCTGCATCGGTCGGCAACGCTGATATCGATCAACTGGTAAGCGAGATGCAGGAAGCTCGCAAAGCCAAGAACTTCTCTCGCGCCGATGCGATTCGCGGTGAGTTGAATGAGCAGGGCATTATCGTGGAGATCACGAAGGATGGGGCGAGGTGGAGGAGGAAGTAAAACCGATTCAAGTTTTACGTTTCAAGTTTCACGTTTCGAAATCGTACAGAGCAGGTTATTCCACACTCGGTCGTCAGCTCCTGCACACCGTCTCGCTTGACATCATTACCCGCAAGCCTAGAATTTCTATAGGAATTTCAATCGGGAGGTGTGTATGCCCGAGTACGAATACCTCTGCAACGCCTGCCACAAAACCTTCGATATTCATCTGACACTGGACGCGCACGAGCACAATAAGGTGAAGTGTCCGAAATGCGGCAGCACGAAAGTTGAGCAGCAATATCCGGCGTTCTTCGCGGTTAGCGAGAAGAAGAGTTAGGCGATCCGGTTATGCGCTGCACTGGCATCAGCTTTTCGGCTGGTGAAGCGCATTGTTCTGCGCGCCTGTGACTGCGATTTCCGACAGAAAGGTATAGGTTCCTGAATCGATGGATTCCTGGACGAGTTTGCGAAATGCCCCGATTGCCGTGCGGTAGCCGCCGGAGCCGAAACTCACGCGCGCAATCCCGAGCCTCTGCAGTTCGGGGATAGGTGGCGTTTGTGGCGTCGCAAGGATGTTGATCGGACCGGGACTTTCCAGCCGCAGATGCCCAATGTCGGAGGGATCGTAGAGTCCGGGAACGAATACACAGTCGGCGCCCGCCTCGCGAAATGCGTTGGCACGAAGAACGGTTTCGGCGAGCCTGCTTCCAGCTTGCGCGCCTTTCCACCAGTAAGCATCGGTTCGCGCGTTGATCACGATCGACACATCCGCACTCTTCGACACTGCCTGAATTGCGTGTAGCTTCTCCAGGTACTTATCGAGTTCGAGCAGAACTGATTCGTCGTCCGCACTGTCTTCAAGATTCAGACCGACTGCTCCGGCATCGAGCAACTCGCGAGCCGTGACTTCCATTTCTTCAGCCGTGGTTGCATAACCGGCTTCCATGTCGGCGGTTACCGGAACCTGAACGGCGGACGCGATGCGCTCGACGACTTCGAGCATCTCGCGGCGGCTGATGTGTTGTCCGTCGGGATAACCGAGCGAGTTCGCAATCGCCGCGCTGCTGGTGGCGACTGCGGGAAATCCCATATCTTCGAGCAGGCGTGCGCTGGTGACATCCCATGCATTGGGGAGAACGAGGATTTTAGTGGCGTGATGAAGGGCACGAAGCTCCTGCGCCTTTGCGCGGAGCGCATCTATTCCAGTGGCTTTCCGCATTTCTTCTCCTCGTTAGTCTCCGGCACTTTCAACAGCGGAGACCGCTTCAGTAGCGATCTTTCCTGGTTGTGGTTTGACTTCGGCGCGAGTGACGAGTGAAACCGCAATCACGATGATCGCGGATCCGGCGAGAATGTAGCCGTCGATGCGCTCGTGCAAGACCAGCCAGCCGAGGAAAACCGCGACGACTGGATTCACGTATGCGTAAGTTGCGACCTTCGACATTGGAACATTTTGAATGAGCCAGATAAAGGCGCTGAACCCGACCCACGATCCGAAAACGATCAAGTATGCGACGGCGGCGACGCCTCTCCAAGTCCACAGTGCGTGAGCATATTCGCCGAGAACGAGCGCGAGTAACAGGTTGGTTGCGCCGCTGAAGAGCATCTGCCAGGCGCTGGCCGAGAACGGATCGATCCCCTTTTGCCAGCGTTTGGAAAGCGAAGAACCGACAGACCAACAGAATGATCCGCCGAGCAGACTAAGGCTGCCGAACAGTTCGCGCTTGCCGATGGTGGTGGTGCTCATCAACTGCGGCCAGAGCAGAACAGCGAGTCCCGCAAATCCCAGAACCAAGCCGGCGATTCCGGCTGCTGAAACGCGATCCGTGCTGCGGAAAACCCAAGTTTCCAGGATCAGCATCCACAGCGGCGTGATGGCGACGATCAGCGCTGCAAGACCGGTGGGAACCGATAATTCGGCCCAAGCGAGAATCGTATTCCCCATCGTGAGCAGCAGGATGCCGATGGCGGCGAGACGCAGCGCCTGTGGCAATGAGATCCGAATGCCGCGACCGCTGATCGCGCAATAGGCCAGCATCAGAGATCCTGCGATGGTGAAGCGAGTTCCTGTCATCACCAGCGGCGGAAGGTGCTCGACCCCGATGCGAATGCCGAGATACGTCGATCCCCAAAAAATGTAAACGAGGGTGAACGCGAGGGCGACGCGCAGGCGGTTCTGTTGGGGGTGCTCGGGCATTTTTCGTGGAATCAGAAAGTTACGATAGCAGATTGGATTGCGCACACACGCTCGCGGTCACATTCTTAGCGCCAAGCGCCAAATGCGGATCCCTCGTTCCGTCGCTTCGCGAGTTCGGGCTGAAGCCCGAACCTACCGGCGCGCCTCGTGATGACAACAACAGTGCGGGCTCGTGATGACAACAAAGCAAATACACGTCCGGGCGGCCGTTCGCGCATGAAGTAACCTGCTCCTCAAAACCAAGGTTTCCGCCCGTCCCAGTTGGGGGTTATCGGCCGGAACAAACCGGGCTATAATCAGTCAGGAGTTGAAGATGCGTGTGGCTGCCACATTTCAGTCGGACCTGCAGGCTGCGCCCAAGTGCACGCTTCGACTTCGCATGAGTTATCCGCGCGTGGGTGTGAACCTGCTGCCTTCGAACGCGCGTCCCTGCCTTTTCGGTTGCGACTAATTCCGCCTTCTTACTGCTGACCACTCTTGCTCAAATTGAGCATGTGAGCTTTCTCCATTGCACGCTTTTGCGTGCCCCAGCGAAGAACGGAGATTCCCATGGCGACCAATGTTTTGACCAATGCAGGACCGATTCTCCGCACCCAATTGCCCGGCCCGAATGCGCGCCGGATTCTGGAAGCGGACAAGAAATACATCTCTCCCTCGTACACGCGCTCGTATCCGATGGTCGCGAAGCGCGGCCGCGGAATCATGGTGGAAGACGTGGACGGCAACGAGTTCATGGACTTCGCGGCCGGAATTGCTGTCTGCTCGACGGGACACTGTCATCCGGAAGTGGTGGATGCGATCCAGAAGCAGGCTGGCGAGCTGATCCATATGTCCGGCACAGATTTTTATTACGAAAACATGGTGACGCTGGCGGAGCGGCTTTCGAAGATTGCCCCGATGAAAGGGCCGCACCGCGTGTACTACGGCAACTCGGGAACGGAAGCCGTGGAGGCGGCGATGAAACTGGCGCGCTATCACACGCGGCGGCAGAACATCATAGCGTTTTACGGCGCGTTTCATGGCCGCACGATGGGATCGTTGTCGCTGACGGCGTCGAAGCCGCAACAGAAGCGGCGCTTCGCTCCGTTAGTTCCCGGCGTGACGCATGTGCGCTATCCCGATTTGTATCGTGCCGGCATTGCGCCACAAGACGCGGAGGCGTTTGCTCTCGAGTGCGCGCGATTTATCGAAGACCGAGTGTTTAAGACGACGCTTCCTCCTGAGGAAGTGGCGGCGATCTTCGTCGAGCCGATCCAGGGCGAAGGCGGTTATGTTGTGGCTCCTACGATCTTCATGCAGGAGTTGCGCAAGATTTGCGATCGGCACGGCATTCTGCTGGTCGCGGATGAAGTGCAGTCGGGCGTAGGCCGCACTGGAAAGTGGTGGGCCATTCAGCACACGGGTGTTGAGCCCGACATTATCTGCAGCGCCAAAGGCATTGCTTCCGGCATGCCGCTGGGCGTGATGATGTCGCGGGCCGAGGTCATGGACTGGGTGCCCGGTTCGCACGCGTCAACTTTTGGTGGCAATCCGGTGGCGATTGCGGCGGCGCTGGCCACGCTTGATGTACTCGAGCGCGAAGGAGTCGAGAACGCGAAAGCTGTCGGCGAGCACATGATGAAGCGCCTGAGCCAATGGCCGAGCACGGTGCCGCTGGTGGGCGATGTGCGCGGTCGCGGGCTGATGATCGGGATTGAGATTGTCGGCGACAAAAAGCAACGCACTCCGGCAGCGGAGCTGCGCGACACGATCGTCGATACGGCGTTCTACAAAGGGCTGCTGATCCTGGGCGCGGGGCCGAACACGCTTCGCCTGTGCCCGCCGCTGATCGTGAGCAAAGAGCAGGCCGACGTCGCGATGGACATTCTCGAAGAGTGCATTCGCGGGGCCGAGGGGGCAAGGTCCGTGGCCGATCCAAAGGCGAACGGGAAGCCGCAAGGGGCGTAAAGCCGTTTCGCGTTTCACGTTAGGGCCCCACACATTCATAGCGTGATGTGTGGGGCTTCTCGCCGATTACTTCTTCCCTGTGGCCTTTGCGGCAGCTTGTTTTTGAGCTTGAACAGTCCAAGGTGGCACAATGCCATTCTCACGAGAATAGGCAACGGCCTGGCCGAGGTGCTCATGCGCATCTGCGACGAGAAGGTAGACGACATCACCCTCGTTAGCCTGGGGACCGAGTTTAGGCAGTAGCTTCGCGAAATCGGCATTGGTCATTCCATCGATCGTCTTCTGTGCGAAGTCCCAGGATTTGTTCAACTCGGAGATGATCTGAGTTTTATCCGTCGTCGATTTTTCGAACGTCTTGGCGTCGAATCCAGCCGGATGTTCTGCTCCCATAAGTCCAAGGATTCCGTAGCGCTCGCCTGCGGCATGAAGAAAGACCTCAGCAAATGAACGCGAATCGGGGGAGGGACGCCAGGTGAATTTGTCGGCGGGCAGGGTGTTCGCAAGGTCAACGAACTTCTTCTGCACGGTCTGTAGATCCAGAAGAGCCTGGGCCTTCAGGTCGTAACTCGGAGAAGTGTGGTCAGCCGCTGTAGTCGTGTCCTGCGCTGCTCCTATCGCCGTCGAGGAGATCAGGCCTGCCAGAATCAACGCGAATGCCGTGAGTACTCTGTTCATGTTTGCTCCTTGTTGAAGACACTGTCGATAGACGCCATGGCAGGCGGATGGACTGTACTCCTCGGCACGTTTTGCGATGTAATCGACCCAGCAGGGTGTCCGGCGGTCCCTAGTGGCGAGGTGAGGATGACAACTCGCCGAGATCCATCAGACATAGACGCTTAGATCCATCGCAAGAAGTTGCTCCGCAGGACTTGTGATGGAGGTCCATGCAAAGCCTGAATTATTCCGCTACACTCGCCGCTTATGGCTGGCCGGCTACTGCAGAAAGCGTTGCATGCCTTCGATTCGGTGATCCCCGCGAAGCAGGAGGAAAAGCCTGAGCATCAACGGACTGGTCAGGCCGGCGAGGAGATCGCCTATTTTCATTTGCGAGAGATGGGCTATACGTTCGTCGCGCGGAATTATCGTGCACGCAACAAAAGCGGCGAGATCGACCTGATTGGGTGGGATGGCGATGCGCTTTGTTTCGTGGAAGTGAAGACGCGCAGCAGTCACGCCGTAAAGCCAGCCGAGGCCGCCGTCGATAGACATAAGAGAAAAGCCATTGCGCGAGTCGCGCGCGAGTATCTTCGCCGAGTGGAAGGCAGCCCGAACGTTCGTTTTGACATCGTGAGCGTTTACTGCGAGGACGAAAAGCGGCCGGAGATCACCGTTTTCAAGGATGCCTTCCGGTTGACGTAATATAGAAGGTTCTGAGGAGTTGTCCCTTGCCTGAGCTTCGAAAAGATCCCATTGTTGGACGTTGGGTCATCATTTCTACGGATCGCGCCAAGCGTCCCACGGATTTCGCGCGCGAGAAGAATGAGATTCACGGCGGCTTCTGTCCGTTCTGCTACGGCAATGAAGCGAAGACGCCTCCCGAGATTCTGGCGTATCGTCCGAATAACAATGGTGCGCCGCCGGCGCGCGACACAGCAGGCTGGACGATACGGGTGGTGCCGAATAAGTTTCCGGCACTGGGGATTGAAGGCAGCTTGAATCGGCAGGCGGACGGCATGTTCGACAGGATGAATGGCATTGGCGCGCACGAGGTGATCATTGAGACGCCCGATCACAATGCGTCGCTAGAGCAGTTGCCGGAGAAGCGGATCGAAGATGTGTTGTGGGCGTTTCGGGACCGGATTATCGATCTGCGCAAAGATCGGCGCTTCAAGTACATCTTGATTTTCAAGAATCATGGCGAGCCGGCGGGAGCGTCCCTGGAGCATCCGCACTCGCAACTGATTGCGCTGCCGATTCTTCCGAAGCATGTTGTGGAGGAACTCGAGGGCGCGAAGCAGTATTTCATCTACAAAGAGCGTTGCGTGTTTTGCGACATCGTGCGGCAGGAATCGGAAGTGGGAACGCGCGTGGTGGCAGAGAATGCGGACTTCCTGACGATTGCGCCGTATGCTCCGCGGTTTCCGTTCGAGACGTGGATTTTGCCGAAGCGGCATGAGTCGTCGTTCGAGAATTCGTCGTCGGGGATGTATGAGAACCTGGCGAAGGCGATCAAGACGCTGCTGACGAAGGCGGACCTGGTGCTGGACAATCCTTCCTACAACCTGGTGCTGCATACATCGCCGCTACAGGATCCGCAGAACGATCATTATCACTGGCACATTGAATTTATGCCGAAGCTGACGAAGACGGCGGGATTTGAATGGGGAACGGGGTTTTATATTAATCCCACGCCGCCGGAGGAAGCGGCGCGATTCCTGCGCGAAGCAAATGTCAGTGCAGCGCAGCCGGTGTCGGTTCGGTAACGAGCGTCAAGGTGCAACACGTCGCCCCGTGGCCAATTGAACGATGAGCACGATTACAGCCGCTACCAGCAGTAACCACAGCCAGGCGCCGATCTGGTAGGTTCCCGCCAGCCCCAACATCCAAAGCACCAGCAGGACGAGAAAAACGAACCATAGCATCAGTCACCTCTCATGACAGAACTACTGTTTGTCTTCACGATTGGGTGCCGGTCGAGGGGAGAGGGTTGCCGGTCAGCCCGGTCTCGAAGGCTGTGACGCGGGATTCCGCGGTTCTGAAAATCCAAGTAGCCGAGGCTTCCAGAGCTGCGGCGGGTTGTAAGCTGGTGGAGTACAACTTGGCTTATGAGGGAAGTTATGCGTGAGCGGTCCAGGTGCGGCGTTTTGTTTCTAAGGATTATTTTGATTGTGCTGCTCGGATTGAGCGGCGGGCCGGCCTTTGGGCAGGCGGCGAGCAATGCTCCCCAATCGAATGCGACCACGAATGGCGCGCAGCAGGCGACCCCCACGTTTCGATCGAGTTCGCGACTGGTGTTGGTCGACGTAGTGGTGACGGACAAGGCTGGTCAAACGGTGAAGGGATTGAATGCGGCGGACTTCACGATCCTGGAAGATGGGAAGCCGCAACCGATTCGAGCCTTTGAATCACACGTGTGGCAGAAGACGGCTCCTTCTATGCAGAAGATCAACCTGCCACCAAATCAGTACACAAATTTCACGGAGCAACAGCCGAACAGTGCCGTCAACGTGGTGCTGCTCGACATCCTGAATACGCCGCAACAGGATCAACAATACGCGCGCAAGCAGATGATCGAGTTTCTGCGAGAGCTGCCGCCGGGACAGAGGATCGCGCTCTTTGTTCTGGGAACGAAGTTGAGGATGATACAGGGGTTCAGTGGGAGTTCGGACCGCCTGGTGGAGGCGGCGCAGTCGATTCTTTCGAACACATCACCGCTGCTGACGACCGAGAGCGAGTATCAGGACGCGGTAAGTGATATCACTTACTTTGCAGATTCGGCCGGCGCGGGTGGTGGCTCCCTCGGTGGTCTTAAGGCGCACCTGGTGGGTGCATTAGACGCCGAGATTGCTGCGCAGAAAGACAGGAGGGCGAGGCTGACGCTCGATGCCTTTGCTATCTTGGCTAGTGCTGTGTCGGGATATTCCGGACGCAAGAATCTATTCTGGCTTTCTGGGAACTTTCCTTTCCGCCTCGGACCGGACTTCAGCAATGATCCGATTCGTTTTCCTGACAACTACGCGGGCGCGATTCGCGAGACGGCCGCCCTATTGCTGGCTTCGCAGATCGCTGTTTATCCGATTGATGCACGTGGAATACAAACCACGGCTGTGAGTGTCAGCGCGCGGCCACAAATCGCGATTGGGTCAGCGACCGACCAAGTAAACCTAGCGCAAACTCAACGTTACGATGATTACGCCGAGACAAAGGGCGCGATGGATGATATTGCGCGCGAAACCGGCGGGCAGGCGTTCATCGGCAATGACCTGAAAAAGATAATGGAGCGCGGCATCGAACAAGGGTCAACGTACTACACACTGGCGTATAGTCCGGCAATCAAGAAGTGGAATGCGGAGTATCACAAGATTGAAGTGAAAACCGCGGAGAGCGGGCTGAAGCTCGAATACCGGCGCGGATTTTATGCCGTTCCGGAGCGCGAAGTCGCGAGCGATCAGGCAGGGGTGCTGTTGTTTGCGGCCATGCAACCGTCGGTGCCCGAGTCGACGATGTTGTTGATGAGGGTCCAGGTGCTGATGCCTGACAAGGAACATGACAAGATCCGGGTGGACTATGCGGTAGCGCCGCAGGACATCACCTTTACGGATACGAAGGATGGGCGCAAACACAGCGTCATCGATTTCGTGGCTGCTCTCTACAGCAAAGAGGGGAAGGATATCGGCCATGCGGTGGACTCGATGAATGCGAATGTCCGGCCGGAAGTTTTTGAGCAGGTGTTGAAGACTGGTATTCCGATGCACCAGGAGCTGGAGTTGAAGCCGGGTGCTTACTTGTTGCGGCTAGGAGTGATGGATCGCAGCACCAGAAAAATAGGAACCGTAGACGTGCCGCTGAATATCGCAGGCGCGCAAAGAGCAGGGAAGTAGTTAAGTTTTCACCAGGCGAAACGGGAGTAGGTCATGCGGAAAATCACTTTGTTGGTGGCGACATGTGTTCTCCTGGGGATTGCCACTGCAGAAGCGCCACAACAGCCGATGCGAGATGGTGGCGGGGATCGACTCAACCCAGAAATCAAGCGCTTGCATGAAGATTTACAGGGACCAGGCGAAAAAGCGTCTGGACAGCCTGAAGTCGGACACGGAGCGATTGGCGCAGCTCTCACAGGAACTGAAGAAATCAGTCGATGGGGTGAATCCCGATGCAATGCTGTCGGTTGAGGTGATCAAGAAAGCGGATGAGATCGCGAGGCTGGCGAAACAGGTGAGCGAGAAGATGAAGGGGCAGTAAGTCAGTAGCTAGTAGTCAGTAGTCAGTAGCCGGTAGTCAAGACAGTGGATGTTATACCTAAGATTGAGGGGCCACCCTCCGCGTAAATGACGAGTTTGTGATCAGGGGGCGGAAGCCGCTTTTGGCTGGCTGAGAGCGCGCAGGCGCTGGTTCACCAAGAGGATGTAATGCAAAGCCGAGAGTATGGTAAATGCGAAGGTGAGCCAGAGGCCGAGGACTCGAGCAGCGGCTACGATGCGCGATTCGATGACATGTCCGAGCAAAATGCAGAACACTGTGCCGACTTGGGCGACGGTATTCATCTTCCCAAAAATGCTGGGCGAGAAATTGCGCAGCTCGGTGGTGGCGTAGAGCACGGCTGAAATCGCAAGGATACTGATGTCGCGGCTGAAAACGATGACCGTGAACTTCCACGGGACATCGTGCATGAACGAGAGAACGAGAAACAGGCTGCTAAGCAGGAGTTTGTCGGCGATGGGATCGAGGTATTGACCGAGCAGAGTTTGTTGTTCGAGCCAGCGCGCAAGCACACCGTCGAGCGCGTCGCTGAGCCCGGCGGCGACAAATAGCAGTAGAGCCCATCCGTAGTTCTGGTCCAGAACATTAATGATGACAAAGGGAATGAAGATGAGTCGCAGCAGCGTGAGCTGATTGGCGACCGTGCGGAATTGAGAGATCACTCGCTCTCCCTCCATCCGGAAGAGCCGGCGAACCCGAAGATCTCTTCGGCAGGAATTCCGGCCTTGGCGGAGAACTGCTCGGCGAGGGATGGGATGGATCCATTTTCAGTATCGAGTTCTACCTTCTCAACCCGCAGTAACGGGAAGAAGACGGTTGCGGTGGAGAGCGGCTCGCCGGCCTTGGCCATGGCGGCGAAATCGTCGAAGGAATTTAGATCGATGCCGCGAATGACGATGCCCGCTCCGCTCAGTTCCAGCAAAGCGCCCCAGAACTTCTCGCGAGGATTGTGCAAGGTGATAAGAACGGCGCAACCCGGAACAAAAGGGGAGAACCCAGATCCATTTGGATTGGCATGCATAATCCTTGATTTTCGGCGGGGCTGGACAAGTTTGCAAGGAGAACCGGAACTGCGGGCCTAAACCGTTGCCGAGAGCTCCTGGAGGAGGGCTTCGAGGGAAGCCTTCAGTTTCTGAAGAGTAGGCACATCAATTTGCGCACCCTCGGCGTGGAGATCGGGAGCAAGCTGCGAATTCAGTTGAGTCGCCAGGCGAACGCGCTCCTGCAAAAGCATGGCTGCCATGGGCTCACCCTTCTGGGTGGACTCAAGCCAGCATTCGACATTCCAGCTAGTATTGCGGACGCGGTTCACGGCATCGCGGAAGTCAGTGAGGACGCGGCGATCGACGATACCTGCGGAGAGCAACTGTTCGAGCTTCTTGAGTTCGGCGGTAGTACGACGCACCTGTCCGGAAACTTGTTCTTTGAAGGCTTTGTTCGCGGTTTCGACGTCGTTGCCCGAGGCGTAAGAGTATTTGTCCATAAGAGGGCCTTCACCCGAAACCCAAACTGCACACTACTCCCATTTACGGTGCAACTACTATCTCGCAAATTGGGGCGAGTTGCACTGGCATACGTGTTTACTTTGGAGTTACGCCGGGGGGCGTTGTCTATGGAAGCGAATAGCCGGAGCAGCGAGCTGCGGTGATGGCGAAGCGCCAGCGGCGAGGGTCCTTAGACAGTGCTCCGAAAAGATTGTTGCTCCTGTCCGGGGTGCAACGTTCTTGAGGATATTGAACTCTAGCTTCGCTGATGCATCTTTGGTACAGGCTCGCGTTTCTTTTATGTTTGTGTCTCTGCTGGATGTCGCTGGCCGCAGCTCAGGATCTTGCTCCAAGAGCCTATGTCATAACGCCGCTGCATGCGAACGCAGTTACGCTTACTTGGTCCTTCTATAGCGGAGGGTTTGATTTCAACGGGACGGTGCCGATCACCGGAGCGACGGGTACGTACAGTGTTCCAGTCTTCAGCTACTACCATTCACTGAGTTTCTTCGGCCGATCAGCTAACGTCACAGTTTCGCTTCCTTACGGCGTGGGGACATTTACCGGCGACGTATCTGGCAAGGACAAGTCTGTATATCGTTCCGGGCTGCTCGATCTTAGTGCGCGCTTCTCGGTGAACCTGAAAGGCGGACCTGCGATGCCTCCGAAGGAGTTCGTGAAGTGGAAACAGAAGACGATCATCGGCGCCAGTCTGAAGATTGTGGCTCCGACGGGACAGTATGATCCGAACCGAATCGTTAACTGGGGAATCAATCGGTGGGCATTCAAGCCGGAACTTGGTTATTCGCGACGATGGCGGCACTGGTTGCTGGATGGCTATGGAGGAGTTTGGTTCTACACGAGTAATCCCGCGTCCTACAGCGTCCCGACACCTGAACCGCAAACGGAAGAGCCTATCGGTAGTTTCGAGGGGCACTTGAGTCATGACTTCAAAGCGAGGGCGTGGGCATCCCTGGACGGAAATTTCTGGTGGGGCGGTGTAACGGCGCTCAACGGGATAAGAAATCTCGAGACAAAACAGACCAGTTCGCGGATAGGAGGGACTGTGTCTCTGCCGTTCACGAAACATCAATCGATCAAGATCGCCTATAGCAATGGAACGTACATTCGTTTTGGCGGCAATTACCAGAACGTGCAAGTCGCATGGCAGTACTCGTGGATCGGTTCTCCGAAATAGGGCGTAGTAGCTGGAATTGCACGCACGGTGGGCCGGTCCTGCCGGTTGAGGCACGATCTGGTCGGGCTCAACAGCTATCTCCGTTTGGTGGTTTGACGGGTCGGGAATGCGGTTCTAACATGCAGGAGTTTGGCGTTCCTGGCACCTCAATCTCGTGCGCTGCTGCCAAAAGGGAGTTCTTGCCGTGATCGGCCAGACCGTTTCCCACTATCGAATTCTCGAGCAACTTGGGCGCGGCGGCATGGGTGTGGTGTACAAGGCGGAGGACATCCGCCTGGGACGTTGTGTAGCCCTGAAATTTCTTCCAGAAGATCTGGCCAAAGATCCGGGCGCTCTCGAACGATTTACCCGCGAGGCGCGTGCGACATCGCTGTTGAATCATCCCTCCATATGCACCGTGTATGACATCGGGGATGACGAGGGCCGTCCGTTTATGGCGATGGAGTTTCTCGAAGGCAAGACCCTGATAGACATTCTGAAGGAGGGGCCGTTACCGGGTGATCAGGTTGTAGATATCGGATTCCAATTGTCGGATGCGCTGGACGCAGCGCACAAACAAGGCATCATCCACCGCGATCTAAAGCCCGGCAACATTTTCGTAACGGATCGGGGACAGGCGAAGATTCTGGACTTCGGCCTGGCGAAAGTGGAACACCAACCGGAAATAGCGCGGCGAAGATCGGCCAGTGAGAGCGAGTCGTCGGGTACGGTGCAAGCGGCGATCACTTCGGACGGATTCATTCCTGGGACGGCGTTTTATATGTCGCCGGAGCAGGCGAGCGGAGGAGATGTAGACGCGCGCTCCGATGTGTTCTCGCTGGGAGTAGTTCTCTACGAGATGACTACTGGACAGCGCCCGTTCGCGAGCAAGACCGGGGTGGCAACGAGAGCGGCCATTCTGCGAGAGCGGCCGGTTTCTCCGCGGACGCTGAATCCTGATATTACGCCGGAGCTGGAAACCATAATTGCGCACGCCATGGAAAAGAATATCGACTTACGATATTCATCTTCGGCGGAGTTGCGGGAAGATCTGCGAAAACTCAAGCGCGAGCCGGTGCCGGAAGCAGAAGGTGTGGCAGGAGGTGAGCGTCCACCTAAGAAAGTATTTCGCGTACGCAGCCTGAAACATACTTATGTAATCGTCGGGGCAGTTGTTTTCGTAGGAATGCTCCTGTTTCTAAGCACGCTATTGTGGTTCAGGCGCACGCGGAGCGTTGGTTCGGTTTCGAGCCATGCAGTTGCGGTGCTTCCGTTTCAGAACGTCAGCGGAGATCCGGCAAATGATTACTTGCGCTTCGCCATTGCGGACGAAGTGGCCACTGCGTTGACGTACGCTCCGTCACTGGAGGTACGGCCGGGAACTTCAACGGGACAATTCGCGGGCGCGAACGTGGATCCGCAAAAAGCCGGGAAGGCGTTGCATGCCGGGATGGTGGTGACGGGGCATTTTGTTCAGCAGGGTGAGAACCTGATCGTCACCTTGCAGGCGATTGAAGTGCTCTCCAACCGCATGCTATGGCAGGGAACCACCAGCGTCCCCGCGGGCGATTTGATCGCGATGCAGAGGCAGCTTTCCGTCCGCATTCGGCAGGGGTTGCTGCCGGCATTGACGTCGGGTCCAGCAGGACTCGAGACAGGGACACAGCCGCGAAGCCGCGAGGCCTACGATCTCTATTTGCGGAGCGCGGGAATTCCTCATGATCCCGGGCCCAACCGGCAGGCGATCGCAACGCTGGAACGCTCAGTGAGCCTGGATGCAAATTACGCTCCGGCATGGGATGCGTTGGGCATGCGGTACTACTACGATGCCGCCTACTCAAATGGCGGCGATGCGATGTTCCGCAAAGCAGGTGAGGCCTACGCGAAAGCGGTGGCGCTGGACCCGAATTTCATCGCGGCGGCTGCAAAGCTGGTGCGCAACAACGTGGAGAGCGGCGATCTGGGTACTGGATATCGTGAGGCGACAGATTTACTGCGCCGACGGCCGGACAGTGCGCAGGCGCACTTTACGCTGTCTTATGTGCTGCGATATGCGGGGTTGCTGGACCGAGCGCAGAAGGAATGCGACGTCGCGCTGGGACTTGATCCCGGGAACTACGGTTTCCGATCGTGCGCGTTCCCATTCTTCGAAGCAGGGAAAGCCGAACGGGCGATGGATTATCTGCGGCTGGACGCGACTTCGGAGTGGTCGCGCAATGTGCTTCCGGCGGTGCTGTTGCGCGCGAACAAACTGGAGGAAGCCAGGCGTGCGGCAGGCGATGTCTCACCCAATCCAATGTGGCTGCGCAGCACGCTGGAATCGTGCCTCGCGCCTGGCAATACCGGAGATTTCGAGCAGACGGCCGGGCAGTTGATGCCGACTCTGTTGGGGCAGCGTGATCCGGAAATGAGATATTACGAAGGCTCACTGCTGGCGTATTGCGGAGCGAAAAAGAGCGCGATTCAGCTGATCAAGAGTGCTATCGATGGGAAGTACTGCGCGGCGCAAGCGCTGCAAGAAGATCCGCTGTTGAAGAGCATTCGAGGCGAATCGGAATACCAAGTGCTGCGACTGGCATCCGATACTTGCCAACAGAACTTCGCACCGGCAATACGGTAAAGGCGGCCGCGGATCTCACGGATTACGCACTAGATATCCGATGAAAATCCGTGAAATCCGCGGCAAGATTTTGCTAGTTAATTGTGAACTGCGCCGCTGAACCTTCCGCCGAGTTCGGGCCGATCCACACGGTGACCTTTGCAGGCTCGACGACGTTCTTCATGTCGATATTCCAGAAAGCGAGTTCGTCTTTGCCGAGTTTGAACTCAACTTTCTTCGACTCGCCGGGCGCGAGGTTGATTTTCTGAAAGCCTTTGAGCTCGCGAACGGGACGCGTAACGCTGGTCCCAATCTGACGGATGTAGAGTTGCACGACCTCGCTTCCGGCGCGAGAGCCCGAGTTCTTGATCTCGGCGGAGACGGTGAGCGCCGACGATCCACTGTTAAGTGAGGTTGCCGTTAACGATTGAGCGCTCAAGGACGGCGATGAATATTGGAATTTCGTATAGGAAAGCCCGTAGCCGAAGGGGAACAGCGGAGAATTCTGTTCGTCGATATAGCGCGATCGGTATTTTTCGCCGGAATTGTTCGGCGGCCGCGTGAGATCAACGTCATCTGCCGGTCGGCCAGTGTTCATCGCGTTGTAATAGAGGGGTTCCTGGCCGACGGAGCGAGGAAAAGTGGTTGTAAGACGGCCGCCGGGATTCACGTCACCGAAGAGAGTGCGCACCAGCGCCGGTCCAGCCTGAATGCCGGGGAACCATGCTTCGACGATGGCGGGAATGTGCGCGGCTTCCCAATTCAATGTCAGCGGGCGTCCACTGAAGACAATGAGTACGACCGGTTTGCCGGTGGCCGCGATTGCCTGTAAAAGCTGCTGTTGATTACCAGGGAGATCCAGATGCGCGCGTGAAGCAGCCTCGCCGGTCATCAAGCTGGCATCTTCGCCAAGGGCTGCGATTACGACATCAGCCTGCCCGGCGGCGGCGACGGCTTCTGCAAAACCGCTGTCGGAGGTGCTCAGAATGTCCGTTCCCTTCGCGTACAGAAGCTTGCCTTGCGATTGGTCGAGGCGATCGGAAAGGGCTTTGCGCAACGTGACTACGTCTTTTGCGTCACCTTTTGTTGACCATGAACCCAACATGTTTGTGGCGTCATCGGCAAGAGGTCCGACGAGCGCGACGGTTTTAACACTGCCCGCAAGAGGAAGGACGGGCGCGCCATTCGCGGCGTCATTTTTCAGCAGGACGAACGATTCCTCGGCAACGGCGCGTGTTGCGGCAACGTGTGCTGGATCGAGAGTAGTGATGGGGCTCTTCGCTTCGTCGGAGTAGGGATGTTCGAATAACCCCATCGCGAATTTGACGCGCAGGATGCGGCTAACGGCTTCGTCTACAACCGACTGGGGAACCTGCCCCGACTTCACCTGCTGGAGCAATGTGGTTGCGTAGGAATTGCTTTCCATGTCCATATCGACGCCGGCGATGAGCGCCTTCCGCGCAGCCATTGCCGGATCGAGCGCGACACCTTGAGGAACCAATTCGCCGACTGAGTTCCAGTCACTTACGACAAATCCGCGAAATCCCCATTCGCCGCGAAGAATCTGGGTCAGGGTATAAGGATTGGCGCTAGAGGGAACGCCCTGCAGATCGTCGAAGGCGCTCATGACGGTAGCGGCGCCGCTATCGACGGCTGCTTTGAAGGGCGGGAGATAAACCTGACGGAGGCTGCGATCCGAAATGTCGACGGTGTTGTAGTCGCGTCCACCTTCT
Source organism: Terriglobia bacterium (assembly GCA_963724985.1). GTDB lineage: Bacteria > Acidobacteriota > Terriglobia > Terriglobales > Acidobacteriaceae > JAJPJE01. Next base: position 454,890 of record CAVRWV010000033.1, on the reverse strand, counting down.
GCTGCGCCATACGCAACATAGTGCTTCACGCAGGCGAGGATGGAGGAGGGATCCTGAAGATTTGCGCCCTGATAGCCGCGTACATATGCACGCGCCATGGCTTGGCCGAGATAAGTATCCTCTCCGTTGCCTTCGATTATGCGTCCCCAGCGAGCATCGCGAGCGATGTCGACCATGGGAGAGAAGGTCCAGCGCACGCCTTCACTGCTGGCTTCAACGGCCGCGACACGAGCGGCTTTCTCGACCAAGGCGGGGTTCCAGGTGGCTGACATGCCAAGAGGTACTGGGAACGTGGTGCGGTATCCGTGGATCACGTCGAGACCAAAAATGAGGGGAATATGGAGACGGGACTTCTCGACGGCGATCTTCTGCATGGCGTTAACTTCACGCGCGCCAGTCAGGTTGAAGAGGGAACCGATGCCACCCTTGGCGATCATGTCTGGATAGTCGCCGCGTCCGGTGCCCGGACCGGTTGGAGATCCCGCTGAATACTGAACGAGCTGACCGATTTTCTCTTCCAGCGTCATCTGATGGAGAAGAGCGTTCACGCGCGTATCGAGTTTGGAATCGTTCAAGGCGGGAGAGCCCGATTGAGCCTGGAGGTTCACGACCAATGAGAGCAGAGAGAGAAGCATAATGCCAAAAAATTGAACGCCGAAGAAGCGGTGCTTCAGCATGTGTATGACCTCGACCAGCAGCGATATCTGCTCAATATACAGGGCAAAATCGGTTTTGTAAGTGGTAGCGGGGTGGGGCGCTCCAGACTTAATAATTCTTAATGGGGGCGTTGGGAAGCTCGGAAGGGACTCGCGTTTCAGAGGAAATTTGCGGGGAGGGCGGCGAATGTTAAAATGAAATCTCTGTAGGCGCGTAGCTCAGTTGGTTAGAGCGCTACCTTGACACGGTAGAGGTCAGGAGTTCGAGTCTCCTCGTGCCTACCATTTCTTTTCTTACGGTTAGCACCTTCCCTCCTTCTCTACCGTTCAAGTTCAACCCGTGATCGCCCTACTGCGGCATTGCCGATGCCGGTTTTGCGTTTTTCAGCTCCACCATTTTTTCCTCCTCCGCAAACAGTGACGTCACAAAACGGTTCTGTGCAGCCAGTGCCTTCTCCGGAACCACATGGGTGTAGATATCCAGGGCCGTGGTTGCGAGCCGTAAAATGCCTTGTACCGTTTTCGGATCTTCACCCTTCTCTACCAGATACGTACTCAGAGAATGGCGAAGGTTGTTCTCGCGTTCTTCTTGTGGATTTTTGTGTGGGCAGAGAGGTGTAGATCCCACTTTCGGCGAATGCGCTTCCTTTGCCCTTTGGTTAATCGGTGATGTTGATAACCGAAACCAGCTATACGCTGCCGAGACTACAGTTTGAGTGAAGTTGCCCCGGCGCGTATGTGACAATCGTTACCGATGCATGTGATATCGCCGAACGGAACGACGCGCAGTAACGAAGGGGCCAACGACGCCGACGGCATATCCGAAACGCAATCGGAGCCTTTCCTACTCTCTTCGCGTATCCTTCAATGCCGTCTCCCCACTCGCTGGGACTGTTTCGAATCTGGTCGTGCGTTGTGAAAAGAATGGTTTTCACGTAAATGCCTGGAGTGGCATAGGTCTGGCGTAAGTAGAGTTTCCAACGCCCCTCGTTGGTTAAAGGTTCAAGAGCAACGTCCTTGGGAACATAAGCTCCGTAAATCCAGTTGACATTGATTTGTTTGTTGCTCGAAGTCTGTTGATCCACTGCCGGTGTGTTTTCCTGCGCGAAGCAGCAACCGATGAGCAGCACAATTGTGAGGATTCGAGACCAGTACGGAGTCTTTGCGCACCCCAAAAAAAGTACCGTCAGCCAGGGGATGCCGAGAGCGGGCGGTTCTTCTCTTTTCGCCGTCACGAGCTACAACTAAACCCAATTAAGGGGAATCACTACTAGCAGTTTTCCCAGTATGCCCTGTCTGCCGACTGATCCTATGATTCAAGGGGTTGAAGGCGCAACTATTGATGGCGCGATTGATTGCTGCGAATCGCTAGTCCCACGGTAATCGGACTCCAGTTGCTCAAATCAATTTCGCGCGTCCCTCCCCCTAAATTCCTTCGCGGCGTTTGACTATGCGCCGGCGCCGACATCATCAAAGGGTGGATTCCGCCGTGAAGAAACTTGCTGAATATGTAATGACCCGGTTGGTCTCCGGCTTGCTCATCGTGGCTCCGATTTACCTCGCAATACTGCTGCTGCTCAAGGCGATGAAAGCCGTTGCCGGTTTGGTCAAGCCGGTCGCGCATTTAGTCCCCGCATGGTTGCCGGCTGATCAGTTGCTGTCTCTGCTGCTCGTTCTGGTGTGCTGCTTCTTGATCGGGCTTGCGGTCCGGACTAAAGCTGGGCGGGCGGCGTGGGAGCGCGGAGAGAATTCTTTATTCCAAAGACTACCCGGCTACGCTCTGATTCGAAGTTTGACGCAGCGGCTGGCGGGCGAGACGCGAGAGCAAGCATGGACACCGGCTCTTGCCGAAATCGAAGAGGCCCTGGTGCCGGCATTCATCATTGAAGAACTTGAGGACGGCCGCTTAACTGTTTTTGTTCCGTCAGTGCCCACACCACTGGCGGGAGCGGTTTATATCCTGAGCGCGGACCGGGTACATCCGTTGGATGTTCCATTTACCCATGCAGTGAGAGTGATTTCTCGCTGGGGATCGGGGTCGAAAGAACTCATCGCTGCGATGGAGACGGCACAACTAAAACGGAAGATTGCGAGCTAGGGCTCCGGCAAAGCACAGATAGCGGCCTCACACTGACTGCTGCTTCACGGTGCGCGAGCTCCGAGCCCCCGAGCAGCACTCTGGCCGGAATTCCGGCTGCTGCATCTCGGCTGAAGCCTGCGGGACGGCCCGCGTACCGTGCTTCTGGTCTCAGTACAATTTTGAAAACTTGTGGAGTCGAACTAAAACGACTTCATCAGCGGCGATCCCGCGCTTCCGAATCATCCGCTTGCACCGCGTGGAGACCCTCAGACGCCAGGCGGCGCAGGAGTCGGCCCGCAGCGGTACCCAAGTCGCCAGGCAGCTCCGGTGATACGGGCTCGCTGGACCGTACTACTTGGGTGTTGACCATACCATCCGTTCCCGTGATCTGAAACTCCACAGCCCCGACGAGTCGTGTTCCTCCACCAGACTCTAAATCCCAGACGAGGAGCGTTGCACTGAGCGCCGGAGCGCTGCCGGTATCGACGAGCCGCATATCGCGACTAGACGCAACCTCGAATTGTAGCGCTGTGTCCAGATACCTGTCTGGAGCGGAGGACCAGCGCCAAACCGGATCCTCGGTCAATTCACCATCTGGTCGTTGGTGCAGCAAACGGCGGCCAATGTGAGCACGTGATTGTGTATCGAGCAGCCGGATGGGAGTCGCGTTAGGTGCCTTGGTCACTTGACTCGCTGGCTCCGACAGTTGCGGCTCCAGCAGTTGCGGCTCGATCATCCGGCTCGGGGTCGTCTCAGGACGCCGCAGGCGACACCCAACTCCGCAGAGGCATGCGGTAAAGAGGAGAATGGACCAAAGTTGGGAAACACGGACCATTAGTGTTTACCCTCCGGTGGTCGTGGACCATGAACGACCGACTCGGGTTGTTCCTCGAGGAACCGCGCAAGTTCGCCCATCTGTTCGAGCGAATCGCGGATGGCTGGCATGGAGCGCCGAAGCTCATCTGCTGCAAGTCTCGAATTGTCTGCCGCCTCGCGCGCTGATTGGGTCGCTGCCGGAAAATCTGCAGCTTTGATTGCAGACCGCGCCTCTTCAGAGAACTTTACCAATGAGCCCTCGGTGCCGGCCAATCCATTCAAGTCGGACCTCATCTGCTCGATCTGCCCGGTAGTCGTCGCAAAGAACTTCCGCGAGTCGGCGCTCAGGCCTGGCAGATCACTTTGCTGCACGATGCGTTCGACGTTGGTGAAGAACCGGTCGCTCCGGTCAAGGCTTTCTGGGGACCCTAGCGATAATGTCCCTGAGACTCTGCAACGTCGTCTCCGCGCGATCCAAGACCTCCGGCAACCGTTCTTTCACAGTTGCGAAAGGCGACGGCATTGAAGGCACGTAGGGCCGATTCGGTTTGAATCCAAGTTCAATCGGTTGTGGAGGATTCTCCGGCGAATCGAGCAACAAGTACGCCTCCCCGGTGAGAGGGTTGCCCATGATCCGGGCGCGAAGGCGAGGGAACAACCCGCCAATGTCTGTAACCCGTCGGATCGCCTTCACGTTCATACCAATGGTATTGAGGCGATGCAGGAATACCTCGAAGTCAATTTCAATGAGGTTTCCGCGGGGGTCCACACGAAGATCGGCGACACGGCCCACCGGAACTCCCTTATATCGAACCGCGCTCGAGACGTCGAGCCCAAAGACGTTGTCAGTAGTGTAGGTGACCATGGGGATCACTTCACGACTCCTCAGCCGTTGAACAAATAGTGCTGCCGTTCCGAGAACAACAATCAGCGACACCACGATGAAGAAGCCAAGTTTCGCGTAACTCTTCTCGACTGCCATTGGCTTATCCTCCCTGATTCGCGGACACACCGGGCGAAGACCGCGTGAAGAAGTTGCGCACGAATGGGATCTCCGATTCGTCGCGAAGTTTGCGCGGATTGCCCCGTGCCACAATCCCTTTCGCGGCCTTGTCGAGCACGATGCAGTTATCTGCCACGAGAAAAATGCTCGGCAGCTCGTGAGTCACGATAACGATTGTGATTCCCAGGTCCCGGCTGAGCGTAAGGATGAGCTGATCAAGCTCGACTGCTGAGATCGGGTCGAGTCCGGCTGTCGGCTCGTCGAAAAACAGAAGCTCGGCCTCGAGCATCAGGGCGCGGGCTATGCCGGCACGCTTTTTCATTCCTCCAGAGACTTCGCCCGGCAGACGGTCAGCGAACGCACCCAGTCCGACGAGGTCGAGCTTGGCCTGCACGAGCTCGCGCACCATTGGGCCGCGTATCGAGGTCCATGTAGTCAAAGGCAGCGCGAGGTTCTCGGCGAGCGTCATGGAGCTAAAGAGCGCGCCCGACTGAAAGAGTATGCCGAAAGGGGGCGCGCCCTCGTACCAGCACGGATCCCCAACACCGTCAATATCGATGCGTCCGGCCTGTGGTTGCTCGAGCCCGATCAGATGTCGCAGCAGAGAACTCTTGCCGCACCCTGATCCACCGAGGATAGCGAAGATCGTTCCGCGATCCACTTGGAACGTGGTGTGCTCCATGAGCACTCGCGTTCCCCAACCAATGCGCAGATCGTCGACGATGATGTGCGGCCTTGATAGCGGCATGCTTAGATACCGATCAGCGCGAAAAAGAACGTGAATAGCGCACTGACCACAATCACACTGAAGATCGCAAGCACCACAGCGGTCGTCGTCCGGGCTCCGACAGCGGCGGCACCGCCGCGTGTGAGCAAACCCTGACCACATGCAATCATCCCGATCGCGAGCGCTAGAAACGGAGCCTTAACAAGGCCCGTGAGCAGGTGGCTCGGCGTGATCGCATCCATGGTTCCCTGGATATAGGCCCTGGACGTCATTTGCGTCATAACCACCGTGGCCACCAGCCCTCCGACGAGGGCCAGTATGTCGCCGATCCAAGTTAAAAGAGGCACCGTGGCGACCAGCGCGAGACAGCGTGGTACAACCAACCATCTCACCGGATCGAACCCCATCGACCGCAGTGCGTCGATTTCTTCCGACACCTTCATCGTCGCGATTTCCGAAGCGAGGCCGGCACCCGATCGTCCAGCCACGACGATCGCGGTTACCAGCGGTCCGAGCTCTCGGAGGTGTGCGACGACTACTAACTCAGGAACACGGGCGACCGCACCGAAGCGCCCGAGTTGCGAGACTCCGAGAAACCCGATGATGAGGCCCACCAGCAAGTTGGCGGCGCTTGTGACCGGCAGCGCGTCCGCGCCGATCCCTTGAAGCAGCCTCGGCAAAGAACGCCAATCGACGGAGCTTGGCCTGCTGGCCGCTCTCGGAACTGCGACTGCACAGCGACCGGTGAAATCAAATACTTCGTTTGCTTTGCCAGGCAGCTGAGCCGCCATCGCGCCAATCCGCGCCATCGGGCTCATTCTGCGTGTCTCGGGCGTTGGGTGGACCTCCCGGCGTTCGCGATAAAGAGTGATCAATCGTGCCGCTTCGACGTTTCTGTTATCAACGATGCTCGCACGGCATCCGCCCGCATCCAGTCGATCGAGAAGTCGAGCCAGCAAGACGGCGCCTGCGCCGTCGACTCGATCCAATTGTGTCAGGTCAACATCGACTGAGCGACAACCGCTGAGATGCGCTTCCGCAGTCTCCACTGCCCGCCCCACAGCTGTCGCATGGGCCAGGTCGAATGTACCTGTTGGCACTAGAGTCGCGTGGTCTCCTTTTCGGTCGGCTCGGACAGCGACACTCATCGCACTGGTCCCCTACGGTTAGGTTGTGTGCCTCTCAAGACTCACGAAACTTGCAGAACGTATCGCTCGAGCCGATCCGTCGTGCATGGACGAGGTACGATAGAACGCAGGTTGCAGTTAAATTGACGGTCAGCAACATCAGGGCGACAAACAGGCTAAGCCTCCGGTAGTGAAGAATTTTGGTAACGTACGCCTTCACCAGAAAGTTCTTCGACTGGCAAAACTACGAGATTCCAGCGCTAAATACTTTGGGATTGTCCGGACGAAGTTTTCCTGCAGTCGAGGACTTTCGCTACGATGTTCTTTTTGCGTGTACAGGTGAGACTCCGGAACTTCGTCTGCCACTCACTATCTCAGCGACACTGAGCGATGATGGATTTATCGCCATTTAATGGAGTTATCTGCTTGCCAACACCGTGACGCTTGTTGGCCAGACATATCCTATCGGTTATCGAGTGTTGATAGAAAGTTCTGTGGAATGCCGTGTCGTCTTTAATTCCTAGCGTCGCTCTTTCACCCTGCGGAAGCCGCAGACTCGCTTTTAATCACGAAGGGTACCCGAGCGTGAATCGTGGTGCCACATTTTGGCCGGGACTCGATTGCTAGCTGTCCATTTACGAGTTTGAGGCGTTCTCGCATGCTTATGAGACCGAGGCCTTGTCCCTCCACGGGAGACTCGCTCTGGAACCCAACTCCAAGATCACTGACCGTGAGGTAAATCTCTTCCAAATTCATCCCGAGCCGTACATCAAAATGCTTCACCCCACTGTGCTTGGCGGCATTATGCAACGCTTCTTGCAGGACGCGGTAGAGACACAACGAAATCTCCTGCGGCAAAGATTTCGGTACACCGGAACTCGAGAAGTCGACCTCCAGGCCGTGCTTCTGACTGAGCTCTTTACACCAGCTTCGCATGGCCGCCACCACGCCCAAGTAGTCCAGCTTCGAAGAGTGAAGTTCGTGTGACAAGTGTTGAACACAAGTCGATAAATCTTCCAGTTCCCGTTGCATCTGGTCGACTTGGCTGGGCAAGTCACAAATCCCTGAGTCGTTCTGGAATTGTGCTAGCCGGATCGCGAGCAGCGCGAGGCGTTGACCGATGTCGTCATGTAAATCTCGGGCGATGCGGATTCGCTCTTCCTCCTGCGCTAGGATCAACCTTCGATTGAGGCTCGATAGAGCCTCCTCTGACTCTCTGCGCCTAGTAACGTCGACAACTTCCCCAACGAAATATTGCGGATCGCCTGCGCTGTTTCGGATCAAGGAAGCGCTGCTTTCCGTGTAGACGATGCGTCCACTCTTGTGGAGACACCGTTTTTCGAATCTCCCGATACTTGAATCTTCCTGAAGTGCTTCGCTTAACTTGTCAGAGAGCGCGGGCCAATCCTCGTGGAAGGTAACCGTTTGGACAGTTTTCAGGAGAAGCTCTTCTTCTGTGTAACCGAGGTAGTCACAAAACGTTCCATTCGCAGCTAGGAAGCGCCCTTCGGGAGATACGATGACCATGCCGACTCCTGCATCCTGGAAGACGTTGCGGAATTTAGCCTCACTTTCCCGGAGCGCCTGCTCCGCTCGTTTGCGTTCTGTGATGTCCAGAGCTACACCAAGCATCCGCTCCGGGTTTCCTTTTGACCCGTAATAGAAGTTGCCTCGCGAAGTCAGCCATCGAACTGTCCCATCTTGATGTATGACGCGAAACTCCGCTGCGTAAGGTTTGCGGTTTTTCTTTGCATCAAGGACTGCTTCTGACACTCGCTGCCGATCATCCGGATGTACCCGCTGAAAGAACTCCTTTAACGTTGAAGCGTATGTGTCGGACGGAATTCCGAACATCATCTGCAATTCACCGAACCACAGATCTCTTCCGCTTTTGACATCCAGGTCCCAAGCTACCGCTGCGCCAGCTTTCAGCGCCAACCGAAGCCTGTCGTCAGCGACGGAAACACGTGATGCCAATTCGCGTTTGGCGAGATATTCTTTAACGTAAGCAGCACTTGCCACACAGATAATTGCCCCGATTGCCACGAGTAGGCGAAGCGTACGTTCAGTTGCGCCTTCATCCCGGTGGAGCAACTCCCACATTAGTGGGATGGCGATCAATACCAAGAACAACATCGCCCAAGCCGAGGCATGCGAACCATGGCGGCTAGGGGATTGAATTGTTCTTGATTCAGATTCCGCTAGCTGCCCACACAAAGGTATCCAGACAAACCAGCAGACTGAAGCGGTGAGTCCGAACCCGTAGAGCTTGCCGTTGAGGTATCCCCCTGAGTTAATCGCAAGGTTGGCAAGCGTCGAACTGAGGGTGTACAGGACGGACGCGCCAAGCAGATGGAGATAAACACTCTTCCACGGTAATTGCGCGCGAAGTGCTAGCACGCCGACACTCACAACCAGCGCCAAATTTTCTGCTAGATAGAGAGTGTCGAAGCCCAGACTGGAGCCGGGCATCGAAGTGCTGGCGGACAGGAATCGAGAGAAGATGACAGTGAACCCGTACAGCGATACCAGAAAGAAGGATACGGACGACAAACCTTGGATTCCGGGCCGTGGCGTGCGATCCGAAAAGGTGTGATGCGGAAGCATCGCAAGCGCTGCTAAGAACGGTGCCACATGCAGGAAGAGAATTGGGTCGGAGAGCGAACTGTCTGGCACCTCGGTGTGCAACCCAAGTTCGTAATAGATATTAAGGAACTGATGCAGTGCCCATAGACCATAGCCAATCGCCAGTAGCGTCCAGAAGGGTCGAGACCGCAGCGTGTTCTGGAGTGCGTTGCGAAAAGCAAAAGCCGTTGCCGTTAACAGCAGAAGAAAATAACTGATCCCGCTATACGAGATCACAAAAGGGCCTGGTTTGACAGCGAGCGACAGAATGGCTTTTACAAATACAATCCCGAGTAGAACCTTCGACCATGAAGGGAATCTGAGTGCCATGGCTGGGTCCCCGCTAAATCATTTTGACAACGCATGCAGCCTTTCGGGAGGTCGAATGAATATAAATGCGGATTGCGACATAGTTCAACAACCATTCTGCAAATGAGACAAATCATTGCGAGGGTTGCTTCCTCTCCAGTGGTGGGTTTCAGGATGGCGGAATGAAACAGCTCTCAGCCTAGGGAAAGCGTCTTATTGCTCACTATCTCAACCTGAGATAGCGAGTGGTATCGCCCGTAACGGCGCGATCAAGGACACGAGGTGAAACTCATCCCGCGACAGTTCGTGAAGCCATTCGTGAAGACCCAACAAGAACGATTGCAACGATGCCGAAGCCATCGCCGAAGCACAGTGACACGTCAAAATATGCATTTCGAGCCAAGAACTCGGCGATGGGTTGCGCAGTCGGATGACGGAGCCGCTCCGCCCTCTTGTTTTGCGCGTTGGCAAATCTGGAGGTCGTCAAGAGCGTTTCCATAAATGCTCCGCTGCACCGTGGTAGCGGTGCGCGGAGCAAGGTAAAGCTAGAGCGACCCGATGAGGACGCCGAGTTAGAAGGTCAGTTTCGCGCCCAGTTGGAAGGTTCTCGGGTCAAAGGCAGCAGTCACCTGGCCGAAGTTGGATGCGCCCAGGTTAGTGCTGATTCCCCCATTCATGTCACCCTTGAACTGGGTATGGTTCCATACGTTGAAGGCATCGGCACGGAACTGGAAGGCGCTGCCGCGCGATTCGCTGATGATGAAATTCTTGAACAGCGACATATTCCAGTTGTCACGTCCCGGCCCGCGAATCGCACCATGCTGCAAGGTCCCCCAGGTGCCGTTGACCGGAGCAGCCAGAGCGGCCGTGTTGAACCACTCATTAACAGTGTGCGGGTTGTTAAGGTTACCGACGAGGTCCGGACGGTTGATGCAGTTCGGAACCACGCTGCAGACACTCGTGCCGTTGTACGTCATGTTGAGTGGCGCTCCGGACATGACGTTAACGATGCCGGAGAGCTGCCATCCACCCACAACCGTCCTTACAAAGCGACTGGACGCATCGCGGAAGAAGGGCATGTCGTAGACCCAGTTGATGTAGGCGACATTGGTGCGATCAAAGTAAGACGGCCCCAGGTCGTATCTCCAACCGGCGTACGGATTGGAGACGTTCGACAAGTCGCCTGCGCTGTTGCCGGTGTTAAAACTGTCAATCGACCGTGACAGTGTGTACCCCGCACTCAACTGCAGGTCTTTGGTGACCTGTCCGCTGACATTGGCCTGAAGCGAATTGTAATGGCCACTAGCCTCGTTCTGTGCCATGCGGAGCGAGCCAAAACCGAGATACGGCACATTCTCGTTGTATTGGGTTTTGTTGTTGCTTGCGACCAACGCGGGCAACAGGGCTTGATTCGGAAGTTCCCACTCCTGATAATCGCTCTGATGTCGGGTCTGGGTACCAACATACATTACGGAGAGAACGGTCCTGCTGTTAAGGGACCGCTGCACGCCGGCGCTGTACTGCATGCTGTAAGGCATCTTGTACATGTTGGCGTTCAGGCCGGTAATGTTGCCCACCACGATCGGGACACCAATGGTGGACCCGGTCTGGAGATTCAGTTGCGGATTCGACAACGAGACATTGTTGAAGGTAGTCGAAGCGCTAAACGGCTGGTTCCCACCTGCGTTGTACATGTCGTTCCCCTGAATCGCCATGTACATCAAGCCGAACCCACCGCGAACCACGGTTGTGCCATGACCAGTAAGATCGTAGGCAAATCCGACGCGCGGACTGAAATTTGTCCAGTGATTGTTCACCAAGCTTTTCGAAATTCCGCCCTGTCCGGCGATACCAATGCCATTGAGATAGAACTGGTATCCGGCGAGGATGGGATTCGGGCTGGTGCCCAGACCGGGACTGCTTGGGCTGATTGTGCCGTCTGAATTGAGAATGGCGGCATCCGCCGGGTTGAAGAGGTTCTGGTAGAAGTTGGACTCACGCCCATTCGCTTCGTAAGTATGCGGCAGACCATCCCAACGCAGGCCAAGATTCAGGGTCAAGCGGCTTGTCGTTCGCCAGTTGTCCTGAACATAAAGCGAGTAGGCGTTGAAGTTCCAGTGACCGGTGTCCTGCACCGCGTTCTCGCTGTATTGGTTTGAGTAACCAAGCAAAAAGTCCGCGAAGTCGTTTCCGGTGAAGCGACCGTTGAACGTGAAGGCGCCCTGGGTTGGGGCGAACAGGTCCTGAATCTTCCGATAAAGCAGAACGCTGCCGCCGATTTTCAACTGGTGAGTGCCTTTCGTCCATGAGACATCATCCAGGAACTGATACGAATTAGCCTCGTTGGTCCAAGGCATCCAGTTGACAGTGTAGTTCGTGCCAGTATTGCCGGAGAGATTTACGGAGGGGAACCGATTGTCCACGTTTGGACCTGTGAATACGCGGTTAAACGCGAAACTGTTCGGTGCCGCGAAGACGCCGACAGGGGTGATGTTGATCCGATTGCCGTTATAGTTAAACGCGATTTCGTTCAGCAGTCTCGGGTTGATGATCTGAGTATAGTGAACCACCGCGCTGTACGACGGGTTACCGAACGTGTTGCCGATGGTGGGAACGTTGTCGCCGCTCCACATCGTGGTACCGAATCCCTGAGAAATCTGCTCAGCGATAAAGTGCCCGAAGATGGAGTTCTTGCTGTTGAATTCGTGGTCGATGCGAACGATTTCTTCGCGCACATTGGTTGGAGTGACGGGAGTCCCCTGGAATTGCGTTCCGTTTGTCGGAGCAGGGAAAATCCCGGAGGCAAGCATCGTCTGAGCGTTGGGATCCAACAGGCTCGTCGGAATCGCACTGCCAGGGAACGGAACGGCAGTGGTAATTTTGCCACTTGCGTCGCATGTGCTGAAGCTGCTTATACCCGCGGCGGTGAACCTGGCCTGTTGCGCTGCCGACAAGTTACTGGCGCAAGGTACAGATGGTAGGGTCGAGGCGCCGGCAAAATTTCCACCGTACTGGCTCGGCAGAGGGACAGTTTGGTTGTAGCTGCCGCCCTGACGAAGCTTGCGCCACTCCATGTTGTAGAAGAAGAACGTCGGGTGAGACTTTCCAATCGGAAGTTGTCCGCCAACGTTGAAGCCAAAGGTGTTGAAGTTCAGCTTCGCCACCGGAGCCGGGGCAGGGTTAAAGTAGTTGCGCGCATCCAAGGCATTGTTGCGGACGTATTCCCACGCGGATGCATGGAATGATTTGGTCCCCGACTTCAGAACCGTGGTCATCGTCGATCCGGCGGAGAGACCGTACTCCGCACTGTAATTGGAGTCCAATTGACGGAACTCGGCGATGGATTCCAAAGACGGCATGACGCTCATGTTGCCGGCGCTGCCGCGATCCAGGTTCTCCCCGCCGTCGATCATGTAGAGGTTACCGGAAACGCGCTGACCATTGAAACTAACGCTGGCGTCGCCACCCACCGGAGTCGGAATCTGGAAGTCAGACTGTAAATTTGAAGCGCCAGTAGTCAGATTGACCAGCGTGTACATACTGCGCCCGTTGGTCGCCAAGTTTTGCACCTGCTTGCTGGTGATGACGTTGCTAACCTCGCCGGAATCGGTCTGAACGCCGACAGTCGTGGCTTCCACTGTGACCTGTTCCTGTGTGCTTCCGATTTCCAACTTGAAGTCGAGACGAGTGCGATCGCCTACCTGCAGAACGATATTGCTTTGCTCGACCCGCTTGAAGCCACTGGCATTCACCTCGACTTTGTAGTGACCGATGTGAAGATTGGGAGCGATGAAAGTACCGTCGGCATTGGTAGTCACGCTTCGTGCCACGCCGGTGTCGATGTTCGTAAGGGTGACGCTTACGTTGGGTACGGCGGCACCGCTAGGATCAGTAACGGTACCCAGGATGGTTGCTTCCTGAGCAGAGAGTTGTATTGTGAACAAACTCAGACAAAGAAAAATTGAAAGGTGAAGTAGCTTTCGGCGTTTTACAGCCAAGACAAAACTTTCGACGATCGTGCATGAAAGTCGCATTGCGAGCCTCCGGACTGCTGTCTTTTTCGTTCTTGCGTTTGCATCCTCGACGTCAACGTCCGGGGTCGTTAACGTTAACGAAGTGCAGTTTGTACCTCTGCTCTCTTCAGAGCCGGAACTAGCATTTTTGCTAGTCCTGCCATGAAATCCAGTTGAGGTGAATTATTGTGACGTTCTTCGAGAGCAGTGAGGGGTTGGCAGGTGCTACTCACATCGAGGCTGAATGGGGAGGAAACGAATCAACCATAGATCGAGTGGTTGAGCGTGGCCCTGTTCACGGTTGAGGAGGCGCATGGTCCGATTGAAGAGACTTAGGCGGGAGCCGAGAATACTGTCAGAGGTTTATTCGCATTCTGCGTAGTTCTTTTCGCCGTACACATTTGCCGTACAACTGCGATACCAGACTTTAATGCGCCTCTGCCCTCAACTGAGATAGTTCTCGTTGAACCATGGCGGCTTGCGGACTATGTGGGCTCTCTTTTAGGAAGAGTTCGTATTCGCTAATTGCTCTCTCAGGCTGATTCTGCATTTCAAGAATTTCTCCAGCTAACAGGTGTACTTCCGCAAATTGTTCGTGGTTGGGCAAGCTGTGTGCGCGCTGTGCGTCGGCGAGCGCGCTATCGTACTCCTTATTTATGTACTCAGTGCTGGCTAGTAGTGCTACTGCATCGGGCAACGAGGGATTCAAGCTCATAACCTTTTTCAGCAGGGACTCAGTCTCGCTATAGTTCTTTTCCTGAAATTCGATCCGTGCCAAATCTACATATGCCGGAACAAACTTGTTGTCGACCTCGATCGCTTTGGAAAACCTGTCCTTAGCTTTGGTTTTGTCACCAGTCTTAATTGCGACTAACCCCTGCCCCACGTACGCTCGGGCATACTGCGGGTAAGCAGCAGTAGCCTTTTCGAAGTGCTGTTCGGCTTTCGCGTTATCTCCCTTAGCGAGAGCGTCCATTCCTTTTTGCATCTCATCGCGAGCCTTAGCCGGAGCATTCATTTCAGTGAGAGAGACCATTGGAGAACTTGCTGATGACGCTTCCTGCGATGCAGGCGACGTGAGTTTCACGTTGATGTTTTCTGTGTGAATTTGTGACCCGCCCATAATGAAGAAATCCTCGGTGGTCGTTTCGATGCCTTGTCCTGAAATTCGTGCGCGATATGTAATCCCGCTTGACACCTGAAAGTCGGCGCTGCCATTACTTGTCTGTGTCGTCGCGACAGGAGTACCGGCGGAACTCAGAAGTTCCACCTGGAGACGACCGTTGTACTCACGATCATCCGGCATACGTACGTGAATCGAAAGGTCGCATAGGGCCTGTTGCGCGAAGACCGGTTGGATGAGCCATAGAGCCACCAGAGCAACGACTGTGAAACGGAGCATAGGCAACTCCACACTTAGTGCGAATCAGACGTATGATGTACCACAAAAGGCGGACGATGCACGCACAATTGTTGCACCATTCGGCACAATTCCAGAACGACTCAGGGATTTGTGACTTGCCCGCTTTGAGTTGCCGGTATTGCACCGCGCCGTTCGCCAGCAGCCTACCCAGGAGCTGTCCTAGGACCGCCAACTTGTTGGAATCGACCGGGTGACTTTCGAATCCGACCGCCGTACGCACCTGCTGTGCCGCAGAAGCGATGAACGCGTCTTCACGTCTACGCCGCTCGAACCATCCGCTTCGCTAGCGAGCGCCGCAGGTTCTGGCAGCCCCAAGGCTTGAATGTAGGCTCGACAATTTTTTTCTGCCTAGATTTGTTCCGAGTTTCACATTCGGGCGAATACACCCGCAAAAGCTCAACTCCAGGATTTCCACCGAACACATTGGTGGAAACAGAAAAGGGACACTCATGAAATATCAAAAGTGGGCTGTGGTGTGTGCGCTCGCAGTCTTGGGAGCCGGCATCGGCTGCAAGAAGAAAGATGCGGGAAGCGCGCCAGAGTCAGCCGTCCCCAAGGCGGCAAGTTCCATTCCAACCGCATTGCCGAATTCGGCGCCGACAACTGCTCCCGGAGTGACGGTAGAGTCGACAGCCGGGCTGGCTGGTGCCGATTGGGCCATGAAACAGGATGCCATCGCCAAGGATGTTGGCGGGCAATGGGCCGTGACAGCGTCTGCTTCTTCGTCTTACAACAACGCCGCCGGACATGATGATTACTCACCTTTCCAGGCGACTGGCGCCCCGAATGTCGAGACCGAGGCGGACGACGGGAGAGCATGGTCGTCGAAAGACCCGGATGCCGGCATGGAGTGGTTAGACCTGCAGTATTCGAAGCCAGTGTTTGCTAATGCCGTTCGCGTCAGGGAGAGTTACGGTGCGGGCACCATCGCCAAGGTTGATCTCTACGACGAGCAAGGGCAACCGCACACGCTTTGGACTGGCACCGATCCGACGACTGGTCTGAACTACTTCATCCTCAATTTCCCTAAGACGACGTACAAGACGAATCACATCAGAGTTGCGCTGGCGACGAATGTGATCTCGGGTTACGACGAAATCGATGCCGTGCAGTTGGTAGGAACGGAACAATAACGAGGAGGATGCGATGAAAAGGTTCACGCTTGGAGCAATGGTGTGCGTGGTCATGATGGTGGCTGGGACCGGATTGTCTTCAGCTCAGATGGGCGGCAACTCCGTATTCAATGCATCAGACACGCGCGAGTTAAAGAACTTCCGCCTGACAGACGACATGGTTCAGAAATTTCAAAAGGCTACGAATGAACTGATTGCGTATGGAAAGGCGCATCGTTCTGACGGCGATAAGAATGCGAAGGCGTCTGCTTCGGGCGGGAATATCTCCGACATGGTGAACTCGTTCTCGAAGGTTCCCCGAGTTTGAAACGATCCTTCACAACACAGGGATGACGCCGAAGGAATATGCCGACACCATGCTGGTTCTGAGCACTGGATACGCGATGGTTTCGATGCAAAAGCAAGGCATGGCAGTGAGCAAAATGACAGATCTCGTCTCCGCGGAAAACTCCGACTACATCAAGCGAAATTACGATCACCTTTCCAAGGTGTTGGAGCAGTTAAACCATGCCAGCGAATAGGACGATCGTAGAGAGCCGATGACGCGTTCACTCTATCTTCGGATCGCGATGTTGCTGATGCTGACGGCGCCGTGTCTGCCGCTATTTGGGCAAAACAGTCCCTTCGGAGCCTGTAGCTTCGTCGCGGACTCGAGCGGCGCCACGTCAGATGCGGGTGTTTCCATTTCCTTAACCTTCGGAGCGGGCGGCACCTTGTCCTTCGTGGGTTCGGGATCGACCCAGGTGAGCGATCAAGGCACGTATTCGGTGTCGGGAAACAGCATCACGATTTCGCTGCCGGACATGGGCAAGTCGGCGCATGGGTCATGGACCTTAGCAGGCAAATGTCCTGACATTGCCCTTCCAGCTCTTCTCGAACGATGCGGGAACATCGAAGTGGACTTGCATCGCAGCGGCCAGTTCGGGCTCGAAGCCCGGGCAAAAAAATCCTCCTCCGCCCGGACCCGGACAGGGGCCAGGACAAGGCTCGGGATCCGACCGCAACCCAGCTAATACGGGTAATCACACCCGGCAATCAGGGCCCTGGCAATGGCAATGACGCTAACCCAGCGAACAATGGAGATTCGGGCGATCAGCCTCCGAGTAAGAAGAGCGGATGGCAAAGCAGTCCGTTTGCGCCCTATATGGGCGATTGGGTTGGCATCGGTTGGGGATGGGAGGTGCGCTTCAAGTCGGGTGACTGGAATGGCCATCCGAACGAAAAGAATAGCGTGATGACGCTCACAGTTCGGCACCTGATGCGTTTCAATTTCACAGTCGATGCCCAGGGGCAGGTGGTTGGAAACGGAGAGGTGACCTACGACCTGGACCCGAACTTGTGTGGAGTGTACAAGGCGGCTGAACAGATCAATATGGCGATCGACGTACTGAAGAACTTCAACAGCGCCCTCAGCAAGATGCGTTCGTACGCCACGCAGATTAACCAGATCTTCGGCATGAAGAGCAAGCTGGAAGAGGCCGAAGCAAAAGAAAAGGTCGAGAGCTGGGAAAAGTTCGGCAAGGCCAAGAATGATGACAAGTTCGGAGTCACCAAAACCCATACATCCCCGTTCGAGAACATGGGGCACAAGGCCGAGGATATTAGCGACGTTGCTGCATCGGTCTGGTACCAGCGATGCACCAAGGGAACGCCAGTCACATTCCCCAGCGGCCTGACTTGCGATGACCTGCCGTTAGGGCCGCCCTCGCCCCGCACGCCAAGCGAAGAGGAATCGAAGAGCACGGGCGAGAAGCTAGCTGACTTCGGCAAAGATCAGGCGATCGATCTCGCCAAAGATACCTACAAAAAGCTCCAGGAAAAGGATCCCAACTTCTGGAACCATGACGCTCAGTACCTTTACACGCATATGTCCGGCGAGGTGGTCGATGCCGCAACCGAAGCCCTGAAGGAGAAGGCCAAAAAGACGCTGAACGTCTTTGACGTGCAGGAACAGCCGGGGAAAGACGAATGCGCCGGCATCCCCTCGACGCGCGCGGCCGGCAATTCATTCAATACGCCAACCGCCGCGAGCCTGATGCAAAGCTGGAACGAATTCGCTGAGAGCGTCAAGAACATGAATCCTGATGCAGCGGTGAATGTTTTCATGAACGCGCCCGGCGTGACCAAGGTGCAGTACGACTACAAGGGGCTGGAACACGGTCCAGAATCGCGCCGCTTCAAGATCAAGGGCTACGTCTCCGGTGACAAGATCTATTTGCGCAAGGATGGGGATGTCTATGAGGGCGATACCAATCTCACGGTGCAGTACACCGTGAATCTGGTTACGACCAAGAAGCAGTTTCCCACCTGGAGTCCGTTCATCGATGACGCGGGCGCAGATCTAGCGAAGTCGGGAAAGATGGCACAACTGGAGCGCATTTCCGTGACCTGCGATGTGAAACCGGCGAAGGGCGAAGGTAAGGCAGAGGGCAACAGCAGTGCGAAATCTGCAGCGGCGAACCAGTGCACTCCGCACGAAGAATTGCAGACGACGTACAAGGATTCCGCTACGCCATTCGCCACTTTTTACAAGACCGGCGAACACCGAAACAACGTGCAGGTATGGCACGAATACGAATACTCCTGGAATGCTTTCAAGGTGACGGAACCGCTGAGTATTTCGGCTAATTAGGAGGATCGATGAAAGCAGCAACGAGAATTGCCGGATGGTTGAGTCTATGGTTGCTGGCGCTTGTCTGCGCTGCGCAGACGTCGCCGAGCTCGGGCCTTGCGGCGCTGAAATATCAATACAAGGTTGGCGTTCTGCCGTTCGTCGATACGACGGGAACACTGGAAGACAAAGGCACGGTGATCGCGCGCCTCCTGCAATCTGAGTTAACCCACACTTCCGATCTCGAAGTGCGTTTCATCAAGCCATCCGACGATAGCGGCAGTGACATCGATTCCGAGACAGCGGTGAAATTAGCTCGCGATCACAAAAATGACGTCGTGGTTTTGGCAACAGTCCTGACGGCAAACGTTGAGGAATCAAGCCACAACGCACAAGGACCGAGCCTCTTCGGCCAATCGTTGGGTGGCTCAAGTCATTCCGCCAAGGCAACTGTGGAACTGCAAGCCGATCTGTACAGCTCGGTCACAGGGAAGAAACTGGATAGCATTCGCGTAACCGGCGAGGAGCACACCAGCAAGGTCTCCGGCAACGTCGATACCTCGATGGGAAATCTGGGAAACGGTGATGAAGCTCCGGATTCTCCGCTGGGCAAGGCGTTGCAGAAGGCGATTCATGACCTGGCGACGCGGATTGTCGCTGCAGAACCAAAGATGCTTCGGTATAAGCCGAGCGACGCGGCATCCTCCGATACAAGCTCCGATAACTGAAACGGGTCTGACCGATTCCGTATCAGGAGATACAGGGCCACAGCTCCAGGGGAGGATGCTGTGGCCTTGTTAGTGGATTAACCCGGAATGTAAAGAAATGGCGGAGCGGTTTCTTCCGAAACTCTCTGCTCAACGAAATCTCAACCAGAACGTCACCCAGAAAAGGAGTCCTGATGCAACCATCCGGCGAAGCAACTGGAAACAATGTGCAGTCTGGTCTTTCGGATACCGCAGCTGGCGCAATTGCATATTTCACGATCATTCCGGCGATTCTGTTCCTAGTGCTGGAACCGTACAATCGCAGCTCGTATGTGCGATTCCATTCGTTCCAGTCCATCTTCCTCGGAGTGGTCGCCGTGGCTTGCAACATTGTCCTTGGCTTGATTCCCGTGGTCGGCTGGATCCTCGCGCCGCTTGTCTGCCTGGGATTCTTCATCCTATGGGTGATGGTTGTCATTAAGGCGAGCAAGGGTGTTCGGTTCAAGCTGCCGCTTATCGGAAACTTCGCCGAACAGCAGGCGAAATAGCGCGACTTACGGTTCGCCGGAGAGCGAGAAGGCTGCCCAGAATGCGGGGCTCTCCGGCAAAGGCGCCGTTCCATTCAGTGTTTGCGCCGAAAGCCTTTTGTGACGGAGGTCGGAGATCACCGTCAGCTGGGCGTTACGAAGAGCCGTGCTCCGCGACTCGCCTGACCGAAGGTTGCGATAGAAAGCAGGAAGAAGCCGGGCGGTTGGTTCGTCGGCGACATCCCAAAGTGTGGCGATCACAGACGCTGCTCCAGAGTAGAAAAACGCCCGGCTCAACCCGGCCACTCCGTCTGCCGAAATCTCTCCGAGCCCGGTCCTGCAGGCGCTGAGCACGACCATTCGAGTGTGTAGCCGCAGGCCGTAAACCTGTGCAATCGTCAGCTTGCCATCTCCTGGCTGCGCATTCAGCGCGAGAAAAGAGCCGAACGGGTCGGCGTCGCTGACCACGGCGTGGGTCGCGAAATGAAGCACGCTCGCTTGCGGCAAATTCGCGAGCAATTCATCCACATTCGCGTTCTTGCCCTCGAGCACTGTAACTTGTTTCGCCGGGAGTTCGCGAGCGATCGCGTTGACCTCCTGCCCCGTGCCAGGTATCGGTGGTAAACGATGTCCAGCCGGGAGCGTAGGAAAGCGCGAAGGATTTGCTACGAACAAGTAGTGCAGAGTCTGCTCGTTCGCCTGACGGTCGTTCTGTTCTGTATAGCGAAACAGCCCGATCGCCGGGCTCGTGTGAATGGCAAAGCGCTCGATCAGGTAGTGACCGTCATGGTCGATGAGGGCCGCAAACGAGAGACGAAAGAGCGGGCCGGCCGGGATAATAGTCAAAAGACTACCCGGTTCATGCGGCAACGATCCCTCCACCGGACGAATCAGGAGATCGTAAAGTTTTCGCCATGCTGCACCGTTTGCTACTTCATGGCGTCGGAAAGCATCGAGTGATGCGCTGGAAGCAAAGGGATTTGTTTGACGAATCAGCCCCTCCAATTCCCCGGGACTGATTTTCAGCGCCGTGCCAAAGCTTGGCTGGCCCGAGCGCATCACCCAGATATAAAGTTTTCCATTGGCGATCCAGTAAGCAATCAAAGTGGAATGCAATCGATCGAGGATGGCGGAGATATCTTTTAGCGACGTCGCTTCAACATAGGCATCGCTTTTCAACACGCGCATCGATATCTTCTGTTCGCGCGCCTTTCCACCCGGAATTTCTGTACGTTCCTTTTGGCTTGCCGCGACGCTCTTGCCGCGTGTGCTTGTTTCATTGGCGGGAGTCCGAGAACTGTAGATCAGGTCAAGAAAGGCTCGTGCTCTGGCTTGTTCTGCCGTCTCGATCGCTTCATCGGCGCGGTGCAATTGCATCAGAATCTCGATGCTGATGTCATATAGCTCCATCTTGCGCTGCATGTAGCCTTGCTTGTAGGCATCCTCGGGGATCAGGCGGGCGCGAATCTCTTCGATTGCTTTTTGCGCTGATTGCACTTCGGCGAGAGCTTCTTCCAGCTTTCCCATCTTCAAGAGAATCTGGGCATGCGTCGATTGAGCGTTTGCGAGGTAATCCTTCTGCAGGGATTCCCGGCAGGCGTTGACCGCTTTTGTCGACTCACGTTCCGCATCTGCCAAACGACCTACTTGCAGATAAGCCTCCGCGAGTTGGGCGTTACGGATGCAATGTCCGGCGGGCGTGGTTTGCCGGGAGACGGCTTTCTCCAACAGTGGGATCGCCTGCCGTGGACTTCCGGCGCTCAGGTAGGCATAGCCGAGATTTGCTTCTTCGAAATGTACGAACGGTTCGGATTTGATTTCGTGTGCCACAGCGAGAGCCTTTTTGTAGGTGGCAATCGCCAGGCTATGCTCTCCCATGGACCCATACGCAACCGCCATCGCATTGATGGTTTGTGGCAGATAGCTGAGATCGTGATCTTCTATCTGTAATCGCATGGCAAGCTGGTAGTGTGGCAGTGCTTGTTGCGGCCGGCCCTGCAGTCGCATGATCCGGCCAATGCTGGTTTGCACGTAGGCCCGGTCAGAACGGCGACACTGGCATGTGACGAAGAGCTTGTCTGCCTGTTGATAGTGTTCAATCGCATGAGAATAATCTCCGCGCGCGCTCTCGCGATCACCCCAGAAGTGAAGGATATTTGCCTGTAGGAACGGAGAATGTTGTGCCTTGGCTGAAATCAACAGATCCGCATAGGCCGAATCGGTAGATCCGGTTGTATGGGCCACTTGCTCCAGTCGAGAGAGCAGAGCGCCGACCGGATCTCCTGCCCGCTCTAGCTCTTCAGCATTCGCCTTGAACATGCTGACAGCTTTTTCGTCATCGCTCTTCAGCATCGCGAGATGAGCGAATTGATAGTGAGTGAGACCGATACCGATGGCAGAATGAGCTTTCTCGAAAGCAGCCTCGGCCCGCCGAAAATACCCATCGGCTTCAGATATATGCCCACGAAGGGCCAGGGAGCCCAACTCAAAAGCAATAAACCCTTCCGCGCAGGAATTCCCCTGCTGAGAAGCGCTGTCCAGCAACTTAGCGAGGATGGTCTCGGCGGCTCTGCCTTGCTGTCGTTCGTGCAAGGCATTGCCCGCCAGGCGTATCTGTTTACTCAGTTCGGGATTAGTGAACGGGCCCTTCATTGTGAGGATGAAAGTCCCAGAACTTTGGTTGCGATCGATAGTGCAATCAGTCTGCTGCGCGTGGCAGTTATATGTGGTCGAAACTGCGAAGAAAAGGAAGAGCAGGCACTTCAAGGCCGAAGGGTGGAACGAGTTAAGCCCACGACATGGGATACGGAAAGAGAGTCGTTTCACGGTCCGATTAGCTGTTGGTGGTGCACATTCTATTGCAGAGAACCAGAAGTGGACAGGGCTGAACACGCTTTTTGACTGTACGCAGACGCATGGTTCTGGCAAACGGATCGCAGCAACGAGGCAGCATTAGGAGCATGCGCTCTGGGCCGCGGCGACGGCGTGGTACCAACCGGCGGCGTCTTTTCTCTCCGGTTGTGCCAGAGTGTCAGCCTGGGTGAGGGATTGGAGTGCTGCTTCGTGCTGGCCGAGGAAGAGTTGGCTGATTCCTAGATAGAGAACCGGGATATCGCTTTTCGGGAACTGTTTTGCCAGTTCATCGAATCGATCGGCTGAGGTCTTGTAGTCGTTTTGACGATACGCGTCGAACGCCGGTGCAAGTTCTGCCAACGTCGGTTCCGCGCTGGAGGCATCGCCGCGCAGGACAAATTGAGGTTCCGCTGTCTGGGGCGGAGGTAGCTTCTCGATTGCGATCGAAGCAATATCCCTGGAAGCGGTTGAGCCGTGAGGCACTGCGTTGCTACCAGACGACGAGTGCCGCAGGAAGAGAGCTATTCCTACGGAAAGCACCAGACATGCGGCGATGGCTGCGGCGTAAAGCCGCCACGGTCTCGCAACCTTTTTCGGCGCAAGTGCTGGAACGCGGCTTCGTACGTGGCGGTCTTCGTCCGCGGTTAAGTTCTGCTGGCTGATTGAAACTAGATCCTCCAGCAGAATCGGACATATGCGGCAGTTTCGCAGGTGAGTTTCGACGGCCCTTTCCGATTCCTCGCCGAGAACGCTTTGCCCGTACGCCAGCAACATCTCTGGTGGTGGACACTTCGAACTCCGACCGATCTTGCCGGCAAGCAGAGTTTCCATTTCGTCAAAGTTGTCCATCGGTAGAAATCTCCTCGCCGGTCGAAAGCTGGGTCTTCTGCGAGACTATCGCGTCCCGGAGCAACTTCAACGCATACTGAAGGTGGCCCTTAACCTGAAGCTCACTCAAACCTGTCTTCTGTGCAATTTCTTCACGCGACATGCCGTGGACGAAACGCAAAATGATGCAAACGCGATGAACAGGCTTAAGGTTTTCACACTTTCCAAGGAGGCGATCCAGGGGAATCTCCGGTTCCCTCCACTGGCTTTCCTGTTTCGAGAGTGAAACCCAATTGTCCTCCACGTACCAGCGGCGCCAGTAGTCGGCCGCGCGGCGCTTCGCCACCGTGAAAAGCCATGCCGGCAACTGGTCACGATCGATCCGATCCCAATTCTGATGGAGTGCCAGAAACACCTCGCTCGTGATCTCCTGTGCGATTTCTCTCCGCATCACTGCCCGCAATGCAACCCGAAACACAGCATCCGAATGCTGCCGGTATATTTCCTCGAACGTCCTCATTGGATTGTTCGCACGGCGAGAGAAATCAGAATAAAAAGCTCCAGATAAAATTGATCGTCGGAGTAGAGCAAATGGGTGCTTCTAGCTTAGAGCACCGGGAAGTGCGGCGTCCACGGATATGATCGGGGCTAGCCTATTAGGCTAGATGATAGGTCGTGACTGTCGCCACTCGTAAAAGGCTTTGAGCTTGTGGTGACATGCGTCATGTCCCATGGGTCGCAAAGGGGGTATGCTGATGGCACGAGGTCCTGATGTCAGACCCTGCAGATTGGCCGGAAATACGGCGGACGATGCGTCCGCCCACTCATACTTCGATGCCTCCCCGGCGTCGCTCCCGTTGGTGGCTGGTTCTTTTCATAGCGATAGCAATCGTGGCCTTCGCAGGCCGGAGCTGGCTTTCCTACTACGTTGACGCGCTCTGGTTCGGATCGCTCGGCTACGGGCAGGTGTTCTGGAAATCGCTGCGGCTGCAGTCGTCGGTGTTCTGCATTTTTACTGTCGCCACGTTCCTTCTTCTATATGGGACGTTTCTTCTCCTGAAACGAACGCACCCGGACGCATTTGCGAATCAACAAACGATTTGGATAGGCGACCATCCGGTACGATTTCCCGTCGGACGTATCCTTCGCATCATTGCGCTAGTCGTCTCGTTAGCGATCGGGGTGGGAACGGGTGCGGTCATGCTCGTGGAGTGGCCGGTCTTCGCGCTCTATTGGTATGCCCCACAGGCCGCGGCCGGACTCGTGGATCCAGTTTTCGCGAAGCCTCTGAACTTTTATTTCTTCACGATTCCGGCGTGGGACCTCATCGCGGGCTGGCTGATGGTGATGGCTGTCCTTACCTGTGCGGCCGCAGCTTTATTCATCGTTGCTTCGCGCGGCGAGGGCGCCGTCGACGGTCCGACCCGCAGTTACCGTCCAGTGTCGTGGGGCGGATTCTCTATCGCTTTTGCTTTTCTGTTGCTGGTTGTAGCGTTCCAGGTATACCTCGATCGCTTTGAGCAACTGTTCGAAGAGCACACGATTTTCAGTGGCGTAACCTACACCGACGCCCACGTCATGCTGCCCGGGCTGCTTGTTGTCTGCGTGGCGCTTGTGATTGGTGCAGGGATCGCAATCGCGAATGCGGTCTCGATGCGGCGTGGCCGCTGGCTGGTAGCTGCGACAGTTCCAGCAGCGGTTTGCTACATCGCGCTGCAAGGAATTGCCTGGTATGTCGGCAACTTTATCGTTAAGCCGAATCAATTGGTTCGTGAGCGGCCATTTATTGCAGACAACATCAAGCTCACCCGGAAAGCCTACGATCTGGAAGGAATATCGCAGCGCGAGTTTCCTGCGGAGACGAGTGTCGAGGCGGTGGATGTCGCAAATAACCAGGCGACACTACAGAACATTCGTCTGTGGGACTGGCGCGCGCTTCAGGATACGCTCCGGCAGATACAGGAGATCCGCACCTACTACGACTTTCCCGACATCGACATTGATCGCTACGAAATTGGCGGACAACTTCGCCAGGTGATGCTCGCCGCGCGCGAACTGAACGTCGAAAAACTGCCCGAGAGCAGCCGGAACTGGATCAATGAAAAGCTGATCTACACGCACGGCTACGGCGTCACGATGAACCCGGTCAACGGCTTCACGCCGGAGGGTTTGCCGACCATGTACCTGAGCGATATGCCGGTGCAGAGCGCGGTGCCCGGCCTCAAAGTCACGCGGCCGGAGATTTATTTCGGCGAACTGACCAACACCGATGTGTATGTGAACACGCGGCAAAAGGAATTCAACTATCCGCAAGGCCAGACGAATAGCTTCACGTCTTATGAGGGCAAGGGAGGCATCGTTCTCGGCAATTTCCTGCGTCGCATTCTAATTTCGATCGACAACGGCGAACTCGGCAAAGTGCCATTCAGCGATGACATAACGTCGGAGAGTCGCTTGCTGATGCGGCGCAACGTGATGGCGCGCGTGTCGGCACTGGCTCCATTTCTCACCTACGATCCGGATCCGTACCTCGTAGTTGGCGAGGATGGGCGGCTGTCATGGATCATCGATGCATTCACCACCTCGGACAGCTATCCCTACTCGAGCCATTACCGCCTCGAAGGCAACTCCGTGAATTACATGCGGAACAGCGTGAAGGTGGTCGTCGACGCTTACGATGGGACGACCACATTTTACGTTTTCGATTCGAAAGACCCGATCATCGCGGCATATCGGAATATTTTTCCGAGCCTGTTCAGGGATGCGGACGCGATGCCGGCTGGTCTCCGCAAGCACGTGCGCTATCCAGAACTATTGCTTTCGTTGCAGGCAGAAGTCTACGGTCTGTACCACATGTCGGATCCAGACGTGTTTTACAACCGCGAAGATTTGTGGAGTGTGGCCAGTGAAGTCGCCATGGCTGAGGGTGGCGGACAAACCACGCAGACCATGCAGCCGAATTTCGTCCTGATGAACCTGCCTGGCGAAAAGGGCGTGGAGTTTGTTGAGATTCTGCCGTTCACGCCCGCGAATCGCAATAACCTGATCGGGTGGATTGCGGCGCGCAGTGACGGCGCGAACTACGGCACGTCGCTGGTCTACAACTTCCCAAAGACGAAACTAGTAGATGGGCCGCTGCAGATCGAGGCGCGAATCGACCAGAATGCGCAGCTTTCCGCACAACTGACACTGTGGAACCAGCAGGGATCGCACGTTCGGCGCGGATCGATGCTGGTGATCCCATCCGGACGCGCGCTGCTGTACGCGGAACCGATCTATCTGCAGGCGGAGAGAAGTCCGATGCCGGAGTTGCGCCTGGTCGTGCTCGCACTGCAAGATCACCTGGCGTACGGGCCGAACTTCGAATCAGCAATGGCGATGCTTTTTGGAACGGCAGCGCCGAGCGGTTCAGCTGCTTTGCTGGAATCGGGGCGCCGACGCCTAAGGCGCCAAGCCAGTCCTCCGAGGAATACAAGGCGCTGGTCGCCGAGGCCGGCAAAGACTTGTCGGAATACCAGCGGCTGACCTCTGAGGGGAAGTTAGGGGAGGCCGGTCAGAAGCTTGAGCAGCTAAAACATGTTCTCGACGAGTTGAATTCGCGTTCGAAATGATTCTCTTTCCGGGCGCCGACAGGTGATGAGGAAAAGCTCTCCTGAAGGAGTGCTGCGGCTGCCATGACCGCGAGAGTTCCGCAACTTCAGTCTCGGGTTCCTGTGTCCCGCTGACTGGTCGTTACTTTGGTAGCGAAAGCGATCTATCTTCCGTATTTTTCCGCAGAAAATGTTCCTTCGTCGCAATGCGAGGTGAGTTTTGCCCTTGAGCGATGCTGCTACTCTCCTCTAACATCGCGAGCGTACACCCAAATGCATGCGGTCAGCAGGTCGCCTTCAGCATGATCAAATCGCTCCGTAAGATATTTGTCCTACCGGCTCTCATCTTTTTATTATTTGCGGCTTCCTCAGTGGGCAGAGCCGCCGATGCGAAATCCAAAGATGTTCTCCTAACCACCATGCAGCAGGAGTTGCAGCGGGCAACCGGGGATTTAGGCAAGCTCACCCCAGCACCTTATTTCCTCAGCTATGAAGTTCAGGATCAGACGTATGCGCTCGCGGTGGGAGGCGACGGCGTTTTGATTACGTCGTTGCGCACTCGCCGGCGCTCGTTCGATGTGATCACGCACGTTGGCACTGCGGCTCTCGATAATACCCATGAAGCCAGCCGTACTTCGGCGATCCATAGCGGGGCGTTAGCGACTGAGGACGATCCCGACGCGATTGCGCGGGAATTGTGGCAGCTTACGTACCAGGGATATCGCAACGCCGCGGAAGCTTATCTCAATGTGAAGACGAAGACCGCGGTGAATGCTAAAGAAGAGGATACTTCAGCAGACTTCTCGCAGGAAAAGCCAGAGGTTCATCTCGATTACAAAGCGCCTGTACCGCAACCTGATCAGGCAAAGCTGGAAGAACTGGTTCGGAAGTATTCGGCGCGCTTTCGTAGTTATCCGTTCATTTATAACTCGGCGGTCTATATTGCTTCCAACGATGGTCAGACTCATCTCGTAAACAACGAAGGCACCCGCGTTGTATACCCGAGTCAACTGATACGGCTGGCGATCCAAGCGCAGACGCGAGCGGACGATGGCATGGATCTGGTGAGGGTCGAAACATTTCAGGCAGACTCGGTGGCAAAGCTGCCGAGCGAGGCTGAAATCTACGCCAAGATCGATAAGATGGCGAGCGATCTCAAGGCGCTGCGTTCGGCGCCTTTAGCTGAGCCTTTCGACGGTCCAGCGTTGCTCTCCGGACGCTCCGCAGCGGTGTTCTTCCACGAAGTGCTAGGGCATCGACTGGAAGGGCAAAGGCAGCGCGGGGAACACGAGGGGCGGACTTTCGCAAAGAAGATTGGCGAGAAAGTGTTGCCGGACTTTCTGACGGTCTCGGACGATCCCACGTTGCGAGCTGTGAACGGTGTAGATCTGAGCGGCTGGTACGAATACGACAATGAAGGTGTACCGGCGCAACGCGTGGATTTGATCAAGGATGGAGTGCTTGCGAACTACCTGATGGCGCGGATGCCGATCGACGGATTCGCGCACTCTAACGGCCACGGCCGCGCACAGGCTGGCTTCGTTCCGGTCGGACGACAGGGAAACCTGATTGTCTCGTCGTCGCGCACGGGAACCGATGCGGAACTACGACAGCGGTTTCTCGAAGAAGTGAAAAAGAAAAACAAGCCTTACGGACTTTATTTCGAAGACATTGAAGGGGGCTTCACGCTGACCCAGTCAAGCGCGCCGCAAGCATTTCAGATTCTGCCTGTGATGGTGTGGAAGGTGTATGCCGATGGGCGGCCAGATGAACTGGTGCGTGGCGTGGACATTGTGGGCACACCGCTCACCGCAATGAATGGCATCCTGATGACCGGCGATAAGAGCGCGGTCTTCGATGGAGTTTGCGGAGCGGAGTCGGGCGGAGTTCCTGTGGCTGCGATCGCACCGGCAATGCTCTTCTCGGAAATTGAAGTGCAAAAGCGCGGACATGCTTTGAATCGTCCACCGATCCTGCCGCCTCCCTCGAACGCATTAGCTACGCACGCCGCAGGAGGTCAGCGATGATTCGAAAGATAGCGAAGTTCGCCATTACGGTCTGCTGCCTGCTGGTGATGGGCGCTTTAGCTCAAGACAATCTGCCGAAGGAAGCGGCGGGAGATCCTGTCCTTAGAGCCATGGTCGCGGAGATGGATCGATCGAAGGCGCAATTGACGCTGGAGGGCGTTGGCGCCCCGTACTACATCGACTATCGCGTGATGGATTTGGACCGTTACGCATCCGAGGCGGCCTTCGGCGCGACGGTGGGTGAATTGCGCACCCGCATGCGATATGTCCGCGTCGTGGTGCGACTGGGTGACTACAAGCAGGATAGCTTCTATCAGGGAGGACAGGGCGTCGTACAGATCCTCGGCGTCGATGACGATGAATTTGCGATCCGGCACAAACTGTGGCTAGCGACCGATCAGGCTTACAAAGCAGCGGCCGAGGCACTGACTGCAAAGAATGCGGCGCTGAAACAGCTCACGATCGAATATCCAGTGGATGATTTTTCTCACGTGGAACCGGTTCGTCTGATCAAGCCGCTGGTCGTTCTCGATGGCGCAGCAAACTCGTGGTCGAGGGTACTGAGAGACGTTACGGCGTTCTATCGGAAGGATCCGCAAATTGAATCGATGGATGCGAACTTGTCGTTCGAGGCGACGAACCGTTACTTCGTAAATTCAGAAGGAGCGATCATTCGTACCGGCCGTTCCGTTTACACCCTGGTGTCGTCTGCATCGACGCAGGCGGCGGATGGCATGAAGCTGGAGCGGTCCGCCGATGTTGTTGTCAGTGATTTCAAACAGCTGCCTACGCCGGAGAAGTTCAAGCAGCATGCCGACGAGGTAATGAGCACATTGCGTGAGCTACGCGACGCGCCGGTGGTCGAAGAGGAGTATCGCGGGCCAGTTCTGTTTGAAGGAGATGCTGCGACACATGTCGTTGCGGATCTGATTGGCGAAAATGTACTGGGAAGAAAGCCAGCCCTTGGTCAACCGGCACGCACGCGCGGAGCGTTTGCTTCCAGCTACATGAGCCGAGTGTTGCCGGAGTTCCTTTCGGTGCAGGACGATCCGACGATCTCAACGTGGCAGGGCGAACCGTTGCTCGGTGACTACGACGTCGACGACGACGGTGTAAAAGCGATGAAGGTATCGCTGATTGAAAAAGGTAAGTTAGTCGCCTATGACCTGGGTCGCGAGCCGATCCGTGACTTCCCGAATTCCAATGGACATGGGCGCGCGCAGTATCCGATGAGTTCTCCGGGAGCCAGCCTTGGCAATCTGATCGTGCAATCGTCGGAGCCGCTTTCCGATGCCGCGTTGAAGGCAAAGCTGATCGAATTGTGTAAGCAGCGTGACCTTCCTTATGGCTACATTGCGAGAGCGATCGGTCAAAGAAACTCGCCTCGATTGCTTTATAAACTCTTCGTCAAAGATGGCCATGAAGAGCTGGTACGCGGCGCAATCTTTGGCGATCTCGATACGCGGGCGATGCGTAATGACATCGTGGCGGCAGGCGATAAAGTCGCAGTGGAGAATCGGCCGCAAGCAATTCCTCATAGCATTGCAAGCCCCTCGCTACTCTTCGACGAACTCGAAGTAAAGCGTATCAACCAGAATAAGGAGAAGCTGCCGGAGTATCCGGCGCCTCAGCTAGGGAAGTAGCAACCGTGGGGAGGAGAGGAGCATGCGGCGGATGTTCCTCTCGTCTTCAGAGTGGTGGCAATGATTGAACGGGCATGTGTCCGTTGGGACGTGAACTCATCCCGTCAGCAGTAATCCCCGTGTCCTTAACGCAGGTCGAAACCAAACTCTGCGGCCTCATGATTTACGCGAAATTTACGTCACAGAGTTCATGTAGCTTATTAGCCTGTCGTGAATCTAAGACAAAGAGGCTTCCGCACATTTCCCAGTTGCCCAGAAGCGCCCGGCATTGTTAGCCTCAAATTCATAAATCGAGGTGACGGATGAAAGCAACATCTCTGCTTCATGATCTCGGACAGAGCATTTGGCTCGACAACATTACCCGCGATCTTCTGAATAGCGGCACGCTGAAAAGCTACATCGAGGAGCTCTCGGTTACGGGACTCACCTCGAACCCCACAATTTTCGATCAAGCCATCAAGAAGAGCAGCTCTTACGACGATTCGATTCGCGAGAAGCTGGCCAAAGGACAGTCTGGAGAGGAACTCTTCTTTAATGTCGCGCTCGAAGACCTGACGCGCGCCGCTGACCTGTTCCGTCCTGTTTGGGAAAAGACCAATGGCGTCGATGGATTTGTATCGCTCGAAGTCTCGCCTCTCTTGGCCCACGACACCAAAAACACGATTGCCGCTGCGAAGGATCTGCATAAGCGAGCAGGGCGCCCTAACCTCTTTATTAAGATTCCCGGCACGCCTGCGGGTCTGCCGGCGATCGAGGAGGCCATTTTTGCCGGCGTCCCTATCAATGTGACTCTGCTGTTCGATCGCGAACAGTACGTTGCTGCGGCTGACGCTTACATGCGAGGTGTGGAGCGCCGTATCGCGGCTGGACTGGATCCGAAGGTCGCATCGGTCGCATCCGTATTCATCAGCCGCTGGGATGTCGCTGTGAGCGAGAAAGTTCCCGCGGCGTTGAAGAACAAATTGGGAATCGCAATGGCCGGAAGAATTTACAAGTCGTATCACGAATTGTTGAAGTCTCCTCGCTGGCAGCGTGCATTCAATTTTGGCGCGATTCCGCAACGGCTGCTCTGGGCGAGCACTGGCACGAAGGATCCCTCAGCTCCGGAAACTTTGTATGTGCAGGCCTTCGCTTCGCCGTTCACGGTAGATACCATGCCGGAGAACACGTTGAAGGCGCTTGCGAAAGAGGAGCGGATTGGGGCGGCAATGAAAGACGACGGCGTCGATGCGGAAAACATGTTGAAACAGTTCGGACAGGCGGGCATCGATATCGTTGCGCTGGCGGCTCAACTGCAAGAAGACGGCGCGAAGGCATTCGTGAAATCGTGGAACGAACTGATGGGAGTAATCTCGTCGAAAAGCGCAGTTCTTGAGGCAGCGAGATAGCACGAAAGGGAATCCGAAATGTCAGCCGTGACTGCGGTAAACAGTACCGGGAAGAAAACTGCGTCCAAATCCTCAACATGGAAAGCGCTGGAAGCCAACTATAAGAAGATAAAGTCCGTTCATCTGCGCGAGTTGTTTGCGGAGGATCCGCAACGGGGCCAGCGCCTGACCCTGGAGGCGATTGGACTTTTTCTCGATTATTCCAAGAACCGCGTCACCGACGAGACCTTGCAGTTGCTTCTGCAACTAGCGGAAGAGTCACATCTGCGCGAGCGCATCGAAGCCATGTTTCGTGGCGAAAAAATCAACATCACGGAGAAACGCGCTGTGCTGCATGTGGCATTGCGCGCGCCGCGTGGCGAATCGATTTTTGTCGACGGCAAAGATGTGGTTCCGGAAGTTCATCACGTGCTCGATAAGATGGCGTCCTTCTCCGATCGCCTGCGCAGTGGCGAATGGAAAGGGCACACCGGCAAACGTATTAAGAACGTGATCAACGTAGGAATCGGCGGGTCGGACCTCGGCCCGGTAATGGCGTACGAAGCGCTGAAGTTCTACAGCGATCGCGAGATGACTTTTCGGTTCGTATCGAATGTCGATGGTACCGATTTCGCGGAAGCTGTACGTGATCTCGACCCGGCAGAGACGCTCTTCATCATTTCCTCGAAGACCTTCACTACGCTTGAGACCATGACGAACGCGCACAGCGCTCGTGAGTGGTCGGTAAAAGGGTTGGGAGGAGACGAGAGTTCCGTCGCCAAGCACTTCGTTGCCGTTTCGACGAATGCGGCAGAGGTTTCGAAGTTCGGCATCGATACGGCGAATATGTTCGAATTCTGGGACTGGGTTGGCGGGCGCTACTCGATGGATTCGGCCATCGGGCTCTCGACCATGATCGCGATCGGGCCGCAGAATTTCCGCGAGATGCTGGATGGCTTCCATGAGATGGACGTGCACTTCCGCACCGCGCCGTTCGATAAGAATATCCCAGTCATCATGGGGCTGCTGTCGGTCTGGTACAGCGATTTCTTCCGCGCGCAGACGGTTGCCATTCTTCCTTATGAACAGTATCTGAAGCGCTTTCCGGCGTACCTGCAGCAACTCACGATGGAGAGCAACGGGAAGCACGTTACGCTCGAAGGCAAGCCGGTGAAATACGACACTTCGCCGATTTACTGGGGAGAGCCGGGTACGAACGGGCAGCACTCGTTTTATCAACTCATCCACCAGGGAACTCGTCTTATTCCATGCGACTTCATTGGGTTTGGGAAATCGCTGAATCCGATTGGGCGCCATCACGATCTTTTGATGGCGAACATCTGCGCGCAGACGGAAGCGCTGGCGTTCGGAAAAACGCCGGAGCAGGTGAAAGCCGAGGGTACGCCGAAGTGGCTGGTGCCGCATCGCGTGTTCGAGGGGAATCGGCCGTCGAATACCATTATGGCGGAGAAGCTGACTCCGAAAGTGCTCGGGAAACTGATCGCGTTGTACGAGCACAGTGTCTTTACGCAAGGCACCATCTGGAACATCAACTCGTTCGATCAATGGGGAGTGGAGCTCGGAAAGGTTCTGGCTCAACGGATTATCCCGGAGCTCGAATCTCCGACAGAACCACAGCTAACGCACGATAGTTCGACGAACAACGTGATCCGCAAATATCGGCAACTCAAGGCAGACTAAACGCCGCGGTTTTGAAAGAGGATTGTCAATGCAGCTGGGAATGGTAGGTCTGGGCAGGATGGGCGCGAACATGGTTCGACGCCTGATACGCGCGGGACACGAATGCGTGGTGTTCGATCGCACGGCGAGCGTTGTGAACGATATGGCGAAAGAGAGCGCGGTTGGTTCGTCTTCCTATCCAGACATGATGAAGAAGATGAAGGCGCCGCGCGCGATCTGGCTGATGGTTCCCGCGGGGGTTGTGGATCAGACGATCGCACAGATCTTGCCGAATCTGGAGCCCGGCGACATCCTCATTGATGGCGGCAATTCGTATTACGTGGACGATATTCGCCGTGCGAAGGAACTGGCGCCGAAGAAGATTCACTACGTCGACGTGGGCACCAGTGGTGGCGTGTGGGGCCTGGAGCGCGGCTACT
Source organism: Terriglobia bacterium (assembly GCA_963724985.1). GTDB lineage: Bacteria > Acidobacteriota > Terriglobia > Terriglobales > Acidobacteriaceae > JAJPJE01. The sequence goes on along the minus strand of CAVRWV010000033.1, from coordinate 420,705 downwards.
GCATGATGATTGGCGGCGAGAATGATGTTGTGAAGCATCTCGATCCGATCTTTGAGGCACTCGCTCCGGGGCGCGGAGATGTACCACGCACGCCTGGGCGCGAAAAGCTGGGCGGAACCTCAGAGCAGGGTTACTTACACTGCGGGCCAAACGGCGCCGGCCACTTCGTGAAAATGGTTCACAACGGAATTGAATACGGCGTGATGGCAGCCTACGCCGAGGGGCTGGGAGTTTTGCAGTCGGCGAACATCGGTAAGCATCAGCATGAGACCGATGCGGAGACTACTCCGCTGCGCGATCCTGAGCACTATCAATACGACTTTAATCTTGCCGATGTAACCGAAGTCTGGCGCCGCGGCAGTGTAATCGCGTCGTGGCTGCTTGACCTGACGGCAAGTGCGCTTGCGCAGGATCCTCAGCTGAGCAAGTTTAGTGGACGAGTCTCCGATTCCGGCGAAGGCCGGTGGACGATCAAGGCCGCGATTGATGAAGCGGTGCCGGCACATGTTCTTACTGCAGCTCTGTACGAGCGATTCAGTTCGCGCGGTGAAGCTGAATACGCGGACAAGATTCTGTCGGCAATGCGATACGCATTTGGTGGGCACCTGGAAAAGTCGGCAGGAAAGTAGAGAAACAGTTGTTAGTTGCTAGTTGTCAGTGAGAGGCAGCGACTGTGAACGTGGAAGTGTTGGATGATCCAGAGGCGGTCGCGCAACGCGCTGCAGAGCTGATCGCACAAAGTGCGCGAGATGCGATTACTGCACGCGGTCGGTTCCTGATAGCCGTTAGCGGTGGACGTACTCCGTGGATCATGTTGCGAGCTTTCGCCGACGAACAACTGCCTTGGGACAAGATTCATATATTTCAAGTTGACGAGCGGATAGCTCCAGCGGGTGATGCTGATCGCAATCTCACGCATTTGCGTGAGAGCTTGCTCGAACGCGCGCCGTTGCCGGAGCAGAATCTCCATCCCATGCCGGTCGAAGACGCCGATCCTGAATCCGGCGCAGAGCAATATTCGAAAACATTGGAGAAAATTGCGGGCAATCCTCCGGTTCTCGATCTTGTTCATCTGGGCATGGGACCTGATGGTCACACCGCTTCTTTGATTCCGGGAGATCCGGTGCTGAGCGTGACCGATCGCGATGTCGCGACTACTGGCGTTTATCAAGGACGACGCCGAATGACTTTGACGTATCCAGTGCTGAATCGTGCGCGGAAAATTCTGTGGCTGATCACGGGCGCAGACAAGAAAGAAGCATTTCGAAAGATGCGGGTCGCCGATCCCTCCATTCCTGCCGGCAAAATTCGCCAAGAGCAGGCGCTGGTTCTGGCGGATAGATCAGCAGTAAACAGCGACTGACAGTCAAAAAGAACCCCACCCTTTTGCAAGGATGGGGCGCCTGTAAATCACACGTGATCCGCGACTCTATTTGGGCAGAGGTGATGTTCCAGTCACGGTGAAGCTCGTCTCTGATTTGCTGCTGGTTTCCTGTGGCTGCGCTCCGCCAAGACTTAACTGATACGTTCCCGGCAAGACCGCACGGTTGCCCTTGTCGTCGACGCTCGAAAGCGAACGCGGATCAAGATGGACCGTAACGTCGCGGCTCTCTCCCGCCTTCAACGTGACACGTTCGAATCCGGCGAGCGAGTGAAGCGGCCCATTCGTCTGCGGCGCTTTCACATAGGCCTGTACTACTTCGTCTCCGTCGCGTGTGCCTGCGTTCGTCACCGTGACCGTAGCCTCCAGCGGTTGACCAGCGTTCAGAGTTCCAGCAGATAGCTTCACCGGTCCGTAGCGGAAGGGTGAGTAGCCGAGTCCGTAGCCGAAGCCCCAGAGCGGTTTTCCCGAATAGTAGCGGTAGGTGCGGCCTTTCAGGCTGTAATCGGTGAAGGCCGGCAGGTCATCGACGCCAGCATAGAAGGTGACCGGCAGACGCCCGGCAGGATTGTATTCTCCTGCGAGGGTGCGCGCGATCGCGGTTCCGCCTTCTACTCCGGGGTACCACGCCTGCAAGATCGCGTTGGCATGATCCTTCGCCCACGACATTGCCAGAGCGCTTCCGGTGAGCGAGACCACGACAATCGGTTTGCCGGTGGCACCGAGAGCCGCGAGAAGGTCCTGCTGAGGCTTCGGGAGGTCGAGGCTAGTGCGATCGCCTCCGTTGAAGCCGGGGATCTTGATGGGCATCTCTTCGCCCTCAAGCTGCGGCGATAGTCCGACGAATGCCATGATGACATCTGAATCCTTGGCGATCGCCACGGCTTCGTCCAACTGCGCTTGCGCAGGAGCTTGCCATTTCAGGGTGACGCCACCACCCGCGAAATCCTGCGAGTGGCTGTAGAGAAGCTGAAAATCGTGCGGCTTCGTATCCGTGAAGTTGACTGAAATCTCTGCCGGTTTCGAAGCAGACATCGGCGGAGGCGCGGTTGGCGATGCTCCTGGAGCAGGTTTCAATCCCTCGGGGCCAGCGGTCAACACGCCTTCGGAGATGACTTTGCCATCGAGGACAAACTGATAGGTCTCTTTTGGAGAGTACGGAAAATTTTCGCCCGGTTCGACGATGAATGCGTACTTACCAGCGGCCGGTACCGACAACTGTCCACTGAAACGTACGGAGTAGTCGTGGGTTTGCATCTGCGGAACGGGGCGGGCATCGTGCCAATCGAATTGGATGAGTGGTTCGGTGGCGGTAGCCACGGGCCGTCCCGTCCAATCGGGTGTGCCGAAGAATTCGGTTTTCAGTCCGCTTCCAAATGCGCTGCGTGGAACGGGAACGGATGCGCCTTCTGCCAGCGTTGAGCCTTGCGCATACTGGACCGTTGATCCGTGGAATTGGGCGATCACCCCGTCAATGGGAGTATTGGGGTGAAGTGGCTCACCGTTGTAATTTCCTTCAATTGATGGGAGCAGGTCCGCAGTGGGGCCGATGACAGCAATACGTGCCGGGTGAGCAAGCGGCAGCGTGCCGTCATTCTTCAGCAGCACCATCGACTCTTCGGCGGCCTTCAGTGCGAGCTCACGATTCTCCGCAGAAGTGTTTGCGGAAAACGGAACGTCGTCCAGCGGATTTGATCCCGGCGGATCGAACATCCCCAGCTGAATGCGAGCTGCGTAGAGACGCTCGGCTGCGCGAGTCACGAGTGCTTCAGAAACGAATCCCTTGCGGACCGCATCGGCCAGCGTGTTGAATCCCGGCGCCCAGATGCTGCAGGAGAGATCGGTTCCGGCGGCGACGGACACGACAGCGGCATGAGTGATGTCGGGTGCGTTGTGATGACCAGCAGTCACGTCGACGATGGCGCCGCAGTCGGAGACGACGAAGCCTTTGAAGCCCCAGGCATCACGCAAGTGATCCTTCAACAACATGGTATTGCCACAGGCCGCCATTCCATTGATCGCGTTATATGCGCACATCACGGATTTCACGTGCCCGTCCACTACCGTGGCGCGGAATGCCGGGAGATACGTTTCTTCGAGATCGCGCGGGCTCACATCGACATTGAATCCATGGCGCAGGGACTCCGGACCGCTGTGCACGGCGAAATGCTTGCTGGTCGCGACGGCTCTTGGATGTGCCGGGTCGTCGCCCTGCACGCCGGTCACGAATGCCACGCCCATTTTTGCGGTGAGGAAAGGATCTTCGCCGTAGGTCTCCTGCCCACGTCCCCAGCGTGGATCACGAACAATGTTGAGGTTTGGCGACCAGAAGGTGAGTCCGTAGAAAATGCGATGATTGCCTTCTCGTTGAGCCTGGTTGTACTTGGCACGCGCCTCGGTGGAGATGACGTTCCCCATCTGGTGGACCATGTTCGTATCCCAGGTGGCTGCCATGCCGATAGCTTGCGGGAACACCGTGGCGTAACCGGCGCGCGCGACCCCATGCAGAGCTTCATTCCAGGTTTGATAGTCGGGAATCCCGAGACGGGGAATTGCAGTGGCCCAGTCTTCGAGTTGCGCTGCTTTTTCGTCCAGCGTCATGCGCGAGACGATGTCATGGGCGCGCGCTTCGGGCGAAAGCGTCGGATTCAAGTATGCGAGCGTTTGGGACTGCGCGAGCACGGCGACGGCTAACAGTGGCACGCATAGCAATCTGCGGAGCATCATTGGCAGAAGAACTCCTGGCACGAAAATAGAAGATGGATTTCCATGAAGGGTAAACGCTAGTGGCAATTCTGGCCATCTTATTTGTTTCGCGCGAGCGGTTCGAAACATCTGATGAGGGCGATGGAGGTGAACGATCATGTCGATCCGGCCAGTGAAGCGGCTTATCAAGTCAAAACCCACGCTCGAAGGCGCAGGTGTGCATCTGCGGCGAGCGTTTGGTTTCGGCAATACCGGTGATTTCGATCCGTTTCTGCTGCTGGACGATTTTCGCAATGATGTCCCGGCGGACTACCTGGCTGGTTTCCCATGGCATCCGCATCGTGGAATCGAGACCGTGACTTACGTGTTGGCCGGTACGGTGGAGCACGGGGACAGCATGGGAAATCGCGGCGCCATCGCGGCCGGCGATGTGCAGTGGATGACCGCCGGCAGCGGGATCATTCACCAGGAGATGCCCAAGGGCGATCAGACGGGCAGAATGCATGGCTTTCAACTGTGGGCCAATTTGCCTGCGTCACTGAAGATGACAGCGCCGCGCTATCAAGAGGTGAAGTCGACCGAGATCCCGGAAGTCAAGGACGACGATGGAACGGCAGTACGTATCGTCTCCGGAAATTTCTGGGGATCGAAAGGCCCGGTTGAGGGCGTGGCGGCCGATCCCGTCTATCTGGACGTTTCAGTGCCTCCGGGACGGAGGAAAACTTTGCCGGTGGAAACCACGCGTCATGCATTCGCCTATGTATTCGCCGGAGCGGGAAAGTTCTGCAATGCCTCCGGACCGCTTGCCGTCCCGACGGAGGGAGTGCAGTGGCTGGAGACGACCCCTCCTACTGAAGCCGACAACCGTTCATTGGTGCTCTTTGATCGCGGAGACGAAGTCACAGTGCAGGCAGGCGAAGACGGCATACGTTTCTTGCTGGTTTCCGGAAAGCCGCTGGAAGAGCCAGTGGCCTGGTATGGACCGATCGTGATGAATACGCAGGCGCAATTGCGAGAAGCGTTCACGGAATTGCAGGAAGGGACTTTCCTGAAGGATCAGGGAAAGAAGAAAGCGTGATGCTTCGAAGATCGAGCGGAACTCTGTTGCATCCGACGTCATTGCCCGGACCTCACGGTGTGGGAGACCTCGGCCCTGAAGCCTACCGATTCGTCGATTTCCTCCATAGCTCCGGACAAAAGCTCTGGCAGGTGCTTCCACTGAATCCGACCGGCTACGGAGACTCACCATTTCAGTGCTTTTCAGCCAGTGCGGGAAACCCTCTGCTCATCAGCCTGGAAAAGCTAGTCGAGGACGATATTCTGGCAACGGAAGACATCGGCAAAGCTCCCGACTTCCCACTGGATGTAGTCGACTACGGAAGAGTGATCGCGTGGAAGTTTCCCATTCTTCGCCGTGCCGCGCGTAATTTTCTGACTGCCGGCCAATGAAGAAAAACGCAAGGTCTTCGAGCAGTTCTGTTCCGAGAATGCGCACTGGTTAGACGACTTTGCATTGTTCATGGCGTTGAAAGACGCGCATCAGCAGGTTGCGTGGACGCGCTGGCCGCGAGAGATTGCGCAGCGTCATCCGGAAGCGCTGAAACGATGGAGTGAGCGATTAGCGCCGCAAATTGAAGCAATCAAGTTCTGGCAATTTATTTTCTTCGGCCAATGGCAGGCGCTGCGAAGCTACGCGCATGAACGCGATGTGCGAATCATTGGCGATATTCCGATCTATGTCGCGCACGATAGTGCAGACGTCTGGGCGAATCCTCAATTCTTCCTGCTCGACGCAGAAGGGAATCCGCAAAAAGTGTCGGGAGTGCCGCCGGATTATTTCAGCGCGACTGGCCAACTATGGGGCAATCCTATCTATAACTGGCCATTGCTGAAGGAGACGGGATATCGCTGGTGGATTGACCGCTTCCGCTCGGCTTTGGCGTTATACGATATCGTGCGAATCGATCACTTCCGGGGCTTCGAAGCCTACTGGGAAGTGCCCGGTGGAGAAACGACTGCGGTTAATGGACGCTGGGTAAAAGGCCCGGGGGCAGAGCTGTTTCGGGTGCTGCAGGCGGAGTTCGGCGAGTTGCCGATTATCGCGGAAAATCTCGGCGTCATCACACCTGAGGTTGAGGCCATCCGCCACGAGTTCGGATTTCCGGGAATGGCGATTCTGCAATTTGCGTTTGGAAATGATCCGCAGGGACCGAGTTTTCGTCCGCACAATTACCCGCATGAAGTGGTTGCATATACCGGAACGCACGACAACGACACGACCGCGGGTTGGTGGAACAGCACGGGCGCAGGCGACAGCGTGCGCACGGCGGAAGATGTTGCCAAGGAACACGCATTTGCGCGCGCCTATCTCGACTTTCAAGATGAGCCGATTAATTGGGTGCTGATCCGTGCAGTGCTGGCTTCGGTGGCGAATACCGCGGTGGTGCCCATGCAGGATCTGCTGGGACTGGGAAACGAAGCACGTATGAATCATCCGGGAACTTCCAGCGGGAACTGGCGTTGGCGTATGCGGCCTGGCGTCGTTGATCTGCAACTCTCGGCGCGGTTACGCCAGTTGAACTCTATTTACGAACGTGCGGTTACTTAAGTCATCCCCAAACCGGCCAGTCACCTTCCTTCTTTAGTACCCCACCCGTCATACTTTCCGCTAAAGGTGCCAAAGGGTGCAGTGTCGTTGTCGCGCACCAAGGAGTTTGCGACGCGTCAGGATCTTGAAGGGGTGGATGTATGGCGTTGGGGAAGTCGTACGTTTCAATCTTAGCGGCGTGCTGTTTTGCTCTTTCGGCGACGGCTGCCCAGGGAGCATCACAGCCGGCGTCGGCTTCTGAGGCGAATGAGCCGGTTCACCTGGGTTACCCGTCCGATTGGAGCGCCCGTCACATAGTTCTCACCGGCGCCAACGCCGATAAGGCTCTCGCTCAGGGCCTGCATGATCCCCGGCACGTGTACAACATGGTCCAGCGAATGGTGGCGGTCCGTAACTCGACCCGCGTTGCACGCCGTCGAGTGAAACCAACCCTTCAGGTCGACTGGGCTGTGTCGCTGGAAAACGGCTACGTTCCAGCGAATCAGTTTCCGGCTAAGTACCGTTTCGATGTCAGTACCGAGAATTGCAATGGCGACTACCTGCTGCTGGGTCTGACGGTGACCTCCGGCACGCAAGCTAACATTGTCGGAATTAATAACCTGTACACATCGGGATCTTCGCCCTGCAACGGCGGCACGCCCTTCGTGGCATTCGCCTACAACACGGCACTTCACGGCGGCCAAGTCAGCACGTCTCCAGTGATCTCGATGGATGGAAAGAAAGTAGCGTTTGTGGAGAGCGCTTCCACGGGTTCCTACTTCCATGTGCTTTATTTGCCAGCCACGATTCCCGGGCCTCCGACGGGGAATGGAACAGTTCTGAGCCCGGCTACACCGAGTTTGTGCACAAGTTCGCCAGTGCCGAACTGCATCACGGATGTTTTCCTCTCATCGGGCGCCAATTCCAACTCGTCGCCGTGGGTCGACTACGATAGCGACTCCGCATACGTCGGAACTGATGATGGGCTGCTTCATAAAATTGCTCCGGTGTTTGGTCCCGGTACGCCCGCGGCCGATTCCGACACAACGAATTGGCCGGTGACGGTTTCTACGCAAACTACGAAGGTGCTAACCGGCGCAGTGGTCGACAAGAACGCAGGGCTGATCTTTGTTGGCGACGGGTTTGGTTATCTGTACTCACTGAGTTTCAGTGCACCCAAGAAGAAGACGACGGCTCAAGTTGCGATCGGCTGGGTGTCGCATGGTGCGGGTACTGGAATCATCGACGCACCGATTGTCGTGAATGATTCCGCGAATCCGGCTACAGATCAGGTCTTTGCATTCACAGGGTGCAGCGTCACCTTAGGAGACGGTGGGGCGATCTCGCAGATGCCCGCGAATTTCACTTCGACGACTACACCCTCCTCGGTCGATCTTGGTTCGGCGACGGGCGCCGGCGATTGCACGACCGGCAATGTGCACGGCGGAACTTTCGACAACCAGTTCTGGATTAATGGCAGCACCAGCGGACACATCATCGCGTGCGGATTTGTATCGGGCACTACCGCTAAGCCACTGACACCGTCGAACCCGCAGATGTATTGGCTGCCGTTCGATTCCGGCCATATTGTGACCAACACCAAGCAGAAGACGTTTGTGATCAATACGACCATCGGAGACGAGTGTTCACCGCTGACTGAGTTCTACGACGGCACGACAGATCGGCTGTTCTTCGGCGTCGGCAAGACCGATGGGTTTGTGAAGTCGGCTACCCTCACGGCCACGAATATCTCCACGCCGACAAGTTGCACATCCGGCCATCCCACATCGACCTGTGTCACCACCCCGGCCACATTGGGAGGCACCAGCGGAATCGTGATCGACAATCAGCTCTCATCGACAGGCGGAGCCAACATCTACTTCAGCACACTAGCGGCGGGCGGAAGCAATGGGGCGAACTGCAAGGTCGCCGGCGGCGCCGCGAATCCGCATTGCGCCATCAAGCTTACCCAAAGCGCGCTGCAATAATCCGCTCGTGCAAATGGACTTGGGCATTCGTTAAGATAAGTTCGTCTAATCTTGATGGTAGCCACTGTGTCCAAGAAAGCTCCCAAGACGAATGCCGCGCGGCAACTGGATCAGCTGGGAATTTCCTACGAACTACGCGAGTACGAAGTTGACCCCGAGCACCTGGAAGCCGAACTCGTAGCTGAAAAGATCGGGCTACCACCGGAGCAGGTATTCAAAACGTTGCTTGCCATCGGCGATCAAAACGGCCCGTGTTTTGCCGTGATTTCCGCCGACTCCGAACTTGACCTGAAAGCGCTTGCTTCCGAGACAGGAAATCGCAAGATACATCTTGCTCCGCTCAAAGACGTCCAGCCATTGACCGGATATATCCGCGGCGGCGTTACCGCGCTTGCCTGCAAGAAGCCGTTCCCGGTGGTCGTCGACTCGTCAGCGGGTAATTTCGAGGTGATCTCCATTTCGGCGGGCGTACGTGGAACCCAGATTCTCCTTAAACCTGGTGACTACCTCCGTGCCATCGGTGGCACTTCTGCGAGCATCGCGCGAAAAAAGCAGACGTAATGGTTACAATCGGCAGCGTGGACACATCGCAAAGTTCACCCGAGGCAGGGTTAACGCAACGGTTCCATGCGCGGTACGGAGTCGAGCCACGGCTGTTTCGGGCTCCCGGACGCGTGAACCTGATCGGCGAACATACCGACTATAACGACGGGTTCGTGATGCCGGCAGCCATACAGGTCTCCTGCTGGGTGGCGGCATCTCCTCGCGAAGACAACAAGCTTGTCATTCATTCCGAAAATCTGAATGAAGGAGTAACTGTCGATCTTGACGACGCCAAGTCCTTGGGCGATTGGAGCGATTACGCTGTAGGCGCGGCTGTGATCCCGCACCGTAACGGCAAGCGATTGAAGGGCGCGAATCTGCTGATCCGCAGCGAGGTGCCGATCGGAGCCGGGCTCAGTTCTTCGGCGGCGATCGAGGTCTCGGTGGCACTGGCCATGCTCTCGCTCTCGGGACACCAGGTCGATCGAACGCAGCTCGCCTTGTGGTGCCAGCGCGCAGAGAACGAATTTGCCGGCATGCGCTGCGGAATTATGGACCAGTTTGTCGCTTGTTACGGCTGTGGCGATCACGCGCTCAAACTCGACTGCCGAACATTAGACTACGAACTGCTGCCCATGCAGGCAGGCGTTGAAATCGTAATCTGCAACACCATGGTGAAGCACAAACTTGCTGCGGGCGAATACAACATCCGGCGCGCGCAATGCGAAGAAGGTGTGCGTAAGCTGGCGGCCGTGCTGCCTGACGTCCGTGCATTGCGAGATGTGAACTTGAGTCAGCTCGAACAGTATCGGGAGCTGCTTGACCCTACGGTGTACCGGCGATGCCGCCACGTGGTATCCGAAGACGAGCGAGTGCAGGCAGCCGCCAGCGCGCTGCACAAGGGCGATCTCAGATTGTTCGGCAAGCTGATGGACGAGTCCCATGAGAGCCTGCGTCGGGACTACGAGGTGAGTTGCATAGAACTGGACACGATGGTGGAGCTAGCGCGCCAACAGGACGGCGTGCTGGGGGCGCGAATGACTGGCGGTGGATTCGGCGGTTGCACGGTGAATCTGGTGCGCACCGAGAATGCGCCAGCATTCCAACAGAGCTATCAGCGATGCGTATCAGAAGGCGACGGGACTACTGCCTGAAATCTACGTGTGCCGGGCTTCACAAGGCGCGGAAGAGGTGAGTCAGAAGTTGGTTACAGAAGCCGGAAACCGGTCTCAGTGAATTTCCCATGTGGAGTGCTCCATTCCACTTCGGCAATCACCGTTCCCCAAGGATAAGTAACGAGAAGCAATTGGCCGCGATCGAGTCCGGTATGCGGATGTCGCGTGCGCAGGCCGTGCAGGCTGGTATCCACCAACTTCCCACGAATTTCGACGAAACCGCTGGGCCGCATTACGGAGAGAACAACCTCGCCGTCCGCAACGAAGCGGGGTTCACGCCGCCGCTCGATGTCGAGCTGAGCGATCTTTCGGTGTAGCTCGCTTTCCGTCATTGCAGAGGACTTCACCCTTAGAAAGTAGTACCAGCGCGGGACGCAATCAACGCACGAAAGTAACCGGCAGGGTCTTGACTGAGCCCGTTCTGTTGCCCGCGGAACCCATATTCATTGGACCGATTGTCTGCCAATATTCTCGATTAGAAGTGGCTGCACCATCTGACTCAATAACGATCGGACACGGCTGTTGCTGATAGCGAAGTTTGTGCGCAGCATCCACACAGAGCCTGCATGGGTTGGACCCCGTCAAATATTTTAGAATAGTTAAAACCTAAACTCCTGCGATTAATATCAATAATTAGCAGATCTGAAGACAATTATCCACGTTTGGCCACAGTTGCGCGGTTGTCGAAGTGATGAAGATCACGGCGCGAGATATCCAACCTCCTTACTTTATTAACGGGGCGAATACTTTCGTAGAGAGCCGTGTGTGAAGCTCGTAAGATTAGTATGTGTTTCTTCCCTTATTACTGTCGTCCTATCTGCAGGCTCCTTGTTCATCGTGCGCAGCGCCGGCGGGTCTTCCAATAAAGATCGCACGGCAGCCTCTGCTGCGCTGACAAAGATCAACATCAACTATCCGCTCGAGGGGTCCGTGTTTCCCCCTGAGATCACGCCGCCCACTTTTCTCTGGACCGATCCTACCGACAGTGCAAAACACTGGGTGGCTGAGGTGTCATTTGCAGATCGGTCTGCCGGAATCCGGCTGGATGTGGCCGGCGGACACCTGCAGAGAGGTGAGATAGATCCCTCGGTTGTAACCGATGGCGAGCTTTCGCAACTGACCCCCGAGCAGGCGGCTATGCGGACTTGGCAGCCGGACGCTGATACATGGGAGAGGATCAAACAGCACTCCGTGAAAATGCCGGCCACGATCGCGATCATTGGGTTTACAGATGACGCGGCTAGAGGGCCGGTCTCGATCGGCAGTGTTAACATTTCCACATCCGTGGATCCGGTCGGGGCTCCCGTTTTTTACCGGGACGTTCCAGTGCTATCGACTCCGCGAGCGGCGGAGGGATCGATCGAACCGCTGCCCCCATTCGCTATCCCGCTGATCAAGTGGCGATTGCGGAATATTGGCGAGAGCCGGAGCCGAGTGGTAATGGAGAATCTTCCCACATGCGCCAACTGCCATTCGTTTTCCACGGACGGCAAGACACTCGGTTTGGACATGGATGGACCGAAGAACGACAAAGGTTTGTACGCCCTGGTTCCAGTGTCCAAGAACATGACAATCCGCAATCAGGATGTGATTCGCTGGAGTTCTTTCCTGGAGAGTTCGCCGAACAAGAACTCCGATCCGGACGTGAAGCGGTTCGGATTCATGTCGCAGGTCTCGCCAAATGGGCGCTACGTGGTGACCTCGATCGGGCCTCCGGGACTAGGGAATACCCACAATAAAGAGCTACCCGAATTTGCACCAGGGCTAGCGGCTCGCTTGTTCAGTATGAATTACAGCCACCTTCCATTCCCGCAGGTCTTTTATCCCACACGTGGGATTCTTGCCTGGTACGACCGGAACGATGAGAAACTGCGGCCGCTTCCAGGCGCAGATGATCCTGAGTTTGTACAGACGAGTGCATTCTGGTCGCCGGATGGGAAATACCTGATCTATAGCAGAGCTAAGGCTCGTGATCCTTACCCTGCCGGGGCGCAGAAGCCCGAGTATGCCAACGATCCGAACGAAACTCAGATCCAGTACGACCTGTACCGCATTCCCTTCAACGAAGGTAAAGGCGGCAAAGCTGAGCCTGTGCTGGGCGCTTCTGCCAATGGCATGAGCAACAATTTCCCGAAGGTATCGCCAGACGGACGCTGGATCGTATTCGTGCAGAATCACAACGGATTGCTGATGCGCCCGGACAGTAGGCTGTACATCGTTCCTTTCGACGGCGGCAAGGCGCGGCTGATGAACTGCAACACGCGGCTGATGAACTCGTGGCACACGTTCTCGCCGAACGGGCGCTGGCTGGCATTCTCGTCGAAGGCGCGCTCCGCGTACACGCAGCTGATGCTGACGCACATCGACGCTGCTGGAAACGACAGCCCCGCCATCATCGTCGACAATACGACAGCCGCGAATCGGGCGGTTAATATCCCTGAATTTGTGAATATCCCAAAAGACGGGCTGGAGAAGATCGACCCAAAAGCAACCGAGTATTACGGATTGTTCAACCAGGCCTTCTTCTTAATCGAGAAGAAGGAGTGGACCCAGGCTATTCCAATTCTTCGGCAAGCTCTGGAACGGCAGGATGACCCGGTAGCGCATTACGCACTGGCAACATCGCTCTCTGCGAGTGGCGAAGAGCGCGATGCAGTGGAGGAGTATCGCAAGGCTTGCGCGGAAGACACGCGCCACGCCGCATGGTTCTACCACCTCGCCGTCGCGCAGGCGAATACTGGAGATCTTGAGGGATCGGTAGCCAACATGAGAAAGGCGCTGGCGCTGGATCCTTCGGATGCGGCGGCAGAGTCAGACTTGGGATCGCTGCTGTTCGAACACGGGCAAGCTAAAGAAGGATATGAGCACCTGAAAAAAGCAATTGCGATGGCTCCGAATTTTCCGGATGCTCATAATCGTCTGGGGTTGGAGCTGATAAAGACAGCACGCTTGGATGAGGCCGAGAGCGAATTGCAAAAGGCCGTTGAACTCAGCCCAGAGTCGGAGGAGTATCGCATCAACTTGGGGTACGTACTGGGATCAAAGGGGAAGTACGCGGAAGCGGTGATAAATCTGCAAAAGGCAGTAGAGCTTAGCGAAGGCAAAGACTGGAAAGCTCTGGATATGCTCGCCCATGCCTACAACAGCGCGGGGCGTTTTTCGGAGGCGGAACAATCCGAAAGGAAGGCGCTCGAGTTGGTGGTCGCTCAACATGACCAGAACCTCGAGAAGAACCTGCGGGAGAACCTAAAACAGTACCAGCAGCAAGACGGCAAGGGGCACGGATGGTAGCGGGAGGATCAGGGGAACGGCTAGGTGCCGGGTAAGGCGAAGCTCATTGAGAGGTTTGCTCCACGGGGGTGGAGTGGAACTAAGCGCGCGATTGTGGGTTTGGAAATGGGCCATTCGGCATTGAGCCGCGGCGGCTCACATTCCTGTAATAGGCACCCTGTTCTGGAACAACTACGTTCCCTCATTGAATCATTGACGGAACCGCCCTGTGGATAGAAACTTCCAATAACTCCACCTGAAAGCTTCTGGCGGCGGCCCTGATGCCGTCGAGGTTTCCGGCGCGAGAGTATCTGTGTCGCAGACGACAGTGCATACTTTGCCAAGGACCAGGACAACCTAACCATGCCAAGTACAAACGTTACCGCAACCGCGCCTGTCACCACGAATAGCCCACAAAAGACGGACTATCGCGCTATGGCGCTGGTCACCACGCTCTTTTTTGCGTGGGGATTCCTCACCTGTCTCAATGACATTTTGATTCCGCACCTGAAGGGCCTCTTTGACCTGAACTACAAACAGGCCATGATGGTGCAACTCGCGTTCTTCTCTTCTTATTGCGCGTTCTCATACCCTTCGGCCAAGATCATCGATTTTCTTGGGTATCAGAAAGCCATGGTGATCGGCCTGCTTACCATGGGGGTGGGAGCGGTGCTGTTTGTGCCAGCGGCAAGTGCTCCGTCCTATCCGCTATTTCTTACCGCTCTGATTATTCTGGCCGCCGGTATGACGGTGCTTCAGACCTCGGCGAATCCGTACGTTGCGGTCTTAGGTCCTCCACGCACCGCATCCAGCCGTCTGAACCTGACGCAGGCGTTCAACTCACTGGGAACAACGATCGCCCCGACGTTTGGCAGCAAACTGATTCTTGGTGCGGTAGCCGCGCCAGTAGCCATCGAAGTGTTCCGCGCGATGAGCGCTTCGCAACGGCACGCTTACCAGGTTGAGCAGGCGGGCGCGGTGAAGATGCCATACATCGGACTCGCGATTGCCCTCTTCGTGCTCGCGGTCATCATGGGTCTATATAAACTTCCGAAAATTGCTTCCGCGGAATCACATGGCGAGGTTCACGGGTCTATCTGGAAATATCGTCACTTGCTGCTTGGAGCACTGGCCATCTTCCTCTATGTCGGTGCGGAAGTCTCGATCGGCAGTTTCCTCACGAACTACTTCAATAGGCCTGAGATTGGAAACCTTACCCTGAAAGACGCGGCCGACATGCTGAAGTACTACTGGGGCGGGGCGATGGTGGGCCGTTTCATCGGGTCGGCCGTCTTGCAACGCCTGAAGCCCGGAGCCGTCCTCGGGTTCAATGCATTGGTGGCCGCCGTACTGGTATTGGTCTCAATGCTGACGCTTGGTCACACGGCAATGTGGTCGATCCTGCTTGTAGGATTGTTCAATTCGATCATGTTCCCGACGATTTTCACGTTAGGAATCGCTGGACTCGGACCACTTACCGGTGATGGTTCGGGGTTGCTGATTGCAGCCATTATCGGCGGCGCCATCGTGCCCTTTGTGCAAGGGGCGTTCGCTGACAGCATCGGCATTCATCACGCGTTCTTCCTACCAGTGCTCTGCTACATCTATATCGCCTACTACGGATTCATAGGATCGAAGCCGAAGGCGGCGGTAGCGGCGGCGTAGTGCTTTCAACCGGCGGCGGACGGATTAGCGTTCGTCGCCGGCACCCTTCTCTCGTCTTCATCTGCGCTATCCTCTAGAAATGCCTTCCGCGGTACGGCTTCCTGCCGGAGACCAGAAACTCGTGCAGATCGTAGATGCTGCTTTTGCTGATGCCGCGCAGCGCAGCGGAGAGTGGCTGCTGTGCCGTCCGGGATGCACGCAGTGCTGCATTGGAGTGTTTGAGATCAACCAACTGGACGCGATGCGATTGAAGCAAGGCATGGCTGAATTGAAGAAGAACGATCCGCAGCGAGCAATACGCGTGCAAAAGCGTGCGCGGGAATCAGTCAAGCGGCTGCGGCAAGAATTTCCCGGCGATGCGCTTACGGGTGTGCTCGGCGAGGACGAAGATGCAAAGGCGGTCTTCGAGGATTTTGCGAACGAAGAGCCTTGCCCGGCGCTCGATCCCGCGAGCGGGACCTGTGATCTCTATGCGCATCGTCCGATGACGTGCAGGGTATTTGGTCCGCCCATTCGATCGGAGGGTGGGCTGGGAGTCTGCGAGCTATGTTTCCATGGGGCGACCGCAGATGAGATCGCTTCATGCGAGATGAGAGTTGATCCGGGTGGGCTGGAGGCGAAACTGCTGCAAGAGATAAACGATCAGAGCAAGACAATTGTGGCGTGGTGTTTGAGGTAAGCCAGTAGTCAGTACTCAGTTTTCAGCATTCAGTAGTCAGCACTCAGTAGTCAGCATTCATCGCAGAAGAAGCGATTTAGCACTTGTCACTAACAATTAGGCGCATAGATTGATCCGAGCCTCTCTTCAAAGGCTTCACACCAAGGCGGTCATTTGGTCGACCACCCTTCGCAGGCTGAATGCTGATCGCTAAGTGCTGAGAGCTTCTCTTCTACGGCTCCAGATATTCGTTCTTCTTCAGGTGATCCGCAGTGTAGTCCTCGACCTGGTTCTCATACACGAGCTCGATATGTTCCTTGCAACTAGGCTCGCCGTCGACCATGGTATCTGCGGGCTGTCCACAAATGACGCAATGAAGCTTCTCCAGTGTCTCCACGTGTGCTGACATTTGCATCTCGCGCTTGCGCGCGAGCCTCCGTTATCACCTTTTTAGTTTGTCCGAATCGAAAATTCCGTGATGGCGGGAACATCGGTCGGTGATGACCAAATCGGGAAAAGCAGGAACTCTGCAACGTGCATGAAGAATGTGTCATTTGCAGCAACTAACCTGGGATTGGTGGGGTTCAACCAGAAGGTACAATCGAGAGAGTAGGTCGAACCGGTTTACAACCCGCATTTCGCACGAAGTTGGACGAGTAAGTGCTTGTACAACGCCTCCAAAACTAGTCGAAGCGCCTTTCCGCTGATAGCGGTCCTGTTCGTGGGACTGATCGGCGTGAGCCTGTACGCGCACGCAGGGGATTCAATCAGTGTTTCGATAAGCGTAGTTGACGACAAAGGCCAGCCGGTACCGCTGGCTGAAACCCAGATCAAAGCCAGCGACATGCCAATCGGCAAGGCAAGCACCGACAGCTCCGGCAAAGCGGTAATCAATGTGGAGAGTGCCGGCGAATACACACTCAGCGTTCAGAAGAAGGGTTACCTGGCGAATGAGAGTTCTATTCGGCTGAGTGCGGGGCAGGGAAGTCAACAGATTGAACTGGTGCTGTCGCCAGCCAGCCTGAGCGAGCAAAAGGTTGAGGTGCAGGGTACAGCTTCGAGTCCAGTGACCGAAGCGTCGGCCAGCACATCGAAGCTCGATACCAAGCAAGCGGCGCAAACGGCATCGAAGCCGGCCACGCTGAGCGAATCATTGCCGCTGATCCCGGGAGTAATTCGCGGTCCCAATGGCACGATTCAGATCGCCGGAGCTGGCGAGAATCACAGCGCGCTGCTGGTGAATTCAGTCGACGTGACCGATCCGGCCACCGGTGCATTCGGTCTTAGCATTCCGATCGATACCGTGGAGACTCTGTCGGTAGCGGAGATGCCCTACCTGGCGCAGTATGGACGCTTTACCGCCGGTGTTGTCTCTGCCGAGACGCGTCGTGGCGGAGACAAGTGGGACTTCAGCCTGAACGACCCATTTCCAGATTTCCGCATACGAAGCGCGCATCTGCAAGGCGTGCGTGATGCCTCGCCGCGCTTTAACGTCAGTGGTCCGCTCATCTCAGACAAGCTGTTCTTCTCTGAAGGTGTCGAATACCTGCTGTACAAGCAGGAAGTGCTGACGCTGCCATTTCCAAATAACGAGACCAGGTCGGAAGCGGTGAACTCCTTCACGCAGATGGATGCGATCCTGAATCCGAATCAAACACTGACTGCGAGCTTCCACTTTGCGCCGCATAACCTGAACTATGTTGGACTGAACTACTTCAACCAGCAGCCCACCACGCCGAATGCCGATCTGCAGGAATATACCGGGACATTGATCCACCGCTGGGGCATTGGCGGCGGGATACTGCAGAGCACGATCGCGACGACAAGCGATGCGAGTGACGTGAAGCCGCAGGCGATCGGCGACATGATCCTGAATCCTCTGGGGAATGAGGGCAACTATTTTAGTCAGCAAACGCGCGGAGCGGATCGGTTCCAGTGGATTGAGAGCTGGACGCCACGGAATCTGCATTTCGCCGGGACGCATACCTTCCAGATCGGATCGGTTATTGCCCGCAGCGAAAATGAAGGCGACTTTCACGCCTCGCCAGTTCTTCTCCAGAACCCGAACGGGCAGGTGATTCAGCGGATTGATTACTCGGGCGGAAGTCCGTTTTCGATCACGGATGTTGCGCCGGCCGGTTATGTCCAGGATCACTGGATGCTGAACAACAAGTTTGCCATCGATGGAGGAGTGCGGCTGGAGTCGCAAAGCGTGACGCACACGTTCCGTGCCGCGCCGCGAGCAGGGTTCTCGTGGAGTCCGAATGCAAGCTCGCGCACGGTGATTCGCGGCGGCGCCGGCGTCTTCTACGATTACGTGCCGCTGAATGTGTACGCATTCAATAACTATCCGCAGCAGACGGTCACGAACTATGACAGCACCGGGGCCGTGGTCGGACTTCCGGTAAGCTATCTGAACCTCACGCAGCAGGCGGCATCGCGTTTTCCTCTTATCGACCGCGACGGCAGCAACTCCGGGAACTTTGCGCCCTACAGCGTTGCCTGGAATCTGGAAGTGGAACGTTCGGTGATGCGGCAGATTGTAGTGCGGCTGAAGTATCTGCACAGCGAAGCCAACGACATCATCACCCTGACGCCCGAGTTGCTCGCCGGGCAGAACGCGCTGGTGCTGGGATCGGCAGGTTGGGCGCACACGCGGCAGATCGAGTTCACGACGAAGATCGGCGCGGAAACCAAGCGTCAATTCTTCTTTTCCTACGTGCGGCAACACGCGCGCGGAACGATTACCGACGCAACGAGCTTTCTGGGGAACTATCCATTTCCAGTAATCCGACAAGGCCTGGTAGGAAGTTCTCCGAGTGAAGTGCCGAACCGCTTTCTGTTGTGGGGCGCCTACGCGCTACCGAAGCAGATCAGCGTGATGCCAAAGATCGAGTACCGAGACGGTTTCCCATATCAGCCCACCGATGTGTATCAGCAATACTTGCAGTTTGCGGGACCACAGCCGAGGTTTCCGCGATACTTCTCGCTGGATATGCGCGTGTCGAAAGAGGTGGAGGTCGGGAAGCACGCAGTACGTTTCTCGGTGAGCGCGCTGAATCTTACCAATCATTTCAACGCACTGGATGTACACGCGAACACGGCTGATCCGCTGTACGGCGAATTCTTCGGAAATTACCACCGGCATTTCCTGTTGGATTTCGACTTTCTTCACTGAGACCGATTCACCACGGAGACGCTGAGGCGCGGAGGAAGAACTTCCCGAAGGGTCGCCTAGATCGCTTCCATCTTGGCGATCAGGGATTTCGGCCGTGGTTCGTAGGCATACACCGAGGGTGGTGTCGGCAGATCGTGGAATCCGGCGCGCTCCATGGCGACCTGTACATCGTGGTTTCGCATGAAGGTGTCCCAAACGAAGCGGCTCCGGGCATTCTCGGCCATCAGCATACTGATTCCAACGTCGATGCCGACCACGTCGCTGCTGGCCCATCCGGTGAGGGGATTGAAGGCGTCGACAAAACCATATTTCTTCCAGATTTGCCGCCCGTAGTAGCCACGCAAATTGCGCAGCACTGAGACTGCTTCGGCTGAGATGAAGGGTAAGGATCCGGCCGCAGCGGCCGGCACAATGGTTCCGTCAATCGGACCGAGGATCGGTGGCCCACCCCAGGCTACATACCCTTCAGACGAATCAGAAGACGTGATGCCCCATACTTCGCCCGAATAACACGGGAATTTACTGTTCAGCTTGCTGCAGAACTCGCGGTGTGCCTGGCAGGCGAGCACGGAGTTGGCAAAGTAGTCGGCGTGCGAATCCTTCTTCCCGCGGAAGTCGAACCAGGCATGCGAAAACTGGTGAATGAACAACGGCGCCGGCGACGAGATGTAACGATAGTTGTCGTACACCAGCCAGGGCCGTTGAATCTTGTTCCAGCATTCTGCCGGAATGGGGTGCCTTGGCGAACCCAGCGCCAAGAGGTACAGCATCATGGATTCGCTGTACTCGGTCCACCGCAGATGACTGAACCCGAACTCCGGTGTCCATTCCAGGGCGAAGGCGTCGCCGTCGTTCAGCATCCAATTCCAGTCCACACGCCGGTAGAGCTCGGTGGCATCGTGGCGGATCTGAGAGTCATGGAAGTACTCGCGGCAGGTCAAAGCGCCACAGAGCAGGATCGCCATATCGATGGGCGAAATCTCTGACACGCCATAGCGGTTTCCAGTGTGGATATCCACAAAGTGGTAGAAGAAACCGTTCACATGGTGAGTGTCGTTCAGCAGGAAGCGCAGGGTGTTGCGAACGCGAGCGGCGATCTCTTTTTGATTTCCATATCGGCGCTGATGGCCGATACAAAGCGCGGTAAGGCCGAATCCTGTAGCAGCAATGCTGCCCATAAGCCGTTTATCGCCGCCATCTGCGAGCGCGCGATCGCGGACGAGCCCGGTGTTCGGGTCAGATTCGTTCCAGAAGTAGTCGAAGGAGACACGTTCGAGGTCGTCCAGCAGCGCGGAATCGAGTTCCGCACTGACGGGATCTTCGGGCAGCAGCAAGTCTGAGGCAATGCTCCTCCCGGCCAGGGGTACAACCAGAGCACCTGTCAGACATGTGCGCAGAAACTCACGTCTCGACCAAGTCATTTTAGCGGCGCGCAAACTTACGTTATTAATCTAAATGCTTCAGAGTACCTGCTGGTTGCGAAATTTCAGCTTGCGTCGCGCAGCCATTCGTACCGGCTCTCCTCAGCACGGGGTCAGTATGCCTGCACAGCTCCGGATTTCTAATCGGGGAAATTGCCTAGGGGTGCTTCGAAAGTACATCGGGTTAAGGTGGCCGAAAGGGCAGGGCCGAGCGTCGCGATAGGTAACAAACTATAATATTGTTTTCGGCATCTCTCATTCATAAGGAATTTGGGCGCAGTGGCGGCCGTCTGCCGAACGGGGTGCGATCCCTATCCTGTGCCTGTTACTCGAACTAGATTCTGGCTCAACTCATATGTCACAACGGGAGAGTTTCTGGGCAAGCTGGCGAGAGCGGCTATCGGCGCTCCGCAACATCCCGCCTGTGCTCAAAATCGTCTGGGATTCCGGCCCGGTTGTCGTCTCGCTAGGGTTGGTTTTTCGCCTGATTGCCTCGTTGCTCCCCCTCGCCCTGCTGGGCATCACCAAGCTGATTATCGATGCGATCGTCCATTCGCTGACGAGCCATCAACCGATCGAGCCGACAATTCTGGTGGCTGGTTGTTGCCGAATTCGGAGTCGCCGTCTTCTCCAGTGTCCTGACCCGCGGCATCGACTATACCGACGCCCTCTTAGCCGATAAGTACATGCGCCACGTGAGTATCGAGGTGATGCGGCACGCGGCCGAGTTGGACCTGATTGCCTACGAAGACCCGATCTTCTATGACCGACTGGAGCGCGCAAGGGTACAAGCGACCGACCGCCTCGGGATGATCCAGTCAATCGGACGGCTCGTGCAGTTGGTGATCACGACAGTTTCGCTGTCGGTTTCAATCCTAATTTTCTCACCCTGGCTGCTTTTGCTGCTGATTCTGGGCGTGGTGCCTGCGTTCCTCGGCGAGAGCCATTTTGCCTTTCTAGGATATGCGAAGAATTTCCGGCAGACGCCGGTACGTCGCCAGTTGGACTACCTGCGGCAACTGGGCGGAAGCCGCGAAGCCGCCAAGGAACTCAAGCTTTTCGGGCTGAATAAATTTCTGACCCAACGTTTCACCCAGCTTTCCGACGCAATCTACGAAGAGAACGTGGAACTCTCGCGACGGCGATTGGTCGCGGGATCGTTCTTGTCACTGATCGGCACCCTTGGCTACTACTCGGCCTATGCGTATGTGATCTGGCGAACGATTGCAGGGGCGCTCTCCATCGGCACTCTGACTTTTCTCGCCGGTGCGATTCTGCAGGCGAGCACCAACATTCAGCAGATTTTCTCGACACTTTCGAGCATAGCCGACCAGGCACTGTTCCTCACCGATCTGCTGGCGTTCTTCGAGATGAAGCCGACGATTCAGTCAAAGCCGAACGCAATACCGGCGCCGCGTCCGATCGTGCGGGGCTTCGAATTTCGCAATGTATCGTTCAAGTATCCGGGCAGCTCGCGATTGATCCTGAACGGGCTGGATTTCCACCTGCGTCCGGGCGAACGCGTGGCGTTGATAGGCGAAAACGGTCAAGGTAAAACCACAATCGTGAAGCTCATCACACGACTCTACGATCCGACCGAGGGGCAGATCCTTCTGGACGGCGTGGATTTGCGCGACTACGAACTGGAAGACCTATACCGAGAGATAGGTGTCATCTTCCAGGATTTCATGAGATACGAGATGACGGCACGAGAGAACATCGCCGTTGGCCGGATCGGCGACTTGCAGAATGTCGATCTGCTACAGACTGCGGCACAGAAGAGTCTGGCGGACCAAGTGATCGCGAAACTTCCACATCATTACGAGCAGATGCTTGGCCGGCGCTTCGATGGCGGCGTGGATCTGTCTGGAGGCGAATGGCAGAAGGTGGCTCTGGCCCGAGC
This sequence comes from Terriglobia bacterium, assembly GCA_963724985.1. Lineage (GTDB taxonomy): Bacteria > Acidobacteriota > Terriglobia > Terriglobales > Acidobacteriaceae > JAJPJE01. The sequence continues at coordinate 398,230 of CAVRWV010000033.1, read as the reverse complement.
TTACCTGCGCGACGCGCAATTGCTGATCCTTGACGAGCCCACGGCGGCGCTCGATGCAAAGAGCGAGTTTGAAGTGTTCCAGCGATTCGCCGAACTGACGATGGGGAAAATGGCATTGTTCATTTCTCATCGATTCTCTACGGTTCGCATGGCGGATCGCATCGTAGTACTGGAACAAGGAAAGATCGCCGAAGAAGGAAATCACGACGAACTTGCACGAATGGGCGGACGTTACGCCGAAATGTTCGAAATGCAGGCTGCCAGTTATCGATAGGACCCCATAGATGCCCCAGAATACGCACGTCGAAATTGCTACCGCCGAAGCCGAACGTCTACCGGAACACGCCGAAGAGGTAATGCCCGATTTATCGGACCTTCGCGCGCGAGCCGCTGAGTTGGCGAAGCAACTCGCGTGGATACCGAAGACCGAGTCGTCGCACTCGTTTGATCGTAGATTCGCAGCCTTGCAAAAGCAGCTGACTCCGGTTTTCGAATCGCTGGAGAAAGCGAAGGTCGACGCGGGGGCAGGGGAGGATTTTCGGTGGTTGCGCGAAAACATTCGGTTAGTGGTCTCGGCGGAGCAGGACACCGCAGCGGCGTTAGCTCATCTTCACACATTGCCGCATGTACGGGTGCTCAGCGGAGAAGTGATGCCTCGTGTGGCGGCGATTGCCGATCAGTTCATTCAAAGCGCGAACCTCGAGTTCAGTGACACTGGCTTCGGAGCCTTCGTCGGCTCCTTTCAAGAGCATTCGCCCCTGCAGATGGCGGAATTGTGGGCGCTGATTCCAGCGTTGAAATTGAGCCTGCTCGAACAGATTGCGCATCGATCGCCCGAATTGCTCGGAGACCCACAGGGAAACTATGGAGTTGGAGTGTGCGTGCGCAGCCTGCGCAACGCCGGGCAAGCTCCATGGAAAGATCTTATTGAACCGCTGATCGTATTCGATCGAGTGCTAGGCCAGGATCCGGCAGGCGCGTATGCGCAAATGGATTTCGACAGCCGGAAGGTTTATCGGGATGCGGTAGAAGAAATCGCCGTGCGCTCAGACATGAGCGAGATCGAAGTGGCGGCGGCTGCGCTCGAGCTGGCAAAAGACGCGAAGTTCTGGAAGCACACGGATCCGCGCTTGGCGATGCGGCGCTCGCACGTAGGCTATTACCTGATCGCCGAAGGGGCGGCGCGCCTGCACCGCAAGGCAAGTTATCGGCCTGGGCTGTGGACGCGAATCCAGATGACGCTGCGGCGCCATCCCGACGAATTCTATCTTCCAGCCGTTGAACTGCTGACCCTGGGAATCATGGCCGCGCTTCTGCGGCCGCTGTTGAGCAGTTCGACATCTTTGCCGCTGATCCTGTTCACCATGGTGGTGGCGGTCCTGCCGGCATCGCAAAGCGCCACTGAGCTGGTGAATTATCTGATCACGACATTGCTTCCGGCGAAGATCATGCCGAAGCTGGATTTCTCAGAGGGCATTCCGGACGAGTGCCTCACCATGGTGGTAGTGCCGACGCTCTTGCTTAGCGAGAAACAGGTGCGCAGGCTGGTGGACGATCTGGAAGTACGGTATCTGGCGAATCACGATCAGAACCTGCATTTTGCGCTGCTGACAGATATGCCGGATTCGCAGGAGCCACCGCAGGAAGATGATCCGCTGGTGCAGTTGTGCGCTGACTTGATTACGGGCCTGAATGAAAAATATGGAGCGAAGAAAGCAGGTTCGTTCCTGCTGTTCCACCGGCACCGCATCTACAATCCGCGCGAGCGCGTGTGGATGGGCTGGGAGCGAAAACGTGGCAAGCTCCTCGACCTCAACAAGCTGCTGCGGAACGAGTACGACAGTTTTCCGGTGAAGGTCGGCGATCTCGCGCTGTTGCCGAAGGTTCGTTATGTAATCACGCTCGATTCAGATACCGAGCTGCCTAGAGGCTCGGCTCATCGCATGATCGGCGCTCTTGCGCATCCTTTGAACCAGGCGATCATCGATCCGGTGAAGAATGTAGTGGTCGCGGGCTACGGCATTCTGCAGCCGCGTGTGGGAGTCAGTGTGCAGAGCGCTTCGCGCTCCCGCCTGGCGAATATTTATTCAGGGCAGACGGGCTTCGACATCTACACGCATGCTACATCGGACGTCTACCAGGACCTCTACGGCGAAGGAATTTACACGGGTAAAGGAATCTTCGAAGTAGAGACTTTGCACCAGGTTCTGAATCAGCGTTTTCCGCGCAATGCTCTACTCAGCCACGATCTGATTGAAGGCGCGTATGCGCGCGCGGGTCTGGTCAGCGATATCGAAGTGATCGACGATTATCCGTCGCACTACAGCGCTTACAACCGCCGCAAGCACCGCTGGCTGCGTGGCGACTGGCAGATTGCCGGCTGGCTCGGATCGCACGTGATCAACGAAGCTGGAGAGCGCGAGCGCAATCCCATCTCGATCGTTTCGCAATGGAAGATTCTGGATAATCTGCGACGCAGCCTGGTTGAGCCGGGAACATTTCTGTTCCTGCTCCTGGGATGGCTCGTTTTGCCGCCTCCAGCGCGGTATTGGACGATTGCGACGCTAGTGATCCTGTTCCTGCCAGCGTGGTTCCACTTCCTGTTCACCCTGGGCCGGGCGGTTGCCGAGCGGACGACCTCGGTCGCCTATGACGCGGTAAGCGGGTTGTTCACGGCAAACGTGAATGTGTTGCTAACCCTGACGTTCCTTGCGCACCAGGCACTGATTTCGCTGGACGCGATTGTCCGTGCGTTGGTTCGACGTTTTATCACGCGACGCGGATTGCTGGAGTGGGAGACGGCTGCCGAAGCTGAACTGGGACACGCGAAGCGTACTCCCATCGACGTTTATCTGGACTGGACTCCGATTGTCGCGATTGTGCTGGGTCTCGCGGTATTTCATTGGCGCCGCGATTCGTTCTATGCGGCCCTGCCCGTCTTGATCTTATGGGCAAGCAGCAAGCTTGTCTCCATGTGGCTCAATCGCTCTCCGAGAGCGCATCGCAATGAGGTGTCGGAAAGCGATGCAGCGTTCCTGCGACAGACGGCGTTAGGCACCTGGCGATATTTCGCCGAGTTCAGCACGGCGGAACACAACTGGTTGGTGCCGGACAACGTGCAGGAAGATCCAGCAAAAATCGCGCCGCGAATTTCGCCGACGAACCTGGGATTCCTGCTGAATTCGCGGCAGGCGGCGTGCGAATTCGGCTATCTCACGGTGCCGGAGCTGGCTTCGCATACACTTCGCTCGCTGGAAACCATGGAGAAGCTGGAGCGCACACACGGGCATTTTCTGAACTGGTATGACACGCATACGCTTCAGCCGTTAGTGCCGAAATTCGTCTCCTCGGTGGACAGCGGCAACCTGGTAGCTTCGTTGTGGACACTGCAGCAAGGCTGTCTGCAGCGCTTGCAGGAGCCGCTGCTGCAAGCGGCGTTGACCGACGGCATTGAAGACGTTATCAACGCGCTCCAGGAGTTGCGCGCTTGTCCTAACAAGAGCCTGCGCAAATTGCGGCGAAGCCCTGCAAGAGGGCGCGGTGCATTTCGCGTTTTCGATTGACGACGGATTCCTTGAGGATGTGGAGAAGTCGGCTGCGCAAGCTAAGCGCGCCAAAGACGCGAGTTGGCTGGCGGCGGAACTGCGTTCACGCATAGCTGCTATTCGCGAGACAGTGCGGTCGCTGACACCATGGCTGCTGCCGGAGTTCGACAGTCTCCGTGGAGACGCGTCGGTCGGTTTGGCTAATCAGGAGACGCCAGTCCTCGAAAGTTTGCCGGAGTTTGTCGACCGACTCGATGCGCGCATGCGCATGGGCCTGTTCCGCTCCGCGAACTCCGGAGAAATTCCCGCTGGTTATCACCAGCTGATGGCGTTGCTGCCACAGGCTCACACGAACCTGGTTCAGTTGATCGCCGATCTGCAATCGATAGCGGACGCAGCTGGAAACCTGGCGAACGGGATGGACTTTGCATTCCTGCTCGATCCGCGGCGCAAATTGCTCTCGGTCGGATACGATGCCGGACTTCAAAAGTTGCATTCCGCGTGTTACGACCTGCTGGCCTCGGAGTCGCGCATTGCTGCGTTCATTGGGATCGTAAAAGAAGATATCCCGCAGGAAAGCTGGTTCCTGTTGGGACGAGCGCATACAGTGGAGGCCGGTCGTCCCGTGTTGGTTTCCTGGACGGGCACGATGTTCGAATACCTGATGCCGCCGATTTGGATGCGATCGTATCCGAACACCCTACTGGAGCGTTCGCGTTCGGCGGCCGTTCGCGCGCAACAGGCGTTTGCAACGCGCAAGGGCGTGCCGTGGGGAATCTCCGAGTCCGCGTACTTCGAAATGGACGAAGCTGGAAACTACCAATATCACGCCTTCGGATTATCGGGTCTGGCGGTGCACAAGGACGAGAAGCGAGCGCTGGTGATCTCGCCATACTCCACGGTGTTGGCGTTAGGAGTGGTCGGATCGGAAGCAGTCAAGAACCTTCGCCGCATCCACCGCGAGGGCTGGTGCGGGTCGTATGGCTTCTACGAAGCCGCAGATTTTACCCCGTCCGTGCGCACTTCACGCTGGCGCCGTTATGAACTTGTAAAGTGCTGGATGGCCCATCATCAGGGAATGTCGCTGCTTTCCCTGACGAATTTTTTGCATGGAGGCATCGTGCAAAGCTGGTTCCATGCGGATCCTCAGGGTCCAAGCGAGCGAATTGCTGCTGCATGAAAAACCAGTCGCGCATGTTCGCACCATGCGTAACGCGCTGGGGATGTCAGCCTAAGCAGAAAACAGTTTCGAAGCGCCTGCCGTTCGGTACAATACGCGTCGGGTGAGCACGATGTTCTATCTATTGAAGACTGAATCATCCGTATATTCCTTTGCCGATTTGCAGCGCGAAGGAACGACTGTTTGGGACGGCGTCACCAATCCCGCGGCTCTAAAAAACTTGCGTGAAATGAAGCCCGGCAGCCACGCGGTGATCTATCACACCGGCGATGAACGCACTGCGGTCGGCACGGCAAGCATCGTCTCGGTCGATGGCTCGAATCCCAAGAATCCCGTGGTGAAGATCAAAGCAGGGAAGCCGATCGCGCATCCGAAACACCTCGACGAGATCAAAGCGAACAAGCTGTTCCAGGATTCGCCATTAGTGCGACAAGGAAGACTGTCGGTGGTGCCGTTGAGCGAGGCGCAGTACAAGTTTCTGACTGAGTAAACTTCGACGCAGTTCCGATTTCGCTCCCAGCAGGACTACTGCGCAGGCGCCGCTTTCGGAGTCGGCTCTTTAATCTTCGACACCGCCTGCTTCATCTGATCGAACTTCCCTGTTTGAAATCCATATTTTTGCGCTGGCATTCGTTGCGCTTCTTCCTGGATCGCGCGATTACGGTTTTCCGGATTTGGATGGTCGGATAAAAACTGCGGAGCGTTTTGTCCCCCTTGTGCCGAAAGCTTTTCGAAGAAGGCTGCCATCTGCATCGGATCGTAACCGGCTTCGGCCATCAGATGCGCGCCAGTGATATCGGCCTGCGATTCGGCGGTTCGAGAGAACTTCAGCAGTACACTATTCGCTCCCAACCCGATGCCCAGCTGCGCGAGCTGTCCCATCATGCTGCTCCCGGTCATTTGCGATCCCAGCAACGCAGGAAGCTGTATGAGATTCTGCTTGGACGCCTGATTCGTGCCGTGGCGAAGAATCACGTGCGACATTTCGTGTCCCATCACGCCGGCGAGTTGCGCTTCGTTGTCGACAGCTTTGAGCAAGCCGGTGTTGATGAACATCGGCCCGCCGGGGAGAGCGAACGCGTTGATCGAGGGATCGGCGACAACTTCGAAGGTAAACGGGAAGCCGCTCTCCTGGGCTTGCTGCGACGCGGCCAGGCGCTTGCCAATCTGAGTCACATAGTTTTTCAGAAATGGGTCGTTCACGATCGTCATCTGCTTGCGCACTTGAGCGGCCGATTCTTGCCCAAGCTGAACGTCCTGTTCTTTAGAAAAGAGATTAAAGCCAGGCTTGAACCGGGTCGGACCTTCAGGGCTTTGAGCGTAGAGAAAAGTGCCGAGCAACAACAAAGCGGGGAGAAGGCGAGAGATTCTAGTCATGATTGCACCCGTCGCGTTCCTTGGAAGACATCATGTTTCCAAAGGGAACGATGCAGAGTCAAGCAGCGGAAGTTGCAAATAAAAAGCCCGCTCAAGGGAGCGGGCTTAAGTGAAATGAGTTGCGGCTTTCTACATGATCGCCGTCGGGGGCGCCGGTTCGTCCGGACGGCCGGCGTTGGCCAGCGGAAGCCGAATCATCAGGATCGCGAGCAGAATGAAGACCGCAAGCCCGATGAAGTCGGAGGGCTTCTGAAAGATCACCGGCAGAATCGCGTGACCCTTGCTCTTCTCGAGCGCGCGGAACCCGGCCACGACAAGCCCGCACAGCGCCTCGCCTGCGATCAGGCCGGATGCAGTAAGCACCCCGGCATTTTCGATGCGAGCTTTTTGTGCGTCGTTGAAGTCGCGGCGGTCACGAAGTTTATCGGTGAACCAACGGAAGAGGCCGCCAACAAAAATGGCGAAGGTGGTCTCCAGGGGCAGATACATGCCGACGGAAAACAGCATGGGGCTGCGCACTTCGATCAGGATCAGCCCGAATCCCATGCAGATTCCGACAATCACCAGAGGCCATGCCATATTCCCGCCAACGATACCTTGTGCGAGTGAAGCCATCAGTCCGGCCTGCGGAGCTGAAAGCTGTGGGCTACCGAAGGTATATGCCTGGTGCAGAAGCATCAGGAAGGGGAAGAGAACCAGGCTTGAAATTCCGACGCCGAGCAGATCGCCAATCTGCATGCGCGCAGGAGTTCCACCAAGGATATGCCCGACCTTCAGGTCCTGAAGCATTTCACCAGCGACAGCCGATGAGACGCATACAACAGCAGCGACTCCGAGTACGGCGCCGATTCCAGTGGATCCACGCAGTCCCATCGCGACCATTAAGAGCGCGGCGACGATCAGCGTACACAGCGTAAGTCCGGAAATCGGATTATTCGACGACCCGATCATTCCCACGAGATTTCCCGACACCGCCGCAAAGAAGAATCCGAGAACGATCATTACGACTGCAGCGACAATGGCGGCTCCAATCACTCCCGTGAAATACATGTACAGCGCAACCATGCAGATGAAAACGGCCGCCAACCCGGTGAAGACAACCTTGCTGCTCAGATCGCGTTCGGTACGATCGCCAGTTTCATGCGAAACCGCCGAGCGCTTCAAATCGGCAACAGCGCGTTTGATTCCGATGCCGAGACTCTTGCGCATGCGGAAGAGCGTGAAACTCGCGCCGACGAGCATTCCTCCCACCGCGATCGGCCGAACGATGGAATACCAAATCGCAAATGCCGCCGCGGCCCACCCTTCTTCACCAGCACCGCCTGGCATTGAGCTGGCGAGTTGCGGCCCCATAAAAAAGATGAGGAGGGGAACAAGCAAGCCCCAGGCAAAAACGCCGCCGGCAAAGTTGAGTGCTCCGAGACGAGGTCCGATAATGTAGCCAACGCCGAGGTATGCAGGGCTGATTGCTGGCGCGGAGAATGTCGTCATGCCTCCGGCCGCCACGGTTGGCGCACCCGCGGCTTTGGTCAGTTTAAGAGAACTAACTCCAAAATTGCCGACCTTGAGCAGGAAGTCACGGCTCGCGTTGAAGAGTTTGAGCGATCCCAAAAAGAAGACGACGGCTCCGATGCCCATGTTGGCGAATAGCAGTTTCGCGGCACCTGCTCCGCGCTGGCCCGCTTTGTGAATTTCCGAAGCGGCTACTGATTCCGGGAAAGGCAGCTCAGGATCTTCGACCATCACGCGCCGCAACAACGTAACGAAGAGGATTCCGAGGGTGCCACCAACGGCCATCAGTGCGATCGATTTCCAGTAGCCGTGGGCCATATCGAATTCAGGCCATACGCCTGCGAGTACGAACGCAGGGATGGTGAAGACAGCGCCCGCAGCGACCGACTCTCCGATGGATCCGATCGTACGAGCGATGTTCTCTTCAAGGAGAGAGCCCTTCAGCAGACGAAGTATCGCCATGCTGATAACCGCCGCAGGATATGTAGCCGCGATCGTCATGCCCGCGCGAAGGCCGAGGTAAAGGTTGGCGGCGCCAAGAACAACCGTAAGGCACATGCCCAGAATCACCGCGCGCAGAGTGAATTCGCGCATCTGCATGCTGGCCGGAACGTAGGGTTTGAATTTAGTAGGAACAGGTGTTTGGGTTTGAGTGCTCATTCAGAGTCCTCTCGAAAGATTCGAGTTCCGAAATAGCCCAGGGTTGTGGCTTTGAACTCCCGGGCGAAATGAAGCCGCGAAAGTGTCGCACGCACATGGCTTGCGAGACAAGTACAAGTGCCAGCAACTGGAACTGCGTGTTGGGCAGCGTGCAACCTCGGATGATTGTTAACGGAATTTTACCCGTATTCGAGATTCCCTGCTGAGTAACAGTTTTGCACCGGAAATGTAGCACAGGTGATTGCGCTCAGTTCCGGAACGCGGCTATACTGGGCAAGGATCATGATGCTTCCTGCATGGGGCGGGAGGCGAGCGTCAGGAGGGTCGTCTTCAGCAGTATCGGTGACCTAAACCCGGTCCAGGGTGACAGCATGCGAAGCATGCCGCCCGGGAAGGCGCGAATCGAGCCGCTTCCTCCTGATAGTCGAGAGGGAAGGCAGCCGGACCAGCGCCTGCAGGGACTAGGAAGAAGTGCCCTGCTTGTTTCCAGCCTCCGCTTCACCGCATCCAGCCTGTTCAGCGTTTTGTTTCCCTCCGATTGCCGCATCTGTTCTCTCCCACTCACGAACATTTCCAGATTGCCAGTTTGTCCCGAATGCCTGGAAGCGATTATCCGCTCCGGCGGACTGACATGTTCTATCTGCGGCGAGAGGATGTTTGGGTTCGGACCGAACTCGAATGAGCAACTTTGCGGAGAATGCCTGAAGGAGCATCCGGCCTTCGAAAAGGCCTCGGCGTATGGCAGCTATGATGGCGGCCTGCGCGAGCTGATTCATCTTCTGAAATATGATCGCGTGCGCTCTGCGGCGACGGTGCTGGGAAGAATGCTCGCCGAAGCCATAGCGGATCTGCGCCCGCATTTCGTGCCGCGTGGAACACTTCTGATCCCGGTTCCTCTGCACTCCAGTAAATTGCGATCGCGTGGTTTCAATCAGTCCGAATTAATCGCCGAAGCGGCCCTCAAGGGCAACCTGGATTTGCGTCTCCTCAACCTTCGTCCGCAAATGCTGAAGCGCGTGCGCGCAACCGAATCGCAAACCGGACTGACGCGTGAGCAGCGGCGGGAGAACATTCGCGGCGCGTTTGCTGTGACGTCAGATGAGGTTCGCGGCCGAGACATTTTAGTTATAGACGACGTTCTTACTACTGGCACCACTGTGGGCGAATGTGCACGAGTTCTGCGCAAGGCAGGCGCCGCACGCGTCTGGGTCGCGACCGTTGCGCGGGTGATGAAACCGGAGATGACCGCAGCAATCACGCCGGAGCAGCAACCGGAGGAGGCGCTGACAATGTCAGCGCATGCAGGCTGAACCAATGGCAGCAAGAATTCACAATTTCGCGCGTAGTTTTACGCTCACAAGCACGGATCCGCACGGGCCCGCGTATCGGGGAAATGGCCGGGGAGTCATGAATCAGCCGGTACTGGTGTTGAACGCCTCGTATGAACCGATCAACGTGTGTGCCGCACGTCGTGCGATCGTGCTCGTGCTGAAGGGCGTAGCCATGGCGGAAGAGACCGATGGCGCGCACTTGCATGCCGCGCGCATGGCGATGCGTGTGCCCTCAGTGATCCGTTTGCTGGAGTACCGGCGCATTCCGCACCAGACGCGGGCGCTTTCGCGCAAAAACATCCTGTTGCGGGATCGTAACTGCTGCCAGTATTGCGGCACGATTTTAGCCTCGGGCGAGTTGACACTGGATCATGTAATTCCACGTTCCCGGGGCGGCAACTCGAGTTGGGAAAACCTGGTGGCCTGCTGCCATCCCTGCAATCGCAAAAAGGGGAACCGCTACCCTACGGAAGCCGGCATGAAGCTGATGCGGGAACCACGGCCGTTCAATCTGCATACCAGCCGCCACATCATGCGTCTGCTCGGCCACTCCGATGAGAAGTGGCGGAAGTACCTCTTCTACTGAAACGCTTCCAAGTCCGTCCACGTTTGTCTTGGCTGAAACACCGGTTTGCTCGGGCAAACTACCGAAATGCCGGGCAAAATGACGGGCAAGCAATGCCCGATAGCTGGTTCCCTACTGCCAAGAATGAGTAATACCGTGCCAACCCCCTGCGCGGCCATTTCGCCGGATCGTGTGCGGCACGATTTTTCAACGACTTAGGAGCTCAGCTTTTCGTCTTAGGCTGGAACCCTAACTGCACTCCTTAATTGCGCGCCACTCTTTTTGCGACGCCCAATCCCCAGTTCAGGAGTAGGAATGCCGGAAAGCGTAATGGATCAGATTGTTCAGGAGCTGAAGCGAGATGGCAGCAGCTACTACCCTCGCCGAGGCGAACTCAGAGCAGTACGGGTCGTCGGACATACTCCGAAAACCGACCATTACATCTACGACATTGTGATCGACTTCGCGGATGGAAGCGAACGCCTCGCCGCCAAGGTATACCGCTCCAGCAAGTGCGGTTCTCAGGGTGCACGCAGCGTAGCTAAGCTGGAAACAGGGAACCTGCAGACCGTGTATGACGTCTTCGAGCAGAGAAAGCTGAACGGCGTGCCGCGCCCGCTCGGAGACTTTACAGAACTCGGCGCTGTGGTGACCGAAAAGATCAGCGGATTGCCTCTGCAATCCATCATCATGAAAGCCGCGTTGTTGCCTGGATACGCCGACCATGGATGCCTGGAAGCGGCTGCACGCCAGACCGGACTCTGGCTGCGCAACTTCCATCGCTCCACGGCAACCTCGCCAGACTCCTTCGATCCAGACCAGCTGTTGGGTGAACTGGAAAAACTTTGCGCGAGCTGCAAAGGAGAAGGGCTGGACGATGAAGCCATCCGGACCATCCTGAGCGGGGCGCGGCTGATCGTTACGCGTTCGAAGAAATTGCTGCCCACCTCCGCTGTGCTGAACGACTTCACCCCCCTGAATGTGATCGTAACGGAAGAGGGAATTGGCATCTCCGATTATGCGCACATGATGTCGAAAGGCAATTCCTTCCAGGACGTAGCTCAGTTCATGGCGTCCGTCGAAGCGCTCGAGAAATACCCGTTCTGCAATCGAAATATCACGAGCCAGGTGCAGGAGGAATTCCTGCAAGCGTATGGCGTGAATGAAATGGAAGAAGCGATGTTGCGTGTCTTCAAGATGAAGGCGCTCCTCGGTATGTTTGCGCAGGGCCGCAACGTGAAGGAAAGCGCGGTTCGCAAGAAAGTGATGTGGGCAACCGTGATGAAACGCTTCATCCAGCAAGCTGCGCAGCGATCGATGGCGCCAGCGGCTTAGGGTCTATCCCAAAAAGTTAGGGCAGCGGGTACTCCGCTGCCCATTTCTACGTTAGCTCGCACTTCATTTCAGCTAGCAGTTCATTTTGGCGCCGGCGGCGGTCCTTCGCCCGTGTACACCGGCTGTTGCTGTTGTTGCGCACTCGGCGATGCCTGCTTCGGCGCGGTCGTGCTGGTCTGCGGCGGCGCACTCGACTGTGGCTGCTGCTGCGGCTGTGGTTGCTGCGCTGGCTTTGTGCCTGCCTGCTGCGGCTGCTGGTCAGGCTGATTAGGCGCCGAGTTGATGTCCTGCCCTTCGTAGGTGATCTTCACGTTTGCGCCGAACCGCTTGTAGTTCGTGTACTTCACCAGTTCGCGCACGTGGATATCGCCCGTGGAGAAGTGCAGGTTGTCGTCGATCTTGGTGTATGTAGGGAACCAGAATTTGCGACCGGTACCATCCTGTGAGTCGATCTGTTCGCGCCAGGTAGTGAACTCAGGGAATAAGTTCTCGCCGCCCTTGCTGCGAATGTCGGGTACGTTCTTGCCGCGGGTCTTTACGATCTGGAAGTCGGTATCATCCACCCAGATCCGTCCCTGAAAGTAGCGCTTACCTTTGTCAATATGCTTCGGCGCGACGTCGAAGACATATGTGTTCAACTCGTCTTCTTTCTGCTGGCCCACGTAGAGAATGTCGTATTCAGGAATCTCGTCTGTGGTCAGCACGAACGGCAGACGATGCTGGATGTCGTCCATGTCTTCCTTGGTCATGGAGATGCGCTCCAGCGTCGATTGCGGCGCAAAGACGACTTGCTCGCTGCGCCTGCCGTTGGGATCGAAAACTACGTCGGTGACGATGCGGAACTCGCCGTCAGCCGTGTCGCCATCCAGCGTCTGGACTTTCACTTCCTGGCGATACATATAGTTTTCGCGGGCGATCTTGAATTCCTTTTCCTTCGCCGCAAATCGCTTGATGATTTCGTCAGGAGTGATTCCGTTCGGGGCTGCTTTGTTGATTGGGCTTTCGCCGCGGTCATCAGCTCGCAGTGCTGGAACCACCATCGCCAGACTTAACAAAACCAGGAACACACGAATGCGTAGGCTCGCCATACAACTAGTGTAAACGCAACAGCAGACGGTTTGTTTCCCCGAAGAAGCGAAAAGGTGAGCTCCTGCGTCTGTTCATCCGCGACGCCGGCCGGTGTTGAACCTCCTAGACTTACCCCGCCTTGGCCCGGTAGAGTTACCGGTTTGTTCAGGAGACAGCGTCATGATTCGCAGCCTATTGACTTACTTACTGTTGCTCAGCAGTTTGGCAGTTGCTCAGGTAAAAAGACCATTCACTTTCGAAGACATGATGGCCTTGAAACGGGTGAGCGAGCCGGTTGTCTCGCCGGACGGCAAGTGGGTGGCGTTCAGCGCGGTGGATGTAAATCTTGAAAAAAATACCAAGACGCCCCACCTGTGGGTGGTCCCGGCGAACGGCGGAGACTCAAAGCAGCTGACCTCCGGCCCGGGCGAAGATCGGCCGCGCTGGTCGCCGGATGGCAAGAAGCTGGCGTTCATCTCCGACCGCGATGGGACGCCGCAGGTTTGGGCGTGGGATTTCGATCCCGCGACGGTGAGTTTGCCCGGAGAGCCGGCGAAGATCACCTCGCTCTCAACTGGAGCAGATGGGCAGCTTTGGTCGCCAGACGGATCGACGATCTTGTTTACGTCCGAGGTTTTCCCGGAATGTACTGACGACGCCTGCAACAAGGCGAAAACCGAAGCGCAGGCAAAACTGCCGAAAGCGCAGATCTGGACTCACCTGTTTTACCGACACTGGTCGACTTACAAATTGGGCAAGCGCACCCACCTGTTTGTGGTGCCTTCAGCAGGAGGAGTCGCGCGCGACCTGACGCCCGGCGACCATGACGCACCGCCGTTCTCGCTTGGTGGCCAGGATATGTACGCGTTCTCGCCGGACGGCAAGGAAGTGGCGTTCACCAGCAACATCGACGAAGTGGAAGCGTCATCCACGAACAACGAAATTTTTGTCGTGCCAACAGCAGGCGGAACGCCGAAGAAGATCAGCACGAGTCCGGGCAGCGATTCGACGCCGCTCTACTCGCCCGATGGCAAGTGGATCGCGTGGCGCATGCAAAAGCGTCCGGGATACGAGAGCGATCGTTTTCGGCTGGTGATCTACAACCGGCAGACGGGCGAGATCAAAAATCTGACAGAAGGGTTCGATCGGTGGGTGGGATCGTTTACGTGGGCGCCGGATTCGCAGCAGCATCTTCTTCACGGCAGAGAACACGGGCGAGTCGCCGATGTATGTAGTTCCGATTGGCGGCGGCGCAGGTCCAGGAAGTGTCGCGCGGATTTTTTGATTCAGCATTCAATTATCCGGACGGAAGACAATGTTCTTGAACCGTATGTCGGTGCCGCGCCGAACGAGATCTGCAGGTCTCGTCGAACTACAAGTGCATTGCCATTGCGACGCCAATCCGCCAACTCAGACAGATTTTGATCTGATCTGTCAACTCGGACCAAAGGAACAGTCACTGTCTATCAGTGACCCATTTCAATGACGCCGTCCTTTCGCAAATCTCTATGCAGCCTCTCGAGTCCTTCTGGTTCATCGGTGCGAACAAAACCAAAGTTCAAGGCTTCATCCTCAAGCCGCCGAACTTCGACGCCAACAAGAAGTATCCCGTGAAACTTCTCATTCACGGCGGGCCGCAGGGCGCCTGGGGAGACGATTGGTCTTTCCGCTGGAATCCGGAATTGTTTGCCGCGAATGGCTACGTCGTCGTCATGATCAACCCGCGCGGCTCGACCGGATACGGTCAGAAATTTATCGACGAGATCAACGGAGACTGGGGCGGGAAGCCGTTCGTCGACTTGATGCGCGGCCTGGATTACGCCGAGCAGAAATATCCGTTCATCGATAAGAACCGCGAGTGCGCTCTGGGTGCGTCGTACGGCGGGTACATGATCGATTGGATCCTTGGCCACACCGATCGTTTCAAGTGCCTGGTTTCGCACGACGGCATGTTCGATACGATTTCGGCCTTCGGCACCACGGAAGAGCTCTGGTTCCCGCTGTGGGAGTTCCAGGGCACGCCATGGACGAACCGCAAGAGCTACGACAAATGGTCTCCGAGCAACTACGCAACCAAGTTCAAGACGCCAACGCTGGTGGTCCACGGGCAGCTCGATTACCGACTCGATGTCTCTGAGGGACTGCAGCTCTTCACTTATCTTCAGCTTTTAAAGGTTCCTTCGAAGATGCTCTACTTCCCCGATGAAGGGCACTGGGTGCTGAAGCCGCAGAACAGCCGCTTGTGGTACCAGACGGTGAATGGCTGGGTGGATCAGCACATCGCCCAATACGTAATTGGAATTTGGTAAACCCACCCTGCGTCAGGCCGACGCAGGGTGGAGTGACGCATCACCTCGTCACCAATTCGATTGCAGCGTGAACGTCTGTGTGACGTTCGCTGATGTGGCTTGCACCGTCACGAGCAGCGGTCCCCAGCTCGCCGGAAACGAAACAGGCAGCGACACAGATCCGTTCGCGTCACTGGTTTGGGTCGAAATAGAAGAGGACATCACTACCGGCTGAATTGGATTCGTCGTCCCCGATTCTCCATTCCATCGGGTATGAGTTTCCACTGGAACGCGGAACGCAGTCACGAGAACTGTACGGGCACTGCAGCCACAGGATTCGGCGTCGAAGAAGAATCTGTCACGCGGACGCGGATTGCAGAAAATGTCTGCCCGACGGTAATCGTCTGATAGTCTCCCGCGATCTTGCTGAGTTGAAGATTCGCCACCGACACCCAACGGATTGTGAAGTTCCGGCAGACGGTGTTGTCGGGCCCGACGCACGCGCTCACGATTACGTTCGAGGTCAGCTGGTTGATATTGACCTGCGTGGCCGCTGTTCCGGTGCTGTCGGTGACCGAACTCGCGGCGGCGAGTGTTGCGGTTCCGGCCAGCACCTGGAAATTGACGGTCCTTCCCGGCAGCAGCTGGCCGTTGCCAACGATAACCGCCGAGAGCGCTATCGCTCCCGAGGAGTTCGAAGCTGCCCATGCCTGGGCGACCGGCAGGCTGATGTCCAGGGCGTAGACGATGCCAATCACAGCAGCCTGTACGGAGGCTCCAGTGCTGATCGATGCCGTGATGGTGAAAGTCCCAGCGGCGGTCACGAGCATGTAGGCGTCGGCTTCGCCAGTGGCGTCGGTGAAGATGGTGCAGTTGGAATTCCCGCAAGCAGGGAACACGACTCCAGCGGGTGCGACGAAGGTCACTGCGGCGTCGGGGATCGGCGTGACTCCGTCCGGCTCCGTAACGAGGACGCGGACGGGATTCGGGGCTTGTGTTCCCACTGGCACCTGCGGATTCGATCCCAGCAGCAATGTCAGTAGCCCGTTAATCGTGCCGTAGTTCAGCACGTTGTCCATCTCCGCGGCGAGTCCCGTAGCGCTGTCCTGCAGATAGATGGTTTGAGTACTGTCGGAAAGCGCAGGAGCCGCGATCACGAGCTGACCTGCCTGCTGGCTCAGAACGGTCGCGGAATTCGTTCCGACCTTTACCGTGGTGGTCGGTGAGAATCCGAAGCCGGTGATCGTGATGGGCGTGCTGTTGTGAACACTGGCGCGCGCAGGAGAGATGGTGTCGGCGTAGAGCACGCGGGCTTCGTAGCGGAAATCGGGCCGGCCATCGCCACGCGTATCGGCAATGCCAAGCTTATAGTCGTCTTCGAGATTCACGTCCACCACGAGCTGAGTGACGCCCGTCTGCATGGTGCTGAATGCCGATTGGCTGAGTGAAGGCGCTGTCAGAGTATCCGTGGATTGCCAAATGCCAATCGCAGGTTGCGCCTTGACCACCGTGGGAGAACCATTCTCATTGAGCGCGGTCACGCTGAAGCTGAAGGTGCGGTTGGCGCGCGCATGCAAGTGATAGAAGTCGGTATCGCCGTAGCCGCTGAGCGATCCGATCCAATCCCCGCCGCCCGGAATTTCCGCGAGCTGAGGGAACGAGCTTGGCTCCCATTGATCTTGTGGCTGTGACGGCGCGCTCTTCATCACCAGGTCCTGGCTGATGTCAGAGCCTTTGGAGACCGTAACCGTGATCGGCGTGAAGGTGCCTGACATCGGAATCGATCCATCTTTGTATGGGCCAACGGAAAGCCCGTCGATGTAGAGCGAGTTCACCGACTCCACGCTGAGCTGATACTGGACCGTGTTGTAGCCCGCGGGGAACTGAAGTCCGGCGAGATCGAAATAGCCCTCAACAGCAGTGTTGTTCGAGCCGAAACGGTCGAGCGGCTCGCCGGAGTTGTCGGTGTATCCGGTGATTGGATTGCCGGCGTCGCCGCGAAACAAAAATCCCGAGACGCAAGACGCGGTGTACTTTGCGAGGCCAGTCCGGTGACTGGATCGATCATGCGCGCGACGACGTTTACGCCCTGCATGCCCTGGCCCAAGATTGCCGTTCCATGCAGGGAAACGAACGCTACCTTCGATGCGCGCGGTGTTCTCGAAAAAGAGAGTCTTGCCGGAGAAGTTGCCGATGTTGGCCGCCGTGACCGGATACAGGCGCGAGAGCGCTGCCTGATCGTCCATGCGCGTTTGCAACGGATTGGACGTGCAACCATACGTCGGAAAGCAGAGCGCTCCCATCGGATGCATCATCGGATAGCCCGCGTAGTCGTTCATCGTCGGCGGAGGCGAGCCGGTGACGACATTGTCGTTGATCTGCGACCAATCGAGGCCAAGCACGCGTCCCAGTTGGCGGGCTAACCGATATTGCAGGATCGGCAAATCACTCGCATACTGCGCGCAATTGCCGTTGATAATGACTAGCGCGTGCGCGAAATGGCCGTCAGCGGTGAAGTTGTCGGCCTCGGCAATTACGGAGTTGGAATCGCAGAGATCTTCGGCCCCGGCGCCGGTACCGAGGAACGCGTCGATCACGCTGCCGTCGTAGTCGTAGATGATGGCGACAGGTTTCGCCGAGTTCGGTTGAATGTCGATGGGAAGAATCAGCGAGCCGGCATTTTGCACGTTGCTGCCGGAGACGTCTTCACTCAACTGGCCCGCGCGATTGATCTGCAGCGCCGCCGTGGTCACGCTCGACCAGGACGCGAATGCGGTGGCGACGAAAGCGTCGGCAGAGGCGCCCGGCAGCAGTGGACTGAGATTGCCTTGATCGGTGTAGTAGTTCACCACGCCGCCCGTCCATGTAATCGGCTGACCGGTTGCGGAGGAGTTGAATCCACTGACGCCGGCGACGTAGAGCGGACCACCGGCGAACGCGGCGACAGCCGAACAAGCGCACAGCAGCGCCGTAAGGATCAATCGTCGAGTGGTCATTCGGGTCGTACCTGCGGATGAGCATAGGGAGGCCCTTGCTGGGGGAGGGCTGTCCTGGGTTGCGGGGGACGCTGTGGGGGATCCGAAACGGGGGAGGAAGCGGATGCCGGAATATTTCTTTCAGCGCCCGGCGGCGCGACGGAACTGAGGTCGATGGTTCCTTTGCTGTCGATTAGAAAACGGCCAGCAGTGCCGCCCACAGGACTGGTTAGTCCAGCGGCGTTAGGAGCGTGCAGGAACAGGAGATATCGTTCTCCGATGCGATAACGCTCTCCGGCCTGCCAGCGCCCGGGCCACTCGAGCAGGTCGAATTCCTGGCCCGTTTGCGCACCGCGGACGCCATTGTCGACGGCGAAGGTGATTCGCAGAGATGGCTCAGCTGCCCCGGAGTCCGGAACGACGCGGGAAATGCCAGTGACTCTACCAAAGAAGATGATGGCTGCGTGCCGAGCGAGACTGGGTTCCATGGCTTCGATCTGTTGCACCGTCGTGCGCGAGGCGGGGCGGCGGGGAAGACGAGCAGAACGAGTCGGAACTTGTGCCACCGCCAACAATGGCGCAAGCGCGAGGACAACAACGAATTGCGAACACCGCTTCATTTCCTACTCAAACAGGGGAGGACGGAAGCGCCATGCTAGGGGAGTGCGAATCGGGAAGCAGTGAGGAGCGCGGGAGAAAAAGGCGGATGAGCTGAGAAAGGTTTCCCGTTACGAAAACTGAAGCAATCCGGTCGCCTAACGAGTTTTCTGTTCGGCCACGCGGCCAACGGCGGAAAGATGCGCTCCGGCGAGCAGCAGCATGCCAGAAAGGAACGCCCAGAAAATAAAGGTCACAGAGATCGAGAACGGACCGTAGACGTTGGCAAAATCAAGATAAGGCAGCGACAGCACATATCCGTACTTGGCGATCTCCATGAGCAATCCGGCCAGAACCGCGGCGGGAAGGACGGCTTTCGCTGGTACCTTTCCATTCGGGAGCAGCCAGTAAATCAGAAAGAAGATGAAGATGCTGGCGACGACGGCGCACACCTTCATTACGGCCCAACCCACTGTGCGCGATACGACATTCAGATGGCCGAAGAAAAGATAATGCAGCCAAACTTGATTCGTGGCCGTCAGCGCGACCGAAAGCAGGGCGAGCGATCCGCAGGCGAAGGCCAGTCCGAGAGAGACGAGCTGGTTCCTGAGATACGAACGGTTCCTGGAGAATCCCCAGACGCCGTTCAGCGCAACTTCCAGCGGCAGGAAAATGCCAGTCGAGCTGACAAGCAGCATCACGACCGAGAATGCTTGAACGCTAGAATGACGCGTCATGTTGCGCAGGTTCTTGATGATGAAGTCCTGTCCGGTGGGCAGATAGTCGCGCAACAGATTCAGGACAACGTCGAACATGGCTTCGGAATGGAAGAAGCGGCGGATGAGCGTCAGCAGCAGCACGACGAACGGAAAAAACGAAAGAATCGCGTTGCAGGCGACGGAGAATCCGAAAGTGTGCACGTCGGTGCGCGTCATGTACTTCAGCGTCGGCCAGGCCTGCTCGCGTAGTTCGAATCCAATTTCGCCGAGCCAGCTCCCGCGGCTTGGGGTCAAAGTGTGCTGAAAGAGCGGTTTGTCGAGAGGCGCATGCGTCCCCGGGGCTCGCTTTTCAGGAGCCAGCGCGGGAGCCGAGCTTTCGCCAGGGGACATATAAAAATCGTATCAGAGTTGCGGGATTTGGTCTGGTGACGTGGAGTTACGCAGGTGCAAGGGCCGGAGGAAGTTGGAAGTGAAGAAGTAAAGGCTGAGAGGTTTTTGGCGCTTGCGAAGTAAGGACCGGGCAGCCGCTTGATCTTCTAAGGTCTGAAATCTTCGACGTATTCAGCCTCACCAAGCAGTTCCAAAGAGCAGCTTGTTCCCCGTATTCGAACTATTTCGCCACACGATTCCAGGACTAACTCGACATCTGCTGTGACACTTAGAGGTATCGGGATTAGGCCGTCCGATAGCACGTCACCAATTCTCAGCGCCCCACCATGCAAATAGTGAACATCGTAGCCGGATGCCTTTCGGATCTCTTCGGAGAATGCGCCTTCAGCCTGAGCCTCCGCGATACGCAACACTGCTTCCTGCACCCATCCCGTTCCGGGGTCCACGCCTGGCCTGCCCTCTGATTGATGAATGTAGACGGACGGGAAGTGAATGGTGGCAAGATTGTCTTTAACAGTGATGTCGTCAACTGCCGAATCGTGAATCTCTATGACTCGATTGCTCACGCGAAGAGTCTATCAGCGCTTATCACGATAGACCGGCGCTTCAGTCCGGCCCTTGCTGCGCAAGGACCGGGCACCCGACACTGGTCTCACCCCGCCCTTTCGCCGACGGAGGGCGAATAGGACGGGGCACCCGGCGATTTATCAACGATGACCATCTCCTCAACGAATCCTTACTTGAACGCTGGATGGTTTTGAGTCCACTACAACATCGCGGGCGACTGAGGGATCCAGACAAGTTTTCTGATTAAAGTCCGCAGTCACTTCTAGAGGAACGACGTATTCTTTTCCATCTTTCTGCACTCTCAGCCAGTAATTCCCGCTGCCGATTCCCCGAAAACGGAACGATCCGTATCTGTCGGATTGCGCCGTCGCTAGCGTCTTTGTTCCGCAACACTGATTGTCCTTGGGGCTTGCAACATACAGACTCAAGTCGGCATTCATCAGATATGCAACTCGAAACCGTGATTCCATTCCGATTACGGTTTCTTTTGGAGTCACGAACTGAAGTTGCCCGCAGAGTTGGTCGATCTTCTGCCAATGCGGTTCGGAGTCCTGTTGTCGTAACTGTGCCCGCGCGCCAGTCAGCAACAAGTAGGGCGAGAGTCACTTGCCGGAATTTCATGCAGCGAATTAGACACCGTGTCCTTCGCTTTGTGCTAGCAGCAAGGCAGATAAGGGATTGTTGTCGATTACGGAGATTCTCACTCACCGCCGACTGCCACTTCCTCCCTGTGCTCGTTTGGCGACAAAAAAGCTTGATTCGTGCTCCCAGCCGGCTTTGATCGTGAAAGGGCGTTTACCGCTTTCGCCAGTTGGCGTTGGCGGGCGAGGTTGGTAGAGGCGAGTTGGAGTCCGTAGAGAAGGGTGCCGATGTCCTTGCGGTCGACCGGTCCTTTCATCAGATAACGCAGCAGCCGCATGATCGCGATTTGAATGGCATCCGCGTCTTCGAGCACTGGCAATTGGTCATTGAGGTTGTGAGCCGCGGGTAGAGGCTTCATGGCGGCGTCATGGAATCGACAGAAGTCGGAATTGCGGCGCGCCGGTTGTGTGCAGCGCTCGCTATTGAGGCGCACGTGCTGGCAAACTGCTCCAGCAAAGGAATTCTGGTGTTCACTCATAATCGGATTCTCCTAGGGGAGGGGTCAGAGAGTCTGTCCCACAAAACAAAAGACTTATCCGTCGGACGACTGATTTATCCGACGGATAAGGCATCGGATATCCGACGGATAATGCGTCGGATGATCTTGGTTCGTGACGAAGTCAATCGTCCGCCCACGCGGCTTCTGATCTCATTAGGCCCAAACCTGTTCCGGCCCTTTCTAAAAGAAGGAAAGGACCGGGCACCCGGCAGCCTTCCCCATATGCTCTCCCTATTCTTAGTGTGACAAATTTGGGGGTACCTACTAGACACTTTGGCGAGATTTATTTCTATCGTGGAATGATAGAGTTGCGGAGAAAATGCAGGATTTGGGGTCTTGACAACGAATTCCGCAAACGGGAATCGTTTGAAGTCAGAAGTCAGAAGTCTGAGACGTTCCGGCCCTTGCTGCGCAAGGACCGGGCACCCGCAAGGACCGGGCACCCGCAAGGGGCACCCGGCCTGTCTCACCCGACGAACGGAGAGGAAATGCAGATCCCTCGCTCGCTGCACGAGCTCGTGATGACAAGCGTCGCGACCTAACGTAATCATGAATTCCGTCGTCAGCTAAGAGTTCACACTGGTGCCTATCAACCCGCTAGAAAGCGTACAATACAGGGTTTTTGGAAACATTCTCGGAGACAGACTGATGCGACAATCCGCAATTCTCTTTCTAGCCCTGATTCTGGGATCGGCTGCTTTTGCACAGACCAGCCCCACGGGTCCTCACAAACCTGCACCTGCTGCTGAGCCGGTAAAGGCCGCTGGACCCGGTTCCTCGCTGCCTGCCTCGGCGCAAGCTGCGATGAAGGCCATTGATCCGAACCACATCAAGGCGCATGTGCGCTTTCTTTCCAGCGATCTGTTGGAGGGACGCGGTACCGGGCAGCGCGGAGGCGATATTGCCGCCGAGTACATTGCGACGCAGTTCCAGGCATACGGGCTGAAGCCGGCGGGAGAGAACGGAACGTACTTCCAGAAAGTGCCGATGGTGGGCATCACGACAGAACCAACGAGCACGATCGCGCTGGGACTGCCGGGCAAGACGATGGATCTGAAACTCGGCGACGACGTGGTTGCGATGGATGAGAGCCAGGATCAGTCGAGCGATGTGAATGCGGACATGGTATTCATTGGCTACGGAATCGACGCGCCCGAGTACAAGTGGAACGACTACAAGGGCGTCGACGTGAAGGGCAAAGTTTTGCTGATGCTGGTGAACGAGCCGCCGTCGGACGATCCGAACTTCTTCAAGGGCAAGGCGCTCACCTATTACGGCCGCTGGACCTATAAGTACGAAGAGGCGGCGCGCAAGGGCGCGGTTGGGGTCATCATCATTCATAAAACCGACATGGCCAGCTATGGCTGGGATGTGGTTCGCAACTCGTGGGGCGGCGAGCGGTCGTACCTGCGCGCCACCGGTGAGCCGAAGCTGAAGCTGGCGTCGTGGGTGCAACTGGAGATTGCCCGGCAGATCGCACAGGCCTCGGGAAAAGATCTCGATCAACTGATGGAGCAGGCGCGGTCGCGCGATTTCAAAGCGGTGCCGCTGCCTATCAAGGTGAAGGCGACGATGCACAGCCTGATCCGGCCATTCGATTCGCAAAATATTCTGGCGCTGCTGCCGGGTTCGGATCCGAAGCTGAAGGACCAGGCGGTGATCTACAGCGCGCATTACGATCACCTTGGAATTCATCCGGGAGAGAAGGGCGACAACATTTATAACGGCGCTGTTGATAACGCGACCGGGTCCGCGGTCCTGATCGAGATGGCACGCGCATTTTCGCTGTCGTCGCAGAAGCCGAAGCGCTCGATTCTGTTCGCGTCAGTGACAGGTGAAGAACAAGGGCTGCGCGGCTCGGAGTTCCTGGGATTGCATCCGCCGATTCCAGCTGGCGATCTTACTCTGGGGCTGAATTTTGACGGCGTAGCGCCGGAAGGCATTCCGGAAACCGTCGAAGTGTCGGGCGCAGAGCGCACCACGTTTTATCCGGTGGTGGAAGAGACGGCGCACAACTTCGGAATGCAGATCAAAGCCGACTCGAATCCTGGAGCTGGGTTCTACTATCGCTCAGACCATTTCAGTTTCGCGCGCGTAGGCATTCCTGCTTTCTCCGTGAACGAAGGGATGAAGTTCAAAGGCCATCCGGAGGAGTGGGGCGTGGAGCAGGAGAAGATCTACAACGAGAAGCATTACCACCAGCCAAGCGACGAGTACGACAACAGCTGGGACTTTACCGGCGTTGCCGACATGACGCGTTTCGGCTTCGACCTGGGATGGAAAGCTGCATCGCTTCCCGACCGAGTCGCGTGGAAGTCGGGCGATGAGTTCGAAGCGGCGAGGAAGAATAGTCTGAAGCATCTATCGTCGGCCGGAGAGGCGACGGGGAAGTCGCAGTAATAGGTAACCGGGTAATCTAAAACCGAAAAACCGAAGAACTGAAGAACTGAAGAACTGAAAAACTGAAAAACTGAAAAACTGAAAAACCCCACCCTTACGCCAAAGGACGGCTAGAGGGTGGGGCACCCAGTTCCTATGAACGCGGGCGAGGGCGCCCGCGCCACTCCACAGAGCTTAAGCCTCCACAAACCTTAGTAACTTTCGATCATTACCCACGTCATGCTAGGCTCGGCGTTGCAATTCCGGAAATTGCGGGTAGCAGCACTCCGTCGAGCGACGGGCCTAGGCGTATGTCTCCATTTTCGTTTTTCCAACGCGAGAGTCTCAGCGAACTGGCACGGCAGCTTGAACTAGGCGCCTATGCGCCGCTGGTGGAGTTCAAGGGACTGGTGCCGGGTGTCGACAACGTCCGTTTCGACGTGTCGCTGAGTGCCACGTTTATCGACCTCTCTCGCGCCCACATCGCGCGGCTGATCGCTAAAGCCGGCAATGTGGAAGATCTGCTCAACTCCAAACCGGTACAGTCGTATCGCGATGTGCAGGTGTCGCCTGGGAAGCAAAACCAGCCAGCTCAATGACGTCACCGACTTCAAGCGCCGCCTCAGCGAATTGCAGGTGGCTGCGCTGAATCGCGCCAAGAACGAAAACAACAATTCCCTGGACCTGCTCGCACGCGTTGCTGTTCTGAAATTTCTACGTACGGAGTTGAGCGAGCAATTTTCGAGCACGTTGGAGCGGCTTCGCGCCAAGGTCAAAGCCTACGAAGGTCCGCGACACAACGGTGGAGGCAAGATAGTAGAACTGCGCGAGGCTTGCGCGGCATTCCAGTTGGGCAAGAAGACAATATTGCGCAAGGCAGGGCATGAACTCTTCCACACGCTGCGCGAAGTCGAAAAAGAGACGCTGGTACGCATGCGCCGCTCGTTGCTCGGCACCAGCGAGGGTCCAGGATACGACCTGTTCGTGAACCAACTGATCTTCACGGAAAACGGCCGCGATGATCATATGAACGCCGAGCATTATGTAATGTTCGGCAACTTCGAGAAGGATCCCGATCGTTACCCACGCATTCTTGAACTCGCCCGTGGCTTCCTCGCTTCGCTGGAACTCAGCATCGATCAGGACTACGACGATCTGCTTGCCTTTCCAGAAAACGCGCAGGAGTTAGTCGGCGCGGGCGTGCCAGAAGAGAATTCTGCGAAGGGAAAAACGCAGCGCGCGCTGCTCGATGAGTGGACGGAACTGCTCGAACGCGAAGGAGCGCTGGAATATATTGTTGCGGCCTATGAAACTGCGGCGATGCTGTCTGAGTACTCACCGACCATCAATGCGCAACAACTCAAGCACGCGCTGATTACGCGCGAAGAGCGTGCGCGCGTGGAATCGCTGATGCAGGAACAGAGCAAACTCTCGCCAGCCACATTCCACAATGCGTTGCGGCGCGTAGGTGGACTGCGTGGGTCGGATCGCGGCAAGCTTGCCGGCCGCTTCCTGCGCGACTTCATGCGCTATCACCGTGATCTCCGGCGACTGGACCTGCTGAACTCGTTGATGGACCAGGTTTCGGTGATCACCAACGAGAAGCTGCGCAATCTATCTGAGATCAACAGTACGCTCTATGAATTTCTGCTGCCGGAAGAAGACAAGCCGACGGAAGAACGCGTTATCCATCACGTAATTCTCAAGGCGGACATTCGCGATTCCACCACGCTGACGAGGACGCTGTTCGAGCGCGGATTGAATCCGGCGTCGTACTTCAGCCTGAACTTCTTCGAGCCGGTGAATAAGTTACTGCCGAAATACGAGGCGTCGAAGGTCTTCATCGAAGGAGATGCGGTAATCCTGGCGCTGTTCGAGCGCGAAGGAGAGCAAGGCTTCGGCGTGGCCCGAACTTGCGTGCTGGCGCGCGAGATGATCAGCATCGTGAAGGCTTACAACCAGAAGTCGGAAAAGGATGGACTACCGACGCTAGAATTGGGCCTCGGCATTTCGTACCAGGATTCGGCGCCGATGTACCTGATGGACGGCAATTCACGTATCATGATTTCCAAAGCATTGAACGAGAGCGATCGGCTTTCCTCATGTCATAAGGGCGCGCGAAAAGTTCTGAACGGCACGCAGGGACTGTTCAGCGTTTACACCTTCCAGACAGTGGAAGATGAAGTTACGGGCGGCAACCCTGACGAGTTCCTGATGCGCTACAACATCGGCGGCATCCACATCAGCCAGGAAGCGTTCGCGAAGTTGCAGCAGGAAATTTCGCTACAGGCGTTCGATCTGAAAGTGCCGACGATGTGGCCGAACGAAGCAGTGCGGATTCATACAGGACTGGTGCCGGTAGGACAAGGATTGTTCCATCGCATCGTGGTGCGAGAAGGACGCGTGCCGCGCGTGGAAGCGGTAGATCTTTCCCTCAAACGCTGGACCGAGCGGCGATATTTCGAAGTCTGCACGAACGAGTCCATTTACGAGTTTGTGGAGCACCGATTGAAGCCGGGAGCTGTAGCGGTTCACGCGTAAGAACTATTCCCACCGCAGAGGACGCAGAGCTCGCAGAGGTTTCTTTTCTTTCATTCTTTCCGCTAAGACGAATTCAGCTTCATGAGGATTTGATCGCGCGATTGGGTAAAGCCAAGTTATCCTCAGCGTCCTTTGCGTGCTCTACGGTGAATCAAAACGGTAGCGCGCGCACTTTGAACGGGACTTGAATCACTGCCTCCAGGTCCACGGCTGAGCCTCGCTTTGTGCCCGGACTGAAATGCCAGTGCAGCAGCGCAGTTCGAGCGCTTTCGTCAAGCTGGTTCTGCACGCTGCGCAACACGCGTACATCGGAAACGGTACCGTCTTTGCGAATCACTGCGTAGAGCACAACTGTGCCTTCGACCAGTTCGCGGCGCAACGCCGCCGGGTAGGCGGGATCAACTTTGACGGTTGCAACCGGCGCGGAAATGTCGCTCTTGTCGTGATCCGTCTCGTCCAACTGAGCGAAGTGGATCACCCAACTTCCGCCAGCGGAGTTGAGGTTCGGCATATTCAGGACCATCGAATAAGACTTCTTGCCGGCGAATACTTTCTCCTCTTCGATCTTCGGCGTGTCGGTTACCGATGCTCCCGGATTCGGACGATGAGAGATGTCAGGCATCGGCGATAGTCGGGCCATGGCCAGCAGTGAGGGTTGATTCTTCGCAGCCGAAGGTGTTCCTGCGATCGTAGACGACGGCTGCGAGTTCGCCGGAGGCGGAGCGACAACTATTCCCGGAGGCAAGCTTGCATTTCGCGTCGAAGCCGCTGAGGCGGCGGAAGGTTTGGATGTTCCTCCATCCTTGATCTCGGGCGCGCCCGTGGCACCCGGTCTTCCTTCGGGTCCTACGGCGAACTCACCGGAGCGACTTCCACGCGGCACTTCCACTGGCGCCTTAACGTCCGCAGGATTCACGCTGAGCGCGATCATCTGTTTTGCCGCAGCCGACGAAGTCATTCTTGGCTGAATGGACGGCGGCGGAGGAACAGGAGCAGGCACTGCACTCAGCGCAGCGAGCTGTCGCGCGGCGGCGCCTCCTGCGGGTTGGCGCGCGTTCTCGATCGCAGGCGGTGGCTGCACCACTCCGGCGTTGGGCATTGTCAGTTGCCGCGGATTCAGCTTTGCCTGATCGATAGTCGGCGGAGGAGGAACAATCGCGGGATTGCCCAGATCGATGCGACGCTGATTGAATTTAGTGGGATCAACCGTGGGTGGTGGCTGCACAACTAAGCTAGCCATGTCGATTCTGCGTGAAGGCATCTTCGAAGGATCCACTGACGGCTGCGGCGCGATGACCTTCGCCTGGAAGTCCGACATGTTCGTGCGCGAAAGGTCGCGTTGCACCGGATCGGGAGGTGGAGCAATGATGGCATTCGGCGAGAGCGGCATTTGAAGCCGCGAAATCTCGCGTGTCGCGACCGCGGTTGGCACAGGTAATGGCGCTTGATTCACCGCAACAATGTTCGGCAAATTTACGTGCTGCTTCAGCTTGATCTCGGGCGCGGCGATGATCGTCTGCTCGGTGTTGTCGTGATTCGGAGGCAACGAAATAATCTTCTGCCTGGCAGGCAGCGGATCGGCTTTCCGCGGAGGCCTGATTGTTTTCGGCTTCTCCGGTTCGCTTCCGGTATCGATCGCCGGCAAGAAGTCAGAGGCGCTGTAGTAGACGACCTTGTCGTGAATCTCCAGGGCGGGATTGCGTTGTTGCTCGATTCCCTGGAAAAGTCCGAATAGCGACACCACGCATGCGATTGCCAGTACGTGCATCGCAATCGATTCGAAAAAGCGCGACCAGCGAACGCCCGATGCGACGAAAACATCCGGCCAAAAAGCCGACGGCGACGAAGAGACCTCAATGACTGGTGGATGGCGGCGCAGCAGCAGGTCAAACAGGTTGTTGAAGAAGACTTGTCGACGAGGGGGTAACTCAACCAGCAGCCGAGGAGCGGGGGGCAATACGGACAGATTTTCCGACTCGAGAACGCTGGACCGGGATGGCATCACTCACCGAAAAAACGGATGCCAACCTTCCTCATGAAAGCGGCCCCGTAATCCCGGATTATAGCCCAGTTCAGGGCAGCTCCGAGGAACCTAGGAGTGCACCAACGACAGCTTGGGGCGTACACCTTACGGGGCTAGAATCCAGTGTTCCTTGCTTTCAACTTATTGTTTTTACAACACAGGAAAAACTCTTGGCCTACATACAATTTCTTGGCGCGGCAGGTACGGTAACAGGTTCGAAACATCTGATTAACACAAACGACGACGGCACAGGACGAGCGGGTTTCCAGGTGCTGATCGACTGCGGACTCTTCCAGGGACAAAAAGAGTGGCGCGAGCGGAATTGGCAGGAGCCGCCCATCCCAGCAAATGAAATCGATGCGGTGATTCTGACGCACGCACATCTCGATCACTGTGGTTGGATTCCGCGTCTGGTGAAGGAAGGCTACGGTGGCCCGATCTACGCCACGCAGGCGACCATCGATCTATGCGGCATACTGCTCCCGGATTCCGGCCACCTGCAGGAAGAAGACGCGGCGTTTCATAACAAGAAGAAAACATCGAAACACGACCCAGCGCTGCCTCTTTACACGTTCGAAGAGGCGCAAGCGTGCCTGTCGCAATTTGTAGCCGTGGATTTCAATCAAGACAAGCAGCTGCGTCCGGACTTCACGTTCCGCTTCGTGCGAGCGGCGCACATCCTCGGATCGTCAATGGTGGAAGTGACGATTCAGGTCGCGGGGAAGCAGCAGAAGACTGTTGTTCACTGGCGATATAGGCCGTGTTCACGATTCGCAGATCGCGCCAGGCCGCGTCCTGCATTATGGGCCGACGGAAGGTGAGAGCGCCGACCTGCTGGTGATGGAATCCACGTACGGTAACCGGCTCCATCCGAAGACCGATCCAAAGCCCGAACTGGCGGAGTTGATTCGCAACACCGTGAAACGCGGCGGAAGCGTGGTGGTCCCGGCGTTCGCCGTGGAGCGCACGCAGAAGTTCCTCTTCATGCTGAAGGAGTTGATGGAAGCAGGTGAGATCCCGCGTATTCCTGTGTTTGCCGATAGTCCGATGGCGATTGAAGCCGTAAAAATCTACCTGAAGCACAGCGAGGAATTTTCAGAAGAAGCGAAGGCGCTGATAACGAAATACGGATCGCCGCTGGCATGGCAGGGATTCACGTTTGCGAAGACGCAGGAAGAATCGAAGAAGATCAATGAGACACGATATCCATGCGTGATCGTTTCCTCGAGCGGAATGGTGACGGGCGGGCGCATCCAGCATCATCTGCTGCAACGGTTGCCGGATCCGCGAAACCTGGTGCTGTTCATCGGATTTCAGGCTCCGGGAACGCGCGGCGCAACCATCAAGAGCGGCGCGGGCGAGGTGAAGATCTTCGGCGAAATCGTGCCTATCCGCGCGCAGGTAGCTGCGCTCGAACAGTTCAGCGATCATGCCGATACGCCTGAGTTGCTGGAGTGGTTGCAAAGCTTCAAGGCAGCGCCGCAGATTACGTACCTGGTGCACGGCGAGCCTGATTCGGCGACGCAACTAAAACAGGCGATCACGACACAATTGAAGTGGAAGGTGAATATCGCCGACTGGAAAGAAAGAGTAAGCTTGAACGGATTTTGAGGAGCGGCGGTTCGGGAATCCTGATCCGGCCCTTTCCAAACGCAGGAAAGGACCGGGCACCCACTGGAGGATCTATGACCGAGCAGGAACTGAAGAAAACACTCGACGCGGCGGAAAAAGAACCACAGAAGATCGCGATGGCCGTCAGCGAGCTGCCGGAGAAAGTCCTCAACTTCAAGCCAACGCCGGAAAAGTGGTCGATCCGCGAAATCCTCGCGCACCTGGCGGATGTGGAACTGGTCTATGGATTTCGAATGCGGCAGATGATCTCGGAGAACAGCTCGACGATTACTCCGATGAATCAGGATGCGTGGGCGCAAAAGATGGGTTACAACGAGACGTCGGCGCCTGAATCGATCGCGCAATTTGGACTGCTGCGGCGATCGAATCTGCGATTGTTGCGACGGATCAAGATGGCGGACCTGAAGCGCGGCGCATTCCATCCGGAGATCTCACGGGAGCTCACACTCGAAGAACTGCTCGGACGCATCGCGAAACACGGCAACAGTCACCTGGAACAGATCGAAAAACTGAAAAAACAGGCGACGAAGTAAAGAGGATTGGTCACCTGCGGTAATTTGTAATAGGAAACTGAAAGACCCCGGAGTACCGAAACGAAGGCTAGGATGGGGCACCCTCAGCGGATTGTTCGCAATCCCACATCTGCCAAAAACTGGCAGATGTGGGGCACCACGTATCCGCGGATCGCGGTTACTTTGTTGTTGCGCCGGCTTGCGCGGGAGCCGCTGGCGGAGCCGCTTGCGTTACATTCTGCGTCTCCGTCACGCCATATTTCGGTTCCGACAGCGAGTTCAGATTTTCGCCCTTCCAGCGCATAGCACGATAGATACGATTCCGCCCGCTCGGGTGATCGTAAAAAATCCATTCTTCCACCGGTCCGGGACTCATCTTGCGATACTCGCCAAGATGGATCGCAGCACGAGCGAAGCCGTCGGGCTGGCGGCTGGCGTTCAGGCCATACATGTCGGCCTCAAATTCGTTACTGCGGGTCCAAGTATTGAAGATCGGCGTCAGAACGAAGCCGAAAATGGAAATTATCAGGATTGCCAGCGGCAGCACTGCCGTGTCACCGACGCCGCGAATCTGCCACTTGTCGCCCCAACGCTTCAGGGTCCATCCCAGGGACCAGTAGAGCAAAGCGAAGAACAAGACGTAGACGACCGAGAAGAACAGGATGTCTTTGTAAATGTGGTGCAGGACGTAGTGGCCCATTTCATGACCCATCACGGCCTGAATTTCCTGCGGCGTTGCGCGGTTCAGCAGGTTGTCGTTCAGGGTGATGCGCATGGTCTTGCCGAAGCCGCTGACGTTAGCGCTCATGCGCGTGCTCTGCTTGGAAGCATCGATCTGCCACACATCGTGAGCCGGAATCCCATTGGCGTGCGCCATCGCCAGAATCGGTTTCGTAATGGCGGGATTGTCGAGTAGCTTGGGCGTATTGAAGATCGGCTGCAGGAATACAGGGCCGATGAGTATCAGGACAACCGTAAAGGCAACGGATACTGCTGCGCCCCAGATCCACCAGGTTCGTGGCAGTCTGCGCACCAACCCGAATAGAATGACCAGCGCAATCGAGCCCAACACCAATCCCACCAGCAGTCCCTTGCCCTGATCCCCCATCCAGCCGCCGAACGTTTGTGTCGCCAGTCCGTATTTCTTCTCGCGAGTGAAGCCTTCGTACACCGCGAGCGGGAAACCAAGGATTGTTGTAAGGATCAGATACTGGGTCCAATAAATTGCCGTTTGCAGCGGCTTGAAGCGCGTGATGCGCTCGGCGAGATTGCGCATCGCCGCCGACCAGCGCAGATTGAGCAGGATCAAGGCGATCACAGCGCCGTAGAGGAAGTCCCACAGGATGAGCCAGTAGCCACCTTCAAAGTAAGCGTCGGAGCGAGCGCGAGCGGTGGCCGGCATCTCGGCCAGATACGCGTCGGTCGCAGCCTCAGCATTGAAATCAGGCGACGGTTGCGCGGCGGCAGGTATGGGGATCGCGTCCGGCATTCGGGTGTTCGAGGTAGCCTGCTGCGCGACAGCGGCGGAACAAACGAGAGTAATCAATAACACTACGCACGCGAGAGAAGTTCGTAGTCGGAAAATCATGTGAACCTTTCTGTTTGGGAGATCTCTATTGGGAGATTCTGGGCTGGGAGTATATACGCGCACCGGGTACGGATGGTTCTCGAGACTCTTTTCACCCGCAAGGACAGTGTCGTTTTGGTTCCCCTGAGTACTAAAGTCACCCTGTGCTCTAAGGTCAAGACGCCTAAAATCGCTCCTGCTTAACAGGCTTAACAGGAAGATATGACGTATTGGCTCATTCCCGGATGTTTGTTTCTGTATTACGTCATCGTGTGGCTGGCGGTGGGGCGCGACCCGAAGCCGGGCGCACTGGTGCCGCGATATGACGCACCAGAGGGACTCTCTCCGGCGGCGGTGCGCTACATCATGACCTCCGGCAGCGACCGGAAGACGCTGGTTGCGGTGCTGCTTTCGCTGGCGGCGAAGAAGTGTATCGATCTCCGCCCGCAAGGAGCCAGCTACGTTTCGACTCGTTTAGTTGGCGGCGCGCCCGATGCCTTGGCTGCGGAAGAAAAGCTGACGTTCAATTTCCTATTCGATCCCGCGACAAGGCAAAAACTGAAACAGCTTGGATTGCAACCCTCGGATGCGGAAGCTTCCGCAGAGTTGGAGAAAGAAGCCGGCATTCAGCCGTACGACAAAGGAAACTCAGCGCTGGTAAGCGCGATTCAGCAGACACTCTGCTCGCAGTATCGCGGGAAGTATTTCAAAAGCAATCTTGGATTTATTGCGCTGGGCGTGGTGGGGAGTGCAGCACTAATTGCGAAAGTCGCGGCCGGAATAGGCGGTTCAGACCTCGTCTGGTTGTCGATGGAATTCCTGTTTGCCGGGATCATCTGCTCAGCGCTGGTGATGGTGAATCTCGTTCCGGGCATTTGCGATATTCTTGCCGGCCGGATGAGCGCGGTGAATGCCGCATGGTTCCTGCTCGGACTGGTTATGATTTCTTGTCTGCTCGCCGGATTTGGATTCGCGGTGCTGCAACACTCTAATGCTGATTATGTAGAACTACTCGCCAGCCTGCTTCCGATCCACGCGATCTGGGCTCATTTGGTGAAGGCGCCAACGCTGCAAGGTCGCCGCACTATGGATGACATTTTGGGATTCCGTGAATTTCTGCGGGCGGCAGAACAAGATCGGCTCGATAAACTCAACCATCCCGATCTCACCCCGCAGTATCTGAATGCGTGTTTGCCTTATGCCGTCGCGCTCGATGTGAAAGAAGCGTGGGGCGATGCCGCGTCCAATCGTTTGTTTCAGAGCGTTGTGCCGGCGAGATAGCATCCCACTGTATCCGAAAGAGGCTAGGATGGGGCACCCGCGCCGGCGGTGAACTCGACAAGTTTGTTGAGCTTCGTTTGTGCGGCGCCGGAATCGAGTGACTCTGCTGCGGCGGGAAGTCCGTCCATGATCGAATCGGCGCGGCCCGCTGCGACCAGCGCCGCAGCCGCATTCAGCAGCACCACATCGCGCTTGGGAGAGTTCTCGCCGGAGAGAATGGCGCGAATAATCGCGGCATTGGCAGTGGCGTCACCTCCGGCAAGGGATTCCATCGGCGCGCGCTTCATTCCGAACAGCTCCGGCATTACTTCATACTTTCGTACGACACCGTCGCGGACTTCCGCAATTTTCGTTGCGCCGGTGATGGTGATCTCGTCCAAGCCATCCATTCCATGCACGACGAGTGCGCGCCGCAATCCCAGCAGACGCAGGGCCTCCGCAACTTTCTCGACAAGATCGCTGGAATAGACGCCCACTACCTGCGCCGAGGCATGCGCCGGATTGGTAAGCGGACCGAGCAGATTGAATACTGTGCGCAGCCGCAATTCACGGCGCACCGGCTGAACGTATTTCATTGCGGAATGCATTGCGGGCGCGAAGAGGAAGGCGATGCCAACCTGATCGAGACAGGCTGCGACACGATCGGCCGGCAAGTCGATCTTCACGCCGAGCGCTTCGACTACGTCGGCTGATCCGCACTTGGAGGTCACGCTGCGATTACCGTGTTTGGCGACGCGCACCCCAGCCCCGGCAAGAGTCAGCGCGGTCGCGGTCGAAATGTTGAAGGTGCCGCTGGCATCCCCGCCTGTGCCGCAGGTGTCGACGAGCGCATCGCGCTCGGTGCCGCTGACGTCGAGCGCCGAGTTGCGGGTGAGTTCCAGAGGCGTTGCGGCGGCGCGAATCGCTTCGGCGAAACCGACGATCTCCTCGACGGTCTCGCCCTTCATGTGCAGGGCGACGAGAAGGGCGCCGATCTGCGCGTCGGTAGCGCCGCCGGAAAGGATCTCGCTCATTACGGCGCGCGCTTCGTCGCGACTGAGCGAGTGGCGATGGTTGGCAACCTGATGGAGGGCTTCGAGGATCACTGAAAGCAATGGTAATCGGGTAATTTGTAATTTGGTAATCGAAAAATCAGGACTTCGTTCAGGTCGCGCGAAGTGCGCGGCTGAATTACAAAGAACGCCATGCAGCTGTTGTAGCGGGATAGGGTTCCCTCGACTCGGGCATTCGCCCTCGCTCGGGATGACAGGTGAAAAATTGTGGAGTGGAGAAATCCGACGCGCCCGGTGACCCAAACCCAGATCCCTGAAAGGCTAGTCTGTGGAGACTTGAGCGGCGAATTTCTCGCGCAAGTGCTCACGCCAGTTTGCGGATAAGCTGGCGCTGCCCAAGGCACGTTGCAGCAGTTCCGAGGGAACGCTCTTTGCCACCATCAGGTGATTCGCTTCAGCGATGGTGATCTGATCCGTGCCGGAGGGGATCACGCGGATTTCATCGCCTGCCTCGAGTTCGCCTTCCTGGGTCACGGAGAAATAGAAACCGGAGCGGCCGCTCTCAAGGAATTCCTTCAGGATTCGATTTGTCCCGAACTTGATGCCGAGCTTAAAACATGGAGTGCGTGGCTGGGTCACCGTCAGCAAGACTGAACCGATCGCCACCTGATCGCCGATATGTAACGTTTCCTCACGCATGCCTTCGACGGTAAGGTTCTCGCCAAACGCTCCCCACTGCCATGGGAAGTTTGGGTAACGCTCGCGCCAGAATTCGTAATGTTCAATCGGATAGCCGTAGACGGCTTTATTCACGCCGCCGTGAACGTTGAGATCGGCCTGACGGTCGCCGTCTAGATTTAGTTTGGCCACGTGCACGGGACCAGTCACCGGATCTTTGTAAATGCCGGTACTCACAGTTTCGCCATCTACGTGCACCAGTCGCGGGCGTCCGACATTGACTGAGATCAGCTTCATTTTTCGATCCGTTGCGAATTGGATGGCCAAACTCTTACTTGCGATGAAATTTCCTCAGACGATTGCCCCGGCTCGCAGCGCTCCTATACAATCACGGGTTTCCGTCTCTGCTGCGGCCGAGTAAGTAACTACCGGAATGAATTCATGAAAATACACGAGTACCAGGCAAAATCGATCCTGTCGAAGTATGGCGTAGCGACCCCTCGCGGGGAGGTCGCCAGCAGCCGCGAAGAGGCCGAAGCTGTCGCCAAGAAGCTGTTTTCCGAAGGCGCAACCGGAGTTGTGGTGAAAGCGCAGATCCACGCTGGCGGGCGCGGCAAGGGCGGCGGCGTGAAGATCGCCAAGTCGGTGGAAGAGGCGGGTGAACTCGCCTCCAAGATGCTGGGCATGAAGCTGGTGACCCATCAGACTGGCCCGGAAGGCCGCATCGTTCGACGGCTGCTGGTCGAAGAAACGCTGCCGATCGCCCGCGAACTCTATCTCGGTATGCTGCTGGATCGCTCCGAAGCGAAGCTGGTGATCATGGCCTCGGCTGCGGGCGGCATGGAGATCGAGCAGGTCGCGGAGGAAAATCCCGACGCGATCCTGAAGGAATATATCGACGGCAGCACGGGTCTGGCGACGTTCCAGGCGAGGAAAATCGGCTACTGGCTGGGGCTGAAGTCGGGCGAAGTGAATCAGTTGGTCACTCTGCTGAACGGACTCTACAAGGCTTATATCGAGACCGACGCCTCTCTCATAGAGATCAACCCGCTGATCGTGACTAACGATGGCCGCGTCTTCGCGCTCGACGCCAAAGTGAATTTCGACGACAACGCGCTCATGCGGCACAAAGAACTTCGCGAACTGCGCGACATCACCGAAGAAGATCCGCTGGAAGTGGAAGCTTCGAAATACGGGCTCAACTACATCAAGCTCGACGGCAATGTAGGCTGCATGGTGAATGGCGCGGGTCTGGCGATGGCGACGATGGACATCATCCAGTTTGCGGGCGGCATGCCGGCAAACTTTCTCGACGTGGGCGGCGGCGCCAACGAAGAGCAGGTGACGCACGCATTCGAAATCCTGCTGAGCGACAAGAATGTGAGGGCGGTGCTGATCAACATCTTCGGCGGCATCTTGCGCGTGGACACGCTGGCAAATGGCGTAGTCGCGGCGGCCAAGAAGACGAATATCCCTTTGCCGATCGTTTTGCGCCTGGAAGGGACGAATGTTGAGCAGGGCCGCGAGATTTTGAAGAATTCGGGGTTGAACTTCATAGTGGCTGAAACGATGAAAGATGCCGCTGAGAAGGTGGTTGCGGCCGCGAAGGGCGCATAACGTGGGGACCTCGCAGCAACAATACGCGGAGCTTGAGGCTGAGCTGGAAATTCTTGGTGGAATTTCCGGCCGGTTCGAGCCAGGGTCGCCGGAAGAAGTAACCGTACGACGCGCGGCGATCGCTCTATTTTTCGTAATCATGCATCACGGCGACAGCTTCGAAGCGTACCTGGGAAATTTCGATCAGAAGCTGACGCCGGAACAATTGGCGCGCCTGAAGGATATGGGGTTGGAGACGGACTCATGAGCATTTTGGTTGATAAGAACACGAAGGTTCTCGTACAGGGACTCACCGGCAAAGAGGGCACCTTTCATGCGAAGGCCTGTGCCGCGTACGGAACGAAGATTGTGGGCGGCGTTACGCCGGGCAAGGGTGGCACCACGCACGAGGGCTTCCCGGTGTTCAACACCGTGCAGGAAGCCGTCGACAAGACCGGCGCGGATGCCTCGATGATCTTCGTGCCCCCGGCGTTTGCCGCAGACGCGGTGATGGAAGCTGCCGACGCCGAGATCGAACTGGTGGTCTGCATCACCGAAGGCGTTCCCGCGCTGGATATGCTGCGCGTGTGGAACTATCTGCAGGATCGTCGCGCGCGCCTGATCGGACCGAATTGCCCGGGCATCATCTCGCCGGGGAAGTGCAAGATCGGCATCATGCCTGGACACATTCATCGCGAAGGCAATGTTGGCATCGTTTCGCGCTCGGGGACGCTGACCTATGAAGCCGTCTACCAGCTATCGCAGCTCGGAATTGGTCAATCGACGGCAATCGGCATCGGCGGCGATCCGATCATCGGAACCAACTTCGTGGATGCGCTCGAACTGTTCAACAAAGATCCGCAGACCGAAGCCATTGTCATGATCGGAGAAATTGGCGGCAACGCAGAAGAGACCGCGGCGGAATATATCAAGACACATGTGAAGAAGCCGGTGGTCTCGTTCATCGCCGGGCAGACGGCGCCCCCGGGACGCCGCATGGGACATGCTGGAGCGATTATCTCCGGCGGGCACGGCACTGCGGCCGAGAAGGTGAAAGCGCTGGAGGCGGCAGGCATTCGAGTGGCGAAGACTCCGGCCGTGATCGGCGAACTGGTAGCGCAGGCATTAGGCGCTGCCGCAAAAGCTTAGTTGTGGTGTGCGGCTTTGGCCGCGATCTCATATTGAAGACAAGGAATCATGAAGACTCTCGAACGTACATTGGCAATCATTAAACCGGACGCAGTTGCGCGGCAGGCTGCCGGCGACATTATCCACATGATCGAAAGCAAAGGCTTTCGCATTATCGGCGCGAAGATGCTGCACATCACCAAGTCGCAGGCAGAAGGCTTCTACGCGGTCCATGCCGGTAAACCGTTCTTCGGTTCACTGACGGATTTCATGTGCACCGGCCCGATCCTCGTAATGGCCCTGGAAAAAGACAACGCGATTAAGGATTGGCGCGACCTGATGGGCGCCACCAATCCGGCGAACGCCGCCGAAGGAACCATCCGCAAAAAGTGGGCGAGCAGCATTGAGAAGAATGCGGTGCACGGATCGGATGCCGAAGACACTGCGCGTTTTGAGCTGAGCTACTACTTCGCGGGATACGAACTGGCGAAGTAGGATTTCTTGATCCCACCTCCGCCAAACAAAGGCGGAGATGGGGCACCCACATCTCTCTGACCCCACCCTTACGCCAAAAGAAGGCTAAAGGGTGGGCCACCCGACAATGATCCCAATATCGAGAAGATTCCATGCCGCATATTCAGATCACGTTGCTTAAAGGCCGCAGCATCGAAGTAAAGCGCAAGATCGCGTCGCGAATTACCGAAGTGATGGAACAGGAAGCGGGCACCGCGAAAGAAGGGGTTTCGATTTCGTTCGTCGAAGTCGATCGCGAGAGCTACGCGCGCGGCGGCGTACTGATCGCGGATAAGAAGTAGCTTCGCCTACTCTACCGGCTGATACAAATCCCCTTGCTGCCGTTCCGCAATCAAGGGCAGCTTCTTCGCCGCCAATTCCTGGAAGTGGCGCGAGTCGCGATGCGCCTGCAACGCGACATCGTCGTCGTACTGCTCATAGATAAAGAAACGCCGCGGATCGTTGCGATGCGTGTGTACCTGGTACAGGCGGCATCCGGGTTCCTTGCGCGATTCAGCCTGCAACTGGTGAAAGAGAGCTGTAACCTCTGCTTCCTTCTCGGCTTTAGCGATCCACGTCACTGCGAGTACGACCATGTGTTGCTCCTGTACGCGCGTTAGCGGCGCGCTGCGGACTTCTTCGCACGCGCCTTGTGCTCTTTCTCCAATGCAGGCAGCGCCGACTCGAAGCCTTCTCCGAACATGGTCTGATCGCGATCCGGACCGGTGGAAACCATGCCGATCTTGGCTCCAGTTTCCTTGGCAAGGAAGTCGAGATAAGCCTTCGCCTTTGCGGGTAACTTGTCGTAGCTGCTGATGCCGGACGTTGGCTTCTGCCAGCCGGGCAGCGTCCGATAGATCGGCTCGATCTTGTCATAGCCACACGCCTGGGCGGAGATCTCTGTAGCCTTTTTCCCGTTGATCTTGTAGCCAATGCAGACCGGGATCTCGGCGAGATCGTCGAGCACGTCCATCTTGGTGACTACCAGCCACTCGATCCCGTTGATCATTGAGGAATAGCGAAGCAGTGGCAGATCGAGCCATCCGCAGCGCCGCGGACGTCCCGTGACAGCGCCGAACTCTGCTCCTTTGCGGCGCAGTTCTTCGCCAATCTTGTCGTGGAGTTCAGTTGGGAATGGTCCTTCGCCGACGCGCGTGCAGTACGCCTTGGTCACGCCAATCACGGTGTCCATCGAGGTAGGGGGAACGCCGGTGCCGGTGGCAGCTCCGCCTGAGGTCGCGCTGGAAGAGGTGACGAACGGATAGGTGCCGTGGTCGATGTCGAGCATCGTCCCTTGCGCGCCCTCGAACATCACCGACTCGCCCGCGGCAAGCGCCTTGTTCAGGAGGGACGCTGTGTCAGCGACGAAGGGCTTAATCTCCTCGGCGGCGCGAACGTACTCGCGATAGATCTCAGCGGCGTCGAGCGGTTCGGTGTTGAACAGAGCATGCACGATGGTGTTCTTCTCGCGGCAGGCATTCTCGATGTGCGTCTTCATCAACGTAAGGTCGAGCATGTCGGCGACGCGCAAGCCGCGGCGTCCCATTTTGTCTTCGTAGGCGGGGCCGATACCGCGGGAGGTAGTGCCGATCTTCACGCGCCCGGGAGCATTTTCCGAGGCGAGCTCAATCATGCGGTGATAGGGAAGGATCACCTGGGCACGATTGCTGACAAACAGATTGCCATCAACCTTTACGCCTGCATCGCGCAGCGCCTTCACTTCCTTGAGCAGGGCGAAGGGATCGAGAACAACGCCATTGCCGATCACGGCACGGCAGCCCGGGCGAAGAATGCCGCAGGGCACGAGCTGAAGAATGAACTTGCGGCCGGCAATGGTGACCGTATGGCCCGCGTTGTGTCCGCCAGCATATCGTGCAACGACAGTAAAATGTTCGGAAAGATAATCGACGATCTTTCCTTTTCCCTCGTCGCCCCATTGGGCGCCGACAACGATGGCAGTTTTGCCCCGGTTCAAAAGCGTCTCCTTGACATGGTCCGTAACGACTCCCAGCCAGTCCAAAACGAGGTACTCGCTGAAACGAGACGGACAGCACACACTCCTTGCCCGCCTGTCTTTTAGCGCACCTTTTTCAGGGAAATGGCGAACGAGGGGTGTAACAACAAATTTTACATTGTGGGCGTGCGTAGAGCAATCGAAGGTGTGAGTTGGACGGATGAGTTTTTCTGATTGTTCCGGCCCCACTCAAGCCCCAAAAAAGAGGCTTGAATGAGCCACCCAGGCGAGGGCGAAAGGTGGCGCCCGCACGCGTTGTAAACTCAACTTATGCCTGAACTTCCTGAGGTAGAGACGATTGCCCGAGGACTGGCGAAGCGAGTTACGGGCGACGTGATCGAATCCGTGTGGATCGGCGAGCGCAAGCAACCGCTGCTGTCGTCGGCGCGAGAAATAGCCGCCACGCTCGAGGGATCGCGGCTGGCGAAGATACGGCGCGTCGGAAAACATATTGCCATCGATCTCGAACGCGACGGGCGCAGACGAGCGCAGGAGCACGCGCAGTGGATTGTGCACCTGGGAATGACTGGGAAAGTGATCGTTGCG
Source organism: Terriglobia bacterium (assembly GCA_963724985.1). Taxonomy (GTDB): domain Bacteria; phylum Acidobacteriota; class Terriglobia; order Terriglobales; family Acidobacteriaceae; genus JAJPJE01. The sequence continues at coordinate 357,578 of CAVRWV010000033.1, read as the reverse complement.
GACTCTGATCAGCAGGTCGAGAAGCACACGCATTTGATTGCGAAGCTCGCGTCGGGCAGGGAATTGCGCTATGTCGATCCGCGAATGTTTGGAAAATTGAAAGTAGTGCGCGAGGCATTTCAGGCGCCCGGGCGAGAGCCACTGGAGATAAGCTTCGAGGATTTCACGAAACTCTTTCGTGGAAGGAAGACACCGATTAAGAGCGCGCTGCTGAATCAGAAATTATTGAGCGGTGTAGGAAATATCTATGCAGATGAATCGCTGGCGAGAGCTGGGATTAGGCCGAGACGGCGAGCCGCGGCAGTAACTCGTGCAGAACTTCTTAAGCTATACGACGGGTTGCAGCAGGTGTTGCAAGAGGCGATTGCTGCAGGCGGATCATCGATCAACGACTATGTCGATTCCGACGGCAACGAAGGCTTCTTCCAGATACAGCATCGCGTGTATGGGCGAGAAGGGGAGCCGTGCCTCACGTGCAGGACTCCCATCAAGCGCATTGTGATCTCGGGCAGGAGCGCGCATTACTGCGCGAAATGCCAGAAATAGAGCGGGGAATCGGGCAATTTGTAATCGGGAAATCGAAAAAAGCACGTGCGTGGACTGCGGAATTCCGGCCCTTTCCAAAAACCGGAAAGGACCGGGCACCCGATTCTTGTGGCTCTCCGCGACTCCGTGTCTCCGCGGTGAAGCTACTCTCCCGCGATCGCCGGCAGGCTCGCTGCTGCTATCGACTGACCCACGCGGCGGCTCTTTTCATCCGGAAGCGCGATCGAAACAGTCGAAGCCAGTTGCGGGAATTCCGCGTGCAAAACTTCGTTCGCTTTGTTCAGGATGATGTCGCCACCCGGGCCGGAGGTCACACGGCCGAGAATCAGAACGTGTTTCAGGTCGTAAAAATCGGCATAGTGAGCCACACCGTAGCCGACGTAAGTGCCGATCGTCTCGTAAATCTTTGCAGCCAGTGGGTCGCCGGCTGCCATCTTCTTCTGCAGGGTCACCAGGCGCTCGGGCAATCCCATGCCGTCGGGAAATTGCATTCCGGCGCTCACGGCGACACGGTTCGTCGCCTGCTGAGAAAAATACTGCGCGCCACAGCAGTCGCTGGACCATTCATCTTTTGGACCATTCACGCGATAGTCGACCGGGGCGAAAGCCAGTTCGTTCAGCCAACTGGTGATGTTGCCCTCGCGATTCACATAGCCGACGGCTTCACTTGATCCGAGCGCGACGCCCAGCACCGGGTTCTCGCCAATCGACATGGAGCCGGCGAGCGCCGTCACTTCGCCGTCATTGACGACTTCCATCGGCACACCCAGTTCTTTGCGGATGCGCAGGAAGAGAGGAGCGATCTTCTCGGCAAAATCTTTTGGAGAGATGCCGCGATAGAGCGAGCCAACGCGAACGCGGTTATTGATGTAGACACCGGCGGCACTGCCTCCCACCGCGTCCAAGCGCGGCAGGTGAGAAGCGGCGCGACGAATCGAATCCATGATGCCCTGATACTGGTATTCGGGATCGGTAGCAGTTTTTGGATCCCACACGATCTCTTCGCTGAACACGGGCTCGCCGTCGATCACGGCACTGGCTTTGCGATCGCTTGCTCCCAGATCGAAACCTACGCGACAGCCCTTCAAATGGCGGCCGAGTGGAACCGTCGCCTCTTTCGATTGAGGCACCGACTCGGCGCTCGTGACTACCACTTCGAACGTGCGCTCGTAGACCGTGGTCATGAAGTCGAAGTCGAATTTACGAATGCCGGTTGCCGAATAAACAGATTTAATGTGCTCGCCGATTTCCGCGGGGCCGCCCACGTAGAGCTTCCATCCGCCGCGCTGCCAAAGCAGGAACTTCACAATGCGCTCGACGTACAACAGCGTCGCTTCCAGGTGACCGGCTTTTGGCGGAACGATGCACGTATCGAAACTTGAGATGGAACCGTCTGAACGTTCAAGCGCGAGGCGCAGCGGAACTGGGCTCTTGCGATTGGCGAGTTCACGATATGCGCGATTGAAAAGAGATGCGGGTAAGAATTCAGGATCCAGCGGTGCAATGATCTTCGGACGAATTTCGATCCCAGCTACTTGTAAGCTCATGATTCCTCATTAAGGGGTGACGTATAAACGCAATATGAGACACGGGCAAAAATCCCACCCTTGTCCCGGCAAGGGTGGGGCACCCATGACGATGCGGAGCGCTCAAGTGCTATAGAGCAGTTGAGTCGCTGGAATTGTGCCTGATTTCGGGCTGAGTTCGCAAATTTGTTTTTGAAACTCAGGCTGGCGAGGTCGCCGGCGTCTTACGCGAGCGCAGAAATGGCAGTCGCGCCGCGCCAAACAAGCCGCCATCCCCGCCCAGCAAAGCGCGGGTGATGATGGTCCGCTTTGACTTGGGAGATGGAACGTAGGAGACGCCCGCCGAGGCCCCTTTGGCATCGTCAACATCAGCAGGCGCCGTGGCTGCATAGACCATCGAACGCTTGCGCACTTCTTCGAACATGGCTGGCGCGAATGCATCCCAGGAGTTGGACACGCCACCGCCGAGCACATACATCTGCAGGTTGAAGGCGTTCACGATGTCGCCGAGCACGATGCCCAGTGCCCATCCCACCTTGCGGAAAATTTCCTGAGCCGGCTTGTCACCCTGAAGCGCAAGGCCGTAGATCGCCTTCGCGGTGAATTCCACGTTCTTGAACGGTCCGATTCCGGCAGCGAGATCCTTCAGTTCCTGCGCATTTCCGCCGGCGATGGCTTCGCGCGCCATACGAAGAATGGCGGTTGCGGAAGCGTATTGCTCCACGCAGCCATTGTTCCCGCAGGGACACTTGGGTCCATCGGGATGAACGGTGATATGGCCGAGCTCGCCAGCCATTCCAGTCATTCCTTCCCAGACGTCGCCGCGCATGACGAGGCCGCCACCGACGCCGGTACCTAGCGTCAAGATGCACATGTCATCGACATTGCGGCCTGCGCCAAGCCAGTGCTCGCCAAGAGCAGCGGCATTGGCGTCGTTCTCCAGGATGACGGGAGCATTCAGGCGGCGCTCGATCTCTTCTTTCACCGGATAGTCACGCCAGTCCGGAAGGTTCGGAGATTTGCGAACCATCCCTGTATCCTGGTCAATAATTCCAGGGACGCCGATTCCAACTCCAACCAGATCGCCTTTGCCTCTCAACCGCGTGGATACGCTCTTGATGGCATCGCTCATTTCTTGAATTACGAAGTCACGCCCACGTGCAACCTGAGTGCCGGTTTCGAGCTTTTCGAGCAGCTTCCCGTCCGCGTCGACGGCAGCGATGCGCAGGTTGGTACCGCCGAGATCAACTCCGATTGCGAATGAGGACATAAAAGGTGCTCCTCTAAAAGGATTCGTGTCGTTAGGGGCAACGACGAAGATATTTTGTACGGCAATAGCGATGTCGCGAATATTCCAGCCGTCTACGGAAGAAAGAAGCTGGCACTACGTGAGCATATCGATTGTAGACTACCGGACTGCGGCGCTCGCCATAACCTTCTTCATCGCACTCACGAACAGCTCGTTCTGCTCCGGAGTGCCAATGGTGACGCGAATCGCGGTAGGAGCGTTCCAATTGCCTGTCATGGGACGGACAATTACGCCTTCTGACTCCAGGCGCTTCGCAAACGGAGAGGCCGGCTCGTCGAGCTCGATGTAGAGGAAGTTCGTCCACGTCGGAAGCGCCTTCAATCCCATGTCAGCGATCTTCCGCGTGAGGTACTCAGCACCCATGCAGTTGTTCTCCACTGTTTTCTGGACGTGAGCTGTGTCGCGCAATCCGGCGAGTGCTCCCGCTTCGGCGACGCTCGAGACGGAGAACACAGTCTTCACGCGCATGAAGTATTGAATCAATTCGGGTGGCGCGATGGCGTATCCCACGCGCGCTGCTGCGAGTCCTTGTGCTTTGGAGAACGTGCGAAGAACTACCACCTTGCGACCTTCGCGCACGTAGTTCATGGAGTGCGAATACTCAACTCCACGCTGCCGCGCGAATGCTTCCGCAAACTCCGCATAGGCTTCGTCGAGGACCACCAAAACGTGATCGGGAACGTGGTCGAGGAAGCGGTCGAGTTCCGCGGGCGAGAGCAGCGATCCCGTGGGATTGTTGGGATTGGCGATCAGGATGGCGCGGGTGCTCGTGGTGATTGCGGCAAGGATTCCATCGAGATCGAAGCCGTTGTCTTTGCATGGGACACGAACGAGATCGGCGCCCACTGCCATGCAGACGATGGGATACACGATGAACGAGCGATCCGCGGTAATGGCATTCATGCCCGGAGCGAGAATGCTGCGCGCTACGATGTGCAGCATCTGGCTGGAACCGCAGGTCACGAGAATGTTGGTGGGATCGACTCCGTGTCGCGCTGCAAGCGCGGCGCGTAGATCCGAGTTGTCGACATCCGGATACCAGTTCACCTGGGTGGCAGCCACGCGCATCGCTTCGACCGCAAGGGGCGACGGTCCGAATGGATTCTCGTTGGACGCCATCTTGATGCAGCGCACGCCGGTTTCAGCTTCCGCCTGGCGCGGCGAACGGCCGGGCACATAGTTCGGCATGGCACGCACGTGATCGAGAATCAAATCGTCGAATTTGCTCATCGTTTCTTGCGAGGCCGATCTGGGCCTGGCCTCCTGCGATCTTTCTTAGGAAATGGACGATCCGGGCGCTTCGCAGACGGGCGTGCGTTCGCAACTGGCGGGAGATCCCGCTTGGCGCGACCCGTAGCCGCGGCGCGCAGGCGGGAAACTTCGGCGTCGGTCAGCGGTCGAAACACACCTGGCTCGATATCGAGTTGAAGTGGACCGTACGAGACACGTCTGATCTTTTCGACGTGATGGCCGATCTCTTCGAACATGCGACGGATCTGGCGGTTGCGTCCTTCAATCAGAGTGATTTCGTACCAGGGATTCGCGCCCTCTTTGATCTGATGAATCTTCGCCGGCGCCGTAGTAACTGGACGCGCCGCTGGTGACTGGCGGCGTTCTCCGGGACGCGGACGCGCAGGCGGCAGCCGGACGCCACCACGAAGCTTCTGTATGTCCTCCGCCTTGGGCTCACCACTGACCTTGACCAAGTACGTCTTGGGCACATGCGAAGAGGCATGCGTAAGCTTCTGGGTAAGCTCGCCATCGTTCGTCAGCAGCAGAAGGCCCTCGCTCGCGTAGTCGAGGCGGCCAACAGGGTAAACGCGCGCGCCGACTGTGCGAATCAGGTCCATGATCGTGGGGCGCCCTTCGGGATCGCTGGAGGTGGTGACGTATCCCTTGGGCTTATTGAGGGCGAAATAGACGTGATGCTCAGGGGCTTTCAGCAGCTTGTTGTTGACCTTGATGTGATCATGCTCGAGGTCGGCTTTAGTGCCTAGTTCGGTTACGATCTGTCCGTTGACGCTGACCATGCCGGACTTGATCAGCTCCTCAGCGTGGCGGCGTGAGGCGATTCCGGCAGCGGCGATAATCTTTTGAAGACGTTCGAGAGCCATGGTCAGGGTTTTCCCGTGAGCAAACTGCTTAGTCTACATGAAGTGGGTAGTTCCGGTTCGGTGATGGGTGAACAGTCGGCCGTGATGCTGTCGTTTCACGTTTTTCGTTTCACGTTTCGCGAAAACCGACTTCCCACCTCGCCAAAAGAAGGCAGAGATGGGGCACCCACCGTTTTTCGTGAAACGTGAAACCCGAAACGTGAAACGGATTCAGCTCTGAGTTGTTTCCGAGGGCTGCTCGTCCTGCTCTGGTGTTGTTTCAGCGGCAGCCTCCGCTGTCGGAGGGTTTTCTGCTGCGGCGGTCGGCGCAGGACTTTCCGCCTCCGGCGCGGGCTCGCTGAAGAGTCCTTCCTGTCCGCTGATCAGCTTTTCGAACTCTTCCATGCTGGGAAGTTCGGTCACGTCTTTCAGGCCGAAGCGCATCAGGAATTCTTTGGTGGTCTTGTACAGGATGGGCCGGCCGATCACCTGCTTGCGGCCGGCGGTGGTGATCAGCTTGCGATCAATCAGCGTTGCAAGCACGCCCTGCGAATCCACTCCGCGAATCTCGCTGATCTCCGGCGCAGTGACGGGCTGCTTGTAAGCGATGACGGCGAGTGTTTCCAAAGCTTGCAGCGATAAGCGAATGGGTGGCTTCAGGCTCTTGGCAAAGCTGCGGACAACGTCATGATGCTCGGGCTTGGTCGCCATGCGATAGCCGCCGGCAACGGCGCGAATTTCCATGCCACGATCCGCGGATGCGTACTCGGCGATCAGCTCTTCGAGCGCCGCGCGCAGGCGGCTTTTTACCTCAGACTGAAGATCCGCGGCTTGCACAGCGGCTGGTTCAGCGCCTTCCACATTCAGTCCGCCTTCGCTGGCGATGGAGTCTTTAAGAAGCAGCATCAGCTGGTCGAGTGTGACCGGCTCTTCGGCTGCGTAGATGACGGCTTCGAGTTTGCCTTTAATTCCCATTCGATGTTTTCAAATCGTTATCGCCAATCGTCGCGAACGGAGGCGTCTTCGCCCAGTACGTTATCGAACATAGCGCTCTTCTTAATGATGATGTCACCAAAAACGCGTTCCTGCCGTAGCAAGATTGCCTGCAAGCGTACTAGCTCCAGCAGCGCCAGAAAGGCGCATACCAGCGCATTCCGCGTTTGCAGGGTCCGCAAAAGCTGCTTCAGCTTGATGGGCCGGTCTTCCACGACCAGACGATGCCGGAAGTAGTCGATCATTTGCGTGACGGTAACTGCATCCTCATCGACGCTGATAATCGGACGGTGTCGCGCGCGATCTAGAATCTGCTGGAAGGTGCGCACTAGGTCGACCACATCGGCGGCCATCTCTGGCTCGGTGCCTTCCGCGTTCTTGAACTCCCTCATCGCCGGATTGGAGAGAACCGCGTCCTCAATCTGCTGGCGCTGCAGAAGCATCTGCGCCGCCATCTTGAATTTCTCGTGCTCAAGCAGGCGATTCACCAGCTCGGCGCGCGGATCATCCTGAGCATCGGCGCTGATGGTCGGATCACGGGGCAGGAGCATCCGAGATTTGATCTGGATGAGCACGGACGCCATGTAGATGAAATCAGAGGCTACGTCGACATCCAACTCGCGTATGTGCTCCACGTACCCAAGGTACTGCGCGGTGATCTGCGCGATGGGGATGTCGTAGATGTCGATGTCCTGCTTGCGAATCAGGTCGAGCAGCAGGTCGAGCGGGCCGTCGTAAAGCTTGCCGAGGGTGACCGCGAAAGGGAACTCGGTGTCGCGCTTGGGACGAGCGGCGTCGGGCTTCGTAGCTTCGACGGGCGAAGCTCCAGCCGGACTGCTCTCGGCGTCTACAGTCGCTTGAGTTGGCGTTGGTTGATCCGGCATCAAATGCGGCTACTCGAAATTCGTTGCACCAAGATACAGCAGTGCCAGCTATTTTGCTGCACTAGCTTCATTTCTAGGTGGTTCGTAATCGTGAGATAAGTTCATCGCCTCACGCACGTCGCTCATGGTGTTGTCCGCGATCTTGCGAGCACGGGCCGAACCGGCTTCCAGAATATCCCAGACCAGCCGGGGATTCTCCTCGTATTTTCGGCGGCGCTCCTGCAATGGATTCAGGATCTGGACGAGCGCGTCGGCAGCCCAGCTCTTGCACTCAATGCAGCCGATTCCGGCGGTGGTGCAACCGATTTCCACTTTTTCAATGGTAGGCGGCTCGCTGAAGATCTTGTGGAGCGAGAACACCGGGCAGACATTGGGATTTCCGGGATCGCTACGGCGCACACGCGCCGGATCCGTGACCATTGTCTTCAACTTCTGCCGGACCACCGGCTCTGGATCGCTGAGCAGCACCGCATTGTCGTAGGACTTCGACATCTTGCGTCCATCGGTGCCGGGCAGCTTCGGCATGGGCGTGAGCAGCGGCTGAGGCTCAGGGAAGACGCTATCGTGGCGGCCTGAATAGAACATGTTGAAGCGGCGCGCGATCTCGCGGGTGATCTCTACGTGCGGAACCTGGTCTTCACCAACCGGCACGTAATTGCCCTTGTACATCATGATGTCCGCCGACTGCAGCACCGGGTAGCCCAGGAACCCGTATGTGCCGAGATCTTTTTCCTTGATGTTGTCGCGTTGCTCCTTATACGTCGGAACGCGCTCCAGCCATCCCAGCGGCGTGATCATCGATAGGAGCAGGTGCAGTTCGGCGTGCGCGGGTACGTGTGACTGGATGAAGATGGTCGCGACTTCGGGATCAAGCCCGGTGGCGAGCCAATCAAAAACCATCTCCATGATGTTCGCTTTAATGCGGCTGGTATCGGCGTAGTCGCTGGTGAGCGCATGCCAATCGGCAACAAAGAAATAGCATTCGTACTGCTTCTGGAGCCTGACCCAATTATCGAGAGCACCGACCAGGTGTCCAAGATGAAGCTTGCCCGTGGGGCGCATCCCGCTCAGTACGCGGGGTTTCCGATTGTTCTTTTCTGGCATTAAATTCTCGCGAGGACGAAGTCGAAAAATTGCAGGACCGGAGTCATAAGGAAACGGATGACCGGTCCGCCGACCAAAAACAGCAGCACCAAACCAATCATGCCCGCCATGTCGTAGGCGCGGCGCATGGATTCAGGCAGAAAATGTCGCAGCACATGGCTACCATCCAACGGCGGAATCGGAATGACGTTGAATGCCGCCAGCAGCACGTTGATGTACATGAACTCGTACAGCAGAACCGTAATCGGAACCAGCATCGATCCGGATTCAGGCGCGTATCCATGAACCAGCGCCCGACCTAGCGGCGATGTATTCGCGATGATTGCCAATCCTACGACCGCTCCGGAGGCTACCAGGAGATTGCTCGCGGGTCCGGCGAGCGAAGTAAGAATGTCGTCGCGCACTGGGTTCTTGAAGTGACGTGAGTCCACCGGAGTTGGCTTTGCCCACCCGATCACTGGGAAATGACTGATCATCGCGATCGCAGGCAGCAGGACAGTGCCCACGGGATCTATGTGCTTGATCGGATTCAGTGTGATGCGGCCCAGCATGCGCGCCGTCGGATCGCCGCAGCGATTCGCCATCCACGCGTGCGCGGACTCGTGCACGCTGATCGCGAACAGAAAGGCGATGATTTGAAACAGGATTTGTACGACATCCAGATTCATGCTGGCACTTCGATGGTATCACGGCACATCGACAGCAGCCGAGGTCGACTGCCCGCATGAATCCCGAAGTATGCAGCCTCAGTGCGCTTCTAGCACACGCGATGTGATCGGATCGACTTCGATTTCGATGCGCGTGTTCTGAGGGAATGACACATCAGCACCGTGAGCGATGAAACGTGAATACGTGGTGCGCGCCGTGCCGTAGGCGCCAATGATCCCGCCAACGTAGTTCGATCCTGTACCGATAGCAATGGCTCGACCGATCAATGCGAATCCGTTGCTCGACGCAGCCGCGTGGGCGAGGGTGTTCTCGTCTTCGTGCAATGCGGCAGCAGACAACACCCCCATCGCCAGTGGAAGCAATGCGCTTGATTTCTGCGGGGCCACGCCACCCTCTACGTCCATTTGCAGGTTCGAGCGATGATCGACGGCAATCGCGCTGGTGGTTCCGTAGACGCGCTGCTGGAATCCAGCGGGGAACTGAAGCTGCGTAAAAGTGAAGCGGAGAGTTCCGTTGTGAGCCCATTTTCCCGAAGGTTTCGACTGTGTCACGGCTCCTACTAGAACGCTGCCTTGCGGAACTACGACGCGTTTCTGTTCGTCGAAGAACGGCTCTGTCACCTCCGCCTTCACGGGCGTCCCCGGTAAGGCCGTTTTCGAATCGACCGGAGTCGTTAAGAGTGCGTGCAGAGTCGCTGTTTTTTCCAGCCCTTTCTTCTCGCTGTGCTCTGTCGCTTTTGGCATGTCGCTAAGAATGGTAAGTTCCACCGGATTCGCAAGCGCGGCGTTGTATTCCAAACCGCCGTCCAGCGTCTCCGGATGGTACGGCAGCTGGTGATAGATCATCTTTTTCAAACGAGACGTCTTTTCCGGTGCGGTGAAAGTTGCAACCGCTTCGTTCTTTCGACCATTGAGGTCGTTCCAAACCCGTTTCGGCAATGATTGGTGATGCGCGGCAGCGTATGCGCTCTGAATGTGCAGAGTCTCGACTCCCTGCGTCGTGGGCGTCGTCAAGATACTGACCTGAGCGCCGCCGGGAAACGTGATCTGCTGAAACTGCACGGCGGCCTCATGCAGCGGCGTGAAGTCACCCTGTAATTTCGCGTTAACACTGCGACTGCGGGAAGCAGGCTTGAGCTCTACAATTTCGCCGGTCAACACGCTCCCCTGAGGGATGAGCAGCTTATCGTGACCGTAGACGGCTTCTGTAAGGCGACCACTAACCGCAGTTCCGGCCTTCATCTTGGCATCGGAGCTGAGTTGCACGGCGAGGATTGTTCCTGCCGGCAATGATTCTTTCTCAAGATTCTGAGCTCGTATCGACGGCAGGAGCAGTCCGATCGCAGCCAGAAGGTGACATGTGCTTCGCATCGTCATGCTTAAGCCAGGCATTTGAGCGTTAGTCTACAACGCTGGAATCGCGCCTCTGTTCAATTCAGGATGAAGTTTTTGTCATCGAGGTTGGCGCAGTCACCACTCAGCCTGGGCGTTTATCTCTGCATGACAGTCACTTCGTGCGAGCCTACGTCGGCGCGATCGATTCTGTTAGGCAGCTTGAACCGGCTGTCGATCCCAAGGTCGGGATACTTGGGATGGATGTAGCGATCGACGAAGTACTCCAGCGCCATGCGCGGGACGGCGACGCCGTCGAGCGAGACCGAGTCGATATGGACCTGCCCGACGCCATTCGCGCCTTGGGCGTGAGCGTCCGCCGTAACCTGGTGCACGCCGCTGAACAGCGACATTAGCGGATTCGCAGAGTAGCGACCGCCGGTCACCTGATCGAAATCAACATCGGCAGTTCCGTGAATCACTCCGGGGTCAGCTTGTAATTTCAGATTGCGCACACCTTGGGGAAGGTCCGCCTGTCCGGACGAAAACCATGCATTGATCTCCCGTTCCGTCAGCACGGTGGGAGTGGAATCGGGATGTGCCAGTTTTCCGTTTTGCTCAATGTGATCGAACTTGCGCTGGGCGCTGTGCGCGGCGGCATCATAAGTCGCTTGCGTGTGAGAAGCCGCCTGCGACCAAAGCGCGATCGCGAACACCGCAACCAGGATGCACGCCAGAAAATTACGAATGCCGGTTACGCTCATCGATGGTAGTTTCGCAGGCTCGCCTGTTTGGCCGTTCCCTCGACTGGAGCAATCTTCGGACGCGCCAGCGTGCCGGTGACGGAGTAGGTCGGTCCAGAATCACGGGTCATGGTCATTTTAAGATCGCGGGCTAACGATGCGGTCCCGCTGATCTGATAGATGCCGGCATGGTTCTGCAATTTGCCTTCAGAGATGCTGAGTTCGCCATCCTTCAGTTGAACTTCGCCCTCGAAGCGCTGAATTGCAAGCGGCTGATGCTCACTCGCCAGCGTGATATGCGGCAGGGAGCCGTTGCGCCAATCGAAATTGCCGGTGGCCGCAGTGGAGCTCAGCAGATCCGCCGCCTGCCAGCCTGCGGCAGTTCCTTCATAGCTGAGCGAAACCGCCCCCGTCGCCCAACCATCCTTCATCAGGGACGCGACCTCGGCCATGGAGACGTGATCGAACTGTCCCTTGGACTGGAACGCGGGTTGATCCTTCTGGCTGTTTAGCGTCACCTCACCCTGGTATGTGCCGCCGAACAGGCTCGCATGAAAGTCCGTGACTGAGGCGGTGTTTGGCGAAACAGATATCTGCGCAGCAGCCTTGGTGGTTGTTATCCCTTTGACCACGAACTTTTGCGCGGCGATGTGTCCCTTGGCGTACAGCCATCCCCAGGGCGCATTTGGATTGCTGTCGGCGCCCACCAGTCGCTCATACCACGGACGATTCCATGCTTTCGGATTCACCAGCCGGTTTAAGTCGTCGAGTGAAAGAGAGTCCGCTTTAATGTCGAATGAGACTGCGCAGTCCGGCGAAGGCTGGCAATGGCGCGGCACCTGGAACGATCCCGTCGCGGCAACATGTACCGCCGGAAACGACAGCGCGAGATTCTGCAGCGAAACTCGATTTTCGTCGGCAACCAAGTCGGCGGAGGCGATGCGCGCGGGAGTGCCGAAGCCGGCGACCGCGATCGTTGCGTTATGCAGCTGACCTCTTCCCGTAAGAACCGGCGCCTGGAACTGTGTCCAGTTTCCGTTCAACTCGCCAGCGAGCTTGGCAGTGCCATCGATCGATTTCGCAGGCACGTAAAAGCCGAATGCAGAGGAAACCTGGAGCGCTCGCTTGAGGGCCACTTCGGATTGCATTTCTGCGTGATAGCCCGCGGTGGTTACCCATGCGCTGAGCGTGGCGGGAGTACTGGCGCCAAGGTTCAAAGTGAAAGGCTGTATGCCGAGCAAGGTGGGAGGCGCAGCAGACGCCGCTGATTTTCTTGAGATGGGCGTCTCTGTCCCCTTGGGATGGCCTGCGCTGAACTGAATCGCACTGAGCGTCAGTGGCGTCTCGCCAAGTTGTTTGGAGCGGAACTCCCACTCTGAGGTCGTGCCTGTCCCCGACCAGACATTCTGCCCGTCAGCCGTCTTGAATGTGAACTCACCATCGAGTGTGCCGACAGCCGCCAGGTCGTTCGCCATCCCTTGCTTCGCGTGACGGGCAAGACTAACCGCAAATTGCGCCGGAATCTTTTCCAGGGAGAAAGCAAAGTCATAGGAACGTGGCTGAGTCAGTACCGCAGTGCCTCGTACTGCGATTTGTCCTGTCCCCACCGGACTGAGGCAAAGCGCATCGCTCAACGTGTGATCCACATTGCTGTACTTCGCCGTGCAGTGAGTGAACAGCGTAAGCGAATCGGTTGCAAAGATGTCGTATCGGCGAAAATCTTCCAGCGTCGAATCGGCGACCACGTGCAGATTGCGGGGCGTACCCGTCAGGTTCACATTCAATTGGACGGAGCCACGCCAGCCCGCGTCCCGTCCTCGAAGCAGTGTGGTGATTTGTCCAAGTTGGCCGCGCGACCAGTTCAGGTGCAACTGAAGTGGAGTTTCTCCCAGCGAAATTGCGCGGTGAGCGCTGCCTTCCACCCGGATTAGTCCGGTATCGCTAAGGTTTGCGTCGGTGCGCATGGGACGCGCCTCGAGTCGCATGCGCCATTCGTTCTCCGACGCCAGCCAGAGCGCAAAATCAGCATCGTTCAGGGCGTATACAGTTTTTTCCAGCCCAAGTTTCAGGTTGATCCGTCCGCCACTGGATTCGATGTATGGAAACCGAGCGCGGTATTCCGGACGCTTTTTCGAAGTTGGCGCCGCCGGAATTTCGCGGACGTGCTCGAACAGGCTTTCGACATTCCACTCGCCGTCCGGCAGGCGCACCAGGTTGAGGCTGGGGTAGTTCAAGCTAAGCTGCGAAATTTCCAGTCTTCCTCGCCAGAGAGAACTCAATCGCAGTGCGGCCGTGACCTCGTCGGCGCGCAGGACCGGCTCCGCACTGAAGCGGGGATCATCCGCAACCACTAACCCACTTAGCGTGAGGCCGGGGGTAGGCAGCAAATGCATGCTGACGTCGCGGACGGTGGCCTCGCGGCCAATCGCAGCGCTCAGGGATCGCGCAACCGCAGCACGATAGCGGCCGACATTAATCGCAGGCACGATAAAGGCCGCAATCACGAAAATTGCGATTGCGGCCAATGCGAGGCGCTTTTGAGGTTTCGAAATCATTAGCGCACGACGTGGAACATGCGCCGCCAACGAGTCTGATCGAAGAAGTGAACCACGACCTTGGCGATGAACGACACCCGGTCGCCGATACCGGTCTTCTGGTATTGCCCGGCGGGTGTTTCGAACGACCAATAGATGAACATCGGGCGGCCGATGACATTCTCCTGCGGGATAAATCCAAAATAGCGGCTGTCGTAGCTGACGTCACGATTGTCACCCATCCCGAAGTAGCGGCCAGGTGGAACCACCAACTCGCCATTCTGGATATAGGAACTCATCTCCAGATGCCATTCCGGTGTAATCATCCCCTCGGGTGGGGGAACATCGGGGAAATTATCGCGATAAGGGTTATAGCTGTCGGGGATATGAATGACGTAAGGCTCGTTCAGAGCTTCGCCGTTGCGGTACACCACGCCATCTCTCAGACGGATGTGGTCTCCGGGTATGCCGATGATGCGCTTCACTACGTACAGTCCCGGCTCAGAAGGCGAGAGGAAAACGATAATGTCGCCGTGCCTTGGAGTGCGATAAGGAATGAGCGGCATCCAGTTCGTCTTCGGAGCCACGGTCACGCGGTCCACGAACACGTGGTCGCCGATCAGCAGCGTGTTCTCCATGGAGGACGACGGAATCTCAAACGCCTGCAAGTTGAATGTAATGATGAACAGCCCGACTACGAGCACCACCGCCATCGAGGAGATGAACTCCATGGTGGTTTCGTGCTTTTTCTCGGGCTTTTTGGAAGACGGTTCCTTCGGTGGCGCTTTTTTATTTGTTTCCGTGGCCAAGCGGTTCGAGTCCTGCCTTTGGGGAGACGGGCTACTTAACCAGCACCAGCATGCGTTGCCAGCGGAGTTCGCCCAAACGTCTCCGAATGAAGCCTGCTAAACGCACAAGTTTAGCATCTTGGCTGTCAGGATTGATGGACGAGTCCTCGCGATTCACCGACCAGTAAATCAGCAGGGGCCTGCCTACAATGTTTTCCGCGGGAACAAAGCCCCAGTAGCGGCTATCCAAGCTTTCGTCGCGATTGTCACCCAGGACGAAATATTGGCCCGCTGGAACGGTCAATTCTCTATTGTGAATCAGACCTTTCATCTGGATCCACCAATGCGGGTCGACATTTTCGGAGAAGTAGTCGGTATCAGGGAAGTTGTCACGGTAGGGATCCACGCCGCGCGACTTGAACAGCGTGTACTTTTCTTCAAGCGGCTGTCCGTTCACGAAAACGCGTTTGTTCACCAGGTGAATGCGATCCCCCGGAAGCGCAATCACGCGCTTGACGAAGTGCTGCGACGGTTGCACGGGGTAGCGGAAAACGATGATGTCGCCACGGTTCAGCGGTGGATAGGGAAGAGCCAGATTCCAGTGACCACCGTGCGCGAAGCTGGTCTTGTTCACCAGCAGGTAGTCGCCGATCAGCAGGGTTCGTTCCATCGATTCCGAGGGAATTTCGAACGCCTGGACGACGAAGGTCATCACAAAGATCGCAATGATCAGAACCCCGGCAAGCCATTGCAGGAACTTCAGGCTGGAAGATCCCTTTCGTTCCTGTGCCGCTTTCGGGGGATCGACGATTACCACGGGTTCGACTGCTGCTTCGCTCATGTCCAGCTACTTGGAAAGCTGACGCCGCCTTTTATTGGACGGATATGTCGCAATGAGGTAACTGAGTGCCAGGATGATGACCGAGACGGCCAGCGCGGCTACGAATAAGCGAGGCCCCGGCAATCCCAGGTCTTCGAGTAACCGGACGATCCCGCGGCCCCTCACTTCTGGCCCCAGAGTTCCGCCTGCTGCGTGTTCTTGAGATGCTCCAGCGCAAGCTTGGCCGCAGCCTGCTCTCCCTGCTTCTTGGTAGTCCCCTGTGCCTGTCCCGCAAAATCCGTGCGTCCGTTGCCGGCGTGTGGGATGCGAACCTCGACGGTGAACATCTTGCTGTGTTGCGGGCCGTGCTCGTGGACTACGGCATATCGGGGATGCGCTAATCCCAAGGCGTGCGCCTTTTCCTGCAACGCTGATTTGTAATCCGTGACGGGAAGTACGGCGTTCTTACGACGAGCAAGTTTCCGCAGTTCAGGACCGAGAACCTTCTCCAGAATGAAGTTCTTGGTTTTCTCCATGCCCGCGTCAAGGTACATCGCTGCGAGTAGGGCTTCCAAGGCGTCCACCTGGAGCGCGATCTTCTCCCGGCCGCCACTTTTCTCCTCGCCGCGTCCAAGTCGAAGATATCGCCCGATCTTCAATTTCTTGGCTGCGTGAATCAGATGTTGCTCACTGACGAGAAAAGCGCGAAATTTTGAGAGCTCACCTTCGCGGAACTGGGGAAAGCTCTGGAATAGCTTTTCGCTGGTGACCATCTCCAGTACAGCGTCGCCGAGGAACTCGAGTTGTTCGTTGTCCGCTACCGAGACGCCTTCCTCAGACGCCTGCTCTGTCTCCCGGGCAAAGGAAGTGTGGGTCAGCGCCTGCTGCAGCAATTTGCTGCGCCGGAAGCGATGACCCAGTGCTTCTTCGAGCTTTTTGAAATCTCGTGCTTTCATGGCAACGTCCGGGGCGCCTATATCAAGACGCAGTCAACGGCTATTTGGGGGTGCCGCTTCCCGGCCCTGCCAGCTTTGCCAGGCGATCGCGCTCCTCAGCGCAGTAGCTGCCTGCCGGGTGACTCTGCGCGATCTCAATGCACTTGTTGGCCGCCTGCAGAGCATCGTTGTACTTGTTCTCACGATCGAGCGCCAACGAAAGCTGCAGCCAGGTTACCGGATCAGGCTGCAGGGTGGAGTTCTCGACCGATTTGCGAAGATACGTTTCCGCCTGCGGATAATTCTTGCGATTGAATTCGACCGTGCCAAGCGATGAGTAAGCCATCGATCGCACCAGTTCCTTGAACATCGGAACCTTATCTTCAGACGTTCCGGCTGGCACTCCGGTTCCGTTGTCGATCGACTCGAGGGCATGGTTCGCATACTTCGAGGCTTCCGCCATACGCTCATCGCGGTCAAGATCGCCCTCGCGAGTCTTGTTCGCGATGACGAGCGCTACCGTCACCAGGGCCGCGGCGTTGTCGGGATCGATGGCAATCACTTTTTTCCCGGCTTCGATTGTCTTCTCGGCATTGTTCGACGCCTGGTACATGGTCATTTCGCGCTGAAACAACACAGAGCGCAATTCGCTGGTCGGATACTTGGTGGCGAAATCATTGGCAGCCTGCTCGAGAGAAGGCGGGTCGGGCTTGGCAGCGGCTTCCTGGTACGCCTTGTATTCATCCTGCGTCTTCGCCTGGGGTTGGTGCTTCCCGGCAGGCACCTGGGCCGGTGTCTGTTGAGCACCCGCTGCAGGCGTCTGCGTAGTGACAGCCGGCTGCTGCTGTGCCGGTTGTTGCTGCTGCGAAGTCGACTGTGGATTTCCCCCCGCGGTACTCATCGACGAGCCCTGAGCGAGCGCCACTCCGGCAAGCGCTCCGCATACCAGCACAATTCTCGAAATCGTCATGATTGCTTCTCCTTGTGGCCGCGTACGGATGATTACTGGTCCTGCTTCGTGCCCTGCTGCGGTGCGTGGTGGAAGGCTTCCTTCAATCCGCGCTCAGCTGCGGGTTTCGTTGAATCGTCTCCGGCCTGAAGCGCAGCCTTGTAATGCTGGACCGCTGTATCGCGTTCGTCCTGCATGTCGTAAATTCGACCTAAATAAATATGGGACCACGCCGTGAGTCGAGGCTGTTTCGAAACCTGGATGGTCTGCTCGAAATAAGTGACCGCGCTATCCACATCGCGATTCAGGCTAGCTACCTGCCCGAGAATGAACAACGCACGAGCCGGATCAGGACCCTGCTGGTTCAGCACGGCCTGTGCGAGCTTTTGCGCGCCACCCACATCGCCTTCGCCTAATTTCTGTTCGGCGAGATCCAGCGGATCCTTCTTCAGATATGCCGTCGTACTCAGTACTTCGGGTGCCGGCTCTTTCGCAAAAACAACCTGCGACGCACGCTTCCGCTCTTTTCCCACATCGATGGTGTAGAGCCAGTCAGGATAAGCAGAATTCAAGCCCGTGGGAGAATTCGCAAACGACGTCAGCTGATCGAAGAAGTATCGCGTGAGCACGTAGCCAGCGCTCATTGATTCGTTCACTGCCTTCTGGCGCTGCTCGTCGGCATTTTTGCCCGGAATCTCGTGAGCCTCAACGGCCCGAATCAGCGACTCGGTAACGAGCAGGGTGACGTCGCGCTTGAAACTGTCGTCGAGAGGCGCAGTCTGCACCTCCTTCAATATCGGCGCGATATTCTTCATCGCAGTCGCGCGTTTCAAGGCCAGAGGATCAAGCAGGAAATGCAGGTAGGTGTGCCGGACCTGCGTGAGATTGATCCTGCCTGCTTCCGGCGAAATCACCATGAAGTAGTCAGCCGCGTAGTTCCGGGCATTCACATGTGCCGGCGCGACCAGGGGTTCCATGTACACGATGAACTGACGACCCGCATAGCCACTGCTCGGAACCTTCAGGTCAACGTCAGTCGCGAGGATCACGTTAGCGATCGGTTCCTGCAGCGCGGCGATGATCGCGTCGTACTGCTTTTGGTGTCGTTCCCAGATCTCGTGCACTCCCACGGCCGAATAGAAGTTTTTCAGCAGCGGAATGAACCCGAGAACATAGCTCGCGTCGGGAGGCATATCCGCCTCTTTCAGCTTGGTGTTGAACTGAGGCGGCTGATCGAGATTGAGCGCCAGGGAAACGTACTGCGCGGCGTCGCGCGCCGAATCAGCCTGGTGATGATCGCGATAAAAGTTGCACAACTCCTGTGTGGCGCTCCCGGCTGCGTCAGACTGGTGAATCGCCTGGCTCACTTCCGTTCGAACCTGCTGGCGCACCGGATTCGATTGCGAAAGGTCCGCATCGTATCCGCAAGCGTTTAACGCGGCGAACGTCGCAAACAGGGTTTCGTTCGAATCTAGCATCAACTTCGATGGCTGTGTGTCGGTCGCGGGGGCAGCCTCAGCAGGAACTGATTTGGACGCACCTGTCGGTGCAGCAGGTTTTGACGCGTCTGAAGGGGGAACAGATTGAGCGGCAGAAAACTGCGCAAGGAAAATTAAAAGACCGGCGAGAATTAGATTTCGGATCAAGGAGCCCAGAACAAACCTCCCTAAAATCTTGGGCAGAAACTCAGAGAAAGTGTACGGGCTATAGAGGAACGCGGTCAAACCCGACCAAAGCCGGCTTCGCCGTGCGTGCTTTGCTCCCTGCGGGCCCTGATTTTTCTAGACAGAAATTCAATGTGAGTAGATGATGCCCTGTTTCGGAGTGACGAATTCATGGGCGCCAAGTATTTGTTTCTGTTTTTCCTTCTGATCTGTTCCCCTCTGGCATTTTCAAGCGACAACGACTGGACGGAGGTGAAATCGCCACATTTTACGGTTCTAGGCGATGGACCCGGCGAGCAAGCTCGGAGCATTGCGCTGTCGTTCGAACAGGCGCGGGCCATTTTTACGGATGCTTTACATGGTATGCGGACAGAAGGCGTCACGCCGACAATCGTCTTTACCGCGCGCGACAACGACTCCATGCGGGCTCTCCTCGATGTGCCGCTTCCCAGTCCGACGGCCCGCTCCGGTTTCGGCCCATCCGGTTGGTATATGAGCGGCAAAGAAGCCGACTATTCGGTTGTAGAAATGGACTGGCAGCATACGCAGTTGATTGCTATTCACCAATACATCCACAAGCTACTGCGCGCGAACTTCACCAGACTCCCGAACTGGCTGGACGAAGGACTGGCCGATTTTTTCGCCCGCGCGAATAGTGGTGGGCGCACCATTCTCTACCGGGTCGACGGATTCGATCCGCCGGCCCGGGTGATGGACAAGAATCATCGTGCCGAGTATTTCCGCAACAGAGATAAGGTTCAAATTTTTTACACAGAATCCTGGGCACTGGTCCATTACATGATTCTCGGGCCAAACATGGAAGGAGGCGCCAAACTCAACAAGTTCCTGAACGTGCTCCAACAGGGCGTTGAGGAGAAGAAGGCCTTCCAGCAAGTGTTTGGAGATATGAATTCTTTTTCGGATGGGTTCAACAAATACATGAGTCAGAAGTCGCTGCCGGCGGCTGCGTTCCAGGCTTCGATCGACGTTTCCAAAATGCCTCTTTCCGTCCAAAAGCTGAGTGTTCCTGAAGCCAGAATTTACCTGGCCGCGCTGGATCTCAGGAGGCACGATTACGATTCGGCGAATAAGCGTTTAGCTTCTGCACTTCAGGATGAACCCAAGAACTGGTTTGGACATGAGCAAATAGCTTTCCTGAATTTCAGTCAGGGCAAAGTGGATGACGCTATCAAAGAATGGAATGCGGCTCTGGAACTCAATCCCAAAGACTACCTGGCGCTGTATTACAAGGGGTTAGTGCAATACAGATTAAGCCGCAATGCCAGTTCAGCGGCTGAGTTCAAAAAGACGCTCGATGATGTGCTTGCCATCCAGCCTAACTTCACCCTCGCCCACGTTATGCGTTCCCGCATGCTGGTCGAGATGGGAGATTTGGACGGTGCAGCGGCTTCGGCGCGAAAAGCCCTCAATCTTGAACCCGATCTCGCCGGATACTTTCTGAACTATGCGGAAATCGAACTGCTGCAGAAGAAGTACGCCGCCGCGCTTCGGAACGCCCAATTCGTCGCGCGCTTGTGGGATGACGCCGACCGTGGCGAAGCGCTAGACCTGATAATCCGGATAAGAGCAGCCAGCAAGTTTCAGCCCGCAGGTGATGAAAAGAAGGAAGAGGACGACCTGATGCAGGGATTCGCCAAGGGCACCATTCCGGTTCGCGGTGAGATCGAGTCCGTGAGTTGTTCCGATAACCGCCTCAATTCGGTCACGGTGAAGGCCGAAGGCAAGGAATACTCATTCCGCCTGAAACAAGGGAGCTTTGGTTTCTCGGATACGATTGGCATTACCGGCGAACACTTCAACGTTTGCTATCACACGAACGGTTATCCCATCGTCGTACGTTCCAAAGGAGAGCCGATCCTGGGTGCCGTATCTGAAATGTCTGGCTTCGAGATCCGCAACTTCCTGTTGCCGGGAGAAGTTGAATAGTCTGCCGCATGAAAAAAAGCCGCCGATTCCCTCGGCGGCCTTCGAAGCTGAATCCCGCGACGCTATCCCTTCACGTTCACGTTCGCGAAGGTGAGCACCGCTCGTCCTGTCGTAGGACGTCCGAATGATGTGGCAGGACGGAATACCGTGAAGATCAGCATATTCTTCAAATCGGAATCGACTACTTCTTCGCCATGCGGGGAAGAGAGCACTCGATAGTCCTGCACGCGGCCGTTGGCGTCGATATACGCTTCGATCACTACCGATCCTGTATTGACATCACTCGTCAGACCGAAAGGCGCAGTGGCCAATTCCGGCGGAGTGTACAGCATGGTTGGAACATCATTCGTCTGCGCGGGCAGAACAAAGAATCCGATGAGCAGCCCGAAGAACACAACCGCGCTCAGGATGCCGGCGGTGGCCGGCACCATGAAAGCGCGCATGGCTTCTTCGAAGCGGAACTTAAGGCTCTCCCACGGGCTAATGCGAACCTTCGAAGCCTCGCGTGACAATGCCAGTCTAATTTTCAGGGCCAGATCCGCAGGGGCAGGTTGCCGCCCTGCAGAGTGGACGAGTGATCGCATCTGCTTCAACGAGAGCAGTTCAGCGTGGCAGTCTGTGCAAGATCCCAGATGTTCGGTTAAAGCCCGTCGATCTTCGATCTCCAGGTTCCCATCCAGATGCCACGAAAGTAGTGATTTCGCCTTCGTGCACTTCATGACGTAACCTCGATTTCACGCCCGCCTCGTCCTACGGTCTCTCGTGCGGACCGGTTGGGCAGCCTGGAAGCCGCTGTCGATTCCTGAAGGAATCGTTCCAGTTTCTTCTTCAAAGCCTCCCGTCCGCGAGTCAGGCGCGACTTCACCGTCCCCAGGGAAACATCCATTACTTCGGCAATCTCTTCGTAGGAGAGTTCTTCCATGTCTCTCAACACCAGCGTCGTCCGATACGGTTCGGACACCTCGCGCAGCGCGTCTTCTACCCGGGCACGCATCTCAGTGCGCGCCATATCGTCAAAGGGAGACGTCCGCTCGTCGACCAAAATGTCCTTCAAGCATGGACCGTGCTGCTCTTCAAATTCGCCACCGGGCTCCAGTTCCATCGATGTTTCCCGCGACTTGTGCCGGAACCACCAGCGCCGCCGGTTCGAAGCCTCATGCACCGCGATCCGGTAAATCCAGGTTTTCAGGCTGGAAGCACCGTTGAAGTGCTGCATGCCCCGGAAAACCTTCAAAAACACTTCTTGTGTTGTGTCAGCAGCATCCGCAGAGTCGTTCAATATGCGGTAGACCAGGTTGTATACGGGCGGCTGGTACTGATTGATGAGCCAAGCGTATGCGTCTTCGGATCCGGCTTTCAGTTCGGCCACAATCGAAGATTCGTCCGCTCGTAACTCCAGAGCGCCAGCTAAGTTGCCCAAGGTTGCTGCTCCCGCCATGGATCTCACGGCGTCACCCCCAACATTAGCAGGAACTTATGGCAACAACAACACACCCCGGTAACGCACCGCATACTGCGTACAGCGCGGCCGATGCCGAGCACAGCAAACTTCTCGCGAGCCGGAACCGCCTTGGCAACTCCGGGCGCATTCCTAACGGGGCCCACACTACTGTTAGACCCCATCGGATGAGATTTGTTCCCGGAATTTCGAGGCCGCCAGGCCATGTACCAGAGGGTTACTGAGGGGTGGAAGACGCCGGCGTCGGCGTCCCGCTGGCTGTGGCAGGGGTCGCCGGTTTCTTCTTTTTAGCCGTTTTCTTGGGCGGGGTGTTGTCGTCTACAATGATCTTCTTCGGCGCAGCGGACGGTGCCGCTGCTTGCGCAGCTATGGCCTGATTTCTCAGCTGCATCATCTGCGTTTCCTTGACCGACGCAAGACTTTCCAGTTGGTCAGCCAGGAGGCGTCGAGCGTCGTCGAGATTTGCGGCGTCCGTTCCCAGCGAGCGGTAGTCTTCTTTCGAGCCAAAGGCTCCCGCATACTCGGTCACGCTCGACAACACTTCATAGAGAGCATTGACGTTGCGATAAAGCTTCAGTCCGCTGGTCAGGTTCGCAGGATCATTCCTGACCTCTCCCACTACGTTCGGCAGGGCAGCGCTCAAGTTCCGCTGCAGAGAGGTCACGTTTCCCTCAGCCTGCGCCTTGGTCGAAGAGTCGGCCTTCCAGCGCTCGATGCGCAGTTTCGCCAGGTTGATCTGCATGGACTGGCTGATCTGGTCCAGGCGTCCGAGCATCGCGCTGATGTTTGCCGCGGGGGCGGGTAGAGGTGCCGGAACGGTTGTCGATACTGGCAGCACAACAGGTTGGGACTGGGCTACGGCCGCCGGTACAAACAGCGCGGTGCCGAGGGCTGAGATGAGTAGAAGTTTGGGAGTTTGCATGACTGTATCGCTTGGCACAGCAGTGCTGCGGACCAGCACTGCCGGAATTGCAGGAAACATTATGCAGGAATGGGAGCAGAAGCGCGAATCCCATTGCTGCATTCGTCCTGAACGGGTTTGCATAAACTGCTCGATTGCGGATTGGAAGTGTGTACCGGAACCGGTTTGCGTTCCCGTAGCCAGAACCATACGACCAGCATGACGAGAACAAACAACAGCGCTGAAAGCGACAAGAACGCTGCGTACGATCCGCGGTGTGGATATTTCTCTGCCATCCCATCTCCCTTAATTTGGGATGCTTATGCGTCCGCAGCAAGAGGTCGGTGCAAAAGGGCGACGGCTTCGTTCGGAGTTTGACTATCACGATAGGGTAGGCGAGAATAAGTTTGCCTCTGTTATAGCTTCCTCAAAGTGGGCCTGTGGCGCAGCTGGGAGCGCGCTTCCATGGCATGGAAGAGGTCGTCGGTTCGATCCCGACCAGGTCCACCAAACAATCAACAACTTAGTGGACCCGCCAGTTAGTAGACCCGCCAGGCCGTCGAGTTGTTCCCCTGTGTGCTCAAAGTTAGGGACGCCGTCGACGATGAGGACATAACGCCCATTCTTATGCTCTAAACCTGGCAGAGTGGTCTTCAGTCTGTACGCTCAGTCCCTCCGATGAGACACGTCACGAGGATGGCCGCGCAGGCAATTCTGTACAAAAGCCATCAAGAACTCTTACCATGCCCGCGACTCTTGGAACACGAAGTCCTGCACGACGTATCCGGAGCACCGAGAAGGGCGTTGCGGAATTTGATGCAAACGCGCCCAGGAAGTCTCAATCCAGCCCCTATGAGAACTGAGGAACTGTTGTGAAAGCACTCGTACTCCAAAAGCCAGAGCACGCATCAATCGAAATCGTCCCAGAGCCGGTTGCAGGCAACCGAGACGTATTGCTGAAAGTCCGGATGGTGGGCTTCTGCGGAAGCGACTTGAATTCTTTTCGTGGGCTGAACCCACTGATCTCTTTTCCACGAATCCTGGGACATGAAGTGTGCGCGACCGTCGTTGAACCTGGCTGCGACAGTGGCCTGGCCTCTGGAACCGATGTGGCTTTGTCCCCTTACACAAGCTGCGGTGAATGCGCATCGTGCCAACGGGGGCGTCCCAATGCCTGTCAGTTCAACCAGACGCTCGGTGTGCAGAGGGATGGTGCACTCACAGAATTCATCGTAATGCCGGCTGAAAAGTTGTACCCGGCGAAACTCACGCGCAAGGAACTCTGCCTCGTCGAACCGCTGACAGTAGGCTTTCATGCCGTAGCGCGTGGACGCGTAACAGCAAACGATACAGTCGCGGTTCTGGGTTGCGGCGGAGTTGGGCTAGGAGCGGTAGCTGGTTCTGCTTCTCGCGGCGCGATGACAATTTGCGTTGATGTGGACGATCAAAAGCTGGAGCTTGCGCGAGTCGCAGGCGGTACTCACACTATCAACACCAGTAAAGAGTCGCTACGCGACTCGTTGCGGGAAATGACTGGGGGGAGAGGCCCCGACGTAGTAATCGAAGCGATCGGTACACCTGCAACGTTTCGCGCCGCCGTGGAGGAGGTCGCATTTACCGGCAGGGTGGTGTACATCGGCTATGCGAAAGAATTGGTGAACTACGAGACCCGGCTGTTCGTGCAAAAGGAGTTGGATATTCTCGGATCGCGTAACGCCCTGCCCGAGGACTTTCGCGCGGTGATCGCGCTGCTGGAAGCGAAGCGATTTCCGGTGGACCAGGCCGTGAGTCTGGTCGTTCCTTTAGAGGACGCGGCTGGGGCTTTGCGTTCGTGGAGTGAGAAGCCATCGCACTACAAGAAGATTCTGGTGCAGGTAGGTTAAGTGGCGAGGCGCAAGTCTACGAATCCATTGCAGCCCCATTCCACTCAGCCGCATATGAGTCAGGCGCGGGCGCTGTGTCCGAAGGCGCGGTCTAGGCATGCCTGTCGAAGGTTGTTGGGAGCGCCCAAACAAAGTGGCAGGGTTCAACCTGCCACTCCATTGGACTGGTTAGCAACTTATCGCTGCGGACTCGCTCCACCCTGCTGTGACTGTCGCATTTGCGTCAGCTTCTGCTGTTGCTCGGGGGTCAGGACTGACTGGATCTGCGGTCCGGCTGCTCGGCGGATGTCGACCATCTTCTGCTGCTTCTGTTCTGGCGTGAGAGTGGAGTC
Organism: Terriglobia bacterium; assembly: GCA_963724985.1. Lineage (GTDB taxonomy): Bacteria > Acidobacteriota > Terriglobia > Terriglobales > Acidobacteriaceae > JAJPJE01. The sequence continues at coordinate 332,168 of CAVRWV010000033.1, read as the reverse complement.
GCTGTTCACTGCGCTCATCTGGCTCACTTCACCCTGCAGAATTGGCCGCAGCTTGTTCTGTTGATCCGGAGTTAGATTCACGCTCTCCGTGAGCCACGCGATCGTTTCGTCTACCTGGCTGTGCGCGGGTGCTGCCTGCGTTGCGCCCGCTGTGCCGGCGGTCTGGCCACCAGGATTGGCTTGTGAACTGGCACTCGGAGACTGCCCCGTGGCTGAGGGCGTGCTGGATGTTTGCGCAACAGCAAACGTTGCACCGCATGCGAGCGTTAAAGCCAGTGAGAAAACGGCAAATTTGAAATTCTTAGGCATATGTTCTCCTTCGGCGACGAAGTGGAGGAGACCTACAACAATCCGTCAGGTTCCATCAAGAGATTCCTGGGCCTTAAGGGAGGTTGTGCCGGGGAGCCTGATTTCCAGAGTAGATGCGGAAACGGAGTCTTTCAGTCGATCAGTTGCTCGGTCGCCCTGATGGGTAAGCTCGCCAGCAGGTCGCCGCCTTAGAAAGCAGATTCGGTTTTGAAAGCCAAGGGACGTGGGATAAAACAGGACAGCTTTGGACGTCTGAGTGACTGAAAGACTGAGTGACTGAAAGACTGGCTACTTCCGCCGATATACCACTTTCAGCTTCTCGCCTTCCAGAATTCGCTGAATCTGGCTGCGCGCATGAGCAGCCCATGCGCTTCCGGAATCCAGCTGCACGTAGGCCTTCCAGTGCTGCAGAGCACGGCGAGGATCGCGTACCTTTTCATAGGCGAGCGCAAGATTGTAATGCGCGTCGGCATATGTAGGCGCCAGCTGCAGCGCGATCTGGTAAACCTTGATCGCTTCCTGAATGCGTCCAGTTTCGTCGAGAACGTTGCCGAGGTCGAAATAAGCGAGCGCATATCGCGCGTCGGCATCGATCGCCTTGCGGTAGTGAGACTCTGCCTTCAAATAATCCTGCGCGTTGTAGTAAAGCGTGCCCAGATTGATGTGCGCGGCGGCGTGATTCGGCTCAAGTTCCAGGACTTGCCGATAGCACTCCATGGCTTCGAGCTGCGAGTTCGGGTCTTCTTCCAGCGTGATGCCACGGGCGAAGAACTCGGCTGCCGTCTCCGTCTGGTACAGCATGGTCATCTTGGCATTGGCAGGGACTACTTCGCCGCTCGGCTCGAAGTCCATCACCCACTGCCCAGCCAATGGCTCCAGCGCACGGCCATCATGACGGAAAGCTACCCGCGATCCCGTCATGAATGTTCCCGCTTCCAACAGCGGATTCTCCATTCCAGCCACCTGCTTCTGCATGGCGATCAGCGACTCGCGAATCACCGCCGGACGCACGCGCTTGGCGCGCAGGTCGCGTACTTTTTTCAGTTGGAGGAGGTCAAAAAAGGAGAAGGGTTCCGCTGCCGCTACCAGCCCGGCTTTTTGCCATTGGATCAGCTGTCGCGGCGTGATGCGAAGAATTCGCAGAACGTCAGTTCGTTTGTATCGATGCACGGGTTTATAAAGAGCTCGTGACCTACGCGTGATTATCGGTATCTAATCGTTTCAACGCAAGCGCAAACGCCCTTACTTTTTCCACAGATAGTTACTTTTCATAGGATTTCTCGGCGTAAATTCTAAGTTGCCTCACAAATGTGGCGGTTGCAGCCTGCCTTCCGACCCGGCGTTCGGATTTTTCATTCCCCGCCCATTGTGTTAACTTTTCGAGTTTGCCCAGCAGCGCCCGGGCTCGCAGAGAGGAACCGATTTTGTCTGTCTCCCCTGATGTCGCCACGCCCCGTAAAACCGCACTGAATGCCGTTCATCGCCAGATGGGCGCCAAGATGGTCGACTTCAACGGCTGGGACATGCCAGTCGAATATCCCAAACACGGCGGACTGATCGCCGAGCATCTCGCGGTGCGCAACGGTGTTGGCGTTTTCGATGTGAGTCACATGGGTGACATTCGCGTCCACGGACCGGAGGCGCTCGCGGCTATCCAGCACATCACCATCAATGACGCGTCGAAGCTGAACGTTGGGCAAGCGCAGTATTCGGCGATGCTTTATCCGCGAGGGACTTTTGTGGACGACGTGATCGTGCACAAGATGGCGGACGACGACTACCTGATCGTGATCAATGCCGGCACACGTGAAAAAGATTTCAACTGGGTGCGTGAAAACGCTCGTGGCTTCAACTGCACCGTTACCGATCTGAGCGACAACTTCACGCAGATCGCGATCCAGGGTCCGCGCGGCGTCGACACCTTGCAGAAGCTGACTGATGCAGATCTGAGCAAGGTGAAGTTCTACTGGTTCACCCACGGCACTGTCGCCGGATTGAAAAACATTCTGATCGCGCGCACCGGCTACACCGCCGAAGACGGCTTCGAGATTTATGTGCCTTCCGATCCCGAGACCAGCGCGATGGTTTGGAACAAAGTTCTGGAAGCAGGCAAAGAGTTCGGCGCCATTCCCGCCGGACTGGGCGCGCGCAACACGCTGCGTCTGGAAGGGAAGCTGCCGCTCTACGGCCACGAGATCTCCGACACGATCAATGTGTGGGAAGCCGGGCTTGATCGCTTCTGCAAAATCGACAAGGCCGAGTTCACCGGCCAAGACGCACTGGTGAAGGCAAAAGCCGCAGGTCTGAAGCGAACGCTGATTGGCCTCGAGATGCTGGAGCGTGGCATAGCGCGAGACGGCTACAAGGTTCAGGACCTGAAGGGCAACGAGATCGGCTACGTCACCAGTGGTTCCTATGCGCCGTTCCTCAAGAAGAACATTGCACTCGCCTATGTGCCGCCGGAGCATTCGACGGTGGATTCCGAACTCGCTGTCGAGATTCGTGGACAGGCGGTCAAAGCGCGCGTGATCCCGACGCCGTTTTACAAGCGGCCGAAGAAGACGGCGTGACTTTGTGTTCCTATGTGCCCTTTGTGGTTTAGATTAAGGTTTTCTGGAGATCATCATGGCTTATCCGACTGACGCGAAGTACACCAAAGAACACGAGTGGATCAAGATTAACGGCAACACCGGCACGGTTGGCATCACCGACCACGCCCAGAACTCGCTCGGCGACATCGTTTTCGTCGAATTGCCAAAAGTCGGCGCGACCATTACGGCAGGGAAGAGCTTTGGCACGGTTGAGTCGGTGAAGGCCGTCTCCGATCTGTATGCGCCCGTCAGCGGCACGGTTACCGAGATCAACGACGCGCTTGCTTCGGCGCCCGAGAAAATTAATCAGGACGCCAACAATACCTGGATCATCAAGCTGACGCTCAGCAGTGCGGGAGATGCCAGCGGACTGCTCTCCGCCGCTGACTATGAAAAGTTCATCGCCGAAGAAGGAGCATAAGAATCGGGCAATTTGAAATCGGGTAATCGGGTAATCGAAAAAGCCGGTTGCGACTTTAGGTTTTCAGATTACCCGATTACCAATTACCCGATCCCCCGATTTCCTCTGTGTCTCCGTGGTGAAATCTGGCTTCCGCTCTTTCCTTTCCCGCAAAATCCTCAGCTTTCTCCCGTCTACGCTGACGAATTCGCCCTCCGCCATTTACAATCATCTGTGATCCCCTCGACAGCGATCTCGCCTGTTCCGCTCCTGCGAGTGAGTGGTTGAATCCAACGGCGAGGGTCACACCCGGATAATATGCGCTATCTTCCAAAGTCACCCAGTGACCGCGACCAGATGCTGCGCGAAATTGGCGTTCGTTCTATCGACGACCTCTTCGCGCCTATCCCGCCCAACTCGAAAGTAACGGGCGACCTCAACATTCCGCGCCAGATGGCCGAGTCGGAAATTTTCGACTACTTCAGCCAGCGCTCCGCGGAGAACGCGCTCGGCTACACCAGTTTTCTCGGCGCCGGAGCCTACTACCACTACCGCCCGGTGGTGATCGACAGCCTGATTTCGCGTGGTGAGTTCTTCACCGCGTACACGCCCTACCAGCCGGAGATCGCACAGGGAACACTGCAGGCGATCTTTGAATTTCAGACGATGATCTGCGAACTGACCGGCATGGAAGTGGCGAATGCCTCGATGTATGACGGATCGACCGCCGCCACCGAAGCCGTGCTCATGGCCGACCGCATCACGGAACGCACGGGAGCCGTGATCGCGCGCAGCGTGCATCCCGAATACCGCGAAGTGCTCACCACCTACGCAAAGAATCAGGGGATGTCGCTGGCCGAAGTCGGCTACCAGGAGAACGGACGCGTCGATCTCGCGGCTCTCGACCAGGCCGTCACCGACAAGACGTCGTGCGTGTTAATTCAATCGCCGAATTTCTTCGGCACACTCGAAGATGTGGCCGCCATCGCCGACATCGCGCATAAGAAAGGCGCGCTGCTGGTCGTTGCTATCGCCGAAGCGGTTTCGCTTGGGATTGTTCGTCCGCCGGCGGAAGCTGACATCGTGGCCATGGAAGCGCAGTCCTTCGGCGTGCCCGTCGGATTCGGTGGACCGTATGCCGGCGTGATCGCCACAAAAGAAAAGTTCGTGCGCCAGATGCCGGGACGCCTCGTCGGCGAGACCGTCGACAAGCAGGGACGCCGCGGATTCGTGCTCACGCTCTCCACGCGCGAGCAGCATATCCGCCGCGAGAAGGCTACGTCGAATATCTGCACCAACCAGGCGCTGATCGCGCTGATGGCGACCGTTTTCATGACCGTTTACGGCCGTGAAGGTATTCGCGAGCTGGCGCAGCAGAACCTGGCGAAGACGGCCTACGCTGCCGAAGAATTCGGTCGCAAAGCCAAAGTGCTGTTCAGTGGCGCGCCACGTTTCAACGAGTTTGTTGTGCAGACGAAAGACGACTCGCGCGTTATCAACGATCGCCTGCTTGACCGCAAGATTGTCGGCGGCTTCCCGCTGAAGAAGTTTTATCCGGAGCTCGGGAACGCATCTCTTTGGTGCTTTACCGAGGTGACCCCACGCGCGGCTATCGACGCCGCTGCCAAGGAGGTGGCGTAATGAGCGACCGCGACATCAAGAAGGCCACCACGCACGTCAATCAGAACGAGGGCCTCATCATGGAGAAGTCCTCGCCCGGCAAGAAAGCTTACAAGCTTCCGCCGCTCGACGTGCCCGACGTGAACGTCTCCAAGGTACTCGGCAAGCTGGAACGCAAAGACGAAGAAGCCGCCGAACTGCCGGAAGTCAGCGAGATCGAAATCATCCGCCACTTCACGCGCATCTCCACGTGGAATTACGGCGTCGATACCGGACTCTACCCGCTCGGCTCCTGCACGATGAAGTACAACGCGCGCATCAACGAAGTGGTCGCGCGCATGGACGGTCTCGCGGGGGCGCATCCTTATCAGCCGGAAAAGCTCTCGCAGGGCGCGATGAAGATCCTGCAACTGCTCTCGGAGTGCCTGATCGAAATCACCGGCATGGACGCAATCACCCTGCAGCCCGCCGCCGGAGCTCACGGGGAACTCACCGGCATTCTACTGGTTCGCGCTTATCTCGAATCACAAGGTAATCCGCGCAAGAGGATTCTCATCCCGGACTCAGCGCACGGCACGAATCCAGCTACGGCTGCTATCGCGGGTTACGCCGTTGAGAACCTGAAGTCGAACGAGAAGGGAATGGTCGACCTCGTCGCGCTCGAGAAGCAGGTGACTGAAGATGTCGCCGCGCTCATGCTCACCAACCCGAGTACCATCGGCGTCTATGAGAGCGACATTCATCGCATCGCCGAAATTCTGCATCGCAAGGGCGCGCTGCTCTACATGGACGGCGCGAACATGAACGCGCTTTGCGGCAAAACGCAGCCCGGCAAGAACGGCGTCGACGTGATGCACCTGAACCTGCACAAGACGTTCTCCACGCCACACGGCGGAGGCGGTCCGGGTTCTGGTCCCGTAGCCTGCAAAAAGATTCTCGAGCCATTTCTGCCGACGCCTGTAGTCGTCGAAAAATCCGACGGGACGCTCGGTTTCGAGTACAACCGTCCTCGGAGCATTGGCCGCGTGCGCGCCTTCTACGGCAATTTCGGCATGCACGTTCGCGCCCTGGCTTATATCCTTGCGAACGGTCCCGATGGCTTGCGCCAGACCACAGAAGACGCGGTCCTCAATGCCAACTACATTCGCAAGAAGCTGGAAGGCGTCTATGAGCTGCCCTATAAGACGCAGACGCTGCACGAAGTGGTCTTCAACGACCGCATCCAGCAGCGTAAGGGCGTTAAGACCGGCGACGTTGCCAAGCGGCTCATCGATTACGGATTCCACTCTTACACAGTCTCGTTCCCGCTGATCGTACCCGGCGCCATGATGATCGAGCCTACGGAAAGCGAGTCAAAAGAAGAGCTCGACCTGTTCATCGACGCGATGAAAGCGATTGCGAAAGAATGCGAAGAGGAACCGGAGACGGTTCTGAACGCGCCTCATACCACGCGCATCTCGCGTCTGGATGAGGTTCGCGCCGCGAGACAGCCAGTGCTGAGATGGAAGAAGCAGGCAAAATCCGCCGCGGAGTAATTTTCACCACCAAGGACACGAAGGTTCACAAAGTGAAAAACAAAAACCCCCAGAACTGGGGGTTTTACTTTGTGTTCCTTGGTGTCCTTCGTGGTTAATGGCTGTTAGTGCGCTGTGATATCCACGCTCGCCTGTGTGTCCGCCCACACGAGGTTTAAGGTCGCGGCTTTCGGACCAGCCTGTTTCAACTCGATCGTGAACTGCTCCACCGGCGCCGCTGTCTTGCTGACCTTCATCGGAACACGCACCAAGTCCTGCTTTTCGTCGTACACCGTTCCCCATTGTCCGGTCTGTTTATTGATGATCAGCGTCCATTGCTGCTGATTGGGGATTGTGTACAGCGTGTAGTTTCCCGCGGGCACATGCTTGTCGCCCACCATCAAGTCGGTAGTGGTCACGAACGTCGTCGCTTCGTTAGCGCCCGTTCGCCACTCTTTGCCATAAGGCACCAAGCCGCCGAAGACCTGCCGGCCCTTTGCCGAAGGACGGCTGTAGTCAATCGTGATCGTCTTCCCATCTGCAAGCGTGACGCTCGCTTGTCCCGGGGGACTTGGCCGCTTGCTCTTGTCGCCGCCCGCCTGCGCGGCCACGGTCAAAGCACAAATCGTGAATGTGCAAATCAGTGCTGCAAAAATCAGTAAGGCTTTCCGCATCTCTCCTCCTCGTTCGAAACAAGCTTCAAAAAATACAAATCGTAAGCGGGATGATTATCACAAACTGCCAGCTCCTCGTACAATCAGCCCATGTCCGCTTTTGAAACGCATCGTGACGAACTCGAGAAATACGAGTTCATGATGGGCCCCGCGCGCGGCCGACTTGCTGTAACAATGGACGTCGTCACAGACGCAATGGCACTCGTCGGGCAGCATGGAGTCTATTGCCAGAGCCAGCGCTGGCCCGGCAAACCCGTAATGGATATTCAGATCATTATGCAGTCGCTCGAAGAAGCCAAGGAGTTGATTCGCAGCGTGATGGACGAATTGAAGCAGCAGAAAGATCCGCAGGAACCAGCCGTCTAGAAAGGCAAACTATGGCGATTATCGATTCGCTTCTTCCGGAGTTCGACAAGGAAATGGCGAGTACCCGCAAAACGCTGGAGCGCATCCCAGATGACAAGTTCGACTATAAGCCGCATCCAAAATCAGGCAGCATGGGATGGCTCGTGACTCACCTGGCCAACATCCCGGTATGGACGGAACGCGCCCTCAATCAAGATGACTTCGACTTGAGTCCGGCGGGTGCTCCGCCGCAGCGCACCATCCCACTGAACTCGACTGCGGAAGTCCTGGCGCGCTTTGACAAGAATGTCGCTGACGCCCGCGTCGCTCTCGCCCGCGCGACTGATGGAGCGCTCGCCGAGCCGTGGAGTCTTCTATCGTCTGGGCGCAAGATGTTTACCCTGACCCGCGCCGAGGTCATTCGTAACATGATGATGAATCATTCCATACATCATCGCGGACAGCTCACCATGTACATGCGGCTGAACGACATTCCCGTGCCCGGACTCTACGGTCCTTCGGCAGATGAGAAGTGATTCCATGGCTAACCTGAATTTCACCTACGAAGATGTTGCCGGCATGATCGACCACTCGCTCCTGAATCCGACGCTGCCGGTCGCGGAGCTTGATCTCGGCATTGAACTGGCGAATCGCTATCAGGTCGCCAGCGTCTGCATCATGCCGTTTTATCTGAAACGGTGCGCCGAACTGCTGCGTGGCGCCGGCGTCGCTCCCGGCACCACCATCGGTTTCCCCCACGGCGGCCACACCACGGCCACCAAGCTTGCCGAGTCAAAACAGGCCCTTGCCGATGGCTGCCTCGAGTTGGATATGGTGGTCAATATCAGCCAGGTGCTGAGCGGCCACTTCGATTACGTCCAGGACGAGATCAAGCAGATCGTCGATCTGGCACACGATTCCGGCGGGAAGGTCAAAGTCATTTTCGAGAACTGTTATCTGAATCGCGAGCAGAAGGTTGCGCTCTGCGAGATCTGCACCGAAGTTGGCGCCGATTGGGTGAAGACCTCCACCGGCTATGGCACGGGCGGATTCACGTTCGAAGACATTGACCTGATGCTGAAGAACGTAGGCAAGAACGTGCAGGTTAAGGCCGCTGGTCGCGTACGGGACCTGGACACTCTATTGAAGCTTCGCGAGATGGGCGTCACGCGCTGCGGCGCCAGTCGCACGGCCGCTATGCTGGACGAAGTTCGCCGGCGCCTGGAAATGCCTGCTGTCGCATCGTAAGCGCGGTACTTGGTTTTTGGGCTTTCAGCTAGGGAACGGCTGTAGGGAGGAAGACCGGACTCGTGTTGATGCTCGCGCTTAGAAGTGCCGCTGAGCGATCTGCTTCGCCTGCTGCCGCATGTGCGTCTCTTCCGAGCTCGCGGCAATTCCAATCGCGAAGAAGAACAAAACTACCAAAGTGACTGCGAACATCGCATACCTCCCCACTGACTACGGGTGAGCTAAAGTAGACCCTTAAGGTCCCACGTTCAAGTTACGAGTGGGATACGTCCCTAGGTTACCTGCGTCTTCTGGGATTGCAGCCACGAACGCCTGCTGGGCCCTCCCCCGCATCCCTTCCAGGAACTCAAACCCAAATCGGCCCTTGGGGTTTCGCGATCGGCATTCAGACGCAAAAAAAGGCAGCCTCGCAAGGCTGCCAATTTTTGTCCAGGAACGTGTCTGCTACGCCGTAACGTACTTGCCTGCGTCGATCACCTTCGCTGCTACCTGCTGCGTCAGGCCAATCGTGTTGAACGGCTCGTACTTCACCAGCCGTCGTAGGATCGCCATCTGCGTGCGCAGCATATCGCCCTCAGAAACCGCGGCAATCACGCGCTTCGCCGAAGCCTCGATCCGGTTCATCGCGTCCGACAGATACAGCTGCGTGTAGGCGATCGCGAGCGCTGCCGCCGTTTCGCCCTGGCTCTGCACCAGCTTTTGCGTGCGCAATACCGTCGATTCGGCGACATAGGCTTCGATCAGGATATCGGCCAGCGCGCCCAGGATCTCCTGCTGCTCGCCGATTGCCTGCATGTATTTCTGCGACGCCGATCCCGAGGCGAACAGCGCGATCTTCTTCACATTGGCGATGATCGCCCGCTCCGCCGCCAGCGGACCCTCGAGTCCTTCACCGAAGCTCGGCCCAGCCATCACTTCGTCCAGCACCTTCTTGATCGCCGGCATCAGCGCCAGTTGCCCCGACATTGCCTTCTTCAGCATCCAGCCAATGGCGATCTGCCGGTTGATCTCGTTCGTGCCTTCGAAAATGCGGTTCACCCGCGAATCGCGGTAAGCCCGTTCTGCCGGATACTCCTCGACGAAGCCGTAGCCGCCATAGATCTGCACGGTCTCGTCGACCACGTAGTCCAGCATCTCCGAGCCCCACACCTTAATGATCGAGCACTCGACTGCGTATTCCTCAATCGCCTTACGGGTCTGCTGATTCGCATCGGGTGCGGCCTTATCCACCTCGTTCAGCGCCACGTCCATCATGCCAACGGTCCGATACGTGACCGCCTCGCCTGCATAGACTTGCGCCGCCATGTTGGCCAGCTTTTCGCGAATCATGCCGAAGTCGGCGATTGTTTTGCCAAACGCCTTGCGCTGCTTGGCGTAGCCGATCGCGCTCTGCAGGCTATTGCGCGCTCCACCTACGCACGCTGCGCCCAGCTTGAATCGCCCGATGTTCAGGATGTTGAAGGCGATGATGTGCCCCTTGCCGATATCCCCGAGCAGGTTCTCGACTGGAACATTGCAGTCGTTCAGGATCAACGGGCAGGTCGATGAGCCTCGGATGCCCATCTTGTGTTCTTCCGCGCCGACGGAGAACCCAGGGTAGCCGCGCTCAACGATGAACGCCGTGAACTTCTCGCCGTCGATCTTGGCGAAGATAATAAACACGTCGGCAAACGATGCATTCGTAATCCACATCTTCTCGCCGTTCAGGACGTAATGCTTGCCGTCCGGCGAAAGCACAGCCTTAGTGCGGCAATTCAGCGCATCCGATCCCGAGGACGACTCCGAAAGCGCATACGCGCCCACCAGTTCACCGGAAGCCAGCCTCGGTACGTACTTCTTCTTCTGCTCTTCTGTTCCGAAATAGACGATAGGCAGTGTGCCGATACCCGAGTGTCCCAGGAAGCTCACCGAGAAGCTCCCGGACTTGGCGATGCGGTCGGCGATAATCGCCGACGACATCTTGTCCATCTCCATGCCGCCGTACTCTTCCGGCACGTCAACCGAGCTGATGCCCAGTTCGCTGGCCTTCTTGATCAGCTCACGCGTAAGCGCAAAATCTTTGTGCTCGATCTTGTCGATGTTCGGAACGATTTCGTTGTTCGCGAAATCTTCCGTGGTCTGCGCAATGAGTTGATGCTGCTCGTTGAAGTCTTCGGGAGTAAACACTTCCTCGACCGGTGTCTCGTCGAGCAGGAAACTCCCGCCAATCACTTTGCGTTTGGTAATCTTGCTGTCGCCATGAACTCTCACAAAACCTTTTTCACCACGGAGACACAGAGACACAGAGAAAATCTGAAATTCTCAAAACTGAACCTTCCAAATCTAAAACTCGCTTTTCTCCGTGCCTCCGTGTCTCCGTGGTGAATTGCTCTTATTGCAAACTTTCAAAAACTCCCGCAGCACCCATGCCGCCACCCACGCACATCGTCACCACGCCGTAGCGCGCCTTGCGCCGCTGCAACTCGCGGATGATCGTCGCCGTCAGCTTCGCTCCTGTGCAGCCCAGTGGATGTCCCAGGGCTATAGCGCCGCCATTCGGATTCACTCTCTCCGGATCCAGCCCCGCTTCCTTGATCACCGCCAACGACTGCGCCGCGAACGCCTCGTTCAGTTCGAACACTTCGATGTCTGAAAGTTTCAGTCCCGCGATCTTCAGTGCCTTCGGAATCGCGAACACCGGACCCAGCCCCATTTCTTCCGGCTTGTATCCCGCTGTCGCGAAAGCCACCAATCGCGCCAGCGGCTTCAGGCCCAACTGCTTCGCGCGGTCGGCAGACATCAGCACCGCCGCCGCGGCGCCGTCCGACATTTGCGACGAATTGCCTGCCGTTACCGTACCCTTGGCGTGGAACGCCGGCTTCAAGTTCGCCAGCGCTTCTAACGTCGAGTCTGCGCGGGGGCCCTCGTCGACTTTGAACGTGATCTCCACCCGCTTCGGCTTCGACCCATTCGGAGTCGTAAAGCTCACCGGTACCGGGACGGTTTCATCCTCGAAGCGACCCGCCTGGATCGCTGCAATCGCCTTCTGATGCGACCGCAACGAGAACTGGTCAGCCTCTTCGCGCGAAATGTGAAATCGCTGAGCCAGGCGCTCGGCCGTCAATCCCATCGAAAGATACGCATCCGGATAATTCGAAATCAGCCACGGATTCGCCGAAACCTTGTGTCCGCCCATCGGGATCATGGTCATCGACTCAACCCCGCCCGCGACAGCAATCTCAGCGCGGCCCGACGCAATCGAATCCGCCGCCAGCGAAATCGCCTGCAATCCAGATGAACAGAATCTATTGATTGTCATCGCTGAGCATTCAACCGGCAGTCCTGCGCGTAACGACGCAATGCGCGCCACGTTCATGCCTTGCTCGGCCTCCGGCATCGCGCAGCCGATGATCACGTCTTCAATTTCTTTGGGATCCACCTGCGGCACGCGTTCCAGCGCACCTTTGATTGCCGTAGCCGCCAAGTCATCAGGGCGCGTCGTACGCAGCGTCCCTTTGAAGGCCTTGCCCACGGCAGTACGAACCGAACTTACGATTACTGCTTCTCGCATTTTAAAACCCTCTTTTCACCACGGAGGACACAGAGGACACAGAAGATTTAAAACCAAGAGGTTCTTCTCGGCGCTCTCTGCGTCCTCCGCGGTGAATTAACTTAGTTCCTCAACGGCTTTCCCATCTTCAGCGTGAACGCGATCCGCTCTTGTGTCTTCTTCTCGCCGCACAGCGACTTGAACGCTTCGCGCTCCAGGTCGAGCAGATACTGCTCACTCACCGGAGTCCCTGGCGAGACCGCTCCACCGCATAAGACTTCAGCCACTTTGTTGCCGACTTTCTGTTCGTGATCGCTGATGTACTCGCCCTGCCGCATCAGATGAACGCCGAGTTTGAGTGTCGCGAGAATGCTTTCGCCCGGGGCTGGCACATCGGTTCTTGGAACCGGAGCCCGATAGCCCGAACGCGCCATCTCCAGCGCACGATCCTTCGCATCCGCCAGCACGCGCTCGCGGTTCATCACAATCTCGTCACCATTCAGCAGGAAGCCAAGCCCACGTGCCTCGTTTGCAGATGTCGATACCTTGGCCATGGCAACTGTCTCGAAGGTCCGCTTCATGGCCTCCATGATTTCGACTGACTCGCCCCGCCCATCTTTGCGGATCGCATTCGCAGCATCCACGGCGCGCAACGTCATCTCCTTGCAGCCGCCGCCGCCCGGCAGCAGTCCAACGCCGACCTCCACCAACCCCATGTAAAGCTCTGCGTGAGGCTGGCGGACGGGCGCATGCAAGGCCACTTCACATCCTCCACCAAGGGCCATGCCAAAGGGAGCTACCACCACCGGCTTCGGTGAAAACTTGATCGTCTGCGTCATTCCCTGGAAGCCGCGGATCATGAAGTCGATCTCATCCCACTCCTGCTCCTGTATCGACATGAGCAGCAGCATGATGTTGGCGCCTACGCTGAAGTTCGCCGCATCATTCGTGATCACGAACGCGTCAAAGTTCGCGCCGACCTTTGATCCCGGCCTCAAGGTCTCGGTGATCAGTTGCACGATGTCGCCGCCTATCGCGTTCATCTTCGAGTGGAACGAGATGCAGCCCACGCCATCGCCGAGATCGATCAGCGAGGCACCGGCATTCTTTCTGACTACTCCATTAGATTTCTCTGCAACGGAAACGGACCAGACGCCCTCGGGAACCTGCACAGGCTGGTAACTCAGCGAGCCTAAGTCCAAGTAACACCTGCCCGAGGCCACTCTTGGCGCGTCCTCGTACCAGGTCGTCGCGCCCGAGGAGAGCAGCTTCTCCACATTCGCGGCGATCGGCTTACCTTCCTTCTTCATCCGCTCCACCGTTGCGGGTACGCCTGCCGCATCCCACAATTCAAACGGACCCAGCTCCCAGTTGAAGCCCAGCCGCATCGCGCGATCGATTTCCACCACCGTATCGCTGATCTCAGGAATACGGTTCGCCGTGTACGTCCACAAATCCGAAAGCGCCGACCACAGGAACTGCGCGGCTTTGTCGCCTTTCGCAGGAGTGAGCAGCATCTTTAGCCGTTCAGGCGTGCTCTCCACATTCTTGGCCATTTCTAGATTGGCGAAATGCGCCTTTTTACGCGGATGGTATTCCAGCGCCTTCCAGTCGATGCTCAGGCGCTGCTCGCCTTCGGGGCTTTTTTGCTTCTTGTAGAAGCCCGCTTTCGTTTTGTCACCCAGCAGTTTGCGCTCGAGCATGTGCAGGTAGAAGTCAGGTAGCTTCAGATCGCAGCGCTCATCGCGCACGTTGGCCTGCATATTGCCAACTACGTGCCCCAAGACATCCAGTCCCACCAGGTCGATTGTCCGGAAGGTCGCCGACTTCGGCCATCCCACGGCCTGTCCGGTCAGCGCGTCTACCTCTTCGATCGTGAGATCCATCTCCTGCATTAACCGCATGACGTTCAACACCGAAAACGTGCCGATGCGATTGCCGATGAAGTTCGGAGTGTCCTTCGCCCACACGATCCCTTTACCCAGCCGCAGATCGCAAAACTGTGCGATCGTGTCCATCGCTTTCGGATCGGTATCCGGCGTCGGAATCAGTTCCAGCAGTCGCATGTAGCGCGGCGGATTGAAGAAATGAGTCCCAAACCAGTGGCGCCGAAAATCTTCGGAGAAGCCCTCAGCGATTTTGCCTACCGGCAGACCGCTGGTATTGGTCGTGATAATTGTTCCCGGCTGCCGAACGGCCTCGACTTTCCTCAACAGCGACCGCTTGATCTCCAGGTCCTCGACGATCGCCTCGATCACCCAGTCGCACTCGGCAACCCACTTCAAGTTGTCGTCGAAATTGCCAATGGTGACCAGCTTCGCCAAGGAAGGCTCGAAGAATGCGGCGGGCCGCGACTTGATCGCTGCCTCCAACCCCTGCGCCGCAATTCCATTCCGGGCCGGGCCATCGGCGTCCGGGACTACGCGATCCAGCAGAAAAGAAGGAACCCCTGCGTTGGCCAGATGCGCGGCAATGCGCGCGCCCATGGTTCCAGCGCCCAGGACGGCAACTTTATCAATGCGTTTCATGATGATTCCCTGGCACGAAAAATCGAGTAAAGAGAAACGGTCCCCACGACCATTTCACGGTCAGCGAACAAGATACACCGGCACTTAGAGTAGATGCAGAAGTTGCACAAAAACATCCAGTTACGGATTCATAATGGGAAAGGTTCACCGCTCAGGACGCCGAGGACGCGGGGCAAAATCGCCAAGAGCGGGAACGGCTCGACGTGGCTTGCGTGCGTTTGAGCGCGCAGCCAAAATCCCGCGCAGTCGAGGGAACCCTGATTTTGGATTAGGTCGAGGAGGGTTGTTTGGATGATTTGCGCCAGAAATAGAAACGGCGCGCGCCGAAGTTGAGGCGTTTTGCGGGCGTTCGAGCCCGCAGCCGAAATCCCGAGCGCAGTCGAGGAACCCTATTTGGGGGGATGGAAGCTCTCTTTAGGGTTTAACTCGCGCCAGAAATAGAAACGGCGCGCGCCGAAGAAGATGTGGGGTGAGGATGGCAACGACGCGCGCCTTATTAAGTTGAATAGAGCTTACTTTTCTGTCCCTGGAATGTCAAGTAAGTTTTTGAAAATAAAATACTTACGAGATAATTCGTGCTAGCAAAAAAGCCGCTCCTGCCGCAAGTGCACCGATCACAACTGTCTGTGACGCGCTTCGAAGAGGCGCCAACCCCGTGAACCGCCCCTTCACATACCCAAACACTCCCAGCGCTATCAAAGTCACCACCACGCTGAGCATCAGCGCCTGGTTCGCCTGGTGAATCACCATGTAAGGGAACAGCGGTATCAGCCCACCTACCACGTAGGACGTCGCAATCGTGCCTGCGCTTCGCACCGCGCGTCCGGGATCCGGCTTCTCCAATCCCAACTCAAAGCGCATCATGAAGTCCACCCAAGCGGTGGGCCGTTTCCGCAACGCCTGCACTACGGGACCGCTTTCCTCCGGCGCC
This sequence comes from Terriglobia bacterium, assembly GCA_963724985.1. Classification (GTDB taxonomy): domain Bacteria; phylum Acidobacteriota; class Terriglobia; order Terriglobales; family Acidobacteriaceae; genus JAJPJE01. The sequence goes on along the minus strand of CAVRWV010000033.1, from coordinate 316,479 downwards.
ATGCCCCACTCGTGCAATACTTCGCGCACTTCGCGTTCTTCCTCGTCGGGCAGCTCGCGCACTTCGCGAACCTCTCGCTCGCGCTCGCTATCGTAGTGTTCGGAATCACTTCGTGCTGCGAGATATCCTCCCAGTCCCATGGCGATCGATCCGGCGGCAATCTCCGCCAATCCGGCGATGACGACCACATTTGTTGATTTCACCGCTCCTGACAAACCTGCCGCCAGGGCAAACGGAACCGTCAGCCCATCGGCCATCCCAATCACGACATCTCGGACTATCTCTTTCCCGGTAAAGTGTCGTTCAACGTGTAGTGTCGTCGGCATTCAAACTCGCAGAGCTGGATTTTACGACTTAGACGCCTCGTTCTTTACGGATGAATTCTGCAATTCAGGATGCGTGGCCACATACTCTCGTGCCGCCAGCGCCACTTCGCGTTCGCCCTTGTAGGAAAGCTGCTCGCAATCGTCTAGTGGCAACCAGATCGCACGCTTCACTTCCATGCGCATCTCTGGCGTGATATTTCCCAGTTTGCCTGAACGGTACAGAACCAGGTAAAAGCTGACCACCTTGAACACTCGCGCCCCATCGCCCCAATTGCGCACATAGAAATACTTGATGTCCTTCAGCTTTGTGACCAGTTCTCCCACGGCGCCCGTCTCTTCGTGAATCTCACGCAAGGCGGTCTGATCCGGCTTCTCCCCCGGATCGATAAGTCCCTTTGGCAGTGCCAAAGTTTCCTTGCTCGGACCAGCGGCCGTGCGCCCCTGCGGTTCAATGGTCGCCATCCACCAGCGGCACTTGCGCCAGCGCACCAGTACTCCACCTGCCGAGAACTCTCGTGCCATGGTTAGTCCGCCATCATAAACTGCCGGCTAGCGAAGTGCTCTCTCGATAGTCAGCCAGATGCTGCAAACACACGCTTTCCTCCCGTTACACTCCTGCCTAATCCTATTGGGTTACATCGCGCGAGAGTTCAGCGGCATCTTAGGGTATAAGACAGTAGTGGGATCGGGGGCCTGGTCCATGGGGGCTTTGGCAAGATGGTCACGGGTATTTCGCGCGTTTTCCGGGGAGCTCAACCGCTCAGCCTCCACCGTAATTCCTTTTGACAAACCTAAAATCGGTATCGCGCTTGGCGGAGGATTTGCGCGCGGCCTGGCTCACATTGGTGTCTTAAAAGTCCTCGAAGAAGAAAATATTGCTGTCGACTTCGTCGCCGGCACCAGTGTGGGATCGATCATAGGCGCCGCCTATTGCAGCGGAATGAGCACGCGCGAGCTGGAAGAGCTCGCACGCCTGGTGCGCTTCAAAGATTTTGCCCGTTGGACCATTTCGCGCTACGGCTTCGCGTCCAACGATCGCATGCGCGGATTCCTTTGCCGATTCCTGAAATGCCGCACCTTCGAAGAGCTGCGTATTCCACTCGCAGTTGCCGCGACCGATTTCGTCAGCGGTGAAGGCATGATTTTCCGCACAGGTGATCTCATCGATCCAGTGCGCGCCAGTTGCGCGTATCCCGGCATGTTTCTCCCGGTGCACTTTCAGGAACGTCAGTTTGTCGACGGCATGCTTTCTTACCCGGTTCCGGCCCAGCCGCTTCGCAAGATGGGAGCCGATCGCGTCTTCGCGGTGCATCTCAGCGCGAGCTGGGGAAATCTTCAGGGACCGCGCCACATCTTCGATGTCATCGGCCAATGTTTTTCGATCGCGCAGGAAACCATGTGTGATGGCTGGCTCTCGCAGACAGACGTGAGGATCGAGCCGGACGTTCGCGGCTTCAGCTACGACAGCTTCGATCGCGCCGCAGATCTGATTGCCGCCGGCGAGACTGCGGCCCGCGCGATGTTGCCGAGTATTCTGCCGCTGCTGGCGCCGCCTCCGCAGGTGGAGACACGCGAGCGCAGGGTTCCCAAAACTGCTATTACGCGCGCTCCTGCGCCCGCCAGCTGATGCTCAAATTGGTACGTTTCCATAGATTAATGTTTTCACCCGCATAAATGCTTCGCGAGCCGATCCGCAAGCCGCTGTTTCCAAAGGTATTCAGTGCGAGCGCCTGCGATTCAACCAAAGATCAGCACCCCGCTATCGCCGATTCCGCACACAATTCTTCTCATCCCCATCGATAATCAAATCGTCACATCCTTGTGCTCTAATTCTCACGGGGATGGGAAGGGATATGGCTGATTTGATGAAACGGTACATTCTAGCCAGCGATTTCGATCAGACGCTCAGCTTCAATGATTCCGGATACGCTCTCAGCGAAATGCTGGGTATTTCGACCGAGGAATTCGAGCGCAAGGCCGCCGGTATGGCCGGACTGCAATTGGTTCAGCAGGGCGCCGAGCTCGCATATCTTCTTCTGCACGATCCCGAGTTCCACGGCAAAGTACGCCGTCATCACCTTGCTGAAGTCGGCAAACGTATTCGTCTGAAACAGAACATCGATCGTTTATACGACCTGCTCTCACACGGAATACCTGGCTTTGAATTCGATTTCTACGTGCTCTCGGCTGCGCCCGTAGAGATCGTCCGCTCCGCCCTCGAGAACATCGTTCCGCCGGACCACGTTTACGGAACCGAATTCACCTACCACTCCTCGGGCGAAATCGAAACCGTGCGCAAAGTGACCGCCGGTTACGGTAAAGTCGCAACCCTCGACGCACTGCAACAGAAGCTGCAGATCGGACCGGATCATATCGTCTACTGCGGAGACGGGAGCTCCGACGTGCACGTCATGCTGCACGTGAATGCACGCGACGGCTACACCATCGCCGTTTCCGAGAATAAGTTCGTTGCACCGATCGCTCGCCGCACCGTGCTCAGCAACAATGCGCTGGCAGTGGCGATCCCGATCCTCGAGCAGATCGTTTGCTGGGAACGCACGCACATTCGCGAGTTCTTCGAATCGCAAGGCTTCCTCATCCAGGAATGGAATAAAGTTCGCACCGACTGGCTCACTATCCGTGAAGCCGAACCTGAACCGGTTGGCGATCCGTTGCTGAGCTTCTCGGAAAAAGTGATCTCTAACACTCCCGAATAGCGGCGCGGATGCCTTTGCCCTGCGTGTCCACTCTCAACTGACGTTTCACATTTTCAATCATCGCAAGTTTCCTCTTGACATAATGTACTAGTGTTATAGTACATTGTTCGCCGATGAGTTACCGTCGGCAATTCCGCTTTCGTCTCGACCTTCAGAGCGGCGTGCCGGTATATCGCCAAATCATCGATCAGGTTCGCGGCGGCGTTGCCTCGGGATCACTGGCGGTAGGCGATCAATTGCCCACCGTCCGCCAACTAGCCGTCGATTTATCCATCAATCCCAACACCGTGGTTCGCGCGTATCGTGAACTCGAACTCGGCGGATTGCTGGAAACTCACCAAGGAACCGGCACTTTCATCAGCGCCCAGAAATTTCGCAACGGGGAACAGGAACGCGCGCGACAACTCAATCAGATAGCCGCCGATTGCATAGCCCGCGCGGGCGCCGCCGGATTCACCGTGGACGAAATCATCGATCAGCTACGAGCATCGCTTTCGGAACCTACTCGCAGGAGGTAAGTGATGGCGAAAATCGGAATCGCTCCCATTAACAGCATTGCCGTTACATCATGTGTGATCTGTCTCGCCGTCGGAGCGCTCGTCGGCGCTGCTCTTCATCATCCCGCGCCACTTGTCTCGGGCGCACTCGTCGGAGCCTATCTCCTGTTTGCCATCAAAGTGGTTCGGCAATGGGAGAAAGCCGCACTCCTTAGGCTAGGGAAGTATGTTGGGCTGCGCGGCCCAGGATTGTTCCTCATCGTGCCCGTCATCGAAACCCTCAGCCAGTTCGTCGATCAGCGCGTTCGTGTGGCCAGCGTGACTGCCGAATCCACGCTCACTCGCGACACCGTGCCGGTAAATGTCGATGCCATCGTCTTCTGGCTGGTATGGAATGCCGAGAAAGCGATTCTTGAAGTTGAGGACTTCCTCGAGGCGATCAACATGAGCGCGCAGACTGCGCTTCGGGAATCCATCGGCCGCCACGAACTCGCGCAGATGATTACCGAGCGCGAAACGCTAGGCCACGAACTGCAGCGCATTCTCGACGAGAAGACCAATCCCTGGGGAATTACCGTGCAGTCGGTCGAAGTTCGAGATGTCAGGATTCCGCAGGCTCTCGAAGATGCCATGTCGCGCCAGGCACAGGCTGAACGCGAACGCCAAGCGCGAATCATTCTCGGTCAGGCCGAGACTGAAATCTCCGACAAGTTCGTCCAGGCTGCAGCCGCCTACTCTGAAAACCCAACCGCTCTACACCTGCGCGCGATGAACATGCTCTACGAAGCGATCAAGGAACGCGGATCTATGGTCATCGTGCCTTCTTCCGCCGTCGAAACCATGGGATTGGGTGGCATGCTCGCCACTTCGGCCGTCGCAAAAGCGCAGTAAGCACATGACTGGTTCCCAAGAAACAGAGGAGAACGAGTATGAACTCACAAAACGCATTCGTTGCGAGAACAACCAAGATGCGAACCCTCCTCGCAGTTGCGCTCTTCGTTGTTACGCGGTGCGCTGCCCAAAACCTTCAAGCAGGGATCAGCGTAAATCTTCCACTCGTCAGCAATGCGACGCCGGTTCCTGATGCCGACAAAGAAGATGCACTCATCGTCACGGTCACCGAGAACGGCGACACTTATCTCGGCGTTGATGCCATCACCTCCGATGCGCTCGCCGACAAAATCAAACACGCGGTCGCCTTTCGAGCGGAGAAGAAGGCTTACATCAAGGCGGACGCTCGCGCCCAGTACTCCGACGTCGAGAAAGTTCTGAGTGCCGCGCGTAAAGGTGGCGTCAATGCACCAGTCCTGCTGACGGCGCAACGAGAGCCGGTACAGCCAGGCACTCTCGTTCTGCCGAAGGGCTTTGAAGTGTTAACTGGACCGCAACTGGATTCCAAATCGCGTCCGACCCTCGTCGAAGTGCTTAGCTCGGGCCAGCAATCTTCCACTCTGAAGGTTAACCATGCGAGTGTTTCCTGGTCTGATCTGCCGAGCGTCCTCGCACGACTGACAAGACCTAACGCCGCTAGCGTGGTTCAACTCAGCCGCAGACGGCGCGTTGCCATTCTCCGATGTCGTGCGAGTGATCGACATCATCCGCTCAACCGGAGCCACGGTCGCTCTAGTCCCGCCGCGAACGTGAACAGAACATGCATGCGTCACCGCAGAAACTCCAGCGTCAGTGCCCACGCCAGTTGTGACGCTCGCGGATTGTACGCAGGACGCGCATCGCAGAAGAATGCGTGGTCTGCGTCCGAGATCTCCACGTTCACGTATTTCTTGCCGTTTTGCTTGAGAGCGTCGATCACCTGCTCGCGCTGCTCGGGCGGAATGTGTTTGTCCAAGCCTCCCCAGAAAAACAGCATCGGACCGTGCAGCATCGACGCGCGATCCAGCAGCGCGGGAGCGATATTTCCTCCGTAATACGAGATCGCTCTTTTGAGCGGCAGTGCCGAATTCGCGAGAAACGAAATCCGTCCGCCCATACAGTAGCCAACCGATGAAATATCGCTCTGTGATACATCTGTTTGCACCCTCAGCCAATCGAAAGCCGCCTCCGAATCGGCAATTGCACCTTCATTCGTAACGGCCTTCATGTGCGGCATCACGCCTGCGAAGTCGCTATAGGAGCCCTCGAAACCGGCGGGAGCCGTGCGATGGAAAAGCTCAGGAGCAATCGCGACGAACCCTTGCGCGGCGAAGCGCCGCGTGACATCGCGAATGTGGGCATTCACGCCGAACGCTTCCTGAAATACCAGTAGCCCTGGATGAACGTCGCCCTCGCTCGGTCGCGCCACGTACGCATTCATCTGGGTTCTATCGCTTACCTGCAGCGTAACCGTGGCATCTTTCACTGGAAGTATTGCTTTCTCTTCGGTCATCCTCATCTCCTGTCTTCCAGATTATTCTCCGCGCACTGTTCTAAAACTTTATTAAATCTTCGGCAGCATTTTCAGACTCAGAGGAGAAGCTGTACCCGCTTCGATTTTGTTGCTGTCGGCCACCCGGGAGGTTCGCCATGCTCGATGTGATATTGAAGCGCTTCGATCAGCCAGACGAGACACGCACATTTTCAAAAGGGAAGTTCGATCTGGTCCACCTCGGTGGCATGACGATCGGTCGCGCCACTTACGAGCCGGGTTGGCGCTGGTCGGTCGATGTCGGCGCTCCTGCCGGGCTCACCCATTGCGATGTCGAACATGTCGGCATGGTCGTCTCGGGAAAAGCGGTCGCCGCGATGACCGACGGCCGCATCATCGAAATGAAAGCTGGAGACGTTTTCTACATCGCACCCGGCCACGATAGCTGGGTCGTCGGCGACGAGCCTTACGTGTCGCTGCATTTCATGGGCGCAGCCGATTACGCTAAACACGATTAGTCAGCGTGGCCCGCATTCAGCGCCGGTTTTTGCGTTTGGCGTCGAGTTTTGGCCAGTACTGAAATTCTTCGGCGTAGAGCTCTCCGCCGAGATCGGATAGGTGTATTTGCATACGCGACTGGGCGTCCGAGATAGCGCGGTTGTAGATCACTGGTCCAATTTCTTCGAGCATGAAATTGAGCAAGAGGCCCGCCGCCAGGTCGCCGATGGGCTCAGGCATATTCTCCTGGAAATAGCGTTTGATTGAAGCGACGGCGTCGGCACGAGCCTCTTTCGACAGTTCGACATTCATACGAGTACATTACCGCAGCGACACGCAACGAACTTCCCATTTTGGGAGGCGATGAGGGGACCCCCTCCCCCCTTATAGCGGATTCTAAAGGACTTAGAGGCGTGGCATAGCGTCATAGCGGCAAACAAAGGACTTAGCCCACGTTAGCGGCAAACAAAGGAGTTAGGTCGGGCGGAGGCCGCTCAGTTGTCAGTTGCTAGTTATTAGTTGTCAGAAAAAACACGGTGAGTGCCGGAATCGATCGCTCAATTCCCAGTGTAGCGAAATTGATAGGGCAAACTAGACACTTTGCGAGAGTTTATTTCTCCTACGCAGCCAATGAGATGTGGCCGTTTTGCTCAATTCAAGGGCTTGACAGGAAAGAGCGAGCTGCGGCGGCCCAGAGCTCATGCAGGTCGTGAGCGAGCCGTCAGCTGCTGATCGACTGACAGACTGATCGACTGAGAGCCTACTTGATCTCCACCAGCTTGTTCACCAGCTCCGTGTAGTCCTTCTTCTCGATGCCGTGCACGGTCTTGTTGTACTCGTCGATCTTCGACGAATAGTTCATCGAGCAGAATTTCGGACCGCACATCGAGCAGAACGCGGCTTTGTAGTAATCGCCGCCGGGGAGCGTCTCGTCGTGCATCGAGCGCGCCGTCTCCGGATCGAGCGACAGTTCAAACTGCTTCTCCCAATCGAACTTGTAGCGCGCGAAGCTGAGCGCATCGTCGCGATCGCGTGCGCCCGGGACGATGGCGCGCGACGTCTGCCGCGTGTGCAGCAATCTTGTAGGCGATGATGCCGTCCTTCACGTCCTTTTCGTTGGGAAGGCCGAGGTGCTCTTTCGGAGTGACGTAGCAGAGCATCGAGGCGCCGTACCAGCCGATCATGGCCGCGCCGATCGCGGAAGTGATGTGGTCGTAGCCCGGTGCGATGTCGGTAACCAGCGGCCCGAGCGTGTAGAACGGAGCGCCGAAGCAGTACTCGATTTCTTTGTCGACCTGGTCCTTGATCTGGTCCATGGGCACGTGGCCGGGACCTTCGATCATCACCTGAACGTCCTGCTTCCACGCGATCGCCGTCAGTTCGCCAAGCGTCTTCAGTTCAGCGAACTGCGCCTCGTCGCTCGCGTCCGCAAGGCAGCCGGGACGCAGGCCGTCGCCGAGCGAGAACGAAACGTCGTGCTTCTTGAAGATCTTCACGATGTCTTCGAAGCGCTCGTAGAGGAAGTTCTGCTTGTGGTGGTACGCCATCCATTGCGCCAGGATCGCGCCGCCGCGGCTCACAATGCCCGTGATGCGCTTGGAGATCATCGGCAGGTTCTGGATCAGCACGCCGGCGTGGATGGTCATGTAATCCACGCCCTGCTCGGCCTGCTCCTCGATCACTTCGAGCATGATGTCGGCCGTCAGATCTTCGACGCGCTTCACGCGGGAGATCGCCTCGTAAATCGGAACCGTGCCGATGGGAACCGGCGAGTGCCGGATGATGGCTTCACGAATCTCGTGAATGCCGCCGCCGGTCGAGAGATCCATCACCGTGTCGGCGCCGTAATGCACCGACGTATGCAGTTTTTTCAGTTCTTCATCGACATTCGACGTGACCGCGGAGTTGCCGATGTTGGCGTTGATCTTGCACTTCGAAGCCACGCCGATCGCCATCGGCTCGAGTTCAGGATGATTGATGTTCGCGGGAATGATCAGCCGTCCAACGGCGATTTCGTCACGCACCAGTTCCGGCGTGATGTGCTCGCGCTCGGCGACATAGACCATTTCTTCGGTGATCAGGCCTTTGCGCGCGAAGTGCATCTGCGAGACGTTGTCGTCGCCCGATTTTGCCGCTTCCTCGCGCCGTTTGCGGATCCATTCTGCCCGAGGTTGCTGGATCCAACCGTTGCCGTTGTGACCGTTACCATTGCCGTTCGCGTTCGGAGGCGTCATTGCAGAGTTCCTTCCTGTGGCTCGAAACCCACATTATACCCTTCGTATTTTGCACAATTCGCTCGTCTCAAAGGCATCACGGGCGGAAGTGACATTTGACCCGGTCTCATGGTCGCGTACAATCGACGGAGCAGGTTTTCTCATGAGCAACAAATATGTAAAGTTCGGCCTGGTGATCGCGATCATTGTGGTGTCGCTCGGCTATCTTGCTTACACGGGCGTCCGAGACACCAAGAGCTATTACGTCACCATCAAGGAATTGAAGTCGATGGACGACAGCGTCTACGCGAAGCGCCTGCGCGTGGCTGGGAATGTTGTTCCGGGATCGATCAAGCGCCAGGGAAGTCACGTGGAATTCCAGCTCGCCGAAGAAGGCCGCACTTTGCCTGTTGTCTACACAGGAACCGAAGTTCCGCCCGACACTTTTAAGGACGACTCACAAGCACTCGCCGAGGGCACTTTCGGTCATGACGGTGTCTTCCACGCCAAAGGACTTGCAAGCTAAGTGCGCTTCGAAGTACGCGCCGCAGCAGCAGCCAGGAGCCGCGCCGTCTGCACCAGCGCCGGCCACTCAGCAATCGAGCCTGACAAGCAGCTCTGCAGCACAGTGAATTGCTTTTACTGATGTACTGAAATACTGATGTACTTATTGACTGAGAGACTGATCGACTGAGAGACCGTCTCACACTACAATCGCCTGCGGTGATCTCATCCCCTGACAATCCAGCCGTCGTGCTCAACGAGGTCTCGAAGCTTTACGGACGCTTTGCCGCGTTGCGCATGGTTTCGGGCGAGTTCGCAGCCGGACGCTTGTACCTGATCCTTGGTGAAAACGGCGCGGGCAAGTCGACGCTGTTGCGGGTGCTCGCTGGGCTGATAGAGCCTTCGCATGGAAAGCTCACCATTCTCGGCAGCTCGGATCGCAAGGCCGTAAAGCCGCAACTTGGATACATGGCGCATGCGTCGATGCTCTACGACGAACTCAGCGGGCGCGAGAATCTCGCTTACTTCGCAGAACTATACGGAATTCGCGATCGTGCGATTTGCGATCAGGCGATAAGAACGGTTGGGCTTGATCCTGCGCTCGAGCGCCGCGTTGGCCAGTATTCGCAAGGCATGCGCCAACGATTGTCGCTGGCACGCGCGATCTTGAACGATCCGCGCATTCTGCTGCTCGACGAGCCGTTCTCGAATGTCGATGTCGGGTCGGCGAAAGAGATGACGCGCCTGCTCGGTTCCATGCGCGATTCCGGAAAGACCATCTTTCTCGTCACACATCAACCTGCTTTGCTGGAAGGCGTCGCCGACGAGAGCGTCTACATGTCCTCAGGACGCGTGATCGAGCGCGTCGCTCACCACTTGTCGTCACTCGAGACACCGGAGGCGAAGCGATGAGCGTCCTCGGCATTCTGCGCGTGACGCTCGCCAAAGACCTGCGCATGGAATGGCGCTCGAAAGACGCCATCAATTCCATGTTGTTCTTCGCCTTGCTCGTCGTGGTGATCTTCAGCTTCTCGTTCGACCTCACGGCCGAAGAGTCGCGCCAGATCGCCGGAGGCTTGATCTGGGTTGCGCTGCTCTTCGCTGCCGTCGTAGCGCTGAACCAGACTTGGGCTCGCGAACTACGCAACCAGGTACTTGACGCCTATCGCGTCTCGCCTGCGCCGGCAGAATCGTTATTCATGGCAAAGACGATCGGCAACTTCCTGTTCGTGGCCGTGCTGGAACTGCTGATGACGCCGCTGTTCATTGTCTTCTACAACCTGCGCAGCGTTGGTCCTGTCTATCAGTTGGTGCTCGCGTCTCTGCTCGGAAACTGGGCTTTGGTCGTGAATGGAACGTTCTTCGGGGCGATGTCGATCCGTACGCGCAGCCGGGAAGTCCTGTTGCCTTTGATCCTGTTCCCGATCTCGATTCCGGCGTTGCTCGCCATGGTTGGCGCGACCACATCTACTCTGACCGGAGAAGGTTCGGCGCATCTCCCATTGGTCTTCCTTGCGGTGTACGATGTGGTATTCACGCTCGTGGGGCTATTCCTCTTCGAAACGGTGTTACAGGCCGAATGAGATCTAAATTCGCCATCTTTGCCCTGTTTACCCTGGCTCTGCTTTCCTGGGGGCTTTACCAGGCGCTCGTCGGCGCTCCAACAGAAGCCACAATGGGTCCAGTGCAGCGCATCTTCTACTACCACGTCCCGAACGCTTGGGTGATGGAACTGTGCTTCCCGCTGAACTTCCTCGCTTCGATCATCTACCTCATCACGCGCAAGCCCGCGGTTGACGCTTTCGCGGTCGCGACGGCGGAAGTCGGCGTTGTGTTCTGCACCGTAGTGCTGCTGACGGGCCCGATCTGGGCGCGTCCGGTGTGGGGCATCTGGTGGACTTGGGACGCTCGCCTGACGAGCACGCTCGTACTCTGGTTGATTTACATCGGCTATCTGATGCTGCGGAAGCTCTCGACTGGAGGCCCGAATCCCGTGCTCGCGGCGGCATTCGCCATTTTCGGCTGCCTCGACGCCGTGTTTGTGTTCATGGCGATCCGCTGGTTCCGCACGCAGCACCCGCAACCGGTTTTCGGCGGGGGCGCGAACTCAGGCATCGATCCGCGCATGATGCATGCTTTCCTCATCAACATGCTGGCATTTACCTGCTACGGAGCGATGCTGGTGTGGATTCGTTACACGCTGGAGCGCACGCGCCAGAAAGTAGATGAGGCACATGCGATGAAGTCACTGCTGCATCACGAAGCGGGAGCAAAGTAATGAAATTCCTCTACGCTGCTTACGGAGTTACCTGGGCCGTCCACATCATCTACCTGCTCATCCTGACCCGTGGCTTCGGACGCCTGCGCGACGACATTAAAGACCTGGAACGCGATTAATCCCGTTGCGGCTGATAAAATAGTCGTAACGGGGATACATTCACGTTTCTGCCACAGTGGCTGTCGTTCGAAGACCCCCTCCAGTTTAATCAGAAGATAGGCAACGCATGATTTCCGTCAGTAATGTCACGATGCGCTACGGCGCAAAACTGCTCTTTGAAGACGTCTCGGTGACGTTTATCGCGGGCCGCCGCTATGGTCTGACGGGGCCGAATGGTGCGGGCAAGTCCACGTTTATGAAGGTGCTGACCGGCGAGATCTGGATGCGCAGAAGGGCAATGTGGTGCGGCCGAAGAAGCTCGGCGTGCTGAGCCAGGACCAGTATGCGTTCGACGCGTTCCGCGTGATCGACACCGTGATCATGGGCAATAAGGCTCTGTGGGCGGCGCTGGAAGAGCGCGAGCACATCTACGACAAGGCGGAGATGACGGACGAGGATGGCATGCGGCTGGGTGAGCTCGAAGGCATCGTCGGCGACGAAGACGGCTATGAGGCCGAAGCCAACGCGGCGATCCTGCTGCAGGGGCTGGATATTCCCGACGAGCTGCATGAGCGCAAGATGAGCGAGCTGCAGGGCGGGCAGAAGGTTCGCGTGCTGCTGGCGCAGGCGCTGTTCGGCAAGCCGCAGGCGCTGCTGCTGGACGAGCCTACGAACTATCTCGATCTGGATTCGATTCACTGGCTGCAGGATTTTCTCAAGCGGTATAACGGGACGCTGATCACGATCTCGCACGATCGGCATTTTTTGAACAATGTTGCACGCATATTGCCGATATCGATTACGAGACGATCATTACCTACAACGGCGGCTACGACGATATGGTGCTGCAGAAGACGCAGATCCGCTCGCGGATGGAGAGCCAGAACGAGCAGCGCGAGAAGAAGATTGCGCAGTTGAATGATTTTATTGCGCGCTTCTCGGCGGGCACGCGGTCGAGCCAGGTGAACTCGCGCAAGAAGGAAGTGGAGCGGCTGGAGACGAGCGAGCTGGCGCGGTCGAACATTCAGCGGCCGTATATTCGGTTTGATCAGGAGCGGCCTTCGGGTAAGCACGTGCTCGAATTCGAAGGCGTACAGTAAAGCCTACGGCGATCAGAAGGTGATCGATGACTTTTCCGCATCGTTCATGCGCGGCGAGAAGATCGTGCTGATGGGTCGCAACGGGCAGGGCAAGACGACGCTGCTGAAGGCGCTGCTGGCGAATGCTCCGGGGATGCCGCGATGGAAGGCGCCATTGATTCCGGCACGGTGAAGTGGGGGCACGAGGCGCAGATCGGCTACTTTGCGCAGGATCACAAGGCGTCGATCGAGAAGGGCATGACGGCGAATGACTGGCTGCACCAGTTCGATCCCAAGGCGTCGAAGGAAGACATTCGCGGGTTTCTCGGGCAGATGCTGTTCAAGGGCGAAGAGGGACTGAAGACGACGGACGCGCTCTCCGGCGGCGAGGCGGCGCGGTTGCTGTTCTGCAAGCTGATGCTGCAGAAGCCGAATGTGCTGGTGCTGGATGAGCCGACGAACCATCTGGATCTCGAAGCGATCAATGCGCTCAACTCGCGCATTCAGAAGTATGAGGGAACGGTGTTGCTGGTGACGCACGATCAGGACCTGATCGAGGAAGTCGCGACGCGCATCTGGCACTTCGAGCACGGAAAGATCGAGGACTTCAAGGGTCCGTACGAGGAATACATCGGGGCGACGACGGCCGCAGCGGATTAAAGTTCGGGGAAGCAAGTGGCTGATATCATCAAGACGTGGCTGCCCCAGCGACTTCGAGTCCGGTGAACGCTGACGTGTCGTCTGCGTCACGAAGTGTGCTGCGGGCCGCACGCTTCAATCCGCTGGCGACCGTCGGGCTGTGTTTCATCACGATATTTGTTTTCTTCGCGCTGCTCGCACCATGGATCGCTCCCTACGATCCTGCATTCATCGATCTGCCACATCGTCTGGCTCCGCCTTCGGCGCAGCACTGGTTCGGAACGGATGAGTTGGGGCGCGACATTCTCTCGCGCATTATCTTCGGCGCTCGCATCTCGATGCTCGTGGGGGCCAGCGTGGTCGCAGGCTCGCTCGCCCTTGGACTCATCATTGGATCGCTGGCTGGCTATTACGGCGGCCGGATCGATCGGTTCGTGAACGTGATCGTGATGAACGCGTTCCTGTCGTTCCCGGGATTTCTGCTGGCGATTGCATTTGTGGCGTTTGTTGGACCAGGAATTTTCAATCTGATTCTGGCGCTGGTGATTGGCGGCTGGGTTGGTTATGCGCGACTGGTGCGCGCGCAAGTGCTTGCCGTACGAGAGCGCGAGTTTGTAGAAGCAGCAAGAGCGCTGGGCGCGTCCGACCTGCGTATCCTGACGCGACATATTCTGCCAAACATGATTCAGCCAGTGATCGTGCAGGGGGCGATCGGTATGGCAGGGGCGATTCTGGCAGAAGCCACGATGAGTTTTCTTGGGCTCGGCGTTCCGCCTCCAACGGCAAGCTGGGGATCGATGCTCAACGATGGGCGTTCGCATTTGTTCGATGCGCCGCATCTGGTGTTGTTCCCGGCAATGGCTGTGATGCTGGCTGTGCTTTCCTTCAACTTCCTCGGAGACGCGCTGCGCGATTATCTCGACCCGCGTGCGCGCATTGAAGCGGGTCTCTAGATAACCCTCGCCTCACCCACAAGTCGCGCACTTTCGTAACGAAAGTTCATTGCGCTTCGTGGTTAGAATCTCCCAAAAATCCCGCAACTCACAATCGGGAGCTGTGTTTCCATGCGGTGACAAACGACATCGCTCAGGAAGAGGGCGAGGAAGCACCGGAGGGAAGAGTTATGAAGTTCGATTTGAATAAGGCGATGCTGGTTGTGGCCGCGTGCGCGATTTGCGTACCCGTGGGATTCGCTCAAACAAGCACCACGACCACAACAACCACCAATCCACCCACCATCAACCAGCGCAAAGATAATCAGCAACAGCGCATCGGCAATGGCGTAGAAAACGGATCGCTCACGGCCGGGGAAACACGTTCACTGGAGCGCCAGGAATCGGACGTGAACAAAGAAGAGAAGAATATGCGCGCGCTCGACAATGGCAAGTTGACCCAGCAGGACCGCGCTACGATCAACCAGCAGGAGAATCATGTCTCGAACGAGATCTACCAGGACAAGCACAACGCTGCGAATCAGAATTACAAGGGCGAAGTGGGCGCGCGCCAGCGCAATCAGCAGGAGCGCATCGGGCAGGGCATCAAGAGCGGCCAGTTAACGGCCCGGGAATCGGCGCACCTGGAAAATCAGCAGGCGCACCTGAATAAGGAAATTCACAACGATCGTGCGGCGAACGGCGGAAAACTCACGCCTGCGGAACGGAAGCAGGTGAACCACCAGGAAAACAAAACTTCGAAAGCGATCTACGACAAGAAGCACAACGGACGCGTTCGGTAAGCAAGGTCAGATCAAGCGAAGTCGAGAAGTGTGAAGTCAAAGCCTCTGCGCCCGCAGGGGCTTTTGTTTTGTCGATCAGTTCTTCAGTCTCTCAGTCTGTCAGATCCGAAAACCGCAGCCCCAGCCAACTATAGGAAAAGATGAGACTTGCGAGCCGCGGGTTCCGGTTCGGACCGTGCACATCAGCAATCGCCACTTTTATTACATTTTTACTTGACTCATCGCAGATCGCAATATAACAATTGCAATCCGTAATATGAAGCTAGGCGAAAAAATACGCTACTTGCGCGAGGTCGAAGGCGCCCTGCGGGGCCTGGGCCGCGACATGACGCAACAGGAAGTAAAGCAGGCAGTGAAGAAGGAGATCGGAAAGCCGATCAGCCAGTCGTACCTTTCGCAGATTGAAAGCGGTGCGCGTCCGCACCTGACGAATTCCACGCGCATGCTGCTGGCACGGTTCTTCAATGTTCATCCGGGATACCTGGTGGACGATCCCGATGGATATCACACGGAGTTGCAATCTCCACTGCGGGTGGCCGAGGACAAGCTGGATTTGTGGCTGGTGAGCGGCGCTGAGCGTTTTCGTCGCGATCCGCAACTCCGCCATGCTTTGCTAGAGATATCGCGCCACGATGATTCAAGGAAGTGCCTGATCTTGCTGGGCGCCATCCTGGACACACCGCAGCTGGCGGATCGGCTGTTGCAGGTGTTGAAGCCGGAGACGGAAGGGATGGAGGGCGCGCCCTCGAATGGGAGGTCACGATGAGCTGGGCTGATGTCTATCTGACGTGTTTCGTGATCGGGTTTGCACTGAGCTTTGTTTCGTTCTTGTTGGGTAGCTTTCATTTGCATCTGCCGCATATGCATTTTCACGGAGGCGCACACGTTCATTTCGACCTGACACATGGAACGCCGACGGCTATGCATCCCGCGCCTGGCCATGCGCAGGGCGCGAGCGAGCAACTGTCACTCTTTAATTTCGGAACGGTTGCGGCCTTCCTGGCATGGTTTGGGGGAACGGGCTATCTGCTGACGCGTTACTCCGGCCTGTGGATTGGCTTCGTGCTGATGATCTCTGCCGTCGTGGGATTCATTGGCGCTTCGATCATCTTCTTCTTTGTGGCGAAGGTGCTGATGAAATACGACAGTCATCTCGATCCGGCCGATTACGACATGGTGGGTGTGCTCGGCACGGTGACGGTTCCAATTCGCGAGGGCGGCACAGGAGAGATCGTGTTCTCGCAGGAGGGCGCCCGTCGCTGCGCGGGAGCGCGGAGCGATAACGCCGGTCCGATTACGAAGGGAACTGAAATTGTAGTGACGCGTTACGAGCGGGGAATCGCATACGTGCAGCGCTGGGATGAGTTGTCGGGTGCGGCGCAAGAGTCGGAGCAGGAGAAAGGGAGCAAGCAATGACACGCACACACTGGCGCAATCTGAGCCTGCTGCCATGGCTGATTCTGCCAGCGATGTTATGGCGTTACTGGCAGCTGCAGGATCTGCTGCCGGAGCGGATTGCCGTGCACTTCAATGCCAACAACGTGCCGAATGGCTGGTCAGACCGTGGCGATTTCGTAGTGGGATTCATCGGCATGACCGTCGGCGTACTGGCGTTGTTTACGATCCTGAGCTTGTTGCCCAAGCGCACGTCCGGTGTGGCAGGGGTGATGTTGTTTGTTCAATATGTCGTCTCCGCGCTGATGTGTATGGCGTTCATCGGAGTCCTGGAATTCAACGCGTTGGCCCGGTTGGACGTGCTCAGGATTTTGGGACGCGTCGCGGTGCTGACGCCGCTCATCGCGATCGTCGGGGTGGTGATTGCGGTTGTGAGAGCGGGACGTAAAGCCGCAGTGGGCTGTTCGGCCGTTGGCTCGACGCCGGTTGCAGCCACGCCGGCTGTTGTCACTCCGGCAGTTCCGCCTTCGCAAGGGCGACTGGTGGCGGAAGAAACGCAACGTGCGCCTCTCGCCGCGCTACTGTTCGCCATATTGGCGGCGGTGTTTCTGGGGATTGCCATCAAGCTTCCGCCAGCGCCGATTTGGCTGAGGATATTACTTTACGCGGTTACGGCGTTGATGCTGTGGGTGATCACGCAGGCGTGGGGTGGGTTCCGTTACCGGGTCACCAGCACTGGTGTGGAGGTGCGCACTGGCGGCATTCGAGTGTGCACGATTCCGAAGGCGACGATTCAGGACTATCGCGTCGCGCAGATCGATCCGCTGGGAGATTTCGGCGGCTGGGGCATTCGCATGTTGCCCGGGAGGCGGGCCTTCATTTGGCACGGGCATGAGGCGGTACGGATTCGCACGCCGCAGCGCACCGTGTATCTGGGGCACGATCAGCCGGAGCGGCTGGTGAAGGATTTAGACGTAATGATGAAGTCGGTTTGATTCGCAATTTTGACTTTCGCTTGGAGGCGTTATGGGTATCCCGAATGACATTTTGATCATTGTTGGACTGGTATTGCTCTCGGTGTTCTTCCTGATGGCGGTCTTCGCCCGGCTTTATCGGAAGGCCGGGCCGCATGAAGCGCTCATCGTTTATGGCTATCGCAAAACAAGAATCGTAAAGGGAAGCGGAACGGTGATCTTCCCCATGGTCGAAAGCGCGCGTCTGCTTTCGCTGGAGTTGATGTCGTTTGACGTGGCGCCGCAACAGGATCTCTACACGAAGCAGGGCGTCGCGGTCACGGTAGAGGCGGTGGCGCAGATCAAGGTGAAGTCCGATCCGGAGTCGATCGTGACGGCCGCGGAGCAGTTCCTGACGAAGACGGACCAGGAGCGCGAAGGGCTGATCCGGTTGGTGATGGAAGGCCATCTGCGCGGCATCATCGGCCAGCTCACGGTGGAAGAGATCGTGAAGCAGCCGGAGATGGTGAGCGACCGCATGCGCGGCACTTGCGCTGACGACATGAGCAAGATGGGGCTCGAGGTGATCTCGTTCACGATCAAGGAAGTGCGCGACAAGAACGAGTACATCACCAACATGGGGCGTCCGGATATTGCGCGCATTAAGCGCGATGCCGATGTGGCGGCGGCGGAAGCTGAGCGCGATACGGCGATCAAGCGGGCGTTGGCACAGAGAGAGTCGGCGGTGGCGAAGGCGCAGGCCGATCAGGAGCGCGTGCTTGCGGAGACGGTTTCACTGGCGAAGCAGGCCGAGGCGCAACGCGATCTGGACGTGAAAAAAGCGCAGGCTCTCGAAATCAGCAAGCGCCAGCAGGCGCAAGCTGACAAGGCTTACGAGATCCAGACCAACGTCATGCAGCAGCAGGTTATCGCCGAGCAGGTGAAAATCCAGCAGGTGGAAAAGCTGGAGCAGGTGAAGGTGCAAGACGCGGAAATCGCTCGCCGCGAAAAAGAGCTGATTGCGACCGTGCTGAAACAGGCGGAGATCGAACGTCAGCGCATTCAGACGCTCGCGGAAGCCGAGAAGTCACGGCTGATGGCAGAAGCAGAAGGCAAGGCGTCGGCGATCAAGCAGCAGGGCGAGGCCGAAGCCGAAATCATCTTCAAGAAGGGCGATGCTGAGGCGAGGGCGATGAACGTGAAGGCCGAAGCTTACCAGGAATACAACCAGGCGGCGGTCGTCGACAAACTGATTACCGGCTTGCCGGAGGTGGTGAGAGCGCTGGCGAGTCCGCTGAACAATGTCGACAAGATCACTATTGTTTCGACGGGCAATGGTGATTCTGCGGGGATGAGCAAGATCACCGGCGACATCGCGAAGATGGCGGCGCAGGTGCCGGCATTGTTCGAGACGCTATCGGGGATGCAGATGTCGGAGCTGTTTGGGCGCATCCGCAGCATCGGAGATAAATCGCCCACACCCACCATTGACGGCAACGGCGGTGGCGACGCGAAGGCGAAGGGCGCGGGGGCGTAGGTCGTAAAGGGCTCCGCTACGGCGGGGCCCAGTCGTTTCTCGAGTGGTGCGGTCACTGAGACTCGCACCGCTCAGGTTGTTGCAATCTGTAGGAAGTATTCGAAGTAGAAGGAGTGGATTATGGCGCTGCTGGAAAGAGTCTCTACGTTAATTCGTGCGAATCTGAATGACCTGGTCGATAAGGCTGAAGATCCGGAGAAAATGATCAAGCAGGTAATCCTGGATATGCAAAATCAGCTGATCCAGGTGAAGACGCAGGTAGCAATTGCGCTTGCCGATCAGCACCTGCTGGAGAAGAAGCTGAAAGAAACGGACGATCTGGAGAAGGACTGGATCCGCCGCGCTGAATTGGCTGTCGATAAGAAGCAGGATGACCTGGCGAAAGCGGCAATCGAGCGATCGCTCAGCTACAAGCAGCTAACGGAGAACTACCGGCAGCAGGTGGCCGATCAGAAGATTGAAGTCGAGAACCTGAAGTCGGCGTTGCAGAAGCTTGAGCAGAAGCTCTCCGAAGCGGAGGCGAAAGCCGATGTGCTGGTGGCGCAACACCGCCGCTCGCGCGTCCTCGGCAAGGCTCGCGACGCGCAAATGGCAGCGACGAACAGTGCCAATTCAGGCACGTTTGATCGCATGAAAAGAAAAGTCTCGCATGAGGAAGCCGTCGCGCAGGCGAAGGGCGAGATCGCCGGCGAGGATTCACTCAGCGACAAGCTGGTTGCTCTGGAGAAGGAAGACAAGATCAACCAGTTGCTGGTGGAGATGAAAGAGCGCAAGAAGGTGACGGCGTAGTTGGGCGTTCGTCAAAGCTACAAAATGCAGATCCCTCGCTCGCTGCGCTCGCTCGTGATGACAAACGAAGTTTAGTGGAGCGAGGCACAAATTCGTGGAGCAGCCATGAATTTGGTTGTCATGACGAGGGGAGCGAGGCATCTGCAGTTCCGGTTTCAGCTCGTCAGTTCTTACCGATCGACGTTTCGTTGAAGAGCGGTTCCTCGATCAGATCCGGTAACTGCAGATTGCGGCTGACCTTGTCCACTGGCTCTGGATCTTCGATTTCGTCGCCGGTCGTGGCGCCCAGTTCGCGGAGCTTGCGTGCGGATACCATCACGCGTGACTCGAGCGATCCGACGGCGCGGTTATAGGAATCGACAGCGCGATCGAGGCCGCTGCCCACCGCGCTCAGGTGACCAGCAACCGTGCGCAGGCGCTCGTAGAGTTCGCGTCCCAGATCGCTGATCGCCTGTGCGTTGGCGGCGAGCTTCTCCTGTTTCCAGCCATAGGCCACGGCGCGTAGCAGAGCGATAAGCGTAGTCGGCGATGCAGGAATCACGCCCTGCATCACGCCTTCTTCAATCAGACCAGAGTCGTGTTCGAGCGCGGCGCTGAAGAAGGTCTCTCCGGGAAGAAACATGACAACGAATTCGGGCGAAGGCTGGAACTGTTCCGTATAGGCTTTGGAGCTTAAGTTCTTCATGTGCTCACGGATCTGGCGAGCATGCGCGCGCAAACATTCACGGCGCCGATCATCATCGGTGCTTTCGAGCGATTCGAGATAGGCCTGCAGCGGAGCCTTCGAGTCCACGACGATATTTTTTCCGCCGGGCAGACGCACAATCATGTCGGGACGCAGTTTTCCGTCCTGCGTTGAAACCGTCGCTTGCTCCTGAAAGTCGCAATAGGAGACCATGCCGGCGAGTTCGACCACGCGGCGTAGCTGGATTTCTCCCCAGCGCCCGCGAACGTTGGGCGCGCTGAGCGCCTTCACCAGGTTGCCGGTTTCGCTCTGCAATCTTTCCTGCGTGCTGATCAGCGACTTAACCTGCGCGCTTAGGCCGCCATACGCTTCGCTGCGGGCGATTTCCATCTGCTGAATCTGCTGATCCACCTTGTTGAGCGACTCGTGTATGGGCTGCACCAAGGTTTCTACAGCCTTCTGTCGCGACTCCAGGTCCTTTTGCGCATCGGACTGGAAGCGCCCGAGCGCACTCTTTGCCAGTTCGAGGAATGATTCGTTGTTGGTCTTTAGAGCTTGTGCAGCCAGTGCGTCGAATGCATCTTTGAATTTGTTGCCAGCCTCTTCCAGCAGGCGGCGTTCCTCATCCAGACGTTGGCGCTCGGCCTTCAATTCGGTTTCTGCGGCGGTGCGGGCTCGCTGGCTTTCTTCCAACCGCTGGCGGGTTTCGGCGAGGAGAGCTTCTGATTGCTTTCGTCCAGCCTCCGCAGCCGCTGCCAGGGCTTCAGCGGCGCTGGCGCGTTTCTCCGTTTCCAGGATGCGAGACTGCTGCGTGCCGCGGGTACGGTCGCGGCCGAGAAGATATCCAATGACCACGCCTGCGACCACACCGATCACAACGGCGGATAGAATGAGTACCGGTTGCATGAAGTCTCCAAGAGAACTTGGGCGAATCGTAACATAGCAGGGCCACACAATCTGTAAGGGAGAACATTTACCTGCAATGGCGGGTTCATACTGGCATGATCTGGGTCAAAATATTGGTATTGGGAGCAGTGATGAGTGCGGCCTGCGCGCCTTTAGTATTGCAGGCCCAACAGTTCGATGAGCAAGCGGAGCGGCTGGTTCTGAGACAGTTGAACGAATCTCGCCAGGAAGCTGGCTTGGCGCCGTTGAAAGTCAGCCCCGAACTCCTGCAGGCTGCGCGGCAACACTCTTGGACGATGGCGCGGCAGCACAAGTTAGCGCACCAGTTGCCGGGCGAACCAGAATTGCAAGAGCGCCTCGGGGTGACTGGAGCGCACTTCTTCCGCAGCGGCGAGAATGTCGGATTCAATACCCAGGCAGATCTAATCCATGACGCGTTCATGCACTCGCCACCACACCGGCAAAACCTTTTGACGCCCGAGTACAACTCGGTCGGAATCGGCATCGTTCAAAAGGGCGACGAGTACTGGGTGACAGAAGACTTCGCGCAAACAGTGGCTGCGCTTTCTGTGGACCAGGCGTCTGCGCGTGCGGCGAACGCGTTCGTGGAATTACGGCGGCACGAACGGCAGATACCGCTGGCACAGGTACAGATACCGCAACTGCACACGGCAGCTTGCGCGATGGCCAAGTCGGGCGAGATGAACAATCGATCGCTTCTGCAACTGCCCGGAGTGCGTTACACGATCGCCTATACGAACGCACAGCCTGAAGTGCTTCCGCCAGATTTGTCCCGCATTGCAGCGCAGTCGTCGATCAAGAGGTTCGCGGTAGGCAGTTGTTTCGTGCAGAACGAAAAAGCGCCCGGCGGGATGTTCTGGATCGCGATGGTCTTTTTCGGGGATTGATTTGGGAGAGCTCTACATCGGCGTTGCGGGGTGGGCCTACAAAGACTGGGAGGGGATCGTTTATCCCAGGGGCCTGAAGAAGACGCAGCATCCGGTGGAGTTCCTGGCACGCTATTTCGATCTGATCGAAATCAATACATCGTTCTACGGACATATCAAGCCGGATGTGGGACGCGAGTGGTGCCGCAAAGCGGGCGCGATCAATCCGAAATTTCAATTCACGGCGAAGCTGAACAAGGTCTTCACGCATTCGCCGATTGCAGTAGTGGAATCGACTTCAGCAAAGACGATTCGCTTCGCGGTGGAAGATGAGAAGCTGGCGAAAGAAGGATACGACGCCATCGCATCGGAAGGGCGCCTGGGCGCTCTGCTGATGCAGTTTCCCATCTCGTTCAAGAACACCGAGGAGAACCGCGAGCATCTCGACAAACTGATTCGGATGTTCGGTCAATATCCCCTGGCGGTAGAGGTGCGCCACAGTAGTTGGAGTGACGAATCGATTCTGCAGCACTTCACGGCCGAGGGTGTCGCATTCTGCAATATCGATCAGCCGCTGCTGGGCCGCGCTATTCGTCCCAGTGGGCATGTCACGTCGGCAATCGGATATGTGCGCCTACATGGGCGCCGCTACGACCAGTGGTTCGATCCGAAGAAACCCAGCGATCGGTACGACTATCTTTATAAGCCGCATGAATTAGAAGGCTGGCAGGCGAAGATCGAGAAGATATCGAAGAAGGCAGAGAAGGTTTATGTCGCGGCAAATAATCATTTCGAGGGCAAAGCACCGGCGAATGCGCTGGAATTGAGATCAATGCTGGAGCGGCGAAAGGTGAGGGCGCCAGAGTCGCTCATCCGGCAATATCCCGATCTTCAACCGTTTACGGAGCCAGATCACCCCACTTCGTCCCAACCTGTTAATCCCACGTTACAAGGTTTCGAGTAGTCATCCCTCGGGACATGTCCCTCCGTGTGCGTCTCTCCGAGTTGCTGTTCATCCAATACCCACAATTATCTGCGAACTTTATTGAGGGTCACTGCGTATAAGGAACTAGATGCAGTTGGAAATCGCAGCTAACAATTGCGAAGCCAGCGCGTCAATCTAGTGAGCGGATAAGAAATCACAGGAGGCAGTATGGACGCGAAGTGGAATTGGTTTATCGACAACATGGCGGTTCGGACGGCACTGATCGTAAGCGGTTTCTGCATGTGGCTGGCGGCTTCTGCAGCACTGTTGAAGATGTAGAGTGTCGAAAAAATGACAACATTCACCGAAACACCTAAATCTGCAGTTCCGAAGTACCCTTCCTCAGCGCCGGGGCCGTGTCGTTGGATCAGCCAACGCACTCGCCTCGCGCGCTAGTCTGTATCAGAGAATCTCTGGTCGAAAATTACGAGTCACAATCTGCGCAGCGCTGAAGTCTGCGTGACAAATTCGTCATCTTGATTTTCCAACCTCTTCGCAAACGCTCGCTTCTATTATTCTCTTGCGTGTGAGGGCTAATCATTCAGCACGTCACGTTTTGGAAGGGCGATTGCCCACCAGAGTGCGATGGCGTGTGTTGAATGCATTGCGCAAGTATGGTTTGACGGCGACGGCCATTGTCGGAATGTGCTTGTGCGCTCCAGTGCTGTTTCTTGTGGCCCAAGCTGCAACTCGCTCCGCCGGAACGCTTCAGCCTGTTCGCAATGGCGATATTGAAGTGGGCCGCAAGATATACAACTCGGCATGCGCTGCCTGCCACGGAGCAGACGGCAGAGGGATGCCGAGGTCGATAGCTGGTTTTAACCCGCCACGCACCTTCCCCGATTTCACGCGTTGTGATCAAACCACGCCCGAATTGGATAGTGCCTACAAGGCAGTCATCACTCATGGCGGACCGTATCGAGGTTTTTCGCAGATCATGCCGTCGTTTTCGGAGGCTCTGAATCCTCAGCAGGTCGATAATGTTATTGCCTACATACGCACCTTCTGCCGCAATCCGCACTGGCCCCGCGGAGAGTTGAATCTTCCATTAGCTCTGGGAACGGAGAAGGCTTATCCGGAAGACGAGGAGGTTCTGACGGGCGCCGTCAACATCTCAGGACCGTCTGGAGTCGAATTCCACGAGATCCACGAGCAAAGAATTGGAATCAGAAATCAGATTGAAATTGATACTCCGCTCGTTTTCACTCGTCCCGAGCAGACCTGGTACGGCGGCATCGGGGATATCACTTTTGGCTTGAAACACGTGATGTTTTCCAGTCTGCGTACCGGGTCGATTCTCAGCCTTCAGGGAGAGGTGGTTGCTCCTACGGGCAATCAGTCACGGGGACTCGGGACTGGCACAACCACCTTCGGAACGTTCGCAATGTTCGATCAGCTTTTTCCAACTAACACGTTCATTCAATTCCAGGGCGGAGCGAACTTGCCACTGGATACCAGCAAGGCGCCACAGAACATCTTCTGGAACACTGTGGTGGGACAGAGCTTCGCAGCCGATCACGGTCTGGGCCGATTGTGGTCGCCGATGGTTGAAGCCCTCGCGAGCAGGGATCTCGTCACTGGAGCGAGGACGGACTGGAATGTCGTGCCCGAGATGCAGGTGACTATCAGCAGGCGTCAGCACATACGTGGAAATGTTGGGGTCAGCTTTCCAGTGAACAATACCGCAGGGCGCCCGCGGCAGGTTCTTTTCTATGTCCTCTGGGATTGGGCTGACGGCAGACTAAACGAGGGCTGGTGATGCGCCAGCGAGCCCTTTACATTTCGGCCGCGCTGCTGGTGCTGATCTGTACGCCGGAATTCCTGCGTGGGTCGGGAAATCATGCCGAGTTGCAGCCGGAGTTCCACACCTCCGATCGCTGCCTCGCTTGTCACAACGGTTTGACCACATCGACTGGCGAGGATGTTTCCATCGGCTTCGACTGGCGTGCCAGCATCATGGCGAACTCCTCGCGCGATCCTTATTGGCAGGCCAGTGTGCGCCGCGAAACTCTCGATCATCCGCAAGCAAAGGCCGATGTGGAAGACGAATGTTCCATCTGTCACATGCCAATTGCGCGATACGAAGCAAAGCTGCACGGCGAGAAGGGGGAAGTCTTCTCGCACCTTCCTTTCAATCAGGACAAGAAGCAGAGTGCGAAGGCCGCAGACGGAGTCACGTGTTCGGTCTGTCACCAAATTGGCAAAGAGAAGTTGGGAACCGACGCGAGCTTCAATGGCGGCTTTGTAGTCGATCAGCCTAAGTCGAAGAACGATCATCCTGAATACGGCCCTTACCAGGTTGACCCGGGACGAACCCGCATCATGGACACCTCGACGGGAGGCTTCCAGCCTACGGAAGCCATGCATATTCAGGAGTCGGATCTCTGCGGAACTTGTCATACGCTCTATACGACGGCTCTCGGGGCGGGCGGCAAGGAGTTTGGCAGGTTCCCGGAGCAGATGCCATATCTCGAGTGGCGGCATAGCAACTATCGCGGGAAATACAGTTGCCAGAACTGCCACATGCCAGTGGTGCAGGGAGATGCTCCGATTGCCTCAGTACTTGGTCAGCCACGGCCAGAAATGCATCAACATGTGTTTGTGGGCGGTAATTTTCTGATGCAGCGGATGCTGAACCTATACCGCACCGATCTTGATGTTGCCGCCCTGCCCGCCGAATTGACCTCGGGAGCGGAGAGAACGGCTGCGTTTCTGCAATCGCAAGCCGCGCGTGTGACGATTCGAAGCGTTAGCGCGACGGGGGGCAAAATTCAGGCAGATGTGTTCGTCGAGAATCTGACTGGCCACAAACTCCCTACCGCCTATCCCTCGCGGCGCGCCTGGCTCCATGTTGTGATCAGTGATCGCAATGGTCGCAAGGTTTTCGAGTCTGGAGCACTGAATCCGGACGGATCCATTGTTGGTAACGATAACGATGCCGATCCATCGAAGTACGAGCCGTTCTATCGCGAGATCACCAGTAGTGAACAAGTGCAGATTTACGAGCCGATCCTGGGGGATGCGGAAGGTCGTGTAACCACTGGCCTGCTGTCCGCAGTCCGCTACGTGAAGGACAGCCGGTTGTTGCCATCGGGCTTCGATAAGCAGACAGCGGATAAAGATATTGCAGTCGTGGGGGACGCGGCCGAGGATCCCAGCTTTACGGATGCCGGGGATCTCGTCCGCTATTCGGTTCCAATTGGCGAGTCGCAGGGTCCATTTCGTGTCCAAGCTGAGCTTTGGTACCAGCCGATTGGATTCCGCTGGGCGCATAACCTTGTGCCCTATAACGCGATGGAGCCGCAACGCTTCGTGCGGTACTACGAGTCGATGTCGAAGATGACGGCAATCTTATTGACGAAAGCAGTGGCTGCGCGTTGATTCGATTCAGGCCTAAAATCTTCCAAGCCGATTGAACCTTTTCTCCTTCTGCCTCGACATATAAGTGAATGAAGATCGAGACCCGTCTTCGAGATGAGTGGTTGGCGCTGCGCTGTCGCACCAACGAACCCGGAGCGTACGCCGACCTGGTATCGGTGATGGAATCGCCACTGCTCTACTACGTAATAAAACTTACCGGCAGCCGGGACGCCGCTCTCGATATTCTCCAGGAAGTTTGGGTACGCGCCTTTCGTAGTATTCGAAAATTGAAGGATCCAGGCGCAGTTCGTCCCTGGCTTTACAGCATCGCGCACGGGATTTCGGTCGATCACCTGCGACGCATGAGTGTGCGTATGGACTATGAAGTTACCGGAATCGAGATTGCCGACGTTGCCAGTGAGGAGACGTTCACTCCTGACGACGCTGCGGCGGTCCATCGTGCTCTGGACGAACTTCAACCCTTGCATCGGGAAGTGTTAGTGCTCTTTTTCATCGAAGAGTTCTCCATAGCGGAGATCGCCGAGGCGACTGGCTGCCCGGAAGGGACCGTCAAGTCTCGTCTTCACTATGCGAAGAAAGCGTTAAGAACAATTATCTCGGGAGGAGTCTATGCAGAACACAAATGACATGCGACAGCAACTCCTGTCACAGCTGTCTCAACCGGAGGATCTTTCAAAGTACCGCGACCATGTAGCGGAAATTATCGAGAAGGATCAGAAGCGGCTTCGCGTCGAGCATGTACTCAGCATGCTGTTCTGGATCTTTTGTGCTGCCAGTGCCACGGCGTATCTCTGGTTCGGAAACGCCGATTCGCATCTGCCACGCGCGCCGTTTCTCGCTTGTATTTTCTTTCTGTGGGGTGGCGTCGAACTACTCAAGCACCGAATCCATGCTGCTCAGGTCGAAGTGCAGAAAGACCTGAAGCAACTGCAACTGCAAGTCTTGGAAATACAAGCTCGGGGCGTGAAGTTGTCGCAAGTTACTGCGCGACTGCTTCGTTCTTGGCCGCGTAATGCGAGTCTACGTAGTTATCGAGGATGTCGATGAACTCGGCAACAATGCGATCGCCACGCAAGTGTAGTCATCAACCGGCCGTCAACAAATACGGGAGCTTTCGGCTCTTCAAACGTGCCGGGTAGGGAAATGCCGAGGTTGGCATGCTTCGATTCGCCCGGGCCATTTACCACGCAACCCATCACCGCTACCTTCATCTCTTCGACGCCGGTGTAGCGCTGCTTCCAGACAGGCATCTGCTCACGCAGATAGCTTTGAATCTGCTCGGCCATCTCCTGGAAGAAGGTGCTGGTGGTACGTCCGCAGCCGGGGCATGCCGTGACTTGAGGCGTGAAGCTGCGAATGCCCATGGACTGCAAAATCTGCTGACCAACAAGCACCTCTTCGGTGCGATCGCCATTGGGGGCAGGAGTGAGAGAGACGCGAATCGTGTCTCCAATACCTTCCTGCAGCAGAATGCTTAGCCCAGCGGCAGAGGCGACAATCCCTTTGGCGCCCATGCCGGCCTCGGTAAGACCGAGGTGCAGGGCATAGTCACAACGCGCTGCCATGTTCCGATATACGTCGACTAGATCTTGAACGCCGCTTACTTTCGCGCTGAGGATAATCTGATCGCGTCGTAGCCCATATTTTTCCGCCAACTTGGCGGAGTTCAGCGCGCTTACCACCATGGCTTCCATGGTCACGTCGCGAGCTTCTTTCGGCTCGGCAGAGCGGGAGTTTTCGTCCATCATGCGCGTGAGCAACTGCTGGTCGAGCGATCCCCAGTTGACGCCGATGCGGACCGGTTTCTGATTTTCGACAGCAACTTCGACCATGATGCGGAAGTTGTCGTCGTCTTTTCGGCCCACGCTCACATTGCCCGGGTTGATGCGGTACTTGGCTAATGCGCGCGCGCACTCCGGATATTTCTTCAGCAGCAGATGGCCGTTGTAATGAAAGTCGCCGATGACCGGCACGTCGATGCCGCGACGCTCGAGTAGATCCACAATCTGGGGGACAGCTTTGGCGGCGTCATCGTTGTTCACGGTGACGCGGACCATTTCTGATCCAGCGCGCGCCAGAGCTTCCACCTGTTTCACGGTCCCTAACACGTCCGCGGTGTCGGTATTTGTCATTGACTGCACCACAAGAGGTGCATCACTGCCGACGCGGACTTTGCCGATCGTGCACGTAACGGACTTTCTACGACGGATTTCTGCCATATCTTGAGCGGCCTTCAGGAGGCTTCAGGTATGTAGTCAGTTTAGCATGCGAATTCAGGACGCTCCGTCCTCGACTGGCGCGAAAGAACCAAGCCACTTACCCCGCGAAATAGGCCGTCCAAACCCCATTTTTGCACTTGAACGAAAGCAGCAGCTCTCATATGATGCGCAGCAATCGAGGAATAACAAAGCAAGCCCTGCAAGACCAAGTTTCCCCCGAGGAGTGGTTATGGGCAGGCACCGTTTCACCCCCTTTCTGGCCGTCATGCTGGTTATCGCGTGCATGCCTTCACTGGGCGAGACACCGGCAAGTATTATCGCGTCCCTAAAAAAGTACACGCCGCAGGAATTCGAGTCGCTGCGCAAACTCGCGAAAACCGATCCTCAGGCACAGAACGCGCTCGGCCTCGCCTATCTGACGCAAACACAAGTCGCGCAGGATTACGAGGAGGCGTACCAGCTGTTTCACAAAGCTGCGCGCCGCGGGTACGGTCCAGCGCAGAACAATCTGGCTTACATGTACACGCACGGCCTTGGCATGCAAGTCGACATGCAGCAGGCCATCCTGTGGTTACGCCGCGCGGCCGGAAACGGCGAAGTGCTTGCGCAAGTGAATCTGGGCAATGTGTACTTCACGGGGGCTGGCGTGAAGCAGGATTACCTAGAAGCGGCGAAATGGTTCGAGGTGGCCGCCCGATCCGGCGATGCCAGAGCGCAGAATAATCTCGGGCTGATGTACGACCGTGGACTCGGGCTGCCGAAGGATGAGTCAACCGCAGCTCGCTGGTTTCGAGCCGCCGCAGAGCAGGGCGTTGCGCAAGCGCAGAACAACTTGGGTCTGCTGTATATGAAGGGCGAAGGCGTGGTGCAGGATCATCACGAGGCGCTGAAGTGGTTTGCGCTCTCGGCGGACCAGGGCGATGTGAACGCCCAGGAGAATTTGGCCAGCCTCTACGTTCATGGGCACTGCATGCCGGAAGATCTGGTCGCCGCTTATTCCTGGATGCTGCTGGCAGCGGCCAAAGTAGAGAAAGACAGGAAATTCCTGCAGCAATTTGAATCGCGTATGTCGTCAGAACAATTGAGCAAAGCCAAACAACAGGCGAAGGAATGGACGTCTGCTCATAACACTACGCCACCGATTCGTTTCTAAAGTCACCATTTCGAGTTACCTCGGTACCATGGGCTGCTCAACAGAATGAAAGTACCCTAGTAGGGTGAACTTTCCTTGGGTTGAGGAAGAGTGGGAGCCTATGGGCAAAGCCACGGGTATGGGCGTGGCTGGCCTTCTATGCGCTGTTCCTCGCCTACGCGGCGCGCGACCGAAGCGGCTTTCTCTTTATCGACAATGCCAACCTGGTGGTTCACGAAGGCGGCCATTTGCTTTTTGGCTGGCTCGGTCCGTGGATCGGCATATGGGGCGGAACGATCCTGCAGTGGCTGGTCCCTCTGCTTTTGGCGATCTACTTCTTCGTCGAGCGCAAGCCGGTGGCATTTACATTCTGCCTGTTTTTCTTTTTCGAGAATTTCCTGTACACCGCAACCTATATGGCTGACGCGCGTGTGATGCAGTTGCCGCTCGTCTCGGCCGGCGGTGATGGCAGTGAGCCTGAGCACGACTGGAATACGATTTTCTCGCACCTCGGTGTGTTGCAGTACGACACGCGCATAGCGAGCGTAATTCGCAGCCTGGGTTGGGTGGGTATGTTGAGCACAACCGGGTGGCTCGCCTTCCAAAGCTGGAGAACCCGAAATGCGAGTGCTGAACTCGCGCATCTGAGCGAGGTCAAGTGAAGGTCAACCTGACACAAAAGCACCGGCGCAGCGCCCGCATCGCGATTCAAATTCCCGTGGAAATTTTCGGAATTGAATCCAATGGCGGCAGTTTTCGCGATCTCGCGCGGACCGAGTCCGTAAGCGAGCACGGCGGTTGTTTGCTCTTGAATCGAATTCTTGTGCCTCAGCAGGAGTTGCGGCTCCGGCGCATGCTGGGGGAAGAGATCACCGTCCGCGTGATTGGAGAAGTGAAGCGCACTCCGGAAGGCATCCTTTACGGAGTCAGCTTCCTCGAAGGCAGCTTCGATTACTGGGGAATTCATTTTCCGGCATCGGCCTTAAAGCTGGCGTTATTTCGAGTCTTGCTGGAATGCAAGCACTGTACCTCGCGCGAAGTTGTCCCGCTCAGCGACAGTCAATTGGCAACTTTGGACGACGAAGGTCGGCTGCCGCGCACTTGCGAGAAGTGCGATGAACAAACCGACTGGGTCCGCACAGAATTTGCGATCGGTCGAGTTACCGCGACAAAGCAAGAGATTGGGCAGGCACTGGCGAAGCCAGCCGAGAATCGACGCAAATCGCTACGTGCACGCCTGAAGCTTACCGCCTGTATTCGAAAGCCGGGAAGCGAGGAGATCGTTCCTATCATTGACGTCTCGCGGGGCGGCTTGCGCTTTCGCAGCGAGCGCATCTATGCCTCCGGGAACTGGGTGCAGGTTGCGGTTCCGTTCACCATGAATACGGCGAACATTTTTGTACCGGCCCAGGTGATCTGGCACGACGACGTTGCTGGCTCGGATCATGAGTACGGGTTGAAGTACATAAAGTAGCTAGACTCAATTCCAGAGAAGCTTCCCGTCCCCGTCTTAGCAGAGCAGCACACCTTCTTGTTTTGACTCCCGCCTGCCGCAACTTCCCCGAGTGTGATACAGTTCTCGCCGCTTGGCGTGTCGAGGATGGAACGCCGAGAAGCAGGAACATAGGCGGGCGCCCCCGGCCAGGAGTCGGGCGCACCACTAGCAGTCAATCACTCCAGAAGCGATAAAGGTAGACGTCCGCGAAATTCAGCGCGACAGCGTGCCGCGTGAGCTGTCCAGAAGGAGAGTGCCGCATGAGTGTTATGTCCCCGATTCAAATCCAACCACGTGTATCCGACTTCATCTCTAAACCGCGCAAGATGATGATCAACGGCCAATGGGTCGATTCGATCTCCGGCAAAACGTTTCCTACGTATGATCCCGCCACCGGCAAAGTGCTGGCGCAAGTTGCGGAAGGCGCCGCCGAAGACATCGCCGTTGCAGTAAGCGCCGCACGCCGTGCTTTCGACCAGGGTCCCTGGCGCAGACTGACATCCTCAGAGCGTGGCCGGTTGATTTGGAAGCTCGCCGACTTGCTCGAGCAGAATCTGGAAGAGTTCGCACAATTGGAAAGCCTGGACAATGGCAAACCGCTGACCGTTGCGCGTGTTGCGGATGTGCCGCTCGCTGTCGATCTGTTCCGCTACATGGCAGGATGGACGACGAAGATCGAGGGCAACACGATTCCGATCTCGCCCAAAGGTGGCCGCTATTTTGCGTATACCTTGCGCGAGCCAGTAGGAGTTGTAGGACAGATCATTCCCTGGAACTTCCCGCTGTTAATGGCTGCCTGGAAGCTGGGTCCAGCATTGGCCGCCGGATGCACAGTTGTTCTAAAACCCGCTGAGCAGACTCCACTTACAGCTTTGCGTTTGGGTGAATTGATCCAGGAAGCGGGATTCCCCGAAGGCGTGGTAAACATCGTCCCGGGATATGGCGAAACAGCTGGGGCTGCACTTGCCGCGCATCCAGACGTAGATAAAGTGGCATTCACCGGATCTACGGAAGTGGGCAAACTGATCGTGGCGGCAGCTGCTGGGAATCTAAAGAAAGTTTCGCTCGAACTCGGTGGTAAATCGCCAAACGTAGTTTTCAAAGACGCAGATCTGAAGACGGCGATTCCCGGAGCGGCCAGCGCGATCTTCTTCAATCACGGTCAGTGCTGCTGTGCCGGATCGCGCCTTTACGTAGAGAAGGATATCTACGAAGAGGTAGTGGCGGGGGTATCGGAGCACGCTTCGAAGATTAAGCTGGGTCATGGACTCGATCCGGCAACGCAGATGGGACCATTGGTCTCCGATGAGCAAATGAACCGTGTTTGCGGCTATCTTGAGTCAGGCGCGAAAGAAGGCGCCGAGGCCAAAGTTGGCGGTAAGCGTCACGGAACGGAAGGCTACTTCGTGGAACCGACGGTTCTCGTGAACACGCACGAGAAGATGAAGGTGGTGAGCGAAGAGATCTTCGGACCGGTGGTTGCCGCGATTCCATTCGAGCGAAGCGATGATCTGGTTCGTCGTGCGAACGACAACATCTACGGACTCGCCGCAGCCGTATGGACGCGTGACATCAACAAGGCGCACACGACCGCCGCGGAGTTGCGCGCCGGTACCGTGTGGATCAACTGCTATAACGTGTTCGACGCAGCCATGCCTTTCGGCGGCTTTAAGCAATCCGGCTGGGGTCGCGAGATGGGACACGATGCCTTGGAGATGTACACCGAGACGAAAGCGGTGTGCGCGAGAATCGGGTAGCCGAGCTACTAAACAAAAAAGGCCGGCTGCGTGCCGGCCTTTTTCCTTTGCGCGAAACTTTTACGGTAACCGCTGCAATCCTGGAATTGCTTTGGTCAGATCGTTGTAGATCACCATTACCGCGAAGAGGATGAGCAGCACATACGCCACCTGGTAGATCCGCTCTTTTACGGCCAGGCTGATGTCTCGCCGCCGCACCGATTCCACTAGCAGCATCAGGATCATGCCACCATCAAGAATCGGGATCGGGAAGAGGTTGAATATCGCCAGGTTCAAGCTGATGGCTGACATCAGGAGGAGCAGAGGAGTCCAGCCTTCCTGACGCGCTGCATCCCCGGATGCCTGCGCAATTCCGATCGGTCCGGACATCTGCTTCACAGAAACCTTGCGCTGAACCATCTTCTCTACGAGTTCCAGGATCAGCAGTGAGTATTTCCGGTTCTGATCGAGCGATTTGGAAAACGCCTTGGCGAATGGAAGCTTGTCGACGTGCGTCGGCTCGGAAACGATTCCGATGCGGTATCTCTCCTGGTTATTCGGCAGCTTGGTAAGTTCCGGGACAACCGTAAACGTAAGCTGCGAGTCGCCACGTAACACCTGGAGTGTGGCCGGCTGGTTCTTGTTCTCTTGCAGTGCCTGGACCATTGCTTCCAAAGATCGCACTGGCTGACCATTTACCGTGGTGACGACGTCCCCCACCTTGATGCCCGCTTTCGCTGCAATGGGAACTGTCGGGTCAAGACCGGTCACGATGTTCGGTTGATCGGGCGCCCAGCCGATAGGAGCATTCTGTCCACCAGGCTGCGGCTCAGGAATCACGGTCTTGGTGAGTCGCTGACCGTTTCTTTCGACAGCGACGCTGAGCGGCTGATTTCCACTGACGTCCACGCGGAGAATCACATCTTCCCACGTCGGATTTTCAACGCCGTCGATGCGCACGATGCGATCGCCGGCTTCGAATCCAGCCTTTGCAGCCAGCGAGCCCTGTGGCACCCATCCGATGACAGCTGGCTGATCAAGCACCAGCGGGTGCTCGTAGCGAACCATGTAAACGCCGGTAAGCAGGCCGATCGCCAGCACAATATTCATGAAGGGACCGGCGAAGGCGATCACCAAACGTTGCCAGCGCGGGTGCGACATGAATTCGTACTCGGCGCCGTTGCGCTCTTCGGAAAAATTCTCGCCCGACATTTTGACGTAGCCGCCGAGCGGAATCGCACTGATACGGTAGTCGGTGTCGCCCTTCTTGAAGCCCAGCAGCCTCTTGCCGAAACCGATAGAGAAAACTTCGACGCGAACGCCGAACAATTTAGCGGCGGCGTAGTGGCCGAACTCGTGGACCAGGATCATTACTCCTAGTACGAGAGCGACCGCCGCAACATTGATTACGAAATCTTGCATGAAAATCAAATACCTCAGTGGACCTTGGCGGGTTGCTGGACTGCGCCACCAAGGTGCCCAACCATGTTGCGCGCGACGTCACGAGCTTCAGCGTCCAATTCCAATACTTTCGATATAGATTCAGGATGCGATGCCGCCGCTTCATTCAACGTGGCTTCAATTACCTGAGAAATGCCCTTAAACGGAATACTGCCTTCCAGGAAGGCCGACACGGCGATTTCATCCGCCGCATTTAGGGCGATTGTCTTAGATCCACCGGCTTCAGCTGCTTCGTACGCTAATCGCAAGCACGGGAACTTATCCAAGTCCGGGGGACAAAAATCGAGCTGCTTCAGATCCCGTATGTTGAAGCGCAGATCGCTCTCCACCCGCTCCGGGTAGGTGAGCGCGTACAGGATCGGCAAGCGCATGTCGGTGACCGAGAGTTGCGCCAGGATGCTGCCATCGCGGAACTCCACCATAGAGTGGATCGTCGACTGCGGATGCACTACAACATCCACCTGACTGGGAGGCACGCTGAATAAGCGGCAAGCCTCGATCACTTCAAATCCTTTGTTCATCAGGGTTGCTGAATCTATTGTAATGCGTCGCCCCATTTTCCAGGTGGGATGATTCAGTGCCTGCTCGACTGTAATCTTGTCGAATTCGTGGGCCGGAGTATGCAGGAAAGGCCCGCCAGAAGCCGTGAGCCAGACGCGGTCCACTTCATGAAGCCTGCCACCGCGCATGCACTGGTGCACCGCATTGTGCTCGCTGTCGATTGGCAACAGCGGTTTGCCTTGGCGCTTTGCTTCCGCGGTGATTAGTTCTCCGGCGACGACTAGAGATTCCTTGTTCGCGAGTCCAACTTCCTTGCCGGCTTTTACCGCTTCGTAGGTTGCTTCCAATCCAGCAACGCCCACGATGGCGCTGACCACAAAATCAACGTGGGGATGAGTGGCTACCTGAACCAATCCGGCCATGCCAAAAATAATCTCGGTGCCTGAGTGGCCGGCATCACGCAGTCGCTTGCGCAGGCTGTCCGCATCGCGCTCACGCGCAACAGATACTAGTCCAGGTTTCCAGCGGCGTGTCTGCTCGAAGATCAGCTCAAGGTTGGATCCGGCCGCCAGGGAAGTGACAGCGAAGCGGTCGGGATAGGACTCAACGATATTCAGTGTGCTGCGACCGATGGATCCCGTAGAGCCCAGGATGGCAATGCGTTTCATTCCGTTAAATGCCTGCGAATCAGCCACTAAGAGCCGAGGACACGCAAAGCCGAATAGTACCACAGCACCGGAGCTGCAAAGAGCAGCGCGTCTACGCGGTCGAGCATGCCTCCATGTCCGGGAAGCAGCGCGCCCGAGTCCTTGACACCGGCGCCGCGCTTGATGAGCGACTCGACGAGATCTCCAAGCTGCGCCGCGATATTGATTAGACCGCTCAGAATCAGCAGAGTTAGCAGATCCGGAGGCTGCGGCGCAAAAAACCCTTGTCCCTGATCGATCAGGTGCGCACGGAGTAGAGCCAAGCTCACGCCTTTCGCGCTGGAGAAGAACCACGTACCCACCGCAACGCTGACCACGAACGAAGCGATGGTGCCTTCCCAAGTCTTACCGGGACTGATGCGCGGAGCGAGCTTGTGGCGGCCGAGCAAGCGTCCGGCATAGTAGGCGGCCGTATCGCCGGCCCACACAACAATCAGCAGATAAAGGATAAGAATCGCGCCCGCCCATTGTTGCCGCAGCTGAGCAAGCAACGCAAAGGGAAGCGCTACATAAATAATGGCGAAAGCGGACGCGGCGGCTCCGGGAAACGCCGTGCGAAGGTCGGTGCTGCGCATTCCGACGACGAGCACGATGAAAGCTCCGATCACGGCGGCGAAGCCAACTGCGTACATCATCGCTGCTACTGACAGCAGCGGCGTTTTTGACGACTGCAATGCCACGCCAACGAAAAGCAGGATGATCAGCACATAGGTTGTTCGCGGCGAAGGCTGCAGGTCGTAATGCGTGCTGATCTGCAGGAATTCACTGGCAGTCAGCAGAGCGACTGACTGCGACGAGAAATGCGAACAGCGGCGCCGGTGCGCGCAGCACCGCCAGTAGAACAAAAGGAATGAGAACGACGGCTGTCAGAACACGCTTCATGGAGTGGGTGAATCAGTGAAGCGCGATTATAAACGCTCGCTATTG
Organism: Terriglobia bacterium; assembly: GCA_963724985.1. Lineage (GTDB taxonomy): Bacteria > Acidobacteriota > Terriglobia > Terriglobales > Acidobacteriaceae > JAJPJE01. The sequence continues at coordinate 279,836 of CAVRWV010000033.1, read as the reverse complement.
CCGGAGCGCACAGGCTAATGGAGCCCACTCGCCCTCGAGTGGGCAAACTGAACTGTGATTCGACTCACGGCAACAACGAGACCTCTGCCCTATTCTCCTTCGATGCCAGTTCACAATCCCCGGCGATACGAGTATCGGCGCGATCTACCTCACCTGCAAAATGGCCGAAAGACTCTTTTCGTGACCATGAGCGCCGTGTGCTTTCTCCCTCCGGATGCTCGCAGTATCGTGATGGAGCATATTCGCCGAGAGAACGGCAGTCAGGCTTGGATCCATTGTGCGGTGGTCATGCCGACTCATGTGCATATGCTTCTGAGCCCAAAACTCGATCCAGCAGATCAGGTATATACCATCGCTGAAATTCTGGATGGCATGCGCGGCGCATCCGCACACCGGATCAATCGTCTGCTGAATCGAAAGGGAAGACTCTGGCAGGACGAGTATTTTGATCGACTGGTTCGGGATGGGGAGTTTCAGAAGTATGTTGACTACATCTGCAGAAATCCGGAGAAGGTTGGGCTGGTGGCTCAAGAGGAAGACTACCCATGGCTCTGGGTAGACCCGCAAGTTTAGTTGCGAACCGCGGCTGTGCCCACTCGAGGGCGAGTGGGCTCCATTTACTTTATCTGCGACAACAATCGAGAGGGTGAGTGGGCTCCAGCTTCGCTACTTCGAGTGATTTCCGTTCCCGTTTCCATGAATCGGCACGACGCCACCGAAGCGTCGCTCGCGGCTCTGAAAATCGCCGATGGCTTCGAGCAAATGCACGCCACGAAAGTCGGGCCAGAGAATGTCGGTCACATAGATTTCGGAATATGCCGCCTGCCACAGAAGGAAATTGCTCAGCCGCATCTCTCCGCTGGTGCGAATCACCATGTCGAGTTCCGGCAGATGGCTCGTGTAAAGATGTTCTGCGATCAGCTTCTCGTCGATCTTAAGATGGTCGACGCCACCGTTGTTCTTTGCTGCGTCGATAATCGATTTGAACGCGTCCACCAACTCCAGCCGAGCGCCATAATTCAGCGCGAAGGTCAGTACCATGCCGGTATTCTTTGCGGTCTGTTCCCGTGCCCAATCCATTCGTTCGGAGACTTGCGCGGACATTTCATGCTGCCGCCCGATGTATTCCACACGAATGTTGTTCTTCTGGAACGTCGGCATCTCGTGCTTCAGATAGAAGCGCAGCAGACGCATCAGGAAGTTGACTTCGGTTTCCGGCCGCTGCCAGTTTTCCGCCGAGAAGGCGTACAGCGTCAGTGCCTTGATGCCGATGTTCGAAGCCGCTTCTGCAACCGAGCGCACCGATTCCACGCCGACTTTGTGTCCAGCAATGCGCGGCAAGTGGCGGCGCTTTGCCCAGCGGCCATTGCCGTCCATGATGATCGCGATATGTTTAGGGAGCCGTTCGGCATCCAGGCTGGAAAAGATTTTTGCTTCTTTGCGGTCCAGCCCGACAGGAATTGTCGAGATCAAACTCTACCTCTTAAAGCTCTTGGTGCAGATTTCGAACGTAACACAGCGGGTACTCAGTTGCAAACCAGCTACAGTCCGGCAATAGGCAATAGGTATAGGCAATTGAAAGTCTGTCGGCGGCACTTCCTTAGGAATTTCAATTACCTATTACCTATTGCCAATTACCAATAGAAAAAGCCGGGGCTGTGAACCCCGGCTGTTCTGAGGAGAGGTGTTAGCTAGTGCGGCGCGGCCGTGTGGCCAGATCACGGACTTGCGTCAGCAAACTTGACCATTGCATACCGTTCAACTTGCCAACGAACGGAATCAGTTCGTTGATGAACTCATCGGCCATCAGTTCGCGGACCTCACGTTCCCGCGAACAGCCGCCGTTGATCAGTTCGGGCAAGCTGACTTCCAGTGCTGTTGCCAATCGTTCGAGCGAGGACAGCGTAGGCGTTGCTTTTTCGTTTTCAATCTTGGAAACGTAGGTGCGTGGAACCTTCATGCGTAGCGCAAGCTGCCGCTGGCTCAGGCCTGAGCGCTGACGTAGACTGCGGATCGCAACTGCCACCTGCAGATGTCCGTTACCGGTCGGAATTCCATGATGCACTGGTTCCGGGACCGCCACTGGTAGTGGCTCCGGTTCGGGTTCCTCGTCAAGAGCGGTTTTGCACTTCCGGCACATGTTGCTGATCGTGCGGAATTGCACAAGCATACAACGGTCGCAGCGGACCACTTCCCGTGAATCGACGGGCGCGAGAGTCGTTGCCATCAGGTTGTGGAAGATGCCAGAGCGGGCACCTATCTAGTTACTGCTAATGCTTTGTGTAATGTGCGGTCAGTCACCTATTTGTGTCAAGTTAATTCTGGTACAAAAATGGTAAAGGCTTGCATGAAATCCGAAGATATCGGACAAAAACCGGCGAAAACTGGGAGAAAGATCCATGGTCGATCGTAACTTGGCGTGGGGTTTACTAGTTGTGTTCGGGCGAATATTGACAAGCCACAACTTATTGATTCTGTGATCGGTTAAAGCTCGCAGAAATTGAGGATGGCCGCATCGGGAGCACAAATTTGCGCAAGACTGCTGGTTCAGGGCTGGACCGACGCCATGCCGAAGGTGGGCCCGAATGGGCCAATCTGGACGTTCTGGGACTACAAACGGGAGCGATTGCCCAATGACAAGGGCATGCGGCTCGACCACTTGTTGCTGACACTCCAACTGTCCTAATGTCTCGTCAGCGGCGGGGTAGACCAATGGGTACGTGGGGAGGTCAACGCGAGCGATCACGCTCCAGTTTGGATCGCCCTTGATGTTTAGAGCAGCGCAACCCGCGCCTGGAAGCGGGGCCGAAGTGCGCGAACAAATTCGCCTGACGCATTCACGAAGTTGGACGCTAACTTCGTGAATGAGCGAGGCCCAGCTGGCTCGGAGGCCAGTTCGTTATCGCATGCGCGACTATAACGGCTGCGACGTAGCAAGAGCATTAGGCGCTTCTGTCTACCTGCGCGTCGCGGGGCACTGTGCAACCTCAGAGGTGCTTTGCAGTCTTTATTGAGCAAGCTTTTCTGGTTTGTTGCGCTACTTCTCATCAAACCAGAAGACGCCGCCACGCGATATGTCGGGCATCGTGAACACTGTCTTATCGCCCGAAGTTTTGCCTTGAACGTCCTGGGTCTTCCCTAAGAAAGGCAGAAAATGGCCGGCGCCCACTTTGCGCGACACGCTCACGGTGACGTCTTTCTGCGTAGCGGGAACGGCGATCTCGTGTGGCTTCAGTCCCGAGAAGTTTGCAAAGAAAACGTGAGGCGATCCCTCCACGAAGGAGATCGAGGTCGCGACTTGTGGTGACGCGCTGATCTCTATATCACTACCTGGCGCCACCGCAGCGAGAACCTTCTGTTGGGAGTCGGGCGAGGTATCGGCAAATGACTGTCCCAACTGGTCGTAGTAGGCCTTTCCCGGAGAGTCAGCGAAACGGACGATCTTGCCGCTTTGAGAAGCGAGAGCAGGTGCGTTCTCTCCTGCCAGCACGAGAGTGCGGCCACTTTTCACATAATCCTCAAGGCTCTTCTGTTCCGTCTCGCCAAGGATGCGTACGTCCGGTAAAACCAAAACCTTTCCTTTGAATGCAGACAACGTTCGCGGTGTCACGATCTGAAATTCCAGGTGCTTCTGCATTAGCAGGATTAGCGTGCCCCGATACGATTTCAGAAACTCATCAGGGTAGAAGTTGCGAGTGGTGGGAGAGAAGTAAACACCGACAGGGTTGATAGGCGAGCGCGGCGAGTAGAGTACCTTCTGATTCGCTTCAATCCAGCGAAAAATTTCGGTGCGAGTGTCAAGGTCGTTCGAGCCGGCCATGCTGTGGCCAGGAGCATCCCAGAAGTTCGCATTGGCCATCACCTGTGACATCGCGAGATTCTTCATGGCTTCGCGAGCATCCACATTTTTGTCGCCGTCCCAGGAATAATTCAGGATCCAGGTGGCTTTGCCTTGCGCGAAGGCGCGGAAGGTGTGCATGCCCACCTGGTAGTTGAACCAGTCGAGCTGTGAGCGGGCCGACGCCATGTGATCGCCTTCACCGAATTCATATTCGTGGGCGATGGCATCCACGACAGGGTAGAGACTATAAACATCTGCTCCGACGCGCGTGGCTTCCTGTTCGATGCCGGGGTAGATCTCAGGAATGGTCTTGATCTGTGGATTCACACTCTTTGCGGTTCGATCGATCTCCTGAAGAAAGTCCGTTATTGTTTGAATGCGAAAGTCGACCCACTTGCGAAAGTTGGGATCGGAGAAATCGCCGAGCTTCAAATCCTTCTTCGCATCCAGTCCGGTTTGCTGTTTGAACGCGGCAACGGTGTAATCGTCGAAGCTCGCCCAAGTCTGCTCCCATCCGGTGAAATGCGTCATCCAGTACGGAATGTCGATGTAAATGCCATCGATGCCAGTACCAGCGATTTGTCGCACACGTTCCATATAGATCTTGCGCCACTCGGTGGCATAGGGGCTCACCCAGACGTCTTCATCGCCCTTTGTGATCCAGAAAGCGGCTTCTGCGCTGAAGATTGCAGGCTCGCCGGTGATCTTTCTCTGCAGCCAGTCGGGGTGATCTTTCGCGAGTGTATGGGCCGAACTGTCGGCGTTTGCCGTGATGCACTCAGTGCCGGCAATGTAGACAAAGGCATAATTGCCAGCGGCATGAGCCTTCTTCGCTACCGCGCGAATTGCGTCGAGCTTCTGCGTAGGATCGAGAAAGCTCTCGTATCGGCCAGGAATATCGTTATCGACCTCGATACCAAAGACATCGCTTTGCTGAGCACGCTGCACGATGCTAGAGGCATCAGCGCGGTTCAGACCGTAGGCTCCGATGCGAACGTAGTTGGTCCAGTTTTGCTCGTGCTGATCGGGAGCGTCTGAGGCTGCGAAAAGGGCCACACTGCTTAGAAGAATGCCGGCAAGAATCCTGGTTTTCATTTTTGTCCTGTACCGCATAGAAAAAAACGGCCTCTCGTTGTGCGAGAGGCCTGGTTGATGTTCGGGTTCGCCGGTCGAATTTCGCGCATTGCGCTAGAACTCGAACCGCACTCCCAGTTGACCATGGCGGGGGTTGCCGAGAGTCGAGTTAATCTGGCCGAAGGTTGAGTCGCCCCACAAATTGTCGGGAAGCGCGAAACGTGGCGTATTGAAGAAATTAAAGAAGTCGCCACGCACTTCGATCTTCGTGCCCTCATGGGGGACGAAAGACTTGGAGAAAGAAAAGTCGATGTTGTGAATTCCGTCAGTCCGAAGATTGGAGAAATACCGAGGTGCGTCTCCGGCCTGTTCATACCCGGGATCCGCGAAACAGGAAGAGTTGAACACGCTCTGCCCGGTCATTGCAGACTGATGCGGACTAACGCCGCTGGCAGGATTGCAGATTACGTTAGGCCGTTGCGTGCCGTCATCGAGAGTCGCTTGCGACATGCCGATGTAGACTGGTTGACCCGACTGCAAGGTGAGGATTGCCGATAGGGTCCAGCCACCCACAACGCCATCGAGAAACCGATTCATATTTGCACCGATCAAACGGTTACGGCCGATGGGAAGGTCCCCGACCATTGCGAGTGCAAGGCGATGTGTAGCGTCGCTGGCGCCGATGGAGTGCTCAGCTTTCAGGTTGTCGAGTTCCTGCGGGTTATCGTTTCCAAGCGAACCTACCCATGCGTTCCTACCCACCGAGGAGTCATCCGTTTCCTTCGCGAAGGTGTAGCCGCCTTCGAAGCTGAAGTAATTCGACATGCGCTTGCGGAAGCGGACTTGAAGTGCGTTGTACCAGGAAGCGGCTTCCAACTCAGGTAATCCCGCGAACGCTCCATCGAATTGCGGATAGGGGCGCAACAGGTTAAGCAGCGGAATCGAGTCATTGTTATAGATCGAGTCGGGCTGATTGAAGACCGCGTTCGGTCCCTGGAACATTGAGAAGAAGGGATTCGCGACGTTGCTGTGCAGATCGTTGTAGAGGGTCTGGGTATTGAACTGACTGCGAATGGATGAAGGAATGAAGTTGCGATTGCTCGTGCTTAGGTTGGCACCACCCCATGGCAGATGCGTACTTCGGTTCGCCGAATAATCGACCGAGATAACGGTATCGCCCGGCAGTAAGCGCTGAACACCGAAACTCCATTGGTAGATGTCGGCATTCCGGGCGGCAGAAGTGCCGAGATCGTTCTGGTTTCCGTAGCCCCACATCGCCAACGCGCCGTAAGAGCCATTTTGCGGCTCCGGAAGACCGGCGGGGAAGGGATTTTCGAGCGTGGCATACTGGGTCTGGAAATTGTCGAGCGTGAAATTGATGTTGCCGTCTTTGCGGAACGCTGTGCCGGTGTACTGGAAGTTTGTGGCCACGTTCATTCCGTAGTAGACGCCGCCGCCGCCACGTACCACTGTGTTTTTCGTAAGCGCGTAGGCGAAGCCAAAACGAGGAGCGAAGTTGTTGCGGTCCACTGGAACGTGACGATCCGACGAACTGCCCAAGATCGTGGTTCCGAGAAGGTTGGAAGCATCATACGGCGAGGTGACGTTCACGCCGTCCTGGTTGAAGGTGGTTGCCGGAATGCTGATTCCGCTGCTTCCGGTGAAGTCGCTGTATTGAATACGATTGTGGCGCTCTGTATACGGATCGCTCCATTCATAACGCAACCCGAGAGTGAGCGTGAGTTTGGGCGTGACCTTCCAGTCATCCTGCACATAGAACGCAGTTTCCATCGACTTATTGGCAACGGATGGATACACCGAAATCCCGCCGTAATCGCCCATGCCGAGAAGAATGTCCGCAAAAGGATTGCCTTGGACAGGATCAAAGGCGCCGATACTTTGTTCCGTGACGGTCTGGCCGAAATGGAAGTACCCAGTTGGATAGTTCGGTTGGAAGAAATTGTTAAAGAACTGCCGCTGTTCACCGCCGAACTTCAGATTGTGCTGTCCGTGCGTCCATGACAGCACAGAAGAATACGAATACAACGTGTGCGCAAATCCGGTGTCGGCACAACACTGGTCGAACATTGAGGTCCATGGCGAGTCGGTAAGGATCGCAGGCATGCGATCCAATCCGGCGTTTGCGTTCAGTATTGACGGGAATCCAACCGACTGCGCTGTCGGATAGTTGTTGCTCTGGCCGGGCGACGAGACGCGGTCAACCGAAAAACGCGAACTGAGCAGCAATGTGGGTGAAATCGTCCAGTCATGCTGCAATCCTACGTTGTTGACGTTGGTCGTGCCCTTGATGCCGTCGTTGAAGGTGTCGCCATCGCCGAGAATGGTTGGGGTATTGAACGAGCTGCCCGCGTGACTGTAGCGGCCTGCGAGATGCTGCTTTTCGCTAAGTTGCTCGTCGATCTTAAGGTCGAATTGGGTTCCGCTCGACGCCCCAAGGGTGTTCTGGCGGAAGTTATTCGTGCCATCCGCATTTCCCGGTTGGTTCGGCATCGGGTAGAGGTTCAACACCTTCTGCCCAATTGGATCGATGTACTGCGACGGGATGGTATTGTTCGCGAAACCAGCGCGGGTGCCATCGGCCGCAACCTGAAACGGGTTGAAGATCTGATTCGCTACGACGTCACCACTGTCAGGGTCGGTAATGAGAGCGCCAGAGAAATTTCCGGCTCTCTCGTCCGCCGTCGGAACCGTCGCAACGATGTTGACGGGATTACCTTCTCTTACCCGCTCGAGGTCAAAGAAGAAAAATGTCTTGTTCTTTCTGATCGGACCGCCGATAGAGAACCCGTACTGATCGCGCGAGTGATCAGGTTTCGGCAGCCCCGCCTGGTTGCTGAAGAAGTCGTTCGCGTCGAGACCGCTGCGCTGCCCAAACCACCAGCCGCTTCCGTGAAAGTTGTTAGTGCCGCTCTTCAGCGCCATGTTCACAACAGTGCCGCCGTTACTTCCGAACTCCGCCGAGTAAGCGCTGCTTTGAACCTTGAATTCCTGCACCGCTTCCACAGAAGGCTCGTAGTAAACGTTGGTGTTGCCGCCTTCACCCTGTTCCGGGGCGCTGATTAGAGCACCATCGAGCCGTACTTCAGCGGTCGCGTTACGTTGACCATTGGAGACGAAATTTGTTCCCGAAGGATAATTGTCGCCGGTCCCCGACCCGGCAACTTCGCTGACTCCGGCGTTCAGAAACACCAGGCCGAAGAAGTTGCGATTAGGTAGAGGGATCTGTTTCACGTATTCATTCGTGATATCGGTGCCGAGCGAAGAATTGTCTGTGTCAAGCAGCGGAGCGGCCGCGGAGACCTCGACCTCGGTCTTCGTGCCAGCAGGGTGCATGGCGAAGTTAATGCTCGACTGCTGATCCACCTGGAGCACAACATCTTCCTTCATTTCCGCCTGGAACCCCGTCGCCGTTACTTCGACCGTATAGGTTGACGGGCGAAGTGCACGCACGATGTAGGCTCCGCCGCCGTCTGTCTGAACGGTGCGTTTCAAATTCGTACCTGTTTCTGTCACGGTTACAGTCGCATTTGGCAATGCTGCGCCTGATGCGTCCTTGACGGTGCCGCGCAACTGCGCCTGAAAAGATGCTTGCGCCGCCAGATATGGAGCGGAAATCAGCAAAACGGCGGCGATAGCGGTGACAGAGAGACAGCGGAAAAAGTTAGAGCAGCTCACGGAAACTCTCCCTAGCGAGTGAACGGATTTTCGAGCCTTACGCGGACTGAACAGGTGCCTCACAGGAGAGACTTCCGCCTGCGACGCACAAAGAACCCACAGTTTTGAGGTACGTTTTGCTTTGAAACATGATCTTTAATTACGGATTGCTACTTTTACTTTCGTATTGTGCTATTGTCAAGCAGATTTGTAATCAATTCTATGAATGGGTGCCATGGACTTATCTCGGGACGAAGTGATAAGTCGAATCTGTGTAGAGCAATCCCGTCATTCTAACCGGCCTGTGGGGATAAGCTGCAGGGCGTCAGCACTTAGATGATGAAATCATCACCCTTAAGCAGTTCGCGGTCTTTACTCAGACGGATTGGAGTAAGATCGACGATCCCAACTTTAGCGAAATCATGATGAGGCAGGTAAACGACTCGGTCCGACGCAGTCGATGACAAAGAAGTTGGTACGTTAGACGGCGCAAGTCCTACTCTGGAAACGTCGTTCACCGGGCACCTGCTGATTCAAGCGGTCGAGGAATAGAGACTCGTAGATAAGAAAGCCAGAGCATGCCACATCAGAATGGAATGTTGAACGAGGAGCGACGCCGGTCGATTCTCGAAGTCTTGCAGCAGGAGGGCCGGGTAGTGGTTACCGATCTTGCCCGGCAGTTCCGCACTTCGCAGATCACGATCCGTAAGGATCTGGAAGCTCTCGATGCACAGGGGTTGATTCAGCGCACGCATGGCGGTGCGTTGCCGATACACGCCGGAGCATTGCTCGATCCGACCTTGCGCGAAAAGGAAAAGCTTCATCGCAAAGAGAAGATGAGAATTGCGATCGCGGCTGCGAAGCTGGTGGAAGAAGGACAATCCGTGCTGCTGGATTCGGGCACTACAACCACCGCAATCGCGGCCGCGTTGAAGCATTTCGCCAAGCTGACGGTCATTACCAACGCGACGAACATTGCCGCCGAGTTAGCGGGAACGAATGTTGAAGTGATCCTGACGGGAGGCACGCTGCGCAAGAATTCGTTTTCGCTTGTAGGTCCACTTGCGGAGCAAACACTGCGGCAGTTGAGCGCGGACATTCTCTTCCTTGGTGTGGATGGTTTTGATACCAGGGCGGGATTGTTCACCCCCAACATTCTCGAAGCCCAAGTCAACCGCATCATGGTGGAAATTTCCAGCCGGAAGATTGCCGTTTGCGACTCCAGCAAATTTGGCCGCCGAAGCCTGTGTAACATCATGCCATCGTCGGCCGTGGATCAGGTGATTACGGACAAGAGCATTGGCAAGCACGAGCTGGACGTCCTGCGAGAGTCAGGGGTCAAAGTCACTCTGGTTTAGTGCCACCACTCGCCCTCTGCACGATCTGTGGCCAATGGTGCCGCGCTTCTATTCCGCCCTATGCGGCACAGCGGAGCTACCTTCGAAGGCCGTTGGTTTAGATCCTCTTCTGGAAACCATTCGCGGGTATTTCCTGGTTCGTCCATATCCGTGTCTTCCCGAAATAGCGACGATTAAGGATGGTCGGTATTTTTACTTTCGATATGTTTCTGTTATCTTCGTTTATCTGCCAGGAGGACAATCGCGGATGGAAACCGTGGCTCCAGAAAAGAGTTGGCTCGGCACGCTTGCCGGCCGTCAGAAAACGTTGGAGGAGCTGCTTCGCAAGCCAGCGGAAGAGCAGAAGAAGCTTGGATACTTTCATACCTTGCGTGAGATCTGCCGCCAACCCCAAACGTGGCGCGAAACCTGTGAACTGGTGGTGAAATCCGCTCCCGCACTGAAGAGTCTTCTGAGCGGCGCCAGAAACATCATTCTGACCGGTTCAGGTAGTTCGGAATACGCCGGAGAGTCGGTTCGATCAACGCTGCAGACAGAGTTGCGTTGCAATTGCTCGGTCATTGGCGCTGGAACACTACTCACGGATACGAATGTTGTGCGCGCGAGTATGCCGGAGCTAATGGTTTCGTTGGCGCGGTCGGGCGATAGCCCCGAGAGTGTCGCGGCCGTCTCTCTGATGCTGGAACTCGAACCGGGAATGCGCCATGTGGTATTTACGTGTAACCGTGACGGCGCTCTGGCTCGCACATTCGGGTCGCACCCGAATGTCCATGTGGTCGTGCTCGGCGAGAACACGAACGACGAAAGCCTGGTGATGACCAGCAGCTTTTCGAACCTCGCGCTGGCCGTCCGCTTTCTCGGATTGACCGAGCGCCCCGACACTTACCGAGCTATCTGCAATCAAGCCGCTGATATTGCCGAAGGTTTGCTGCAATCGAACGCTGATGCTTTGGCGCAGTTCGCAACGGCAGGGTTCACGCGAGCCGTGTTTCTAGCCAGCAGCTGCCGCTTCGGTGCTGCACGCGAGACGGCGCTGAAAATGTTGGAAATGTGCGCGGGTCGCGTTGCGTCGGTGAGCGAGACATATCTCGGGCTACGACACGGGCCGATGAGTTTCCTCGACGAGAACACAGTGGTCGTTTGCTACCTCTCGTCCGATCGAACGCGACGAAACTACGAGCTGGATTTATTGCGAGAACTCAACCAGAAGCAATTGGGACGAGGCAAGGTGATCGTGGGAGAGTCAATTCCTGGCGACGTGCTGCGGAACGAAGATGTTGCCGTCGAATGTCCGGGGCTGGAGCGCTTGGGCGATGCGAATGCCGTTTTTCTCGACGTCATCGCCGGGCAACTGCTCGCCTTATTCCGATGCATGCGAGAAGGTCTGCGTCCCGACTGGCCATCGCAGGATAACGTGATCAACCGGGTTGTGCAGAGCTTTCCGCTGTATCACGTATAAGTGTGTCGCTTGAGTCCGGTTGCCGCGGCGGCTTTCAAGAAATCGCGGCGATCTTGGGTGGTATTGGTGCCATGACATGGTTATTCGTCGAGTCCACCTGCATGCTCCTGCAGATAGAAGTAAACGGAGCTCAGCAATATTTCCAACGTATTGTTCGGTGATGCGCGGCAAACCGGAATGGGGGAAAGCGTATGAAGCGTCGCCTCTTTTTGAAGACAGTCGGCACTACTGGCTTGGCGGTAGGAGTCAGTAAAGCATCGGGCCTGTCCTTTGTCGCAAAGCCAGAGGACTCGACTTCGAGTTCTTCTGCTGTTACAGACAAGGCAAACCACGCCTCACCCGAAACGATCTTGCTGAAGGATTACCGCCCAAAATCGCTGTACAAAATTCCCATCACGGAAGTTTCCAAAGCGAAGTTCCCCGTCATTGATATGCATTCCCATCCCTATGAGAAGTCGCCGGAAGAGATCGCCGAGCGGGTGCGGAATATGGATGCGGTCGGAATCGAGAAAACAATCATCCTTACTGGCGCGACGGGAAAGAAGTTCGACGACATTTATCGAAAGTACGCTGTCTATCCAAATCGCTTTGATTTGTGGTGCGACTTCGACTACACCGGCTACAAGCAACACGGTTTCGGTCCCGAAGCAGTACGCGAATTAGAACGCTGTCACCAGGCAGGGGCTCGTGGAGTCGGCGAGGTCCACGATAAGGGCAAAGGCCTCACTTCGGGCACGATGAATGCCTACGGCATGCACCCGGATGATGCCCGCATGGATTCTCTGTTCGAGCGCTGCGGTCAGTTAGGAATGCCGGTGAGCATTCACGTTGCCGACCCTATCTGGATGTACCAACCCATGGACAACACGAATGATGGGTTGATGAATGCCTTTGATTGGCGCCTGGATAATCAACCGCACATCGTGCAGCTCTCTGGAATGATTGACATTCTGGAGCGTGCAGTCCAGAAACATCGCAACACGACTTTCGTCGCTTGCCATTTCGCCAATCTCTCGTATGACCTGAACCGCTTGGGCGAAGTACTCGACAGGCACCCCAACCTATACGCCGATATTGCCGCGCGCTATGCGGAAACAGCGCCCATTCCCAGATTTGTATCGCAGTTTTATGCGAAGCATGCCGACCGGCTGGTCTATGGCACAGACATGGGATTCGACAAGAAGATGTATCAGGTCACCCTCCGAATCCTCGAGAGCTCAGACGAGCACTTCTACGTACACGGCATGTTTGGTTACCACTGGAGCCTGAACGGATTCGGACTTCCAGACGAAGTACTGCGCAAGGTCTACAGCACTACCGCAGAGAAAATTCTCGCTGGCGGGTGAGCTTTGAAAATCGTTATTTTTCTTGCCCTATTCTTGTCGGCCATCTGTGCAGTTGGCCAGATCAATACCTCGTATTACGTGGCAACTACCGGGAGTGATTCGAACGCAGGCACTAAAACTGCGCCCTGGCGCACCATTCAGCATGCCGCGGACACAGCCCGCGCAGGCAGCACGGTGAATGTGCACGGCGGAGTCTACGAAGAGTTGGTGAGCTTTAACGTCTCCGGAAATGCAAGTGATGGATTCATAACATTCAGAAGTTATCCCGGCGAAACTGCGGTTCTCGATGCACAGCATTTCACCCCGGCTGACAGACAGGGCATAGTAACGATTCACAACCAAAGCTATGTGCGCATTGATGGATTTGAAATCCGCAACTTTCATACTGCGGAGCATCGGCTTGCGCCGATCGGCATCAACGTCATCGGCTCAGGGTCCCATATAGAGTTGCTCCACAATAATGTTCACCACATCCAGCAGACGTTTGAGGGCCGTGATGCACCCGGGCGCGGCGGCAACGGATTCGGCATTGCTGTTTACGGCACGGATGCGAAAACTCCGATTACGGACCTGGTGATTGACGGCAATGAAGTCCATCACCTCAAGACGGGTTCCAGCGAGTCGCTGGTGGTGAATGGAAACGTGACGAACTTTCGCATCACGCACAACGTTGTCCACGACAATAACAACATCGGCATTGACGTCATTGGATTCGAACACACTGCACCCGACCCCGCCGTAGACCAGGCCCGAGACGGAATCGTAAGCGAGAATCTGGTTTACGACATCACTTCGCGCGGCAATCCAGCCTACGGTAGCGACGAGTCTTCCGATGGAATCTATGTGGACGGCGGCACTCGAATCCTTATCGAGCGCAACGTCGTTCACAATGTGGACTTCGGCATTGAACTAGCCAGCGAGCACAAAGACCGTGCCACTAGTTACATCATCGCGCGGAATAACCTCATCTATCGCACCCATACCGCGGGAGTTTCGATCGGTGGCTATGCCCCTGACCGAGGACAAACCGAACATTGCAGGGTGATGAACAACACGCTCTATGGAAACGATACCTCCAATACGGGCAGCGGCGAATTCCAGATGCAATGGAATATGTCGGACAATGTTTTCGCTAACAACATTGTTTACGCAGGGCCTCGCTGTCTCATTTCGCTAATCAAAGCGCAGGTAGACAAGAGCCACCCGCCCGCCATCATCGACTACAACCTTTATTACTGCGATGCAGGCGCGGACGCGAGCACATGGAAGAATGTTTCGGACGTCGTCACCGGATTCGACAAATACGTCGCGGCCACGGGAAACGATGCCCACTCTCACTTCTTCAATCCTCATTTTGTGAATCCTGCCGCCAACGATTTTCATTTGCAGTCGGATTCTCCTGCGATTGCTGGCGGCGAAATAGATGATCTGCCGGTGGGAGCCACAGATCTTGCGGGTTCTCCCCGAGTCAAATCCGGAAAGATCGATATCGGTTGCTACCAGGAATAGTCAGGAGAAAGGGATGCTTAAGTGGGACTTGAGTCGCCGCGAGTTTGTGAAGATCACAGCCGGCGCCGGCGCTGCTCTGGCTGTACCAGCCTGGGGACAAGCTCCCCTGGTTTCCTCCTTCAAGATGGTCGGCATTCAAATCGGAGCGGTTTCCTTTGTGGATGAGGGCACCGAAAGAGTGCTGGATATCCTCCAGGAACATGCGGGCGTAAACACGCTATTCCTTGCAGTGTTCACCTACGGCCGGGGAATCGCGGGTAGACAGATTCCCGGATATCCTCTGCCCGACCACGGCAAGCAGGAATATGACGTCAATAGTTTCCATGGCGGCAACTACGCCACCCCACATCCACAGTATTACAAGGACACGGTGATTCGACCGGAACATGCGCCTGATCACGGCAATCTCGATATCCTCGCGGAAGTACTGCCTGCTGCCAAAAGACGAGGCATGAAAGTGATCGCATGGATGGAGGATGTATTCCGCACCGACCTTCCCAACATCGAGAAGGCACAGGAAAAAGATCTGTACGGGCGGAACATGGAGACCCTCTGTGTGAACAATCCCAACTATCGGAACTTCTTCACCGGCCTCGTGGAAGATTTTGCCCGCTCCTACGAGGTTGACGGGATCATGTGGGGATCGGAACGCCAAGGGCGCACTCTCTGACAGTCTCGGAGCCACACACGACACACCGCCGATCGATCCGGGAAACGTGACCTGCTTCTGCCAGTTTTGTCAGGCCAAAGCGAAAGAACAGGGCATCAATCCCGAGCGCGCCAAGGCCGGATTCCTCGAGTTGGAAAAATTCGTGCGCGCATCGCGGAGCGGCAAGCGGCCGTCGGATGGCTACTATGTCCAGTTCTGGCGGATCCTCTTGCGGTACCCGGAACTGCTTGCGTGGGAAATGCTCTTCACCACCAGCCTTCGCGAGAATTACGCTGCGATCTACAAAACTGTAAAAACCGCCAGGCCGGCGATTCCCGTGGGTTGGCACATCTGGCACAACACTTCGTTCAATCCGATCTACCGAGCCGAGCAGGACTGGAACGAACTGTCCAAGTATTCCGATTTCATCAAAGTCGTAATGTACAGCAACTGCGGCGGCGAACGCATGGCGCTCTACGCCGACAATATCGGTTCTACTCTTTACGGTGACCTCACCAAGCAACAACTGACGGAGTTCACCTACGAAGTCATGAACTTCAAAGAGCGAAGCTACGATGAGATTCCCTACACCGGCCTTTCCGCCGACTATGTCTATCGCGAGACGAGACGTGCGCTAGAGGGAGTTGCGGGAACAAAAACCCAAATCTGGGCAGGCATTGATATTGACATTCCGACCGAAATCAACCACAGCAGGCGCAGTCCGCAAAGCGTGACAAGACGCCGTCGCTGCAGCCTTTCATGCCGGAGCGCCCGGAGTCATTCTCTCCCGTAAATACTCTGAAATGAAACTGACGAATCTCAGTGGCGCAGGCGACGCGGTTCGCGAGTTGAGATCGTAAGAGAGAACGAAGTTCAAACGAAACGATCGGAGTTGCCGCCTTATGCGCAAGATAAGTTTGATCCTAGCCGTCCTTTCACTCGGCCCCTGCGTATGGCCCCAAGCCACCAAAGCGCAGTTCCACCCGAGACATGCGAGTGTCGCTGTCGGCAGCCATGGCGTGGTTGTTTCCGGCAAACCTGCCGCTACAGCCGCCGGAATTAAGATCCTGCAACAAGGTGGAAATGCAGCCGACGCTGGCGCCGCCACTCTGCTGGCACTGTCCGTCACCTCTGTAGGTGCTTTCTGCGTGGGAGGAGAGATCCCCATTCTGGTTTACAGCGCGGATCAGAAGAGCGTGAAGCTGCTGGAGGGACAAGGCGAGGCCCCTCGCGACCCCAAAGCGATCGCCTGGTACATGGAACACGGAATCCCGGACGGCGACGTGAAGGCAGCTGCCGTGCCTGGCACCATCGATGCGATCGTCACCCTGCTGAAGCTTTACGGGACGAAAAGCTTCGAGGAGGTTGCGCAGCCGACGCTGGCCATTCTGGATGCCGGCGGTCCCACTTGGTATATCGATACCGGCAGCGGGGAGAAGATCGAAACGGGCGTGCACTGGCAGGCTGATCTGGCCGTGACCTATCGCAAGTTGGTGGAGTCTGAAAGAGCCGCGAAAGGTACGCGGCAGCAGAAACTTCAAGCGGTCTCAGACCGCTTTTATCGCGGCGACATCGCCGATGCGTTGGAAGCCTGGTATATCGAAAAGGGCGGTTTCCTGCGCAAGGCGGATTTGGCCGCGCACAAGACTCCAGTCGTCGATCCACTCCGAACCACCTACCGCGGCTACACGGTATACAAGGCTGGTCCGCTAACGCAGGGACCGTATCTCTCCCAGACTCTGCGACTGCTGGAAGGCTTCGACCTGAAGAAGATGGGTTTCAATTCGGCGGACTACATCCACACGGTGATTGAAGCGGAAAAACTGGCGCTGGCCGATCGCGATGAGTATTACGGCGATCCGAACTTTGCGAAGGTGCCGATGCAACAGTTGCTTTCCGATCAGTACACCGAGATGCGGCGCGAGCTAATCGATCCGAAAAGGGCATCTCTCGAGCTTCGGCCGGGCGACCCTTACAATATGAAACCGACGAAACCGCCCACGATCACCGGACCCTGGCATGGTGGAACCACCGTGATGTGTGTGACCGACAAGTTTGGGAACGTCATCGCGGCGACTCCCAGCGGCCTCTCGAGCAAAGCCGGTGTGGCGGGACACACGGGCATTATTCACGGAAGCCGCCTCAGCAGCCTGAACACATTTGCGGGAACTCCCAACGTGATCCAGGCTGGCAAACGGCCACGAATCACATTGAGCCCCACGCTGCTCTTCCATGACGACCAACCCGTGATGGCGATCTCGGTAGCGGGCGGCGACCAGCAAGATCAGGCAGCCATCCAGGTCATCCTCAACTACGTGGAATTCGGCATGAGTCCCGAGGAGGCGTTTAGCGCCCCGCGATTCTCCACCACGCATTTCATCAGTTCCTTCAGCCAGGATCGCGCCGAGCTAGGCAGCCTGTCTGTGCCCAACACCCTGCCCGAGAAAGTGCAGACCGACCTGAGAGCTCGCGGCCACGTGGTTACCCTCAGCCGCGAAGGAGTAGGCGGGGTGGCGCTGATCGGCATTGACCCGAAGACCAAAGAGGCTACAGCCGTGGGTCCGGCCGCCGGCGAGATGGAATAGATTCTGGTCGAGTTTTGAGGGCATCGGTTCAGGAAACGATGTTGGTCGGGTCGGGGCATATTCGAACTGCCGTGATAGGACTTCGACTCCGCGCTTCGTGCGCAGAGGCGCTTTCAGCGCACTAGAATCTTTCGAACAGCCTGAGGCGCCCTAGCCGGTGGGCGAACTACGTTCAACCCAGAGCCTCATCAACGTCCCCCCGCGTATTTACATCCCGGCGAGTGGCGGACAAAAATGGTGATGAGAGGTGCTTCCATCGTGTGCCCGTTCCTGGAACACGAAGCCGAAGTAGCACAGGATTAACACAAAATCAGTGATGCTTGTCCCGAGCAATTTGAAACCATGACGATACAAGATGCTTGGAAATTGCTAGTTGAATTCACCCCCTCGGAAAGTTTGCGCCGGCATGCTATGGCCGTCGAAGCGTGCATGCGCGCGTACGCCCGCAAACTCGGCGGAGACGAAGAGAAATGGGCTCTCACCGGCCTTTTGCACGACTTCGACTACGAGCGCTATCCCTCGGCCGAGGACCATCCCTTCAAGGGCAGCGAGATCCTGAAGGAGCGCGGCTATCCGGAAGACATCCGTCGCGCCATCCTGTCGCACGCCGACTACAGCGGCGTGAAGCGCGAGACGCCGATGGAGAAAGCGCTTTATGCGTGCGACGAATTATCGGGGCTGATTACGGCCGCCGCCCTGGTGAAGCCTAATAAGTCGCTGGCGGAAGTGGATGCCAGAAGCATCCGGAAGCGCATGAAGGACAAGGCATTCGCGCGGACGGTCAACCGCGACGACATCATCAACGGCGCCGCCGACTTGGGCGTCGATCTCGACGAGCACATCACGTTCTGCATCGAGGCGATGAAGATGATAGCAGCGGAGTTGGGACTGGCAGGGAAGGATGCGGGTGCGGCACAGTAGCTGATCTTACCGATTATGGAGCCCACTCGCCCCGAGTGGGCAGCAAGGAACAAACGATTAGAAGTTGGTGTCCATCGGAGATATGGGTCTGAGCGGATGTTTCGGTTCGGTATCTTTACGAAGACGGGTTTTCGTCGGGACGATCATCGGTCTGCTATCTCCTTTCGCCGTCCATCTTCCTTAGAAGCCATTTTTACGTTCCTCCCGCAGCCTGGTTTGCATGCTTTCCGGGAAGTTTGTTTTCGTTGTCACGCCTGATGCAGTCGCACCCAGTCCTATGTTTGGTTCTCATATTTACGAGTAGCGCAATACTGTACGGAACGGTTGCTGCAGTATGCCGCCGGTATTTCCCGCTGGCAATCGTGGCAATCCTGATGATAGTCGCGCTGTCGATACCACCGTCTCTCAAGAGCCTAACCGCCGGATTCCCAGCCCAACAGGACACGATGGAGAGAATGCTTCAACTGCTGGGCGACGATCCCTGGCTTGCCGACGTCACTGCCAACAGGATCTTCTTGGTCGACGGACGATCCTTCGCGCCCACTGACTCCGGATTTCCGGTTCCCTCTGTCCGGTGGCAACGGTACTTGTCATTAATGAAACAGACGGGAATCAAAGAGGCGGTCTGGAGCGGAGAAGGATATTTCCTGATTACGTCACGAATGGATATTCCTCGCCGTTTCGATCGACGTCTCGGCCCGCACACAAACCGCTACGCAACATACGGCGGTGTTGACGCGTTCGCTACATACGTCGGCTATGTGTACTGTCCGGCCGAACTGACCCAGCCACGAGAGGCGTTTACCATTACCAACCTTCCATCAGGCGACATCGTATGCTTGGAGCGGAAGCGAAGGGAGACTTTGATAAGAGATGACTACCAATTCCAGAAGATCACTGGGGCTTGGTATGCATTCAGGCTGATGACGAAGTACACATCTCGCTGAAAATATTCAGACGGTATTCGTTGGCTGCTGTTTCTCATGCTTCTCGAGGACTAAACGCGAACTATTAACCTGAGGCACAAATTCTCCTGCCCACTCGAGGGTGAGTGGGCTCCATTTCGCAATGGCCGATCGCAAACGCAAAAACGGCAGGCTCTTCGCCTGCCGCTCCAATCTTCTCTGAACTGAGCTCTTACTTGCCGACTGCTTCCAGACGCGCGCTCAGGCGGGACTTATACCGCGACGCGGTATTCTTGTGGAGCACGCCCTTCTGGACGGACTTGTCGAGGGCGGATACGGTCTCGCGGAACAACTGGTTAGCATTGTCTTTGTTGCCGGCGGCCAGCGCCTCGCGGAACTTGCGGATTGCACTACGCAGACGGGTCTTGTTGCTGCGGTTAACTACCGTTTTACGTTCCGTCTGCCGGGCCCGCTTCAGGGCCGAAAAATGATTCGCCATAACTTGCTACGTTACCCTTCTGTGAAAAATAGTGCCTGAGCAAAAGGGTATTTTAGCGGTTCCTGGCAGCTTTGGTCAAACTTCTTTGCCGCTAACTTACTGATTTTCAATCTTTCTGCGAACTTGCGGGCTGGGCGCGGCACCCTTTTTGACTAGTCATCATCTAATCAACTGAGGAGCGTCACGGGACTGATTTCCACGTTGACTCCCAGAAAACTACGTCGTACTCTACGCCCAATGGTCGCTGCTTCCTGTCAGTGGCGAACGCAAGCCAGCCTGACGAAGTCCGTTGTTCTTCCGATCAAAAACATCAACTTGTCTCAGAGGCGGCAACGCTGGTCGGTTGCCATTCTCGTATCGAGTCCATGGGTCGTAATGGAGGCGAACCCACTCTCTAGATGAAGAAGAATATCGAGATCACGCCCAATATTGAGACTCTCTTCGGCACCCGCGACGAAAACCTGCGGTTGTTGGAAGACGGCCTGAACGTAACCATCGATCTGAAAGCCCAATCCGTCGAAATCGAAGGCGCCGCACGCGATGTCAGCCGTGCCGAACAGGTGTTCACCGACTACGATCACCTGCAACGCTCCGGCTTCAGCTTCGTGAACGGCGATCTGTCGTCGATGCTGCGCGTACTTGCGTCGGACGCGAGCGTTACGCTTCGTGGTCTGGCGGAGGCCGGCAAGCAGCGATCGTTCGGTAAACGGACGGTTCAGCCCAAGGGCATCAACCAGCGCCGTTATCTCGAGTCGATCGAGAAGAACGACATGGTGTTTGGCATTGGTCCAGCCGGTACAGGCAAAACGTACCTGGCGGTGGCCATGGCCATTTCTGCCCTGGTAAGCAAGCGCGTGAATCGCATCGTGCTGGCGCGTCCAGCAGTCGAAGCTGGCGAGCGGCTCGGTTTTCTTCCTGGCACATTGCAGGAGAAGGTCGATCCCTACCTCCGCCCGCTTTATGACGCTTTGTACGACATGCTGGAGCCGGAGAAGGTCGATCGTTTTCTCGAGAAAAACATCATCGAGATCGCGCCCATCGCCTTCATGCGCGGCCGCACGCTGAACGACGCTTTCATCATTCTCGACGAGGCGCAAAACACCACGTCCGAGCAGATGAAGATGTTCCTCACGCGCATGGGCTTCAACTCCAAAGCGGTGATCACCGGTGACATCACGCAAATCGACCTGCCGTCGAACAAGAAGAGCGGCCTGGTCGAAGTGCTTGAGATTTTGAAGGACGTCAACGGGATCAACTTTGTGCACTTCGACGAGAGCGATGTGGTTCGGCACCATCTCGTACAGCGGATCGTGCGCGCCTACGACGACCATAAGAACCGTCCGGACGCGCAGCTTTCGCTGGCACTGAATGGTGGCGTGAAACCAGTTACGAACGGAAACAATGCGACAGCGCCCGGCTTAACGGCCGACGTGTTGCCGGCAGACAACGGATACGACCAGGCAGCAGAAATTTAATCGTCGCGGAAACAGGGAGGGCTGCTACGCTGGCCCTCCCTTTCCTTTTACAAACGTTGAACGTTGATCATTGATCATTACGCACAAATCGTCTCCGCAGATTAACCAGCTATCGCTGGCGCGTTTTGCGGCGCGCGCGCGTCGCGAGCTGAAGCTTGCCACAGTGAATATCTTGCTGACTGACGACCGCGAAGTCCGCGATCTGAATCGCACGTTTCGCAAGAAGGACAAGGCAACTGACGTCTTATCGTTTCCCGCCATTCCGCAAGCGGGAGATGATTTTGTCGGAGATATCGCGATTTCTGTGGAATATGCCGCGCGAAGCGCGCAGCGTTTCGACCTGGAATTACAGCAGGAGCTGAAGATCCTTATCTTGCATGGACTGATTCATCTATCCGGCCACGATCATGAAATCGACGATGGTGAAATGGCACGCGTTGAGAGTCGTTTGCGTCGAAAATTAGGCTTGCCTGCCGGTTTGATCGCCCGATCGGAGAGCGGGCACCGCAATGGCAGTTCTCGCGCCAAAGCTGTGCAGGTATCTCGCCGGCGCAGTACCATTTCTTCAGGAAGGTCCCCGGGGAAGACCCCGCGCCCGAAAGGCTCGATCCGTTGATGAATGCTGCCCTCAGCGTCGCCTTGCTGATCTTGCTTGGTGTGCTGGCCCTCGTCTCGTATGTTGAGAGGATCTACACCGAAGCGGGCAAGTTCCTCTCGCGCGAGTTTCAGGAGAATATCGAAGCCTTCGAGCACACGGTAGAACCGCGTTTGCACGTCAGTCGCGATCGCGCCGCTCTCTCGATGGCTGTGCTGGAGCAACTTACAACCGCAGCAATCGCCTTTCTGATTGCGTACGGTATTTTCAGCAGAGATGCCTGGAGTGCCGAAGAAATTCTTCAAGGTGCAGCCGAGATCATCGTTTTCGTTATCGTCTTCAATCGTGTCATTCCTTACATCCTGTTTTCACGTACGCGCGGCGAATGGGTTTCGCATTTCACGTACATTATTCGTGGACTCATCTACCTGATCTTCCCGGTGACACTGGCAATCGGCTTCTGCCAGTCGGTGGCGTCGCTCACTCGTGAGCATTCACAGCCGGAGCCGGAGCATCCGTCGGAAGCGGTTGACGCCCTGATCGAGGCCGGACAGGAAGAAGGTATTCTCGAAGAAGGTGATCGCGACCTGATCCAATCAGTGGTCGAATTCGGCGACAAGACCGTGCGCGAGGTGATGAAGCCGCGTCCTGAAATTGTTGCCGTCTCTGCCGATACCAACATCGAGCAGTTCACCGAAATGCTGCGGACCCGCCCCTACTCGCGCATCCCTGTCTATGAAGGATCCATCGACCACATCATCGGCATTGTTCACGCCCACGATGTACTGCAGGTGGCAGACACCGACGCGCGTTTCCGCACGGTGCGCAGTCTCATGAAGACCGATGTGCGCTTTGTTCCTGAAAGCAAGCGAGTGAGCGATCTGCTCCGCGAGATGCAGCGCGACAATCTTCGTCTCGAGATTGTTATCGACGAGTATGGCGCGGTCGCTGGCGTCGTTACCATTGAAGACATGGTGGAAGAGATCGTCGGCGAAATTCCCGATGAGCACGAATCGAAAGCCGATCCGGTGAAGGAACCGAGTGGATCCTGGGTCGTCCCCGGCAATATGGACGTGGATCGCCTGGACAACCTACTGGGATTTCGGCCTGAAGATCGCGAGGCTACGACCGTCGCTGGGCTTGTTACCGAGATTGCGGGACGCATCCCGCGGGCAGGGGAAGTAATTACCGACGACGGCCTGAAGTTCGAGATCCTGGATTCTACGGACCGCAAGATCCTGCGGGTACGCATCGACGTGGCCAAGCCTGCTCCTCAGCAGCAGATGCGCTTGAATATTCAATAAATCGCCAGATAGAAAACAGGCTCTTCCGTGCGCTCAGGGTTCTGCATCTATTCAGAAGCTTGGCCGGCTGAATTCCTGGATTTCTGAACAGCTTCGATTTCGCGCTCGAGCTCTTCGCGAAATACTTCAAGTTGTCTTCGGGTTGCAGGCGAAAGAATCGTGCTTTCCAGCAGGCCAATGAGGGCGGAGTGAGCTTCAACCAGATCGTCGATTTGTTTCTGCACCTTGTGCTCCGGTAAGGGAGTTTGATGCGAATTCCGCGACTCGGGTTTGTGAAAGATTGTCACAAGCTGGCCGGAAAACAGTCTACAGGAGCCACATTCGAGAAGACTGGTTTTCTGCTCTATAGCAGAGAAATGAGATTAATCTTTACCTTTCTCAAGAATTAGGAGTGGCAGCCGATCGAAAAATAGCCGCTGCGATACCATGGATCATCATGCGCTCCGGCTTCGTAACCATCATCGGCCGCCCGAACGCGGGCAAATCAACTCTCCTGAATGCTCTGGTGGGCTCAAAGCTCGCCATCGTCACGCACAAGCCACAGACCACGCGCAATCGCGTACAAGGCTTTCTCAATCTGCCGCCGAAAAAGGGACGCCCTGCTGCGCAGGTAATTCTCATCGACACGCCTGGCATTCATCGTCCAGAGACAAGGCTGAACGACAAGATGATGCGCGAGGTCCACGAAGCGCTCGAGGGCAGCGACCTCATCCTCATGATCACCGACGTCAGCCAGAAGTCCGATGCGGGTGATCGGTATGTCCTCGATCTGATAGAGAGAACGAAGACGCCAGTGTTCCTGATTCTCAACAAAGTCGACAAGATCGAGAAACCCAAGTTGTTGCCGGAAATCGAGCGCTGGAGCCAAGTCCACGCCTTCAAGGAAATGATCCCTATCTCAGCCCTGAAAAAAGACGGGCTCGACGATTTACTGCTGGCGATTGTGCACGCGTTGCCGGAGGGACCAGAGTACTTTCCCAAGAATCAGATCACCGATCAGCCCGAGCGTTTTCTCGCCTCAGAGATTATCCGGGAGCAGGTGCTAATCAACACCGACCAGGAAGTACCTTACGCGAGCACGGTGATTATTGAGCGCTGGGAAGAAGAGCCCAAACTCACGCGCATTGCTGCAGCCATCTTTTGCGAGCGCGACGGCCAGAAGGGCATCTTGATTGGCAAAGGTGGAACCAAGCTGAAAGAGATTGGCACCGGGGCACGTCTTCAGATGGAGAAGATGCTGAACAAAAAAGTGTTTCTTGAGCTATTCGTGAAGGTACAGCCCGAATGGCGCAACTCACGCCGTTTCGTGGAAGAGATTGATTGGCGTAGACAGCTGGAGGGCCTGATAGGGCCGAGCAAGTAAACCTACTCTTTCACCGCAATCTGCAGCGCTTTCATCTTTCGATAGAGATGGCTGCGCTCCATGCCGAGAACTTCCGCCGTACGGCTTACATTTCCGTGGTTCTCGTCCAGCTTTTTCAGAATGAAGTCTCGCTCGTAAGCTGCGCGTGCCTGCTGCAGCGTGGAGAACTCGCCGGTGCTGCGGCGGCTGCCGTCTCGATAGACCAGCGGCGGCAGGTGCTTACGGTCGAGTTTGGCCACCGTAGGATTCATAATCACGATGCGCTCAATCACGTTGCGCAGCTCGCGGACGTTTCCCGGCCATGAGTAACGCATCAGGGTATCGATCGCGTCGTCCGTGACTTCTTTTGTGTGGCGGCTGTACTGCGAGGAAAATTCCTTCAGGAAATGCCGTGCCAGCAGAGGAATATCTTCAGTTCGCTCGCGCAATGGGGGCACTGAAAAGGGGATGACGTTCAGGCGGTAGAACAGGTCCTCGCGGAAGTTGCCCTTGGAGATTTCGTCTTCCAGGTCGTGGTTCGTAGCCGCGATCACACGCGCATCCACTGTGATCGTATCGTCGCCGCCAATCGGAGCGAAGCGCCACTCGTCCAGCGTCCGCAGTACCTTCGACTGAGTCTTAAGGCTCATATCACCGACTTCGTCGAGAAACAGAGTTCCGTCGTGAGCCTTTTCGAATTTGCCAACCTTGGCCGATGTTGCTCCCGCGAAGGCCCCAACACGATGACCGAACAGTTCGCTCTCAATGAGATCTTCAGGAATTGCAGCGCAGTTCACTTCGACGAACATCGCGTCCTTGCGCAGGCTCTGGTCGTGGATAGCGCGAGCAACGAGTTCTTTTCCCGTGCCCGATTCGCCGTAGATCAACACGCGGCCGTTCGTCGGAGCCATCAGGCCGATCTGCTGGCGCAGCGCTTTCATCGGAATGCTCTCACCGACGATTACGCTCTTCGGCAACTGCCGTTTCAGATCGCGGTTCTCTGAGCGCAGCCGCTTCGCGTCCAACGCGTTTTTCAAGACGATCAGCGTTTTTTCGAGCGAAAGGGGCTTTTCAAGGAAGTCGAAGGCGCCGAGTTTTGTCGCCCGCACTGCTGTCTCGATAGTCCCATGGCCTGAAATCATGATGACTTCCGGCGGGTCCTCCATCTCGCGAATCTGCTCGAGGGCATCGAGGCCGTCCATTCCGGGCAACCAGACGTCCAGCAGAATCACATCGAAGGAGCGCTGCTTCAACGTTTCGAGGCAGGCTTCGGCGCTTGCGGCCAAAGCCGGTTTGTATCCCTCGTCTTCGAGAATGCCCTTCAGCGACTCCCGAATTCCAAGTTCATCATCCACGATCAGGATGTTAGGCATGCGCGGTTTTTTCTAGTGAGATCTCCGCGTTTGCCAGCGGCAGCTCCAGGATAAAGCGTGCTCCGACTGGCTTATTTTCTTCTGCGCGGATCGAACCATGATGATCTTCTACGATTCGACTGACAATTGCCAGTCCTAGTCCGGTTCCGCGCCGCTTGGTAGAGAAATAGGGAAGGAAAAGCTTCTCTTTGGTGTCCTGCGTAAGACCATGACCCGTGTCCGCAACCGTGACTTCCACCACGTCCTTTGTGCCCAGCAGCGAAGTGGAGATTGCGATCTCGCGCACCATGCAGTCTTCCATCGCCTCGGCCGCGTTGTCGACCAGGTTGGCGACTGCGCGCTTCAGAGCCTCGGGATCGCCCATGATGCTGGGAAGATCGGCAGAAAGATGCGTGTGCACCTTGATGCCGTCAAGGCGACCGTCGAACATCGCGAGGGCACTCTCGACAATCTGATTAATGTCCGCCGGTCGAACCTGCGCAGCAGGGAAGCGCGCTAAGGTTGAGAACTCGTCGACCAACGTGCGAACGGTTTCGACGGCCCCGGCGATCGTGTCCGCACACCCACTGATCACGGCCAGCGAAGCGTCGTCGGGCGTCCCGCCTTTTTCGATATGCCTCTTGATTCGCTGCGCGGATAGCGCGATAGGCGTGAGCGGATTCTTGATCTCATGCGCGACGCGACGCGCCACCTCGCGCCATGCTGCCTGCTTTCTGCGCGGTTAGCAGGTCAGAGAGGTCCTCGAGCACCATCACATAACCTTGACGCTGAAGGCCATTTTTCAGCGAGGCGACAGTAACCGCCATATTCAGGTTCTGAGCGTGCGCCGGAACTTCCATCTGGCTGGTGGTAGTTCCCATGCGATCGGCTTTGCGAATCATGGGCGCTAGATCGTCAAGAAGTTCCTGGCTGAAGACTTCGCGGATGTGCGCTCCCCGCAAAACATCGGCTCCAGCACCATCTGATTCCGGCCGGAACATGCGGATCATCGCCGGATTCGCGTGCGTAATTTTCAATGCCGCATCGAGAGAGAGAACGCCGGTTGGAATGTTGTCGAGGATGGTCTCGATTTGCCGCCGCCGTTGCTCCAACTCCTGGTTGGCCTCCGCAAGATCGCGGGTGGAAGCTTCCAACTGCTGGCGCTTCATCTGGATTTCCGCCGCCATCACGTTGAACGAGTTCACCAGCTTTCCCAGTTCGTCGCTCGCCGGCACATCCACGCGGTAATCCAGGCGTCCACGTGAGATTTCTTCGGTGGCCTCCGCTAGTGCCAGAACTGGCCGCGTGACGAACTTCGACATGAACACTGCGAACCAGCTCGCGGCAAACAGCACTACCATCGTCAGCATCATCAGCAGCAGCATGTACGTTCTGCGCACCGTCTTGCGCTGCTGCGAAAGCGCCAGGTAATGATGTTGGCTGTCTTCGATCTGGTTCATGGTCTGCGTGAAAGACTCTGGCAGAGGCATGCCCACCAGGATCTTGCCGCGTTCGTTTACCGGCGCGACTCCGATCAAGTAGCGCGTTCCGTTCAAGTCGAACGATTCGGGAATATGCGGAACCTGTGCACTCTCCAGGCCCAGGTTCTGCCGCAGAACGGGCCAGGTGACTGGCAAGTGAAAGCTCGCCTCCACGTCGCCATCTTCCAGCGCAACCGCAAATCCACCCTGCAGAGGCTCTTCACGATGACGGAACACGTCCATCAGTTGTGTGAAGTTGCCAGACTGGAAGCTGCGAAGCGTTGACGGAGATCCCGCGATGGATCGCGCTTCTGCCTCAGCATTCTGTTGAGCGTATTGCGTCAACAGGTCCCCCATTGATCGTGTGTCCCGGCGTACTTGCTCTACCGGCATCGAGAACCATTTCTCGATCGACCGATTCATGAGTCCATAAGCAAAGATGAAAAGGAAAATTACTGGGCCAAGCGAAAGACCAAGTGCTCCCAGCACCATCTTCGTGCGAAATTTTGAGCCCAATGTGCCCACGCGACGGTCGGCATAAAGCTTCAGCAGGATCCGCGCCAGCATTAGGCTGAGTGCGACCAGAAGCAAAAACGCAACCGCCGAAAGCGCGGCAAAGATTAATGTTTCACTACTTGTGTCGGGCTTGAGGAAACTTAGATTGAAAGCCTGTTGAGCGAAGATGAGCGTAAGTAAGACGAACACCAGCGCCGCCATCAGATAGATGACGATTCGTCGTTTCTTAAACCGGGGCGCGGGGCGAGTTGTGTTGTCCGAAGGCAAACCGACTACCAGGAATAGTCAGCCGAAGTTCGGCCTATCCGTTCATTATAGTTAACACTGTAAGAGCAAATATCTTGCGTGCAAGATGCAAAAATTTCAGGACGATCTGGGTTCGATAAAGCAGTCTAGACCGGCAGTTCATGCTGCCAGGCTGGTTCGTGCACCGGCGGCTGCGATGAAAGGTCGAGAATTAATTGCTCCAGAACGAGTCGCTTGCTGGGGGGATTCGAGCGCAAAGCAACGTCAGCCCGGGCTATCAGCCGGAGTGCGCGGGTAAGTTCCCGGCGCGACTGGTAGCGGCGCGCCTGGCGAATTACATCTTCGGCGGCGAAAGGTGGTAACCGGAAGCCTTGCCATAGCGCCTGCCATAGCGTCCGCGAATCACGCACCTTGCGTTCGAAGATGACCAGCATCTGGCGAAATGTCTTCGCCAGCATATAGAGATGGCCAATCGCGGCCTCCTCACCATCGCCGGTGGAAAGAATTGCATCCAGAACTTTCAACGCTCGCTCGCGATCTTTCGCGGAGATCGCATCGGTCAATTCGTAGAGCGTCCGCTGCTTGGCGGCGAGCACCATGGTTTCAACGTCGCCGAGCGTGATTTTCTTTTTATCGCCTACGTAGAGGATCAGTTTTTCCAACTCGGCGGCAACCAGCATCATATCTCCGCCGAGCGCGTCGACCATTTCACGTGCAGCGTCGGAATCGACCTTCACGCTTTCGCCGGCAGCGGTATCGTTAATCCAGCGGACGGCTTCGCTTTCCTCCACACGTGCCAGTTCGATGATGGTGCAGAACTCTCCCAGAGTGTCGCGAATCCGTTCGTAGCGGTCGCGATCGGTCATTTCCATGCGGCGCGGATCTGACGGGATGCTGATGTGATCTGCTACAAAGATGAGGATCGCGTCGGGGTTTGGATTTTCCACGTACTCGCGAATCGCCGTGAACTCGGCCTCATGCGAGCCTCGACCATATAGCTCCTTCACTCCGCGAACGAAGAAGACCTGGAAGGGAGCCATCAGCGATGGCGTGCGCGCGCGGTCCAGTATCTCGGCCAAATAAACATCACCGAGATCGAAGTCGTAAAGGCTGAAGTCCCGCATATCAGACGGGATCAAGTGACGAAGCACGGCATCGCGGCAACGCTTGCGAAAAAAGGCCTCGTCTCCGACGAAGACGTAGGCGGGCCGGAGCTTATGCTCCTTCACTTCGGAGACGAAGCGATCGGGTTGGGCAAAAGCTTTAATAGGCCTCCAGTATATTGCTCACCAACGTCCGTGCGAAGTCACCAGAAAGGCGATCCAGTGCCGGCGATTCCTGATCAAAAAATGCCGAGGGCTGCCGGGAAATCTGGTACTCACTCCGGAAAGTGTAGTTTGGATCCTGGTACAGTATCTTGCCCTTGCGGTCTACGAGCGATACCTGCACGGTCACGGCGACCAATGCTGACGAGGCGCGACCAGTCTGCGAATCATAAGTGAGGGGTGCGGTGAGCACCTGCAGAACAGTGCCATGCAGTGTGGCGTCGGCGCGAGAATCGGGCTCGCTGACCACGTGATACTGCGTGCGCGTGTTGAACTCGCGCACTACAGAAGCGGTCAGGAGCTGTTCTACTCGGTACGCCTCACTCTTATTCGTAAACGTGGGTACAGCAATGATGTGGACGGTGTTAGGGAGATTCACTGCGTGTCCCGCAGTGTGATATCCGCAAGCAGAAAGGCCGAGCAATAAAAAAAGGACGAAAGCGCCAGGGACGGCTCTTGCCGTCCTCACTACTGCACCGTGCCCTTCGGGCGGCTAGCGACCAGTTGTTCCGCGCACCCAATCGCGTTCAGGGCAAGCACGCGCAGATTGTCGGCAGCAGCCCAAATCCACAGAGCATTCGGATTTTCAGCATCGTGCCGCAGCGAAACCATAATGTTGTCTTGGCCAGCAGCTTCTACCGCGTTTGGAGTCTGATCTCCCGCACGGGTGACTTCAACGTGTTCGCCGCCGATCGCCTGCGCAGCATCGCCTAGAGATACCGGTTCGTTCATCTCGACGAAAATCGAAAACACATAACCGTGGAAGACCGAAGGCTGCAGCAGCACCAAGGAAGGTGGAAGCAGCCGCTCGCGTGCGATCTTGCGGAAGTGATCGAGAATCCGCTTCTCGGTAGTTGCA
This sequence comes from Terriglobia bacterium, assembly GCA_963724985.1. Taxonomy (GTDB): domain Bacteria; phylum Acidobacteriota; class Terriglobia; order Terriglobales; family Acidobacteriaceae; genus JAJPJE01. Next base: position 249,520 of record CAVRWV010000033.1, on the reverse strand, counting down.
AGCGGAGGACGAGCCTTGGTGCCGTAATCGGCCACCATATTGAAGGAGACCTGCACGTCGTAGACATCTTTTGGCAGCGTCTGGAAAGACAGCAAGTTCACGGTTTGGCCGTGCAGTTCGTCGAGGCCACGCTTGCCGCGCTCGGACGCCGGTTCGAAAACCGTCGCAACTACGGACCGCATCCCGCCAACCTTTTGCAGTCGCAACATCAACAGCGCCAGAGCTACCGATATGGGATGCGCAACCACCACCGGGCCGGGCTGAAGCTCGATGACCGGAGGCTCGCCCAGTTCATTTTCTACCCATGAAGAACGAATCACGCTGCCGCGCTCGCCTTCCAGACCGTACGAGAGATCGACGACCGAACTTCCCACCTGCGATGCCAAGGCATAGGACTTGCGCGCCGAGTCCGGTTCCGAAGCCAGAAACACCAGGTCGGAGTTCTCGAGGTTCTCGCGCTGCACCTGCTGTACAAACGTGACTTCGTCGCCTACGGCTTCAAGTTGACCGAGGGTTTCTTCGTCGTCGAGCAAGCGGATGTCGACAGCAGGAAAAGATGTCTCGGGCAGTACTTCCGCCAGTTCTTTCCCCTTCAGCGTGCCGGCGCCAACGATTGCTACACGGTACAGAGGGGTGGCCGCGGAAGCGGGGCGTATCGGTCTAGGATTGGTACTCATCGAGTCTCCGGAGCTTGGTTTTGATACGTGGATGGGTCTTCACGCTTCTTTTTGAATTCGAAACTCATGCGCGTGAAGATCCCCGAGACCAGGTACACAATCGCAAGCACAAACAGGAAAATCTGCGATTCATACCAGATCAACGCGATCACCACAGCGATGATCATGATCAACCGGAACGGATGGCGTGACCGAAAATCGATATCTTTAAAGCTGTAATAACGCCAGGTGCTCACCATCAGTAGCCCAGTTGCGAAAACGAATCCAGCCCACGGGATAGATTCCCACCACACGCCGAGCGGTTGACCGCTGGTGAAATGCACCACAGCGGCAATTACGCCCGCCCCCGCTGGGATCGGCATTCCGACGAAGTAGCGCTTCCCGGGACGTCCGGGATTCGAAGGCTGCGGATTTTTTACGATATTGAAGCGAGCCAGGCGGCAAGCGCCAGCGATCAGAAATGCGAAGCTGACCAACGCGCCCAGTTGGACCGTACGCGCGACCATGTCGGTGCCGTTGAGCGGACCCAGTTGCTTGAATCCCCAAATCCAGGCCAGCAGGGCCGGAGCCACGCCAAACGTGATCACATCGGCAAGAGAATCAAATTCGCGGCCAAAGTCGCTTTCTGTGCCGGTCATGCGCGCGATGCGGCCGTCGATGCCATCGGCGACAACGGCAAACCCAATCGCCTTCGCGGCATTGTCAAAGTGCCAAGGCTCCGCGGCCGATCCGCTGAAAATGTGCCAGAGCGCGTAGTATCCGAGCCCGATGTTGAACGTAGTCGCCAGCGAAGGAAGAATGTAAATGCCCTTGCGGAATCGTCGCGGGCGGGGCTGATCGGTCGAACGACGAAACTGCTGCGGTCCTTCTGCGGCCATCACTTGCCTCCGGTTGCAGGACCAGCATATTGCTGAGCTGGAGTAGTCTGCGTGCCGCCTGGTGGAGTGGGTACAACAGCGAGAACGCTGGAACCGCCGTGAACCGTGCTTCCCAGCTTGACTTGAACCGCAGCTTCCGGTGCAAACAGAACGTCTACGCGCGAGCCAAACTTGATCAAGCCGACGCGTTCACCGCGCGCAACCGCGTCGCCCACCTGCCTGGTAAAAACGATGCGTCGCGCCAGCAGTCCAGCGATCTGTTTGAAGATCACCACCTGGCCTTCGCCTTCGACGGTGACGATATTTTGCTCATTATGCTCGGCCGAAGCGGCGCCCATGGCATTGGCGAACTTGCCCTTGCGGTATTCGATGTCGCGAATCGTGCCGCTAATCGGCGAGCGGTTCACATGAACATTGAAGACACTGAGGAAAATGCTGATGCGGTTCCACGGCCTGCCTTCGATGTTCACCAGACCGATGCTGGTAACTTTGCCGTCGCCGGGCGACACAATCGCTCCCGGCGTCTGGGGAATTGAGCGCTCCGGATCACGGAAAAACCACAAAAAGAAGCAGCCCAGAAGAATAGGAATAATCGCTACCGCTGGGACCGTCAGCCAGCCCAACAGGATCGCGAGCAGCGCCATTGCCAGCGCGTAAAGATAGCCGTCTCGAACCATGCGTGCTTGGAATTATAGTCCCTTGGGATGTGAGTAAGTGCGGGTAAGTTCAAGCTGCGACGGGATTTGGGACAAAATGAAGGCGGCGCCCGGCGGTTGATGCATTGCCGCCTGCGCCGCTTAAAAGAGCACGCGGGGAGAATGATTATTTAGTTAGGCTACCTGTCCGCCACGACGAAACTGCGACTCGAGTCGCTCCATTTCGTCCTTCAGGCGGAGCTTCAGCTTCTTCAGCCGAACTTCCTCTACTTTTTCATCTTCGGAGAGATAACGCTTGTTGATGAGGGAATCGAGGCGTTGTGAGTATTGTTGATGTTCCTGACAGAGCCGGCGAAATTCTTCGTTATTTGCTAGGAGCAGGTCTCGAACCTGGGCTGCCATCCAGAACAACCTCCTGCTTGAGTTAAGGCGATACGCTACCACCAGACCTAAGTTGCTTCAATGATTTTGGTCATAATCCAATAACAATTTCGTAAGTAATTGCATCTTCAACAGGATGCGAGTAGTAGGCTGGTCGACGTCCGGTCTCCCGGAACCCAAGTTTTGAGATAGAGGTCTCGGGCAGCCTGATTCGATTCACGCACTTCGAGGAACACGCGAGCAGCGGAATTTTCGCGGGCGAGTGACAGCAACTTTTCGACCAGATGCGCGCCCGAAACCCCTGCGTCTCGAGGCTCGACGGACAGCCACGTTCTCTAACTCCCATTCTTGATCGATGCATCGCGCAACGATGAATCCTGCGATCTGCCCGTCACTCTCGACGACCAGCGCAATTCGCAGCACGCCTCCCGGCTTGAACATGCGCTCATACTCGGCAGCAGGCCAGTGAGCGGCAGTTTCCGCTTCTCGTTCAACGGCCATGATAAAAGGAATGTCGTCAGCGTCGGCAGTGCGAACCGTATATGCGCTCATCGCTGCGGCTTAGGGACGGAGAACAGTTCCGCATCTGACGGCCTCAGGTAATTAGGCTCGAGTACTTCCGCAGTAATACCGCGTCCGGCAACCAATTGCTCAAATCCGAGACGAGCAATTGTGTCTGCCTGCGGGGCGGCAATCTCATTGATCTTCACGCCTTGCTTGAGTGCGCTGTCGAGCACCATTCGATCCGGGCTCGCAATGAATGCCGAGCTTCCTTCGACCGAGTGCAGAAAATCATCGACGGGTACCAGCACTTCACGTGACGAGGAGATCGTCAGGTTCGGGTTGATCTCATAATCGCCAACGAAGACCAGTTGGCGGCCTGCATCCACCGCGACAATTACATGGCCATGTGAGCCAGTAACGCGAGCAGCAGCTTGAAGAACGGAGACGGCGGCGATTGGCTTCTTTAATACATCAGCCAAAGCTTTCACCGTCGAGAGCCCGATACGTAGTCCCGTGAACGATCCCGGACCCGCGGCGACTGCAAATCCGTCGAGGTCAGCCTTCGTGAGTTGATGCCGTTCGAGTCCAATCTTAAGCTGCGGAATCAATTGCGCGGAGTACATCCGCCCAGCCAAAGGCAGTAGTTCGAGGATTTCAAGTTTGTCAGTCGTTTCGCCGCGTGCCAGGGCAAGACTCCCGTAGCGGCCAGAGGTGTCGATCGCGAGCAGAAGCATCAGACGCCCTGCGGCTCCTCCTGCACAAGTTCCAGCAACACGCCTCCGGTGCTTGCCGGATGCACGAACACATAAAGGTGCCCGCCTGCACCTATCTTGATCTCATCCGAGATGAGCCGTGCGCCCTGTTTTTTCAGTTGCTCCACCGCGCCAGAGAGATCGTCCACATGCAGCGCCACGTGATGTAGACCCTCGCCGCGCTTCGCCAGAAACTTGGCGATTGGGGAATCGTCAGCCGTTGGTTCGAGCAGCTCGAGGCGGCTGTCGCCAACCGGCAGCATGGCAACCCGCACCTTTTCGCCTTCGACGCTTTCCTCGCCGTGAACCTCGAGTCCGAGACCTTCATAAAACTTGCGAGCTTGCGCCAGCGACTTCACCGCGATGCCCAGATGATCAATCGAAAACGACATTATCTACCTCAGGGCGCTTGCCTTTTCTTTGGTACTGCCGACAATCTCTTCTATTAGAGAATACGGGTCGCGCTTGTGATCCGCAATTTCGGCGGCGTAGCGGGCGATTGCCTCTTCGCCGTGTTGACGCAGCACTTGCTGCATGGAGGCATCGCGTAGCATTTCCAGCAACCGCTCTCGCCAGTTGTCCACTTGCTTTCGATGCGCCAGCCCCGAACGCGAGAGGAAATCCTGGTAACTCGAAATCGCTGCTGAAAGTTCCGTAACGCCTTCTCCCGCGCTCGCCACGGTCTTGACGATCGGCGGCGTCCAGTTATCCTCGCGCGCCGCCAGAGACTGCATCGCACGAATCTCGCGTTCCACGCGCTCCGCGCCCTCGCGGTCACTCTTGTTGATGACGAAGATGTCGGCAATCTCCATAATGCCCGCCTTGATCGTCTGCACATCGTCACCCATGCCAGGGACCAGAATCACCACCGTGACCTCAGCGAGACGCACGATATCGACTTCATCCTGACCCACGCCGACAGTTTCGATCAGGATTACGTCTCTCCCAGACGCATCGAGCACCGAGGTGACATCGGCAGTTGTGCGCGCCAGTCCGCCGAGCGATCCACGCGTTGCCATGCTTCGTATGTAAATGCCCGGATCAGCGAAATGCGATCCCATGCGGATGCGATCACCGAGAATTGCGCCACCCGAATACGGGCTGGTCGGATCGACGGCGATGATCCCGACCGTCTTTTGCTGCTTGCGATACTCACGAGCGAGTTGATCGACAAGCGTGCTCTTGCCGGCACCGGGCGAGCCGGTCAAGCCGACGACCTTCGCGTGTCCAGTGCGCGGGAACAATGCCTTCAACAGTTCCGATGACTCGGGCGTGCGATTTTCCACCAGGGTGATGGCGCGCGCAAGCGCGCGGGCATCGCCAGAGGTCACTCGCTCCACCAGGTTCTGAATTTCTGCTTTCAAGACCATTCAGTGTAATGCGCACTGCCCGTTTGGAGGAATAAGCAACGTGCGGGTGCCCCACCCTAGCCTTCTTTTGGCTTGGGTGGGAACAAAAAAAGGCCCGGCCGTGGCCGGCCGGGTGCGTAGTCTGCTTTGGCACAGATAAACTTGAACTCTCAGTCCCTCAAAATCTGGCGCGCAATCACCAGGCGCTGGATCTCACTCGTCCCCTCGCCAATGGTGCACAGCTTCACATCGCGATAGAACTTCTCTGCCGGATAGTCTTTGATGAACCCGTAGCCTCCGTGAATCTGCACGCCTTCATTCGCGCATCGGACGGCAACCTCGCTGGTGTACAGCTTCGCCATCGACGACTCCAGCGTCGTCTTCATGCCCTGATCTTTCATCCATGCTGCGCGCATGGTCAGCAAACGGGCTGCATCGATCTCCGTCGCCATATCGGCGAGCTTCCACTGGATCGCCTGGAACTCGCTGATCGCTTTCCCGAACTGCCGCCGCTCCTTGGAGTAGTTCAGCGCCGCTTCGTAAGCGCCTTGCGCCATGCCCAACCCAAGCGCGGCGATCGAGATCCGCCCACCGTCGAGAATCCGCATCGCATCGATGAATCCGTCGCCTTCCTTGCCCAGCAGATTCTCGAGCGGAATCTCACAATCCTCGAAGATCAACTCCGCGGTATCGCTGGCGCGCAGGCCCAGCTTGTTCTCTTTCTTGCCCGGCTTGAATCCCTTAGTGCCTTTTTCGACGATGAACGCCGACAGACCATGCGTGTGCGCCGTCTTATCAGTCACGGCGATCACCACCACGACGTCGGCATAATGACCGTTCGTGCAGAAGGTCTTGGTGCCGTTCAGCACCCACTTATTGCCCTTGCGTACCGCGGAACAGCGCGCGCCGCCAGCATCCGATCCTGATCCCGGCTCCGTCAGTCCCCATGCGCCGATAAACTCGCCGCTCGCCAGTTTGGGGATGTACTTGCGCTTCTGCTCCTCGTTTCCCGCTACGAAGATGTGATTACTGCACAGCGAAGTATGCGCGGCCACGATGATGCCCACCGAACCGTCCACGCGCGAGAGTTCCTCGATCGCGATCACATACTCCGTGTAGCCCATGCCGGCGCCGCCGTATTCGGCAGGGAAGACAATCCCCATCAGGCCGAGCTGGCCGAGATGCTTGATCGCTCTCGCAGGGAAAGTGAGACTCCTCATCCCACTTCATTACATTCGGCAGGATCTCGCGCGCGGCGAAATCGCGCACAGTTTTGCGCAGGTCCTGCTGCTCGTCTGAGAGCTGAAAATCCAACTGTTTGTCCCCTTTTGGAAGAAAACTGGTCCGTCTCCCCACGAGTACGGAACCGATATGTATAACATAAACTTTGGGGGTAGCAAAGCAGGGCTTATAGTGCAGAGGTGACCGAAGTTTCAGTCTTCAATCACTTGGAAGTCCATCAAAGCGCGCTCGGCCGCCGGAACGCCTTTTACCCGGACGGCTTGCATCCCGCACTTCTTCGCCGCGTCGATGTTCAATTGGTTGTCATCGAGAAACAGGACTTCTGCCGGCGCGCAGTTCAGGGCGGCTGTCACATGCTGAAAAGCCTCGTCGTCCGGTTTGATCTTGCCCGTCAGGTGCGATGCAAAGTGATGGTCGAAAGCACTCTCCAACTTCATTCGGCCCATGACTAGCGGCCAGTGCACCGAGTTAGTATTCGACAGTGTGGCTCGCGTATATCGACGCGGGATTCGCGCCAACAATTCGAGAGCCCCTGGAAATGTTCCAGTCGGCCATCCAGCGAGCTCTTTCAAAAGCGCGTCCCGGCCCACCTGAAGCGACATTTCGGCGATCAACTGATCGGCAAACAGGTCTGGTTCGATGCGCCCGGTCTCGAACGCTCTTACGGCTGGGGAGGTAAGCCACATCCGGAACAACTCTTCGGGAACAACAGGATTCGCCATCCACGAAATCACCGTGGAGACGCCGGAGAGTTCCACCAGCACTCCGCCCAGATCGAAGAGCACAACTCGGATTGAATGTTCCACAGGCAGCGTTGGTCTCCGCCCAGATGTCATTTCGCAAGGGCCGTCTGCCGCAGCGTGGCAATCAACTCCGCCGAAGTCGGCATGCGGCCAGTTTCAGATTTCGAGTAGATGGTTTTTCCGTCTACGATTACGTTCAGCGATCCGGGTGCGCCCATTTTTATTTTCACGGGGATTTTCAGTTCGCGTTCGATGTCCTGTTTCAGGCTCACGGCCTGTGTTTTGATGTCGTGTCAGAAGAAGCAACGCTTGATTTCGATGGCCATGGCTGGTCGTCAGTCCTTTGTCTTTCGTCGTTAGCTCGATTTTCAGGCCGCTGGCAGCATCTTCGCAAGCGCCACCGGAAACCAGCTACTAGCTACCCAACGACCATCGACTATCGACCAACGACCGCCTTCACCGCTTCCAACGCCCGCTCGCACGCCTCACGGTTGACGTCCATGTGCGTGACGAAGCGTACCCGCTGCGCGTCGGCGGTTCCCGCCAGCAGATTTCTTTCCGCGAGCTTGTGCGTGAATTCGTTGGCGCTCATCCCTGTGCCGGTCACATCAAAGATCACGATGTTGGTCGGTGCGCGCGTCGGATCAATCTCAATTCCCGGCAGTCCAACTAATCCTTCCGCAAGGAAGCGTGCGTTCGCGTGGTCTTCGTGCAAACGCGCCGGCATTTTCTCCAACGCGATCAGTCCGGCCGCCGCGAGAATTCCAGCCTGTCGCATGCCTCCGCCAAGTGCCTTTCGTACCGATCGTGCCTGCTCAATGAAGCTCTTGCTGCCCAGCAGCAGCGATCCCACCGGCGCGCCCAATCCTTTGGACAGACAGAACATCACCGAATCGAACTTGCGCGTGATCTCCGCGACTGGTTTGCCCAGCGCGACTGCCGCATTGAAAATGCGCGCGCCGTCCACATGTACCGGCAATCCGGCCTCGTGTGCCCGGTCGCAAATATCGTCGGCGATCTCCTGCGGGTATACGGTGCCGCCCGCCATGTTGTGTGTGTTTTCCAGTTCCACTAATCCCGTCTGCTGGCGGTAATAGATGTGCGCTGAAATCTGCTTGCGGATCATCTCCCACGTCAGGATTCCATCTTCCGAATGGATCGGTCGCACTGTGCATCCGGAAAACCAAGCGAGCATGGCCATCTCCCAGTTGAAGATATGGCCGCGCTCCTCGCAGATGATCTCCTGACCTGGCTTGGTATGCAGCTTGATCGCGATCTGATTGCCCATCGTGCCAGTGGGTACAAAGATCGCAGCTTCCCGCTCGAAGATTTCCGCCGCTCGTTGCTCGAGCCGGTTGATCGTCGGATCTTCGCCGTAGACATCATCGCCGACTTCAGCCTCCGCCATGGCAATGCGCATCTCCGGCGTGGGCTTGGTCACGGTATCCGATCGCAAATCAACTATCGTGGGACGACGAGTTTCTAGATCTTCGGCAGCGTGACTGGCAGGGGATGACATGAGATAAGTTTAATCCATTCCACAATTGTGACTAAATTCGCCAATTCGAACGAGGTGGAGCTCGGCTGTGATAGTTTTGCGATCAATGCGCAGGAAGAATGTGATTGCAACCGTACTCGTACTGCTAGCGATGCTAGCTAGCGCCGCCCTAAGGCTGTATTACATCCGCAACGACAGCGGCGGCACTTTGATATGGAATGACGAAGAAGCATATCTGCTTATGTCAACTGCTCAACGTGGGCTTCGCGTCAGGTATGTTTCCTATCCTTTGGTGCTACTAAAGGAGTTCTTTTACGGGGTGACGCCGCCTGACGATGAGCATGTCATTGTTACAGTCGTTCACGTAACTGCTTCATCTACAGAACGACATGTGATCAACATCGTTGATCCAAGCCCGGGCTCACCCGGCCTCTATACGCCGCTTCGAGGACACATATATGCCGACTGTCCGGAACTCGGTGGTCTCTGTCGGTGGAACTCCGATCATTTCGAGAGGGCAACAGATGAGGAACAGCGACAGTTGGACGGTATTAATAAACTGACCGTGCCTAATTTTGTAAATGTCGGTGGTTGGTCTCGACGAGATGCGGGTGCTGGCCCCGGCCAGCAGTTCACGGTGGGTGTGGGCAACAGTTTTTCAATCCTGGTGAAGAACGAAGCCAAAGATCCACGGGAGTATCAAAGGATTTCGGTTCAAGTCTTGCGTTTTGGAAGAGTCCCTGAAACTGTTTGGTACCTCGACGAGACACCACATAGGGTCAGTAGATCATCGTACGGGGCTGCTTTTAACACACGTTGATTCAAACAGCTCACTCAGAGTTTTGGTGATGCTTCCCCAGCTCTTCCCCGTCACCTTCCATGCATCCTAGAGTTAATGAACTCTCGACTCTTCACCGTCGCACTCTTGCTCTTTCTTCCCCCCGTCACGTTTGCGCAAAGCTACCTGCTTCGCGCACGCGAGCAGGTCATCACCGCTTCCGTCCATCGGGACAACTGCATCGTCGTAAAGCCTGACGGCACCTTCCACATGGAACAGGGCGACCAGAAGGAGCAGCCTAAGCCCGACGTTTACACCGGCAAACTCGATCCCGCACAACTCGACAAGCTGAAGCAATCGCTCGACGATCCCGCGCTCGAAAAGTTGGGTTCCGTGCACCAGGGCCAGCAGGGAACTGCTGAAGGCGCGCGCGTGGAGATTCGCAACGTGTCCATTCCCCGCAAAGGACGCAGCCAATCCATCGGAATCACCCAGAGCGACGACAATCCACCCATGCCCGGACCACTTCAGCCGGTGGTCGATTGGGTCGATAACCAGTTCGCCGCCAATCTTCAGCCGGATAAGGCAGCGCATGCCGATCATTGTGGAGGAACGGGCCGGGTTTATGTTCCTGAAGCGCCCGGGAGCGCAAAACATCTAAAATAGCTCCAGCGCATGGCGAACCAAGAGGAAGAGGTATTAGGCAAAGCGTACGACGCGCGGCTGATGCGCCGCCTGCTGGGCTATTTGAAGCCCTACACATGGCAGGTGGTGATCGCGCTCGTCGCAATCGTTCTGAAGGCGGGCGCCGACGTCCTTGGCCCCTACCTGACCAAGGTCGCGGTCGATAAGTACATGACGCACTCGCCCGGTGCGCATTCCTTCCTCGATCGCTGGCTCAGTTCCAAGCCGCTTACGGGTATTGGTCAGATCGGCGGACTGTACCTGGCTCTACTCGGCGTTTCTTTCTTCCTCGACTTCCTGCAGACCTATTTCATGCAGTGGACCGGCCAGAAGGTGATGTTCGATCTACGCAAGCAGATCTTCCGCCACCTTCAGCGCATGCACGTCGGCTTCTTCGACCGCAATCCGGTCGGCCGTCTAGTTACGCGCGTGACCACCGACGTGGACGCCTTGAACGAAATGTTCACCTCCGGCGTCGTCTCCATCTTCGAGGACGTTTTCGTATTGGGCGGCATCATCGTCATCATGTTGAAGATGGACTGGCGGCTGGCGCTGCTTACGTTCTCCGTGCTGCCCTTCATCTTTATCGCGACCATGGTGTTTCGCCGCAAGGTGCGCGATTCGTACCGGCGCATTCGCACCGCCATTGCGCGCATCAACTCGTACCTGCAGGAACACGTCAGCGGAATGGTAGTACTGCAACTCTTTAATCGTGAGAAGCGCGCCTATAACCGGTTCAAAGAGATCAACGCACAGCACATGGAAGCGTTCAAAGACGCCATCCTCGCGTACGCGTTCTACTACCCGGTTGTTGAAATCCTGTCGGCGCTCGCGATCGCGATGGTCATCTGGTTCGGCGGTAACCAGACGCTGCGCGGGATCACAACGCTTGGCGTGCTGGTGGCGTTCATGCAGTATGCGCAGCGTTTCTTCCGGCCGATTCAGGATCTGAGCGAGAAGTACAACATTCTCCAGTCAGCCATGGCTTCCGCCGAACGTATCTTCAAACTGCTCGACGCCGAGGTGGAAGTCATCACACCGTCTCATCCGAAAAAAGTCGAAGGTCCGGGCCGCATCGAGTTCGATCACGTCTGGTTCGCGTATCGAAATGTTCCATCCGGATCGAAAGATGGAGCGTCCGCGAAGCATGAAGCCCGCTCCGCCGATGGAGCCCACTCGCCCTCGAGTGGGTCCACCGAACCCGACTGGGTGTTGAAAGACGTTTCCTTCGTCGTCGAACCCGGCGAGACCGTCGCCTTTGTCGGCCACACTGGTGCTGGGAAGACAACAATCATCTCCCTGCTCCTGCGTTTCTACGACGTGCAGAAGGGCGCGATCCGCATTGATGGTGTTGATATCCGCGAGATGGACTTGAACGATCTGCGACGCCGTTTCGGCGTCGTGCTGCAGGATCCGTTTTTATTCACGGGAACGCTCGAGCAGAACATCCGCCTCGGCTCCGACTGGATCACCGACGAACAGGTCGCCCGCGCCGCAGAAGAAGTGAACCTCGGCGACTTTATCCGCTCGCTCTCCAACGGATTCAAAGAACCGGTACATGAGCGCGGCAGCACGCTATCTACAGGACAGAAGCAGCTCATCTCGTTCGCCCGCGCACTCGCGCATGATCCGAAGATCCTCATCCTCGACGAAGCCACATCCAGTGTCGATACCGAGACGGAGATGAAGGTCCGCGAGGCGCTGAACAAACTTGTCGAAGGGCGAACCTCTGTTGTTGTCGCGCACCGCTTGTCAACGATTCAGCGCGCCGACAAGATTATCGTCATGCACAAGGGCAAGGTCCGTGAGATGGGCACGCACCAGCAGCTTCTCGCGCAGCATGGCATCTACTACAAGCTTTACCAGTTGCAATATAAAGATCAGGAAGTTCCCTCGCCGACGACGGTCGTGGCAACTCCAGCCTCTGCCGTCCTCAGCGGCAACGACTAACTGAATCCTAAGTCGGGTGCCCGGTCCTTTCCTTCTTTTGGAAAGGGCCGGAATCTGTACCTGACTTCAAGCGCGCGACGCGGCAGGTCGTCGAGCCGCTGCAATCCCCAGGCAGACCACAATCAGGCCCGACGTTACAATCGGCGCCGCGAAGAAGTACAGGAAGCAGAGAACGAACAGCACAGTCTGGACCGCGAACAGTGCCCATCCCAGCCCGCCGATAGCCGCTGGATTGCGCTTGGCTAATCCACCCAAGTGCCCGGCCACGAAGGCCGCAAAAAGAAGATACGCAGACAGCGACAGGCCAAACCCGCGGTAATAACCGTAAAAGCTATTGCTGCTCCCCATATTCCTGAAGTGCACGTCTTTCATGGCTTGCCGCACCGCGTAAGCTTCCGGCGAGGGTGATTTCGTACTCTGCATTCCGGCAGTGTGTGCAAGGGCAAAAAAGACCAGCAATCCGGCTGCAATCCGATAAAACAAGCTAGCGCTCATTCAAGCAGACCTTTCTATAGTCGGAACATCCGTACGACGCACAATTCCTGAGATTTCGACTGAGGCGAACCAGAATACCTGAAATTTGTACAATGGCTGCGTGCCTCCGAAATTTCTGATCTCCTCGGGCGAAAGCTCAGGGGAGTACTACGGCGCCAAACTGATCGAAGCCCTGCGGCATCGCGCCCCCGCAGCGGAGTTCTTCGGCGTCGGCGGCAGTCGCATGCGCGAAGCCGGCTGCGACACGGTCATCGACGCGCACGAAATCTCCGTACTAGGCCTCGCCGAAGTCGTGCGCCATCTGCCGCGCATTTATGGCGAATATCGGCGCCTGCTGCGCGAGGTGGACGCGCGCAAGCCGGACGCCGCTATCCTCATCGACTTTCCGGACTTCAACCTTCGCCTCGCGCGCCAACTGCATAGGCGGGGCATCCCTGTGATCTATTACGTCAGTCCGCAGTTATGGGCGTGGCGCGCCGGACGAATCGCGCAGATTCGGAAATACGTCAGTAAGATGCTGGTGATCTTTCCGTTCGAAGAAAAGTGGTATCGCGAGCGCGGCGTCGAGGCCGAGTATGTGGGTCATCCACTGGCAGATCCAGGGAAAACGCGAGCGGTGGCAAGCGCGGTCCTGGAATCGCCTGTCCAACGCAGCCGCATGATCGCGCTGCTTCCCGGCAGCCGCCGCAAAGAAGTTGAGACGCATCTGCCCATCATGCTGCAGGCTGTTGCCAAGTTTGATCCAAGCTATCGTTTCGTGATTCCGATTGCTCAGTCGCTCGACAAAAAATGGTTCGAGTCCCTGCTTCGCAGCCAGTGCCCACGCGGATGGGAATCAAAAACCAGCACTATGGACAGCGCAACCGTGGCCCTGACAATGGCCCGTGCCGCCGTCGTCGCATCCGGCACCGCAACCCTCGAGACCGCACTGATCGGCACTCCCTTCGTGATGGTCTATCGCGTCTCGCCTCTCAGTTGGACCTTCGGTCGTCCGCTGGTCAAGGTCGACCGCTTTGCCATGCCGAACCTGATCGCCGGGCGCGATGTGGTGCCCGAGCTTGTCCAAAACAAACTCACCGCAGAAGCCGTGGTCGACGAACTACAAAAAATCCTGCCCGACGGTCCTGATCGCCAGCGAATGATCGACGGTCTTGCCGAAGTTAGGGCCAAACTGCATCCGCAGGAGCTTGGCATTACCGCCTCTGACCGCGCAGCCGAAGCGGTTCTTGCATGTCTGGGTGGTGCAAAAAAATCGATCGGTTCAAGCTGAATGTCAGAAAATCGTCACTAAGTAGAACAATCCTAAATAGATTCGCAACCTTCCCGTCCCATATACGTTTTATAGGGTGTAACCTAGTAATTGGGACCTCTGTGGGAAGGGTGCATCTGCAAGCGTCAGGTCCTAATCTAAGCATGAGCAGCTATTCGGCTGGAGAGTACGCGATGTCCACTGCACGACGCCCCCTGCGGCGTGCCCTCTTTTCCGGCATCTTTGCCATTTTGTTCTGCCTGCCTCTGTTCGCGGCAGATAAGCCCCGTATTGAAGTCAACGACTACCAGATCGACGCCGAACTGGTGCCGCGCACGCATCGGTTGGTCGCTCGCGCCGTCGTGAAATTCACGGCGCTCGACGACATCACCGTAGCCACCTTCGAGCTTCACAATGGCTTGCGGCCGACCAAGGTCACCGATCCCAGTGGTACCTCGCTTTCTGTTGAACGGGTTACGCAGGATTCGACCATCCGCATCGCGCTGCCCAATGGCTTGGCCAAGGGCGCCTCCACCACGTTTACCTTCGATTACGAGGGCTCGCTCGAGTCGCCTGACGACAGTCCGGTGCAAGGTTTGCGGCTGGCGTCGATCAACGACGACACCAGCTACCTTCTTTATGCGAGCCGCTGGTTTCCGGTGAGCGGGTACGGCATCAATCGCTTCACCGCGACGATGAACATTACCGTGCCCAGCTACTGGGTCGTAATCGGCTCGGGAGCTCAGGGTTCGCGTGCCGGTGCGGGTGTCCCCTTAGCAGCCGCTTCGGCTCCGGAGCCCGAAGCAAGCAGCGCCAAGGACGAGCCACCCCCGCTACGCAAACGCAGTGTGAATGCTCCGCCTGTGAAATCAAAGACCGCGGCCAAGTCGGAACCAAAGCACGCGCTCACGGGCGACACCAAGACCTACACGTTCTCCTGGACCAAGCCGGCTTTTCCTGGAACCATCATCGCCGGCCAGTTTCAGGAAACCACCAGCAACCCGGCAGGCATGAACCTGCACGTCTACTACAAGCCGATTCACAAGGATCTGGCGGCAACCTACTCCGAAACGGCGGGGCGGCAGTTCGCGTACTTCACGACACTGTGGGGACCGCCAATGTCGCCGACGCTGAATGTGGTCGAGATTCCGGATGACACAGTCCCGTCGGCGTGGTCTACCGAGGTCGCTGCGCTTTCCTCGCGATCCCTTAGTGGAAAGATCAACTACCGGTTGATGGCAAACACGATCGCGCGTCAGTGGTGGGGATCCTCAGTCAGTCCCGCTACCAAGAACGATTGGTGGATCAGCGACGGCTTTGCGCGGTTTGGCGAAGCAAGTTACGTGGAACACGCCGCCGGTCCTGCCGCGTACCAGGAAGTGATTAAAGATATCGAAGTGGGCGCACTCGCCTACGACACCACTCCCTTGATGAGCGTCAGTAAACTCGATATGTTTTCACCCGAGTTCCAGTCGCTCACCACCGATAAAGGCGCGATCATTCTTGGAATGTTGCGCTGGGTTATCGGCGATCAGAAATTCGAACAGACGATGATGCAGTTTGCCACGCAATACAAAGGCAGTTCGGCCACCGTCGACAACTTCCGCGCCCTTGCGGAAAAGAACTACGGCGACAATCTCACCTGGTTCTTCACGCAATGGCTGAATTCCACTGGAGCTCCGGAATTCAAGAGCAAGTACACGGTATATCGGCTCGGCTCGAGCTGCACCGATCCCGCAAAGTGCAAAGGCTTTCGCATCGTCGGCGAGATCACGCAGGATCTTGACCTCTTCCGTATGCCGATTGAAATCAAGGTTGACACTGACGGCCGCAGCGAAACTCAGCGCATTGATGTAGTCGGTACAGACTCGGCATTCACCATCGAAACCTTTGGACGTCCGCGCAAAATTTCTGTCGATCCCAGCAATTGGGTGCTGAAGAACTCGCCGGATATCAAGCTGCGCGCGGCCATTCAACGGGGGCAGGGACTGGTGCAGCAGAACGATCTTGCCGGCGCTCTGCAGGAATTTCAGAAGGCGCTCGACGTCAACAAGAACAGTTCTCTTGCGCACTATCGTGTTGCCGAAGTCTTCTTCCTGCAGAAGAACTACCAGGCTGCCGCGAATGCCTACCGCGAGTCGCTCAACGGTGATGGGGATCCGCGATGGACCGAAGTCTGGAGCCACCTGCAACTCGGCAAAATCTTCGACATTACCGGCCAGCGTGAGCGCGCCTCGAACGAGTATCGCCAGGCGATCCAAACGCAGGACAATACGCAGGGAGCTTTGGAAGAAGCGCGGAAGTACCTCCAGGCGCCCTACAATCCGCAGTCTGTCAGCAACGGCAGCAACGGAGACTAGATCCGGTCGCTTTGGCGAATAAACTTCAGGCCGCTCAACTGGGCGGCCTTTTCCCTCTCCACCCGCGAACTCATCACCAGCGCGTGAAATGCTTCTCCCATGCCTTCCGGCGTGATCAGGTGTTTCAGCTGTAACGCCCTCTTGGTATGTTCTTGCGGTAATTTGCACTCTTGGAACGCATCGGCAAACTGCGTGTTTTCGCCGATGCCGACCAGGAACTGCGACTGCGTCACCAGCGCCAGCGGTTCAATGCCGTACTCGCGCGCGGCGGCGGCTAGCGCCGTGAAGTTCACGTCCGCAGTGATGTCCTGTTCGCCAGGTGCGTCATAGACCGAGTCGCCGAGCGTATGTTTGTGAAATGAGCGGACTGTCCCACGATGCCGTCCTGCCAGCTGTTCGTCGCGTGTGTAGCCGTAGTCGATGAAGACAAGAAAACCGGGCTGCTCACTGCTCGCAGCTAGCTTCGCGATCCGTGGCATGTAGTTTTGCGCGATCAGTGGCGCGTCCACGCGTTCGCCGTCCTCGGGATGAACGGCGAAGTGCTCAACATAATCGAGGACAGCAGCCGAAGGCGGAACGAATGCTTCCGCAAAACGGCGGTTGTCTAGCGTCACGCGCAGCTCGCCACGATGATCGAGCACTTCGACGGGCAGCGCATCGAAGAACTCATTGCCGAAAAAAATGAAGGGCGTGTCGAGCGCGATTTCATCGAGCGTCGATGTGATTCGTACTTTGCCGGCACCAATTTCTGCCGAAAACAACTCGGTGAGTCGACTCCGTAGCCCCGCCGAGCCTTCCATCAACGCGTAACGAACGGCGCTGTAAAACGCCGGGAACATCTTTTTCGACCAGGCAAGCACGTCCTGTGCAAACAGACCTCGTCCCGGCCCAAGTTCAATCAATGCGATTTGTTCCGGTTCGCCAAGCACGCGCCACATTTCCTCAAATTGGCGAGCGAGCAGGCGCCCAAAGACGGCATGCACGTCGCTCGATGTGTAGAAGTCACCTTGTTTGCCAAACTTCTCGCGCGGACCGCTGTAATAGCCATCCTCTCCGTAGAGACACAGTTCCATGTAGCGCGAGAAGGGAATCGGTCCACGCGCGCGGATTTCGTTTTCGATGTACTCGCGCAAGGTCATGCCCAATCGTTAGCTCTTCTTCCGCAGTTTATCTACAAGAGCACGCAGTGTGTTTTGTGTTTCCGCTCGCCACCAGGTTGCGGTCACCTCGCGCAGTTCAGATTTCGTATCCTGTTCGAACAGAGCGCATAAATCAGCGCGCGCTTCACGACGGGTTCCGAGCATTGCTTCTGGAGGCAGAGCCAGCAGATGCTGACACCATTCGAGAGCGCGGTTCACAACTTGGTCGGGCGCCGCGACGGCATCAACCAGCCCGATTCGCAGCGCATCTTCGACGGTAATCAGTTCGCCGCCAACGGCCATGTGTTCCGCTTCACGTGGGCCGATCAATCGGCGCAGCGCTTTCAGGATGAGCGGCGGCATCTGAATGCCGACCTGTACTTCGTTCAAGCCGATGCGGAAGTCGCCTTCTGCCATGACTCGCCAGTCACTGAATATGGAGAGCACGGTTCCGCCCGCGGGCGCGTGGCCGGTGATCGCGGTCGCAATCGGTATCGATGACCGTGCGATCGCGTGCAGCAGACTGTAAAAGTCGTGCCAGACAGTTTCCATCGCCACTCGATCCAGCGCGAGCAGCGAAGGAATATCGAGACCGCCAGAAAAACGGCCGGGCGAGCCGGAAAGAATCAGCGCGCGCGCACCTTGCGCCGGAGCCGCGGTGATCGCTTGTCGCAAGGCAGAGATTAACTCCGCCGAGAGCGCATTGACCGGAGGACGGTCGAGACGAAGTTCGCGAATCGCGCCGTGATCAATGGCGAGGATCATGGTGAAATAGTACGCCGTGTTCCCAGCTGGAGGAACGCTTCGCTAATTCTTACGTTGAAACGTGAAACGTGAAACGTGAAACGTGAAACGCCTTTACTGCTTAGTGTGCGGTGCGCGGATAAACATCTCGATGAAGTAGTCGTGCAGGCAATCGTAGAGCTGGCGCTGAAATGTCCATGCAAACTGCGGATGCTCGAGATCGCGCGGATGCATATCGAAATAGTACGTATGAACTGGAACAGTTACATTTTTTGCATTGATGACGAGCTGAACGCCATCGCCATGCGCGCGCGCGGTGAAGTCGAGCAGCGGATGTTCAAATTGTGACAGCACGTCGAGAACGGCCTGAAGGTGCTGCTGATTGGCGTCATCGGCCATGCAACCGATTGTAAGCCCGGCGGTTACGTGTCCTGTAGCAATCGAAGTAAGTCTTGCAAATTCAGCTACATACGTTTTCTGGCACGAAACGGGTCAGCGATCGGGCAGGAAATTCTCTAGGCGAAACTGCCCTGATTCTGCTACTCTGCGCTTGCGTCGTATTGAACGGTTGTGAGGAAGTTGCTTTACCAAAGCGTTTCTGCCTCTGAAGTACCCTCCGGTTCATTCAACGTAATTTCAACAAAGAAGGTTTTAGCATCAAATGGAACAAGGAACTGTGAAGTGGTTTAACGATGCCAAGGGTTTTGGTTTCATCACGCGCCAGACGGGCGAGGATGTCTTCGTGCATTTCTCCGCCATCCAGGCGAACGGCTTCCGCAGCCTGCAAGAAGGCCAAGCGGTTCAGTTCAACGTGGTGAAGGGACCCAAGGGATTGCAGGCAGAAAACGTTCAGCCCCTTTAATTAGCGGCGCAAAAACGGATTCGGAAGAGGCAGCCTTCGGGCTGCCTTTTCAATTTCCGCTGTACCCGTTCTACGGCGCAGACTGCGAAGTCTGGATCGCGCACCGGCCCGTGCTATTCCCCGTCGTTCCGTTCCCCGTACATGCCTGATTGGAAAGCGTAGTGTAGTAGATCTGCGATTCGCCGGCTCCGGTGAGGCTGTTGTCGATCGCAATCCCGCTGGTTCCACCCGTCGCCGCCGCCGAGTCCGTCGGATTGCCGGTCGTGCCTGCGCCCTGAACGTTGAAGTTATAGAGACAAGCTCCCGTGCATCCAGCCTTGTTTCCGCTGGCAGCCACGCTCATGAAAAGCCAGTCCTGCGTGCCGTTGAAAAACTCGGTAACGGGAGAGCACGTTGAGGCGCTCCTGACATTGCTGACCATCGTGCTGTATGTGTGGACAGTCGCCGTGCCAGTTCCGCTCAAAGTCGACGTGGGAATCTGGTACAGAACTCCGTTAACACAAGCATAGAGGTTTCCTGTATTCCCCGCTCCCGAATAGTACGTGTTGTCGAACGAGCCGGTGCGAAGAACCGTTGCAGTAGTGTTTGTGCCCGAGTTTCCAAAGTTCGCATAATTCGGGCCATAGTCGTTGCTGATGGAGGTCCCGGCGTCGAATCGGTTGACGTAGCTATTGCCGCTGCCGTCGCAGCCGTATCCGACAAAAACATAAACGCTCTCGGTGCTTGAATCGATGATCGGCGGGTCAACCATGCCGGCCGTGCCACATACCATCTGGTTCGAGGTAAGGACCGTTTGGCTGGTAGCGCCGGTGGTGGTGATGGAATGCAGATAGCCAGTGCCATCTCCCACGAACAGCAGTTGCGATGCGCCGCTATCGTAGACCGGCGAAGTGAGTATGGGTGACGTCGCATTGCTCGCCGTTACCGGCCAGCCACCCGCGGTCGCCTCGGCGGGCGTGCCGCTGAAGACGCCCGTGAATTTGTGTACCTTTCCGCTGTTGTCGCCTACGTACATGATGTCAGCTCCGTAGACGTAGAACGGCGACGAATTGGTGTCGTTGGGACTGCCACTCAGGGTGATGGTGGTGTAACACGGAGCGGTGCACGCGCGGTAGTTTGCCGCGGTTTGCAGCGTGGCTGCCGCCGGCGCAGCCACCGTACCGCCCGATGTCAGTAATGGCTTCAGGATCACCAGCGATGCGATGTTCGCATTGACCTGAATATATGCGACCTGACTCCCGTCGGGCGAAAGCACCGGCGAGAGCGTTGACGTGCCGGCTGTGTCGTATGCCCAGGCGATCGTGGGCACCGTACCGCTGCATGTGCCCGCATAGACATTCTTATAAGCGACGAGTGTTGCGGCGGTGCCACCGGTCGGGTACACGATGTAATCGTTGCAACTCGCCGTGGTGGTGGAGAACGAGTACTTCGCCGGGAACGCGTTGGCTGCGATAGAGGTGGTGCCGTCGCTCATGCTCCAGTCTTTATGGATGGAGGGAGTCGGTTGCTTGCCTGGAGCGCGATGCGAAAAACGATCGCCGAATCCGGGTGCACGCTCGCCATTTTCGATCGGCAGGCGATGCAACGGCGCAAACAATGTGGGCTGCACAATCGGGGCGTTGCGCCTTTGCTGCTGCGTAATGTAGCGAGACTCGGTGACGATCCTGAACCATTCGTTGTAGCGGCCGCTCTTCAGCGCATCCATCTCCTTCGCGGGAGCGGAGAAAACGGCGTGATGATGCGACCAATCGTCAGCCACGCCGGTCTGGACAGCATCCTGCGCCCGCAGCGGCACATTCAAGGTCGCGAGTGCGGCGACAGTTAGAGCTATCATCGACCATTGGCGGCAGGTACGATTGGTACGTGACATGACGGCATTCTCCGATCAAAACACTTTACCGTCTGTTCATTGGCGCGGGGATACCAACTCAGGTAACGGACTTTCACGTGTCACGTTTCACGCAAGCTCCCCTGGGTAGCTGCACAACGCCTGGTTTCCTGTTTTCGAAGATCCCATGGGTACCCTCCCCCGGGGAGTACCCCCTTCTCAAATCATTCCTCTTCAACAACTTAGGATTCCCGTTTTTGCAAAATCCTCAAAGCAAAGGGCAAAAATCTCAAAATCCTCAAAACAAAGAAGTTGGCAGGAATCAGTAGTCAGAAGCCAGAAGTCAGTAGTCAGTCAATGTGACAGCCCGATCTGCGCGTGGCATCGGCTACCCAAGTCCTAATTCAATTGTGACAAACTTGGGGGGACCTACTAGACACTTCGCGGCACGATATTTTCGCTGCGAGCCAAAACGGGACCGGCCTTTGAGTGCAGTGAGTTAGGAGTGCTGCGTGCGCTTGAAATTGGTGAAGTGTTGAAGTTTTGGGGGATTGACAAGAATGTTTCAGGTTTCGCGTTTCGCGAGCACCCGCCGATACGGGTACTAAATAAGGCGTTAGTGTGAAAGTTTGCGAGTGACGACCCAGCTCGCCACAGGAATCGCCCAGTAGACGACGCACAGGACGACCCACCACACCAGAGGACCGCGCCAATGATGGGTAAAAAACGGTATCGCCCAGAAGATGATGCTCAAAATCAGCCACAGAAAAAGCAAGGTTCGAAAGTCGACATTCATCTTCGCTTCTCCTTACGGATATAGGGTACAGGCTTATGGCGGATTCGGGGGGCACAATGGACAGCGCGACTGCGGGAAGCGAAGGGAATATTTCCGACAGTGAAAATTCGCGGTGACTAGCTCCCACCCACGATCCAAAAGAAGGATCGAGGGTGGGGCACCCGGCTAGTCATCTTTATTTGTTATGTACTCGCAATAGCCACAGAGGGGCGAACAATGCAGTTCGCTCGCTGGAATGTCCTCACCGCAACGAACGCATGTGTGTTCTGCAGACTCCCCGCAGTGTGCGCACTGTTGCTCTTCCATAACGTACGCTTCCTCTCCACAGGTGGGACAGGAAGTGTACGGCCCATCACCGCCTTCTTTCGCGGAAATTTAGGCGTCAACTCCAAGTGCAGCGTCGATTGCACGTGGGATTAAAACGTTTGCAGGAATCTTTCACGCAGACTCTACACTGGGACCACGTTCTCCTCGTTATCGCTTCCCCGTCTGGCGTTCAACACTGCCACTACGAAGCGCAGTTTAGATCGAAAACGCCTTTCTTGAAAGAGTCCGATTTCCAATCAATTGAACTCGGTAACTTCTCGCATTCTTTGGCTTCTTCGTCACTGCCGAGATCTCTAGCATGTTCCCATATCGTATTCCCGAGGAGGGTCATTGGATCTTCGCTCAGTTCGACACAAGGAAATTGCGAATAACTACGAATGCATCAGTAATGACGCTTTCAAGAGCTTTCTTATCAGCGTTGGTGTATTAATGTTCGATGTCATTTCGGATCTTGGTAATCCGCTTGAACCTCACCCAATCGGTGGTTATCTTCAGCTGTTCGAAACGTTCTTCAATCTGCTGAACATCGACTGTTTTGCCGCCCGATCCAACGAAGATAAGGTTTCCCACACCATCAAGAGTTGGAACAATTTTGGCCTTGATCAACACTTCATTGCTGTTGGTGGGTGATAAACGAAGGAGCGCCTCTTTGTACAGGAGGAGAATACCAGCGTGAATGTTTCGCACTGAGGCTAAAAGACGATCCTCAGCACCATTTTGATAGTCTTCGACGCCGACCTGAATAGACTTTATCGCGTTGTCAAGCAGCGCCATAATCCATCCAGGATTGTAGCTGATATTCCGCTGGCTCGGCTGGCTGGGCCACCAGCCAAAGGCAGCTCTTTTCTGTCTTCTAAAACCGCAAGGTCTCGCGACTCGAGGCCCGTCTGTATCGCGCCTCTCGCTCGAAATGACAGGCGGCGGAATTCGGCCGCCAAGACAAGGGCAAAATGCTTGGGCCACCAAATCCTTAGCCTCGACCAGTACGAACCGCAGCAGCCAATTCACGCAGAAGAGGCAATGTCTCGTCCCAACTGATGCAAGCGTCGGTGATGCTTTGTCCGTAGGTCAGCGGTTTGCCCTTCTGCAGCTTTTGGGCGCCGCCAACCAGATTGCTTTCGATCATGACCCCGATGATTCTCCGCTCGCCGGCGGTAATCTGTGTGGCGATATCGTGCGAGACCGCGGCTTGCCGGGTGTGGTCCTTGTTGCTGTTGGCGTGACTGCAATCGACCATCACGCGCTGGGCAAGGCCAGCTTTTTCAATCAACGCACATGCCTGCGCGATGGACGCAGCGTCGTAATTGGTCGATGTGCGGCCGCCGCGCAGGATCACATGGCAGTCGGGATTTCCCTTGGTGAAGAAGATTGCGGACTGGCCGTACTTGGTGTGGCCAAGAAAAGTGTGCGGGTGCGCTGCGGAGTGCACTGCATCAATCGCGATCTGCACGTTACCCGAGGTACCGTTTTTGAAACCGACCGGGCAGGAGATCCCAGACACCAGTTCGCGATGTACCTGGCTCTCGGTGGTACGCGCACCGATGGCTCCCCACGAGACCAGTCCCGCCATGTATTGCGGAATAATCATGTCGAGAAACTCGGTGCCAGCAGGCACGCCTATCTCCGCGAGATCGAGCAGGAGGCGGCGAGCAACACGCAAGCCATCGTTGATCCTGTAAGAGCCGTCGAGGTTGGGATCGTTGATCAGCCCTTTCCAGCCCACAGTGGTGCGCGGCTTCTCGAAATAGACGCGCATGATGATGCGTAAGTCTTGCGAGAATTCGTCGATCGCCCGCTTCAGAAAAGTCGCATATTCGAGGGCTGCTTTGGTGTCGTGAATTGAGCAGGGACCGACGACCACGAGCAAGCGATGGCTTTCACCGGTGAGAATCTGTTTCACTTCCGAGCGAGCGTTGTGAGACGGTGGTGAGTGCCTTCTCGCTAGCGGGGAGTTCTTCGTCGAGAAAAGCCGGCGGAAGGACAACTTTGGTGTGATGAATCCGGATGTCTTCGGTCTTGGCGAACATGGTTTTGGCGAAATTGGATGATTGCGGCACTTTACGTCCCTGATGACAAGGTACCAAATCGTCTCGATAGTTTCCCGCCGGAAGTCCAATTCCGTCTCATTCATGCGAAACGGTGTATCCTACCCCGCATGTTGGGCGGACGCACCAGGGAGCAGTGGATCGCGCAGTACGCAAGCAGTCACCAGAATCCGGTGAACCGCGCGTGTCACACCTTCGGGATCCCCATCATCCTCGTTTCGCTGGCGTTGTTTCTGGGTTCAATTGCGTATCACTCGCTCTGGAAAGCGGCACTCGGACTCTTCCTCTTCGGATGGGCTTTGCAATTCATCGGACACGCCTTCGAACGCAAAGCGCCGGAATTCTTCCACGACTGGCGTTTCCTTTTTGTCGGCGTGCGCTGGTGGGTGGCTAAGCTTCGCGGACGCGCATAAGCCGTCAGGTTGCGGACCTCGCTGCAATGAAGAGTCGAGGGATGCGGTACCCATTGGAACGCGGAAGTGATCTAATTGGCAGCGTGATGGTCGATGCTGATCACGCGTGTGATCTTCCATGTCCATCTTTGTATCGCCATACGTGAATGAACTTCGCCTCGCCGACAACGCCATGGTCCTGCTGCCATGGGTGAAGGAATCGGTGAACCCCGATCTCGACCGCGCCGTAGCCGTGCAGTTCGTAAACTTCGAGCGTGCCCGGCACCAACTCGCGCTTGACCTTTCCACAAAGATTGTTCTTGATGGCATCAACGATTTGCGGACCACCCACCATCAGGCCGGCCTTGTCGTGATAAAACTCCGCGTCGTCGGCCCAGAACGAAGCTTCGATTTTCATGTCACAGTGATCGATCGCATCGAAAACCTGCTTATCGAGCTGCGAGATGGTGCGGAAGAGCTCGGCTGAGGCCGCAACCTGGTTGCCGGGCGTGGCGGGCTGAGTGGAAGATTGGGCGACCGCGCAAATAGAGAGCGCAAGTAGAGACGGGATCAACAGGCAATTTCTGAGATGGTTTCTTCAAGGGACACCTTTTTTGAGTTGAGCAGTTCAATGGTCCGCAGTCCGGAAGCAAGTCTTTACGAAGTTCAAGCGAGCCGCTTGCTGGAAGACGCCGTGCGCGATTTTGAGAGCCACAAACGAATCCAAGGGCTGAGAAAGATGGAGAGGTAAATCAAACTGATCCAGGGCTGGTATATGACGTAGAGTTCGTGCGGTGTCATCGTCCACGGGCTCTTGATCAGCACGAAGCCGACGAAGTCGACGACCATGGCGGAGATCAGCCAGAGGATGGCGAGCTGAAGAGTCTGCTTGCGTTCCTGCTGCGGATCGGACGGGCGGCGCTTGCGGAAATACAGCCACGCAAAGAGCGGCCAGACGAGCAACATGATCAGCACGTGATAAGGAACGGTGGCCACGAAGGCTGGCGCCTGCAAAATACTCTGGCCGGGCTGCGGATCGGGCGAATGGTTGACGGCCGCATAGGTCTCCGACACGGCAGACGCCAGAATGCTGACGAGGACGTAAGCGATCAGGAAATAGATGAAGGCGGGAATGATGGCGAGGCGGCTGCGATTGGGCAAAGTTGGCTCCTGGGGACTAATACGGAGAAGCAGGCGCGAGGGTTCCAGGAATCGGGAAATCGGGAAATCGGGAAATCTGAACTGAACAGCAAATCGTGACTTTGTAGGGCTCCCTCGGCTCGGGCGTGCGCTGCACTCGGGATGACAGGTGAAGAATTGCGGAGCCGAGAGCTACAGCGCCGACGCCATTTCTTCGATGATTGCCTGCGCGGCTTCGGCTGGTTTGGGAGCGCCGGTGATCGGGCGTCCGACCACGATGTGGCTGACTCCGGCGCGCATCGCGTCGGCGGGTGTCACGATTCGTGCCTGATCGCCGACATCGGCGCCCATGGGACGAATGCCCGGCGTGACGATGGCGAATCCGGTGCCGAGTTCACGTCGCAGCGATACGGCTTCGTGGGCCGAGCTGACGATACCGCCGCATCCGGCCATGCGTGCTAGTCCAGCAAGTCGAAGGGCCTCGTGTGCGGCGCTACCGGAGAATCCGATCTCGGTGAGGTCTTCGTCGGTCAAGCTGGTGAGGACCGTTACGGCCAAGATCATCGGCTTCGAGGCCGACGAGTTCGCGGCTTCGGTAGCTGCCTTCAGCATCTTCATGCCGCCGGAAGCGTGGACGGTCAACATGCTGACCTTCAGTTTTGCGGCTTCAGCGACGGCGTGAGCGACGGTATTGGGAATGTCGTGGAATTTGAGGTCGAGAAAAACTTTACGGCCGGAAGCCACCAGGTCGCGAACGACTTGGGGCCCCTCGGCCGTAAACAACTGCTTACCGACTTTATATATATGGGCTGACTCGCCTATGGCCGAGACTAACGTTTGAGCCTCAGCAGCACTGGAAACGTCCAGTGCGACGATTAACCGATCCTTTACTGCATTGGGCCCATTCGGCGTCGGGCTAGGGTCGTGAAGCGCTACGGATCGATTCGACATCTTTTATGTCAGCCTGCCGGACTTCCCACACGGATGGTTGGCCGCGATTAGGGAATGCCTGACGGTTCCTTCCTGCCCCGCTAAAGAGGCTAGCCGGAACGACCAGGCGACTTATCTGCCCGGAAGCTCCGCTTTCTGGTTCATGGCCATCGTCGACGGGGTTTGGATAATATCCAATCTTACCTGTTCGATACCATGTCCGGGTATTTGCAGCATCCGTGCCGCACCGTACGACAAATCGATGATTCGCGTATGGGGCACGGGGCCGCGGTCATTTACTCGGACGATCACGGATCTGTTATTACGCAGGTTCGTGACCTTGACCAGGGTTCCCAGGGGTAACCTGCGATGGGCGGCCGTAAATTGAAACATATCATACGGTTCGCCACTCGCTGTTTCCTTACCGTGGAACTGCTTGCCATACCAGGATGCATTTCCAACCTGATAGGGCTTAGGGGCTTTCGCATGGCTAGGGCGTACAACTGCCTTCGCCACAACCGAATTGTTCTGTCTTCCTTTCTCGGGTCGAACCTCGTTTCCGGTATTCCGGTTGGAGGCTTGACTGCCGGGGATGTTTGGCGGCTGTGCCGCCAGCAGGCTGGTAGCTGATAAAGCTGCCACCAGAATGTTGGCCAGAGCTTGTCGCATCAAACACCTTCCTTCAGTTTTGTCGACCCTCCCTTCTACGCCGAAGATCGTGTAAGTCTATGGAAATTGGAAGAATCATGTCAACCGTAGCTTCCGAGTTAACGGCAGGTTAATAAACCCTCAGAAACCGGCGACTCTGACTTCCAAAAAAGCAAACGCCGGAAAGACGTTCCCAAGGGAGGGTCATGTCTACTTTCCGGCGCGCTCTGATTTGGATGGCTGGCAGAGAAGCCGCGTTGGTCGGGACGTTACTGTTTTAAGGACAGGAGGCGAATTGTCCGGATGGACGAGGCAACCTTTTCAGTGGCTAGTGGCCAGTGGCCAGGGGCCAGCAAAAGCGCGGGCAATGCGGTACATTTTGGTGGTCAGAACTTCGTTCGGAGGTCTCCAGTGCCAGTCTCCCCGATTGCATTCGCCAAAGGTAAAGATGAGATCGATCTGCTGCCCGGGATGGCTAATCGCCATGGCCTGGTTGCGGGCGCTACCGGTACCGGCAAAACCGTGACCCTACAGACGCTGGCAGAGCAGTTCAGCCAGCGGGGAGTGCCGGTATTCATGGCCGATGTTAAAGGCGACCTGGCGGGGATCAGCCAGGCTGGCGGTGGGAACGATAAGGTCGCGGCGCGGGTGAAGCAGTTGGGGCTCTCCGGGCACCAGAACCGGGCGTATCCGGTCGTGTTCTGGGACCTGCTGGGGGAGCAGGGGCATCCGGTGCGGGCGACGGTTTCGGAGATGGGGCCGCTTCTGTTGAGCCGGCTGCTCAACCTGAACGACACGCAGGCCGGGGTACTGAGCATTGTCTTCAAGGCGGCAGATGACAATGGGCTCCTGCTGCTGGACCTGAAAGATCTGCGAGCGATGCTGCAGTTTGTCTCCGATCACGCGAATGAGATCCAGACACATTACGGCAACGTTTCGGCGGCAAGTGTGGGGGCGATACAGCGCGGGCTGCTGACGATCGAGCAACAGGGAGGAGACAAGTTTTTCGGCGAGCCGGCGCTCAATCTCCAGGACCTGCTGCAGACCGGGGACGATGGGCGCGGGGTGATCAACGTTCTGGCGGCGGACAAGCTGATGCAGTCGCCGAAGCTCTATGCGACGTTTCTGCTGTGGTTGCTGTCGGAGTTGTTTGAGGTGATGCCGGAGGTGGGCGATCCGGAAAAGCCGGTGCTGGTGTTTTTCTTCGACGAGGCGCACCTGCTGTTCGAAGATGCGCCCAAGGTGCTGCTGGACAAGATCGAGCAGGTGATCCGGCTGGTGCGGAGCAAGGGTGTGGGCGTCTACTTCGTAACGCAAAATCCGCTGGATGTGCCGGATACGGTTTTGGGTCAGCTGGGGAATCGGGTGCAGCATGCGCTAAGGGCGTTCACGCCGAGGGATCAGAAGGCGGTGAAGGCTGCGGCGGAAACGTTCCGCGCGAACAAAGGCGTCGACGTGTCGACAGTGATCACTGAGTTGGGAGTCGGCGAGGCACTGGTTTCGGTGCTGGATGCGACGGGGACGCCGACTCCGGTGGAGCGAGCATTCATTTATCCGCCGGAGAGCCGGGTTGGTCCGATCACGCCGCAGGAGCGGCAGCAGGTGATACAGAAGTCGGTGTTGTTCGGACACTACGAGAAGATGATCGATCGCGAGTCGGCGTACGAGAAGCTGACGCAGAAGACGGGTGCGGCGCTGGATCGTACGGCGCAGCAGCCTGCTCCCGCGCAGACGAGCGGACAGCCGAGTGGCGCTCCGGCACAATCAAGCGGCGGCGGCTGGTTCGGGGATCTGGTGAAAGAAGGCGGCGCGATTCTGACAGCGCCGACGGGAAAGAGCGGGCGCGGCGAGAGCCTGGCAGAGTCGATGGCGAAGAGCACGGTTCGTGCCATGGGCAGCTCGGTGGGAAGGCAGATCGCGCGGGGAATTCTCGGGTCCATCCTGGGAGGAACGAGTTCGCGCAGCCGGTATTGAGAGCACCGTTTTTCTTTTTATGTGCTTTCATCTAAATTGCGCACATGGCTCTTCCCGTCATTCTTTCGATTGCTGGTTACGATCCTTCCTCGGGCGCAGGTGTTACTGCTGACGTAAAAACCGCGGCGGCGAACGGCTGTTTCGCTGTCACCTGCATTACGGCGCTCACGGTGCAATCTACACAGGGCGTGCGGGAGGTCCATCCCGTTTCCGCGGAGCTGGTGAAGCACACGCTAGCGGATCTTCAAGCTGATTTTGAGTTTGGGCAGTGCGCATTGGGATGCTCGGATCGGGCGCGGTAGCGGGAGCAGTCGTGGAGTTTCTGCAGTCGGCAAAGCCGAAGAATGTCGTGCTGGATCCCATTGTGCGTTCGACCTCGGGCGCGGATCTGGTGGACGCCAAGGGAACGCAGCAGATGCGCGAGAAGCTGCTGAAACTGGCCGATGTGATCACGCCGAACATCGAGGAAGCGGCCGCGCTGACCGGAATGAGTGTTACGACTACGGCGGAGATGCGATCCGCAGCCACGCGACTCCATGAGATGGGCGCGAAGAACGTGGTGATTACGGGTGGGCATCTTTCGGAAGCGATCGACCTGCTCAGTATGAATGGCGATGTGAACTCGATCGAAGAGTTTCGCTCGCAAATGGTGAACTCACGATCGACGCACGGCACAGGATGCGCGTTCGCAACGGCGCTAGCTTGCTATCTTGCGATTGGACGACCCTTGCGGCAAGCGGTGATCGAAGCAAAAGTGTATGTGAGGGAAGCGATTGCGAAGGCGTATCCGATGGGAAAGGGAATCGGTCCGGTCAACCATTTGTGGAGACTGGAGCAAAAGTAGCGGAATTTTGTGGCCCTGAGCCGATGCCAAGACGCAGGGCCACCCGGGAGCGACGCAGCCAGTTTAGCGATCTTTTCCGCTTGGGTCGGGTGTCGGCTTACGCACGACGCCATGAATCGCCTGCGTCCCGAAATGCATGGTCGCGGGCCCCGTGAACGTCATAGTGATATTTGAGTTGGTAATCGTACCCTTGCTGCCGTCGCCGCCACTGATGCAAACCTGTAGCATCGACGTGGGTGGGTTCGTCTCAAAGGGCGCGACGAGTCCATTGCCGGTCATCAGGCTGAGCGTCTCGGTAAACTGAAAGCCCTTCGTGGGGACGGGGGTTTGATATTGGGGGCAGCCGATGAGATCCCATTCGATTTTGGCGTTCGTGAACTGGATGTGGTGTGTGTGAGGGTTCACAAGGGGCTGCGTTGGATCTACAACAGTCACCGGGGGTTGCGTGGGATCACTCGCCGGCACGGTGGTCCTGCCAAAGCCCGACATGGTTATATCCGCGGCGAAGTCGGCGGTTCCCCATCCTGGGTGGATGTCCACCGACCATTGACCATGCGTCTCCCATGGGCTGCCTTTGACAGTCGTAAGTAGGGGTGTGTAGTCGTTCAGCACGCCGCTGAAGTGCACTGTGTTGCGGTCCTGGGCAAAGGCGCAGGTGGCTGAAATCAGTAAGAGTAGTGAGAGCACACGTACCGCGGAAGGCAGGGTTTTGGCTTTCATAAACGAGTCTCCAGTTTGGGATTGGCGCCTGCATCACCGAACAGTTCAGAAACTGCCCAAGGCCGAGCTCTCTGGGGAATCGATGGAAGTGAGCCGAACTTCAGCGACTTTGCGCCTGAACTGGCGCTACAATCGTTCACCCCGAGCAATCCGGTCAAACAGCAACTCGCGGAATGGCGGCATGCCGCTAAATGCCGTCTCTTGCGGTGACCGGCAGGGTGTGGGATTCGGCTCATTTTCCAGCGGTAACGAGTTGGAATAGTCTCGGAGAATCTATGGGTGAGTCGTCGTTTGAAATCCCGTCCGTGGAGAAGCCGTCCGAAAGGCGGCTCGATTCGTGGAAGGAAATCGCGGCTTATCTGAACCGCGACGTTACCACCGTCCAGCGTTGGGAGAAGCGGGAGGGGATGCCGGTTCATCGCCATCTCCATGACCGGGTGGGATCGGTGTACGCATTCCGCGCCGAGCTAGACCAATGGGCGCAGAGCCGGAAACTTCAAACAGAGCAGAGCAATGCGGTCTCGTCCGCTTCGGCGACGACGCCAACTGACGGTGCACCGGTTTCCTCGAGAAGATCGAATCGAAGACAGGCATTCATTGTTTCGTTGGCGGCGTTGATCCTGCTGGTGCTCGGGGCAAGTTTTTGGCTTCATCGGACGGAATACTTCTGGCGCAGTCCAGTGAATGGCGCGCGATTTCAGGCGATCACCGACTTCGATAGGGTGGAGCAGGCTGCGGCGGTGTCGCGCGACGGACACTTTGTAGCGTTTCTATCGGATCGGGACGGACAAATGGACGTCTGGGTCGCACAGGTCGGTTCGGGAGAGTTCCACAACTTGACTCGCGGGAGCGCGCCGGAACTCGTCAATCCCTCAGTGCGCACTTTGGGATTCTCCCCCGATGGCGCGTTCGTCACGTTCTGGGCGCGCTCGAAAAACAGCTCGAACAGCGGAGACATCAGCATTTGGGCCGTGCCCACGCTTGGAGGTCAGCCGAGACCTTACCTTGAGGGCGCCGCGGAATACGATTGGTCAGGCGACGGTTCCCGGCTTGCGTACCATACGCCCGGCGCGGGTGATCCATTGTTTGTGTCCGATAGCCGCCGTTCCGAGGGCCAGCGCATCTTCACCGCGGCTCCGGGCCTGCACAGTCACTTTCCGCTTTGGGCGCCCGACGGGAAATTTATCTATTTCATTCAGGGCTCCCTTCCCGACAAACTGGACATCTGGCGCATTCAATCTTCCGGTGGAACTCCTGAACGAATCACGGCGCAGAATGCGCACCTCAGTCATCCGGTTTTCCTGGATCAGCGCACACTGCTCTATCTTGCGAGCGATTCTGATACCTCGGCGCTCTCCCTTTACAGCATGGATGTAGAACGGCGCATTCCGCACCGGTTAACCAGCGGTCCGGAACGTTACACGTCGCTCGCCGCCAGCGCTGATGGACATCGTCTGGCTCTTACGCTCGCGAGTCCCAAGAAGACTTTCTGGCGCTTGCCGCTCTCAGATTCACCTGCACAGATTGCCGCGGCTGTTCCGATCTCGATCACCACGAGCACAGGCTTTTCTCCGAGCCTCGGGCCTGGTTTTCTGGCCTATGTCTCTTCAACCGGCACGAGCGAGAGCATCTGGAAGTTTGCAGCGGGAGGCAGCACAGAACTTTGGCGAGGTGATGGGGCGCAGATTTTTGGCGGGCCAGTTATTTCTCCCGACGGCCGATCCATCGCATTTACTGTTCTTCAACGAGGCGCGACCCTTCTTTACGTCGTGCAGGCCGACGGGACTAACGCACGCGTTGTGAGCCATTCGCTTGAACTGCAAGGCACTCCAGCATGGGCGCCCGACGGCCAGTCGCTTACCTCGGCGGTCAATGATCACGGCGTCCCACATCTTTTCCGCGTGCCACTCGATGGCAGCTCTCCCGCCGTATTCGTCCGCGAGTACTCAACGGACCCGTCATGGGCTCCCGACGGCAGCTTTGTTCTTTATTCCGGCCCGGACATTGGCACGACGTTTTCCGTCAAAGCCGCGTCTGCGGATGGAAGTCCGCATAGTTTGCCGGCCCTCACCCTGACTCGCGGCGCCAGGCATCTCGCGTTTCTGTCCGGAAGCGCGGCAGTCGTCTTCCTGCGCGGCGATATTCAACACAAAGATTTGTGGGTGATGGACCTGAAAACCGGCATGGAGCGACAGTTGACCGCTGTCCCACCTGACTTCGATATTCAGGACTTCAGCCTCTCGCCGGACGGCCGCGAAGTCGTCCTCGAACGCGCGCAGGAGCGCTCGGATATTGTGCTGCTGGACATCCCTAACCGATAGAGATTTTCGCTCAGACTGCCCGAACTCAATCTGTGACTACTTCGGGGGATTCTGCGCGGCTGGTGGCTGTTCGCTGTCGGGAAGCGGCATCATGATGCCGTTGTCCGTCTGACCCTGCTTCTGCTCGGGAGGCGCGGATTGCTGCGGTGGAGATTCTGCTGCTTCGGTTGCTGGGTAGCTCCGGGCTGTTCGCTATCGGGCAGCGGCATGAGCAGGCCACCGTTACTCTGTCCCTGTTTGACAGGCGGGCGCGGCACAACATGGGCTTGCGGTCTGGGCTGGAGTTGCGGCGGAGGAGCTTCCGGCTCGACCACGGGAGTATTGTCGCGGCGCTTTAACTGAATCGGGCCACCGAGACGCTCACGTGCTTCACGTTCCGCTTCGACACGTTGTTCCAGCTGATCATCAAAGTTGGTGGCTACTTCGCCAATCTTCTTTCCTTCCACATCTTTTCGTGTGGCCAGGCCCACATGAACGTTGCTGCTGTTTGCGGCGCGAGCTTTCTCGTAGTAATACTGCGCGGTTTCGCGATCGCCGTCGAGTTCGGAGAGATATCCCATGTTGTTGAGGGTGAACGCATCGTCGGGAGCGATTTTGTAGGCCTGTAGGAAGTCCTCGCGAGCAATGCGCAAGTCATTGCGGTTCATGGCGGAGACACCGCGGAGATTCAATCGCGCCACACGTACCTCGGGCGTCTCTTCCTTCTCCATAAGCTTTGCAAGCTCGCGTGCGTTACGAGAAGCGATTTCGCTGATCGGACGACCGCGCCATTCCTTGTTCGCTGCGACCTGGATGTTTTCCGTGGAGCCGAGATTCGCGGCGGCAGTGTAGTACTGCAACGCCGATTCGTATTCGCCTTCCTGCTCGCGCGCGAAACCGAGATTGTTCAACGTGAATGGATTCTTCGGGTCAAGCTTGAGCGCCTTCTGCAGGATGACATCAGCTTCGGCAGCGCGCTCTTTATAGAGCAGGGAAATCGCCTCGACGTTGTAGCGATTGATTTCCATGCCGGTGTCGGCGGCGTTTCCGGCGATCTGATCTACCGGCTTGCCTTGCACATTGGGATTGTTGGACT
The DNA here is from genome assembly GCA_963724985.1 of Terriglobia bacterium. Lineage (GTDB taxonomy): Bacteria > Acidobacteriota > Terriglobia > Terriglobales > Acidobacteriaceae > JAJPJE01. The sequence continues at coordinate 215,539 of CAVRWV010000033.1, read as the reverse complement.
CATCGATGATGGCAGCTGAACGTTGTTGCGCGGCCAGATCGTAGTAGCGCGCGGCGCGGTCGACGTCGCCATCGAGTTCGGCCATGTATCCCAGATTATTTAGCGTGAACGGATCATTCGGATCGAGAAGATAAGCTTTGTAAAAGAGCTTCCTGGCGCGGTCGTAGTCATGCCTTTCGACGGCCTTTACGCCGTCGCGATTGAACTGCTGAACGGGAGTTGGCTTGCTCCGCTTGGGGAGATTGACGTGAATATCCCCGGCATACAAAAGCGAGGTGCCGAGCAGCAGAGCTCCGGTCAGCGCAATCGAACGAAACCTTAACATGAAGACGAACCCCTCCACCTTTGAGAGCAGGCTGGGGCACACGAGAGAACCTGCTTCTCCGGTAGTTGGATGGGTAAAGTTGAAACACGTTTGCCTGCAAGAGGGACAAAGATTCCACCTAAGGTTACAAAACCGCCCCGGGGCGACGGTGAGGTGCAGCTACAATCCGGTGGGGAGACTGAACTGGATGGACTGGCGCGCCCGGGTTTTTCGCCTGATCTCGCGAAGCTGTATTGCTGTTTACCGTAGATTTCCTGTCTTTGGCGCTTTGCGCGGCGCCATTGCGGTGGTGCCATGGGGCGAGCGGTACGTCATGATCCAGCGGGCCGATGGTCTCGGGCTGTGCTTTCCGGGAGGACTGGTTCATCCATGGGAATCGACGGAAACCGCGCTGCGGCGGGAAATCGAGGAAGAGACTGGGATGCCAGTTGAGACGATTGAGAGCTGGTTCGACTATCGCGATAGCCAGCTTTATCCCACGCACGTTTTCGTTTTCCGCGCCAAGGCAAGCGGCGAGCCGCGGAGCTCCTGGGAGGGAAGAGCGGTGATCGTGGATTTGGCAGAGATGGAGGCCGGCATCATCGTGAGCCAGCGTGCAGTGATTTCGCGATTGAGGGAAGAGAGATGAGCGCGCCGATCGAACCAGTTCTCGATGCTTCGGCGGAGCCGGCGGTTCGTGGATATCTGCATCGACCCAAATCGCCGACTGGAGATGCGTTGATTCTGGCGCATGGCGCGGGATCCAATGCGCAGTCGCCGCTGCTGGTTGCGGTTGCTGGGGCATTCGCGGAAGCCGGATTTACGGTACTGCGCATCGATCTGCCGTTCCGGCAAGTGCGTCCGCATGGACCTCCGTTTCCGGCGATGGCTGAAAAGGATAGGAAGGGAATTCGACGGGCAGCGGAGTTTCTGCGCGAGTCTGTGCGGGGGCGTGTGTTTCTGGGCGGACACTCGTACGGCGGCCGGCAGGCGACAATGCTCGCGGCGGAAGAGCCGGACCTCGCGTCGGGGTTGCTGTTGCTGTCCTATCCGCTGCATCCGCCGCGCAAGCCGGAGCAGAAGCGCGATGCGCATTTTCCGAAGCTGCAGACGCCGGCGTTGTTTGTGCATGGGAGCCGGGATCCGTTTGGATCGCCGGAGGAGATGGAGCGGGCGTTGAAGTTGATTTCGGCGCGAACCGAGTTAGTGATTCGCGAAGGGGCTGGGCACGATCTGAAGGGGACGGGGTTGGAGAAGCTAGTGGTGGAGAAGTTTGCGGAGTTTTTTCGAAATGTTTAGTTGATCTTCCTTTGGTTCGACTCAATTCACAGCATCACTCCAGCGTCCTGAGACTCGAAGTCATGGTTCCTTCTTCCCCCCACAGGTTCGCATCTCTAGTAACTTGCGCGGCGCGCGCTTTCAGGCTGGAATTAGACGGTTGGGGAGGCAATATGGGCCGTGTGTTCAGTTTTGTAGCGATGATCCTGGTGTTGGCAGCCGGAATGTATATCTATTCGCGCCAGGTGAAGGCGCTTTCGCCGACAACCGCCAATAATCCCAAAGCGACAGTGAACCTGGTTGGCGTGCGCATGGATCTATCGAACATCGCCAATGCCGAGAAACGTTACATGGCGTCCGAGGGGCACTATGGATCGTTGGACGATCTGATTTCAAGCCAGGTCATATCCGACACCCGGCATCGCGGGCCGTATACCTATAGTGTGGATGTGAACGGGGAAAACTTTGTAGTGACCGCGACCGTGGGAGCCGAACGCTGATCCAGGCTTGCCGGCAACAATGTCGATTAATCAGGATCTGCAGGCAACGAACTAGGTGCGGTTCCGCCGGGGCTAAAGCCCTCTTCGCTGGAGCGCGTTTTCACCGGCCTGAAGGCCGGTGCTTCCACTGTAGTTTTAACGGCTTCGCCACGCGGTGCAAGAGGTACTCTGTAACTCTGCGAAACCTTGGTATCAGCCACGCACCTACTCGCCAGAGCAGAAGAAATCCCAGGATAATTCCGTAGCGCTCGGGCTCGCGCTTATCAGCTTTTACCAGCCAGAGAAAATGAATCACGCCTAACGACGCGCTGACGTAAATCAGTTTGTGCAGATTCGACCAGCGCTTACCGCCGAGGCGGCCGATCCAACCCTTCGTGGAAGTGATCGCCAGCGGCAACATGAGAAGCAGCGCCGCCATGCCGACGGTGATGAAGCGGCGCTTGAGGATGTCGGCCCACATGTCATGAAGATCGAAAAACTTGTCGAGCCAGACCCAGGTCATCAGGTGCAGGCAGCCGTAGAAAAATGCGTAGAGGCCGAACATGCGCCGGAAGCGGATGAGCCAGGGCTGAGCCGTGATCTTGCGCAGGGGCGTGATGGAGAGCGTGATGAGGAGGAAGATCAGCGTCCACTTGCCGGTGGAATGAGTGATGACCTCGATGGGATTGGCGCCGAGCGCGGAGTGAAGACCCTTCCACAGGAGCATGAACAGCGGCGCGAGACAGAGCACGAAGACGAAGATCTTTAGACGCATGATGTAGCCATTCTTCAAAACTCTCTGCTCTCCTCCGCGTCCTCTGGCTGGAGCCCGAACACCATGCTTTCATCAGAAATATTTTTTCAGATCCATGCCGGTGTAGAGGCTGGCGACTTGATCGCCATAGCCGTTGAACATCAACGTCTCGCGCTTGAAGAACTCGCCGATGCGCCGCTCTTTCTGCCTGGCTCCAGCGCGGATGATCGACATTCGGATTCACGTTGGAGTAAAAGCCATATTCGCTCGGCGCGGCCACGTTCCACGTAGTCGGCGGTTGCTTTTCGACCAGCGAGATTTTCACGATCGACTTGATGCTCTTGAATCCGTACTTCCACGGAACAACCAGGCGGATGGGCGCGCCGTCCTGCTTGGGCAATTCGTCGCCATACATTCCGACGGCAAGAATCGCAAGCGGGTTCATTGCTTCGTCCAGCCGCAGGCCTTCGACGTAGGGCCAATCGAGCACGCCATATCTCTGGCCCGGCATCTGGCTGAGATCAAATTTGGTGGTGAATTTCACGTACTTGGCTTTGCTCTGCGGTTCCACCTCTTTGAGGAAACTGCTGAGCGCGAAACCGTTCCAAGGGATGACCATCGACCAGCCTTCGACGCAGCGGTGGCGGTAGATGCGCTCTTCGATGGGGAAGGTCTTGAGGAAATAATCGATGTCATAGGTCTTCGGCTTTCTTGACAAGGCCGTCGACCTGGACGGTCCACGGACGCGTTTTCAGCCCCTGGGCCAGTTTGGCGGGTTCGTACTTGTCGGTGCTGAATTCGTAGAAATTGTTGTAGTTCGTGATGTCGTTGAATGGCGTTTCTTTTTCGGTGGTGCTGAAAGGACTCTTCGAGGCGACGTTCAGTTTGTTCTCTGCGTGCACGACATCCGCGGGAGACGCCATCTCGCCGAGGTAGTGCGCGCCCAGGCGGCGGCACCGACTGCGGCCGCTCCCACCATGAACTTGCGACGATTGATGTACGTTTCTTTGGGCGTAATTTCGGAAGAAGGAATGTCGCCCGGTTTCTTGATCACCATGATTCAGTACGCTTCTGCGGATCGTTTGGATTGAAATTCCCCACGTTCGATCAGACGCGCGGGACAGATAAAAGTTGCAGCGCCCTGGATAACCCCAACAAAGCAAAAGGCCCGCCGTTTCCAGCGGGCCTCGAAGCAGTTCGATTGGACTAGCGGTTCTGGCTGGCCATCGCCGTTGCACGCGCGCTGTTGCGCTCGGCTACGATCTTCTTGGCATTGTCGGCCAAGATCTTAGCCTGTCCCATCAGGTCGAGGGCTTTGACCACGAGCGGATCGCCATCGGCACGTACCTTCAGGCCTTCTTCCTGGCCGAAGGAGTCGATGAAGATCTCGCTCTTGATGTTGTTGCGGATCCAGTCGTTCGCTCCCGCCAGGTCAGACTCGGTGAAGGCGACCTTCTGATCGTCGAGGAACTTGCGGAAGTCCTGCATCACGGCGTCATCAACGGTGAAGTTCTTGGTCACCTGGTGGTTGATGGTGTAGTGCTTGGCGAAGTTGAAGAACGCGTAGTGCTGCAGCAGTTCATCCTGGAAGTGATTCTGCTTCGGAGTCTCGAAGCGGACGTCGGGAGTGATGCCTCCGCCGCCGTACACGGGACGTCCACTGTCAGTCATCTTCACTTCGCGGTTGGCCGCGTTGGCGGTGCCATTGTCGTCGTGATTGTAGTAATAGTCGTAGAGCGATACGCCGGTGTAGTCGCGCTGGATCAGGCGTCCGCTGGGCGTGTAGTACTTCGCGGTAGTCAGAGCGAGGCCGGTGTTCTCAGAGAGAGGGAACACGGTCTGCACCAATCCCTTGCCGAAGGTATTCTCGCCGACGATCAGGCCGCGATCATGATCCTGGATGGCTCCGGCCAGAATCTCTGCCGCCGAAGCGGTGCCACGATTCACCAGGACGACGATCGGATATTCCTTGCCACTGTTGCCGTGGCTCGCGCGATAAACCTTCTCCGGTGAGGAACGGCCGTGATGCGAAACGATTACCTGTCCGCGCTTCAGGAACTTGTCGGCAACGCCAACGCCTTCACTCAGCAGGCCGCCGGGATTCTGGCGGAGATCAAGGACGAGGCCTTTCAGGTCACCCATTTCTTCGAGCGCCTGCTGAACTTCGTGCTCGGTCGTTTCCTGGAATCCGGAGATGTGCATGTAGCCGATGCCCGGACGAATCAGGAAATGCAGATCAACGCTGTAACGGGGAATCTCGTCGCGCGTGACATTGAATTCCAGCGGCTTCGGCGTGCCTTCGCGCAGGACGGTGATCTTGACGTTGGTGCCCTTGGGCCCTTTGAGCAGATCGGCAACATCGGACGTGTTCATGTTGTCGGTGGGCTTGCCGTCGACGGCGATAATCACGTCGCCCGGATGGATTCCGGCGCGATAGGCCGGCGTACCCACGAACGGGGCAATCACGATGACTTTGTTGTTGCGCGGTCCAACCTGCATTCCCACGCCATAGTATTTACCGCGCTGTTCTTCGCGGAGAAGCGAGTAGGCTTTGGGATCGAAGAAATTGGAGTGCGGATCGAGCACGCGGAGCATGCCCGGAATGGCACCGTTGTAGATGGCCTTGTCGGCGCTCACCGGTTCGGCGTAGTTCTGCTCTACCAGGTCATAAACTTGCGAGAAAGTACGAAGGCTGTCACGGATTTCGCCATCGCCAGAGGGCGTGCTACCGCTGACGCGTTGACCGAAAAGGGCTCCGAGAAAACCACAGGCAAGAATGACAAAAACTACCAGGAAGAGAGCACGGCGAGTACTACGGACCATCTTTTAATTTCCTTGGTGGGGTGTCGAAACCCACACCCTCAAAGTAAAAGCAGTATACCACGATGAAATGGGCCAACCCTGCGTATCTATTGGCCATCCGGGAACCTGTCCCTCAGGGCAAACTGCCATATTTTCAGTGCAACAGCCTGCTTCTGAATGGGTAGCTGGTAGCTGGAAGCTCGGCTTCTTGTGGAGCCTCGGAATTCTTGCTGACTACTAGCCACCAGCTACCCATTCAGTGCTGCTTGTTTGCCGCGTTACGAGAAGAGGCAGTATGATGGCCGTATGAATCTTGGCATGCCGGAGATGATCTTCATCTTCTTGTTGGCCCTTATCATCTTCGGGCCCAAGAAGTTGCCGGAGATCGGACGCCAAATCGGGAAGGCTCTGGGCGAGTTCAAGCGTGCCAGTAACGAGTTCAAGTGGCAGTTGGAGGCGGAAATGCGCCAACTGGAACTCGAATCCGAACGCGAAAAACAAGCGAAGACCGCCGCACCCGTGTTGCAGCCCCCGGTGGGCACGATTCTGAATACTGAAGCGCAGTCCTTGCCAGCCAACGGCAATCAGCCTCCTGCTTCTGAAAGCGCGCCTTCCTCGCAATCTGCCGATGCCTAGTCCCGCGTACGCCGCTGCCAAACAAGTCCTCTCCGAACATATGGGGAGCATGAGCTTTCTCGAGCATCTCGAGGAGCTTCGCCGCCGCATTATCTGGTCATTTCTCTTCGTCGCGGCCGGCTTCATGGTCTGTTGGTGGAAGGCGGAAAGAATCTACGGCTGGATGCAGAGGCCGATCATGGAAGCTCTTGCGCCGTCACAACATGGCGGAGAAGCTGGTGTACCTGAGCCCGACTGAACCTTTCAATATGTACTTGAAGGTTGGGTTCATTGGCGGGCTGTTCCTGGCATCGCCATTTGTGCTGTACCAGTTGTGGTTGTTCATCTCGCCCGGTCTCTACCGGAACGAACGGCGGTATGTCATTCCGTTCATGGTCTCCTCGGTGGGATTGTTTGTTGCCGGAGGATGGTTCGGCTACCGGATGGTCTATCCGGCGGCGCTGGATTTCCTGATCGGATACGGATCGCAGTTCCAGCCGATGATCACGATCGGTGAGTATACGGATCTGTTCCTGACGATCATCATTGGTCTCGGAATTGTTTTCGAGATGCCGATCCTCGCCTTCTTCCTGGCTCTGATGGGCATTATCAGCGCAGGTTTCCTGTGGAAGAATCTGCGCTATTCGATTCTCGTGATTTTCGTCATCGCTGCGATTATCACTCCCACCACGGACATCATGAACATGTGCATCTTCGCCGCGCCCATGGTGTTGCTGTACATCGTGAGCATATTCATTGCCTGGCTGGTCCACCCGAAACGGCGGAAGAAAGCCGAAGCCGAGTCGTAGCGCTATCCCTCGCCAGAATGCAAGCGGCGTTGGAGAGCTTATTCCCTCGAACTCATTTGACCTTGATCACGGCCGGTGGCGTCCACTTATTCTCGAGTGCGGCTGCCTCCGGCCAATACGCTCGGATGTAGAGCGAGAAATCGCCTTTCGGCGCCGGCAGCCAGTTGGTCATCTGGTCCTGGCTGGGAGGCGTGGAAGAGACGCACAGCGTGAGTGATCCGTCGGGACCAAACTGCAGGTCTTTGTTCTTGGTTCCAAGCGAATAGCGAACCAGTTTATTGGGCTCGAAGAAGTGATGCTGGTTATACATGGTCAAGGACCAGAAGCCCTTCACTGGCGGCAGTGCACCCTTCTCGAATTTCACCGCGTATTGATGGCCGCCGTTGAGGCGCGCTCCGGCGCTATCGAGATCCTGGTAGAAGTACTTCGTCTCCTGCGGTTTGTTCACGAAGATGTTCGACTTTGCTACCGCCGTTCTCGTGAAGTAATCGGTTCCGAACTGTGCGCCGTTGTTCTGGGTGGTCCAGTTGTTTGGGAGCGGAATGCCCCAGTTCCGGAATTCAAAGAGAGGTTTGACCAGTTCTTTGTCAGCCTCAACCAGGACCTGCTGGAGAGCCTGCTTGAGTTTCGGATCCTGATTCGCAGCTTTCCACACTGCGCGAATGTTCGCGTAGAGCGGCTCCTCCCCGGGTAAGGGCGGCACACCGTCGAGTACTTTCGGGAGTTCCTCGGCGAACGTTTCGGGCGTCACCCATTGGGTCTCTTCCTGACCTTGCGAGGCAGACGGAAACTTGGGCGAAGTGCTCCAGTCGCGCGTCTTGAGTTTGCCGTCGAACTGCGAGGCCGGGTACATCATGACTTGATTCACGAGCGGCTGTACCGCTTTGGTGTCTTCTTCGGTGGAGGCTTTGAAAACTCGCGGAATGACGATTCCAAGATTTGTTGGCGATCGAAAGACTCCCTGAATTCCCGCCGGTGTCTGGCCTTTCCAATCCGGCCCAACGAGCAGGTACGCTCCCGGCTTGCTCCCATACATCTTTCCCAGTTCAGCAAAGCTGTCGGTGCGCTGATCGATGACCTGGTAGACCCAGAAGCGATCACCAAAGTCAGGCACTTGGAGTACGACCGCATCGCGGTCCAGTGATAGAGGTCCAAAGCCGTAGACGACATCTTGGTTGGGGCACGCGACCATGCGCTCTTCGGGTGCGACGTAATCGGTGAGCATACTCAATTGGTTTGGAGGAGCCACAGGAACAATCCCGCCGATCAAGCCCGGTTCCGGCAGCTTCGCGAAGGTTTGCACACGGTTGTAAATGTTTACCATCGGCCAAGCCCAAAAGTAGGCAGTGCGCGCGACTTGGGCGACATAGGCTGGCGTGAGTCGCGTGCCCGGTACCGGACCCGGGACAGGTTTCTTTGCCTCGGGCGTGGGAGCGGCCGTTGGGTTTTCGCTTGTAGATGCCGGCGGATTCGCTTTACATCCGATCAGTGCAAGAAGCAGAAATAAGCTGATGGCAGACTTCGCCGTGCGCGACTTCATCCGGTTCTCCTCGATAAATCTCCGCTTCGAAAGATCCAGAGCTGACGGGGAGGACGCAGCTTGATTAGTCGTGCCCTCACCAATCAGGGTTGGCCAATGTTTAGCGCGTGCAGATGCTCTGGAAACCCCGCCGTTTGTCGTTGGCAACCCCAGCCGCCACGGCCGATTCCATCCAGCATGCCAGTTGGCGTGGAACTCTAGAGTCCCCGCCTCCGCTGGAGGATTCCCTCCCAGTTCTCCAACCAGAAAACCTGTCGCCAACTTTTCGTTTGCAACTAACTCAAGCCCGACGGCAGACACTGCTGAGCTCTACAAGGAGAGAGGGAATGCAACTGGGATCGTTTCGACTACTGACAATAACCGTTTTGTGCTTTGCTGCGCTGGTCACTGCGACCGGAAACCTCTATGCGCAAACGGGCAGCAAGCCGAACATCATCCTGATCGTCGGCGACGACGTAGGCTGGGGTGACCTCGGTGTCTACGGTGGTGGCGAGGGCCGCGGGATTCCTACACCAAACCTCGATCGCCTTGCCGACGAAGGGATGGCGTTTTTCTCTTTTTACGGTCAGCCGAGTTGTACACCGGGTCGTGCTGCGATCATCACCGGCCGTATTCCCAATCGCAGCGGCATGACCACAGTAGCATTCCAGGGACAAGGGGGCGGTTTACCGCATGCGGAGTGGACGCTTGCCTCTGTGCTCAAGCAGGCCGACTATGCGACTTTCTTCGCAGGGAAGTGGCATCTCGGTGAAGCCGATTATGCATTGCCGAACGCACACGGCTTCGATGTGATGAAATATTGCGGCCTCTATCACCTCAATGCTTACACCTACGCGGATCCCACATGGTTCCCGGACATGTCTCCCGAAACACGCGCCATGTTCGCCAAGGTGACAAAGGGAATGCTGTCAGGCAACGCTGGAGAAACACCGCACGAGGAGTTCAAGCTGAATGGGCAGTACGTAAACACACCAGAAAAGGGGGTCGTCGGGATTCCCTTTGTCGATGAGTACATCGAGAAGGCTGCGCTCGACTACCTGAGCAGCGCACCGAAAGGGAAACCCTTCTTCATGGACGTCAACTTCATGAAGGTTCATCAGCCGAACATGCCGGCTCCTGAGTACATTGGCAAATCGATGCTGAAATCCAAGTACGGTGATTCGCTCGTCGAGTTGGACGCAAGCGTCGGACATATCGTGGATAAAGTCCGCGAACTCGGCCTCGCCAACAACACGCTGATCATCTTCACTACGGACAATGGCGCATGGCAAGACGTCTATCCCGATGCCGGCTACACGCCATTCCGCGGCACCAAGGGTACGGTGCGCGAAGGCGGAGCTCGTGTACCTGCGATTGCCTGGTGGCCGGGAAAGATCAAAGCCGGCTCGCGGAACTACGACATCCTTGGCAGTCTCGACTTCATGGCAACATTCGCGAATCTGGCTGGGCTGAAACTGCCGGAAAATGATCGCGAGGGCAAGCCGATCATCTTCGACAGCATCGATATGACGCCGGTGCTGCTGGGCACAGGCAAGTCGAAGCGCGACAATTGGTTCTACTTCACCGAGAACGAACTAACCCCTGGCGCGGTCCGCGTCGGCAGGTTTAAAGCTGTCTTTAATCTGCGTGGCGATGATGGGCAGGCGACGGGCGCTCTCGCCGTCGATTCCAATCTCGGATGGAAGGGGCCCGATAAATATGTGGCTACAGTTCCCCAGATCTTTGATCTCTGGGCAGACCCGCAGGAGCGATACGACATCTTCATGAACAACTACACGGAGCACACGTGGACGCTGGTGACAATTAGTGCGGCAACGAAAGAGCTCATGCAGACGTACGTGAAGTATCCTCCGCGCAAGCAGCAGAGCGAGGCCTATTCTGGACCGATAACCTTGCAGCAGTTCGAGCGATTCCAGAACATGCGCGACACTTTGCAAAAGGAAGGATTCACGATTCCAATGCCGACAGGCAATTGAGGTGACTGAGTGAGGCGGGCCCGAGCGCCCGCCTTTACCCGAATCGAAGCGAACACAGCGATTGCATCAAGTCCTGCATTGCTGTCGCTTCTCGCATCCTCACCACCCATCAGAAACCGAAACCAAACTGCGTGGCGAACGTCACAGGATTGGTAGCTGGTCCGCCTGGAGGACGGTCGAACGTAACCGGCACATCAATCTCTCCGAAGAAGGTCTTAAAGAATCCGCTCTGGTTGGGCAGCTTCCAACTCTTGTTCACCACGGGGACGAACCCCATCGAGGATGAGTTGATGTTAAAGGTTGCTCGCATTCCGACAGTAAATCCGTGATCAAGACGCCACATTAATCCGGGGTCAACCGTTAGCGTCGCTTCATGAGGAGACGAGTTGATGTGGGGAATAAACTCGAAGTCGACGAACATTCGACCTTGCCCCTTCACGCTGATGCCGAAGGGGAGCCCCAGCGAGAATGTATCGAAGACAGTCGTGTTGTTCCCGCCTGCACGTGTTACCCACGGAACCAGAACGCCGATATGCCCACCTACAGTGGTTTGTGCACTTGCGGCTGGCGCCGCGACAGTGCCGAGAACGGCAACCAATGCCGCAAGACAGATGACCCGTGACCGAATCGCTTTCCCCATTTCATTCTCCTCATTGCGCGGATACCAGCGCGCCCAGGGAGGGAAGGCGACGAGCAGTTTTGGTGGCACCCACTAACTGTCTGTGTTGGGAAGGCCCAAAGTACGGGCAAGTTGTACGCGTATGACGGTGAAGTTGAGAACTGAGCAGCTGAGGCGAGCAGCGGCCCGGGTTCTCAGGAGTGAACCACTGAGCTGGGAAGCCGACCAGGAAGTTCCTTGGCGTGCGCCGAAACAAATCAATTCTTAAAGTAATTTGTGTTTACAATTGACTTATCTATTGGAATATAGTTAACTCTGTCTTCAGGAGCCGTAGTCGCCTCCATGTGCTACGACGTGCCGTTACGGGAAAGTGGCAGCTAAGCCCTTTGTTATGCCGGAGAGAGCACTTAACTCCTTTGTTATGCCGCATGTACAGCCTCACTACCTCGTAAGTGCCTGCATTTGCAACAAGCAGGGGAGAGGGGAGGTGTTATCGATGAGTAAACATTTGGTTCCGAAATGGCTCGCGACTCGCATTTCCGGATCCGGGAGTGAGGCCTGATAGACTGCCCTCTGTGCGGACCTCTGCCCTGACTTTTCTGTTGCTCGCTCTTTTCGCCTGCTCCCGTGGCAACTCGGTGACAGCCAAGGACGCGGGCTCTGCATCGCCGACGAATGTAGCCGCTGCGGAATCTCCTCAAAGTGCACCAGGGCAAAATGCGCCTGTGCCTCCGCCGGACTCACCGGATGTGCATGTGAGCGGCACGCGCGCGCTGCAGTATACGCGCGAGATGGTGGCCATCGGTCCACGCCCGATTGGCAGTCCAGCCCACGCAAAGCTGGAGAACTATCTGCGGCAGCATCTGCGCAATGACAACCTCGAGGAAGACACGTTCATCGCCGACACTCCGGTGGGCAAGTTTCCGAGTCGTAACTTTATCGCCAAGTTTCCCGGCACAAAGGACGGCATCATCGTGATCGCCGGCCACTATGAGACGAAGATGCTGAAGAACTTCGTCGGCGCCAACGATGGTGGCGCAAGTGCCGGACTGCTGCTGGAACTCGCGAACCACTTTGCGCAGGGCAAGAAGCCGCGCGATGGGTATTCCGTCTGGCTGGTGTGGTTTGACGCGGAGGAAGCGGTAAAGGAGTGGTCGGACACGGACAGCACATACGGCAGCCGGCACCTGGCCCAGAAGTGGCAACAAGATGGGACGGCGAAAAAAATCAAAGGCTTGCTGTTGCTCGACATGATTGGGGACGCCGATCTGAACATTGATCGCGACCAGAACTCCACACCATGGCTGGAGGATATGGTGTACCAGGCGGCGAGCCGCTTCGGATATCAGTCCTATTTCTTTGGCAGACAGATACCGGACTTCGACGATCACATTCCTTTCGCGAAAATTGGGGTTCCAGTGGCTGATTTAATTGATCTCGACTACGGCTACAACAATGTTTTTTGGCATACACCTCAGGACACAATGGATAAACTCAGTCCCAAGAGCCTGGAAGTGGCGGGAACTACCGTACTCGAAACGGTGCGTTTATTGGATGCCCGTTGATGACTGCACTCTACTGGAGGGAAGGACTGTTGAAGGTGAGGGTTTTTGGGACAGGAACCTGGTGCGCGCTGTTTCTGGCGTTGTTATCTCTTTGCGGGGTTGCGTTCACACAAGAAGGAGTACAAAAGCCCGACGCTCCCGCACCGCAGCCCACGTCGCGGCCCGCGGGCCCGATAAAAGTTGGGGCGGATTTTGTTGAGCTGCTGCAACGGACGTCGGTGGTGTTTCCAGATTTGGCGGTCAACACGGCCAGCCTCTCTACAAGCCAAAAATTCAAGCTCGCCGCGAACAATAGCGTCTCTCTGAGCACCATCGCGGCGGCAGCCGTGAGTTCCGGGTGGAACCAGGGTTTCAACGAGCCCGAAGGGTATGGGCAAGGCATGTCAGGTTACGGAAAGCGTTTTGGATCGGCGATGGCGAGGTCGGCTTCGAACCAGATGTTGGGAACGTTTTTGCTCGCATCAGCGTTGCATCAGGATCCGCGTTTCTTCGTGAAGAACGACGTGGCGTTTTTCGGTTCGGTGAAGTACTCAATCAACCGAGTCTTCCTGACTCGCGGGGACGACGGAGGACAACAAGTTAACTGGTCGGGATTAGTCGCGCCGCTTGGCGCTGAGGTTCTCGCGAATACGTACTTTCCGCAGGGAGATCGCGACGCTGGCGACGTCTTACAGCGCTACGGTTATGATTTGGCCTGGAAATTTGCCGGCAATCTTGCCAAGCAATACTGGCCGAAGATCAACAAGCAACTCCGGTTACAACCCCAGGCTCCGGATCCGAAATCTCTGGCTCGACCTTAAAGAAAAAAGTTGTTGCTAAGCCGCTTTTCCTGATTGCACACGCTTGGGAAAAACGTAAATCTGGCCGCCACGCACTTCCGCGTCGTAAGTCTTCACGCTGTCTTTCGCAGGTCCGGCGATGGCGATTCCGGTGTGAACGTCGAATTGCGATCCATGCCACGGACACTGCACAGTGCAACCGACAAGCGCGCCATCAGAGAGCGGGCCGCCTTTATGCGTGCAGCGATCGTCAAATGCGACGAGTCCATCAGGACAGCGCCCCACGGCAACACGCGCACCTTGAATCGTGGCCAGCAAGAGTTGTCCAGGAGCAAGATCTTCTTCTTTGCAGATAGGCGAGTTCCAGTCATGAACCGTGACGGTTTGCCACTTGGCTCCATTGGCAAAGCGGCGGTCGACGCCGATCTGGTTGCGGTAGACGAGGGTTCCACCTAACCATGCGGAGACAAGCAGGCAGAACACTCCGATTCCAGACAGAATGAACGAGGTCTGATCTGGACGGGCAGAGGGACCTCCTCGATATGCTGCCGCAGAGATGAAGAGCACCAGCACGAGCGCATTCAAAATGGCGTGTTTATAACCGCGACTGCGTGCGCTGGAGCGCGGTGGCACAACAGAAAACAAATCGAGTGCGCCTGGGATGGCGGCAGCAACTCCCATAATGTTGCCGGCGAGAATGCAATACCAGGCCGCTGCCCATAGCGAAGGCAAATTCTGGTTCACCGCAACTGCGTCGAAAACCAGGCTGGTAATGAAGAGTCCGATGGGGAATGTCACGAGGATCGGGTGGATTGGATGAGAGCTGATCTGTGCTCGGGATCTCATGGCGCCTGCTCCGAAAAGCGGTGATGGGATGTACTTATGCCCCGTGCAGTGTGAGTGTCGGAAGCGAGTTGAGGATGGCTCGCGACTGTGATTTCGCAACGGCCTTTCCTAGCGGACGGTTTTCGTTTTAAATGTCAGCTCCCATGAGAACTTACCTTTTGCCTCTATTGATGTTCGCTGTCGCGTGCGGAGCAGCTGCCGCCCAGAGTTCCTCCGACAAGATCATTGAGGAATCACTGAAGCCTTCTCCGCTCGAAACGAACTTGCAACAGTTGACAGACCGGGTTGGAGGACGTGTGCCCGGAACCCCAGCGTTCGACCAGGCAGTTTCCTGGGCGGAAGCCGCCTTCAAGGCCGCCGGAGCAGATTCGGTGCATACGGAGCAATTCAAAATTGCGCAGTCGTGGGCCGAAGGAGCTACGGAGTTTGAGATCACTTCTCCGAACCGGTTTCGAGTGCGCGCTGTTTCGGTTGCATGGGCTCCGGCGCTGAAGGCGACCCACGCGCGTGTGATCGATGTAGGCGAGGGTACGCTGAAGGATTTCGCGGCGGCGGGCGATATCAGCGGCGCGATCCTGCTGGTGCATACCGATGTGCTGAAAACCTGGGACGACCTGTTCGCCGAGTATCTGAAAGCTCCGCCGATTATCGATCAAGCCGTGAAGGGCAGAGCGGTGGCGATCGCATTCATGGCTACACGGTGGCACGACATTCTGTACCGGCATACCAATAGCTCGGATGGGCAAATCGACAAACTGCCGATGCTGGTGGTGTCGCGCGAAGATGGTGAGCGGGTGGCGAGACTGATCGCGTCTGGCAAAAAGATCCAGGCGGAGATTTCGATTCCGAACCGCATCGGTGGCCCGATCACGACTTCGAATGTGATCGCCGAGTTGCGCGGCAGCGAGAAGCCGGACGAGTTCGTCATTCTGGGCGCGCACCTGGATTCGTGGGAACTGGGGACCGGCGCCCTGGATAACGGCTGCAATGCGGCGCTGGTGATCGATGCACTGCGGGCGATCAAGGCGACTGGGTTGAAACCGCGACGGTCCATTCGATTCGTGCTCTTCTCCGGCGAAGAAGAGGGCCTGCTGGGTTCGTGGGCCTACGCGCGGGTACATCGCGCGGACCTGGACAAGATGGCAGGAGCGGTGATCTTCGATTCGGGCACCGGACGTGTTACCGGTTTTTCGCTTGGAGGCCGGGCGGACGAAGGGGCTGCGGTGAAGCAATTGATTGCACCTCTGGCGCAATGGAATGCCACGGAACTAACGATGGATGCGCCGTGGGGTACGGACAACGTGGACTTTCTGCTGGAGGGCGTGCCGACACTCGTGGCGAACCAGGAGACCGCGAATTACCTCGAGAATTACCACGCAGTTTCCGATACCTATGACAAAGTTGATCTTCCTCAGCTGAAGAAGCATGTTGCGATGGCTGCCGAGGTGACCTTCGCAATTGCAGACGCGCCGGAGCGGATTGCGCCGCGACAGAATCGTACCGAAATCGAACAGTTGTTGAAGCAGTCAGGCTTGGGGGATCAGCTTAAGATTTTTGGAATGTGGCCGGCATGGGAGAATGGTGAGCGCGGACGCGCAAAATAGTGAATCGAAAGGCTGGGCTTGCCGAGACTGGTTTTTTGGGTCGTCTTCAATCTCTTCGTCGTCATCATGCTGGTGCTGGACCTGGTGGTATTTCACCGCAAGGCCCACAAGATCGGCTTTCGCGAGGCGATGGCTTGGACCGCCTTCTGGATAGCCCTGGCGGCTGTGTTCGCGGTTGGGGTGCACTTCTGGTACGGAAAGACGAAGGCGCTCGAGTTCGTCACTGGTTACGTGATCGAAGAGTCGCTCAGCGTCGACAATCTGTTCGTCTTTCTGTTGATTTTCAACTACTTCAAGGTTCCTGAGCGGTTTCAGCACAAGGTGTTGTTCTGGGGCATTATCGGCGCACTGGTGATGCGCGGCGTTTTCATCCTGGTGGGCGTGTCACTGATGAATCGCTTCGAGTGGATCGTATACATTTTTGGCGCAATCCTGATCTGGAGCGGCATCAGCTTCTTGCGCGGTGGCGAGAAGGAAGTTCATCCGGAGAATAATCCGGTGCTGAAGCAAGTACGACGTTGGATTCCGGTGACGAAAGACTACGTCGAGGGGAAATTCTTTGTTCGCGATCCGAGACTGTATGCAACGCCGCTGTTCCTGGTGCTGCTGATGATCGAAACGACGGACGTGGTGTTCGCCGCCGATTCAATTCCGGCGGTGCTGGCGATTTCGCGCGACCCGTTCATTGTGTATACGTCGAATGTGTTCGCGATCCTGGGATTGCGGTCGCTGTATTTTGCACTCTCAGGAATGATGACGGCGTTTCACTATCTGCAATATGGGCTGGCGATCATTTTGCTGTTTATCGGCGCGAAGATGATGCTGTCGAACTTCTACCACATACCGATCGGCGTTGCGCTAGGCACGGTAGGAGGGATATTGGCACTGTCGGTGGTGGCGTCGCTAGTGTTTCCGCAAAAAGTGGCTAGTGATTCGTAGTTAGTGATTAGTAATTAGTAGTTAGTAAAGCAATCCGTCGGTACTGATATCTGCTGCCTACTCGAATCTAATCTTCTCTCCCGTGACTACCGAGTGCTTTAGAAATTTCTTGTCATCATGCACGGGGAAGTCGGTGCGGTAATGGGCTCCGCGGCTTTCCTCGCGAGCGAGCGCCGACTTCGCGATCAGCAACCCTGTCTGCCAGACATTGCGGGCTTCCTGGCACCGGCGGCACTGGCTCGTGGGAATCGTTGATTTCAGCGCTTCGAGTTCATGGATGGCGTTTTTCAATGAGTGACCGGTGCGCACGATGCCCACATCGCGCCAGAGAATGTTCTGCACTTCACGAATGAGATCGTCGGCGCTCTTGGTGGCAGCCTGTGTATCGGGGGGAGTTGCAGCCGATGGCGAGGAACTCGCAGCAGCGGGATGTTGCTGGCTAAGTTCAGCTCGCATGGCACGGGCGGCGCGCTCGCCGAATACAAGGCCTTCCAAAAGAGAATTGCTGGCGAGGCGGTTGGCGCCATGCACTCCGGTGCTAGCCACTTCACCCGCTGCGTAGAGGCCTGGAAGGCTGGTGCGTCCATCCAGATCGGTCTTCACGCCGCCCATCGCATAGTGCGCAGCAGGACGCACGGGGATCATGTCCGTAGCGATGTCGACGTTGTACTTCAGGCAAGTGTCGTAGATCCGCGGGAAGCGCTTGTGGATCAGATCTGGATCTTTGTGCGTCAGGTCGAGGTAGACCACAGGATCTTTGCTGCGGCTGACTTCCAACTCGTGCGCGATGGCGCGTGCTACTACGTCGCGCGGCGCAAGTTCCGCCAGCGGATGATACTTCGGCATGAAGCGTGTCATCTGCTCGTTGCGGAGGATTGCGCCTTCTCCGCGGAGTGCTTCGGAGAGCAGAAAGCGCGGCGCGCCTTTTACGTAAAGAGCCGTGGGATGGAATTGGACAAATTCCATGTCGCTAATTTCGGCGCCGGCACGGTAGGCCATCGCGACTCCATCGCCAGTGGCAACGGCAGGATTGGTCGTCTCTTTGTAAACGTGGCCGAGACCGCCGGTGGCGAGCAAAACTGCGGCTGCATGAACCGTGTGTAACTGCCCATTTTCTGCCAGCAGGTTTACGCCGACAACGCGGCCGTTTTCGACTAGCAGATCCGTGGCAAATTCGAATTCGCTGACGGTGATGTTCTTGATGGATTTCGCTTTGAAGTAAAGAGCGCGCCCGATCTCCTGGCCGGTGGAGTCGCCATGCGCGTGCAAAATGCGGTCGCGACTGTGAGCGCCTTCACGGGTGAATGCGAGCTTGGTCCCGTTGCGATCGAATTGCGTTCCCCAGGCGATGAGCTCTTCGATGCGCTCCGGCCCTTCTTCCACGAGAACGCGGGCAGCTTTCTCATTGACGAGCCCGTCACCCGCGACCAGCGTGTCCTGCAAGTGCAGGCTGATTTCGTCTTCGTCGCTGAGGGCGGCGGCGATGCCACCTTGCGCATATTGCGTCGCGGATTCCTTGACTTCTAATTTGGCGAGAACGAGCACGCGTCCGGATGATGCAAGTTCGATGGCAGCGCGCAGGCCGGCGACACCTGCGCCGATCACGACAAAGTCGGTCTCCGCCGTTACGCTCTTCTTGTCGGGCTTCATGACGGCACGATGTTACCACTCGCGAGGCATTTGATTCCTCCTGCGCTATGATGGAAAAGGTGGAACGAATCGAAATCAAGGTTGCTGGGCGCCCGTATGCGGCCCTTATCGAGAGCGGGTTGCTGCAGCACGCCGGCGAACTGTTGTGTGAAATTGTTCCTGGGCGCGCCCGATTCGTTATCGTCGCTGCTCCGCCCGTTCGCAAACACTGGGGAGAACAGCTAAGCGCGTCGTTGAATCGCGCGAATCTGCAGCATGTCTGGCTGGAGATGCCGGATGGAGAGAAGTTCAAAACGATCGACACTGTGCAGACGCTTGCAGCAAAGATGCTGAAAGCAGGCGCCGATCGCAAGACAGTAGTTCTCGCTCTGGGCGGAGGCGTTACCGGCGATGTGGCAGCATTTCTAGCGTCCATCTACATGCGCGGTCTAGATGTGGTGCAGATCCCGACGACACTGCTGGCACAAGTGGATGCCTCCATCGGCGGCAAGACCGGCGTCGACATGCGAGAAGGGAAGAACCTGCTGGGAACGTTTCATCATCCGAGGGCGGTGCTGATCGATCCGGCAGTGCTCTCAACGTTGCCCGATCGCGAATATCGCGCCGGATTGTATGAGGCGTTGAAGTGCGGCTTCATTCGCAACAAAGAAATTTTCGATTACATGGAAGCTAATCGCGACCGGATACTGCAGCGCGAAAAAGAGCCGTTGGAATGGGTGATTCGTGCGGCAGTGCAGGTGAAGGCGGACGTAGTTTCGGCGGACGAGCGCGAAGGCGATCTGCGGCGCATCTTGAATTTTGGACATACCATCGGGCATGCGCTGGAAGTCGAGACCGGCTACAAGCAGTTCCTGCACGGAGAGGCCGTGGCGTGGGGCATGGTGGCGGCTGCGATGATCGCGGCAGCACTGCAGAAGACAGATTCCGAAACAGCACGGCGCATCATATCTTCCGTATTGGCGTATGCGCCGCTTCCGAAGGTCGAGACCAGAGGGAAGCGAATTGCGCGTCGTCTCATCAACGACAAAAAAACAATCGACGGCGTGGTGCATTTCATTCTGCCGACGGAACTTGGGCGAGTGGAAGTTATTTCCGACGTCCCTGAGCGCGCCGTGGTGCAAGCCGTGGAAGAACTGCGGTATCTTTCGCAATCCGCATAATGGCAATTCCAGCTGAAAATTCGAAGCAGAGCGAGTGCATCGGTAATTGGCGCTGCCCCCGAGGGCGCTGCGGATCGCGCGCAGGCAGCAGCCAAAGTCCGCGAGATGTTCACGGCGATTGCGCCGCGCTACGACGTGCTTAACCACGTGCTGTCGATGCAGGTGGATCGGCTATGGTGGTGGCGTACGGCGCGAACGTTTCGACACATTCTGCAGCGCAGCGATGCAACGGTGCTGGACCTATGCTGCGGAACTGGCGACATGACTTCGGCGCTGCTGACGCGTGCACAGAAGAGCGACGCTACTCCGAAAATTGTTGGCGCGGACTTTTCTCACGCGATGCTGCAGCGCGCGACGATCAAATCGCTCGGCAAGCCGCTGCGCTGGATGGAAGCTGATGCGCTGAACCTGCCGCTTCCCAGCGGGAGCTTCGATCTAGTCACCTCGGCATTCGGGTTTCGCAATCTAGCCGATTACGATGCCGGACTGCGCGAGATTTATCGCGTGCTAAAGCCGGAGGGTGAGATCGGCATTTTAGATTTCGGCGAGCCCAAAGGAATCGTGGGTTGGGTCTACCGGCTGTATTTCCGATATGTTTTACCGGCGATTGGAACAGTGATCTCCGGGATCGAAGGTCCGTACAAATATTTGCCGGCATCGGTAGCGCGATTTCCTGCTCCCGAACAGATGCTGGAGCGGATGCGAGCGGCGGGATTCAGAGAAGTTTCATGGACGCCGTACACGTTTGGGATCGCGGGACTGTACAGAGGGAAGAGATAGGTTTCGTAAGGTAGGGTTCCCTCACTTCGTTCGGGATGACAATCCTCGCTGCGCTCGGATGCAGAGTCGAGGTGTGCGCCACAGGGCTGAGATTACTGGCCAACTTTCGCGGGCTCCATACGAGGAGCACGCTCTTCCACGAAGCAATCCTTCAATGCCTGCTCGATCGTGAACTGGATCACCTCTTCGTAGTGAGTTCCCAGGAAGGTCTTCAGCTTGGTCGTGTTCATGATGTATGAGCCGATCATGTAGGGCAGCGCCTGAGGCGGGATCGTCGATATCTTCAGCTTCCAGAGGAGTGAGAGCGCAAGACCGCAGAGCCATCGACTCGGAAGGCGCACGATTTTCTGATTGGCGATGCGAGCGCACGTCTGATAGCTGACGGTGTCGCCCCGGCCAGCAACGTTCAAAATCACGAGATTGTTTTTCGCGACCGGCCTCTGCAGCAGATGAGCGATTAATCGCGCCACGTCGTCGACGTGAACGAACTGGAACCGCTTGTGGAGGTACTTTTCCCCGCAGGGCAGAAGCATCGGCAGGCGCTTGCCTTCGCGCTGAAGTTTTTGTCCCCAGTGGCCGTCGCCATACGCGGTGCCGCGCAACGCATTGACCATGTAGTTCTGCATGGAGGCGCCCGCAAAAATGTGCGGACGCAAGATGTAGGCGGTACACGCGCCCAAATTCGCAGCGCGAAAACGCACGACATCGTCGGCTTCCTGTTTATGAATGGCGTAGGGCAGAGTATGCGCGCCGAGCGGGTTCTCTTCGCGAACGGGCCCAGGCGTATCCGAGCCGTAGGCTGATACCGAGGAAGGGAAGATGAAAGTGTCGATGAGCCCGCCGTGGCGGTTGACCTCGGTGACCGCTTCCATCACGCGCGCAGTTCCGGCCACATTGATCTGCCACATCTGATCGACATCGAGTACGCCATTGCGGATCGGATCGATGACGAAGGCGAGGTGGACTACTGCGCGAGCTTCGGTCTTCTTGAGCAGTTGTACCAGGCTATCGCACGAATCTTCGAGGCCCAGATCCATGCGCTCGAATTGTGAAAGTTGACCAGACGCAGGCGATTTCATATCCACGCCAATGACGCGGAAGTCTTGCAAAAGAGGAAGTAATCGCTGTCCGAGGTTTCCCGAAACCCCGGTTACGATGACCGTCGGCCTGGAGATGCTGCTCATTGTTTGATTCGAGGCGCCGGAGATGAGGAAGCTGCGGGCTTTGGAGCGTTTTGTGTGCCGAAGTAATTTTCATTTAGCTGTGGCTTTACGCTATTGAAAACCGATTCGAGACTATTGCGGAGTTTCTCGTTCTGCAAAGTCTGTTCGATGTCCGCCCTCACGTCGTTGAGCGGTAGGGTCTTCTTCGATTCCAGCTTGTAGATGTAAATGCCTTCAGGCTGGACGATGGGCTGGCTGACTTCACCAGGCTTCAGATCGAAGATCGCCGTCTGGGTCGGAGGGACCATGGTCCTGCGCCA
Source organism: Terriglobia bacterium (assembly GCA_963724985.1). Taxonomy (GTDB): domain Bacteria; phylum Acidobacteriota; class Terriglobia; order Terriglobales; family Acidobacteriaceae; genus JAJPJE01. The sequence continues at coordinate 193,557 of CAVRWV010000033.1, read as the reverse complement.
GTTCGGAATCGAGGTCGGCGGAGGCGGCGTCTTGATGCCGGTGCTGTCGTAGATTTCTTTTTGCAGCTTGTCGAAGTCTTCTCCAGCCGCTGCGCGGTTGCGCATCTTATCGGCTTCGAGTTTCAGCTCTGCTTCGGAGGGCAGCTTGGCGTCTTCCTTCAACGAGGGTTTCGATTTCGGGATGAATAGGCGTTTGAGAGCAGCCTGTTCGTAATCTTGCTGATGCTTGGTGTAGTACTCCTGGACCTCAGCTGGAGTTGGCTTCGCTTTATCCTTGGCTTGGGTAACAACTTCCGACGCGAGGATTTGCGTGCGCATGTAATCCATCATGTCCTTGAAGTGTTGGGTCTCGGGAATACCCTGACGCTCCGCCATACTTTGCAGAATCATGGCCTTCGAATACTGCTCGGCAAGCATCTGCTGGCTGTTCTTGGGCATGTCGGGATTCAGCGTGCCGACCAGCTTCTCAAATTGCGCCCGGGTGATGATCGTCTTGCAATCTGTACCGGTGGCTGGACCGGTGGTTCCCGGGCAGAGGCCTTGTAATGTGATCACGGCTCCCGATGACGGTACGTCCTGGGGGATAACTGGAAGAGATTGTGAAGGCTGAGAACTAGTGGACCCAGTTGCCGCTGGAGCGGATTGTGGCGCTGTGCTGGATCCAGGCTGACCAGCCTGACTGAATGAGAGGGCTGAAAACAGGAGCAAACACAACATCAAGCGATACATTACGCTCTCCAAGACCCGGGAAGTGCCACGCAAATCAGCTCAAGAATCGTAGCATAGTTGGCGCTATCTACTTTCTTATGAGAGTGGTTCCTTATTCCACTTCAGGTTGGCACGACGAGCACCGCAGTAGATAATCGAAACGCATGGTTGAGGCTGCCACGATAGGCTCCGGATCGATGCGCGCGGAGAAGCGCGCAGTGGCGCAGACCTCCGTCTGGGCGGCGATCGCAATCACGGTACTGAAGATTGTGGTTGGGCTAAGCACCGGCAGCCTGGGAATTCTTTCCGAAGCGCTGCATTCCGGTCTGGACCTGGTAGCGGCGCTGATTACGCTGTTCTCAGTTCGCGTTTCCGATAAGCCTGCGGACGCAGAGCACCAGTACGGTCACGCCAAGGTCGAAAACTTCTCGGCTTTCCTCGAAACCGGACTACTGCTGCTTACCTGCGCGTGGATCGTCTGGGAGGCGTTCAAGCGGCTTTTCTACCACAGCGTCGAAATCGAGCCGAGCATCTGGGCCTTCCTGGTGATGTTGTTCTCCATAGGCGTTGATTACTGGCGCTCACGCAAGCTGCAACACATCGCGGACAAATACGACAGCCAGGCACTGCATGCGGATGCACTGCATTTCCGGACGGACATCTGGTCAAGCAGCGTCGTGATCCTGGGTTTGGCGCTGGTCACGAGTTGGCGAGAGGTTCAATGATCGGTTGGCTGCGTGTCGCCGATCCGCTGGCTGCGCTGGCAGTGGCTTGCGTTGTAGTCACAGTGAGCTGGCGATTGGCGCGGCAGACTATGGACGCGCTACTGGACGCGGCACCCACGGGCATTCGTAACCAGGTAATCAGCGCGGTGCAGCGCGTGCCGGGAGTGATTGAAGTCGATCGTGTGCGCATGCGCCGCGCGGGCAATCACTATTTCGCCGATCTCACCGTGGGATTTGGAAGGAATCTGACATTCCAGCGGTCCGAGCAGCTCGCGGCCGAGGTCGTCGCGACCGTAACGCGTATTCTGCCCGACGTCGATGTGGTGGTGCACTCCACTGCGCTTCCGTTGCGTGGCGAAAACATGTTTGATCGCATCCGCGCGGTTGCGTCTTCGAACAACTTGAGTGTTCACGACATCAGCATTCAGGACCTCGACGGACGCTTGCATGTGGAACAACACCTCGAGCTGAACGAGCGCCTGTCGCTGAAGGAAGCGCATGATTTCGTGACCGTGCTGGAATCGGAGATACGAGAACAGGTTCCGGAGATTTCTACGATCCTGACGCATATCGAGAGCGAACCGGCGACGATCGAGACGGCGCATCAACTGGTGAAAGAACCCGCGCTCGAGGAGAAGTTAAGGGCGGTAACGGTGGAGTTCCCGCAAGTGATCGACCTGCACGACTTCGAATTCAAGCGCGTTGCCGGAAAGCTTTATGTTTCGTGCCACTGCACCATGTCGGACGGGCTGCCGCTTTCGCGAGTCCACGAAGTGATGACTGCCATCGAGACGCGTTTCAAGCAAGTCGATCCCGAGTTGTTCCGCGTATTGATCCATCCTGAACCACAGACCGACAACCTTCGTTAGCGAGAGCAACTTGCCCCTGGGAAACGTGCTCTGTATCCTCGACACGTGGCCGGTCCAACCCCAACCCGTGATGGATGGCGAGCGATCACACGAACGCCGCTGCTGATTTTGTGCGAGATCTCATGGCGCTGGACGTTCGGGATCGCGCTCTGGGCCGTGCTGGCTTACATCGCGTTCAGTTCGCTGGGGCAAGTCCAGATGACGGATGCGGAGATCAGGCTTCTTCGCGAGCTCGATCCGCGGGCTAGTTCGTACGTGCTGCTGCGGGTGATGAATGCAATCGTGCCCGTAGTGTTGCGGGTCCTCGTATACACGTTGCCGGCGCTGATTGCGCTTTGGATTGCCGCGGCGACGTTTGGTCGAGCCGCAACGTTGAGAGCGTTGCTGGGACCGCGGTGCCGCAGCGTTCGCTGGTCTGCGCTGATCGGCCTGAATGTGTTGCGGGTGGCGCTACTCTTCGTAGCTATGCTTGCGTTCGTGGGCTCTTCGGTCCTGGTGGGCCGGATGTTTCGCGGCGCGCCGGAGTACCTGGGCGCGGCAATTCTGCTGAGCCTGGGAGTGAACCTTCTGGTCGTAAGCGCGTGGTCGCTGCTGAACTGGTTCCTCACCTTGGCGCCGATTTTTGTATTGCGCGACGGGGTGGGAGCTTTCACCGCGTTCGGCGAATCGGTAGATCTGTTTCGCGAGCGCTCGGGACCTTACATGGGTGCGGCAATGGGGCTCGGACTGGTGCGCCTGGCGCTGATCACGGTCGTGAGCATCTTGTCGGTGATTCCTTTGGGCATGATTGGAACTTCTCCGATGATGGGCGTGATTGTCGCGGGAATCACGCTGGCGCTGGTGTATTACGCGCTGACGGACGCGGTCCAGATATGGCGTATCGCGGCCTATGTTTCATTGGCCAACTACGGGCCAGAAATTCCGGTGCCTGTCGTTGCGCCGGTGCCACTCCCGATTACGCCGCAATATCCGGTCGAGCCTCCGCCGCTACCGCCAGGCAGTGAGCCGGAGAGCTCGTTCTAAGCCGATAGCGGGAAGCCGAGTGGCTCTGCTAATCTAAAGCGTGCAAGCACCACAATCCATCGTTGTCCTGGATTTCGGCTCGCAATACACGCAGCTGATCGCCCGCCGAATCCGCGAGTTCAACGTCTTTTCCGTCGTCCTGCCGTGCACTGCCAAGCTTGAAGAAGTGATGAGCTACTCGCCCGTGGGGATCATCCTCTCGGGTGGGCCGAGCTCCGTCTACGATGCCGATGCTCCGGCGATGGACGAGCGTGTTTTGGCTGTCGCCGCGAAGCCCGTGCTAGGTGTGTGCTATGGCCTGCAGGTGATGACCTACAAGCTCGGAGGAAAAGTCCGTCCGGCATCGAAGCGCGAGTACGGGCATGCCCAGGTTCACGTTGCCGAGAATTCAAAACTGTTCAAGGAGCTTCCGCCCGATATTTCCGTGTGGATGTCGCACGGTGACGAAGCAGAACAACTGCCCGCGGGATTCAAGGAAGTCGCCCGTAGCAGTAACGCCCTTGCGGCCATGGAGAATGCGGAGCGGCGCATGTGGGCGGTGCAATTTCATCCCGAAGTGCACCACACACCGATGGGCAAGCAGATCCTGAAGAATTTTGTTTTCGATATCTGCGGAGCGCTGCCGAATTGGACACCAGCGCAGTTCATTCTCGAAACGGTCGAGAATATTCGCAAGCAAGTGGGCGAGCAGGGAAGAGCGATCTGCGCGCTTTCCGGCGGCGTGGATTCAAGCGTTGCGGCAACGCTGGTCGATCGCGCGATGGGCGGTCGACTCACCTGCGTTTTCGTCGACAACGGCGTACTGCGCAAAAATGAGTTCGCGAAAGTTCAGCAGACGTTGCGGGACAAGCTGGGTCTGAATTTGCGCGCGGTAGACGCGACGGACCGATTTCTCAGCAAGCTGAAAGGCGTAATCGAGCCGGAAAAGAAACGGAAAATCATCGGCAACGAGTTCATCGAGGTCTTCGACGACGAAGCGCACACGATCGAGCGTGAGCAGGGTTCGGTGGACTGGCTGGTGCAGGGCACGCTTTATCCGGATGTTATCGAGTCAGTTTCAGTGCGCGGGCCATCGCAGACCATCAAGTCGCACCACAACGTCGGCGGACTTCCCGCAAAGATGAAGTTGAAGTTGATCGAGCCGCTGAAGGATCTGTTCAAAGATGAGGTGCGGCGGATTGGCCGAGATCTGGGGATGCCGGAAGAGATTTTGCAGCGGCAGCCGTTCCCCGGTCCGGGACTGGCAGTGCGCATTCTCGGCGAAGTAACGCCGGAACGCATTTCGATTTTGCAGGAAGCTGATGACATCGTGGTCACCGAAATTAAGAAGGCTGGTTTGTACAACCAGATCTGGCAGTCGTTTGCTGTGCTGCTGCCGGTGATGTCGGTGGGCGTGATGGGCGATCAGCGAACCTACGCCTACACCTGCGCGATTCGCGCAGTGCACTCGGAAGATGGGATGACCGCCGATTGGGTGCCGCTGCCGCACGAGGTGCTGAAGACGATCTCGAATCGCATGGTGAACGAGGTGCGCGGGATCAATCGCGTGGTGTACGACGTTACCTCCAAGCCGCCGGGTACAATTGAGTGGGAGTGAGGTAGCAAGTTTATGGCGCAAATGTTTCGCACTTCGAATCCGGCGTTGAGCAACGACGCGTTCCGCGGGCAAGGTTATGCGGCAACCGGCGAAGCCATGACCGTGTCGGGCACGGTCAACAAGACAGGCATTCTGCTGCTCTGCACGGTGGCGACGGCAGCGTGGACATGGAATACGTTTCTCACGACGCGAGATCCTTCGTCGGTGATGCCGATGGCGGCGATCGGCGCGATTGGCGGACTCATCGTCGCGCTAGTCACGATCTTCAAGAAGGAATGGGCGATGGTGACGGCGCCGATTTATGCGCTGCTCGAAGGCCTGGTGCTGGGGAGCGTATCGGCGATTCTGGAAGTGCGCTTCCCGGGAATTGCGATCGAAGCCGTAAGCTTGACCTTCGGCGTGCTGGTGGTGCTGCTGCTGGCCTATCGATCGGGCCTCATTCGCGTGACGGATAAGTTCCGCATGGGAGTAGTGGCAGCGACCGGCGCGATCGCGCTCTTCTACTTCGCCAGCTTCATTCTCAGCTTCTTCCACGTGCAGCTGTTCCGTGCGGCATACGGCTCGGGCGTGATTGGGATTGGCTTCAGCGTCATCGTGGTGATCGTCGCATCTCTGAACCTGGTGCTCGACTTCGACTTCATCGAGACGGGCGCGCGCATGGGCGCTCCCAAGTACATGGAGTGGTACGGCGCGTTCGGGCTGATGGTGACGCTGATCTGGTTATACTTCGAGATCCTGCGGCTGCTCACAAAATTGCGCAGCCGAGAGTAAGTCAACATGAAGATCCTGGTGTTCGGCGCAAGTGGCGCCACCGGTCGGGAGTTGGTTCGGCAGGGGTTAGCGGCAGGGCACCAGGTTTCTGCTTTTGTGCGAAATCCTGCGAGTTTTTCTGCGACTCCTGGCTCACAGGTGATTCAGGGCGACGTCTTCGATCCGGAGCAGGTGGCAGCCGCGATTCAGGGACACGATGCGGTTTTCACGGCGCTGGGAGCAAGAACGCTTGGACCCAACGATCTGCTGCCGAAATCAAGCGCGAACATCATTGCTGGGATGAAGCGGCACGGGGTTCGGCGATTGATCGTGCTCGGTGCTGCAGGCGCATACCGGGATGCGGGTAAGTATGCGACGCCATTTCGACGATTCTTTCTGCGCCTGCTTAAGCGAACACTCTTAAAGTATCCGTTCATCAATTCCTCGATTCAGCAGCAGCAGGTGGAGGCCAGCGGACTGGACTACACGGTTGTGCTCCCGCCGCGTCTGACGAATGGTCCGGCGGTTGGAAGATATCGAGTGGAGTTCGATGGGCTTCCACCGAAAGGGATGACACTCTCCCGGGCTGATCTGGCTGAGTTCATGCTGAAGCAACTCAGTGATCCGACGTGGGTGCGGAAAGCGCCTTACGTGGCGTATTGAGCCGTTTGAACTTGGACCTGCCCCATTGAAGCCATAAGGAGGCTTGAATGGGCCACTGCAGATTTTTTGCTTCCTCGCCTCGGATCCGGACGTCTAACCAGACTGGATGTTTGCCGCATTGCCACAATCCGGACGACGGCTCTGGCGAGTGTCGCTGTGCGGCTCACTTGCATTCCATCGTTGCTGTGCTTTGGGTAGCATCACGCCATCCACGAGCGATTTTCATCCAGCCAACTTCGATACGCTTCGGCGAGAGCGGAAAATATCTCGGATCGATCTATCTACCTTCAGCGGCAGCGTTGAGCGAAATTGAAGGCGAGAGTCACGCCCGGAAGAGTGTTGCATCGACTCCCGCGAAGAAGCAGCCTCTCGTCATTGCTCGCAAGCAAAAGCCGAAGCCTGAAGTCGCCAAGGCAGTTGAAGGAACAGAATCAGAGGCTGCCAAGCTGACTGCGCCAGCACCGGCACCCCTTCGCGCAGGCTCCTATAACGGATCACTGCTGCAAGGCCCTGGGAGCAGCCACGAGACACGAATCGCCCTTCCGGTGATCGGACCTCAGCCGCCTATCTCCTCGTCTGACTTGCCGATGGGGAACAACGGCGACGTGATCGTCGAGATCACTATCGACGAGCAGGGAAATGTGGTGAAGACGGCGGTGCTGAAGGGCATTCGCAACGATCTGGATCAAAAAGTCATTGCGACGCTGCAGAGCTGGCGCTTCAAACCGGCGACGCAGGACGGGGTGCCAATTCCATCGCAGCAGGATGTTCACTTCCACTTCGGAAACTAAAGCAAAAACAAGCCACGGATTTCACGGATCAGCACGGATACATATATATGAATCGAAAAATCCGTGAAAATCCGGTGTGATCCGTGGCCCAGGGTTCCTATCGCGCGCCGACTGCTTCCTGCACGCCGTAAATCTGGTGCCAGGAGGTCGCCGCTTCGAGGCGCTTGTTCACGTTCTCGATGTTCTTTACGCCCTCGCTATTGAGCCAATCGCGGAAAGCCTGCTCACCCTTCTCGGCGAAGATAGCGATGCCATCTTTCCAGGTGGCGCGTCCGCAGAGCACTCCGTTGAACTTCACGCCCGACTCGGCAGCAAGTTCCAGCGACTCGGTGAACTCTTCGTTGCTCACGCCAGCCGAGAGATAAATGAAAGGCTTGCTGGTGGCGGTGGCGGCATCGAGGAAGAGCTGCTCGGCTTCCTTCTTCGAGTACGCTTTCTGGCCTTTGTAGGACTTGGTGCCTTCGACGAACTTCATGTTGATGGGCACTTCGACTTTGAGCACGTCGACGCCGTACTTGTCTTTCGAGAACTCGGCCATGGACGCCTTCACGATCTGAGGCTTCTTCTTCGCATACTCCACACCCTTTTCATCGGCACCCTCTTCGTAGCCGACGAACTCGAGGAAGAAGGGGATGTCGTTGGCGCGGCACTCGTCGCCAAGGCGCTCAACCCAGGCATGCTTGATGTCGTTAGTCTTCTCGGGATCGAACGGCGTGTAGTAGAGCAGGATCTTGATACAGTCCGCTCCGGCTTCCTTCAGCCGCTTTACTGACCAGTGGTCGAGCAGATCGCCGAGGCGGCCCGGACCGGTCTTATCGTAACCAGTCTTTTCATAGGCGAGCAGCAGGCCGGAACCTTTCGCGCGACGCCGCGCAGCCGGTAGTCCCCATTCGGGGTCGAGAAGAATGGCGCTGGCGTGTTTGGTCAGAACTTCCGTGACGCAGATCTTGAATGTTTCCAGCTCTTTGTCGCCGGCGTGCGCGCCGAGCGCCTTTTGCAGCGAGCCGCGCTGATCCATGGCGGCGGCGGCAATAACACCCCGCGCGTTTGAAACCGCCTTCAGGCCAGCCAGTTTTCCAGGGGTAAGCTTCATGAAATGCTCCTTCTAGTTTTATCTTTTGATCGGAACCAGTACAGCCCGGACTGCCAACTGCAATTGGAAGCTACTCCAAACAAAATGCAGGTTTTAGACCATGTTGCAGAACGAAGAAGTGGAGCCACACTGGATCGGCACGGCTGATCGGATCGTCAGCATTCGAAAACATCTGTATCGTGCGTCACAAACAATCCCAACCCCACTCGGGTAACATTTTTAGCTTTAGAGATTATAGCCTCGGACTTCATAAAGGAGAACATACGTCATGCCCTTAGTGTCGATGCGGCAGTTACTGGATGAGGCGGCGAAAGGCGGCTACGGAGTAGGCGCGTTCAACGTCAATAACATGGAACAGATCCAAGCCATCATGGAAGCAGCGCGCGAAACCCGGTCGCCGGTGATCATTCAGGCGAGCCGCGGTGCGCGAAGCTATTCACAAGACAAGTTCCTGTATCACCTGATGCTGGCGGCGGCTGAGCTCTATCCCGAGATTCCGCTGGTCATGCACCTCGATCATGGCAACAGCGTCGAGACCTGCAAGTCGGCGATCGATCTGGGATTTACCAGCGTGATGATGGACGGTTCGCTGATGCCCGACGGCAAGACGCCTTCGAGCTTCGAGTACAACGTCGACGCCACGCGGCAGGTGGTCGAGATGGCGCACGCGAAGGGCGTGACTGTAGAAGGCGAAATCGGCGTGCTGGGCGGAATCGAAGACGGACACGGCGCGGGCGGAACAGGCCTCGAGCATGTGACCGATCCCGAGCAGGCGGTTGAGTTCGTGGAGAAGACCGGCGTCGATGCTCTGGCGATTGCCATTGGCACCAGCCACGGCGCATACAAGTTCAACAAGAAACCTGACGGATCTGTGCTGAAGATGGATATCCTCATCCAGATTCACAAGCGCCTGCCGAACACTCACCTGGTTATGCACGGATCGTCGAGCGTGCCAAAGGACCTGCAGGACATCATTAACCAGTTCGGCGGCAGCCTGAAGCCGACATGGGGCGTGCCGGTGGAAGAAATCCAGGTGGGCATTCGGAACGGCGTGCGCAAGATCAACGTCGATACCGACAACCGGCTGGCGATCACGGGTGCGATCCGCAAGGTGTTCGTGGAAACGCCGGAGAAGTTTGATCCTCGCGACTACCTGAAGCCGGCGCGCGAAGCGATGAAGAAAGTGGTCGCGCTACGCATGACGCAGTTCGGACAGGCTGGTCACGCCAGTGACTACAAGCCAGTCGCGATCTCCGAGATGGCAAAGAAGTATGCCAAGGCGGAGAAGGGCGTATTGGTTTAGGTCTCGCTGCAACAAGAAGGAGCCACGGGTTTCAGGATTGGCAAAAGGCTGATCGGGGATCCGTGGCTTTTATTCTTTGCGGAATAACACGAGGCCTCTCGACTCGGGCGCGCTTAGTATTCGCGCCCTCGCTCGAAATGACAGTCAGCTATATTCTTCGCTCACGCGGGGACTTTTAGGGAGGGCAGCAAGGCGCGCTGCTGCGCGATCAGGTCCTGCACTCCCTTCCGCGCCAACTGCATCATCCGCTGGAGTTGCGCGTCGTCGAAGGGAACCTGCTCGGCCGTGGCTTGCACTTCAATCATCTTGCCCGAGGCGGTCATGACGAAATTCATGTCGACCTCGGCGCGCGAATCTTCGTCATAGGCAAGGTCGAGAAGAATCTCTCCGTCGACAATGCCCACGCTGGTTGCGGCAACAAAGTCGCGAAGCGGAACCGACTTCAGTGTTCCCGCTTCAACCAATCGTGAGAGCGCGATTCCAAGGGCCACGAAGGCGCCAGTGATGGAAGCCGTGCGCGTTCCGCCGTCGGCCTGAATCACATCGCAGTCGATCCAGATGGTTCGCTCACCGAGTTGCTTCAGATCAACGACAGCGCGCAGGGATCGTCCGATCAGGCGTTGGATCTCCTGCGTGCGGCCACTTGGTTTGCCTTTACTGGCTTCGCGCGTGGTACGGGTCAAGGTGGAGCGCGGCAGCATGCCGTATTCGCTGGTGATCCAGCCTTTACCGGAGTTGCGCATCCATGCGGGAACGGCTTCGTCGATGGTTGCGGTGCAGATCACGCGAGTGTTGCCAACTTCGATCAGGGCAGATCCTTCAGCGGTGGAGATGAAGTTCGGCGTGATTTTCACCGGACGCATCTGGTCAGGGGCACGATTATCGGAGCGATAGAACATTGGGTTCAGTCTATCAGTCAGTCAGTCATCGCTCAGTCTTTCAGTCGATCAGTACATCAGTATCTCAGTATCATATTTCGTTGTCCGCCGCATCAGCCGGTTAAGGGTTTCAGGTCCACTGACATACTGATGTACTGAGATCGACTGACAGACTTACTGCGGCAACAGCTGTGACCACGTTTGCTGGTCTGTGGAGTAGATCTCAAGAAGGTCGGCATGGCCTGCAAGGGTTTCGCGTTCCTTGCCGTCGATCAGCAATTTGAATTGTTTGATGTCGGGCATGTTCACGGCCAGGGTGCGTGCGATTGCCGCAATTGTCAGTTCCTCGACGAGAATGCCAGAGCGATGACCATCGGCAAAAGCCGCATTCGCATTGATCACCGCCAGATTCGCAGAGGGAAGAAACACGTCTTTAATATCGGCATCCGGAGGAAGAGGATGCGTAGAGTCTTTAGCCTGGCATGCGGTCACTAGCGCGCGAAGAATTTCGCGAGATCTTCCGCTCGGGTCCGACGGAACGGAAATGCTTACGTCGCTGCGCACCAGCACGCCGTCCAAATCGTTCGGGATAAATAGCGCTACCACCGTCGTGCTGCCATTCACCGGTGCACTGACTGGCTTGGCTTCAGGTCCCAGTAGAGTTGCGAGTTCGGCCTGGTGCTTCATATGCAGTCCGTAAATGCCCAGCGCGACAACTGCGATGAGAAGCACGATCATGGTGATGAAGAGAGCGCGTGAAATCATCGCGGGCCCTCCAGCGTCGAGCGCATGTCGGAGATACCTGCTGCCACGGCGGCAACGATCGGCTGCTGATAGGAGAGCAATATCAGCGACTCGGCCTTGCCGTTAGCGGGCGCGAGTTCAATCGCAACTGCAGGGTGCGCGAAGCTGTTCAGCGGACGCAACGACGCCTGCAGGGATGAATTGCTGATGTTGCGCGTGAACAATTCCTTCGAGATTGCACCGGCAGCGGCCTGACTCTGATCCAGAAAAGCGGCTTGTGCCGTATCCCACGGCACAAAAGGGTTGTGCGGTATCGGCGTTAGCAGAGCCGTATATACATGAAGCGCAGAGCTGCTCGAGGTGGCGTGAACGGAAATCACCAGTGCGGCATGAGAGGTGTTCACGGCGGCGGTCCGCTGATCGAAGGAGAGGGTAGAGTCCGAGTCGCGCAGAAGGACCGTGGCGACTCCTTGATTGTCGAGCACGGTTTTCAGTCTGCGCGCAAATGCCAGTACAACATCTTTTTCGCTGAGCGTAGGAGTGATCGCCGCGCCAGGATCGGCGCCACCGTGAGCGGCATCGATGACGATCAGGAACCGAGGGGGCGTAGGCACGGGCACCGGCACATTGCTGAGATTGGGCGAAGCCGTAGCGGGCAGATTCGAGGCCGAAGAAACGGCCGGTGCACTCTGCTGCGCGGTGATGGTCACGGTTCTACCGCTGTCGCTAAAGCTGGCGAGAAGTGGAGCGGTGGCAGCGACGGAGATCTCGGCCGCGCCATTGGATTCGCTGTAAGACAAGGAAGAGAACGTGCTATCAGCGAGTGCGGCTGCCGGCGCGTTTGAGACCACCGGATCTTTGGCAAACGTCATCCTGAGGCGTCCCGGTTCCGTTGCGATCGAAGGGCTCACGGGTGCAGAGAAATGCAGGACTAAACGTGGACTGGCGGTTTTCTGCAAATCGTAAGTAAACGGATTGGAAACCGCGCCGACGAAGAGTCGCCTTGCAGTCTGGTGAAAGCTTACTGGGATTCCCAGGAAGGACGAAGCCAACTGCGGTAGGGACGAAGTGGGGACCATCCCTCGATCTGACAAGATCAGGAATGGCGAACTCAATTCGATTTTGCGGCCTCCAATTTTTGCCGCGGTGCTGTTCTGGTTGAACTCGGCTTCGATCGTTGAGCCCGAACGCGGAGCAAACTTGACGTGAAATTTGCTGTCCGATTGCTTTGTCTTCGCGCTGCCGAACTGATCGAAGATATCCACCAGCGCGACATATTCAGCACCGTTTCGATCGATCACTGGGAATGACATCGATCCCTGAGCCGCGTAGACGGTGAGTTTCTTGTCTTGCGCTCCGGAGCCTGCGAGAAGGAACAGGAGAGCAGCGAGAACAAACAGTCTCGGCTCTCGTCTGAGATGGACAGCTATATTCAACAATTAATTATGCCGCGAGCCGGACTGCAGGAATATTCCTTTCAAGGTGAGTGCGGAACCTTCGTTCATCTTCACGAGGAAATTAGTCCAGGGAGTAGATGGTCAGTCCGCTAAGTAGCTTGGGATAAAAATCGGTTGATTTCTGCGGGAGCACGCCCCCAGCGAATGCGATATCGCGTACCTGTTCCATGCGGCATGGGTTCATGATGAATGCGATTTGAGCTTCGCCGTGGTGGACGCGCTCGACAGCTTCTGCGGCTTCGCGAACGTAAGACAAGTTTTCCTGGTTGCGAATAGATTCTTCGGAAAGTCCCAGCACGTTCTCTAGAAGGACTTTGTGCAATTGCACGACGTCGAGCTGACGTTGCGCCAGTGAGTATTGCGGAAGGAGAGCATCTGCAGCGCCTGCTCGTGCTCGAAGGATCAAGTTTGCTTGTTTCGTCGCGATCAAAAGGGATGGGCCGCTCCGGCCTTCTTCCCGCAGACTGACCAGGGCGCTTGAGTTGCGCGGATCCATCCAGTGGCACTGCTTCGAAATAAGGCTGCGCGCTCTTTAAGAGGGAAGCAAGGTCGAAATTCTCCAATCCAAAGACGACGCGATGCGTTGGCAGGATCACCAGCCCAGGGGCGTCCATGTTTACGAAGGTCATCATCACGCGCTCGTAAGGGGCGTTGGGATCAGGAGAGCCTGTGGCAGCCCTGCGCTCGTTTCGATAGTTGAGGGCGGTCTCGTAGCGATGGTGGCCGTCGGCGATGATCAGCTTCTTGTCCGCCATTGCTTGCTGAGCGGCGCGGATCGCTGAGGGGGCGGAAATGCGCCACAACCGGTGAACCACGCCGTACTCGTCCGTAACGCATGCGTCTGGATCTGACGGGCGAACTGAGCTGGCCAGAACGGAATCAACCGAAGAGGCAGGGTCGCTGAAGAGCATAAAAATTTGGCCAAAGTGTGCCCGAGTAGCGCGTAACAGGTTCAGCCGATCGCTTTTGGGCTTGGAGAGGGTCTGCTCGTGGCGAAATACAACCTGGTCGCTGTAGTCGTGGATACGGCCAGCGCCGATGAATCCGACCCTCTCGAGTTCAACACGCTGCTCCCCGGTCTGGCCGATCGCCGAGGCCGGAACATGAAAAGTTTGTGTGTACCGGTAAAGAGAAGGTTCGGGATCCTGAGCCAACACACCACCTTTTCGCCAATTCTGGAAGTTCGCCGCTGCCCTCGAATACGTATTTGAGCCTTCAGAATCTCTGGGTTGCGACTTGCCGAGAATTACGCGAACCAGATTGTACGGGCTGGCAGAGTAGTAACTCTCCTGCATTGCTGGGGTTATCTTGTCGTAAGGCTGAGTGACAACCCTGTCCAGCGGAACACGCTGCGGATCGTAGCGGAGAGCGCGAATGGGAGCTATGTCGGCCATATGAAATGTTGAGAAGCTGGATTGTAGCAACCTCTTTCTGTCACGAAAAGGAAACCTAAACAGAATCGACATTCATCTAGATCAGCTGTACGCGCAGCTCCCGGGATGGTTTCGCAAGTGTCGTCTGCGGGCCGTCGAAGCTGTGGTACCATTCACAATCACTAGAGGAATTTATGGCCCGCACGGCCAGGAAAAATGGCGGGTCATCCCGCTTTCAGCTTCTCCCGCAAACGCTGTTAAAACAGTGGAGAACTTACTTGCGGCTAACTTTGGGCTCACCTTCTCGTCGCTTCAACTCTTTGGGTTTCCTTCTGCTGACCTGCTGCGTGGTATTGGGAACCTCTGCAATATCGCAGGATAAGCCGCCGACTGCAGCGGATCAGACCACCACTCAAGCGAATGTCGATACCGGGGACCAGGTCCACATCACGCCCCGGAAAGAACCCGATCCTAAGCCGCCAGCCGATCTTATCGACCCAGCGTTAAAGACGCATACGCGTCCGATGAAGGTCGACGTCGATCTGGTTCTGGTGCCGGTTACCGTAACCGATCCGATGAATCGGCTCGTAACCGGGCTTGAAAAGGATAACTTCGAGCTTTACGAAGGAAGCGACAAGCAGCAGGTGATGCACTTCTCGAGCGAGGACGCGCCCATTTCACTGGGTGTGATCTTCGACATGAGCGGCAGCATGAGCAACAAGATCGAGAAATCTCGCGAGGCGGTGGTGGAGTTCTTCCGTACGGCAAATCCGCAGGACGAATTCTTCATGGTCACCTTTAACGAGAAGCCGGAACTGCTGCAGGACTTCACTTCATCGGTTGAAGACATCCAAGCCAAGCTTCCGCTCGTCGCGCCCAAGGGCCGAACGGCTCTGCTGGATGCGATTTACATGGGTCTTCACCGGATGAAGAAAGCGCACAATGCGAAGAAGGCGCTGCTCATCATCTCGGACGGCGGGGACAATCACAGCCGCTATACAGAGAATGAGATTAAGTCGATCGTAAAAGAAGCGGATGTTCAGATTTATGGAATCGGCTTGTTCGATAACACGCCTCGGACGGAAGAGGAGCGAAATGGGCCGGTGATGCTTTCCGAAATCACGGACGTGACGGGCGGCCGGACATTTACCGTCGATAATCCGAATGAGTTGGCGGACGTGGCTACAAAAATCGGAATCGAGCTGCGCAACCAATATGTACTTGGGTACCGTCCAAGCAAAGTAGCGCGCGATGGAAAGTGGCGGAAGATAAAAGTGAAACTGGTGCCTCCGAAGGGCCTGCCACCACTGCGTGTCTATGCTAAAACTGGCTATTATGCACCTGCGCAATAACGTGAAACCGGGGCTCCCTTTTGTGCAGCAGGTGATTGCGCACGGGCTGTCCATCATTTTTATCTTTTGCGTGCTGGCTGCAATTGCCGCAGCCCAAGTGATTGCGGCACCTGCGGACCAGGCAGGCCAGACTACAACCAGTACAGGCCAGAGCCTGCCTCCTGCTCAGCCGAATGGTTCTGCTCCTGCCTCGCAAACGCCGGCTAACCAGCCGCAATCTTCGGGAACGCAGCCCCAGGCAGGAGCGGCGCAGCAACCTGCTGACCAAGGCACCGCGCCGGAGCGCGAAGATAACGGTCAATACGTCTTCACGACTACTGTGCAGGAAGTACAGCTGCATGCCACGGTGGTCGACGACAAACACCGTTTCGTCACCGACCTGGATAAGACCGATTTCACCGTATTCGAAGATGGCAAGCCGCAAACGATCAACTCGTTCCGGCGAGAAGATGTCCCGGTGTCGCTTGGGATCATCATCGACAATTCCGGATCGATGCGCGACAAGCGACCTGCGGTGAATCAGGCGGCGATCAATCTGGTGAAGGCAAGCAATCCGCAGGATCAGGTGTTCATAGTCAACTTTAACGATGAGTACTACCTCGATCAGGATTTCACCGCGAACATCACGAAGCTGCGCGACGGCCTGGAGAAGATCGAATCGCGCGGCGGAACCGCGCTCTATGACGCGGTGATGGCTTCGGCCGACCATCTGAAGAAGAATTCGAAGCTGGATAAGAAGGTATTGCTGGTCGTCACGGACGGCGAAGACAACGCCAGCCGCAGCAGCCTGGAACGCGCTGTTCGCTTCCTGCAGGCAGAAAATGGTCCGGTGGTTTATACCATCGGATTACTCGGCGATGAGCATGCCAAGCGCGCGCGTCGTGCCTTGCAGACGATGGCCGAAGATACCGGCGGCGTCTCCTTCTTCCCGAAAGATCTGAAAGAAGTTGACGCGATTTCAAGCGAAGTCGCCCACGATATCCGCAACCAGTACACGATCGGCTACAAACCGACCACGCCTCAAAGTGCAGGCGGATATCGCAGCGTGAAGGTGGAAGCCAAAGCTCCACATCACGGCAAGCTAGTCGTGCGCACCCGCAGCGGATACTATCCAGGCCAAGAACAGGCCATGAAGTAAACTTGGTTTCAACTAATCACAATGCCAGCCGAAATGGCTGGCATTTTTGCTTGTGCTTGCCATCATTGACGCTGGTCAGTTGGTCCCTTACCCTTAATCTGTGCCCATGAAAACTGCTGCGGAAACTACTGCCCTGCGGGTTGCGGAAAGCATCACGGAACTGGTCGGCGAAACGCCTCTGTTGCACCTGCGACGTCTGGTGCCGGAAGGCTCGGCCGATGTGTACGCCAAACTGGAGTATCTGAATCCAGGAGGCAGCATTAAGGATCGCGCTGCCATCGGCATGATCCGCCGCGCCGAAGAAGAGGGCAAGCTGCGTCGCGGATCGACGATCATCGAGGCGACTGCGGGTAATACAGGCATTGGTTTGGCGCTGATCGGCGTAAACAAGGGTTATCGCGTCATCTTTTGCGTTCCGCAGAAGTTCTCCAAAGAGAAAGTGATGCTGATGCAGGCGCTGGGCGCAGAAGTCATTCGCACGCCGGATGCCGAGGGCATGGAAGGCGCCATTCGCCGCGCGCGAGATCTGGCGGCCAAAATCCCAGATGCGTATCTGCCGTTACAGTTCGAGAACCAGGCCAATCCTGACTATCACTACGAAACGACGGGCCGCGAGCTTTTCGAGCAAATGGGCGGCGATGTGGATGCCGTTGTGGTGGGGTCGGGAACCGGCGGAACGTTCACGGGGGTCGCACGCTTCGTGAAAGAGAAGAATCCGCGGGCGCTGGGAATTGCAGTCGAAACCCAAGGCTCGGTCCTGGGCGGCGGAAAGGCGGGCGATCACCGGATTGAAGGCATTGGATCCAGTTTCATTCCCGCAACCTTCGACGCGAAGTTGGCGGACCAGATCATCGCCGTCAGCGATCATGATGCATTTCGCACCGTCAGCGAATTGGCGCGAATCGAAGGCGTGCTGGCGGGTTCCAGCGGCGGAGCGAACGTGTTTGCGGCCCTTCAGATCGCGAAGAAGCTTGGGCCGGGGAAGCGCGTCGGGACTGTGATTCCAGACTCGGCGGAACGATATCTCTCCAAGGGCATCTTCGAGCCGTTCTAATCCAAATTGCGGCGCTCGGTTGTTCCAGCCGCTCATCAACGCGAACTCGATCAAATTCAGAGGAGAAGGTATGGCGAAACAGAAGCAGCAGGAGATTGGATTCGCGACAGCAGCAATTCACGTTGGATCGGAGCCTGATCCGCTGAACGGGGCTGTGGGACCGGCGATTTACGCGACTTCAACCTACGCGCAGGACGAGCTTGGTAAGCCGCGTCAAGGATATGAATACGCGCGGGTGACGAATCCTACGCGGGATCGCCTGCAGGAGTGCCTGGCGGCGCTGGAAGGCGGAATCGCAGCGCGCGTGTTCGCCAGCGGAATGGCTGCCGTGACGGCGCTTTGCACGATGATGAAGCAAGGCGATCACCTGGTGTGCACGAACAATGTCTATGGCGGAGTGCCGCGATTGTTCAACCAGGTGCTGGTGAATTACGGGCTCGAGTTCAGCTACGTCGATACGTCGAATGCGTCGCTGGTAGAGCGCGCGATCCGAAAGAACACGAAGTATGTGTACGTCGAGACGCCGACAAACCCTCTGATGACGCTTAGCGACCTGGAGGCGATTGCGAAGATCTGCCGCCGCAAAGGTGTTGAGTTGATCGTCGACAACACCTTCATGTCGCCGTATTTCCAGCGACCGTTAGAGCTAGGCGCGGACATGGTGCTGCATTCGACCACGAAGTTCCTGAACGGCCACAGCGATGGTCTGGGCGGAGTGATCGTTTGCTCGACAAAGGAGCAGGCGGATCAGTTGGCGTTCATACAGAAGTCAGCGGGAGCGATTATGTCACCGTTCGAGAGCTGGCTGATCCTGCGTGGCGTGAAGACGCTTGCAGTGAGGATGGAGCAGCACAATCGCAACGGAATGAAGGTAGCGCAGTTTCTGGCGGAGCATCGCAAGGTGAAGCGAGTGTTCTATCCGGGATTGTCCGATCATCCGCAGTACCAGCTTGCCAAGCGGCAAATGTCCGGATTTGGATCGATGATCACGTTTGAGACAGGTTCGCTCGGCAATGCGAAGAAGTTGCTGAAGCGCGTGGGAAGAGTCTGCACGCTGGCAGAATCGCTGGGTGGAGTTGAAACGCTGATCTCGCATCCGGCGACAATGACGCACGCTGCGCTGGGAGAAAAAGGGCGCAAAGAGATCGGCATCACTGATGGAATGGTGAGGATTTCCGTCGGGATCGAGGATGTGGAAGACATCATCGCGGACCTGGATCAGGCGCTGAACGCGATCTAACGTTACTGACTGATGGCTGAGAGTAAACATCGAGAGTGGAATTCCGAGGTCTATCATCGCGTCTCCAACCCGCAATTTGAGTGGGGCAAAAAGGTTCTGGATCGCCTGAAGCTGAAGGGCGATGAGACGGTGATGGACGCCGGCTGCGGCACGGGACGGCTTACGGCTGAACTTCTGGAACGTTTGCCGCACGGACTAGTGCTCGCGGTCGACGTGTCGCAGAACATGCTGCAGAAGGCGCAAGAATTCCTCGAGCCGCGCTTCGATGGACGCGTCCGATTCGTTCATGCCGACCTTGCTGACTTGCGGATTGAGGCAGAATGCGACGGCGTGTTCAGCACGGCGGCATTTCACTGGGTGAAGGATCACGATGCGCTGTTTCACGGGCTGGCAAGAGCGTTGAAGCCAGGCGGCTGGATTGAGGCGCAAGCGGGCGGGCGCGGCAATCTCGAAGACGTTCACGAACGCATACTGAATCTTCTGGAGACAGGCGAGTACGAAGGATTTTTCGAGAACTGGGACGATCCGTGGGAGTTTCCGTCGCCAGAGACTACGACTCGAAGAATGTTGCAGGCAGGATTTGTAGATGCGGAAGCATGGCTCGAGCCGGCGGCGATTCGGTTGCAGGGAAGAGATCAATATCGCGATTTCCTGCGCGATGTGATCCTGCGGCCGTTCCTGGCGCGGATCGACGATCCGGAGTTGAAAGCAAAATTCCTTGAGGAACTGGTGGAGCAGGCCGTGACCGATCCGGAGTTCAAGCTGGACTACGTGCGAATCAATTTGCGCGGGAAGAAAGCGTAGTTTCCCGCACATCCAAAAGCAGGATGTGTGGGGCACCCGATCCTGCATCACTTCACGTTTTCTGCGATCCAGTTCAGATATTCGGCGCTACCGGCTTCGATGGGAATCTGAATGCATTCCGGCAGGTCGTAGGAGTGCAGTTCGCGAATCTTCTTCGAGACGTTCTCAAAAGCTGCGGCCGTCGTTTTGATCAATAGCAGCCATTCCTGCTCCTTCTGTACCAAACCTTTCCAACGATAGACAGATGTAATCGGCGAGACGATGTTCACGCAGGCGGCGAGTTTTGCTTCGACGAGTGCCGAGGCGATGCGCTCGGCTTCGTCGGCCGATCCGGCGGTGGTCAGAACGATGCGGTAGTCAGTCATGGTGTCATTGTGTCTTTCCTGCGCGAAGTTTGCGAATAGATTGCGCAGCTGCAGGTTCGCGCATCTCAGTGAAGAGAGTTTCTGAAATGCACTGCTGATGGTGAAAGTTGCGCGTAAACCTGGGAACGCTTTGCCAAAGTTGGTTCCTGTAGGCGCGATAACTGAACTTCTGCTTGACGCCAGAGATCAAGAGACGTTCACTACAAACTGGGTCTGAGTCCAGATTTGATTTCATGGCGAGGCCCGGCTCACCAACCAGTGAGTCTGTAGTTGGGGACAGATGCAGGAAAACCTGGAACGATTGGTTGAACAAATCGAGGCGAACCAAGAGGTGCGCCGCGCATACGATGTCGCCTATCGCTGGCGCCGCAAGCTGGCCACGGCGGCGGTTGCGATCGTAGCGGCGTGGATGGCGTTCCATGTGATTTTTGGCGCGAACGGCATGGTGGTTTACCAGAGCAAGAAGGCTGAATACCGCCAGAGGCAGATCGACGTCGAGTCGCTGCAAAAGGAAAACGATCGCCTGAACAAAGATGTAGAGGCGCTGCGGACGGATTCGCGGGCAATCGAGAAAGTGGCACGGGATGAATTCGGATACGCGCGTCCGGGCGAAGTGATTTACCTGCTGCCACGAGGGCAACAGGCTACCCCCGCGAATACCTCGGCCAAACTGAAGTAATTGCAATTCGTGAGCACCCGGGTCAGAATCATAGAAAGCCAGCGTAAGCTGGATTCGAACAAGAAGGGCGCTTTTGGGGAGCGTTCTTAGCTGCCACATCCCGCGGGCAGGAAACTGGCATACACAAAGGAGATTGCGTATGAAAAAGATACTGGCACTGGCATGCGCCTGTTGCTTCCTGGCGTCGGTTGCATTCGCTGCCGACTCTTCCATGACGGGATGGGTATCCGACGAGAAGTGCTCTGCCCATGCGGGTCCGGGCAAAGAAGCGTGCGCAAAGAAGTGCGTCGAAGCCGGATCGCCGATCGTGTTTGTGACTGATAAAGACAAGCAGATTCTCAAAGTCGATAATCCCGATACGTTGAAAGATCACCTCGGCCATCATGTGAATGTGACTGGCGCCGTGAGCAACGGCACGGTTCATGTTCAGAATGTAGAGATGGCGCAAGCGAAGTAGTTCGTCAGTAGATCAGTTCTTCAGTTTTGCGGTCCCACACATCCAGAGGACGGATGTGTGGGGCACCCCGCCCGCGCAGTTTCAACTGCAGATCCCTCGCCGCTATGCGGCTCGTGATGACAACAAACAAACCGCTGCTGCTCCTGATGACAGCAAAACGCTAGCGGATGACGCCTTCCAGCGGGGAGCTGGCGGTGGCGTAGAGCTTGCGCGGCATGCGTCCGGCGATGAACGCCTGACGTCCGGCGAGCACGGCGTGCTTCATGGCTTCGGCCATGAGGATAGGGTCGCCAGCGTTGGCGATGCCGGTGTTCATCAGGACGGCGTCTGCGCCGAGTTCCATGGCAATCGCCGCATCTGATGCGGTACCTACGCCGGCGTCGATCACCAGGGGAACTTCGGTGATCATCTCGCGAAGAATGCGGATGTTGGCGGTGTTCTGAATGCCAAGGCCCGAGCCGATGGGCGCACCGAGAGGCATTACGGCGGAGGCGCCGGCGTCGATGAGCTTTTTCGCCACGACGATGTCGTCGGTGGTGTAAGGAAGAACCGTGAATCCCTCTTTTACCAGGACGCGAGTGGCTTCGAGCGTGGCCTGCGTGTCGGGATAGAGCGTGGCCTGATCGCCGATGACTTCAATTTTGACCCAGTCGGAGAGACCAACTTCACGTCCGAGACGCGCCGTGCGAATGGCTTCGTCGGCGGTGTAACAGCCGGCCGTATTCGGGAGCAGGAAGTAACGCTTGGGATCGATGAAATCGAGCAAAGATTCCTTGCTGCGGTCGAGGTTCACGCGACGGACGGCAACAGTGACCATTTCGGCGCCGCTGGATTCGATGGCAGTGGCAGTCTCCTGGCCTGACTTGTACTTGCCTGTACCAACGATGAGACGCGAACGAAACTGCCTGCCAGCGATAGTAAGAGAGTCGGTCATAAACCTATTCTAATGATTGGATCGCACAGAGTGCATGCATTTCAAAATCGTCGGCGGCCCGGGGGCGGCCTACGTTTATTTTCCGGATTCGGGAAGTCCCATGGGGTACCCCCTCCCCCCACTCGTCCCGCATTCTAAAGGGGTTAGAGGCATGGGATAGAGCTTGTCCCGGCAAACAAAGGACTTAGTCCCATCGTCCCGCATAACAAAGGAGTTAGGTCGGCCGGAGGCCGACAGTTGTCAGTTGCTAGTTGTCAGTTGTCAGAAAAAGCAAAGTCAAAGAACTCAAGCCTATCTCTATTGTGACAAATTCGAGGGGGGCGACTAGACACTTTCGAGAGATTTATTTCTATCGTGGAATGATGGATTTGCGGGGAAATTGGTGAATTGCGGGGCTTGACAGGATTGTGCCGCCCCTCCGGGGCTGGTGAATGCTCCCGGTCGGTGACCCAGACCTTACGGTCTGGGCTTACGAATCCCGCCGCTCCGCGGCTTGCAATGTGCGCTGGGTCCGGCGAAATGCGGATTCCTCGCGGACCTAGTCCGCTCGTGATGACAACAACTGAATGTGGGCTGGGGTCAGGCCAAATGCAGATCCCTCGCGGACTATGTCCGCTCGTGATGACAGCAATAAAGTTTGTCCGGCGAACGGCTCGCTCAAGGGCGAGCGGGGCTTCACGATTCTTACTTCTTGGAGGCAGTGGCTTCGATGATCGTGAAGGTGATTTTCATCGCGGTCGGCAGGATCACCTGCATGCCAGACTGCGTAGTACTTCCGCCGACGCTGACATCCGTGCCGGGGATAGTAGCGCCGGGAGCGTTGCCGCCTCCGCCAGTCAGAACGTCGATTCCTGCGCGGGTTACGTCGGCACGACGAGCGCCAGTGCTGTCCTCTCGCCCGGTTTGGGGATTGACGGGGCGCTCTCGGCCCATACGCATGAACGTGTCCGAAAGCACGCCATAGCTGATGCCGTCGGCAGCGACGGAGATGATCTGTAACTCGATTTCACCAGCCTGGTTGTAATTCATCGTGGAGCGAGCATATTTCACAATGCCGGTAACCAGTGCCCCTTTGTGGATCATGACGCGATCGGTGCCGAAACGGAGATCGTGGTCAAGATGCGACATGAAACGCTGGCCCATGACGGCGGTGTCGCTGCTCAACATTTCGTCCAAACGGACGGTGATTTTTGTGCCTTTGGGGATGTCGGAGCTGAAAACGAAGGTGGAGAACAGAACGGTGAGCATCACTGCAGGAAAGAGTTTCTTCGACATGCTTCCTCCCTGTCCGATTGCCGGGCAGCGTCCCAGAGACTTGCCGCTGCCTGAGAGTAACCCAAGGAGGGCTGGTCAGTTGCGTTTTTTTGAAACAAGTAATTAGTAGTTAGTGATTGGTAATTAGCATTTGATTCTCAGGTTAGAAAGCGCCCCCCTCACGGCAAAAGGCCAGAGCTTGGGGACAAGAGCCTCCGGGAGAAAGCTGAAAAGAGCCAAGACAGAGATGCTGTGGGCATCCAACTCACATTGCGGGAGACGTCATCGAAGAGAAGGATGAAACGTTTTTACCCGTATTGTGTGATGGTGGCAGTGGTTACGTGCGGCAGCTTTGGATGGGCGCAGGACGCCAAGTCAGCGCAGAGCAAAGACTCCCAGGGACAGTCGCAGTCTAACCAGCCAGCCTCACCGGCAGCACCGGCGGTCGCCTCACCAGCGGATCTGCCGGCTCCGGTAACGCAACGCTACGACAACGCCGATCAGGGGCCCGCCGGAACAGGCGAGCCAATCCTGCCTGCTCCCCCCATGCCGAAGAGCACTACGACGCTGGTGGGGGGTACGGTTGACGGCGTGGATCATGTGCGTGATCGGGTGTCGCTGCGGCCGTTCGGTGGGAAAAAGATGGTGGTGCATTTTGACGAGCGCACGCACATCTACCGCGATGGGGTGGAGACTACGCAACTGGCGATCCATAAGGGAGACCGTGTTTACGTGGACACGATGAGCGATGGCAGCCAGGTTTTGGCGCGCAATATTCGTGTGGTTACGCAGGTAAACGCCGCCGATGCACGCGGGCAGGTATTAGCGAACTCGGGCAACGAGATTTCGATTCGCGATGAACTTTCTGGTCAGCCGGTAGGGCTCACGGCAGATGGCAACACGCATGTGGTGCTTCACGGGAAACAGATTACGATTGCCGAAGTAGCCCCGGGCTCGCTGGTGTCGGTGCAGTTTGCGCCAGATGCAGCTGATCGAGGGATCGCACGCGAGATTCGCGTACTGGCTTCTCCGGGTGAGGTTTATACATTCGCAGGACGAGTGACGAACCTGGATTTGTCGGTGGGACAGATTTCGATCGCGAATCATAGCGACAACAAGACATATGACATCAGCGTGGTAAGGCCGCTGCTACCGGGCAATCTGATGGTCGGATCGGATGTGGTGGTGAAGGCCATGTTCAATGGCAAAGAATACACGGCGAATAGCGTGAACGTAACGCAAGCGAGGACGGGGAAGTGATTAGTGGCTAGTGGCTAGTTGGGTAGCTGGTGGCTAGTAGCTGCAGAGTATTGTTGGCGATCACGAACGCGCACTTCTCCAGAGTGATCATCGCGCTAGCTTAGCTTTGGGCTTCAGAGGGCTCCTTCGACTCGGGCATGCGCCCTCGCTCAGGATGACAGCGGAAAATCGGAAATACAAACAAAAGCAAATTCCAGGTGGAAATCAAAAAGACTCAGACGATGCGTGATTGCATTGTCTGAGTCTTTTGTGGCCTCCAGAGGCACGAACGGGGAACTTTAAAACTTCTCGAGCTCGAACTCCTGAGTCCTGCAAGTCTGAGTCCTGTAACTCGTAACTTCTCGAACTTAAGCTTCCCTTGGCTTCAGCAGAATCCCCAAGATGAATGCGACAGCGGCGGCGAGCAGCCATTCGATTCGCCAGGCCTGAATCGCCTCCCACTCACTCAGTGTTGTTGCCTTATAGAGGAAACTCGTGACGACGGCGGCGATCACGCATGCGACTCCGAAGAACATAGCGATCAGGGAGGCTGTAGGGAGGTGCAGCATCTCTTTCAGCCTGGTCAGGTCGATTGCCTTGATCTTGTCGATAGCTCTCATCCAGTATGTTTCGTTCGGTGTTTCTACATCAGCGTCGCGACCAGCTCCGCAGACGTGACAGAAACGAGCACCGAGCACAAATTCCGTACCACAGGTTTGGCAAGTCTCCAGATGACTGCGGGCACCCGCGGGAACCTGCTGCGGGCGTGGCGTAGTTAACGGTGGTCGCCAGAACTCGGGTTGCATGCTATCAGCCGCGTGAGCCATAGCTTTTTTCCTCCATCCCTTGCTTACGGTATCGCACGTGCAACACCAAAGGGGACGTGGCTATAAGCTATTGTATTTGTAACGACTTAGCTGAAATCTCGGGACCATCGGAATGGCCAGTGCCGGGCAAGAATTACGCACTTCCCGGAAGATTTGGAGAGAAAACCCACCAATCGTCAATCACGTCTAGCCAGGGAAATGTCAGGCCCGGCGAGGCATGCGGACGATCTTCGGGTTTTCAGTTGAGCGATCCCAGAATTGCAGCAGGACGATATCGCTGCGGTGAAGTTCCAGATCTCGGGGGCGCCTGGATCCGTCGTTGAACACATTTTCGTCGAGCAAGAAATGGAGACGCTCGATGGTGATTCCGAGCAGGTCGGCTGCTTCCTGCTCGGTGAAAAATTCATCTTCTGCGGCGCTAATCACGGCAAATTACCTCGTAGAAGGTTTGTACCTGTTCGGGGAGAGCTGGAAAATCAGGTAAACTGCCGATGTACCTACCTTTATGAGACCCTACCGCTGTATGGCCCTTCGAGTTTTCAGGGTTACCTTTCTCCTGCTAGGTGCGGTTGCCGCTTGTGCCTCGGTTCCTCAGGATCAAGGGCGTCGTCCGCAACAAATCCTTCATTTTCATCCAGATGACAATTACACACGGCTGGGTTTCGACGCGTTCTATAACCAGGAGTACGACAAGGCGATTCACCAGTTTGAGCTGTCACTGCAGGCGCATCCGGAGGATCCGTTTGCGGTGAATCATTTGCTCTCCGGAGTGATGTTCAAGGAGATGTACCGGATTGGCGCGTTGGATTCGGAGCTCTACGCGAAAGAGCAGTTTCTGGCGAGCAAGCAGTTTCCGATGGATCCGAAGGTGAAGGCGCGGATCGATGAGCTGACCGAGCGCGCACTGTCGCTGGAAGAAGCCCGGTTGAAGACGAATCCCAATGATGCGGATGCGCTATACGCGCGCGGCGTGACGCGCGGTTTGCATGCGACGTACCTGGCACTGATTGAGAAAGCGTGGTTCAGCGGATTGCGCAGCGCGGTAGGCGCGCGACATGATCACGAGCGCGTGCTGGAACTTCAGCCGAACAATACGGACGCGAAGATGATCGTTGGCATGCACAACTACGTGGTCGGAAGCCTGAGCTGGCCGGCGAAGGTTGGCGCGTCGATGGTTGGGCTGAGTGGGAGCAGGACGAAGGGAATTGAATACCTCTACGACGCGGCGAACGGCGGCGGAGAAAACAGTATCGACGCGAAGATTGCGCTGGCGATATTTCTGCGGCGAGAGCAGAGGTATGCCGAGGCGATCAAAGTAGTGAGCAGCATGGCGGATGCGTATCCGAAGAACTTCCTGATGGCGCTGGAACTGGCGAATCTTTACAACGCGTCGGGACAGGCGCAACCGGCGATTGCGAGCTATCGGAAGATCATTGCGGGAACACAGGCGGGGAGTTTTCCCGATGCGCATGTCGAAATGGCATGGTACGGACTGGCCGAATCGCTACGCGGGCAACATGATTTCCAGGGCGCGGCGGATGCCTACGATCATGTGCTGCAGTCCCAACGAACGGATCCTGATTTAAGGATTCGCACGACGCTGGGCGCGGGCGAGATGTATGACGCGATGAATAAGCGTCCGGAGGCGGTAAAGCGCTACCAGGAAGTGATCGCGGCAGACTCGGATTCTCCGCGGGCAGAGATCGCCAAAAAGTACCTGAAAGACCCTTATCGAGTGCAATAAAATCTGGGAACGAAGCGTGGGGTCTGCCCGTATCTAGGGATAGCGACTGGAGGAAGGGTGTATGTTCTGTAATTACTGCGGTAAAAACATTCAGGATGATGCGCGGGTGTGCGCGTATTGCGGACGATTCGTCGGCACGCCGACAACTCCGCAGCGCCTGATGCGTTCACGCTACGACCGCAAAGTTGCCGGAGTAGCGGCTGGATTTGCAAACTACACGCATTCCGACGTGACTTTGTGGCGGCTGATCTGGGTGCTGGCGGGAATCTTCCTGTTTCCGCTGGGAGAGATTGCCTACGTGATCGCCTGGATCGTTATGCCGGAAGAGCCAGCGGCGCTGCCCGCGAATGGAGTGGTAGCGGCGCAAAGCTAGTCGCGGCGGACTGATTGAAACCACACCTCCCGAAAGCAGTTGGATGAGGGACGGCGAGGCGGGCGCTGCTATGCTTGAACCCACATCTGCCGAAAGCAGGCAGATATGGGGCACCTGATATGCAAGTCCGCAGTGGCGATGCGAACATCTTCTACGAGGTCCTGGGCAAGGGTCCGGACCTCGTTCTGCTGCATCCTTTTCCTGTTAACCATCACATCTGGGATCCGATAGCCGAAAGGCTGGCGAATTACTATCGCGTGATTCGGCCGGATTTGCGCGGCCATGGAGAGTCCGAGACCGCGGAAGGTCCGGCGACGATGGCGAAGCATGCGGGCGACGTGATGAAAGTCTGCGAGGAAGTTGGCGTGGAGCGGGCGGTATTCTGTGGGAACTCGATTGGCGGGTACGTCATGTTTGAGTTGTGGCGGCAGCATCGCGAGCGGATCCGCGGGATGGTTCTGTGCGGCACAAAAGCTGGAGCGGATAATGCGGAGGCCCGCAGCAATCGGCTGAAGGCAGCAGAAACCGTGGAACGGGAAGGCCCGGAACAGTTCATCGAAGGAATGCTGCAGAGGGTGCTGGGTGAGAGTACGCGAAGAAATCGGCTGGATATGGTGGAGCGCGCCAGAAACATGATGCGCAAGATGACGGTGTCGGGAATCGCCGCGGTCCAGCGTGGAATGGCGGAGAGGCCGGATTCAACTCCGACGCTCGCGACGATTGACGTTCCAGCGCTGGTGATCGTTGGCAATGAAGATGTAGCGACGCCGCGGTCGGAGGCGGAGATCATCGCGCGTGGAATTCGTGGCAGCCGATTGGCGGTGGTGCCGGGCGCCGGTCATTACGTGCCGCTGGAGCGAAGCGAAGAAATGCATGGGCTGGTGCGGGAGTTTCTGCAGGGGATCCGGTGAGACGATCGGAAGTGAGGCATGATCTACAATCGAAGTTAACGTTGGGGCTACTGGCAGAGTGACAGGTATGGAGAGGTAAAGCTCCCTCGCTGCGCTCGGGATGACAGAAGCCTGGCTGCGCTCGACAAACTAAATATCGAAAATGAAGCCATCATCACTCATGACTGAGAAGAGCTGCGTCACGATTCATCCTGCAAAAAATGTTCTGGGGAGCATACGAATCCCCGGAGATAAATCGATTTCCCATCGTTATGCGATGCTTGCCGGATTGGCGGAAGGCGTCACTAAACTGTCGAACTTTTCGACGGGCGCAGATTGCGCGAGCACGCTGGGGTGTATGGCGGCTCTGGGGTGCAAGGTCACGCGAAACAACGGCGATGTGGAGATCGAGGGTAGGGCGGGGCGTTTCGTTGCGCCTGCGGATGCGCTGGATTGCGGCAACTCCGGTTCGACGATGCGGATGATGTCGGGAATTCTTGGCGGGGCAGCCGTTTACGAGCGAGATGATCGGCGATGCGTCGCTGTCGCGGCGTCCGATGCGGCGGGTGATCGAACCACTGACGAAGATGGGCGCGAAGATTGAGTCGCGCGATGGATGCGCGCCGCTGCGGATCAGCGGTGGAGAACTCGTGCCGCTGGATTACAAGATGAGCGTGCCGAGCGCGCAAGTGAAGTCGGCGGTACTGTTTGCGGGGCTATATGCGCCAGGCGAAACATGGGTGGAAGAGCCGGTGAAGACGCGCGACCATACGGAAGTTGCTTTGAAGGCTTTCGGTGTGGAGATCGCACGGGAGAAGAATCGTGCCGGGATTCGTGGTGGACAGAAGCTGAAAGCAATCGAGGCGGTGGTTCCGGGAGATATATCTTCGGCTGCGTTTTTTCTGTGTGCCGCGGCGTTGTTTCCGGAGTCGAACCTGGTGATCGACGGGCTGCTGCTGAATCCGACGCGGGCGGTGCTGCTGGATGTGCTGATCGGCATGGGCGCGAAGATTCCTATCATCAGCATCGAAGAACGGCATGGGGAACTGGTTGGCACAATCAATGTCCAACCGGGAGAGCTGCGAGGAGCGAGGATCAGCGGAGCGCAGACGGCGGCGTTGATCGATGAGTTGCCGGTGCTGGCGGCGATTGCGCCGCACACGCGCGATGGGATCGAGATCCGCGATGCGAAAGAGCTGCGAGTAAAGGAATCGGATCGCATTGCGGCCGTCGCGGAAAACTTGCGGCGCATGGGCGCCGAGGTCGAGGAGTTCGAGGACGGATTGAGGGTTCCCGGCCGGCAGCAGTTGCATGGCGCCGACATCGACTCCAAAGAGGATCATCGGATTGCGATGGCATTTGCGGTGACAGCATTGCGGGCAGACGGAGAAACCCGCATTTTTGGCGCGGATGCGGCGCGCATTTCCTATCCAGAGTTCTTCAACGTGCTGCAGCAGATCACGGAATGATCTGCTGTTGTAACCTTCCGTAACAAGCTGGCAGTCTCCTCACTGCCAACAAAGCACTCATCCCCATGTTCAGTGACTGTGACTGTCCGGAAGCCCACCCGGCGTGCGCAACACACATCCAAAGCAGTTGTCCCAGAGTAGAGAGCCAAAGGTTCCGCAAGGAGCCAGTGGCTTTTGATGGCTGAGGCAGATCCAAACCGGGGGAATTCAAGCAAGATGAAACGCATTTGGCTGGTAGTTCTGGCGGCGCTAATGATGGCGCCGTTTACGTTTGCGCAAGGAAATCATGTGGAAGTAGGCGCGTTCGGAGACTATGTACGTCTTGGCAATGCTAATAACACAAACTTCTGGGGCTTGGGCGGCCGGGCAGCGTTCAACGTACATAAACGAGTTCAACTGGAAGCGGAAGGCGCATACGACTTTTCGCAGAGCTTCGTGTTCCAATCCGCGTTCAATAGCGTGGTGAACACGAGTATCAACATTCAGCGCGCGGATTTGCGATTGCTGTATGGGATGGTCGGTCCCAAATTCGAGATTGGTGGTCCGATCAAGTTGTATGCGACGTTGAAGGGCGGCGCTATCAACTTCGGAGCGAGTAACGCACCGGTGACATTTGGAACGGTAAACAACCAGATCCAGAATTTCCTAAATAGCGGGACAAACGGTTTGTTCTATCCGGGTGTAGGAGTGGAGTTCTTCGCGGGACCGATCGGGCTGCGGGCCGAGATCGGCGACATCATGTACTTCAACAACGGAGCGCAAAACAACTTGAGGATCACGTTTGGTCCGCAGTTGAGGTTCTGATACGTCAGCCCGCCCAACGCGAGCGTTGGTGGGACTGAAACACGCGGGCGAGGGCGCCCGCGCCACTCGATAAGCGGCGACATCAAAGACCAAAACGCAGCCGAGGTCGGCTGCGCCACGTGTTTGATTATCTGGTCAGGAACGGGTTCGATTCCCGTTCCTCGCCGATCGTGGTGAGGGAGCCGTGGCCAGGAACGACTACGGTTTCGTCGGGCAGCGTCAATACGCGATCATGCAGGGAACGCATGATCTTCTCGAAGTTGCCACCCGGCAGGTCGGTGCGACCGATACTTCCGGCGAAGAGCGTATCTCCGGCAATCAACTTCTTTTCCGCAGGAAATAAGAGACAGGTTGAGCCTTCGGTGTGCCCGGGCGTGTGCATCACCGTGGCGATGATGCTGCCGGTCTTCAGCTGCTGTGCGTCTTCCAGGCTGTCATCGATGGTGACTGCTCCGGGTGACTGCATTCCCAGCCAGCTTGCCTGAATGTCGAGCATTGCGAGTTGCGGAGCGTCGTTCTTGTTGATCAGGATGGGAGCGCCGGTGGCGGCTTTCAGCTTCATGGCTCCGCCGACGTGATCGATGTGGCCGTGAGTGATCACGATCTGCTTCAAGGTGAGCTGATGCTTCTGCAGGATTCCGAGGACTCGGTCGATATTGTCGCCGGGGTCGATGACCATGGCTTCGTGCGTAGTCTCGTCAGCAATGACGGAGCAGTTGCACTGGAGCGGGCCGACGGGGAAGATTTCGTGGAGCATAGGCTGGTCGTTAGTCGTTGGTCGTTAGTCGTTAGCTTAACACTCGGCGGATAACAGCAACGACGGCTATCACTGGGGCAAAAAGAAAGCCCTCGCGTTCGCGAAGGCCTTCATTACTTGTTGACGCTACTACCGACTACCGACCAAAGACCAACGACCTGAACTTACTTCTGCTGCGGCGTCGGGTTCACCGGATTCGCAGGCTTCTGAACCGGCTGCGAGTTCTGCGTAGAGGGCTTCACGCCACTCAGGACAGAGCTGGTGTTGCCACGCCGGGCAGCAAAGATCGAAAGGGTGATGGAGGTGATCATGAAGATCACGGCAGACCAGGTGGTGGCCTTGCTGAGAATGGTAGCGGAGCCGCGCGGGCCGAAGGCGGTCTGACTGCCCATGCCGCCGAAAGCGGCGGCGATGTCGCCACCCTGGCCGCTCTGAAGCAGGACCACGATGATCAGGAACGCACAAACGATGATGTGAATGACGGTGATTAGGGCGATGATCATTGCTGAAACTGGAGGGTGGTGAGCCCTCATCCTTCCTTGATGTCGAGAGATCTTGGTGCGGAAGGGGGGATTTGAACCCCCACGCCTTTCGGCGCCACCCCCTCAAGATGGTGTGTCTGCCAGTTCCACCACTTCCGCAGAGGTAAATCGGCGGGGTGCCCGAAAATTGCGGGATTCCGACGCCAATCGATTATAGCAGAGCTCTCAGTAGTCAGTAGTCAGTAGACAGTAGTCAGTAGTCAGCCGGGACCGATCCTCGATAAGACGGCGGGAGTCGTACAACTCGAGAGGTCAGCATTCGGTTGCAAGAGACCAGAGTGTCCTGTGAGAGTTTAGTGCTGGAATAGGGATGCCTCGCGCTGCTCGGCATGACAGTTCCTCGCTACGCGCGGAATGAAATGGTTTGAACCCACATCTGCCAAAGGAGGGCAGATGTGGGCACCACTGAGTGCTGACGGACTGAATGCTGACGGCTGAATGCTGACTGCTTTCTTTCTAATACTTCACGATCGCCGCGAATGACTTCGGGTCAAGGCTGGCGCCGCCGACGAGTGCGCCGTCGATCTCGTCCTGCGACATCAGCGCTTTCGCATTTTCCGGTTTCACGCTGCCGCCGTAGAGGATGCGCAAACCTTGGGAGTACTCGTCGCCGAAGGCTTTAGCGGCTTCCGCGCGGATGAGGGCGTGCGCGTCGGCTGCCATTTCCGGAGTGGCGGTCTTACCGGTCCCAATCGCCCAGACGGGTTCGTAGGCAACGACCATTTTTGCGGCGCGTTCGCCGGAAATGCCGCGGAATGCGTTGGTGCACTGGCGGCGAAGGACGTCTCCAGTGAGTCCGGCTTCGCGCTCCTCGAGAACTTCTCCGACGCAAACGATGGGAATGAGTCCGGCATCCAGTGCGACTTTGAGCTTCTGGTTAACGGTGTCGTCGGTTTCGCCAAAGTATTGGCGGCGCTCGGAGTGTCCGATGATGACGTATTTGCAGCCGGCGGCGAGGATCATGGTGGTGGAAATTTCGCCGGTGTAGGCGCCTTCTTTTTCCCAAAACATGTTTTGGGCGCCGATGCTGACGTTGGAGTCTTTGGCAGCGTCGACTGCGGCGGCGATGTCGAGATAAGGCGGGCAGACGGCGATTTCGTCACGAGTTTGCTCCCAGACCAGGGGAAGAAAATTGCGGAAGAATTCGGAGGTCTGGTCGGGAGTTTTGTACATCTTCCAGTTTGCAGCGATGAGCTTCTTGCGGGGCATTGATTATTAGTCGTTAGTCATTGGTCGTTAGTCGTTGGCCAAAACTCGAAATCGCACAGCCAACGACGAACGACGAACGACAGATTCTTACTTCTTGTCAGATAAAGCTTCTACGCCGGGGAGCTTCTTGCCTTCCAGAAATTCCAGGGAGGCGCCGCCACCGGTGGAGATGTGAGTGATGCTGTCTTGCACGCCGGCTTTCTTCACCGCGGCAACGGAGTCGCCACCACCGACGATAGAGATCGCGTCCGCATTGTCGGCCACGGCATGTGCGATGGCGTTGGTTCCGGCTGCGAAGGGCGACATTTCGAAGACGCCCATGGGGCCGTTCCAGACGATGGTTTTCGCGCGACCGATTTCGTCGGAGAAGAGCTCGACAGTTTTGGGACCGATGTCGAGAGCAAGCTGGTCAGCGGGAATCGCTTCGCCTTCGCCGATCTTGCGCGTGATCGCATCGGGTGCGACCTGCGATGCGACAACGTGATCGATAGGCAACAGGAACTTGATCTTGCGCTGTTGCGCTTCGGCGAGCAACTGCTTGGCGAGCTCGATTTTGTCTTCTTCCAGTAGTGATTTGCCGATTTCTTTACCCTGGGCCTTGAGGAAGGTGTAAGCCATACCGCCGCCGATGAGTAGGGCATCGACCTTTTGCATCAGGTTGCGGATGACTTCGATCTTGTCGCTGACTTTGGCGCCGCCGAGAATGGCAACGAACGGGCGCGCAGGATTGGTCATGGCCTTGCCCATGTACTCGAGTTCTTTTTCCATGAGCAGCCCGGCAGCGGATTTCTCGACGAACTTGGTGATGCCTACGGTTGAGGCATGGGCGCGATGCGCTGTGCCGAAGGCGTCATTGACGTAAAAGTCGGCGAGCTTGGCGAGAGCTTTGGAAAAAGCTTCGTCGTTGGCCTCTTCTTCGGCGTGGAAGCGAAGATTCTCAAGCAAGAGAGTCTGACCGCGTTCCAGTTTGCCGGCCATTTCTTCCGCCTGAACGCCGACGCAATCGGTGGCGAAGCCGACATTCTCACCACGGGCCATGGTCTGATCGAGCAGGATGCGGAGCCGCTCGGCTACGGGACGGAGACTGTACTTGGGATTGACCTTACCCTTGGGGCGTCCGAGATGAGAAGCGAGAATGAGACGCGCACCATGGCGGAGAGCGTATTCGATGGTGGGCAGGGTTTCGCGAATGCGAGTGTCGTCGGTTACCCGGCCGTGTTCGTCGAGCGGGACGTTGAAGTCGACCCGCATAAAGATTCGATGATCGTGAAGAGGAAGATCTTTGATTGAGAGCTTGGACATGAGACAGCCTCCAGCGCGCAGACTGACGCGAGTTCGAGTTAAGTGCGGTTCCTTCCTGGTGCAAGCCGCCGCGGGCGCGTGTGCGTATCTGCGAGTACGAGCGTTGAACCGAATGGCGCCGTCAGCTGGCGTAGTCAGCCGGCGTTAGTCAATAAACCCAGGGGAACAGCTTTTACAGCCGGGGACTTTTTGTGGGGAGCCCGAGGGCTCCCCACAAACTTTCAGGATTACAGACCCTTCGCGGACATGTAATTGATCAGGTCGCGAACGCGGCTCGAATAACCCCACTCATTGTCGTACCACGCAATTACTTTGACGCAGTTGCCATTGACCACGCGGGTCATGGGGGCATCAACGATGGAAGAGCGTGGATCGCCCTTGAAGTCGGAGGAAACCAGTTCCGCGGTCTCGAATCCAAGGTACTTGGCGAGCGGACCGGATTCAGAAGCCTTCTTCAAAGCGGCATTTACTTCTTCCACTGTCGTCTTCTTCTCGGTGAAAACGACCAAGTCGACTACGGAAACGTTCGGAGTCGGAACGCGCATCGAGAATCCGTCCAGTTTGCCGCCCAGTTCAGGAATGACGAGTTTCAGAGCCTTGGCAGCGCCGGTCGAGGTCGGGATCATGGAAAGCGCAGCAGCGCGGGCGCGGCGGAGATCCTTGTGCGGGAAGTCGAGGATGACCTGATCATTCGTATAGGAGTGAATGGTGGTCATGGTGCCGCTGATGATGCCGAAGTTGTCGTTAATGACCTTCGCTACCGGAGCGAGGCAGTTGGTGGTGCACGATGCGTTCGAGATGATGTTGTGCTTCGCCGCATCGTACTTGTCTTCGTTCACGCCCAGGACGATGGTGATGTCTTCACCCTTGGCAGGCGCGGAAATGATGACCTTCTTCACGGCGCCGCGCATGTGCTTCTTGGCATCTTCGGCGTTGGTGAAGCGGCCAGTGGATTCGATGACGACCTGCGCGCCAACGGATTCCCATGGAATCTTGGCAGGATCTTTCTCGGCGAAGACCTTTACAGTCTTACCTTCGACCTGAATGCCGTCGGCGGTAGCGGAAATATTCTGCTTGAGGTTGCCGAGGATGGAATCGTATTTCAGAAGGTGGGCAAGAGTCTTGGGATCAGTAAGATCGTTGCAAGCTACGATGTCGATATTAGGGTCGTTCAACGACGCGCGCAAAACGTTGCGCCCGATACGTCCGAACCCGTTAATTGCTACCTTGACGGCCATTTCGCCTCCGCATAGATGTTTGAATCCGGGAATATAAAGCCTTTTATCGTAACATTCGCGCACACGCGCCGCAAAGCATCAGTGAACATCGAATTGTGACGCGCGCCACTTCACGTTGTAACACTGCGTGCATGAAACAGAGCCGCTGGTGGGGAGATCGGCAAGGGTGGAGAGTTTCTTGAGGAGAATTGAAGTGGGTAGCTGGTAGTCAGCAGCTGTTGGAAACGACTATCTCGAATGCTCCAGCGGACCGCAATCCCACAACTGCCAAAGAAGGGAAGATACGGGGCACCAGCAGATCCGGTGCATCCCAAGTTGCTAACAGTGCACGCGTACATCCGTTGCCGATTTGTGTCGGGTTGTGTTCCAATCGCAGGGATGGATCGACCGAAGAGAAGACGAAGAAGAAAAGGACGCGGCCCGGCGAGTGCGCCGTCGCAAGCGCCTTTGCAACCTGCTTATCCGGATATGGAACGCGAAGAACCGGAAGAAGTGAACGGCAATGTGGACATGGTGAGCGAGCTCGCCAACGAAACGGAAGTCGAAGAGCAGGGACCACCAGCGGCGGCTAACGATGTAAATCGTGGTCAGCAGCAGCAGAGGAACCGGCGACGCCGTGGACGTAGAGGGAGACCTGCGCCGAAACAAGCGACGCCGGTGGAGGCAGCTCCTATTGCTCCTGCTGAGGAATTGCCGGCGGAGACACAGGTTGAGGACGATGCGGTGGAAGGCGTCGAGCCGGCGGCGGTTGCGGCTGCGCCGGCGTATGCAGCACCTGGGAAGCGGACGCCGAAAGGCGTGGTGGTGCTCGCGATCGGATTGCCAGGATCGGGAAAGACGAGCTGGTTCCGGCGCCGCGGGATAACGCCGCTCTCGAGCGATCTGCTGCGCATGCTGCTGTTCGACGATATGACGGAGCAGCGCTATCAGGACCTGGTGTTCTCGACGTTGCGTTACCTGTTGCGCGCGCGCATGATCGCGCGGATGCCATGGAACTATGTGGATGCGACGAATCTGTCGCCGCGCGAACGGCGGGGCTGGATCCGCATGGCGCAGGAGTTTGGGTACGACGTGCACGCGGTCTTCTTTAATGTGCCGCTGGAAGTTTGCATCGATCGCAACAAGAGACGAGGGCGCGTGGTGCCGGACGATGTAATGCAGCGCATGGCACAGAAGCTGCGTCCGCCGGAGTTTGAGGAAGGATTCTCGAAGGTCACCGTGGTTCGTGTGAAGAAGCACGAGCAGGCGGTGGAAGGTGGAGAGACTCCGGAGCTACCCGAGTTCTACTGAGAATATTTCGAGCATAAAGAAAAGGCCGGCACGCAGCCGGCCTTTTTCATTTTAAGCGTGATCAGTGCCCGTGAGTGGAACCGCCTCCGGAGTGTCCCCCACCGCTGCTGTGGGCAACCGAGCCGCCGGATCTGCCGCCACCAGAAGGAGCAGAGTGATACGACGGAGCGGAATAAGAGCGTCCGCCACCGTTTGACGGCGCAGAGTAGGAGCGTCCGCTGCTGTAAGCAGGAGAAGCGTTGTAGGCGCGCGTTGGTGCGCTATACGTGGACGTTCTCGACGGCGCGCTGTATCCATAGCTCTCGCGAGATGGCGCCGAGTAAGAGCGCTGGGAATATCCGTTAGACGGGGCCGAATAGCCTCGCTGCGAAGATCCGGAGTAAGAATTCCCGGACGAGTAGTTCGTCGCCGGAGCAGACCTAACCGCGCCCGGAGTCGGACGCGGATAGTTGTAGTTGTTCGCCATGTATCCGGAGCTGTTTCCGCCGTATACGGAGGCGGTGTTGCGCTCGTGTTCCGGCTTATCGTTCTTCTGGTTCGCCGGTGGCTTGGAGTGCTGCTGATTCGCCGGTGGTTGCGCTGCCGGACCTCTGCCTTCAGGAGCCGAGTATGTGCGCGGCGCCTGGTTTGGCGGAGGCGTATAGCTTGGCCGAGACTGATTTGCTGGAGGCTGAGTTGCCGGACCTCTGCCTTCAGGAGCCGAGTACGTATGCGGCGGTTGGTTTGGCGGAGGCGAATAGCTTCGTTGCGGCTGATTCGCAGGCGGCTGCGCTGCCGGAGCTCTTCCTTCGGGCTGCGAGTACGTATGCGCCGGTCCTCCCTGATTCTGAGAAGGAGACGCCGTATAGGTGTGAGCCGGCTGGTTCTGCGTGTTGCCCGGATTGTTGCCCATCGCCTGGCGCTCGCCTGCTGATGGCGGATGTGGATATGGGTGCGCTACGTTCGGGTTGCTGTTCGGCTGACCAGCGTTTGGCTGACCATTGTTTGGCTGACCAGGGTTCGGCATCCTTCCCGCTTCGGTGTTCGGCGTCCGCGTAGGAGCGTCGCTGTTATTACGGTTGCCGTTGTTGTTGAAGACGGTTGAAGGATGTGGAGCTGAACCTCCACCGTTGTTCGGCGTAGCATTGCCGCCGTTGGTCCGATCAAAGACGGTTGGCGGACGCGGAACGGAATGTCCGTTCGTAGTTTCAGCTACGTTCGGGCGACCATTTTCCGGTCCACCCATGGTTTGGTTGCGTTCCGGCATGCGTGATGCTCCCGCCGGATTGCCCCCGGGTCCATTCGCGACATTGCTTCTGCCATTGTTAAACGGAGAAGCGGGCGCAGCTGGCGGGGTCATGTTACGGACCGGCTGACGGGCAAAGGCTCGCTGCGGCGGGATGGCCGCGGTTCGGCCTGCGTTAGCTCCGAGAACGCTGGTACGGCTCGGTTCAAAACCAGCTCCGCCAACTATGTGAGCATTGCGCAAGTTCTCGCCGGAGACTGGAACCATGTTCCGGCCCACCGACTGTGAATTTACGAACGCGCGCTGCGGGACTGCTGTTACAGCGTTCGGAAATGACCGGTTCGCATAGTGGATATTGTTGATGGATCCACGATTGTTGTAATAGTTGTTGATCACGGTCACATTCGTGATCCGCGTATTGCTGACGTTGACGTTGCGCCAGTAACGAGGACCTGCGTGGTACCAGGGAACGAACGGCTCACCGAAGCCCAGCGGGAACCAGCCCACGCCGCCGCCGATTCCGAAGGAGACTCCAAATCCAGGTCCGCCCACCCACGCTACGAGCGCAGGAGCGTACACGGGACGAGCATAGATCGGTCCAGGGCACCATCCCCAAGATCCGCTAATGAAAGCCCAGCGGCCGTAGTGGAAGGGAGCGTAACCCCAAGGCGCATCATCGACCCAGGTCCATCCCCAAGGGGCGACCCAAACCCAATGACCGAAGCGATAGGGCGCCCAACCGGGAGCGACTACTGTAGGGGTCCAAACCGGGCCGTAGCCGGGATACGTGCGCCAGTTTCCGTAGCCATCGAGGTCCGGGGCGCCGACTACTCCAGGCGCAACGTAACGCGCGGAGAGCGAGCTGTCCTGACGCTTATCGCGAACTGCACACCAGTCGTCGAAGCCAGTGCGTCCAGGCGCAGGATAGACGGTGTGAGCCATGGACTTTCCACCGGAGAAGCTGCCTTGCTCACCAGACTTGATCTTTACGGATGGTCCGTCGCCAGTTGCCATGCCTTCGCCGTGCCACACAGTAACCAGGGACACGTCGTTATTGGAGTTGACGTTCAGGCGATAGTCGCCGCCCTTGGTGACCGTGAACGCGGTGTTCGGAGTATCGATCTCGTAGATCTCGCCGGGTAGCAGTTGGCGCACGTGAAGAAACAATGTGCCCTGGTCGAGTTCGATCTGAACGGTATTGTCGCTGACGTTGCTCAGCGTGACGCTGGTTTCGGCGTCCATACGGAAAGTGCCGGATCCGACCTGGACCTCAGCACGCGAATCTTTGTCCGTCCAAATGCGATCGGCAGTGGTCATTGGCCGATTCAATGTGCCCGCGACCCAGTCATTGACACCACCGGGCTGGATAGAGACTTCGCCGCTCATGTAATCAAGCCGCGCGGCACGTCCCGGAGGATCGTTTTCGGCGCTCGACGGCTGAGCATTGGCCCCTGACGGCGGGGCCGGCATGTTTTCGTCTTGTGCAAAAACAGCAGAGGTCGCCAGAATCGTGAAAATGGCGATGATGAACGTGAAACCTAAACGCCTGAATGTACCCATGGACCCCTCCCGAGACTAACCTCGCTTGCCTGCTGCACCCAAAGCGGGCGTTCCAGATCTTTGGTCGAAGCTAATCTTAACTACACTGCTTAGAAACCCTAATCATGACAGGCAGTTGCGGTACCCTTTTCGCCACCCCAGCGCAAGTGGGGTAATCAGAAAGCTGTTGAAAATGCGATGGTTGCCAGTGTCAGCCTAGCAAGGTTCTGCCTTTCGTCACCAGGGTACGTAAGTCCAGATTGCTGACAAGGCGGTGAAGGTAATTGGGATGGACGCCGAGTATCTTTGCGGCTTCCGTGAAACTGCCGCCGGCCCGCTCCACGGCACTGAGGATCAGCTCCTTTTTTGCGCGCGCCAGCCCCTCGTGATAGTTCAAGCCGGAAGCTGAGCTCGAGTTGGTAGAAGGAGGTTGAGCCTCCAGAACTGCGTCCGGAAGATCTTCCGGCAAGATCCATTCGGTAGAACCGAGCACGATTGCGCGTTCAATGGCGTTCTGCAATTCACGAACATTGCCGGGCCATCCATAGATGGCGATGGATTCACATGCTTCTTTAGAAAGACCGCGAACATGGCGTTTGCACTTTTCGCTATAGACGCGGCAGAAGTGCTCGGCGAGAAGGACTGCATCACCGGGACGTTCGCGGAGCGGAGGCAAGTTGATAGCGACGACATTGAGTCGATAGAAGAGGTCCTGGCGAAAGCGTCCGGTCTTTGCGAATTCCGCGAGATCGCGATTGGTCGCGGCTACGATGCGAACGTCGATCTTGACCGGAGTGTTGCCGCCCACGCGCATCAGTTCGCGTTCCTGAAGTACGCGCAACAGTTTGGCTTGAAGTGGAAGCGCGAGTTCGGAAACTTCGTCGAGGAAGGCGGTTCCGCCGTTGGCCGTTTCAAGCAATCCTTTTTTCTGCGCGAGTGCTCCGGTGAACGAACCCTTCTCGTGTCCAAAGAGTTCGCTCTCGAGCAGAGTCTCGGTGACGGCGGCGCAGTTGATGGCAACAAAGGGGCGCGAGGAACGCGGGCTGTTGTCGTGAATCGCGCGCGCGGCGAGTTCTTTGCCAGTGCCACTTTCGCCCTGGAAGAGGACAGTCGATTCGGTTGGCGCAACTTTGGCAATCGATTTATAGACCTGAATCATGCGCGGGCTTTCGCCCATCAGGTTGTGCGTGATCTTCAACTCGTCGCGGAGACGGCGGTTCTCGCCTTCCAGGCTTTCGATCTCACGAACATTTTGCAGAGCTAGAGTGCAAATTCCGGCAATCGCGGTGAGGAGTTGGAGATGGCTGTCATCAAAGGTGACAGCGGGGCGGACCGTGTCGAGATAGATCAATCCGAGCACCGCATTGTCGATGAGCAACGGAACCGCGAGCACCGAAATAACTTTCGTAGCGGTCAAGCTGCTGATCTCGCGGAGATGCTCGTCAAGATTCACGTTTGCGGCGATGACCGGCTTGCGAGTGCGGATCACCTGTGCAGTAAGTGTCCGGCTGACGACGACAGGCTCGGCTGGACCGTCGTGACGATTCCAGGCGACCGAGGAGAATTCGTCGCCAGGCTTGGAACAAAGAAGGAAGGCGCCGCGATCGGCGGGCAGCACGTCGAAGATCATGCCGAGCAATTGCCACTGCAGAGAATCGAGACTGCGAATCGAGCTGATGTGAGTGGCGATGGCAATCAGGGTAGAAAGGTCGCGCTCGGTCCGATCGAGGCGCGATTGCACTTTCGCGCCAACGAGAACCTTCAACTCGGGCAGCTCTTCCAGCTGCACCTCTGAAGAGGGAAGGATGACGGTGCTATCCCGGCCAAAGTTGGCGGAGTCGGTGAGAATGAACTGAAAGACACAAGAGCCAACGAAGATCTGATCGCCGTTATTCAGTTTGTGCTCGAGAGCTGGCGAGCCGTTGACGCGAGTCTGATTGTGGCTGCCGAGATCGTGAAGGATGAAGACGTCGCCGTTTCGCTCAATGCGGCAATGAGTGCGGGAGACGTTCTGTTCCTGCAGCACGACGGAGTTACTGGGATCGCGACCAATCGTGATGGGCTCATCCGCCAGGAGGATGACTTTGCCCCAGGCCGAGCCGGAGATTCCGTTCAATCTGGCAGTCAGTGCCATGTGATCCGTTCCGCACGTAACTTTACACCTAGAGCTGAAAGATGAGACGCGGGATCACGCAAAAGCGTCCAGGCTATCCGTTCGGATAGAGGACTAAGCGATCGGATAGAGATTTTGGTGGCAGTGGTTTGCGCGCGCTGAAGTTGATTCCGGAGCTCTCTTGCGCAACTCATTCTTTTGCAAAGCATTGGGTGAACGAAGCTGCGCTTGGCGAGCGCATTTCGAGTTTGGTGCATGCCTTGCATTATGTCTGGCCAGGTAGGGCAAGAGAGAAACCCAAAGTGGCGGTAGAAGTTTTTAGCCGCGCTGCGATGGAAAATCAAAGTTGCCCAAAGGAGGAAGTATGAAACGGACAATGATGAAACTGACTGCCGCCCTTGCTTTGGCCGTGACTTTCGGCATCGCAACGGCAAATGCCCAGACCAATTCAAACCTGCGAGCAGATGTGCCGTTCAAGTTCACAGTCGGCAAGACTGCACTTCCGGCGGGCGATTGCGCGGTAGTGATTGCTGACAAAGTTGCCAGAATCGCATGCGCCGATGATCAGGCAGGAATCGTAGGGCGCGAAGCTCGCGAAGACGCCCCAGCGACTGCGAAGTTGGTGTTCCACAAGTACGGTGATCAGTACTTCCTGGCAGAAGTGTGGACTGACTCGAAGGGACTGATTCTCTCCGAGAGCCCGGCCGAGAAGGAAATGCGTGCAAGCGCCGGTACCTCGAAGTACTCGACGATGGCAGTTCTGCTGCATGCGATCCCGTAACCTCCCGGTCGTTGCGAATCGCACAGAGAGGCTCGAGCTAATCGAGCCTCTTTTTTTTTGGAATCAACCCTTCAGATAAGGAAGCATCGCTTTGAATGCCGGCGTTCCCGACGCGCGAAGCAGTTCATAGATGATGGTCTCCGTCGAGGAGATGAGTGCACCCGCAGCTTCCATTCGTTTCAATCCCACATTCCAGTTTGATTCAGTGCGCGATCCGACTGCATCGGAGGCGACGTGCACGAGGAATCCACGATTGAGCGCGCCGAGTGCGGTTTGCATTACGCAGATATGTGTCTCCATGCCACAAAGAAGAAGCGTGTTGCGATTGCCGGGCAGTGACTTCATGGAGCCGCAGAATTGATCGTTCGAAAAGCAACTGAACTCGAGCTTGTCAATGGGATGCGGGAGCGAGAGCAGGGAAGCGATTTCAGGAACAGTGGGGCCGAGTCCGCGGGTGTATTGAGTGGAAACTAAAGTTGGAAGTTCGAGGATGTTCGCCAGGCGAATGAGCAGCTGAGCGTTGCGAACCAACGCATCCTTATTAAAGATAGGCGGCAGGAGTTTTTCCTGGATGTCGATGACGAGTAGCGCGCATTCTTCGGGGAGCAAAGGGCGGCGCGCGATGTCAGAGAGCGTGGCTGAGGCTTCGGCGTGATTCGCGGTCACGTGCATGGCGGTTTCCTCGACAGCGATATTTTACGTGCGAAATACAATGAGAGCACTGTGCGTGATTTGGGTCACATGGAAGCGTTCGTGAAAGTTGACCCGTGTTTCGACAGCACATACAATCAAAACAGGTAGTTGCTTCTAACTTCGGTTCTCGCGTGCTGCCCCCTCGTTCAATGGTAGGACACCTGCCTCTGGAGCAGGTTATCGGGGTTCGAATCCCTGGGGGGCAGCCAAAACTCGCGCCCGGTTCTGCGAAGACCACCGTTCAGATC
Source organism: Terriglobia bacterium (assembly GCA_963724985.1). Lineage (GTDB taxonomy): Bacteria > Acidobacteriota > Terriglobia > Terriglobales > Acidobacteriaceae > JAJPJE01. The sequence goes on along the minus strand of CAVRWV010000033.1, from coordinate 150,023 downwards.
CCTTTGGGCATCTTCTCGCTTTTGCCGTCGTGACGAAGGAGGAATATGTCAGCCACCGTTGCCACCACCAACACCACCACTCCTCTCAGCAAAAATAAGCACCTGCTCCGGTGGGTGGAAAAGATGGCAGAGCTGACCCAGCCGGATCACATTCATTGGGTCGATGGTTCGGACGAGGAGAACGAGGCACTCTGCCAGGAGTTGGTGAATAAGGGCACATTCATCCGTCTGAACGAGAAGCTGTGGCCGAATTGCTACTACGCGCGCTCGGATGAGAGTGATGTTGCCAGGGTGGAGGATCGAACCTTTATCTGTTCGCTCTCGAAAGACAATGCCGGTCCGACGAATAACTGGGAAGATCCGTACGTGATGCGGCGGCGGTTGAAGGGGCTGTTCAACGGCTGCATGCGCGGACGGACCATGTATGTGCTGCCCTTCAGCATGGGACCGATTGATTCGCCGATGTCGCAGATCGGAGTGGAGCTGACGGACTCCGCATACGTCGTGGTGAACATGCGCATCATGGCGCGCATCGGCATCGACGTATTCAAGATCATTGATGAGGACATCAAGCGCGTTGTTCCATGCATGCATAGCGTGGGCGCGCCGCTTTCGCCGGGCCAGAAAGATGTGACGTGGCCCTGTAATAAGGAGAAGTACATCGTTCATTTCCCGGAGACGCGCGAGATATGGTCGTTTGGTTCCGGATATGGCGGGAATGCGCTGTTAGGTAAGAAGTGTTTCGCGCTACGTATCGCGTCGAGCATTGCGCGCGATGAAGGCTGGATGGCGGAGCACATGCTGATCCTGGGAGTGGAGAATCCCAAAGGTCAGAAGACCTATGTTGCGGCGGCTTTTCCGAGCGCGTGCGGCAAAACGAATTTCGCGATGATGATTCCGCCCAAAGGCTTCGAGGGCTGGAAGGTGACCTGCGTCGGCGACGATATTGCGTGGATCAAGCCGGATGCGACGGGACAATTGCGCGCGATCAATCCGGAAGCTGGGTTCTTCGGGGTTGCGCCGGGAACTTCGGGGAATACGAATCCGAATGCAATGGCGACCCTGGCGAGAAATTCGATCTTTACTAATGTTGCGCTCACCCCGGAGGGCGGGGTGTGGTGGGAGGGCATGACGGAGGAGCCTCCGGCGGAGTTAACGGATTGGCGCGGAAAGAAGTGGACACCGCAAATCGCGAAGGAGACGGGCGCGAAGGCAGCACATCCGAACGCGCGATTTACGGCTCCGGCGTCGCAGTGTCCGGTGATTGATCCCGACTGGGAGAATCCGAATGGAGTGCCGATCAGCGCGATTATCTTTGGCGGGCGACGCGCATCGACGATGCCGCTGGTTTATCAGGCATTCAACTGGAGTGGCGGAGTGTACATCGGCGCGACCATGGGGTCGGAGATGACGGCAGCGGCGGCGGGAACGGTCGGCAAAGTACGCCGCGATCCGATGGCGATGCTGCCCTTCTGCGGTTACCACATGGGCGACTACTTCCGTCATTGGATCAAGATGCAGCGGTCGCTCACGATTACGCCACGCATCTTCCACGTGAACTGGTTCCGTAAAGATGCCAACGGCAAGTTCCTGTGGCCCGGATATAGCGAGAATATGCGCGTGCTGAAATGGATCGTGGACCGAGTTCACGGACACGCGCGCGCGAATGAGACGCCGATTGGGTGGACGCCGAAGTACGACGACATCCAGTGGAATGGATTGGATTTTCCGCGCGAGAGATTTGAAGAGCTACAGAAAGTCGATCGCAAGGCCTGGAAAGATGAAGTGATGGATCATGAAGAATTGTTTATTGAGCTTCACGATCACTTGCCGCCAGAGATGATCTACGAGCGCGAATTGCTGATCTGCAGGCTGTAGCCATTAGTATTCAGTAATCAGCATTCAGCCAGCGGCTCCCTTGGACGAATGCTGATTACCTTTCCTCATCTTCCAACTCAGTCTCGCGAGTACAGCCATGTACAGCAGTGAGTAATCACTAGCAGTGGTTACTTCCGTTCTTGCGCGCCAGCAAAAAATCCATCCAGCTACTCACAACTTTCCGAAGAGCGCTGGTTTTATAGCCAGCGGTTCCCAGCAATATGACAGTTATCAAATGTGAGGGGATATGAGAGGGAAGAGTGTTGGTTTGATTTGGAGCGCGCTGCTTGCTGGTTGTTTGCTGATTCTGTCGGCGTGCGGTGGCAGTTCTGGGATGAGTTCGACATCCACTTCGACAACGTCGTCATCGAGCACCCAGAATGGAACAGTGAGTGCGGTGATCAGCGACGATCCCGCGGAAGATTGGGCTGCGGTCGACGTAAAAGTTCTAAGCATCGCGCTGGTTCCCCAGGGTGGTGGCACTCCAGTTACGATTTATACGGCGCCTAATCCAGCTCCCTCGATCAATCTAGTACAGCTTGATCAACTCGGCGAAATTCTCGGCAACGTGCCGGTTCCCGCGGGGACATATACGAGCGCTGTCATTACTATCAGCGGTAATCCGGGAGATGTTTCGCTGGTGGTGAGCGCGAATCCTGAAGTCTGGTTTCGACGGCACTGCGGGCGCAACTATCCCGAGCAGCCAAATCCAGATCATGGGCGCGAAGGGGAGCAGTGGCAGCCTGACGGTGCCGGTGACGATTAACTTGCAGTCGCCATTGGTGGTGACCGCGGGGCAAAACAATGCGCTGGATCTCGACTTCAACCTGGCTCATCCGGCGTTCATTGTGGACCACGTTCCGCCGAGTGGCGCGCCGTTTTGGGCAGTGAACTTCAAGGGATGTCTGCGGCATCATCCGATCGCGGATATTACGGCGCTGGTGTTGCGGCACATTTACGGAACGGTCACTGGAGTCGCAAGCGACAACAGCAGCATCACGATTACTCGCGATTTCGCAGTGCGGCCGCCGACGAATCCGGAGACGGCGATCACGACGAACCAAAGCTTGCAGATTCTTGCCGACTCGACCAATGGCACGATCTTCTATGACGTCGACGCGAAGACGCGCAACGTGGTCAAAGATTTCTCTTCGGTCGCGAGCACGCTGACCAATAAATATGTACGCGTCGCGGCACGCTACCAGCAGGATGGAACGCTGGTTGCGGTTCGCGTATGGGCGAGCACGTCTTTCAATAGCGTTTGGCTGAGTCCTGAAGGACACGTGCTGCATGTGGACACGACTGCGGACGTGATCACGGTACAGAAGGAAGATGGTACCCCGGCGCAAATCACGATCGATGCCAATACGCAGTTCTTCTATCGGACACCAGCGAATGCGCTTGCCGATGCAACTCCCATTGGCACTGGCATCTCGTTCCTGACGAGCGGGAACCTGGTACGGGGATTCAAGGTGCATGTCAGCGTAGACGATCCGTTAGCGACGCCGCTGGTGGCGCAGACGGTTGATATCGAAATTGCGCGCTACGATGGCGTAATCTCGGCGCCGTCCACCACTGGATTCACTTATACGCGCAACTTCGTTCGAACCACGGATGATTACACGATCAACCTTCCGTACATTTCGAGCAGCAGTCCGAACGGTAAGGATGGGAATGGCAATGCGGTCACCGGCTTTGAGTGGTGGAACTTTGCTTATCCCACTCTCGCAGATACGGGCACGAATGCGGTGGCTGACTTCGTCACGGCAACGAACGGTTCGGTCAGCTTTGGTGGCACGGTCGGTGCTCTGAAGGTGAGCGGAACTACATGGGCGAGATGGGGCGATTCGGCGAGCCAGAGCGGCTGGTCAGCGCCTTGGGTCATTCTCGAACCGGCTTCGGTTCCGATTGGGACGGTGGCCAGTCCGTGGGTGGCGAACAGTACCGGCGGCAGCTTCGGATTGTCAGTAACTGGGGGAACGACTGCGGTCAATGTGACGCTGAGTTCCGTTAGCAAATCGGCCACTCTCGTCTACCAAGTAGACATGTCGAGCGGAATCATCACGATCACTCCGCAGGACCTTACCAGTTCTGCTGGATTGAACTGCGGTGTCGCAGGCATTGGTCAACGGCACACTGGTGAAAGCGTTCGGCATTCCGCAAGCGGACGGCACGATCAAAGGATACGTGCTGTTTTATTACACGGGTACTCTGCCGCAATAGCAGCCGTGCCAATAGGAAAGTAAAAGCGCCGTCTAAGGGGACGGCGCTTTTTTTCGGAAGAGCAGCGCGTTTATAGATGGAAGCGCATATGGCCACGGGGGCGTATGCGTTTTTCCAGCCGCCGGACTTCGGCGCCTAGCGCGGCTTCGATGCTCTTCGAGCGACGCTCGCCTCGGGCTACGCGGCTGACGTAAGAAGGATCGACTCCCAGGTTTCGGGCTACACGGCTATAGAGTCCACGATAGAGGCGGATTCCGTTTAGCGTGTCAATGACGTTTCCGTTTTCTACCAGATTCATCTCTCGGGGCATAAGTCACACTCCTTGACGCAATTCTCAAGAGCCTGAAAATTTAATAGCCTGCAAGAACGTAGTCACCGAATCGTACCTGCAAAAGTGTCAGTGTTTCTTGGCGCGCAGGATTAAATTTCTGTCATTTTCATGACTATCTACGGCGCTGTGCTCGGGAGGGGGCGCAGATGAAAACTTACAGCTGTTTGGATTCGGGATACCTTCTGCCTATTTCGCTGCGCAGGGAGTGGGCGCGGCTGATTCTAACGACGCGGACAATGTTCTGCTGCAGAAGCTGGATATTCTGCTCGAGTTCTCTGGTGTGTTGCTGCAGCAGCTTTCGTTCAGCGACTATACTACAGAACCTCTGATGCACGTGCATGGGCCCTTTTAAGAAGTTGTGTCATTCGTTCTGACACCCAAAAACGAACTTGCGCACTTAGATGCAGCGCTGCGTCAAGTTGGTTTTTCTTTACGAATCTTTTATCGAACTTTTCTTGGGCTAAGAAAAATCTTCATGCGCGATGGACTTCGGGAACTAAGTCACGGATCCGGGTGTGCAATTCAATGACGCAAGTCTCAACGACACTCTCGGGGTTTCAATCCAACGGCATCCGTGGAGCAAGGGCGTCGCGTCGAATTCAACCTCGGCACAGTTTGGGACCACAAGGCCGATCTAAATTGGAAACCGTTAAAAATCAATGACCTGCCGGAGCGTTGTGAACAAATGTCACTAACTTGATCGGATTCAGCGGCTCGGGAAGCAGAGTGCAAAAAATTGCGCAGCAGCTCACGCCCTAGTCGGGCACGATGCTGGTATTACTGAAAGCGACAGAGTGTGAGAATTTCTTCGCAAAGGTCGACGCCAAAAAAGTGTGGCAGCTCTGGTCGCAAATCCCCAGATGAGGCGCCTGTGCATAAAGGATCGGTCAAGCGTTGAGTCAGATCTTGAGGAGACGCTTCATCAGAGTTCGTAGCATCGCTCGTGTCGGCGGTAAATGTGACTGAGTTCATAGAGAATACCCAGATATTCAACTCTCGGCAGGGCAGCTGGCTGGCCAGCTACCCACCATCCAGAACTCTTTTTTTGATACAAAAAGAATCCCCAAAATAGAATTTTCAATCTGAGCTTGACGAAAGAAGCAGCGGACGAGCAGAATAGCCGCCGCTTTTTTGGTTAACTAAATCGCTTTTCCCAGGAGGCGATGTGACCACTACTCGGCGCGATTTCCTGAAAGTTACATCGATCGGTGCAGTTGCTACCACCGTTCTTGGTTTTGATGTTACCGCTGCGCAAGCGCAAGCTCGTGAACTGAAGATCGCCAAGACAACAGAGACGCGATCCACTTGTCCATATTGCTCAGTTAGCTGCGGCGTCATTATTCATACGCTGGGCGACAAAGCAAAAAACGTCACCGCACAGGTGGTCCACGTCGAAGGCGATCCCGACCATCCGATTAATCGGGGGACGCTGTGTCCCAAGGGCGCGGCACTCTATCAGGACATCCTCAATGAGCGGCGATTGCTGAAGCCGCAAGTGCGGCGTCCGGGATCGGATCATTGGGAAGATATTGGTTGGGAGCAGGCGATCACCGAGATTGCCCAACGTACAAAGAAGGCGCGCGACGCGGCATTCATCGAAAAGGACGCCAACGGCGCCACGGTGAATCGTTGCGAGAATATCGCCTTCACTGGCGGGTGCACCGACACCAACGAGTTCAACTACCTCGTAGTGAAGTCGATGCGGAGCCTGGGAATTACCCACCTCGAAAATCAGGCCAGGGTTTGACACGGCCCAACGGTCTCAAGTTTGGGACCAACGTTCGGGCGCGGCGCCATGACGAATGGCTGGGTCGACATCAAGAACACCGACATGATGTTGATCATGGGCGGGAATCCTGCCGAGAACCATCCCTGTGGTTTCAAGTGGGCCATTGAAGCCAAACGCAATCGCAACGCGAAGATGATCGTTGTCGATCCGCGCTTCACGCGGACTGCGGCGGTCAGCGGATCAGTTCGTGCAAATCCGGACGGGTTCGGATATTGCGCTGCTTGGCGCGTTCATCAATTACACCCTGCAGAATGATCGTGTTAACCGCGAATACCTCGTCAACTACACGAATGCTTCGTTCATCATTAAAGAGGGGTTCAAGCTTCCGGAAGACGGGCTTTATTCGGGGTGGGATGGCGAGAAGCACACGTACGACAAGAGCACGTGGAACTACGAGAGTGGCGGCCTTACCAAGACCGAGACTCCAGCGTCTCAGCCGGAAGCCGCGGCACACGGATACGCTGCGGCTGGGGCGCCTCCACCGTCGCTGCCGGAAAAAGTGGCATACGATCCGACGTTGCAGCATCCGCGCTGCGTATACCAACTGCTGAAGCAACAGTACTCGCGATACACGCCTGAGATAGTCGAGCGAATCACTGGAATTCCGAAAGACCAGATCATCAAGGCGGCAGATCTGTTTACGTCTGTCCGGAAGGATGGCGCGACGAAACAGGTTGCGACCATCATTTATGCGGTTGGCTGGACCCAGCACAGCTCAGGAACGCAGACGATTCGCGGCGCCTGCATGCTGCAGCTGCTGATGGGCAATGTGGGTCGGGCCGGCGGTGGTGTGAATGCGCTGCGCGGACACTCTAATATCCAGGGCGCAACCGACATGGCGGGGATCTTCGACATCCTGCCGGGTTATCTGAAGGTACCGACGCCCAAAGACACTGACCTGAAAAGCTATCTCACGCGGATAACTCCGAAGCCGGCGAAACCGGGCGAGTGGGACTCGTTCAACTACTGGTCGAACACGCCGAGATTCGCGGTTTCGTTCCTGAAGGCTATGTATGGCAACGCGGCGACCAAGGACAACGACTTCGCCTTTCACTACTTGCCGAAGGTCGATCGCAACTACTCATGGACCGAAATCTGGAATGACATGTTCGAAGGCAAGGTGCAGGGAATCTTCGCCTTCGGAATGAATGGTGTGGCCATCGGTCCAAATTCCGAGAAAAACATTAGTGCGCTGAAGAAGGCCGATTTCCTGGTGGTATGCGAGATCTATCCGGATGAGACGAGCGAGTTCTGGCGCGCTCCGGGGATTACGCCGGAGGAGATGAAGCAGATCAATACCACGGTGTATCGGCTGCCGGGGGCGGGATTCGCAGAGAAGGATGGAACATTCGTCAACTCGGCTCGGTGGCTGCAATGGAAGTACGCGGCGGTTCCACCTCCGGGTGACGCCAAGCTTGACCAGGAAATCCTGGCACGTATTTTTCTCAAGATTCGCGATCTCTATAAGCAAGAGGGCGGCAAGTTCCCGGACCCGATCCTTAACGCCAGTTGGAATTACACGAATCCGTATAACCCATCGCTGGCCGAGATCGCGAAAGAACTCAACGGTAAAGCGATCGCTGACGTAACTGATCCGGCGACGCAAACCACAATCAAGGCTGGTCAGCAGCTGCCCGGCTTTGCGTTCCTGCGCGACGACGGGTCGACGATGTGTGGAAACTGGCTGTTTTCGGGATCATGGACTGAAGCCGGCGCCATGATCCAACGTCGTGGAACTGAGGATCCGTCAGGATTGGGAATTTATCCGAACTGGGCATGGTCGTGGCCGGCAAACCGGCGCGTGCTCTATAACCGCGCATCTTGCGATTTGAATGGGAAGCCTTGGGATCCGACGCGAGCGCAGGTCTGGTGGAACGAGTCGACGAAAAAGTGGGCAGGGAACGATGTGCCCGACTTCAAGCCGGACTCGGCGCCTTCCGACCACATGGGACCGTTCATCATGAACCCCGAGGGCGTAGGCCGCATCTTCGTGCCGCTGGGGATGGTGGCGGATGGACCTTTCCCCGAGCACTACGAAGTATTCGAAAGCCCGACGCAGAATCTGCTCCATCCGCAGCAGAACCATAATCCGGTGGCGATTCAACTCAAGTCTTCAATGGACAAACTGGGTACGGTGGCCGAAGGCTACAACCTGGTCTGCACTACGTATCGGCTGACCGAGATGTATCACTACTGGACGAAGAACAATCCCATGAACGTACAACTGCAGCCGGAACCGTTCGTGGAGATTCCCGCCGAATTAGCAGATGAGATGGGTATCAAGGGCGGCGAGAAAGTGAAAGTGACCAGCGCTCGGAGTTTCTACATCGCGAAGGCCATGGTCACACGCCGCATCAAGCCAATGCTGATCGACGGGAAGAAGACGTACCAGATCGGCATTCCCATTCACTGGGGTTATCGCGGCATCGCTGAAGACGAAGGCCGCACCGCAAAGACCCTGGCTAACCAACTATCGCCCGCTGTGATCGATCCGAATGCGTTCACACCGGAATTCAAGGGCTTCCTGGTGAAGCTGGAGAAAGCGTAGGAGATCGGCGATGGCTGGCGGCACACTTCAGATCAAAGCAATTTCTGGTCACGCAGGCACAGTTGCGGGTGCGAACACCTCGCGCGACTACGGCGTCTGCAAACTGATCGACACCACCACCTGCATTGGCTGCAAGGCGTGCGAGGTCGCATGCGTGGAATGGAACGGATATCCATTCCGCCAGACGACGTTCGACAACACGTACCAGACGATGCCCAACACAGAATGGAACTATTGGAATCTGATCCGCTTCAATGAGCATGAAAATGAAGACGGAACGTTCCAGTGGCTGATGCGCAAAGACCAGTGCATGCACTGCGAAGATCCGGGCTGCCTGAAGGCGTGTCCGGCCGATGGCGCAATCGTTCAATACTCAAACGGGATCGTCGATTTTCAGCAGGAGCATTGCATCGGCTGCCAGTACTGCGTGACCGGCTGTCCGTTCGACATTCCGCGCTTCAATCCGGAGACGAAGAAGGTCTTCAAGTGCACGCTGTGCTCGGATCGCGTGAATGCAGGGCTGGAGCCGGCGTGCGTGAAGTCGTGTCCGACGGGCTGCCTGCACTTCGGCAGCAAGGAAGACATGAAGGATCTGGCAGAAAAGCGGGCAACGCAGCTTCGCGAGCACAGCAGTTACAAAGATGCGGGAGTTTACGATCCGGACGGGGTCAATGGAACCCACGTCATCTATGTGTTGCACGATGCGAAGAATCCGGAGAAATACGGTGGCCTGCCTTCGAATCCAAGAATTCCGATCATGGTTCAGCTCTGGAAGGGGCCGGCAAAATGGCTGGGCGGCCTGGCGATGGCGTTCGGTGTAGTAGGCGTGGCCATCCATTATCTGCGATATGGACCGAAGGAAGCGGAGATGAAGGAGGACAACAGCCATGGGAACCAGTAGACATGCGGTGTTGCGACACGGTCCTTACGCGCACGAGATCGAGCGCTACACGCCCGCCGAGCGGATTGCACACTGGGTGACAGCGGGAACGTATGTCTATTGCATGGTCACCGGCCTGGGATTTTTCACGCCGTATCTCTACTGGCTGGTCGCGATGGTGGGCGGCGGAGCGACGGCGCGCTTCTGGCACCCGATTGTCGGCATTGGCTTCGTACTCGCAAACTTCTACTTGCACCATCAATGGCAGCAAGATCTGCACATGATTCCTGAAGATCGCGTCTGGATGGATAAGGTGAAGTATTACATCACCAACGAAGACGACCTGCTTCCGCCACAGGGACGCTTCGATGCAGGACAGAAGATCTTCTACTGGGTGATGTTCTATGGAGCAATCGTATTGCTGCTCAGCGGGATCGTGATGTGGTTTCCCGAGGGCATTTCTCGCAGCTGGCATTGGGTACTCCCAATCGTGGTGATCATCCATGAAGCGGCGGCGCTGATTACGATTGGCGGGCTGATCATTCACGTTTATATGGGCGTGTTCGTGGTGCCGGGCAGTGTGAAGGCGATGACGATCGGTTACGTTTCTCGGGGATGGGCTATGCTCCATGCGCCACTCTGGTATAAAAAGGTGGCGAATGGACGCACGGTGAAATGACGGGATTCTCCTGGGAACAGCGGATCGATCGAGCCAACGAACTGAAGCAGAAATATCCCGCTGCGGAAAACATTCTTTCCTTTTACTGGATGATTGCGCGGTTCCAGGGGCGAGTGTTCGAGCGCCTGGTACATTCTCCTTCCATCGAGATTCGCGATCTGATGAAGGACTTGCCTGTCCTCTTCCAGCTTGTGCAGGAGTATGGGAGCCAGACCCTGCGCGACTTCCTGGAAAATTCCGCGAACGTGAACTGGCTAGCCATGCTCACCGAGTATTGGAACTCGCCGGATAAGGCGGATAGCGGACCAGCTGATTTTTTCCTGCGAACCTTGCTTCAACCTTATGCGGAGACCGTAGCCGCTCGCGCGAACCTGCGAGTGGAAGGCTCGGCCACGAGCTGCCCAGTATGCAATTCGAAGCCGCAACTAGGTGTGCTGCGGCCCGAAGGCGAAGGCGCCAAGCTGGCGTTAATGTGTCTGCTGTGCGGAACCGAGTGGCCGCACATCCGCGTGGCCTGCCCGAACTGCGGCGAACTCGATAACACCAAGCTGCCCGTCTACCAGGCCGAGGAATTTTCCGGTGCGCGCCTCCACATGTGCGACAACTGCCAGACGTATGTGAAGTGCATCGATCTGACCAAGGATGGGCATGCCGTTCCTGCGGTTGACGATTTAGCGACGATTTCGCTGAGCATGTGGGCGCAGGGACAGGGTTATCGGCCGATTCGAACCAACCTGTTCGGATTTTGAAACGAATTCTGAATTCCTAAGGCAATTGCAGGATTGCTCAACCGAAACGGTGTCGCGCTATGATGGACCCGCAATCCCGGAGGTCCGCTTTGCCGTTGACCGGCACCATTCTTCGAATTGCTCTTGCGGCGGTGCTTGTTACAGCTGCTGCTGCTCAGACCAAGCCTTCTGCCCAGAGGAAAAGCGATGCGGCCGCTGCGAAAGCGACAAGCCATCCGGCACAAGTGACGTATACCGGCGGACAACTCACCGTGGTGGCGAATAATAATAGCCTGGCGGAGACGCTGACTGAGATTCGCAATCTCACCAACGCAAAGATCGAGGGCGTGCAGCTGGGAGCAGCCGAGAGGATATCGGGGGAGTTCGGTCCGGACACGCCGCGTGCGGTTGTGGGGGCGCTCCTGGCGAGTTCGCGTTACAACTTTATTCTCATAAGCCCGGCGGGAAATCCGGCGGCGCTGCAGAGAATCGTGCTGAGCGAACCAGCGCCTGAACCAATGGCTGCCGTGCAACCAGCGCCTCAGCCAACTATGCAAACGGTTCCGCCGCCGCAGCCTGCGGCGCAATCAGTTCCGCCAACTCAACCCAGCCGGCTTGAGAAACCTTCCGCGGACGTTCCGTTCGAGGCGGATCGACAGCCGAGTGCCGGTGCGAAAGATGAACCACAACGTGCTGATTTGGCCGCGGCCGAAAAGGACGCTTCGGACACGACGACCGGAAGCGAGCCTTCAAAAGAAGCAAAGCCAGATAGTGAGTCGGCTACAGGTTCCAGCGAACCTCATCAGGCGAACAATGAGAGTACGGCCGAGTGTTCCGACCACAGTAGTGATATGCGGAGTAACGTACGACGCGTCCCAACTTGCGGATCTCAAGGTGCCGGACCACTGCGGTAAATCAGCGCAACAGCCCAATCCGACGACGGGATCGAAATAATTCGTGAGCTGAGGACTACTCGGAGTAGCTGACAGCGGTTGTAGTTTCGCCGAGTGATATTTCCGATTGGCGCCTGAGAATGATATAGCCGGTCAGCACGGCACAAGCCAGCATCACTACGCGAACATACTGGGCAATAAAAAGATGGCTGTCGCCCAGGAGAATACGCAGCAATCCGAAGCTGGCGCTGGTAGCGCAAAATGCGAAGTAGAGGCGCTCGCGGGCGCAAGTGGAGACGCGTACCAGGATCAACAGAATCGTGCTCACCACCAGATAGATGCCGAGCATGGCCCAATCACCTGCGGGCTTTGCCGGTGAGAAGAACAGACCCGCCTTTGGCTGCCCAAGAAAACTCATCAGCGCGACCAGTAGAAAAAAGAACGAGTGGACGAGCGCGATGATTGCGCGTTTCCGGTTGGTCAGGATGGCGTAGCGATTCATGCGTGTGCTGATGATATGGGTCGCCTGACCGCAAGAATGTGACGGATAACCCAAAGAGGCGGTCCAGCCTGGATCAAGCTTTCTCTGCGCCGGGCTGGGATCGGCGACGTCCGCGCATGTGGTCGGCAGCGAGAAGCGTGGTGACCCAGATGGCCGCGGCGAGATATCCGCCAATGACGTCGCTGGGATAGTGCACACCGAGATAGATTCGCGAGAGTCCGATAGCCGCGACGAGCAGGCTGGCGACGATCCAGATGGCGATGCGAAGACCGGTCGACCGTACTCGCGAACTGAGCAGACCTGCGAGTACCAAGTAGAAGCAGAAGGAAGCCAAGGAGTGTCCGCTGGGAAAGCTGTAAGAGGTTGGGTCGACGCCGAAGAAGGCGGCGGGGCGCTGCCGGTGAAAGCCGTACTTCAGCGTAAGGATGAGTACGTCGGCTCCGGCGACGCTCAAGAAGAGCCAGAGGGCAGCCCGGCGCCATCGAAAGACAAGAAAGACGACGATCGAGATGAGAAAAAGGAGCAGCAGACCACGGGCGCCCATCCACGAAATCGCAAACATCGCTCGTGTCAGGTTGGGCGATGCGAACTGATGAACCCATCCGCGGATGGCAGAATCGAAGCGAACCGTTGCGCCTTCGAAGACCTCATGAGCAAGCCAGGAAAACAAGAAGAGGAACAGAATCGCGCCAATCAGGCTGAGCGGAAGGACGGTTTCGATCAGCCGGGTAGGCTTGGGCGCGCGCTCGAGTTCAGGAAGTTGACCGCCGGGATTCGGCTCAAGATTAGACACGCGCGCTCTTCACCTTCGCCCCTCGCTGTGTGTACTGGGCTATCAGTTCGTCAAGTCTCGCGAAGAGCAGGGAGTTGTCCTGCCGAGGGTAGGTGGCTAGTTGATCCCGATAGGAATCCAGGTTGAAAAGGAAGGATTCGATCCGTTCCTTATTCAGCTCTCGCCAGAACGGCCCATAGCCCGCCTGTTCCAGATAGTAGGCATTGAAAACCTGCTCGAACTGATGCTTCACCGGCACACCGAGATAAGGCTTGCCGAGGTGAAGAGCCTCGCTAACGAGCGAGAATCCGGTATTCGCGATCACGGCCTTGCAGCCCGCGAGATCTTTCAGGAATTCGGCAGCTGACGGCTTCTTGTAGGTGATGTTGTTATCGCGTTCTTCGCGCCCGAATCCGTAACAGAGAAACTCACAGCGAACCTGTCGCAAGAGCGCGGCGAGATCCGGCGAGGGCGAAGTGACGTAGACGAGGACGTGATCTTCCGACGGAGGGCTTCGCGTCCAGGATTTCTCTACGCAGGATCGGTGGAAGCAGGCAGGTGTTTTGCTTTTTTACTTTTGCCGGGAAGAATGAAATCGCCAGATAAGCGTTGGCGCGCGGCGTCATCAGGCGCGTGACCAGTTTTGCGGCGGCAGCATCGCGGCGAAATTCCTTCGGATATGAGACAGAAGCGTTGGTCAGGCAATGCTGGTTATCGATCGAGATAATTGGCAGGTGGAGTTGATGTCCGAGATGGCAGGTCAGCGGTTCGAAGTCGGTGCAGACAAGATCGATGTTCCACTGTTTTGCAAGGCCGCCGAGTTTGCGCAAGCTGCGTGCGGCGCGAGGCGCGGAAATGAGATTCTTCGCTACAGTGCGCTCGTAGCGAACACGATTGTTCACATAGGCGAAACGCAGTCCGTAGATTTCGGTGACGTCGAAAAACTCGGAGAGGTTTCGCAGTCCACGATCTGAGGACGCCACGTGCACTGTGTGGCCTTGCTCCTGAAGATGGAGGATGACTTCCTTCGCACGGGTGGAGTGGCCGGAGCCTTCGCCATTTACACCATAGAGAATCGTTGCCATTAGTTCTGCCGTTTGGATGCATTGGAATTATGTGTTAACGGCAGATGACAAACCAGTAGCAGATTTGTTTCGCGACTGAGGTCTCTGACGCTTCCCGCCAGCGGCGACTTGATGTTACTTTGACCAGACCGTATGAATTCCCACGAATATGACCTGATCGTCATTGGCAGCGGTCCCGCTGGGCAGAAAGGCGCTATCTGCGCCGCGAAGCTGCGGAGGAAAGTCGCCATCATCGATCGCAAACGAACGATCGGCGGCGTGTGCGTTCACACCGGGACAATTCCGAGCAAGACGTTGCGCGAAGCGGTGCTTTATCTCAGTGGATTCCGGCAGCGCACGTTCTACGGGCAGAGTTACGTGCTGAAAGATCGTGTCGACATGCAGGATCTGATCTTCCGCGCGAATAGCGTAATGACGCGTGAGATCGATGTGATCAAGGCGCAGCTGCGACGCAACAACATCACCACGCTAGAGGGGAATGCGCGCTTCGTCGATGCGAACACGATAGAAATTGTCAGCGAGGAAGCGACGTTTGAGATGCGCGCGGACAAGATCCTGGTCGCCTGCGGCACGCGGCCGGCACACGATGCGGGAATTCCAATCGACGGCAAGCGGATATTTGACTCCGACCAGATTTGCGATCTGCAGGAGATCCCGCGGGAGCTGGTGGTGGTGGGCGCGGGAATTATCGGACTGGAGTATGCATCGATTTTTGCGGCGATTGGTGTGAAGGTCACCATTATCGATCAAAGGCCGACGCTGCTGGATTTCGTGGATCGCGAGATTGTCGAGAGCCTGTGTTTCCAATTGCGGCAATTGGGGACGGTGTTCCGATTGGGCGAAAAGGTCGTATCAGTTGCGTACGACGCGGAGCGCGATCGCGTTTGCGCCAAGTTGGAGAGCGGCAAGGTCGTTCATGGACAAGGGCTGCTCTACGCGGTGGGACGCCAGGCGAATAGCGACCAGATCAACATCACGGCGACCGGAGTTACGCCCGATGGCCGCGGCAAGCTGCTGGTGAACGAACACTTCCAGACGTCAGTGCCCAACATTTACGCTGCGGGTGATGTCATCGGATTTCCTGCGCTAGCCAGCACTTCGATGGAGCAGGGACGCCTGGCGAGTTGTCATATGTTTGGTCAGCCGAGCCAAATGATTCCCAACCTCATTCCCTATGGCATCTACACCATTCCCGAAGTCTCCATGGTCGGACAGACGGAAGAGCAGCTGACACAGGCGAAGATTCCCTACGAAGTGGGACGCGCACGCTATGCGGAATTGGCAAAAGGACAGATGCTTGGCGATGAGCAGGGCATGTTGAAACTACTCTTCCATCCGGAGACGTTGAAGTTGCTGGGTGTGCACGTGATCGGCGATCGAGCGGCCGAAATTGTTCACATCGGACAGGTGGTGCTGACAATGGGCGGCACGATGGAATACTTCCGCGATACGGTTTTCAATTACCCCACGCTGGCAGAGGCTTATAAGGTTGCCGCGCTGGATGGCCTAAATAAGCTCTGATTCGTCCGCTTTCCATGCCACGTTTTGTGACAGGCAACTCCCGAGCTGCAGAAAATCTCTAAGCCCACAGTGAGTTTGGCAGATGTTGCCGGCTCAGCAAGTTCGATTACGCTGCTTCGTACTTTTGGTTTTCGGCGATTGCGATTAGACACGCGCCGATCGCCGCGTTGGCAAAGGAGATCTCAATGCTTTGGACGATTGCCGTTTTGCTTTTGATCCTGTGGGCTTTGGGAATGGTCAGCTCGTACACGCTGGGTGGATTCATACACATCCTGCTGGTGCTGGCGATCGTGGTGGTCCTGATTCGTGTGATCCAGGGCCGCAGCCCAGTTGTTTAGCGGGACTTGAAAAGGGTCGAGACGGGAGTCACGAGGGTGACTCCCGTTTTTATTGTGGTGAACTTGCAGGAAAGCGATCACTTCTGATGCGGCTCAGAGTTTTGAGCCGCCGTCGACCGGAATGCTCGCCCCAGTGATCCATCGCGCGGCATCTGATGCGAGAAATGCAACTACGTCGGCCACGTCTTCGGGCTTACCGATTCGTTTCAAAGCCTGCATGTTAAGGGCGACCTCTCGCCCGGCTTCGGTCTTGGTGAAATTGGACAGGTCGGTATCGATTACGCCTGGCGCGACTGCGTTGACACGGATGCCCTGCGGCCCAAGAATCGCCGCCCAATTCCTGATAAGCGTCTCGATAGCTCCCTTAGTTGCGGCATAAGCGAGAACTGAAGGATTCTCCAAACCCGGCTTTCCAACCACGGTACGAGCCACGGCAGAAGAGATCACAATGATGTTCGAGCCCTCGGTAAGGAGGGGCAGGAGTTGCTGCACTAGAAAAAATGGACCTCGAACATTGGTTGCGAACAAATTGTCGAAGTCAGCCACAGTATGATCCTGAAGCTTTGCGGCCTTGCTGATGCCGGCATTCGCCACGAGCACATCCAATCGATTGCCGACGATCGCGCGGACCTCGTTGGCCAGCACGGTCGGGCCCTCGGGAGTCGCCAGGTCCGCTCCAAGAGAATCCGCGCGTCCTCCATTCGAACGAATGGCAGCTACGACGGCCTCAGCTTCCGCCGCGGAGCGCCCATAATGAACCAAGACGTGTGCGCCCGCTTGGGACAGGGCGATTGCGATCGCGCGGCCGATGCCGCGTGACCCTCCGGTAATGAGTGCGGTTTTGTTCGTAAGTGTTGCCATCGGGGCAGACTCCTCCTGCCAAAGTGACTGGATATTTCGCTCGCTGAGGTACGGTGGTGAGCGTCAGGCGTTGGTGCCGCCGTCGACGGTTAGGCTTGAGCCGGTGATATACGCAGCCTCGGGACCAGCTACGAATGCGACCAACGCCGCGACCTCATCGACATGCCCATAGCGGTTGAGTGCTGTGGCGGCCTTCTGTGGTGCCGCCCAGTCGCCGGAAGCCGGATTCAGATCTGTGTCGATAGGTCCTGGCTGGACATTATTGACGGTAATGCCGCGGTTTCCGACTTCTCTCGACAAGCCCTGAGCGAAGACTTTGACCGCTCCTTTGGTCGCCGAGTAGGGCACCAGCCCGGGGGTCATGACGCGCTCGCCGACGCACGAGCCGATCATGATGATGCGCCCTCCATCGTTCATCTGTTTCAGAGCCGCTTGCGTCGTCACAAAGGTGCCGCGGATGTTAAGGTCAATAAGGCGGTCCAGTTCCTCCAGAGTGGTGTCTTCGAATCGCTTAGGAACAGCCGTACCCGCATTGTTCACAAGCACATCAAGTCGACCGAAAGTAGCGACGATCTTTTCGACCGCGGCATTGACGGCTTTGGCATCGGTGGCGTCCGCCTGAATCGCGAGTGCCTTACCGCCTGCGCGTTCAATCTCCTTGACCACGGACGAGGCCGCATCCGCGCCTTTCGTGTATGTGATAGCCACGCTGGCTCCATCCGCGGCTAAACGTTTTGCAATAGCGGCGCCGATACCACGCGAGCCACCAGTTACGAGAGCGATCTTTCCTTCGAGCTTCTTTGACATCTTTTACCCTCCTATACATCTTTGCGAATGGGTATCAGATGTGCCATTTTCTCGATTCGATCAGGTATTTCGGGAGTACAACCCATTTCCAACCGGAATGCATGGCAGAACTGCGGCGTGATCGAATGGAAGTGAGTTTCTCGAAGATGTTTAGTGTTGCAGTCGGCTCAGCGCATTCTTCAGGTCGTCAGGCTTGAAACCGAAAGGACCGGGGCGGCTCTTGTAAACCACCTTCCCCGAAATATCGATCAGATAAAGGCGATCGGGCCACCCGGTGTACAAGTGCTCCGTAGTGTTATCAAAGCCGTCGAGCAAGGCGGGGAACTTGATTCCGAGATTGCGGACACAACTTCCAGCCACTGCTGATCGCTCTTCCTCATTTTTCGGACTGGCGAAGACGACCTTGTCTTTGATGTTGCTTTGCATTTGCCAAACGTCGCTGGGATGCGCCTCGAGGATGTAGACGGCGTAGAACGCGACCTTATCTTTGTACTGATCGTAGAGCTTGTTGAGGGCAGGAACCTCCCGCCGGAAGGGCGGTCAGGTGTAGCTGCCAAAGACGAGAACGACCGGCTGTTTGCCGCGAAACGAACTGAGCTGCACGTGGGAAGATTTGTCGAGCGTGGGAAGAGTAAAGTCGGGAGCCATTTCGCCGGGCTGGACTGTGCCTGCGCGTGCGCGCGTCCACAGGGTTTCAAATGGCAGCGTGATGAAGGCGACTACGGGCGTCCGGGACATGATGCGCCCGAAGCGCTCGGGCGTCTGGTACATGGCGTAATTAAAGAAGATGACGCCGACGAGCCAAATACAGGCCAGAACGGCCGCCGATTTCCAGGCGATTTCACCGACGCGTTTCCAGTTGATATTGAGCTTCCGCAAGCTAGCCCCCACAGATGCCATATGGTAGCTGCAATCGTGCGCCCTGTACGTAATCTGTTTGTACTAGGGAAGCGGCTGGCTTGACCCACGTTCCGAAAGTACAGGTCCGGAAGTACAGGGGCTGTAGGTACATTGCATGGTCCAAATGTGCAACGTAATCTCGGTAGTGGGAGTACCAGAAATGGCGGAGCCGTCAATCCCATTTATCTCGACGAAGAAGGGTTCAGGCAGAGAGACCCGGCTGGCTATCAGCGGCAATGTGAAGCTGATTTCAAAGGATGGACAGCAGGTGGAGGCCGAACTCCTGGACATCAGTATTCACGGATTTCGCGTGAGGCATGCACACCCGCCGCTCGCGAGCGGCCGCGAATTTCGCGTGATTTATCCATGGGGCGAAGTGATCGCCCGCGTGGTTTGGAGTCGCGCCGTTACGAAGTGGAATGAGAGCGGCTTCCTGCTGTGCTACTAGGTTTGGATCGTCCCTCCCCCAACTTCTTTTAGCTGTTTCCAGTTGAGACGCTTCGGAAGCAGAAATCTCTCGCTTCCGACCTGCGTCGCATCTCGTGATCAATCTGCGAAATTGAGACCTGATTTCAGCTTGAGACGATAATCGCCTTCTGCCGCGCCACTCATCGCTTTCACCTCTCGAAAAATGAACAGGTTACAGCCGTTCGCCTGGGACGAGCTTTGGCTCGTGTCGTGCATTTATCCGCTGAGCGCCCGGTGCCGCGCTGGTGCACCCACGAAGTGTGTGAGCAGGCGACGCAAAGAAATCGAAGTGGAGATCTCAAAGTGAGCCAGTTAACCGTCCTGATTTTCTCAGACGATCCGGAGTTCGCAACTACCCTGATTGGCCGCTGGCAAACTGAACGCGCCGTACCCTCTTTCATTGAATGCAGCACCGATGCATGGACGCGCCATGAGCAGGCTGGTTATGACCTGGCGATCGTGGGACCTTTGCACGATGACAATCCGCTGGAAGTACTGAAGAAGATCAGTTACGAAAATCGCCCGGTGCTGTATGTGGCTCATCGAGCGGCGCAAGCCCACGCAGTACGCAGCGCGCATCCGCGAGCTCTGGTTCTCAATGATTACGAAGGCTGGGTGAACGCGGCAGTCTTGCTGGCGTCGGAGGCGGCACGCCGTGTCGGTGCAGTGAATCGCGCGCGCCAGGCAGAGCAGTCGACGGTTGCCGCTGAGCGCCATGCGGTGCTTGGGCGCTACATGCTGGACATGCGCCACAGCCTGAACAATGCACTGACATCGATACTGGGAAACTCGGAGCTTTTGCTGCTGGAACCCGGTTCGCTGTCGGCGGAAGTGCGAGATCAGATCGCGACCATTCACAGCATGTCGATGCGTGTACACGAGATTATTCAACGATTCTCCAGTCTCGAATCCGAAATGACGTTTGCGGAGAAGAAGTCTCACTCTGAGATGGAGGTCGTTGTCGGTACTGGAACGCGGAGCGCGTAAGGCTTCGTGATCCAGATGTAAGTAGTTGAAAAGAAATGGCTGTACCAAAGTAATACGAGATTGAGACCGAACCCGTAGTGTGGCTCGGCAATTGCTCTTTTAGTAACGCGGAGATCCGTGTGTTGAAAAAAGTGCTCATCGTCGACGACTCGATGGCTGAGATGAAGTTGATGCAGAACGTGCTCGAGCAAGCCGGGTATTGGCCGGTGCCGCTCAACGATCCCTTGCGGATCGAGCAGACCATCGACGCGGAACATCCCGCGCTGATCTTGCTCGACGTAGTGATGCCGCAGCGTAACGGCTTCCAGGCATGCCGGGAGTTGAAGAGTCACGCGTCGTATAGCCAGATCCCGGTATTGCTGGTGACTTCGAAGAACACGGATAGCGACAAGTTTTGGGGCCAGCAACAGGGCGCTGATGGGTACGTGGTAAAGCCGTTTACAGCGCAAGAGTTGTTGGGAGTGATTCAGAAGTTTCTTTAGTACGAATTGAAATGCCAGAGCAGACACAAGTCGAGAACGCAGCGAATCAGGTGGAAAGCTCGCCTGAGCAGTTGCAGTTGCTGAATGAACCGACAGCACCGCAGACACAATATTGCCTGTTCCGCGCCGGACGTGAACGCTTCTGCCTGCCGGTTCTCGATATCGAGGAAGTGGTGGAGTGGCCGACGTTGACGCCGGTGCCACGTGCACCAACATTCGTGCGGGGCATTTTCAATTTGCGGGGAAACATTATCCCCATCATCGACATTGCTTTCACGGAAGGCCATCGCGGCGATCTTCCACCCAAGCATGTGGTGGTTGCGTTGTTGCCGGCGAAGGATGAAGTGGGCGAATTGCGGTTGGGAATCGCGTCCGACGAAGTGATTGGGACGCATTCGACGAGCGATCCGCTGCTAGTGGACGAAGCGCCCAAGGACGTTCCGCACTGCTGTGGGATGTTGCGCATCGACGAGAAGCTGGCGCTGGCTTTGGATTTGAACAAGGTGCTGGAGAGTTTTCCAGTGCCGGTGATTTGACTCCCTTTGCGGGGATTGTTGTACGGGAAGTTTATCGAGATGAGCCGAAAGCCGACAGCTGATAGCTGAACGCTTCCGGTGGAGGTAACAATGAAAGGTCGTCTGAGTTCGACCATCTGGATGATAGTCACGGTGAACGTGGTAGCGGTGCTACTCGTACTGTGGCTTGCCTATGAAGCGGGAGCCCACTCTGGTGGACTCGGTCTTCGCGACGCTGGTGCCCTGGGCGGAAGCTCTGGGCCGCAGCTGCTGTTCGCGGTCGCGATCGGCGCTGCTGCTGCCATCTTCAGCATTAGTGTGCTGGGCAGCAAGATCGTGAAGCCGGTGCAGGAGATCACCGAGTTCTCCGAGAAGATCGCCGGCGGCGACAACAACGCTCGCCTGGAGATCTCTTCGCAGAATGACTTCGCCGTGGTTGCGGAGAACTGGAATCGGCTGGCCGAGAAACTCTCGCGCACTGGTCGCGACCAGCAGGCACAGGACACTCTGCAGAAGAGCGTCACTGAGTTCCTGACTATTGTCAGCCAGATCGCCCGTGGCGACCTGACGCTGCGTGGCAAGGTCACCAACGACGCGCTGGGCAACGTGGTCGACTCCGTCAACTACATGCTCGACAATTTCGGACGAGTGATTGAGCGCGTGCGCAATGCCGCTGTCGACGTCTCCAGCAGCGCCAACGAGATTCTGATTTCTTCGGAAGAGATGGCCGGCGGCGCCAGCCAGCAGGACCAGGAAATCACGAATACGTCGTCCGCTGTGGAAGAGCTGACGGTCTCGATGAAACAGGTGTCGAACAATGCCGAAGCGAGCGCTGAAGCTGCCCGCCGCGCGCTCGACGCCGCCGAACAGGGTAACCGATCGGTGCGCGATACGCTCGACGGCATGCAGCGTATCCGGTCCTCGGTGCAGGCAACGGCGAAGAAGATCAAGTCGCTGGGCGATCGTTCGCTGGAAATTTCTGAAATCGTCAACGTGATTAACGACATTACAGAGCAAACCAACCTGTTGGCTCTGAATGCCGCGATCGAAGCTGCGCGTGCCGGTGAAGCCGGACGCGGTTTCGCCGTAGTCGCTGATGAAGTCCGCAAACTGGCGGAACACTCGCGAACGGCTACGAAAGACATCGCTGCGCTGATTAAGGCGATCCAGGCGGAAACGAACGAAGCCGTGGTGGTGATGGAAGAAGGCACGAAGGAAGTGGAAGTCGGCGCCAGGCTGGCCGATCAGGCCGGCAAAGCGCTGGAAGCTATTTCCAGCGTGGTACGCCAGTCCGCCGAACTCGTGCAGGAGATTTCGCTCGCTTCGAAACAGCAGGTGCGCGGTACAGAAGGCGTGGCGAACGCGATGCAGATCATCTCCAGCATTACGCGGCAGACTTCGCAAGGAACTCGCCAGACGGCCCGCACGGTGGAGCAGATGGTGAAACTCTCCGAGCAGCTGAACGAAGCGCTTTCGCAATTCAAGATTTCCGCGGCTCCTCCGACTCCGGCTCTGCCGGCAAGCGGACGTCCGGAACTGGTGGCCACAACGGGTCGCAATGGTGGCGGAACTCGTTAACCAACGAGTCCGCCGCTCAAACTTGAGTGCGCAACCAGAAACCTACAGGCCCTGACGATAGATGACCGCACACACTCAGCTCGCGACCATCGTTACCGAGCACGAACTCGGTGAACTCGCCGCGCTCATTGAGCAGCGTACTGGCATTTTGTTCGACGAAACCCGCCAGCGCTTTTTCTCTTTGCGCATACAGGAACACATGGCGCACAAGAAGCTCGTTCGCGGGCTCGATCTTTTGCGCACGGTGAAGAATTCGAACGTTGAATACGAGAGCCTGCTCGAGCGATTGCTCACGCAGGAGACCTCGTTCTTCCGCTATCCGCATATTTTCGAACTGCTGGAGCGAAAGATCCTTCCCGAGATGCATGTGAAGAAGTTCTGGGAGAATCCGCGAGCACTGCGCATATGGTGCGCCGGATGTTCGACAGGGGAAGAGCCATACTCGGTGGCCATCACGCTGTCTGAGGCGCTGGAATTTGCTGATAGCTGGAAGTTGCACATTCTCGCGACCGACATCAGCCGTCGTGCATTGCAGCATGCGGAACGTGGAGTGTACACGCGACGCTCGCTGGGACAGTTGACGCCGAAGCAGATTGAGACATCCTTCGCCAAAGTTGGCGATCAATTCATGGTGAAGCCGCGAGTGCGGAACCTGGTTTCGTTTGTGCCTATGAACCTGGTCGACGGCACCTACATGGGCCGCTTCGACGTGATCTTCTGCATGAATGTGCTGATTTATTTTTCGGACGAGCGCCGTGCCGCAGTGATTCAGCGACTGCATGACGCTCTGGAACCGGGTGGGTATCTGTTCCTCGGACACGCGGAATCGATGAACAACCCGAACGTGAAGTTCGAAACGATTGTGCATCGCGATATTCGGATCTATCAGAAGCCGGGCAACAACATTGCGCGGTGGCCAGTTTCGAATGCGGAGGCGAGTGAGTGAACACGCCTAACCAGGACATGCTGGAAGTCTTCCTGCAGGAAGCGTCGGAGCATTTGCAGTTCCTGCGGGAGTACTCCAGTGTGCTTCAGGATCCCTATCCTGCGGCACAGGACCTGGAGCGCCTGTATGTGGCGGCGCACACTCTGGTTGGCTCGTCTGGCCTGTATCAGTTCAAGCTGTTTGCGGAAGTTGCAAGCAAGCTGGCGCACATCTTCCAGTACGCGATCAATGCGGGGATCAGCCAGGAAGCCTCGGGGCCACTGGTCGAATTCATTTACGAAGGCATCGCGGTTCTTGAATCCGATCTGCTGATGGTCAGCACGAACGGGGTGGAATCGGAAGATGAGTTCCAGGGCTTCAGAGAAAAATATCCATACGCTTTCCAGAGCACCGAAGCAGCGAAAGAGCCAGAACCGGTTGCAGCGCCCGATCCTGAGCGGCATCCGATGCCGCCTGCCAGTTGGGAGCCGGAGCCGCTGGTTCATGAGGCGCAGGAACGACCTCAAGTTGCGCTGCCGACATTCGATGAGCCAACGCCGGTTTTGGAAGAAGCCTCGCAGCCAGTCGCGCCGGTAGTGATGACGCCTGCAGTCGCAGAGCCAGCGCCGGCTGCACCGCCGCTGCCTGCTGCAACTGTAGTGATGCCGCAGAGGGCGATGCCAGTGCGCAAGCCGGAGCCACCGAAGATTCAGATTCCGGATCTTGCTCCGGACGACGAAGTCCCAGCCGAGGTGCTGGAGTTCTTCGTTCCGGAAGTTGAAGAACATATTCAGGCGGTGACGGATTGCCTGTTGTCATTGGAGGCAAATCCGAATCCCGAAGATATTCATCGACTCTTCCGCGCGATGCATACGATTAAGGGATCGGCGGCGCAGGTTGGGCTGCATCGCATTTCGCGCGTGGCACATCGCGCAGAAGATCTCGTCGGACGATTGCGCGATGGTGAGCTGCGGCCCAGTGCGTCGATTGTCGATATCTGCCTGGAATCCGTCGATGCCCTGAAGAAGTTCCTCTACAACCAGTGGCCCGACGAAGCGACGCTTCAGGCGAGCGTGAAGTCGCTCCTGACGCGCATTGCGAATCTCGCGCCGGAAGAACAGGAAGAGGGCGCGGCGCCGACGACCGTTGAAGAAGCTCCGGCTCCCTCGATGGAAGATTTCCTCGGGATTGCTGATCAACCGAAGGCAGTGGTTAGCGAGGCAACTGCGCGACCATCGGCTGCTGTGGCTTTGCCGCAGTTCGCACAGACGATTGCAGCGCCTGTCTCGCCGGTCTTCGTTCCCCCTTCGGCGGTTGAACCGCAGCGCGCGCCTGAACACAAGGACGTTGCGGCTGCTGTCCCGCCGGATCATTCGCCGGAAGCGGAAGAGATTATCGTCGGTTCGCGCAAAGCTTCTGGCGGTACGCCGCCGTCGAAGTCGGTGCGTATCGGGCTGGAACGATTGGACCGCATGATGAACGCGGTCGGTGAACTGGTGATCAACCGCACGCGCATGTTAGGGCGCGTTGCTGAATTGGAACGCCTGGCCGATGTGCTGAACTTCTCCAAGGCACGGCTGATTGACAAGGTGACCGAATTCCAGGAGAAGCACGAGTTCAACAACATTCTCGGCAGCAGCAGCCCGCAACCGCAGTCGCGCCCACAAAACTATCCGCCGCTCGCCTCGATGAGCGGCTTCGCACCGCCGGATTCGGGCTGGCCGGTGAGCGAGTCGTATCCGTTCCGCGGAGGCTATTCGAGTTACTCGCACTCGTTCGATCCCTCGCTCGCTGAGTTCAGTGAGTTGGAAATGGATCGCTATGACGAGTTCAACATCCTCTCGCGCTCGCTGACGGAAATCTCGGCCGACATCACGGAAGTTCTCAGTCAGCTCGATGGATTTGTGCGCCGGGTTGATGGCGACATTGATGAGTTCACCAAGCTTGCGCACCGTCTGCAGGATGAAATCACGCAGGCGCGCATGGTGCCGATTGGCAACCTTTATACGCGCATCGCTCGCACGGCCCGCGACGCGGCGAAGGCTTCGAACAAGCTGATCGACCTGAAGCTGGAAGGTGACGACACCGAACTCGACAACAACATTATTCAGCAGATCGCCGATCCGTTGCTGCATCTGGTTCGCAACTCAGTAGCGCATGGAATCGAGCGCGCGGAAGAGCGCTATGAGTCCGGAAAATCCGATCATGGCAATGTGGCGGTTCGTGCCTACCATCGGGGCAATCACATATACATCGAAGTAGAAGACGACGGCCGCGGTATCGATTACGAAAAAGTTCGCCACACGGCGACCGATCTTGGGCTGCTATCTGCTGAGCAAGCGGCACAGACTCCAGATCGCGACTTGCTGGAATTGCTGTTCCATCCGGGATTCTCGACTGCGCCGCGTAAAACGGAACTGGCTGGGCGCGGAGTTGGATTGGACGTGGTTCGTGCGAATCTCAGCGCGTTAAATGGCGAAATTGAGATCGACACGCAGAAAGGCGTGGGCACTCGTTTCACGCTGAAAGTCCCGCTCACGCTGATCATCTCGCAGGCGCTGTTTGTGCGCTGCGGAGAAGCGCAGTTCGCATTCCCGCTGTCGTTCGTGGAAGAGATCCGCCGCTTGCGCGAGAGCGACATCGAAGAAGTCGGCGAGAAGTTGCTCACAAAAGTGCGCGACGAAGTCACAGAGATCGTTCGTCTCGATCGCGAACTGGGATTGCCGCCGATCGAGCCGGTCAATGGCTTCTATCGGCTGGTGATCGTGAACATTGGCGGACGCCAGGTCGGCATTGTCGTCGAAGAGGTCCTGCGCAAAGACGAAATCGTCATCAAGAACATGGGCGAGTACCTGCGGAACGTGAAGCTGTTTCCGGGTGCAACGATCGCTCCTGACGGAAGCCTGATTCTGTTGGTCGATCTCAACCGGCTAGTTGTAGGCGAATCCATCGAGCACAAACCGTTGATGTTGTCGGCGGCTGCGGCCCGGGTGTTCGCCCCGGGTTCAATGGCGGTCGCGCACAACAGCATTCCGCGCGAAGCGATTGCGCCGGTGCCAGACGAGAAAGTCATTGTGCTGGCTGACGATTCGATCAGCGTGCGCAAGTTTGTCGGACGCATGTTGGAGAAAGCGGGCTATCGCGTGAAGCTTGCTGCTGACGGTCTCGAGGCGCTCGAAATCGTGCTGCAGGGTGGATGCGATCTGGTGATCACCGACCTCGAGATGCCGCGTACCAACGGCTACGAGTTGATGATGCACCTGAGGCAGAATCCAGATACCAAACGAATACCGGTGATGGTAGTCACGTCGCGTGCGGGCGCGAAGCACCGCGAGCGCGCTATGAGCGAGGGTGCAACGGCGTTCATGGTGAAGCCGGTGCAGGAAGATCAATTGATTGCTTCGGTTGCGCAGATGATTGGGCACGCGCTGCCGCACCTGGCAGCCAATGCAGCGGCGGCTGGGGCAGAAGTACAGGTTTAGGGACAGAAGATGAGTGCTGGTCAAAGAACGCGGGTGCTGATCGTCGATGATTCGGCGTTCATGCGCAAGGTGCTGCAAAGCATCATTGCGGCCGATCCGCAGATGGAGGTCGTGGGCGAAGCGCGCGACGGCCGTGAGGCTGTGTCTCTAAACGAGTCGCTCAATCCCGACGTGATCAGCATGGACATCAATATGCCGCACATGGACGGGTTGCAGGCTTCCGAAGCCATCATGGCGCGGAATCCGCGGCCGATTGTGATTGTGAGCTCGGAAGCGCGTGATGGAGCCGAGGCGACGTTGCGAGCACTCGAGATTGGAGCCATCGATTTTGTGCCGAAGCCGACCAACGCGATCGATCTCGATATGAATTCGGTGCGCGACGAATTGTGCCGCAAATTGAAGGTTGCGTCGCGGGTCCGCGTAGTTCGCACGATTCGCAATAACAATAACGGTAGTGGAAACAATGGCGGAGGCAACGGAACAGCGCCTGCACCTCCTGCTAAACCAGTCGCAAGCGTCAGCACACCGATGGCTCCCACAAATGGGGCACCGGAATCTGCGAATGGGCGTTTCCCGATCATCGTGGTTGCGGCTTCGACCGGCGGCCCACAGACGTTGATGAATTTTGTCCCGATGTTCCCGCATGATTTTATGGGCGCGGTGATTCTGGTCCAGCATATGCCGGGAACGTTCACCAGCCAGTTCGCACATCAGCTCGCAGAAGTTGCGAAGATTCGTGTCAAGGAAGCGCAACACGGAGAAATGGTGCAGCCGGGCGTCTTCTATGTTTGCCCTGGATCGCATCATCTGCGCATCACGCCCCAGGGCAGAATCGCACTCGATGAAGGCGAACGTATCAATGGATATCGTCCGTGCGCCGACGTCACCTTGGAAACCGCCGCCGCTTACAGCGGTCCGATGACCACCGGAGTGATCCTTACCGGAATGGGATCGGACGGCGCAAAGGGTTCGCAGTCAGTAAAAGCCTCAGGCGGACACGTGATCGCGCAGGACGAAGTTACTTCGGTAATTTTCGGAATGCCCGCGGAGGCGATAAAAACCGGAGCAGTAGATCAGGTGCTCGGGATCGACGCCATTGTTCCGGTGGTCGAGAAACGTGTTTTATACCTGATGGGCGCGGCCAGGGTAGGTGCGATGTGAGATTAACGCGTGGACAACGCGGGAAGCATCTCGCCTCGCCCGGCGGACAGGCTGCCATTCTGTTCACCGTTGGCGAGTTCACCTTTGCTGTGCCTGCCGATGTGATTCGCGAGATCCAGGGATTGCAGGACTTGCGCCTGATTGCCTCGGAACTCACGCCGATACGCACTCTGCACAATACTCCCGCTCCGGGGATTGGAGCGCTGGGGAAGAAAGTTCGCCATACGCTGCACCGTGGTAACCGCCTGCATTTCGTGATCGACGCCAACTTCTTTTTTGGATTGCCGCCCAGCAGCAGCACGCGGGTGTTGGTATTTCGTGGTCATCCGGTTGGGCTGAAGGTCGACGGTATCGAGCGCATGACGATGATCACGCAGACTGTACCGCTGCCGCTCGCTTTCCGAGGTGAAGAACGGCGTTGGTACGCGAAGCTTGCGATCGTGGAGAACCGTGTAGTTCCGGTACTGAATACCGATGCGCTGCTGAGTCGACTGGAAATCACGACACTGGAAACCTTGCTGGCACGTAGCGAAGAAAACATCTTTTCGGCGGTGGGCTCATGAGCGCCGTCAGTTCGTTTGTGCTGTTTCCGATGGGAGAGAAGCACTTTGCGCTCCCGGCGGATCGCGTCACTGAGCTTGCTCAAGTCGACCAGCCGCAGACGATTCCGCACACTACGCCGTTTCTGACGGGCGTGCTGGTTCGGAGAGGCGAAGTGATTCCGGTGTGGGACATTGCTCCATCGCTGGTTGGTCCGGATGCTCCGGCACGAAAGTTTTATCTGATCGCACGGCGTCGATTCGGTTCCGCGGAAGAGAGCACCGCAATTCCTGTAAGCGGCGACTGTGAGTTGCTCAACAAAGAAATGACGGCGCCGGTCGGCAAGGCCGCGCCTTATGTTGAAGGTTTATTGACTTTGGAAAATGAAGTGGTGGAAGTAATCAGCCTGGAAGCGCTGGCTGCGGAGGAGGCGTCATGACGACGGCTACTTCGGGAATCGGCAAACTCCTGGTTATCGATAGTAACGTGCTGTTTGCGAAGCGATTGTCGAACGCGTTGCGCGAAGAGGGCTTTGAAGTGAATCACTCGATGGATGCGGCGTATGCCCTCACGATGCTGGAGTGGGACATGCCGGACGCGATCCTGTGTGCCACGAATCTGCGCGAGATGGGCGCCTTCGAGATTGTTCCGATCCTGCACGCGGATCAGAAGACTTCGCACATTCCGGTGATTGCACTGGGAGAAGACAGCGAGAACAGCCTGATGGCTGCGTTCCGCGCCGGATGCGATGACTGCGTCAGCCGCAAACTCGCGCCCGAAGGAATCGCCGCGCATGTTCGCACTTTCTTGCGCAGCCGCGAAGAAGGATTCCAGCCTACGCAGATGCTGGAAAGTTCGCAGACTTCGCTGGAAGGCAATCTTTCGCACCTGGATTTGCCCGGTGTGATCCAGATGCTGCAACACTCGCGCCAGAGTGGTTCGCTGCACATCAATGCCGGTCAGACGGACGGCATTCTCATCTTCGATGGTGGCCAGTTGAGCCATGCGGAGGCGGGCGATTTGATTGGCGATGATGCCGTGATCCAGATTGTGAAGTGTTGCAACCAGGTGGAGAGCGGAGTTTACAAGTTCATTCACGGATACGCGCCCGGTACGCGGACCGTGCTGCATTCAGCTACCGAACTCATGCTGCAGGCACTTCGCGAAATTGATGAGGAGCAGGAGCAGCAACCCAGCGACGAAGGAGTGCTGCCATGAGCGCCCCTACTGTATTTTTCATTGACGATAGCGCAACCATGCGCGAGGTCATCAAGATCGCATTCCGCCGCGAGAACATCGAGGTGGTCGCCTGTCACGATGGCGATGCCGCCATTGCCCAGATGCAGCAACAGCATCCTGACGTGGTGATCAGCGACGTGATTATGCCAGGCAAGGACGGGTATGAGGTCTGCCAGCAGATCAAACAGACCCCCGGTTTTGGCAATACGCCGGTTGTGCTGATGTCAGGCGTGGTGAATCGCAATGTTGCGGAGAAAGCGTTCGCCGTGAAGGCCGACGAGCTGATCCGCAAACCATTTCAACCGCAAGATCTGATCGCCCGCGTCAAACAGCTGCTGGAAAATAAGAAGAACGCTCCGGCGACGGCGCCCGTGCCCGTGATTGCGGCGCCAGCGCCGCCGGTAGCTCCTCCGCCGATGGCCGCACCTGCTCGCGCAAATGGGAATGGACAGGGAGCTCCGGCAACGACGCTGAGCGACATTTTCTCTGCTCCGGTTCCGCCGCGCGCGCCGGCTCCCGAGTATGTAAATGCTCCGGCGGTTGCAGTGGCTGCGCCCGCACCCGTGGCTCAGGCGGCTCGCATTCCCTCACCACCGGTGCGAACAGCAATCTCATCGAATGGGGATATCGGCAAACTCCGCATCGAAGTAATGCGTCTGGAGAATCTGGTGAAGAAGTTGCATTCCGAGCTGGAAGCCGAACGCGAATACGCTCGAGCGCTCGAAGAACACATCAAGACTCTGCAGGAGAACGATTAACCCTAGTCTCTTACTGATTCGAAATCAAGTTTGTGCCGCAAGCATTGCAGGCGGCACCACTCAAAGGCGTCCTGATCAATCTGAGTCAGGATGCCTTTCGTGTTTATGGGCCGTAGGACGACGTTTATCACAAACGATACAAAACAAGATTGTGAGTCGTATGCGGATTTCTCTACAGTAATCGTGTAATCTTCCTACCAAACCGATAGAGATTGCGAAAAGTGCCACAAATACCACAACGTCACATCAAAACCGAGGACTTGACGAACTTCTTAAAAAGCAGCATCGAGCCGTTGGCTGATCAGATCTACGGAAATCGTTACCGTGCTGCGGTTCGACTCACTGACAACACATATCTGCCCTGCGTTGTTTTCCAAAGCAAGAAATTACAAGTGGAGCTTGCACTTCGTCGATTTGATCAGCTACGGGGCCAGCCCGGCCAGTACAAAATGGTGGTCGAGAGTTTCGTCGCCGGCGGGTCACACATCGCCGATTATGAGATCAAGTCCGTCGAAGCTTCTCCCTACGCTTGGCCTCTCGCAACTCTCAAGAAAATCCACGGTGAAACTGCCATGAGCTGGACAGCGTTTGTCGTTGAGATGCAAGACGGGTCGATGCATTCGTACGGAACGTCATTTAACTTCGAGTTTTTCGACCTTCCAGACGGTTATTCGTTCGGTGATATTGCAAAGATTCACAGCGGGATGGTGTACTCCAAGGATCGGGGACTAGAGAGCTTTTCAATTCAGTCGCAAGAACTGACACTTACCTACAGAGAGAGACCGTTCTTCACCTGCTATTTGAAAGAACTCTAAGAACCTCCATAGCTGTCGATAACGGGCTTCATCATCACTATCTCAAAGTGACAAGCTAGAAGAGCCATCGAATTTCTGTTGGACTCTGCGGGCTTCTAGGTATTACTTTGTTCGCCACGCCGGCTCGCGCTGCGACTGGTAGTTGTCACTGGAGCATTCCATGAATGCCAAGCGTCCAATCTCGGTCACTATCATTGCTGTCCTTTATCTGGCAGTGGGAATCGCCGGTTTCGTCGGCCACGGGTATGAGGCTCTGAGGGCCAGGCCCTTTCCTACTGATGCGATCGCGATCGAACTCACCGAGTTCGCGGCAATCCTCGGTGGAGCGTTCTTGCTGCGCGGCCAGAACTGGGCGCGGTGGCTAGCGGTGGCGTGGATGGCTTTCCACGTTGCAATCAGTGTGTTTCATCCGCTTCGGGAGCTTGCTATTCACGCTGTCTTCTTGGTCCTGATTACCTGGCTTCTGTTTCGCCCAGGAGCGACCCGGTATTTTCGCAACGCCGAAGCGAGAACAACGTAGAAAGATCCGCCAGGAATCATCCAGCAACTCGCAAAACGATCTTGCCCCGCGCGTGTGGTGCTCCGGCGAGCATCTCGTGGGCGACGAGTGCCTGGTCGAGTGGAAGTACCGTACCAACTTGAGTGGACAGCGTTCCAGCATCCAGCATCTCAGAAATCGTATTGAGCCGCGCAGTCGTCACATCCACATAAAAGAAGACGGAGCGAATATCGGAGCGTTGCCGAGGAAGAGGGTCGGGGGAGACGACAGATACGAGAATTCCACCTGTGTTTAATGCCCGGACTGCTTCTTCGCGTGTCTTTCCACCCACCAGATCCAGCACCGCGTCCACGGACCAAGCGGCGTAGTCGAGCTTAGCGGATCGATAATCGATAACGGTTTCGGCTCCGAGGTTCCGCACGTATTCCAGATCGCCAGATCCAGCCGTTGCGATGACGTGGATTCCCGATCGAGCCGCAAGTTGGACTGCATAAGCGCCGACGCTACCAGCTGCTCCGAGAATGAGCACGGTTTGACCGCTCTGAAGGTGAGCGTACTCGAACAACATCTGCCAAGCCGTGACGGCTACCACAGGGACAGACGCTGCCTCCACGTGGCTTAGGCGCGCAGGCTTGCGAGCTACCATGCCGCTCGAGGCCAAAGCATACTCGGCGTACGCTCCGATGAACTGCGGATTCGTGACGCCGTACACTTCGTCACCTGAGTTAAAGCCGGTTACGCCGGGTCCCATGGCTTCGACGACGCCAGAGAGATCGGAACCAAGAGTAAGTGGAGGCGGCGGGCTGACTTTGCTCTTACCTTCACGAATCAGCGCATCCCACGGACCAACGCCGGCAGCGGCCACGTGTACCAGGATCTCCCCATCGCCCGGTACCGGACGAGGAACGTCTTCGATGACAATGACGCTGGGTGGGCCGAATCGGTGGATTCTTGCGGCTCTCAATCTTCGTTCTCCCTCATGTGCTCAGTGGAATCGGCCCGGAATTTCGACGACGGCACTACCGTTTAGATGCCAGATCGATACAGCGATGCGAATGTTCAACAAGCTTCATTGACATCAAATTTCACTAGATGTTACCGTCCGCGTGTCTGGAATGCGCCACCGAATCGAATATCTGCCAGTCTGGATAGTGGTGAAACTGTTCGGCCTAATGCCGCGCCCGTTGGCGCGCGCGTGCGGAATCCTACTTGGCCAGCTTGTCTATGTTCTTCACGGTCGTCTTCGGCGTGTTGGCTTTCGTAATCTACAGATGGCATTTCCACAGATGTCGGTACGTCAGCGGCGCCGCATAATCCACGGCGTATTCACTACGCTGGGGCGCCAGCTTGCCGATTTCTGCCAATTCCCGTCGTATACGCGCAAGAACATTTCCTCGCTTGCCATCTATGAAGGATATGAAGCCTACGACGCTGCTAACGCGCGCGGCAAAGGCGTGCTTTTCCTGACTGCGCACCTGGGTGGATGGGAAATTGGTTCGTTCGCGCACTCGCTATTTGGGAATCCGCTGAACGTCGTGGTTCGCGCACTGGACAATCCCTATCTGGACGAAATGGTCGATCGGTACCGAACCTTGCATGGCAATCGGACGTTCGAGAAGCAGGACTTTGCGCGCGGCCTGCTGGCAGCCATGAAAAAAGGAGAGACGGTCGGGCTGTTGATGGACCAGAACATGACGCCGCCGCAGGGCGTGTTCGTGCCATTCTTCGGCATTCCGGCCTGCACCGCCAGCGGACTGGCGCGCGTGGCTCTGCATACGGATGCGGCTGTGATTCCAGCGTTCACGATCTGGGATTCGGTGCTCCGCCGCTATCGAGTGCGCTTCGATCCGGCGCTCACGCTGATCCGGACGGGTGATGCCGAACGGGATGTGATCGAGAATACCGCCTTGTTCACGAAGGTGATTGAGGATTACGTCCGGCAATATCCCGACCAGTGGCTTTGGGTGCACAAACGCTGGAAGACTCGCCCAGAGGGCCAGCCGCCACTATACTGAGCCTTCTCCTATGAAACTCAAGTCAATCGCGCAGGCACTCCAGTTGGAACTCGTGGGCGATGGAGAGGTGGACATCGCAACGGTTTCGAGCATGCAATCGGCGACGGAGGCAGCGACCGTATTCGTAGAAGACGAGAAAGCTCTTCCGGAAGCATCGAGATCGGGGGCGGGAGCGATTGTCGCTGGCGAGTTCGCGCGTGTTGGGACTGGAAAGCCGCTGCTTATCAGTGCGCAGCCGAAACTGGCGTTCTCGCGGATTGCTGTGCTGGTTAGCCCCAGGCCTGTAGCGGAAGCGTTTGTTCATCCCAGCGCGGTAGTGAGTTCGAGCGCGAAGATCGGCGCGAATGTGGAGATCGGTCCGCATGCAGTCGTTGAGGATGGGGTCACGATTGCCGAAGGCAGCCGCATTGGCGCCGGATGCTATGTGGGCAAAGGTGTTGGCGTCGGCGCGGATTGCGAACTCAAGGCGAATGTCACGATCTACGCGGGAACGACCATTGGGGATCGCTGCGTTTTTCATTCTGGAGTGGTGCTAGGCAGCGACGGCTTCGGATATGTGCGCGATGGCGCAACGGGACGCTATGAGAAGTTCCCGCAGATCGGGCGACTGGAAATCGGGAACGATGTCGAGATCGGCGCCAACAGTACTGTCGACCGCGGAGCGCTGGACGTCACCGTGATTGGCGATGGCGTGAAGCTCGACAACCTGGTGCACATCGGCCACAACTGCCGCATCGGTAAGAATGTCGTGATCGCCGCTCAGACCGGCATTTCGGGCAGCTGCGTCATCGAAGATAACGTGGTGATGGCAGGGCAGGTCGGCTTGGGAGACCACATTCGTATCGGCGAAGGCGTGATTCTTGGTGGCCAGTGCGGGGTTCTGCCGCACAAGGTACTACGCGGGAAGGGAATCCTGTTCTGGGGAACTCCGGCACGGCCGGTGCGCGAATATCTGAAGCAATTAGCGGTGCTGGCGCGTCTAGCTAAGAAGTAGTGGGATTTCCCGCTCGGCCCAAGTGGGACAGCCGAAAAGTTTGCACTACTGCCTCCCACACAACCAAAGGAAGGTTGTGTGGGGCACCCACAAGTCTCTTACGCGAAACGGTCTTATGGCAGTCGTTATTGTTGGCGGTCACTCTCGCAGCGTAGGCAAGACCAGCGTGGTTGCTGGCTTGATTACAGCGCTTCCGGAGATGCACTGGACGGCAATCAAGGTGACGCAGTATGGGCATGGCATCTGCTCGGCTGACGGAGAGCCCTGTGACTGCGCGACCGACGATCACAGCTGGGCGGTAAACATTGAACACAGCCGTGCCGGCGACAGCGATACTTCACGCTTCCTGGTTGCCGGCGCCGACAGAGTTTATTGGGCGCGCACGCGACAAGGATTTTTGGCCGAAGCCATGCCGAGACTCAGGCAGATACTGGCGGAATCAGGGAATGTGATCCTCGAATCGAACAGCATGATGAAGTTCGTCCGGCCTGATATTTACCTCAGCGTTCTCGATTACGGCACTCAGGACTTCAAGCCTTCGGCGCGCGAATTTCTTGATCGCGCCACAGCGGTCATTGTTCATGCAAATAAATCAGGAGCTGTCCCCGCATGGGACGATGTCTCCCTCAAGCTAATTGCCGGAAGGCCGGTGTTTCCAATTCAGCCGCCGAAATATCTCACGCCGGAGCTGGTGGAATTTGTGCGCCAACGGCTTGTTTCTCCTATCTTGCAATAACACCTCAAATTCAGTGTTTCCGGCTTGATATATTTAAGGAATTGTTGCCGTTCACTCTCGCTTACGGAGCACATCGTTTCATGCGCTATAGAAACTTGAAATTTGCCATGCTGGTAGTTTGCTTGTTCGGGTTGGAGCTGAGCCTTGCAGCGCAACAATCCGCCGGACACGACGCAAGTTGGAAGGCGCCCGCTTCTGCGGCGGCGAAGAAGAACCCACTGGCTAAAGATGCGAATGCGGCTAAGGCAGGGCAATCTACGTTCTTGCGCTCCTGCTCGACCTGTCATGGAGAAACCGGGGATGCTGGAATTGCTGGAGCCTCCAACTTGAAATCAGCGGGGGTCCAGGCACAGAGCGATGGCGCGTTGCAGTGGAAGATCGCGAATGGAAACGTGAGCAAAGGAATGCCGGCATTTGGCTCGATGTCGCAGGAAAAGCTCTGGCAGCTTGTACGCTACATTCGCACGCTGAAGGCTCCTACTAAGACGGCAGCGGCTCACTAAAATCGATTTCACGGAGGCGCATGCGCGATTTCGAAATCCTGTTCGATCAAGGTGAGCCATCGCCGGTCGCGGATTCCGCGTATGCGCCTTACGGCAAGCTCGGATTTCCCGAGCCACCTGCGGATCGTCCCTGGATCTACTCCAATTTCGTGCAATCGCTCGACGGCATAGTGTCGTTCCGCGGGTATCACGCCTCAGGGGCAGATATCTCGCAGTCAACAGAAGATCGGTGGCTGATGGATCTGCTGCGCGCGCATGCGGATGCGGTGCTCACCGGTGTCAATACGCTGATGGACGAGACCAATCTTCGCGGCAAAGAAAAGCGCGGTCCCGTGTTCCGCATCATGGAACCAGCTTTGCGCGAGCTACGGCGTAAGCTGGGACGTGCACGAGAGAAGAATGTCTTTGTCAGCGGCTCCGGCAACATCGATCTGTCGGAATACCGCTGTTTCGACGGCGAGCATGTAGATCCGATCGTCGTAACCACGGCGGCCGGAGCATCGCGGATTGAGCAAAGCAGCCGCAATTCTGGTGTGCAGATAGTGACCGCAGGCGAGGGAAGTACGGTCGACCTGCGGGGAATGGTCGAACTGCTGCATCGGGACTTTGGGATCCGCTATCTTCTCTGCGAAGGCGGTCCCACGCTCTACGGGAGCATGTCGCGAGCAGGACTGATTGACGAAAAATTTCTGACGATTGCGCCAATTGAGGTCGGACAGTTCGTTCCCAATGAGCAGCTGCGTACTCCGGAAGAGCTCGCGAATCCGAAGTTCACTACAACGCGTCCGACCGTCTTCTTCGGCCCCGGCTTCATGAAGGAAAACGCTTCGCGCTGGAGATGGATCAGTTCGCGCCGAATCGGCGACCACGAATTCAATCGATATCGCATCGTCCGCCCGTAGCTACATAGCATTTACAATTAACTCTGATCCTGATGGCTGGAACTCGCCAAATTCCTGACGTGTCCAAATCGCCCCGACGTGTTCTGGAGCGACGCCCGTCTTCCTATGCGATCCCTTGGCAGGCATGGTTGCTGGCGATCCTTTCCGGCGTGCTGCAGGTGCTGGCATTTCCGATCCCAAACCTGAACTGGCTCTGCTGGATCGCGCTAACGCCGCTGCTTGTGGCCATACTTCATGAGCGCCGGATGGGACGCGTTCCTAGTTCGGTGGCTTCCGTTCGACAGGGGCTCATCCTTGGGTATGTCAGTGGCGTGATCGTTTATCTCGGGTCGTGCTACTGGATTTATCACGTCATGAATTCCTATGGCGGATTGAACACTGCGGTCGCTGCCGGAATCCTCGTTCTCTTTTGCCTATATCTAGGACTGGTCCATGCTGCCTTTGGCGGATTGTTCGCGCTGGCCGCCGGCCGGCTGAAACTCGGGCCGCGGGCGCTTATTCTCGCACCATTTCTTTGGGTAGCACTGGAGTTGTTCCGCTCGCGTGTGATTGCCTTTCCCTGGGACTTGATGGGTACGGCGCTGGTCGACAATATCCCTCTCTCACGGATCGCGACCATCACCGGAGTATACGGATTGTCATTCGAAATACTGCTGGTGAATGCCGCTTTTGCGTCGGTGTTTGTGGGACGACGAGAGCGCCGCCCACTGGTTCTGGCGGCATGCATTTTGCTGGTGGGTATTCTGCAGACAGGAAGCTTCTTCACAGCTCCGCCGCAACCGGCGAATGGCACTGCGCGATTGGTGCAGCCGAATCTTTCTCTGAATTTGAACTGGACTCCTGAGTTCTACGAGAAGACATTAGCCGAGCTCGGCACGTTGAGTGTTCCGCAACCGGGCGAGTTGATGCCTGGCGATCCGCTGCCAGACCTGGTGATATGGCCGGAGTCTCCGGCACCGTTTTTCGAGAATGACGCGCGCTTTCGTCAGACCGTCAGCAGGATCGCCACTGACAGTCATGCGTATGTCATTGCCGGGGAAGTGGGATTGCCGCCGTCGGGGGACGACCGCCGCATCTACAACTCAGCGGTAGTCATCACGCCGCAAGGCGATTCGCTCGCGCGTTACGACAAAGTTCATCTGGTACCGTTCGGCGAATATGTTCCATTCAAAGATCTTTTCAGCTTTGCGCACAAGCTCACGCGTGAGGTGAGCGATTTCGCTCCTGGATACGAGCGCATGGCTCTGCCGGTGCACAGCTATAACCTCGGCATCTTCATCTGTTACGAATCGGTATTCCCGAACGAGATACGCGAGTTCGCAGCCAAAGGCGCACAGGTGCTCGTGAATATCTCGAACGATGGATGGTTCGGCGATACGGGCGCTCCGGAGCAGCATTTGCGCATGGCGCGTATGCGAGCTGTCGAAAACGGACGCTGGGTTCTGCGATCGACCAATACCGGCATCTCGGCTTCCATCGATCCATTCGGAAGAGTGGTTGCACAGCTTCCGCGGAGCGTTCGCGTTGCGCTCGATGTACCTTACGGCGTGGTAACGGGAACCACTTTCTACACGCGTCACGGCGATTGGTTCGCGTGGACCTGTGCGATAATCGCGCTAGGCGTGTTCATAGCGCTCATCTCCAAGAACAGGACACTACGAGCATAATGGTCGAAGAACTGGAACAGGTATACAGCGGTTTACGCGATAAAGTTCGCGACCTGCGGGAGTATCTTTGACCCCTCCAAATCCCGCAGCGAACTCGACGCAATCGAAAAGCTAACCGCAGATCCATCCATCTGGTCGAATCCCGAACGCTCTCAGACGCTCATGCGCGAACGCAAACGCCTGGAGTCTGCCTTAAACACCGAGGCTGATCTTGCACGTCGCGTCGGCGATATCGACGCCTACTTCGAACTAGCCCGTGAAGGCGAGCAGGTGGAGCCTGAACTGAAGCGCGAAATCGATGCACTGCAAGTGCAGGTCGATAAGCTGGAAACAGAGACATTGCTCTCGGGTGCGAACGACCTGCTGAATGCGATCGTCACCATTCATCCGGGAGCCGGCGGAACCGAATCCCAGGACTGGGCCGACATGCTCCTGCGCATGTATCTGCGCTGGGCGGAGCGTGAGGGTTTTAGCGCCGTGGTGAACGATTATCAGCCGGGGGAAGAAGCGGGGCTGAAGTCGGCGACGTTCACGGTGACCGGCAGCTACGCCTACGGCATGCTCACCAGTGAGATCGGCGTGCACCGGTTGGTGCGGATCTCGCCGTTCGATCAGGCAAAGCGGCGGCATACGTCGTTCAGCAGCGTATTTGTTTCTCCGGAAATCGACGAGAGCATACAGGTCGACATCAAGCCCGAAGACATTCGCACCGATACATATCGCTCCGGCGGCAAGGGCGGACAGCACGTAAATACGACGGACTCAGCAGTTCGCATCACGCACATCCCAACCGGGATTGTGGTGAGTTGCCAGAACGAGCGTTCGCAGCACAAGAATCGCGAGCGCGCGATGAGCATGTTGCGTTCGAAGTTGTACGAGCACGAACTGGAGAAGAAGCGGGCGGCCACGAAGAAGATCGAAGACTCCAAGCTGGATATCGGCTTCGGATCGCAGATTCGCTCGTACGTGCTCGCGCCCTATCGCATGGTAAAAGATCATCGCACGAAGATGGAAATCGGCGATGTAGATCGCGTGCTCGACGGCGACCTGCAGCCGTTGATTCGCGCGTATCTGCTCATGCGGCGCGATGAACAATAGTCGTAGGAACCCACCCAAGCCAAAAGAAGGCTAGGGTGGGACACCAAAAGCTAGATCCATGACCTCCTCCGACCTCGCACTCGACGCACGCCCAAAGATCATCCGGCGAGGTCTGCGTCTCGAATATTTCACTCTGGCATGGAATTCTCTGGAAGCCCTGGTCGCGATCGTCTCGGGATTATTTGCCGGGAGCATCGCCCTGGTCGGTTTCGGCTTTGACTCGGTCATCGAGTGCGCCTCGGGAGCAGCTCTGGTTTGGCGGCTCCGTTCGGATCATGATCACGCGAATCGTGAACGTCATGAGCGGCTTGCGGTGCGATTAGTGGGCGCAAGTTTTCTGCTGCTGGCGGCCTACATTGCTTACGACGCCATCCACACGCTGATTCGCCATGAGGCACCCGAGAAGAGCATCCCTGGAATTCTGCTGGCGATTGCCTCGCTTATCGTGATGCCGCTGCTTGCACGCGCGAAGCGTCGGGTAGCTTCCGCGTTGAACAGCGGGGCCATGAAGGCGGATTCCCGCCAGACAGATCTATGCGCATATCTCTCGGCCATTCTTCTGGGCGGGCTCATCGTGAATGCTCTTTTCAGATGGTGGTGGGCGGATCCCGTTGCCGGGTTGGTGATGATCCCGATCATCGTCCGTGAGGGTATCGAAGGCTTGCGTGGTGAAACGTGTTGTGACTCGCCTCTGGTCGCCGACACCTGTGGGCACGATACCTGCTGTGATGACAGCAAAGCGGAGCATTTGTGAGCGAGTTGGTACGGACGTCTTTAGGGGCGCGCTTTCGTCAGGCGATGGATTTCGCCGCCGAACTGCATGCTGATCAGGTGAAGAAGGGTGGGCACAATATCCCTTACATCTCGCATCTCCTTGGCGTGACGTCGTTAGTGATCGAGGCGGGCGGCGATGAAGATATGGCGATTGCCGCTCTGCTGCATGATGCCGTGGAAGATCAGGGCGGACTCCCCACGCTGGCGCGGATTCGTGCGGACTACGGCGAGCGAGTGGCGCACATCGTCGAGGGATGTACCGATTCGGAAATCGAACCCAAACCACCATGGCTGGAACGCAAAAAGGCTTACGTTGGTCACGTCCGGGAGCAGGCAGACTCGGAAGTAACCTTGGTTTCGGCGGCTGATAAGCTGCACAATGTACGTGCGATTCTTGCGGATTTCCGCGAACTCGGGGATCCGGTATTTGACCGCTTCAAGGGACGCAAAGACGGCACGCTGTGGTACTACCGGGCGATGGTAGACGCCTTTCGTGGTGCAATGGTGCGCAATGGCCTGACGCAGCACGCGCGAGGGAACCAGCGACTGGTCGACGAGTTGGACAGGGAAGTTACGAAACTGGAATCGCTTGTTGCTGCAGGGAAGAGATAACTATGCCGAAGATGCTCGATCTGATTCGCAAGTCGGCGGTACCGCCGTCGGTGATGCGCTCGGCATCCCATGGCGCGCTGTCGCTCCCGGCAGACGAGATCGTCGAGATTCTTGTCTACCTGTCGCAGCACCAGTTGTTTGGCGAGCAGGCGCGTCTTACCCTGGCCGGTCTCAAGGAAGAAAAGTTGCAACCGGTAGCCAGTGATCCCAAGACGCCAGCTGCGGTGCTTGATTATCTAATCGCGCCTGCGAATCTTCGTCCGGCGCTACTTCCGGTTCTTCTCGAAAATCCAGGAGTTCCCGAAAAGGACGTCGTGGAACTGGCGAAGTCGGGGTCGCGCGAAGTTGTTATTGAGCTGCTGGTGAGTGCCCGAGCCCAGTCCATCGCTCGAGTGCGTGAAGAGTTGGCACGCAATCCTCATTTGACTCCCGCTGAGGTCGCATCGCTGACGCCGAACCAGACTTTTGTTAACGCAGAGGATGCTCCGGCGGAGGAGCCGAGCTCGCCGGAAGTAGAAGCAGAGCTTGCGCGATACCAAGCGGAACATGCGGCGGCCATTGCGGCAGCCGAAGGGACGCCTTTCGAACTGGCTGACGCGAGCGAAGAGGAGCGCGCTCATTTGCAAACGGCGGAGGCGGCTGTGACGGCGACGCCGCAAGCTGCCGCAGCGAAAGCAGCGCCGCAGAAGCCGGAACGCGTATCCACACTGCAGAAGATTGCGCGGCTCGCGGTAGGCGAACGCATTCAGCTCGGAATGAAGGGCAGCCGCGAAGAACGTTTTGTGCTGATTCGCGATGGGTCCAAACTTGTGTCGGCCGCCGTGCTGGAATCTCCGAAGCTGACCGATCAGGAAGTGGAGATGTTCGCGGCAATGAAGAACGTGCAGGAAAGCGTGCTGCGCGGCATTGCCGGGAAACGAAAGTTCATGAAGCTGTATGCGGTGATGCGCGCTCTCGTCAACAACCCGCGTTGTCCGCTCGACGTTTCGCTTCCACTGATGAAGAACCTTCTCCCGGCGGACTTGAAGGCTGTATCGATGAACAAGAACGTCTCGGACACGCTTCGGAAACTTGCCGCGAAGATGCATCACGAAAAGACACAAAACAAGAAGTCTGAGTAGCAGCTTTGCAATCGTAGCCAGAAGACCTTCATCTGAGTAGAATTCTGCTGGTTCTTCCGGGGGGAATGCGTGCCTCAGTCCGATCCGATTGCCGATCTTCTTCGTTCTTCGCGCACCATTGCGGTGGTTGGGCTATCCGATAATCCGCTGCGTCCCAGTCACGGCGTTTCCGCCTACATGCAATCGCAGGGCTATCGCATTATTCCCGTGAATCCGCAGGCTGACGAGGTTCTAGGCGAGAAGGCCTATTCCTCGTTGCTGGATGTTCCCGAGCCGATCGATATCGTCGATATATTTCGTCGGTCGGAATTCGTGCCAGAGATTGTCGACCAGGCGATTCAGCTGAAAGCGCGCGCCATATGGATGCAGGAGGGAGTGGTTCACGAAGCGGCTGCAGAGAAAGCGCGCAAAGCCGGACTCTTCGTGATCATGGATAGCTGCATTCTTCTGGAGCATCGGGCGCGGTTTCGATAAGGCCCGACTGAAGAGCGCAAGTCACTCTTCCTGCTTGTCATCCGCGTGCTTCCGTTTTCGGCGAATCTCTTCCATGCGGTCGCGAATGCGTTTCTCCACGCCTTCATTCGTCGGATGGTAGTACCGCCGATTCTTCAGCTTGTCGGGCAGGCACTGCATGTCGGCCACTTTGTCTTCGACATCATGTGCGTACTGATAGCCGGAACTATAGCCGAGTTGCTTCATCAGCGAAGTAGGCGCATTACGCAAATGCAGCGGCACGGCTTCCTGCGCGGTTTCCTCGACATCCCGCTGGACTGAGCCATACGCGGTGTAGAGGGCGTTCGACTTCGGCGCCAACGCCAGATAAACGACTGCCTGCGCAAGCGCGAGATTTCCTTCGGGCATGCCGATGAAATCGACGGCATCGCGGGCGGCCATGCAGAGCGAAAGCGCGTTCGGATCGGCGAGTCCGATGTCTTCTACCGACATGCGTACAACACGGCGGGCGACGTAGAGCGGATCTTCTCCGGCTTCCAACATTCGCCCCAGCCAGTAGAGCGATGCGTCGGGATCACTGTTGCGGACCGACTTATGCAGCGCAGAGATCAGGTTGTAATGCTCTTCGCCGGACTTGTCATAGAGCAGAATGCGCTTCTGCACCGCGTCCTGGACCATGGCTTCGGTGATTTCACGTTCGGGTGATTCCTGTGCGAGCGTGGTCGCGACTTCCAGAATGTTGTACCCGGATCGGGCGTCGCCGCTGGAAAAGGCCGCGATACGCGCGAGTGCTTCATCGGAAGCCTTTACATGAAGATTGCCAAGTCCACGTTCCGCATCTTCGAGCGCTCGCCGCAGCAGATCTACGATTTGCGATTCCGTTAGCGGATTCAGCACGTAAACGCGGCAGCGGGAGAGCAGTGCTGAGATGATCTCGAAAGAAGGATTCTCGGTGGTCGCGCCGATCAACCGAATCGAACCTTTTTCGACGTAGGGAAGAAATGCGTCCTGCTGCGCCTTGTTGAAGCGATGAATCTCGTCGATGAAAACGATGGTGCGTGTGCCGAACTGGCGCGCCTTGTCCGCGGCCGCCATGACCTGCTTGATCTCTTTGATCCCGGTGAGTACCGCCGAGAATTCCACGAACTCGGCGCGCGTAACGCCGGCAATGATGTGCGCCAACGTGGTCTTGCCAACACCGGGCGGTCCCCAGAAGATGATCGAACCCGGCTCGTCGCGCTCAATCTGCAAACGCAACGGTTTTCCGGGAGCGAGCAGATGCTCCTGTCCGACGAATTCGTCGAGCGTGCGCGGACGCATACGGTCGGCCAGAGGACGGGTCATATCGACTGGCTGGGGTCCACTTGGCGAAGGCGCAAACAGGCTCATGATTCTCCTGAGATGCCTGCGGCCGTGGCACGTCTTTGCCGCGCTGCCTCGTATAGCAGGATTGATGCTGCTATTCCGGCGTTCAGGGACTCTACGCGCTCCGACTGCGGTATGCGGACGGTCTCATCGACACGGGAGATGTAGTCGCGGGGAAGTCCGGCACCTTCGCTGCCGATCATCAGCGCTACGCCTCCGCTGAGGTCGGCTTCGTCGATGGGCGTTCCTTTGTGTGAAGACGTCGCCAGGAAACGCACGCCATGCCCGCGCAGTTCTTCAACTCGGCTGAGATCAACATGGATGAGCGGCACTCGGAACACGGATCCCGCGGAGGCGCGCACGACCTTGGAGTTGAACTCG
The DNA here is from genome assembly GCA_963724985.1 of Terriglobia bacterium. Classification (GTDB taxonomy): domain Bacteria; phylum Acidobacteriota; class Terriglobia; order Terriglobales; family Acidobacteriaceae; genus JAJPJE01. The sequence continues at coordinate 105,218 of CAVRWV010000033.1, read as the reverse complement.
CTGACCGTCTTCTCGCCGAGCAGAGCGGCAGAAACGCCAAACGCCTCGGCCGAGCGGATGATGGTCCCCAGATTTCCCGGGTCTTGCACGCCCACAACGCCTACCAGTAGCGGGTTTTCGCGTGCCAGGATCAGCTCCGGTTTGTGGTCCGGCCATTTCACCAGCGCCGCCACTCCCTGAGGAGTTTCGGTGTTCACGGCGCTGCGGAAGATGTCGTCCGGCAGAATCAATGCTTCGGCCTGATTTGAGATCTGCGGAAGTAACTTTTCGATACGGCTTCCGGCTTCGTCGCTAAAGAAAACGGCCTTGATGCGAAGGCCGCTGCGGATGGCCTCTTCGGCGAGGTGTTGGCCTTCCACGGCGCAGTATCCGTCGGCGGTCAATTCACTGCGTTGAAAGGCCTGACGCAGCTCCTTTACGAGCGCATTCTGCTTGCTCGTGACCCTTCGTAACCGTCCGCGAATCGCGCTTTCTGCCACTGGATTCAGGCCCACTTTCCATTTACCCCGCGTTACATGATACGCTTCCAAGGACAAGCTCATCTGTCACCAGGATTGGCCGCGTCCGCCTTCAATAAGTGAAGCGGAATGCAAGCGCCTCTTGCCCCGATTCAGCTCACTTGCGGACGGTCGCGATGGTATGTTAGCTTTCGCCGTTTGCGAACGTGATTCCGTCGCGGCAAATGGCCTGGCGGCTAGCTGGTGCTCCCATGAGAGGGGATTGATTGCACGCCGAAATCATAAAGATAAGTAGTGCCGATCCGGAAGCTTCGCTCATTGCGTATGCGGCCGACAAGATTCGCCATGGCGAAGTGCTCGGCATGCCCACCGACACGTTTTACGGCCTGGCGGCCGATCCGTTGAATTTGCGCGCTGTAGACCGCATCTACGATATCAAGTCGCGTTCGCGACACAAGCCACTGTCGCTGCTGATCGAGAGCGTGGAGCAGGCGGAAGAGCTATCACGGCCGCTGCCGGATGAGTTCTACGTGCTGGCGCGCAAGTTTTGGCCTGGCCCTCTGACGATGATTGTGCGTGCGTCTTCGCGGCTGCCGCTGAAGGTGACAGCCAACACCGGCAACGTGGCGTTGCGCGTGCCGGCGGCTCCGATTCCAGTGGCCGTGATTCATGCTTCCGGTTTGCCAATTACCGCGACGTCGGCGAATTTAAGCGGCGCCACCGAATGCACGACCGCAGAAGAAGTTCACGATCAACTGCGCGGGCGCTTGAACATCATCATTGACGGCGGACGTTCACCGCGCGAGGTCGCGTCGACGATCATCGACCTGAGCGGCGATCAAGGGATCTGGAGTATTCAACGTGAGGGAGCCATCCCATCGCAGGAAGTGCAAAAAGCCTTGAGCGAGGCACTCGGCGCGAGTTGAGCACTGTCTCCAACGAAAAACGGCCAGCCAGGCGTAGCGCCTGGTTGGCTCTTACACTTGTCGTTTTACTCCTGGTTAGCTTTTATTTTGTGTGGACCAGCCTGCGTATTCTTGCGCGGGCCGGCGGAGATGCGCCCCATACCGCGGACGCCATCGTGGTGTTTGGTGCTGCAGAATATTCAGGAAGGCCTTCGCCGGTTTTGCGGAAACGTCTCGACCACGGCTACGAGCTGTTTCAGAAGGGCATGGCGCCGATTGTGATTACTACCGGCGGCTTCGGCAGCGATCCGGAATTCAGCGAGGGCGGGGTTGGCCACGACTACCTGCTGCGGAAGGGGATTCCCGAGGTTAACCTGATTGCGGAGACGCAGGGAAGCGACACCGCTCAGTCCGCCGATCGCGTTGCGGTAATTCTGCGAACGAACAACATGCATACCGTGATCGCCGTGAGCGATGCCTACCACATCTTCCGCGTGAAGCAACTGATGGAAGCGGAGGGATTCCAGGTCTACGGTTCACCACGTCCGGATTCGCGGCCGCGGACGGCGTGGGGCAAAGTCGAGGGGCTACTTCGCGAAAGCCTTAGCTACGCGCTTTGGAAGCTGCACATTACGTAGTCCGCATGTCACACCGTCTCTTTTATACCGATCAGCACGCCATCGATCTCCCCGCAGAACATCGTTTCCCAATGCCGAAGTACCGGATGATTCGCGATCTGCTTGTGGCGGATGGACGGTTCGAATTTATCGCTGCCCCTCTGGCATCGGCTGAGATAGTGCAACTGGCGCACGATTCGGAGTATGTTGGTCGATTTCTTGCGGGCTCACTTTCCGCGCAGGAGATGAGGCGTATTGGGTTTCCGTGGTCCGAACAACTGGTTCGCCGAACGATGGCATCCGTGGGTGGAACGCTGAGCGCAACGGAAGAGGCGTTGAGTACAGGTTGGGGTGGGACGCTGGCAGGAGGTACGCACCATGCTTTCCGCGGTGAAGGCTCGGGGTATTGCGTGTTCAACGACATCGCTGTGGCGATTCAATCTCTGCGGCATACGGGACGAGTGAGAAGGGTAGCGGTGGTCGATTTGGACGTGCACCAGGGAGATGGGACGGCGCAGATCTTCGCCGACGAGCCCAGCGTGATGACCTTCTCCATGCACTGCGAGGCGAATTTTCCTTTTCGCAAGCAACAGAGCAAGATCGACATTTCATTGCGTGAAGGAACTGGTGACGAGGAGTATCTGGCACAACTTGAGGTGGTTCTTCCGCAAGTGTTTGAGTTTCGCCCGGATATTATTTTCTACCAGTCGGGAGTTGACGGACTGTACGCCGACGCGCTTGGCAAGCTGATGCTTACTCACGAAGGGCTGAAGCGGCGTGACCGCCTAGTTATGACAGCGGTTCGAGGATCAGGCGTGCCATTTGTGGTTACGCTGGGCGGAGGTTATGCGAAGCCCATCGAACTGACTGCCGAGGCTCACGCCAATACTTTCAGGGTTGCGGCCGATATCTTCGGCGCCTAAGTGCGCCTCATGAATTGTTTCCGGACGTCGATTTGGCGGGTGCTATTCTGTTACCCCCATGGCGACCGTTGCCATTCTTGCGAAGTTTTTCGGCCTCGCCTTCAGCGCCTTGCTGCCGCTCATTAATCCATTCGGATCGGCGTTGATTTTTCTTGGGCTGGTTGGAGACGAGCCAATATCCGTCTATAGAGACTTGGCGCGCAGGATTGCGCTCAACACCGTCATGTTTTTGCTGGTGGTGGAACTGGTTGGGACGGCGTTGCTGGCATTCTTTGGGATTTCACTTCCGGTGGTACAGGTTTCCGGTGGACTGGTGCTGGCGTCGATGGGCTGGAGCTTGCTAAACAAACCGGATGCACGGGATCAGACCAAAACGGAGGCGGCGGACGCCTGCACAGGTATCCTCAGCCAAAAGGTCTTTTATCCATTAACGTTTCCGGTTACTGCCGGACCGGGTTGCATCGTGGTGATGCTCACGCTCACCGCGCACGCGTCGACGAAGGATTTGACCAGCAACGTCCTCGGGCATGTCGGTATTCTTCTCGCCGTTGTGTTGCTGAGCGTGACTGTGTTTGTCTGCTATGCCTACGCGCCCAGGATCAGCAAGCGTGTCTCACCTCAGACGGCCCACGGCATCATACGGGTGATCGCATTCGTGCTGCTCTCGATCGGAGTGCAAATCACCTGGAACGGCGTTGAGAGCCTGATTAAGTCTGTTATGAAGTTGTAAAATTAAGCAGCAGCGCGATTATGCCGGCCACGGTTGTGCTGGTGAAATTCACTCCGTTGTTATTGATCAGTCCGCGTCTTTCGAGTGTTGCTCCCAATAAGCTGTCAAAGATGGTGCCGAGAAACCCGGCGGCAGCAATTACTAAAAAATGTGGGTGGCGAACCCAGCCTACAGCGGCGGCGAGGGTGGCAATCAGAAAAGCGGTCAGGGCTCCGGCGAGCGTGCCGGGAAGGCTGACACCTCCGTCGGTGCCGACATCCACTCGCCGCAGGTTAGTGACCAGATAAGCGCGCCTGGCAAGCGCCTCGCCACATTCCGACGACGCGGTATCGGCGGCGGCTTCGGCCAGCGCTGCGGCAGAGGCGATGTACAGAACAGGGATGAAAATGCCAGCGAGCGCAAAACTCGCCGCAGCGCCGACATTTGCTAATACCTGACGAGCACCGCGGCCTTTACGGTTTTCCGCCAGGCCCATGGCGGCTTTTCGTACGTAGCCGATGCGAGTGGCGATCCAGGTCAGAACGAATACCCCGAATAGAGTGACAAATGCTGGCGGTCCCGCTGACACGTAAAGCACAAAGGCCAGCAAGCCGCCTATGACTGATCCAGATTTGCTTACGCCGCGGCTCAGGTATCCAGCAACGCCGAACAGACCGGTGATTACGATCGCCGGGGGGATGCGCTCCAAAGGCAACCTGTGATCGAGCAGCCACACGTCCGTGAGTGCGAAATGCGAAGCGGTCATCAACATCTGTCCAGTGTTGCGCATCGTATCAGTTAGCCCGATGACGATGCACACAGATGGGCTATGACTCCGGAGGATCAATGCCTGCCTCGGTTTGGACGGGATACCTGACGTTCGGACTTATTTCCATGCCGGTTCGACTCTTTTCCGGCGCGCGTAGCACTCGCATTTCGTTTCACATGCTGCACCGGCCCGATCACGTTCGGGTGAAGCAGCAGCTGATTTGCCCTGAAGAAGAAAAGGTCGTCAGTCGCGACGAGATCGTGAAGGGCTACGAGTATCGCAAGGGCGAGTACGTCGTGATCGAACCCGCAGAGATCAAGAAGATCGAGCCAAAAACTGCCAAGGCTATGGAGATCCTGGAATTCGTAAAGGCCAATGAGGTGGATCCGATCTACTTCGAATCGTCGTATTACCTTGTTCCGGAAGAGCCTGGCAGGCGTCCTTATGCGCTGCTAGCGCAGGCGCTGGAAGAGACGAAGTACGTGGCGATTGCCAAGCTGACCATGCATAACCGGGAGTACACCGTGTTTATTCGTCCGCACGAGGGCGGCCTGATGCTGCACACGATGTATTACGAAGATGAGGTGCGGAAGGTCGAGGAATTTGGGAAGCCAGACGTCAAGGTTGTCGAATCGGAGGTGAAAGTTGCTCACCAGCTGATCCAGGCACTCTCGGGAAAGTTTGATCCGAGCAAGTATCACGACAGCTTCGAAGAGAACCTGAAAGAGTTGATCAAGGCTCATCTGGAAGGGCGCAAAGTCGCGGCCGTTCCCAAGCCGAAAATGGCTCCAGTTACCGATCTGATGAGCGCTTTGAAGCAGAGTCTGGAACAGATGAAGAAGCCGCCGCAGCGGGCGGAGCGAGCGCGGGAAGGCTCCGAAATCCACGCAAAAAAGCGACCAAGCCGGAAGCGCGCAGCCTAGCAGAACCAGACAAGAATCTGCGAAGTCCAGCGGGATGGCGCACTAGGACCACGACTTTTTTGGCCCGAGGGGTTCAACCTCCGCGTACGTGAAGGGATGATCCCGAACGGGCCATGCTGCCCTTCTTTGCGGGAATCCGAGTTGGCCACTACAATAGTTCTTCAACTCACTTTGTGTGATGGAGTTCAGCGGCGAAGTGCCGACACAATCTAGCTTGGTCCGTCATCAGTCATCACGTTTTGCTCTGGCAGCGGTTCTGTTGCTATCCACGATAGTTCTTTCGTCGTGCGGCGACGTCTATCGTCCGGTTGCAAATCCCATCATTCCTCCTGGCGCCAACCCGCAGCAGACTTTTTACGCAATTGTCCTGGGAGCGAACGGCCCCGCGAGCGGCAGTGCTGCCACCGTGGATGTTTCGGGCGATACCAACATTGGCAACGCCGTCCTGGGCGTGAACCCGGTACACGTCTCGCTATTTTCGATCTCACTGGCGGTCGCGGCAAATCAGGGAAGCGACTCGCTGACTTTATATCAGCCGAATTTTCCGTCGTTGACCACGACAACCGTAACGCTTCCTGCGGGATCGGCTCCTGTATTTTCAGCGCAAAACTCGACCAATGCTTATGTCGCTGACTATGGTCTGAACCAGGTAGCCGTGATTTCGAGCGCTCTAAAAGCGGCAACTGCTTTTGTAAATGTCGGAACTCATCCCGTGGGTGTGGCGATCACGCCCAATAACGCCAAGGTATTTTGCATCAACCAGGGCGATGGGACCGTCAGCGTCATTTCCACGCTGGACAACTCGGTGGTTGCAACGATCCTGGTCGGGCACAACCCGGTTCGCGGAGTGATGCGAACGGACGGCGCCTTCTACTACGTCGTAAATCAGGGTGACGGTACGGTTTCCGTTATCGACACAGGAGCGCAGGCTGTCATTGCTACGCTGCCGGTTGGAATCTCTCCTAACGGCATTTCGTATGATTCGAATCTGGCCAGGATTTACGTGGCGAATACTGGTTCGGACACGGTGAGCGTATTCAGCGCGAACAGCAACACCCCGGTGGCGATTGGCACGGTCACGACGGGGTCGGCGCCGATGGCAGTTACAGCTCTGCACGATGGGACCAAGTTCTATGTTGCGAATTCCGCCGACAACACGGTTTCAGTTTTCAACGCGTTGAGCTTCGGTCTGATCAAGACAGTGCCGGTTGGAACGAATCCAGTTTGGATCGAGTCATCTCCCGATTCGACAAAGGTCTACACGCCAAACCAGGGATCGGGAAATGTCAGCGTCATCAATACACAAACCGACACGGTTCCCGTGACCCTCTCGACGCCAAGTCCGAATCCGACGTTCGTTACGGTTACTCAATAAGAGTTGATTGCAAAAAGAAGCGGGACTGATGGTTGTCAGTCCCGCATTTTGCGTTTCAGGAGGCGGTAGCCGGTCAGGCTTCCGAACTTAGTCGCCGTCGTTCTTGCGGCGGCGGTTGTAGCGCATTGCGATATTCATAAAAACAGCTCCGGTTGCGGTTTCGAAGCACATCACCACCGCTTCGGTGTCTTCGCTGTTGCCAATACCACGTGGCGCAGTGTGCACTTCGGGCGGATGCACTTTGAAATTAAATCCTTGGTCATTCAGCACGGTAACGGCATTGCCGATTACCTGATTGGCGAGCTCGCAGATCGCTTCCGGAACGAATTCATCCGAATCAGGATTATCGGTTCCCATTAATTTCGAAGTGATCACGCGCGCAGCTTTAGGCTCGAGATCGAAGATCACGCGGCCTTCGATGTCGCCGTTGACCAGTACCATGGCCGCAATTCCTTTGCGGCGATAGGCTTCCTCTTCCATGCTGACGGCGCCGATGGTCGTGGGTTCCTGCAGAGCCTGCGCGAGCACTGCGTCGGCAGCGTTGATGAAGGGCTGAATTAGTTCCATCTTCACGGCGTCACCCCGGCGGCAGCCTCCGCCTGCGAGGCGGTAGCGGAATCTCCCAGGACATATTTCACCACTTCGTACAGAACCTCGGGCTTAACCGGCTTCTGAACGAAATGGCGCGCGCCTTTCTGAAGGGCCGCGATGATGTTCTCCTGGTAGCCAACAGACGAGACCATGACAATGCGCGCGTCCGGGCTTTGGCGGACAATGCGCTCAGCGGCCTCGATGCCTTCCATCTGCGGCATAGTGATATCCATCAGCACGATGTCGGGCTGAGTGCGGCTGTACTCGGCGATTGCGGTGCAACCGTCGCCAGCCTCACCCGCCACCTGACCGCCGAAGGACTCAATCATCTTTGCCAGGTTTTTGCGGGCAAAAATCGAGTCATCCACAACCAGGTAACGAATCGGCCGCTGATCCTTGCTTCGAACCAGTGGGGCAAACTGCTCCATAAAAACCTCACCTCCAGCTCAGTCCAGACGCTCGTCCAGACTTCGCGAAACGCAAATTTCTTATTCAGCCTCGGCCACGGCCATTACTGGACGTGGGCGCGGGGGCAACTGGCACTGCGCGAGAAGCGAATTCGCGAGTGCATCTAATGGCACAACCCTTGTCGCATAGCCACGTTCAATTGCTACCCGCGGCATACCGAATACAACGCAAGATTCTTCCGACTGCGCGATCGTCAGGCCGCCTTCGGCTTTGATCGCGCCTAATCCCTCGGCGCCATCTTCGCCCATGCCGGTCATGATCATTCCAATTGCGTCTTGACCGAACGCGTGCGCCACGGAGTGAAACAGAACATCGACCGACGGCCTATGGCCGTTCACACGCTCACCGTCTGCGAGAATCACCACGTTACCGAGCGGCATGCGCTTGACTTTCATGTGGCGATTGCCAGGGCAGATGAGTACTCGGCCAGCGAGCAACATGTCGCCGGAGCGCGCCTCTTTGACTTCGAGAGCGCAGGTCTCATCCAGGCGGCGTGCAAACATTTCCGTGAAGCCTTCCGGCATGTGCTGGACGACCAAAATTGTTCCAGGAAATTCAGCCGGCAGATGCGACAGCATGTATTGCAAGGCTTGAGGGCCGCCTGTCGAGATGCCGATGGCGACGATCTTATTCGGCGCCGAAGGACGACGGAGCTTTCGCCCTTTTGCGGCCGAAGCTTTCGGCTCGGGAACCCTGACCACTTCGCAGCGCGCAGAAACTTTGATTTTCTCGATCAGTTCTTCGGCGACCGCGCTCATGTTGTTCGTCGTATCCTGCGGCTTGGCAACAAAATCGAATGCGCCGAGTCCGAGCGCTTTCAAGGTAGCCGAAGCGCCTTCAGTAGTAAGCGAGCTGACAACAATCACGGGCATCTTGTATTGCCGCATGATCTTGCGCAGTGTTTCCATGCCGTCCATGCGCGGCATGTCGAGATCGAGCGTGACGACATCCGGTTTCAGGTCGGCGATCTTCTCCATGGCGAAGGCGCCGTCCATCGCAGTGCCGACGACCTGAATCGACGTGTCCCGTTCAAGAATTTGCGGAATCAGCTTCCGCATCAACGCAGAATCATCTACCACCAGCACGCGAACTGTACCGTTTCTCATGCCGATGCCCCTACGCTATTGAGATTAGCCGGCTGCAGTGAGCCAGGGCGCAGCCGCAAGCGTCCCAGGCGATCGACCACTGCCGTAAGATTCAGGATCAGAACGACCGTTCCATCACCGAGAATGGAAGCGCCGCTGACCAGTTCAGTCGAAACGAGATTGTCCTGAATTGCCTTGATCACGAGTTCTTCTTCGCCCACCAGCCGGTTTACAACGAGACCGAATTTGCGATCGCCAAGGCCGATAATCACGATAAAGAATTTGTTGGAAGTAGCCTGGCTGCCGGGCACCAATTCACTGACGCGAACGAGCGTGATCAATTGTTCACGCAGGCGCAGCACCTCGGCATTGTCGACGATGTGCACGTCCTGTTCCGTGGCACGCGTGATTTCGACGACGGAACTCAGCGGGATAGCGAAAACGCGAGCGCCAACCCGGAAAAGGAGAGCCTTGATGATGGCCAGCGTCAATGGCAATGTCATGCGGAACGTAGTGCCGACGCCAGGAGCGCTGTCGATCGTGACGGATCCTTTTAGGCGGGCAAGCGTGCTGCGCACTACATCCATGCCAACACCGCGTCCGGAGATTTCGGTGATGCGCTCGGCGGTGGTTACGCCGGATTCGAACACCAGCTCCAGTTTTTCCTGCTCGCTCATGCGCGACGCTTGTTCAGGACTGATAATGGCGCGCTCAATTGCCTTGGCGACGATGTTGTCGATGTTCAGTCCGCGGCCGTCATCGGTGACTTCGAGGACCACGTGATTTGCCTGGTGATAAGCATTCAAGCGAATGATGCCTTGGGCCGGTTTTCCGGCCGCCACGCGTTCCTGCGGTGTTTCAATCCCATGGTCTGCGGCGTTACGCACCAGATGGGCGAGAGGCTCCGCCAGAGCGTCCAAAATCCCTTTGTCGAGATCGGTCTCGGCGCCGCTTACGGTCATCACGATGTCTTTGCCGCAAGCCTTGGCAGTGTCGCGCACCAGGCGAGGGAATCGCCGGAAAAGTTGATCGACCGGCACCATGCGGATCTTCATTACCGAGCGCTGCAGCGCGTTGAGGACTTGCGACTGCTGCGCCATGGTGTCCAACAGCTGCGTGCGTAGCGGATCTTTGGGAAATCGCTTTCCGAATTCTCCGATCGTCTGATACAGCATCGATTTACCGATGATGAGTTCGCCGACCAGGTTCATGACGGTGTCGATGCGTTCAGCATCCACACGCAGAGTATCCGAACTGTTATTCGTGGCTGCCGGACGTTTAGCGGCGACAGGCTTAGCGTCGAGACTTCCGCTTGGAAGCGATGTATGCTCGGAATCGGTTATGCCCAGCAGGTCCTGCTCGGCTTCGGACTCCTCGTCTTCTGCGTCTTCCAGGATCGCGGCAACCGGCTCCCAGAGAGACAGAGCCACCTGCGAGATGACCGCCGGGATGCGCAATCTCTGTTCGAGCGATTGCGGCGGCAGCGACGTGGCGATTGCGAACTCCATCACGTCAGGCATGGCGCCAGGAGCCGCATCTTCCGGATGCTGCGCGAGTATGGTCCCGGCCTGCTGTAGAACGTTCTGAAGTAGTTGAAGAGCTGCGCCTCGCATCGGGCATTGCGGATCGACGGAAACACCAATGCTGTAGACGGGGCGTCCGCGATTGATGGCGTCCGTCATGCGCGCGCGGTCATATTCAGACCACTCAAACTTGGGTACGAATTGGCTGTCGTCAGCTTTTGCCGGTGACGCGAGCAGCTGAGCCACCATCTTGCGCAGGGGGTCGCCGTCGGGCGGCTGCAGATTTCCGCGATACGCAGCCAACATCGCATCGAACATATCGGCGGCACTCAACACGATTTCAGCGAGCGAGCCGCCTTTGGACGCCGCCATTTCAGGCGTGAGTACGTCTTCCAACGTGTGAGAGAGTTCGCTCAGCTCGCGATAACCGCAAGCGGCGGAGTCGCCTTTCAAGGTATGAACCGTTCTGCGGATTCCGCGCACAATTTCGGCGTCGTCCGGGTGCTGCTCAAGTTGCAGTCCCTGGTCGTTCAACGCCTGCAGCAGTTCTTGCGCGCTCTCAAAGAAGAGCTGGCGCAGTTCCGCGGCGCGTTCATCCGAGAAGAAGCTCACAACTCCACCTCGATTCGCTGATAAGCGGTGCCATTGTTCAGATGGATCATCTTGAAGCGATCTGTGAGTCCGAACAGGCTTTCCGCATGTCCGACGAAGAGATAACCGTCGGGATTCAAACAACGGTAGAACTTATCGATCAGCCGCTTCTGTTCCGCCTCGTCGAAGTAGATCATCACGTTTCGGCAGAAGATGAAGTCGTTGCGCTGCGGCAGGAACTCGGTTTTCAGGTTGTGGAAGTCGAACTGGACCAGTTCCCGAACATTCTTTTTGATCTTGTAAACTTCGCTGATCTTGTCGAAGTACCGCAGGCGGTACATGTAGTCGATCGGTTCCATCTGCTGCTCGGTATAGCTGCCTTCCTGTGCAGTACGCAGCGCGGAGTAGCTGATATCGGAAGCAACGATTTCTACGCGCCACGGTGGCGGGATGGTCGGCTTCGGCGTGGGCATGTCAAATGGCAGAGGGTTGCGCAGGTAGTAGTACGCGAGCGCATCGCAGATCTGCATGGCCAGCGTGTACGGTTCCTGGCCGGTAGAACAGCCTGCACTCCAAACGCGCAGAGTCCAGTCGCGACGATCCTGTTTTTTGTGGAGCATTTCTTCCAGGATGGTCTTCTGGAACAGTTCGAGCTGCGGCTTGTTTCGGAAAAAACTGGTTTCGTTGACGGTGAGAATTTCTAGCAGTGTCGCAAGCTCGGCGCGGCCTTCACGGCTGGTGAGCAGACGATAGTAGCTGTAGAAAGAATCCAGCCGGCAAGCTTTCAAACGGCGCTGCAGCCGGTCCTGTAAAAAATGGGCCCGCCGTTCGTCGAAGTACATGCCGCATTCCTGGTACACCAGGGTTTGCAGCAGTTTCATTTCTGGCTCAGTGAGCTGGACGGACGATGTCGCCATGCCTTCTCGCAATCCCTAACAATCGTTTTAATTTCGTCGCAGGCGACCAGGCTCTTTTGTGCCTGTCAGCCTGTCGGATCAGTTTGCTACTACTTCCTGTGCTTCTAAAGCGTCACCGATCTTGCGCAACTCGCCACGCGTGAGCACCTTCTGCAGGTCCACCAGAATGATCAGGCGGTTGTTCAGCTTACCCACGCCAGTTACGTACGTGATTTCGTTTTCGGCGAATACGTTGGGAGGCGGCTCCACTTGTGATACCGGCAGCTTCATGACCTCCGAAGCCGCGTCAACGATCAATCCAACCAGCCTGCCGGTGTTCTCGACCACGATCACGCGATTCTTCTTGTGCTGTTTGATCTCTGCTCCGCCGAACCGCTTACGCAGATCGACCACCGAGATGATCTTGCCGCGCAGGTTGATGACGCCCTCGACAAATTCGGGAGTCTCCGGAACCTGCGTTATTTCCGGCACGCGCACGATTTCATGCACCAGCGAGATGGGAACTCCGTAGGTCTCGTTCCCAATCCTGAAGCCAACGATATGGAGGTCTTTCGTCATCAGAAGCCCCCTCTAGATACGAGCCATGGCATACGCGGCCTGGTCCTTGTTAGCACCATTCCCGTTGCCGTATGCATCTCCGTTACCCGAACCCGCCGAGTAGTCGAAGTTGTTTCCATTTGCCCTGCGCGGCTGGTTCTGCGATTCCAGGGCAAAGCGATCCATGCTCTCCATCAGCATCCGCGACATCTTCGTCATTTGTTCTGCCGAAGCTGCCAGTTCGGTCGATCCGGAGGTGAACTGCTGCACCAGTTCGCGCATGCGCTCCATCGCCATCACCACTGCCTGGGCACCTGAGGCCTGCTCTTCCACTGCGGAGTTGATTTCATGCGTGATCTCGTTCAGCCGCGTAGTGGCTTTCGCAATCTGCGAAGAACCATGCGATTGTTCGTTCGTGGCCGCGCCAATTTCCTGCGCGAATTTGAAGACTTCGGTAACGACGTTGGAAATCTTCTTCAGAGCGTTGTTGAGGTCCGTGCCGAGCGAGAGGCCTTCATTGACAATGTTCGTGCTCTTGTCCATGTTCTCGACTGCGCGGCGAGCTTCCTTCTGCATGCTCTGAATCAATTCGGAAATTTCTTTCGTCGACTGGGCTGACTTTTCCGCCAGTTTGCGGACTTCGTCCGCAACCACGGCGAAGCCTAGACCGTGCTCACCGGCGCGGGCCGCTTCGATAGCAGCGTTGAGCGCAAGCAGGTTGGTCTGTTCGGCGAGGTCGTCGATTACTTCGATAATCTTGCCGATATCGTCAGCGCGGTGGCCGAGCACGTCGATGATTTCCGCCGAGGACTGAATGGAGTTGTTGATCCGGTTCAGACCGTCGGTGGTCTTCTGCATGGTGCCGATACCGCTCTGCACTTCTTCACGCGACCGCTGGGAAATATCGAGCAGAACTTTTGCCGTGTCAGCGACGCGCTGGATCGAAGCGACCATCTGGTCGATCGATGAGGACGTCTCGCTGACGCTGGATGCCTGCATCTGCGTGTTCTTGACCATGTTCTGCACGTTGACGCTCATCTCGTGCATAGTGCTGGTGACCTCGTCGATGGACGACGAAGCCTGAACGCTAAGCTTGGCGGATTCTTCCGACGCCGAAGCTACCTGGCTGGCGCCGCCGGAAACCTGTGAAGCGCTGTCGCGGGTATTGCTGACCAGAACGCGCAGACCTTCCACCATGCGCATAAAGGCAAGTGCCAGGGTGTCGCGTCCGGAGCGTGGACGAACCTGTACCGTTAAATCGCCGCGGGCGATCGCTTCGGAAACCGAGGCCATCTCGCGGAGGTAACCAACCATGTTGGCGAAGCTGCGTCCGAGTTGGCCGATTTCGTCCTGGCGCTGCAGATCGATCTGGTGCTCCAGATCGCCGGAGTCGCCGATCTCGCGGGCTACGCCGATCAAGTGCTCGAGCGGTTCCGTAATTGACTTCGCGGTTCTAAAGGCGACAAAGCCGCCGAGGCCGATGGCAGCGAAGGTTCCGACAATGGCAATCGTGAGAGTGATGATTCCTGCGAAGTTATCGCTCGATCGTTCGGCTTCGAGGGCCTTGGTGTTGAGATCTTCGAGTTGATCGATCAACTGCTCAGAATTCCGTGTGAAAGCGGCCGGATCCAGCTGGAGATACTGGATCTGCAGGTCGGCGACGGTCGCGTTGCCGCTATCCACTTGTTTGCGCTTCTCCAGTAAGGGACGAGCGAATCCGTTTTCCCACTGCGCTTCGCTGTCGGTCAGCTTGGCGAGAATCGAACGCTGTTGTTCGGTAGGAGACTTCGCGGACGTTTCGCGGACCAGCATCCTGCAGTTTCTTGATTCCGTCGTTCATGCTGGAGACTTCGCGTGAGTCTCCGCTCAGCAGATAATTGCTGAGATACTGACGGTTCTTCATGACCTGGTTGCGAATGCTCTCATTTGATTGCGCCAGTTCCCACGCGCTCGCTGTCGAGTTACGCGCGGAATGCTCTCGCTCAACCGCGAGAATGTTCACCAGGCAGAGAACTACCAGGCCCGCCAGGATGATTCCAAAATTGATATACAGCCGCTTGCTGATCGTCATTGCCTCTCGCCTCCGCCAGGCCCGTACGCGCCGGTTCGCGCGACTCCGGGTGGCTTTGCCACTGTCTTACTGAGCGCCGGTAAACGTGAACTGCACGGTCGTAGTCGTCTCTTCCGCCGCCGGCTCGTACTTCCACTTCTTCACTGCTTCAACCGCAGGTTCGATCAACAACGGATGACCGCCTAGCGGCTTTGCACTTTTCACTGAACCAGTGGTAGAAATCACTACCATCACTTTCACCGTCCCGGTCACATTCATGCGTCTCGCCAAGTCGGGATATACCGGTTCGATTTTGGACCTGACCTTCCGATCTTCTTCCGACCACGCGCGGTTCGGCACTACTGCTATGCCGATCACCGTCGTCATAAGTGCGAAGACTAGAAGCCGTCGAAATGACATAGAAAGCACAGCTCCTCCTAAGCTCACACGAAGAGAGCCAACCCTTCTTGTGCAAAGCGGGTGCCAGCTTGCGTCCGCAAGCATCATTAGTAGCTAAGAAGACGTAAGTTGATGTTGTTAATAGGGTTACGCGCTCGATCGGAGCTCAGGCGGAAGCTTGGCTCGCACTGCGATCCTGCCGTTTTGTCTCATTCCGCCGTCGTCTTTTGACATTTCATCTCAAGCTGAGACTTGATCTCGCGTTACCCCTTGGGCGACCCCAGGGGTAATTACCTTGACTCAAAATGAGATTGCAGAGTACTTTGCGATTTCCGCCCCTTGACTCGCAGTTTGGGACGTTCGCGCCATGAGTGTCGGCCACCAACCCGAATTCTCGACTCCTGTATCGCTGGAACAATCACTGCAAAGGCTATTGCGGGACTTATCGGAAGCGATTGCCCGCGGTGAAGACCTGATGCAGTGCTTCACCGAGCGGGTGGGGCAATTGTTGACCGCCGAAACAGTAGTCTTGCTGCAGAAATCCGCGAACGGCTTTCAACTCGGCGCGGTTCGGTCGGTCAGCAAGGACGCCGAGGGCAAGATTATTCGGGGCTTTCAGGCCGGACGCGGTGTGCTTCTGGAGCATCTCTCGGAGCAGGCAATCGCTGCTGCAACGACCAGTCTAGTGCCAATTTCGACCCTGGAAATTCCTTCCGATTTCGTATTTCCTTCCGGCGAATTGTTGATCGTGCCTATGCGTGTTCGTCGGCAGAAGGGCGTCCTTTTAGTACACTCGCCCGTCCCCGGCGTATTTGGTGAAAAGGAAAAGGACCTCATCTCCACGATTGCCGGCTTCGCGGGATTAGCGATCGCGAACGCCGAACTGTATGCGACCGCCACCGAGCGCGCCCGCGAATTGCAGCAACTGCTGGAGATTACGTCCGAGTTGAGCGTTGTCGGCAACATGGACGACTTCTTCAAGAAGTTTGTGGTGCGGGCAGCAGAGTTCCTGGCGTTCAGCCGCGCGGCCATTGGATTGGTGGAAGGCAACCGCTGCGTTATTCGATGGATGGCAGAAAAGGGCGCCGCGCGCCCGCTGGATTTAGAAATACCTGAAAAGTTTTCGAAGCGTCTTCTGGCCAGTGCGGAACCAATTTTCAGCGAGGATATTGCCACTCTTCCCGATCTCGATGCGCACACTGCTGCTCAACTGAAGATGAAGCAGTTCCTGTCGGTGCCGTTACTGGACGCCGGCCGTCATCCCATCGGGCTATTGGCCGTCATGGATCGACGCGATGGATCCTCGATGTCCAATGAAGATATGCGGCGTGCGAAGGCGCTTGCCGCGGAAGTATCGGTCGTCCTGGAAGCCGCACACAATCTCTACGCCTCCGAGCAGCACCGTAAGCGCTCGGAAGACCTGATGAACCTGGCTCTGGAGCTGAATTCTTCGCTTCGATTGCCCGAGTTTGTCCGCAGCTTTACCAAACGCGCCGCGGAAATGCTGGGGGCACGCATTTCGCTGCTCGCACTGGCGCAGCGCTCTTCTGTGGAAGTAGTGGTAGTGCACGACGAGATGGGCAGCGTGGATCGCGGCCTGCTGCGTCGACTGAATGTTGCGCTCACCGATCTCGCGCCGCAATCGACGGACGCCATCACTTCGGGCGCGGCGGATACTCTGATCGGCTCCGGGCTGGCAACCGCGTCTAGGCTGGCGGGAGTTGACCCTGGCACGTTTGCGCGGCAGCGATGGTGAACTGATCGGAATGCTGTGCCTCGTGGATCGAACCAGCAAGTTGTCGGAGATCGATCAGAACCTGATCAATGCTCTTTCCGCGCATGCATCTGTTGCGTTGGAGAATTCGCGTTTGTTTACGCGGATGGACCAGGCGAATCGGCACTGGATCGAGATTTTCGATTCGATCACTGATTTCATCGTTGTTCACGACGAGGGTAATAACGTATTGCGGGTGAACCGCGGCCTGGCGGATTTCATCGGCGTTCGCCCCGCTGAGTTGATTGGTATCAGCATGCGCGCGCTGGTGGCGATGGCCGCCGACAACAGCTCCCTGCCTTGCCCATTTTGTCGTGTAGGACTGGATGGTGCGGACGAGTACATACATCCGGTCCTGGAGCGCACCTACCTTGTTTCTACCTCGCGGATTCATGGCTCCTTAAACGAAGGCTTCCAGACCATCCACGTACTCAAGGACATCACCGACCGCCGCGAGGCTGAACGGCGGTATCGGGAGTTGTTCGATACCATCCAGGAGGGCCTGTTCTTCTCCACCCCGGAAGGCCGCTTCATTGAAGTGAATGATGCGCTGGTCCGAATGCTGGGATACGAGAGCCGCGAAGAGTTGTTGCACGTCGATATCGCCACGCAGCTTTATCTCTCGCCGCCGCAGCGCGACCAGTTCCGCCGCGAGATGGAAAAGAGCGGGACTCTGCGCAACTTCGAAGAAACGCTGCGTCGCAAAGATGGATCGCTGATCCACACCCTGCAAAATGCGTTTGCGGTGCGTGACTCGCAAGGCAGGATCATTCAATACCGTGGATTAATCCTCGACGTCAGCGAACAGAAGGTCTTTCAATCCGAGTTGCAGCGGCAACGCGACTTCAACAGCAAGATTCTGAATGCCACGCAGAGCATGATCCTGGTTGCGGATACCGCTGGCTTGATCAGCTATGCCAACCGCCGCTGCTTTGAAGCCGGGGGCTATAAGCAGGAGCAGCTTTTGGGATCGCGGCTTGCCGATTTGATTCCGCCACAAAAGAGGGAAGTCTTCGTCGAGGCGCTCGACAGCACCACGCACGGTCATCAGGTAGATAACCTGGAAGTGCCCATCCTGCTCGGGCGTGGCCGCGCTGCGCAGTTTGCGGTGAACATGAGCCCAATGCGCGATGAGAACGGCAACGTCACCAGCATTGTGGTGGTGATGACCGATATTACCGATGCGGCCATGTTACAGGCGAAACTGATGCACACGGAGAAGATGGCTGCTGTTGGACAGCTCGTATCTGGCGTCGCGCACGAGGTGAACAATCCGCTGACCGCGATTCTGGGATTTGCGGATCTGCTCAACGACCATCCGGATGTGCCGGAATTCGCGAAAGCTGATCTTCGCGTGATCCTTGAAGAAGCGCAGCGTACCAAGCAGATAGTCCAGAACCTGCTGAGCTTCGCGCGGCAGATGCCACCACAGCGCAAGCCGCTGCGGGTGAATGCGATCCTGCGCCAGACTCTCGCTTTGCGTTCGTACGATTTTTCCAACAACGGAGTGCAAATCGTTGAAAAGTTCCAGGCAGATTTGCCAGAGATCATCGGCGACGGCCATCAGATTCAGCAGGTGTTCCTGAACATCCTGAACAACGCCTATGACGCGGTGAATGAAAATGGCGGGCCCGGAAAGATCGAAATCGAAACTTCGCGCGGGAATGGATTTGCGGAAATCACCTTCAGTGACAACGGTCCCGGCATCACGTATCCAGAGCGAATTTTCGATCCTTTCTTCACTACAAAAGAAGTAGGCAAGGGAACCGGCCTGGGACTGAGTATCTGCTACGGCATCGTGCGCGAACACGCGGGTGAGATCCTGTGCCATAACAATGCGGATGGGTCGGGAGCGGTGTTCACCGTACGTCTACCGCTCGCGCCGGAACGCGTTCCAGCACCTGCGCTGGGAGCGGTGAAATGAGTGCGAACTCTGGGAGTTCACGCCTGCCGATCCTGGTGATTGAAGACGAGCCTTCAGTGCTTTCTTTCGTCAAGACTGCATTGGAGAGGACCGGATACCCGGTGACGCCTGCGAATTGTGGAGCAGATGCGTTGAAGCTTCTGGAATCAGGAAAGTTTATTGGGATTGTTTCCGACATGCGCACTCCCGGCGGGATCGACGGCTCGGACGTGCACGACTGGTTGGCTGCACACCGGCCGGAGATGGTTTCGCGCCTGATTTTCATTACCGGCGACATCGTGAATGAGGAAACCGCCGCCACGCTGCGGCGCACCGGCGCACCTTGTGTTGAAAAGCCATTCCGCATTTCGCAACTGCTGGATGTAGTGCGAAAGGTTCTAGGGACCCCGCAATGAGTGATGACTTCCGAGTTCGGTTTCTGATTGTGGACGACGAGCAGAGCATTCGTAAGCTCTGCATGACCATCGGCTCTTCCTTGGGCTTCGAGTGCTCTGAGGCTGAGAGCGCAGAGGCAGCGCTGGCAATGCTGGAAACCGAATCTCCCGACCTGGTACTGGTCGATCGCCGTTTGCCCAATATGTCGGGTGACGAGTTGTTGCGGCAGGCGAAGTCGCTGCTGCCCAGGAGTGAGTTCGCTATCATCACCGGTCACGGCTCGATCGAGTCGGCGGTCGAGGCGATGAAGCTCGGCGCGTACGACTACATCACCAAGCCATTCGGGGCTGGCCAACTCAAACTACTGTTGCAGCGGATGAAAGACAAAGTACGGCTCGTCGAGGAAAATGAATATCTCCGGCAGGTAGTCAGCAATGAGATCGAGCTGAATGTAATTGATGGCACATCGGCCAAAATCCAGGACGTGCTGCGAATGGTCTCGCGCCTGAAAGATACGCGCACACCGGTATTGATCGTCGGCGAGAGCGGAACGGGAAAAGAACTGGTGGCGCGAGCCATTCATTTTCGCGGATCACTGAGAAAGCGGCCGTTCGTGGCGGTAGATTGCGGATCACTCGTCCCAACGCTGATTGAGAGTGAATTGTTCGGCTATGAACGAGGGGCGTTTACCGGCGCACTGAAGTCCAAAGAAGGTTTGTTCGTTTCCGCTAATGGGGGAACGATATTTCTCGACGAGATCGGCGAGCTTCCGCTGGAAATGCAGGCCAAGCTGCTGCGCGTTTTACAGGAGAAGGAGATCCGCCCGGTCGGCAGCAATCAGCGACATAAAATCGATGTGCGAGTCGTTGCTGCTACGAATCGAGACTTGGAATCCGCATATCGCGCAGGAACTTTCCGCAAAGATCTCTACTTCCGCTTGAATGTTGTGACCATCGCTTTGCCGTCGCTTCGCGAGCGCCGCTCCGATATTCCCGCCCTTATCCAGGCGTTTCTCGCGCGTTACTCACCCGACGCAAAGATCACGCTGACCACCGCCGCGATGAATTCGTTACTGCAGTATGACTGGCCGGGCAATGTTCGCGAGCTGGAAAACTGCATCGAACGAGCGATCGCACTGGGCAATCGTAGATCCATCGATGTGCAGGATTTGCCTCCATCCATTCGTACCATTTCTCCTGAATCCAGTTCGCGGTCGGAAAGCGGATCCGCCTCCAATAATTTGGAAGACATGGAACGAGAGACAATCCGTCGCGTCTTCGAACAGGCAAAAGGGGACAAGGTGCTGGCGGGACGACTGCTTGGGATCAGCCGCGCCACTTTGTATCGTAAGCTCAAGCGCTATAACATCGACGTACAAGAAATGAAGTCCCTTGCAACCGCAACGGCCGCACCAAATTAATTCAGCCACTTCCTTCAGAGTTCCGGAACCGTAAGCTGCTGCAGCTATCTCTGCTAATTTGGCTTGCATCCAACACTCCTCACCGCCACTTCGGGAGAACACGAGGAGAATTGAGCATGAAGAAGGTTTTCGCATTGGTAATCGCGAGTGCCCTCTCTGGATTCTGCTTTGCGCAGTCATCCAGCAGCGGTACATCGCCGGATAGTTCGCAGGCGGGGTCACAGTCGGGCAATTCGTCGACAATGTCCAGCCCTCAATCCGGAAGCACCTCAGACCAGAGTGGCCAGGGAAGCACAGATCAGAGCCAAACCTCCGGCAAGAAGCACAAGAAACACAAGAATAGTAGTTCCAGTTCAGGCCAGAGCAGCACTTCCACGGATACAGGCACCACTGGAACCTCAGGCAGCACTTCTGGAACCGCGGGCAGCACTTCCGGAAACAACGGTAGCAGCTCTGGTACCAGCACCACCACTCCGCCTCAGATGTAATTGAGCTAGCTCTCCTGTCAGCGAAGGTGCAGGGAAACCTGCACCTTTCTTGTTTGCGCCCGCCATGTTTAGCCGTCACAGAATTCCGTGATATCCCCCGCTAAATTCAAGATCAGGGCACCTTGGAGGTGCGGGCATGTGTCTAGCTGTTCCGGGCAAAATTCTCACGATCGACGACGCTGCAGGGCTTCGCCAGGCGCGTGTTCAGTTCGGCGGGATCACCCGCGTTGCTTCGCTGGAACTGGTGCCCGAAGCCGAGATAGGCGACTACGTGCTGGTGCATGTGGGATTTGCGATCAGCCGAATCGATGAAGAAGAGGCGAGGCAAACATTGGCCGATCTGGAGACCATGGCGCGACTGGCGGATGAGCTGGGTCCGGAAGAAGCTGGACAAGAGGGACAGTGAAGGATGAAGTACGTTGACGAATTTCGTGATCCACGCCTCGCCCGCTCGCTGGTGGAAGATATCGCGAAGCGTGTCACTCGCCCGTGGGTACTGATGGAAATCTGCGGCGGTCAGACCCATACCCTGGTTCGCTACGGATTCGACGAACTGCTTCCCAGGCAGATTGAGTTGGTGCATGGTCCCGGCTGTCCAGTTTGTGTAACTCCTCTTGAGATTATCGATAAGGCCATCGCGCTGGCCTCGCGGCCCGACGTAATCTTTGTATCGTATGGAGACATGCTGCGCGTGCCCGGCTCAACCACGGATCTCTTCCGGGTAAAGGCTGCTGGCGGCGATATTCGCGTCGTGTATACCCCTGTCGAGGCAATAAAGATTGCACAGGCCAATCCCACATGCAGCGTAGTCTTCTTTGGCGTAGGATTCGAAACAACTGCCCCCGCCCACGCGATGGCCGTTCTGCAGGCAAAGCGGCTTGAAGTTTCGAACTTCTATCTTCTTGCCTCGCATGTGCTGGTGCCGCCGGCAATCGAAACTCTGTTGGAATCGCCAAAGAATCGGGTGCAAGGGTTCATCGCGCCCGGTCATGTTTGCACTGTCGTAGGATTTCAACAATATGAAGAACTCGCCGCCCACTACCATGTGCCGATCGTTGTCGGAGGATTTGAGCCAACCGACCTGCTCGAAGCAATCCGCGAATTGGTGATTCAACTGGAAGAAGGGCGCGCGGAAGTCGTGAACCAATATGCGCGATCGGTCTCGCGTGCGGGAAACCTCGCCGCGCAACATGCGGTCGAGCAGGTGTTCGAGACCTGCGATCGGCGCTGGCGCGGCATCGGCCCGATTCCGCAGAGCGGGATGAGAATCCGCGGCGAGTTCGCGCAGTATGATGCGGAGCGCGTTTTCGGACTGGAGGGCTCCGGCGCTGAAGAGCCTTCGGCGTGTATTGCCGCCGATGTGCTGATGGGTATCAAAAAGCCGACGGGTTGCCCGGCCTTCGGAACTCAATGCACGCCGGAATCACCATTGGGAGCGCCTATGGTTTCGTCCGAAGGAGCCTGCGCAGCGTACTATCGATACAGGCGACACGGAGTGGAAGTGGGGGCAAAAAGTTAGCTACATGACGAAACGGCCAGAATTCGACGGAGTTCTCACCTGCCCCCTGCCGGTCGGTACCCACGATCGCATCGTGCTGGGCCACGGCAGCGGCGGTAAACTCTCGGCCGAACTCATCGAGCAAATCTTCCTTCCAGCGTTTAGCAACTCTGCACTGAATCAGCTCAATGATCAGGCGATTGTCGATTTCCCCGGAAAGCAGCTTGCGATTACCACTGACTCCTTCGTAGTGAAGCCACTGTTTTTTCCTGGCGGAGACATTGGTTCGCTGGCGGTGCATGGAACGATCAACGATCTAGCCATGGGTGGCGCGCAGCCGCTCTACATGAGCGCTGCATTCATTTTGGAAGAAGGGTTGGAGATCGAGACTCTGCGGCGCGTGGTGCAATCGCTGCAACGCGCGGCAAACGAGGCCGGAGTGAGCATCGTGACCGGAGATACGAAGGTCGTCGAAAAGGGTCACGGCGATGGGTTGTTCATCAACACCACCGGGATCGGCACAGTGCAACGCGGGCTAACGCTTTCAGCGGATCAAGCCGTGCCGGGTGATCGCGTGATTCTCAGCGGGCCGATCGGCGATCACGGCATTGCCATCCTCGCTCAGCGAGAGGGGCTGGAGTTCGAAACAACTATTCAAAGCGATTCCGCCCCATTGCATACGCTGGTGCGCGCAATGTTGGATGCAGCTCCCCTGGGTGCGATTCGCTGCATGCGCGATCCCACGCGGGGCGGCCTTTCCAGCACGACCAATGAAATAGCCGCCAAGTCCAGAGTTGGCATCACACTGGAAGAACGTTGTGTTGCCGTGCGCGAGGAAGTTCGCGGCGCCTGCGAACTTCTGGGACTGGACCCGATGTACGTTGCGAATGAAGGCAAGTTGGTGGCAATTGTGGATCCTTGCGCGGCGGACGCAGTCTTGGCATCGATGCACAAACACACTTACGGCCGGGAGGCTCGCATCATCGGAACGGTGACGGAGTCTAACCCCGGGACGGTCCTGATGCGGACGACATTTGGCACCACAAGAATCGTAGATATGCTTCCCGGCGACCAGTTGCCAAGAATTTGTTGAGGCCTGATGCACGAACTCTCGATTGCGGTGTCTATCCTCGACGCGGTTGAAGCCCAGGCGGTTCGCCGTCCGGAGGCGCGCTTCTCGAAAGTGGGCCTACGTATCGGAGAACTGTCCGGGATCGACGTCGACGCCCTGAACTTCAGCTGGCAGGCGATCACCATGGATACGGACTTCCAGAAGACCGAACTGGAAGTGGAATTCTGTCCGCGAAAGCACCGTTGTGGACAGTGTGGCCAGGAATTCGAAGTACACGATTACGAAACCGATTGCCCCGGTTGCAAGAGCATGGCAACCACCTGCATCAGTGGGGAAGAACTAGATATTGCTTTCATGGAAGTGGAGGAGTGATGAGTACCCGAGTGCCCGTGGAAAAGAAGGTCTTAAACGAAAACCAGATTCTGGCGAATGAACTTCGCGAACGCTTTCGCGAAAACGGAGTTTTTTGCCTGAACTTGATCAGTTCGCCGGGCTCGGGCAAGACCACTCTGCTGGAAAAGACTCTGGAACGGCTTCCACGCGATACCCGCGTTGCCGTGCTTACCGGCGATATTCAGACCGAGAACGATGCCAATCGGTTGAAGCGCAGCGGCTTTCCCGTTAAGCAAATTACCACCGGAGGCACCTGCCACCTGGATGCGCGCATGATCCAGAAGCATCTGGAAGATTGGCCGCTGGAAGACATCGACATCCTTCTTATAGAGAACGTGGGAAACCTGGTGTGCCCATCGAGCTACGACCTGGGTGAAGCCGCGAAAGTTGTTCTGCTCAGCGTGACCGAGGGCGAAGACAAGCCACTGAAATATCCGTCTATCTTCTTTAAGTCCGAGCTCGTGGTCATCACCAAGCTCGATCTGCTGCCGTATGTTCCTTTCGATCTGGCGAAGGCGAGGGAGAACTGCCTGCGAGTGCACCCTGAAGTCGAGATCGTGGAGGTCGCGGCCACCAAAGACGCGGGCATGGATCAGTGGATGAACTGGCTGCGCAAGCGTAAGGAAATGATGTTGAAGGGGCGCAGGGCAGTCCTAGTAAACTAGCATCTGGTCAATCGTGGTGCCAATCCAAGAAGAAAACGCGGAGAGCTGGAGCGCGTCCGTTCGCCGCAAGTTTCAGATCACCGGCGTTGTGCAGGGTGTTGGCTTCCGCCCTTTTATCTACCGGCTCGCGACCGAGTGCCGGCTCTCCGGATATGTCCTGAACGATTCCAGCGGCGTGATGATCGAGGTCCAGGGACCGCGACCTCTGGTCGACGCCTTTGCCGGGCGCATTCGTCCTGAGGCGCCATCGATGTCTCGAATCGTCAGCCTGACCACGGCTGATGTGTCGATTGATTCGCAGCCGAACGGCTTTCGTATTCTCGAAAGCCACGGGAGCGCTGAGCAGCGCGTCCTCATCTCACCCGACATTGCAACGTGTGATGATTGTCTGCGCGAAGTGCTCGATCCCAGCGATCGGCGTTACGGTTATCCGTTCATTAACTGCACAAATTGCGGGCCGCGCTTCACCATTGTTCGCGACATTCCCTACGATCGCCCGCTCACGACCATGTCTGTGTTCCCGATGTGTCCTGAGTGCGAGGGTGAATATCATGATCCGGCGAATCGCCGCTTTCATGCTCAGCCGAACGCTTGCTGGAGGTGCGGACCGCAGCTGGAGTTTCGGAGTGAAAGTAGCACCAGCTTCGGAGAATCCTTTCTCTGAGGTTGTACTCGCACTTCGAAATGGTCAGATCGCGGCGATCAAGGGTCTAGGGGGATTTCACCTCGCGGTGGATGCGACCAACTCTGCAGCCGTGGAACGTCTGCGCGCTCGCAAGCATCGCATCGAGAAGCCGTTCGCCGTGATGGTGCCCAACATCGAAACGGCTGAACGCCTCTGCGTGATGGACGACGCTGCGCGACGTCTCCTGCTGAGCCCACAGCGCCCCATCGTGCTGCTGCCAAAGCGAGCAGGTTCCGAGGTTTCCGAAGCGGTCGCTCCAGGCAATCGAGACCTTGGCATCTTTCTTCCTTATACGCCTCTGCACCACCTACTCTTCGCCGAAGGGAACTTCACCGTGCTGGTGATGACGAGCGCCAACCTCAGCGAAGAACCGATCTGCATTGACAACGAGGAAGCCATCCGCCGCCTCGCCGGAATTGCCGACTGTTTCTTGCTGCACAATCGCGAAATCCTGATTCGCAGTGACGATTCCGTGCTGCGTATAGTCGATGGCCGCCCTAGACAATTGCGCCGCTCCCGCGGATTTGTTCCCATGCCTGTCTTCGTCGATCACGAACTGCCACCCATTCTTGCCGTCGGTGGCGAACTGAAAAATACGATCTGTTACACTCGGCGCAATACTGCATTTCTCAGCCAGCACGTGGGTGACTTAGAGAACGTCGAGAGCTACGGGTTTTTTGGCGAGACCGTGCATCATCTCGGACAGATCCTGGAGATCGAACCTGAAGCCATCGCGTACGATCTGCACCCGGGTTACTTTTCAACGCAATGGGCGAAGAAGCAGACGGGAATCAGGCTCGTTGGCGTGCAACATCATCACGCTCATATTGCTAGCTGCATGGCAGAGAACCACCTCGATGGCAAAGTCATCGGCTTCGCGCTCGATGGAACGGGGTACGGAACGGACGGTCATATATGGGGCGGGGAAGTGCTGGTCGCTGATTACGCCGGCTTTGAGCGCGCCGCTCATTTCGAGTACGTCGCGATGGCGGGAGGCGAAGCTGCGATTCGCGAGCCGTGGCGTATGGCGATCAGCTATCTTTGGCATCATTTTGGTCGCGATTTCATACCGCGCGATCTCGCGTTCCTCCGCGAGCGCAACCCTCGCTCTGTCGAACTCATCTGCCAGGCATTGGAAAAGAAGATCAACTCACCGCTCACGTCGAGCGCTGGTCGCCTGTTCGACGCCGTCTCTGCACTCTGCGAAGTGCGCTCCATCGCGAACTATGAAGGTCAGGCCGCGATCGAGTTGGAGATGGCGATTGATCCCGCCGGAGACGATGCTTCCTATCGATTCGAGATCAATGACAAGAATCAAGATGGCCGTCTCCTGATCGGAACCCGTCCTCTCTTCGAATCCGTGCTTGCCGACCTTGCAAGCGGAATCAACACCGGCCGATCAGCCGACGCTTTCACAACGGAATGGCGAATACGCTCGCCGAAGTTGCACGGCGCGTCCGGAAACGCGCTGGCTTGCATCGCGTGTGTTTGAGCGGTGGGACCTTTCAGAACCTGTATCTGCTGACGAAGTTCCAAGCGCTTCTGCAAAGCGATGGCTTTCAGGTCTTCACCCACTCCGAAGTGCCCGCTGGCGATGGCGGGCTCAGCCTTGGACAGGCCATGGTGGCCGCGCGAGCATTAGATCCCAAGTAAGCGAATCTATCGGCGCGACTACAGCTTCGCTACAATCATCTCGTGGAATTCATACTGACTGATATCGAAGCTCGCGTGCTCGGCTCCCTCGCGGAAAAAGAGAGCACTACTCCTGACTACTATCCCTTGTCGCTGAATGCGCTAGTCAATGCCTGTAATCAGAAATCGAATCGCGATCCGGTCATGAACCTTGACGAAGACGCGGTCCGGGATGCGCTCGATTCGCTGAACGCGAAGAATCTGGCTGGGCGCTGCGAGCGGCGCCGAGAGTCGTGTCACCAAGTACGAACATCGCCTGCAGGAGGTTTTCAATTTCACCCGCGGAGAGGCGGCGGTGATGTGCGCGCTGCTGCTTCGTGGACCCCAGACTCCGGGCGAATTGCGAACGCGCAGTGAGCGAATTTTCCAATTCGCCGAACTGTCGGATGTGCAGTCCACCTTGCAGCGCCTGATGCAGAGAGAGCCAGCCCTGGTCCGCGTACTTCCACGACAGCCAGGAACGAAAGAAGCACGTTACATGCATCTGTTCTGCGGCGATGCGACTCCTGCGGACCAGCATGCTTCGCCCGACCTGCCGATTTCGCCCACTGACGATCGTGTAGCCCGGCTGGAAAGCATCGTCACATCCCTGCAGGCTGAACTCGCCGAAGTCAAAACGCAGCTGGCGGCGTTCCGGAAGCAATTCGAATAAGACGACGCAGAAAAGGGCGCAGGCTATAATCACTGCCACCGATGCCTCTCGCTGCCGACACGAAACTGGGGCCCTACGAAATCATCGCTCCGCTCGGTGCGGGCGGCATGGGCGAAGTGTATCGGGCGCGCGACAGCCGTCTCGATCGCACGGTTGCCATCAAAATCCTGCCCGAAGAATTTGCTGCGGACACGGAGCGCGTACGCCGGTTCGAGCAGGAATCACGCAGCGTCGCAGCGCTCAGTCATCCGAACATTATCGCCATCTATGACGTGGGCGCGCAGGACGGCGTACGGTTCCTGGTCACGGAATTCCTGGAAGGGAAGACGTTGCGAGAGCGCCTCCAGGAAGGATCGCTCTCCGTCAACAAGGCCGTCGATTACGGTCTGCAGATTGCACGTGGCCTGGCAGCAGCGCACGAGCGCGGCATCATCCATCGCGATCTGAAGCCGGAGAATGTTTTTATCACGCGCGATGGCCATGCCAAGCTTCTCGACTTCGGCTTGGCACGCGTACGCGCGGCTTCCGATAGCGATAAAACGCTTGGTTCGCAAACCGTGCCTGGCATGGTGATGGGCACAGTCGGATATATGTCGCCGGAACAGGTGCGCGGCGAAGTAGTCGACCATCGCACCGACATCTTCAGCTTCGGCGCTGTGCTCTATGAAATGCTCGATGGAAAGCGCGCCTTCACTGGCGACACCTCCGTTGAAGTGATGACCGCCATCCTGAAATCCGAACCACGGCAGTTCGATTCTGAACTGAAGGTTTCGCCAGGACTTGAGCGTATTGTTCGCCACTGCCTGGAAAAGAGTCCGAACGATCGCTTCCAGACCGCACGCGACCTGAGTTTTGCGCTAGAAGCGCTTTCGGGAACAGATTCTTCAACGGCGACTCGCGCCGTGAAAATAGCCTCGCGTCCACATTGGATCGGATGGGCTCTAGGCGCGATCGCGCTACTCGCAATTGGCGCGCTAGCCTTGGTCACGTTGCGACCCAGTGCACCGACACGCCGCATGGAGTTCGCCATACCGGTGCAAGGCGAAATCAGCTACCTGGCGCTTTCTCCCGATGGCCAGATGATCGCTTACGTTTCGCCGGACGAGAATACCGGGGCGGGAGTGCTCTACGTCCAACAGGTCGGCAGCACCACGGCCACTCGAATGAATGGTGCGGACGGCGCAACGTATCCCTTCCTATCGCCCGATCACACCTACGTAGCCTTCTTCGCTGGAGGTAAGCTGAAGAAAATGGCGATCAACGGCGGAGTTCCTCAGAATCTCGCTCAAGTCACCGATGCGCGTGGAGGAAGCTGGGGATCGAAGGACGTAATTCTCTATGCTCCATCGTCCGGTGGATATTTGTGGCGAGTGAATCCGGACGGAACTGGGGCCCTTCCAGTTACGGACAAGCTCTTCGACCAAAACGATTCGTCACACCGCTTCCCGGTATTCCTTCCGGACGGTGAGCACTTTCTTTTCTGGAGCGGAAATTTCGACGAGCGCCGCGACAACCAAACCACCGGAATCTATTTCAGCTCTTTGGCGGCGAACCAGAAGCAACTGGTTGTCAGGCAGCGCAGCAACATCGGATACGTAGACGGCCAGCTTTTATACGTCAGCGATCAGAATGCACTTTTGGCCTCGCCGCTCAATCCGAGAAATGGAAAACTTCTGGGCGAGCCGCACGTGGTAACTGGCCTGGTGGGCTACTATCCTTCCACTTACTGGAGCACATTCGCCTCGGCTACCAACGGCACGGTGGTCTATGGAAGTTTAGTCAGTGCCTCCAAGTCGCAGCTCACCTGGTACGACCGTACTGGCAAAGAATTGGGCACGGTAGGAGAGCCGGGCATTCTCGCGAATCCGATGATCTCGCCCGATCAGGCCAACGTCACCGTGGATGTGGCCGATATCAAGTCGAAGAACATAGATGTCTGGATCGAGGGATTAACGCACAACTCTCTCTCACGCTTCACCTTCGATCCGGCTGAGGAAACGATTGGAGTCTGGTCGCGCGACGGCAGCACCATCGCCTGGCGCAGTGCTGGGGATGATGTCCTATCGATGAAGAAATCAGGAGGACTTGAGCCCGCCAAGGTTCTGGTGAAGGCCCCGAGCCCGGGAGATACTCTGCCGACCTGCTGGACGCCAGATGGCAAGCAGATACTTACGACGTACCAATCTGTGCGAGGCGGATCGAGCCTTGTACTGATTTCAGTGGATGGCACACGAACACCATTCCTGAACAGTGGTGCCAGCGAGACGAACGGGCAAATCTCGCCAGATGGCAAGTGGCTGATCTATGCGTCGAACGAATCCGGAGACTGGGAAATCTATGCGACCACCTTTCCCACGCCGACAGGAAAGCTGCAAGTCTCGCGTGGCGGGGGCACCGAGCCCCGCTGGCGCGGCGACGGCAAAGAGATCTTCTATCTTGCTCCGGGCAGCATGCTGACTGCGGTTTCCGTCACGGAAGGAACTGGCACGTTGCTGTTCGGCACGCTGCAGCCGCTCTTCCAGATGCATGGCAGAGCACCCATTTCGTCAAGCGATCTGTTCACTTACGACGCAGCACGCGATGGTCGGCGTTTCCTCGTGAACCGATATTTGAAGCCAACCAACGTGCAGCCGTTGAGTATCATCCTGAACAGCGAAGGGCCACAGTAAGGTCACGGCGGGAAAAAGCCTGCGAACGCTTCCGTTTATTAGCAACTGCATGGCAGTCAGAACCAATCAGCGCACCTGACCAGACGCTAGTTAACGCCGAGTTGCCAGAATAAGAATGACCAGATGTCCGTCCACTCCTGTACTTGCTTGCCGATCGGTTTATCAAGTCCGTGCCCGGCTTTCGTATCCACTTCGAGGAGAATCGGATTCGGTCCAGCATTCGCTGCCTGCAGCCGCGCCGCCATCTTCTTTGCATGCATGGGGTCGACGCGCGTATCCGTATCCGCGGTCATGATGAGCGTCGCCGGATACTTGGTGCCGTCTACCACGTGGTGATACGGCGAGTAGGCGTACAGCCACTTGAACTGTTCTGCGTCATCCGCCGATCCGTACTCCGGTATCCATAGCTTCGCAATCTGGAAATTCTGATAGCGGAGCATGTCGAGCAACGGCACCTGGCAGACAACCGCTTTGTACAACTCGGGATGCTGCGTCAACGCCGCGCCCATCAACAACCCGCCATTGCTGCGGCCCCGAATGCCGAGATGGTTCGAATCCGTATATTTTTGCGCGATCAGGTATTCGGCAGCGGCAGCGAAGTCGTCAAACACGTTTTGTTTGTTCCCGAGCATGCCAGCAGTGTGCCACTTCTCACCGAACTCGCTGCCCCCGCGCAAATTCGCATCGGCGTAAACTCCACCGTGTTCCAGCCAGGCAAAGATTGCGCGCTCGAACGTGGGAGTGCGGCTGATATTGAATCCGCCGTATCCGGTCAGCAGCGTGGGATTCTTGCCGTTCAACACCAGTCCCTTCTTGCTGACGACGAACATGGGCACTCGAGTACCGTCTTTGGAGTTGAACCAAACCTGCTTCACGTCGTACTGATTCGAATCGATGGGAGCTTTCACCTTCGCCCACTCGCTGGTTTTCTTACTCGCAACTTCATAGCGCAAAATTGTGGGCGGCACCGTGTACGATTGAAATCCGATGAACGCTTCACTGCCAGTTGCTTCACCCTCCACGCCAGCGACTTTCCCCAGAGTCGGCAGCTTGATGTCATCCAGCAGTTTGCCGTCGAGCCCGAACATCTTCACGTGCGAGATCGCATCTTGCTCGTATTCTGCCACAATTTGCCCGCCGACAATCCGGATGTCTTTCAGGACGGCATTGCTCTCGGGGATGATCTCGCGCCAGTTCTTCCGGTCCGGTTGCGCGGCATCGGTCACGAAGAGGTGAAACATCGGCGCGCCCTCATTCGTCAGGATGTACAACTTGTCACGAAACGGCTTCGCGTCATATAGGTGCGGTTGGCCGACGGCGACAGCGACAGCAACCGCCTCGCTCTTCGTGTCCTTCAGGTAGACTTCACTCTTCGACCAACCCTGCTCGACCGTGATTGCCAGCCAGCGTCCATCGCTGGAAAGTTCCAGGTTCGGCCAGTCCTCCGGGTCGCGGCCTTCACCAAACACCAGCTGATCCTTGGTCGCGTCACTTCCAAGCGGGTGATAGAACACGTGTCGGTTGTACATTTCTTGTCCGGCTGGAACTTCCCCCGGCTTGGGATAGCGCGTGTAATAGAAGCCACTCCCGTCAGGCTTCCATTGCAGGCTGGCAGCGCGGGTGCGCTCGATACTGTCCTGCAGCAGCCGACCGGTCGCGGTGTCGATCACGTGCAGGGTGCTGAGTTCTGACCCACTGGGAGAAGTTCCATAGGCAACATACTTTCCGTCATGACTTGGAAAGAACCAGTCCAGCGCGATTGTTCCGTCCGCGGCCTGCTGGTTCACGTCCACCAGTGCGCGATCTTTGCCAGTCGCGCCTTCGCGAACATACAGCACGGGCTGATTCTGCGTGCCCTCGCGCCGTGTGTAGAAATACAGACCGCCGCCCTTTTTTGGCGCGGTCACGTTACCAATCTCCAGGAGTTCCTGTAGCAGCGAATGCAGTTTGTCGCGACCGGGTAGCGCGTCCAACACGCTTCGCGTATATGCCAACTGCTCGGACACAAATTGCTGTGTAGCCGGACTGTGTGCATCCTCGAGCCAGCGGTAGGGATCGGCAATCTTCACGCCGTGCACATCGTCCACTACGCTGTCGATCTGTGCCTTTGGAGGCTGCGGAGCTTTTGTGGGTGCCGGCGTGTCGCCGGTGCCGCTACCGGCAAACAGAAACAGGGAAGAGAAGACGAGCAGAAACAAGAGGAGACCGGTCATGGAAGCGTAGCTACCTCGCATGGAAACTCTCTTAAGTACGCGGAATTCGAGACTCTGCGCAAACCAGAAAAGGGTAACAGAGAAGAGACCTGCGATGGGACCAACACTGAGGCCTTCCGATCAAGGCATTAGCTAGGGGCGAGGAAGCTGGATTCGGTAAATCAATGAAAAGAATGGCTCCTCAGGTAGGACTCGAACCTACAACCCTCCGGTTAACAGCCGGATGCTCTGCCATTGAGCTACTGAGGAGTGTCTGTACGCAGGGTGCGGCGCACGCGCTAAGGTTGTTGGGCTTCGTGGAAAAGCCTACTTATTTATAGCGGATTCTGGCCCCGGGGTCAAAGAGATCATGCCAGCGTCGACCATAGCGGGACAACGCTGCCACTGTCAGAACGGATCTCCGACTCGTCCGATTTCGGTGATTTTTTCGAGCCATTCCGAGGTTCCAAACTCGCTGCACACGCCGACGCCGTGTTAAACGTTGCAGCCCGACCAGCGCAATCAGCGCATGTGCCAATCGATCCTGTTCAACGCAAGTCCGCTCCGGCTTCGAGAAGCGCCACAATCGTCGATACGATTTCGGAGGGTATCTACCGTTACTCTCCGTAAGTTACTAACGTATCACCCGGCTCGGAAATGAGTGTTGCCAAACTTTGTAAGGAACATTAACTTAGTCTGCGGCCTGAGACAATGGCTCGCGCAGACCATGACACCTAGAAAAACACGAAGCGGAACACAGATCCGCAACGGTATTGGCCCATCCCGCCCTGGTTTACTCAAGCAGTTGAACGCCGGCCAGCTGCTGAGCCTCCTGCGCAGTCATAATCCGTGTTCCAGAGCAGATCTAGTCCGGATGTCCGGTCTGAGTGCCCCAACTGTTTCTAGCACGGTTGCATATCTCCAGCGAAAGGGCTTGATCAAGGAACTGGGACTGGGGACATCGAATGGCGGACGACGTCCCGACATGCTTTGTTTCAACTCAACTTATGGTTATGTCGCGGGAGTCGATCTTGGTGGCACGAACATCCGTCTCGCAATCGCAGATTTGGACGGGAAGATACTTGCGCGTTGGAACGTCAGCACCCGCGGAAATCGGACACCGAACAAAATCGTAAATCTCATTCGATCGGGATTGCACCACCTGCTGCAGCAGACCGGAATATCCGAGAAGAGACTACTTGCTACTGGCTTGGGAGCGCCTGGCATTACGGATGTACGCGCTGGAACGGTAATCTCGGCTCCGAATTTACAGGATTGGCAGTCGGTTCCTCTTCGAGACATGTTGGA
The DNA here is from genome assembly GCA_963724985.1 of Terriglobia bacterium. Lineage (GTDB taxonomy): Bacteria > Acidobacteriota > Terriglobia > Terriglobales > Acidobacteriaceae > JAJPJE01. The sequence continues at coordinate 71,571 of CAVRWV010000033.1, read as the reverse complement.
GTCGAAGCTCAAGATACCTGCAGTCGTTGAGAACGATGTTAATACTGCGGCTCTAGGCGAAAGCTGGGCAGGATCGGCCAAAGGCGTTTCCAACTTCGTGTTCCTGGCGATTGGCACCGGAATCGGAGCTGGCATTTATATTGGAGACCATCTCTATCACGGATCGGAATGGGCTGCCGGGGAAGTTGGCTACTTGCTGGTTCCAGGCGCGCCTGTTTTTCCCTTGGCTATCGACAAGCCGGGTTCGCTTGAAGCTGTGATTGGCGGTAACGGAATCGAAAAAGCCTGGCGACAGATGTGCAAGAAGGCTCCGCGAAACGGGCACAATCCACAGAGTCTGAAGCCTACGCAGGTTTTCGAACTTGCTGAACAAGGCGATCTACGAGCCCGCAAACTTTTACAGACCACAGCACAGGTCCTGGCTCACGCTGTTTCTAATATCGCAGTTCTCCTTAACACTTCTTTGATCGTCCTCGGCGGCGCAATCGGGAGCAGTGAGCCTTTGCTGCGCGCCACGCGCGAGTTGCTTGACCGCAACCAAGTGGCGCGTCCTCGCCTCGCAATCAGTCTATTGCGAGAAGATGCGCAGCTCTATGGTGCGATCCGTCTCGCTATGAACAAAGTCGAGTCGACTTTGTTCTCCTCCTAACGGCTGCTTCTGTGGCTCTCAACGACGTCCGGCAGGTATCCCTCTGGTAGCGCCACTTTGTTAGTAAGCCTTATAAAGTCTGTGCGGGGCGGTGCAGTTGGCAGCGTCGGCCGGGATTCGCTTCTACGCCGCGTCTGCTTTCGATCTTTCATGAAGAATCAGTGACTGCAATTTCTCACTTCCAACCGCCTCTTGCAATTCGGTAAAGAAGAAGAATGGAATTAGCACGACAAAGGCCATGATGCCTGAGAGAACCATGCCTTCCAGCCCCCCACCTCCCAATTTCGGAATGCTCTCCACGAGAGACTTACCGTGAATGAGTCCGACAATGACGTCTTCGACGACGTCAAAGCAGATCACCAACAGGGCAAACGCAGCTGACTTGAACAGCACGGAATAGATAAGGCGCTTTTCCCTGAGCTGTTCTCCCACATGGAGCGCTTCGCCGATGAGGATGACCTTACCCATGATCAGAGCATTGACGGCGGCAAAGCCAATTTTGAATCCCGACAAGGAATGAACGTTGAGCTCCCTAAGAACCGCATAACGATGAATTTCGAATAGGCTGAACAATATCCAAAGGTAGAACGCAATCGCGGCGTACTTCTTTAGTTCTGAGACTGCCCTCTCTTTTATTTTCGTCGTCCGCGTTGGTTGACTGGACATCTTCCGTACTCTCCTTGCCTTGATGACGGCCGGTTGCGTTGCTGAAAGTCATCAGTCAATCCGGCCGTCATCGGGTTCATTTGATACGGTCCATCAGAGTTCAGGCGGAGCACCGGGAGCGAATATTTAAGCGGCCTTTCTTTCAGCCACCCTGCTTTCAATGACTCTTCTCAGCAGACGCCTTGTCCGCTCGGCCATTGCTAATTTATCCGCCAGGCAGGTTTCCAGCAGAGTCCCAACGGCGTAGTGCCCGGTGAGATCAGCAGCGGCAGTGAGTGCCACGTACTCGCCAATGCGGAGGTGAATCAGGTGAATTGCTTTTGACAGGATAAACAGATGTCTCGCCACGGGTGACTGGATCTCGGCGACTTCTCTCTTGAAGTCCTCGATGAAGACCTCCTGGAGACGTCCGGTGGTCTTCGCCGGCTGTTCGCCGATAAGTTTGAAGCACTGATCCAGTGTGGCCATGATCTTGTCGTTTACATAGACGCGAGCCTCTAGAACCTCCTTAATGTCTGGGTCCTGGGCAATTTGGCTCAGTTCCTGGAAGAATTTCGAAGTACGCTCCGCGCCCTGCCGAACGTTGCTGAGCATGAGCACGAAAACTTCTTTCGGAGTATTTGCTGGCATAAGGGAATAGTCCTTTCGCGATGAAAACTGGTTAGGTTTGTTATGAGGGCACCTGAACTCGCCAGAGATTCGGACAATCGTAGCCTTCGCGTACCAGCAAATTGCACAGCTGAGCACAACCCGCCGCGATACAACCAGAAGCGCCGCGAACGTCCTATCATTGACGCCCACCACACTAGCCACAACCCGAGATGCTATGTACTGGTAAAAGTAGTAGGCCGATCTCTGTGAGTTTCGCCAGCTGTATGAAATGAGCTATTCACCTCAGCGCAGAATCGGCTCGGCAGCTGCTGGCCTGATACCAACCTTCCAAAAGCTAGTAAGGTGACTAACATTTTTGCCAGTATGCCGACGCCGCGATCGTCCCTAACATTCACGGCAGTGAGGCAAAATCCTGCAAAGGAGCGGATCACCGTGGCCGCTTAGTTTGCGTTCTCGGCGCACCAATATTTCTCACCTACAAACCGAAGAATTTCAGCCAAAGGGGCGATGATCATGAAAACTGCAAGAACATCTTTCGTAATCGCGGCTCTCGTTGCATTTGTCGCGATTGGATTCGCATACGGTGTGACTGCCGGAGAAAAAGTGAAGACCTCTGGCCTCATCACGGGGCGGAGTGGTGAAGATCTGATGGTAAAGACGAGTGACATGGGCAACATTACGGTTGTCCTGACTGATGACACGAAGGTCGAACAGCCAAAGGGTCTGCTGAAAATACGAAAGACGGACATGGGGATGGCGGCGCTAGTGCCTGGTTTATCCGTTCAGGTCGAAGGTGTCGGTGATGCGAACGGGCGAGTGACCGCAGAGAAGATTAAATTCTCCAAAGAGTCCCTCAAGGTTGCAAACCAAATACAAGCTGGACTGACGCCGACGAAAGAAGATGTGGCGGCCAATAAGGAAGCTATCCAAGCCAATCAGGGGGCGATTGCCAGCAACCAGGCAGCGATTGCCTCAAACAAGGAGGCGGAAGAACAAGAGGTTGAAAACGTAAACAAACGCTTCTCTGACCTAACGGACTACGACACGAAAGCTGACCTTACGCTTTATTACCCCGTTGGAGGTTCCGACCTCGACGAGAAGCAAAAGGCCGAACTGAGTGACTTAGCGAAGAAAGCAGGCAGTTTCAAGGGTTACATAGTTCAGGTAGCTGGCTACACAGATTCTTCCGGAAACGCCAAATACAACCAGGAACTGAGTGAGGACCGCGCGCAAAATGTCGTCGCCTATCTCCAGCAGTCCGGCAACATTCCACTGCGGCACATCGTGGCTCCAGGCATTATGGGCGAAACCGATCCGGCGGCTTCCAATGAATCCGCACAGGGTCGTTCCGAAAACCGGCGTGTTGTGGTGAAGGTGCTTGTTAACAAGGGTGCGAACGGACAGTAATCCGTGCGTGTCTGACATTAGACGAAAAGGGTAGAGCATTCTGCTCTGCCGATGCGGTTGGGGAATCGCGCCTGCGCGAATGAATGCCAGCGCTTTGCGAACTGGTAAGTCGAGAACCGGCGTTATCTTCCATCAGACAGACACTTGCTCCGTGTTCTCTAAGAAAGGCAAAGTCGATGTTCGAAACGAATACGAAGGCTCCAGTCGCCGGTGCGCGTGTCGCAATGGCGATATTCATCTTGGTCAGTCAGTGTCTCGTCGCTCAGGATCCAAATCTCCAGCAGAAGGGCGCTCAGATCAAAGAAGCGATGGCTGCGAACAAGCAGGCTCTCTCCCACTACACATGGCAGGAACAGCAGACCGTCAGCCTTAAGGGTGAAGTGAAGAAACAGCAGCTATTCCAGGTTCAGAACGGACCCGACGGGAAGCCGCAGAAGACGCTAGTAGGACCTCCGCCGGAACAGCAGGAGCCAAGCGGCGGGAGACTCAAGCGCCACGTCGTCGAGAAGAAGAAAGAGGAATTCAAGGACTACGCACAACAGATCGCGGAACTGGCTCAGTCCTACGCTCAACCGGAGCCGGGGCGATTGCAGCAGGCTTTCGCTCAGGGGAATGCCATGCTCGGTTCCGGCGGTGCTCCTGGCGAAATCAAGTTAGTAATCCATAACTATGTGAAGCCGAACGATACCGTAACAATGACCTTCAACACTGCAGAGAATGCAATCCAGGGCCTGGAGATCGCTTCTTATCTGGACGATCCAAAGGATGCCGTAAACATCACTGCCCAGTTCGCTCGTTTGCCCGATGGCACGAATCATGTCGCCAACATGCTCGTCAACGGCGTGAGCAAAGAACTCACCGTCAATATCGAGAACTCGAACTATCAGAAGTTGAGCGGGATGCAGGGATAGTCGCTTCATCCATCCCGATCCAATAGGTATGAGCCACGGGGGTCAGGTACATGAGAGACACAGTAAAAGCGATTCTATCGGCGGGATTAATTTTTGCTCTCCTCATCGCTCAGTCACAAGTTCTTTACGGACAAGAGCCCGCTTCCAATGCTGCTCCGCCGTCCAGCCCGGCCCCTCAAAGTGCCGAACAAATACAGGCACTGGTAGCGCCGATCGCTCTATATCCGGATGCGCTGGTGGCTCAGGTACTCTCTGGAGCCACGTATCCCGATCAAATTGCGCTCGCGCAGAATTGGCTGTTGGAGCACAAGGATTTGACCGGTCAAGCCCTGATGCAGGAAGTCGACAAACAATCCTGGGATCCGAGTGTTAAGGCCCTTACTGCATTTCCGTCTGTGCTCGACAATATGGCAAAGAATCTTGCATGGACCTCGGAGTTGGGGGAGGTCTATAACCACCAACCCAGCGATGTGATGCAAGCCGTTCAGGCGTTGCGGGTGAAAGCGAAGGATGCCGGCAATCTGAAAACGACTTCGCAGATCACCGTTGTGCAGCAGTCACCGAGCACCATTGTGATCCAACCGGCAAATCCGCAGGTCATCTATGTGCCGGAGTACAACCCGGCCGTAGTCTTCGGCACGCCTTATGTCGTGCCCGGATACACTGCCGGGGAAGTAGCTGCGGCCAGCGCGATTTCATTCGGCGCGGGTATTGCCATCGGTGCGCTGATGAGCGGCGGATGTTGTCATACTTGGGGATGGAATACGTGGACCGTTGATTGGCACGGAGGATATGTGGGCTACGCCGGCCATCCTTATTACGGCAGCTCAGCCTGGCATGGTGCCTATGGCGCTTATGGCTATCACGGTTACGGAGCTTACGGCAGCGCTTCCTATCACGGGCCCTACGGATCGGCCGGGGCATACCACGGTTACGGTGCCAACGGTGGCTACCATACAGGCGGGGCTTACCAGAACGCCTATGGTGGAGCAAGCACTCACACCGGTTATGCCCCTAACGGAGCAGTTCATACCGGGGGCAGCGGATACAACAATGCGACGGGTCAAGCCTATCACTACGGTGCCAGCAGCACGGCTGCGGGTGGCACAACGTATCACGGCACGACGAATACCGGCCAACACTATGCCGGAGGCACAACTGCGAGCGGCCAGCACTATGGAGGTTCTTCGAGCAACTGGGCGCATGACGACGGCGCGTCGGCACGAGCGGCCAGTGATCGAGGCTGGGGAAGTATGCATGCCAGTGGTTTCAGTGGTTTCCACGGTGGTGGTTTCCGGCGCTGAGATCGCTGGATCATAAGAGTACCCATTGGGAGGATCGCTATGTTGGATCAGCGGCAGATCGTGGCACCAAGTCCATGGTTGATTCTCGTATTCGTCGCTGCGCTGTGGGTTGTTTCTTCGCTAACCTCATGCGGTAAGCGGGGAACAAATGCGTCTGAGAACTCTAGCGGAAACGTCGTGCAAAAAACATTCGCTTCGCCAGAAGCTGCTGGGGAGGCTTTGTTCGAAGCTGCTAAAGCCGGCGACCAGAACGCACTGCTGGCCGTCTTTGGTCCCGACGGAAAGGATCTTTTATCGTCAGGCGATCCAGTCAAAGACAAAGACACGCTGAAAATCTTTGTCGAGGCCTACGGCCGCATGCACCGCTGGAGCAAGGACAGGGCGGGGAACGAGGTTCTTGTCGTCGGCGCCGAGAATTTTCCTTTTCCGATCCCATTGACCAAAAATGCTTCAGGACAGTGGTCGTTCGACACAGCGGATGGAAAAGACGAACTGCTGGCGCGCCGCATCGGAAATGGAGAACTGGTAGCCATTGGCGTGCTCACCGAGATAGCCAATGCACAGCAAGAATTCCGCAATCAGAATCATCAATTCGCGCAGAAATTTGAAAGTGATGAAGGCCAGCACGATGGACTCTACTGGCCAGTATCCGCAGGCCAAACCCCCAGCCCTCTGGGCAAACTCGGCGACGCAGCCAAGGCATTGGGCTATTCGCACAGCGACCATCCGCAGCCTTTCAATGGTTATTACTACAAGATGCTCACCGCGCAGGGAGGTGCAGCCAAAGGCGGCGCCAAGGACTATTTATCGAATGGCAAATTGACCGGTGGATTTGGAGTCCTGGCGTGGCCGGCGAAATACAGGGATTCGGGAATCATGAGCTTCATGGTTGGCGAAGACGGCGTGATTTATCAAAAAGACTTGGGTGAAAAGACCAGCGAACTTGCACCATCCATCAACTCATATGACCCTGGCGAAGGATGGAACGTGGTGCTGTCGCCGGACGGGCCGAACTCCCGTGTCTCTGAGCGCGCGAAAAAGTAACGCAAACGTAGTGCGTGCGCAGCGAATTTGTTGGGCCCGCAACCACGGTTGGAACTAAGGCAGCTAGCATTTTTGTGAGTTTCCATAGGGTGCTTAGAAGATGAAAATGTTGTTCGTGAGAGATGTCGTTTTCAACTTCTAGAGAAGATCTCGATCATTCGCGCTGCAATTTCCGCGAAATGAAGGCTTGCATCATTAACGAACTCTGAAAACGAACTGAAATGAGGAACAACTGACCATGAAAACGAGAATCGCTTCTCTTGTAGTGACTCTATGCCTGGTTTCCACTATTGCTCTCGCAGAAAACGTCTACGTTGACTACAACCATGCCATCGATTTTACGAAGTTCAAGACATACGCTTGGGGTCAGGGTGCGAATCCGAACGCAATTCAAGACTCAATTCTGCTGCAGACTGCGCAAAGCGATATCAATTCGCAACTCCAACTGAAGGGTTTGCAGATGGTTCAGGAGTCCCAGAACCCTGACATCGTCGTAGTAATGAGCAGCGGAATGAAACAGCAGACCTCCTACAACGCTTGGGGTACCGGCGGTTGGCGGTGGGGTGGCGGCATGGCCTCGGTTACGCCGGAGACGTCCGACGTTGGCACGCTCGTCGTAGACGTCTATGACGCCAATGGAAAGCAAATGATCTGGCGCGGAATCTCTCAGGACACTCTATCGACGAAGGGTTCAAAGAACGAAAAAGAGATGAATAAGGCGATTGTGAAGATGTTCAAGCAGTATCCGTAACAGCCTGTTGCCAGAGCGGTCGCTAAACCTGAGCACGAGAAGGAACGACGCAAATGCGGACGAATATTTTTTCTAGAAGTGTCATCACGGGCTTGATCCTGCTGATCACTAGCGTCATTGGAAGCAGCTTTGCGCGCGACAAAGCCGAAACCATTGATGCCACCGCCATGGGCACCAGTACGCAGATGGGACGAGTAGGAACGGTGCGCATCATCATCTATGACTACTCCACCCCCGAAGACCGTCAGATTCTCGTCGAGGCTTTTCAGAAGGGGCAAAGTGACGGACTCGCAAATGCCTTAGGGAAGATGAAAGCGGTCGGTCGCATCCAGATTCCGGGAACCGTCGGTTACGATCTGAGTTTCATTCGTAATATTCCGACACCAACCGGGCGGAAGATCCGCTTCATCACCAATCGGAAGATCGCGTTCGGCGAGAACTATTGGGACACTCAGAGCAAGAGTTTCAACCTGACCGCCGGCGAGATCAATATCGATAAAGAAAACAAGGATAAGAGCGGCGGGGTGCTCTACCCAGCGACTCAACTGATCATCAACAAAGACGGAGAGCTGCAGTTCGATCTGAATCAGAACCCGTGGAAACTTACCAACATCGTCGATTGGCAGGGAACCCCGGGGACTAACTCGAATCACCGCATTACGAATCGGCGTTGCGTTATCTGAGCCCATAGATAGCGCGGCGATCTTGCCGGGCACTCTCATCTTGACCGCGTCGTCAAGCCTTCCGCCGCGCCTCATGGACTTGTACGCCTTCTGATATCATCCGGACTCCCAGTGGACACTAACCTTCAGTTGCGCCTATCCTGAGTTCTCGATTTATTACGGAGAGTCCTGGTAAATGAAACAGAGCCTCGTTATTTTTTTACTGCTGATGAGCGGCCTGACCGCATTGGCGCAGGTCCCCACGATTCAGAAAGCTCCTCCCAAGTGGGATATTTATCTCGGCTATGGTCTGACGCGCGTCGGTTCATCGACTATCACGCCCGCTTTCAATTCAAATGGAGGCGTCGTCCAATTCCAATGGCATTTTGGTAGCCGCCTCTCCGTGCTGGCTGAGTTCAACGGGTCAACTAAGAGCAACATCAACCATCAGAAAGTGGATCAGGCGCTCTACAGCTACATGGCTGGTCCACGCTACGCTTTTCCAATACGCGCAGGGAAGCAAATTGTTTTCGCCGAAGGGCTGTTCGGCTACAGCCGTTCGCAGTCCGATATCTCGATTCCCGGGACCATTCCCATCACGCAGATCGCGAACAACCAATACAATTTTTCGATGATGGTTGGCGGCGGAACTGAATTACGAATTACGCCGAAGATCTGGTTCCGCCCCGCCGAAGTCGGATATTACATGACGACTTTTCCTGCGATTCCGGTGCCGGGCGTCGGTGTCTGGAACAGCAGCGGCCGACAGAATGATTTGCGCTATTCGGTTGGATTGCGATTCGGTTTCTAAATCAGAACATGAAGTTCGCGCGAGGCAGCCCTCTTCGGGGCTGCCTTTTTGCGAATGAGACGTACTCACTTCGCGGGTACGAGCGGTATCTGCGATGACAGTTGCAGGTCGACCATCATGGCGAGACGTCGGTCGATTTGGAAGAACAGAGCTGTCTTCGTAGGCGAAATCACCTTTTCGAAAATTGGGACATATTTCTGTCTCAACTGGGCGGCGCTCTCGTCTGAAGCAATCAGCTGCCTCATAAGGCCGTTTGCTTGCGTGTTGGACAAGTTTGGGTAAGCTTGCGCGTATTCTTTAATGAGATCGTAGCGCTGATTGCCCAATTTGCCCGTTTCAGCCGTGTATTGCTCGTATACCGGCCAGAACTTCTCGGCTTCGGCCGGCGTTAACGACATGTTCGCGGCAACGATTTGCTTCTTCTGATCACGTAGGTCCTGCCGCAGCAACTGTATGTCCTGGTCTGAAATCGTAGGCGCCGTGGCCTGGGATTCATTGGTTGTCGTTGGGGAGGCAATCTGGGCCAATAGTGAATTAAGTGGCAACAAAGTCGCTGCCGTAAGTAAGAAACTCACAAGAAGTTTTCTGGACATGCAGTTCCTCCAGCGTCGTAAATACCAGCGACTGCAGCGTAGACGGAACGGCCCAATTGCACGACTAGCAGAATTACCAGCGATCACCGTGGCAGTGTTTTAGCGCCCCGGCATAAGGCCAATTGCCATCGACTCGTGATGCACATCACATGGCCCCGTCCGGTTCAGGTTGTAACTTTAAGAACCACAACTATGCGCAAAGTCCCGTTCGTCGAATCGCTCCGTATCATCGCCCGTGGTTCTCTCAATTGGCCGGCGGGACGCCCGATCGTGGTTTCCTTTGAAGTCACCGACGCCTGCACCTGTTATTGCAAACATTGCGATCACGGCGGACCGCGCGACGAATCAGCCAATCTGAAGCCGGCCGACTATCGCCGTTATATGGAAGTGCTGCGGCCCTGCGTCGTACAGATTTCCGGAGGCGAACCGCTATTGCGTGATGATGTCGTGGAGATCGTGCGCAACGTCAAGTCGAGTTCAGGCCTGCCGTACCTGATCCTCGTCTCCAACTGGTCGCACATGACGAAGGAGAAGTACCTCGAACTGCGCGAGGCCGGAATCGACCAGTTTTCCGTCAGCCTCGATTTCCCGGACGATCGCCACGATTACTTCCGCGGCTATCCCGGACTCTATGCTCATCTTCGCGACCTGGTCCCGCAGTTGGCCGCGCTCGGACACGACGACATTGTTTTGAACACTTGCATCACCAGCGAGAATCTTCCCGAGATCAATCGGGTCGCCGATAAAGCGAAAGAGTGGGGAGTCAATCTCTGCTACAGCTCCTACTCCGCGCGCCGTACCGGATGCCGCGACTACTCGCTCAACACGCCCGAGCAACTCGCTCTCCTGAACAGCGAACTCGATCGCATTGAATCTCGCCGCGATGGCAACAACTGGATCGTGAACGCTCCCACCACGCTGCAAGCGACTCGGCAGTTCTTTAAAGATGGGAAGATGCCCGGCTGCAAAGCTGGCCACCGCTTCCTGGTCGTGACCAGCAACGGCATGCTTCAGCCCTGCTCAATGGTCTTTCAGAAGTATCGGCTGGAAGAGCACGACCGCATGGTGGAAGAGTTCACGAAGACGAATACCTGCGACGAATGCTATGTCTCGATTCGCTCATATCTCGACAAGAGCTTTCCGCAACTGCTGAAAGAAAATGTAAGTGAGTTCTTATCGCTGAAATCGTCCTGAGTGGACGATCCTCGTGATGTTGACGATCTTCGTGGGAACACCGGATTTCATTGTTGTCATCACGAGCGGACGATAGTCCGCGAGGGATCTGCAGTTGATGTCCTGGTACTAGTGCTCGAGGCCCGCCTCATTCCGCTAACCTCTGAAGCTCATCTCTCGTGCAGGAACTTCTTCCGGTTCGCTCCCGCGTACTCCGCTACCGTCTGACCTGATCCATACAGCTTGTACTTGTACGTGACCAGCCCTTCCAGTCCTACGGGACCACGAGCATGTAGCTTGCTGGTGCTGATGCCCACTTCTGATCCGAAGCCGTAGCGATAGCCATCCGAGAAGCGTGTCGAGGCATTGTGAAAGACGTTGGCCGAGTCGACCTCTTCGAGGAACTTCTGCGCTGCCGCTGTATCCGTAGTGATGATCGCGTCGGTGTGATGCGACCCATAGCGGTTGATGTGATCGATCGCTGCATCAATGCTGTCGACGATCCGCACGGCGGCAATCATGTCTGAATACTCAGTATGCCACTCGTCATCGGTTACTGCCTCGATCTCCGGTGCAATCGCGCGCGAACGTGCGCACCCCCGCACACGTAACCTTCTTTTCCGCAAATCTCTTCATCAACTCGGGAAGAAATCGCTGCGGCGATCTTTTGATCGAATCAGCACCGTCTCCAGCGCGTTGCATACCGCCGGATATTGCACCTTGCTGTCCACCACGATCGACAGCGCCATCTCCTGATCGGCTGCCGAATCGACGTATGCGTGGCAGACACCATCCGCGTGCCCAAGCACCGGAATACGCGTATTCTGCTGAATGTGTTGCACCAGCGCATTCGATCCGCGCGGAATCACCAGGTCGATACTGTCGTTCATTGCGAGCAGGGAAGCCACCGCTTCGCGGCCGTACACAGCGCAAACCGCATCCGCGGGCACTTTCGCGGACTCCAGCGCTGAACGCATCGTGCGAACCAGGACCTCCGTCGTCCGCTCCACCTCGCGGCCGCCCTTCAGGATCACCGCATTTCCAGATTTCACCGACAGCGCGCTGATTTGCGTCACCGCATCTGGACGCGCTTCGAAGATCACCGCCAGAACTCCCAGCGGGCAACTCACCTTGTGCAGTTCCAAGCCCGTATCCAGAAGTCGCCGCTCAAGAATTCGTCCACTCGGATCAGGCAACTCTGCCACGGCTCGAACGCCGCGCACCATCTCCACCAGCTTCGCTGCGTCGAGGTGCAAGCGCTTCAGCAAGGCCTGCGAAAGCTCTCCCGACTTCACCAGCGTCTCGGCCTCGTGCACGTCTTCAGCATTTGCGGCAAGAATCTCGGCCGCATTCTGCTCCAGCGCTTTCGCCACCGCCTCGAGCGCAGCGTTCTTCTGTTCGGAGCTGAGCGTCGCGAACTTGCGGCTCGCAGCCTTAGCCGCCTTCGCCAGTTCCACGATGCTTCGCCTTCCGCTCAGTTGTTACCGGCGCACTCATCTCTATTCCTATCCCCGATCCCCGGGAAGAAACACGGTTCCGATCCGCTCGCCGGCACAGATTCGTTCCAGTATTCCCGGAACGCGTCCGTTGGCGATTACTGCAATCCGCCCTGCCGTGATGGCCATTCGTGCCGCCTCGATCTTGGTCAGCATCCCGCCACGTCCGCGCTCGTTGCCGTTCCCAGCGTAACCGACTACTTGCTCCGTAACCTCGCGCACTTCATGCACAAACTCGGCGCCATCCTCCGTCGGAGGTCGGTTGTATAAGCCATCGACATCTGAGAGCAGAATCAGCAGGTCGGCATCTACCTTGGTCATCACCAGCGCCGAGAGTTTGTCGTTGTCGCCAAACACTCGTTTGCTCGCGACCTGGCCCGGACGGTCCAACTCGATCGTTGAAACCGTATCGTTTTCGTTGATGATCGGCACCACGCCCAACTCAAGCAACTTGGTCAGCGTGTTCTTCAGATTGGCGTAGCGGATCGGATCGACGAAGTCATCTTCCGTCAGCAGCACCTGCGCGGTGCGTGCTTCCAGCTTTGCCGAAAGCGTCTTCATACAGCGACATCAGCCGGCTTTGGCCCACGGCTGCGCACGCCTGCTTCATCGCCAACTCCGACGGCGGCCCATTCAGTTGCAGACGATTCGCGCCCAACCCGATTGCACCCGACGAAACGAACAGCACCTCGCGGCCAGCGTTGCGGACATTCACCGCCGACTCAGCCAATCCGTAGACCAACCCAATTGCCGCCGAGCCGTCGTCACGCATGATGACGTTCGTGCCCACTTTGATGACGACGCGTTTGCAAGAGGCGATTCGCTCCTGCACCGCTTCACTTACCTGTGCTTGATCCTTCATCCCTGCGGTCTTTTCCCTGGCAAAACCAAGCCCAAAGGCCCTGTCTGCCGCTGATTACAATCTGAATACTTTAAAGATATCGCACCAGGAACGGCCTGTCGCTGCCGAAGCCTTTAAGGGGCGTTCTTCATGAGGAGAACCGAGTTCTGCCCGAAGTCACCTCTCTAGCTGGTTACGTCTAGAGCTTTTGAACGCAATTCACCGGTTACTCCGGTTAGCTCCGAATCAAATCGGAAAAATTTCCAAAGATTTCCTCAACAAAGAATGTAAACGCTGGATGAAATTTTGGTTACTTCCGTTATCATGAACTTACCTTTTTTACTTGAAACATGTGTGTGCACCGGTCCGTCGGTTGCAGTGGCGTCGTGATTTTTTCGCGAGCGGCTTGTCCCCCAGGACCCTCGCCGAGGAGACCGAATGAAGTGGCGTAGTATCCTGATGCTTTCGGCAGTTCTTATTGCCGGAATCAGCATCGGGGTTGGGCTCAGGGTTCTGCGGCTCGAAAAAATCAGTACTAGTCTGCAGTCGGTAGTTCCGGCGCCCGACGCTCGTGCGGGCCGCGCGATCTATCCGTACTCCCTCATCCCTGGTGGCGTTCGTAATTCTTTCGAACTCAGCGAATCCATCGCGCATGATCCCGTACTCGCCGAGCACTACCGCGATATTCGTCCCGCCGCGATGTTTCCGCTTCGCCTTGTCACCGATACGGAGGGCTACGTCTCTTATCGCGTCGGAAGCCATATCTACTGGACCCACCACCTCGTGCGCATTCGCAAGGGCGAACTGGTTCTCACCGATGGTTTCCGCATGGTTCGTGGTCGCTGCGGCAACCAGATTGTGCCTGCGTATCTGCGTCCCAAGGGAGTTCCCACAACGCTCGATCCGATGGAGCCGCCGCCGGTAGTTTTCGAATCCGGTTATCCGCCGGTCATGAACGTGCCCCCGGCTCAGGCCCTCTTAGCGGAGAAGGATGCACCTCCGTTTTCGATTACGCCTGCTACTCCGGGTGGGAGCACGCCTCCGTTTTGGCCGCCGGTTGTGCCGCCCGTTGCATGGTGCTGCTCCGGATCCACGCAAACCGGCACTCCTCCCCCTGTTCCTCCCGTTCCCCCACAGGCGGAGGAGGCGGGGACACGCCGGTTCCACCCACCGTTCCGCCGGTAACGCCGGTAACCGCAGTGCCCGAACCCGGAACGTTGCTGATGGTTGCAACAGGATTGGGATTGCTTCTGTTCGGCAAGAAGCTGCTCTGACAGTCATTCTCTCTCTAAATCCGCGAACATCGGCGTAATCCGCGCCGGTCTTGTACACTCCTATGCTTTCGGAGAAGAACCGTGCCCACAGCCCTCATCGAATACGAAAATGCCTCTGCCGAAGTCCGCGCCGTTTACGACGACATCATGGCAACTCGCAAGACCGACTGGATCAACAATTTCTGGAAGGCGCTCGCCAATGATCCTGTTACTCTCAAGCGCACGTGGGAAGAGCATCAAGCAGATCATGGCGCCCGGCGCTCTCGATCCGCTCACGAAGGAACTGATTTACGTTGCCGTCAGTATGACCAATCAATGCTGGATATTGCATCGCATCGCATACCACATCCGCGCGGAACAAAGGTATGACCGACGCAATGTTTCACGAACTGATGGCGGTCGTCGGAATGGCGAATGAAACCAATCGTCTCTCTGCCGGATATCAGGTTCCAATCGACGAGCAATTCATGTAGGACGGGTGGCCCATTCAAGCCTTCTGTTGGCTTGAGTGGGGTCGTAAATCCTCAAGACTGTCGATAAACATTCCGTAGGATGCCTCTCCTCGGATTAAAATGAGTATGTACGCGCCCGTAGCTCAACTGGATGGAGCACGAGTCTTCGGAACTCGGGGCTGCAGGTTCGAGTCCTGCCGGGCGCGCCATATCACTTTTTACAAACTTTCATCTTTTCCCCGCCCTTCACGCGCCTAGAATAGCCACTCGGCCAAATCGGCCAGTGAAGGAGGTTCTTCTATGCCAGCCTCTACGAAACCAGTTCCTCAAGGGTTTCATACGGTAACTCCCAGCCTCACTGTGCGCAATGCTGCTCAGGCCATTGACTTCTACAAAAAGGCGTTAGGTGCTCAGGAACTGAACCGCATGGAGATGCCCGACGGCAAGATCGGCCATGCCGAACTGAAGATCGGCGATTCCATCATCTTCCTCTCCGACGAAATGCCCGGGATGGGAATGTCCAAGTCGCCGCAGACTCTTGGCGGATGTACGGGCGTTCTAAACCTGTATGTTCCGGACGTTGACGCGGCCTTCGAACGCGCGGTTACGGCCGGTGCGAAAACCGCCATGCCCGTCGCTGACATGTTCTGGGGCGATCGCTACGGAACCTTTGTTGATCCCTTTGGATTCGCCTGGGGAATGGCAACTCATAAAGAGGACGTCTCTCCAGCCGACATGGAAATGCGCATGAAAGAAGCGTTCGCAGCCATGGCGGAGAAGAAGTCAGCCTAGATTCGATCACCGCTGAGACTTGAATGGCGCGGGCATCTCGCCCGCGCTTTTTGTATCTACAGGCACTTGCCCTCGGAGCTTTCCTGCAAACTGGTTGCAACCTGAATTCCCGTCGCAACCTCGGGGATAATCCCGATCTGCCGGTAGATCGGCCGCACCAACTTCCTGATCGCCGGCAACTGCATCGCGAACCATCCTGCTCCGCAAACACAGACCGCTCCTCCAATCATCAGCGTATGCGGCGCTCCGATGCGGCTCGCGATGGCGCCTGCCGTCAGGCTGCCAAACGGAGCTATTCCCTGGAACGCGATCGAGTAGAAGCTCATAACACGTCCGCGTTTCGAGTCCTCTGTAATGGTCTGCAGGATCGTATTGCTTGACGCCATCTGCTGCATGAAGCAGAAGCCAGTCACTACGAGCAGTATCAGCGAGAGCCAAAGCTCGCGCGAGAACGAGAAGGCGACGAGTCCGGCGCCGAAACCAGCTGAGGTCATCGCAATCAGGCGTCCTAGTCCAAGCACGCTTCGTCTGGCGGCCAATCTCACGGCTCCAGTGAGTGCGCCAACTCCGACCGCGCCCATCATGAAGCCCAGTGTGTGCGCGCCGCCGTGAAGAATCTTGCCGGCGAAGATTGGCATCAGCGTGGTGTAGGGCATTCCTACCAGGCTGATAACTGCGAGCAACAGCAGGATCGACCAGATGGGGCGAAAGCCGCGCACGTATTCCCAGCCTTCGCGCAATTCAGAGACGACGCTCGCGCGCGCGTGTTCAATCACACGCGGAGTCACGGTCATCGCCAGCAGGGAAGCGATCACCGCCACATAACTGAATCCGTCGATCAGGAAGCAGTAGCCTTCGCCGACGGCGGCAATCAGCAGGCCTGCGACGGACGGACCAATCAATCGTGCCGCATTTACCAGCGATGAGTTCAGCGCAATGGCGTTGGCGAGGTCTTCGCGATCTTCCACCATCTCGATGAGGAATGCCTGCCGCGCGGGCATGTCAAAGGAATTGATCGCGCCCTGAAACAGGTTCAGCAGAATGACTTCGTGAACCGTGATGATGTGCGCCAGAGCAAGCCCAGCAAGCGCAAACGATTGCACCATGGAGAGCGCCTGCGTTACGACCAGCACGCGATGCCGATTCAGCCTGTCGACCCAAACGCCCGCAAAAGGACCGAGCAGCAGGATCGGAATCTGGCTGGAGAAACTTACCAGGCCAAGCAGAAACGCAGATCCAGTGAGGCGGTAGACGAGCCAACCAGTGGCCACGCGCGTCATCCACGTGCCAATCAGCGAGATTCCCTGGCCACCAAAGAACAGCCGGTAATTACGGTGCCGCAGAGCTCGCACCAGCAAGCTCCAACTCATCCCGCTGCGTGGCTTAGTAGAGGTTGTGGCCTGAGTCATCCTGCCTATTGTCCGATATTGCCCTTGAAATAGATGCGCGCAGCCCTCGACATCGCGAGCTATCATCCTCAGCAACTTAGCAGCCTTGCAATATCTGTGCCTCTGATTCGTCTACAACCATAGATGAAGGGCACAGCGAGTCTGGAGCCGATGGCACTGGAACAAGACCAGCGGATCACGGAGGTGGTCAAGCGGGAGCAATCCCGGCTGCGCAACTTCATTCGCCGTCGTGTGCCTGATCCGCGAGACGCGGAAGACATTCTGCAGGACGTCTTCTACGAACTGGTGGAAGCGAATCGCCTGCTGATGCCGATCGAGCACATCACAGGCTGGCTGTTTCGCGTGGCGCGCAATCGCATCACCGACCTCTTCCGCAAGAAGCGGCCGGAAAGCTTCAGCGACGCGGCTGTCACGGATGAGGACGACGAACTGTTGCAGCTGGAAGATCTGCTGCCTTCGCCTGACGACGGACCTGAGGCGCTTTACGTCCGCAGCGTACTTCTGGATGAGCTCGAGCTGGCGCTCGACGAGTTGCCGGACGAACAGCACGACGTGTTCGTGGCGCACGAGTTGGAAGGGCGCAGTTTCAAGGAGATTTCAGCCGAGACCGGCGTGAGCGTGAACACGCTGCTCTCGCGCAAACGTTATGCGGTGCTGCATCTGCGCAAGCGATTGCAGAGCATTTACGACGAATTTACGAAGGCATGAGGAACAAAAAATGAGGAAGAAGAAACTGCTATTTATTCCGCTGGCTATTCTCGCGATGGCGGTATTTATCTTCGTCGGCGGCGAGGTCGTGCGGTTGCTGTGGAATTGGCTGTTGCCGTCGCTGTTCGGCTGGCGACTGATTACCTTCTGGCAAGCGGTGGGACTGCTTGCGCTCTGCCGCATCCTCTTTGGCGGACTTGGGCTCCACGGTCGCGGGCACTCTAATTTCCGGCGTCGCATGGCCGAGCGCCATGGCCACATGACTCCCGAAGAGCGAGAGCGATTCCGCCAGGGAATACGGGAAGCCTTTGGCGCCGGGCCTGCCACCAGCGAGGGCACGGGCCAATAATAATCATGCGAGAGTGAAATAATCCGGAAGCCGGTTCGTCAAGAGACTCAGGGGGGAGCCATGCACCCAACTGACAAGGCAGCTCGCGTAGCAGGAGCGGTGTATCTCCTACTGGTAGCCACCGGCCCTTTCACGCTCCTATATGTTCCCAACAAGCTGATCGTTCCTGGAAACGCCACAGCGACGGCTGGCAATATCCTGGCTCACGAGACGCTTTTCCGGGTTGCCATCGTCGCTGACCTGATCGGCGCCGTCATCTTCATTTGCCTTGCCGTCGCTCTCTACCGCTTGTTCAGCGGAGTGAACAAGACGCAAGCCTCGCTGATGGTGGCGTTTGTCTGGGCCTCTGCGACCGTGGCATTCGTGAATGTGCTGAACAATATCGCCGCACTGATGCTTGTCCGCGGCGGCGATTTCCTCGAGATCTTCGAGAAGCCGCAGCGGGACGCCCTCGCCATGCTTTTCGTTCGCCTGCACGGGCAGGGGAATGTGATCAATGAACTGTTTTGGGGTCTCTGGCTCTTGCCCCTTGCGTGGCTCGTGTACAAGTCACGATTCCTGCCTCGGTTCCTGGGCGTCTGGCTCGCCCTGGGCGGCTTCGCTTACGTGATCCTCTCTGTTACGAGCATACTGGCGCCGCAATATCAGGGGAGGCTGTTTAGCTTGTTCCAGCCAGCCTTCTTCGGAGAGCTGGCGTTTATGCTTTGGCTGTTGGTCAAGGGTGCCAAAGTGCGTCCACTGGTAGCTGTCGCTGCTTGAGAACGGCTCGCCCAGCCCTTGTTTTGACCCATATCGGGAAGTCTGGGGGGACCCCTCCCCCCTCCCTAGCGGCAAATAAAGAACTTACGAGCTGTCGCGACTGTCTATAGCGCATAACAAAGGACTTAAGTGCTCTCTACCGCATAACAAAGGAGTTAGGTCGGCCACCGACAGTTGTCAGTAGCTAGTTGTTAGTTGTCAGAAAAATCAAAGTCAAAGACGTCCTGAACCTCCATCGTCTATCTCTATTGTGACAAATTCGAGCGGACCTACTAGACACTTTCGAGAAATTTATTTCTATCGTGGAATGATGTACTTGACGGGAAAATGGGGCTTAGAGGCACTTGACAAGATTTTGCGCGGGGGCTGCGGGCCATACCTAAGCTGACTAGATCCCCCCACCACCCAAAAGACGGATCAAGGCCGGCGCGGACCCCGATCTCGGAAATGCAGAGATGGATTCGCTGCTCTCACCATGACTTCGTGGTGTGGGGAACAGTTGAGGCACATCGGGCTACTTCGCTTCGCCTGATGTCGAGCAAAACGGTCCCACACAGCAAAAGCCGGATGTTTGGGGGCACCCAGAATCCGGACCCCACCCTTACGCCAAAGGAAGGCTAGAGGGTGGGGCACCCAGAATCCGTCTCACCCCACCCTTACGCCAAAGGAGGGCTAGAGGGTGGGGCACCCTATTCCGTCTTTCGTCCGAACATTCCAAGCATTCCGGGTTCTTCCGGTTCCTCGAGCGCAACAGCGGCGCCACGTCCTCCCGGTCCTCGTCGCAGAGGCGCATGAACATACGCATAGGGATCGAGAGGTTCGGGTTTGCGGCGCAACAACCGTCGCACAAAATTGCCTAGTTTGCTAATCGAGTCACGAATCATTCAAGCCCTCGCGTTTCGGGAGAAGACACTAATAGCTCGCATCCAGGAACAAAGGACTGTTGCAGCGTTGCACAATAGTTTGTCTGCCGCGCTTACTGCACCCGGCTTAAACCTTCCCAAATCCACATGCCTGCGATCACGACGATCAGCAGTCCAGAGGCGGCTCCGAGCAGGCGCACAGCCGGCGTCACGCGATTCAACCGCCGGAGAACGTCAGTCTGTTCTGCCTGCATGTGTGACTCGGAATCGTTCAGGAAGAGTTGATCGTCTTCGTGCATGCTGAGAGTGCTGCGGTAGATCAGGAGGACAACGAGAAGAGTTGTCAGGCCGGCCCACACGATAAGCAGCAGCGTCAGGGTTGACGACATGCGCCACCTCGCAAGTTCTGTTCGGACCGGTCCCGAACGCGTGAGCCGCCTTCCCCCACAACTGGAGGCGGATCCCGGTAGGGGGCCTTGCCCGGCATTATAGTCCGAATCGCGAGTTGCGGAAGAGAGACCAAAGAATTGTTTGCCTTAGACGCCAGGCGATGCGGCCGCGCGTCTTCCGGCATCCAAAGGGGAAGATGAGTCCCAGGTACGGTTTGAAAGATCTGCGACCGTAAGCCCCTGATTCTCATCAGAGTAGTGAGGCGGGCGTGTGGGTAACCCACTTGGGTCATCTGCAGACCTGCAGCCCGGATTTGCTATAATCCGCAACAAGATCCGTCTTAGGAGATGAGAATGGCAACTACGACAGTCCCGAACATTGAAACGCCCAGCACCACCAAGAAGTATCCGGTCCAACTGACACCGACTGCTGTGGCAAAGGTAAAAGAGATTATGGCGCAGCAGAATCCTGTGCCCGCCGGACTGCGCGTGGGTGTGGTCGGTGGCGGCTGCTCGGGATTCTCCTACTCGATGGCTTTCGAGAATGGCGCCGGGATGATGGATAAGGTATTCGACATCGAAGGATTGAAAGTCTATGTCGACGCTACCTCGATGATGTACCTGCAGGGCTGCCTCGTCGACTATGTCGAGAGCATGGAAGGCGCTGGCTTCAAGTTCGAGAACCCGAACGTGAAGAGCACCTGCGGCTGCGGATCGTCATTCAGCGTGTAACTTAGTTTCTGGAATGAAAAGCCTCGTCATTTTGACGGGGCTTTTTGCTTTTAGTGAGGTGTGGTCTCGGGCGGCATCGAGGGGGCCATCTGGTTCTGCGACCCGCCGTAAGAGCCGGATTGCGGACTACCAGAGTTGCCGAAGCTCGAGCCTCCGAAAGACGATCCGCCGACCGAAGATCCTCCAAATGAGGAACCAGGCTGTTGAGTTCCTTGCTGGGCGACCTGCCCTTGTCCGGCGAATCCGAGTGGAGGCTTGGTGCTGTACGGTTGGGTGATCAGGCCACCGCGATCCATTGTCGGATCGTAGATGAACTTCCAATCCTTGTAGTGATCCTTGTCGTCAAAACGATGAATCGATTGTTTGGGACTCAGGCTCGCCACACCGAGAATTCCGCCTCCTCCAAAAGTGCTGGAGGCACCGGTGGTCGAGGTACCAAACCCGCCAGGAGAAGAACCGAAGCTCGAAGAACTGCCACTCGAAGAAGAGGATCCCGTCGTCTGAATATTGCTGTTGTTCGAGGCGTCCGTTGTGCCGGAGGCAGTCGTTGAACCTGCGCCGCCTGCGATTGTTCCTCCCGCTGATGAATCGCCAGTGCCAGAAGTTGCGCCTCCCGTCGGAGTGGGAGAGTTCGAGTTAGCTGAGTTGTTCGAAGAGGACTGGCCGAATGATGATTGCCCAAAGCCCGAGGAAGATTGTCCAAAGCCGGAGGATTGCCCAAAGCTGGACGAGGACTGTCCGAAGCTGGAAGACTGCCCGAAGCCGGAACTGGCCGTGCCAGTTGTGCCGCCGGTAGTTCCTCCCGCGCCGGGAGATCCGAACTGGTTGCCGCCCATCTGCACGTCGCCGTAATGAAGCAGGCGCCACTCGCCTTTCGCGCTCATTGGATCTTTGTACTTCTGCCGCAGGAAACGAATGTTGTTGGTGTTCATGAGCTGGTCAACCGTGGTGGGATAGGCTCCGAACTTTTTGTAATATTTTTTCACCGCGCGCGAATATTGGACGCCGCGATGAATCATCTCGTTCTCGCGTTCGCGCTTCAGCTCTCCGGTAACCGCGGGACCTAATGCTAAGGCGCCAATCACCATGAAGACGACCAACAGCAATATGACGAGGTAGAGGTAGCCGGCTTCGGATGATGCTTTGCGGCGATAGCGAAAGGAACCAAAGCGCATGACTATCCCTGGGAAAGCGGAATGGACTGCGTGTTGTTGCTGAGCACGTCCTGAATTTCAATCGAGGTCGGATTGATGTGCAGGATCTTGTAGCGACGATTGACGATGTCGCCTTCAGCGGCTACGAACACGTCGTCACCATTCGAGAGAAACGCTTTGCGCACCGGGCTGCCCGAGTTATTCGCAAATCCGAAATAGCGAAGATTGATCGGTGGCGGAGGCGGTATGGGGGGCGGGCCTGTCTGTTCGGGCACCTTGGGCTTCTTTGTGATCCCCGGGGCGATCGGCTGAGGTATGACCGGCTCTGCCTGGTCCTGAAAAATGTTACGGCCCGTACCTGCGTATTCCGTATTCTCAGCGAGCTCCAACTGTTCCAGCTTCAGGCGAGGATCCAGGCTGGGAGTGGGAGGCCCAGCCGTTTTCGCATTCTTCTTGTCAGAAGTCTTAAGGTGGCCGCGACGCTGGGCGGCCGCGGCAGACTTGTTGGCTGCGGCCGGGCTGGTGGCGGTAGAGGCGAGTGGCGGCGCAGCCGATGTAGAACCGGCGCTCATCAAGATCATGCGCGCGAACATCAGCAGAGACAGCGCGAATAGAGCCGATACGCCAATCACGACTTTACGGTTGTTGCTGCCGAGCTTCACTTACGCTTGACCTCGCACGTACGCTTCCAGCTTCACAGAAAGGTTGACTCCACCACCTTGCTGTTCACCCAGTCCGACACCGTCCACGATGAAAAACATTTTGCTGCGCTCGAGCGCATTGATGAACTTGATGGTGTCCACATAGCTGCCACTCAAGGTCGCCTCGATGTTCATCATCTGGACATTGGGCAACTCGGTTTCCGATAATTCGTATTTTGCGCCACCAATGCGAACCCGGTCCGCGGCTGCAAGTCTTCCAAGTTCCGCGTAAACCGCGGAGGGCTCGCTCGCAAGACGGCCTTTGTAAAAGTCGTCAATCTGCGTGCGCGCCTGCTCCACGCGGCCTTGAACCGCCGTGGGGGGAATCACTACCTTCATGCGATTCTGTACCTGGGTGCGGGTCGAATCGAACTCCCGCTGCTGCGCTTCCCCGGAGCGAGAGCTGAAGTAAAGTGTGGCGCCGGCAGCCAGCAAACAGATTCCAGCCAGAACGCCCAAGGCGATCTGAAAGCGGCGGCGGTTTTCACGGATGCTGCCCATCAGTGCACACCTCCTGCCTTGGCTTCCATGGCGGCTCCGGCTTCAGAATTTTCCGGAATGTATTGAGCAGTAATCTCGAACTTCAAGGTTTCTGGACCATTCGTCCCGGGTTGTACGGTCTCGCTCACCAGCTGCGCATCGCGGAACGAGTGAGATTGCTCCATCTTCCGAACCAGTTCCAGACCACGTTCGCGGGACTGGCCTACGACGTCCATTTTCAACAGGACGTCACCCTCTTGAATTTGCGGTTGAATGGCGACAACGTGCAACTGCGGTGGCATCAGCTTCTCGAGCTCGCTGAAGATGTGCGTCCACGAGACAGATTTTCGCTGAATCAAGTCATTCAGAAATGTGGAGCGTTGATGGACGTCGTTGTTCTGCGGTTGCCGGAGTATTGCCAGATCGTCTGCCTGCTGCTGATCCAACTTTTGCAGGGTTGCATTTTCGCGAGCGATATCGCGGTTGAACATGCGGTATCGATTCCACGAAGCGAACGTCGTGTAAGAAAGAATGATGGCTAGCAGAGTGAGTGCGCCCACTGCACCGCCCCAGCGCAGATAGAACTGTCGCGCATCTTCGTAGGGCTGGGTCGCGAGATTGATGTTCAGTCGCATATCGGGCCTAGCTGGCGAGCGCTCCTACCACTCCGGCCATCATCGATCCCGGAGTAGCCGTGGAACCGAGAGTGGCGGAAACGAGATTGCGGACAGGAACGCCAGTTTGCGATTGCAGGGATTCTCCCGCCTGCTCGGCATCCATGGCCCCGCCGACCAGGATACTTTCCACGCGCATGCTGTACGTATCTTGAAAGAATACCAGCGATGGGTAGACGTCTTCTACCAACTGTGCGCTGCTGGGAATGTTCCCGTTCGTGTTTTCCAAGGTACGCACGAGCAATAAGTCGTTTTCGGCAACAATGGCGAAAGTTGTTGTGAGGGCATCAATCTTGATAACCAGCGTAGGTTCCGGAGAGGTCACGTTTCCCAGGCAGGCAAGCATCGAGGGCAAAACGACGCCCGGAGCGAGTCCGCAGCTTCGAAATACTTCTTCGTATTCTGCAAGAACGGTGTCGAGAGCTGAGGCAGCGATCACTCGGACCCCAGTATTCGTTTTCCGCACTTCATAGGAGATCGCAGCGTGATCGACGTCGAAGGGCACAGCCTTTTTCAAGCGGAAACGAACGACCGCGTCCGCCTCGCTCCTCTTTTCCGGGAGTGATTCAAAATCAAGCAGGGCTACACGCACGGCGCTGTCGGGAAGGATTGCGACCACATCGCGACTGCGTCCACCTACGACACTGATGGCGTCGTTGATGCCTTGCTGCACGGAGGCAGAGTCCTTCAGATTCGTTTCCGTAAGGCTGGGCGCCAGCGCTCCAGTGGGCAGAGTGCGGACGGTAGAAGTCTCAATCGCACTGCTGCCGTCGGCGGCGCGGGCAGCGATGATGCGCTGCGGTGTCAATTCGCACGCGATGCGCGGCCCCATGTTGGTTGTTTTTGCCATGGTTACTTTGATCGTCTCTGTAAAAATTCTTACCGGCTATCTTGTCGTCTCGATGAACGTCACCTTGTTGATTTCTTTCAAGGTGGTCTCACCTGACTTCACCTTCTCTAGCGCGGACTCGCGCAGGAAGTGCATGCCCTCTTCTTTGGCGGCGCGACGGATTTCCGAACTCGGCTTCTTCGCGAGAATCATTTCGCGAACGCGATCGCTCAAGTCGAGCAGTTCGTGAATCGCAGTACGGCCGCGGAATCCGGTTCCGGAACACTCGATACAGCCTTCGCCTTCAGAGAAGAGGAACGATCCCCACTCGCGCGGATCCAATCCGCTCGCTTCGAGCACTTCCGCGGAATAACGGACCTGCTTCTTGCACTGCTCGCAGATCAGGCGAACTAGTCGCTGGGCGAGAATGCAATTGAGAGCGGAGACGAAGTTGTAGGGCTCGACCCCCATGTTCAGGAAGCGTCCGATGACGTCGACGACGTTGTTAGCGTGCACCGTGGTGAACACCAGGTGACCGGTGAGCGCGGATTGAATCGCGATCTGCGCAGTCTCGGTGTCGCGGATTTCGCCGACCATGATCTTGTCCGGGTCATGTCGCAGAATCGAGCGAAGGCCGCGGGCGAACGTCAGTCCCTTTTTCTCGTTGACCGGAATCTGGGTTACACCACGAATCTGGTATTCGACAGGATCTTCAATGGTGATGATCTTGTCTTCGTCGGTCTTGATCTCATTGAGAGCCGCGTAAAGCGTGGTGGTCTTACCGCTGCCGGTTGGTCCGGTTACCAGCACCATGCCGTAAGGTTCGGCGATATAGCGTCGGAACTTGCGAATGTCGTCATCACTGAAGCCGACCACGTCGAGTGTGAGCTTATGAAACTTCTCACTCATCGACTCTTTGTCGAGAACGCGAAGCACAGCGTCTTCGCCGTTGATCGACGGCATGATGGAGACGCGGAAGTCGATGGATCGGCCGTTATAGCGAACGCGGAAGCGACCATCTTGCGGCACGCGGCGCTCAGCAATATCGAGCTCCGACATAACCTTGATACGCGAGATGATCGTCGAGTGATGCTCTTTGGCAATCGGCGACATTGCCGGTTGCAATACGCCGTCAATGCGGTACTTGATGACGACCGAATCGTCGCGAGTCTCGATGTGGATATCGCTGGCGCGCCGCTGCAGTGCGGTAAAGATGGTGGTGTCGACGAGGCGGATGATCGGACTGATATCGCTCTCGGCGGTCAGCCGTTCGATCGAAATAGTTTCATCGCCGTTTTCGTCGCCTTCGCGCACCAGGTCGAGGGTGAACGCCTGCGTGGCTTCTTCCAGTACGCGCTGTGACTGTTCGGTCTTCTTGAGAATGTCGCTGATCTGCGACAGCGTCGCGACGCAGGTGTGGATGCGCTTCCCGAGCAGAATGCTGATTTCGTCGATACTCATCAGCTGGCTGGGATCGGAGATAGCGATCCAGAGCCGGCCATCGCGTTCTTCCAGCGGCACAAAGTTGTACCGGAACATCAGGTCGACGGGAATCTTGCGGAACAGTTCCGGCTGCAGGTGCGCTTCGCGCAAGTCGATAAAATCGCAACGGTAGCGGCGAGCGAGTTCGCGCGCGCGGGGTTCTTCGTCTCGTGTAGCAACCGCGGACGAGAAAACGTCCGTCGGAAGAGTGACCCCATTCCCATTCACAAAAAGCGGTTTGTTGTCAGCAGATGCCATTTACTTCTAATTTCGTTTCCGGCGTTCCGTCGGAACATGAACCTTTCAACTAATGTATGCCCGCTCCCAAAGTGAAGATAGGCAGATAAAGCGATAACAGTACGAAGGCAACGATCACGCCCATGACAATCAGGATCACCGGCTCAATCAACGCCATAGCAGCCGTCAGTGCCGTTTGTACATCTTCTTCGTAAAACTCTGCGACTGAGTTCAGCATGGCGGGAAGCGCACCCGTCGATTCGCCGACTTCGATCATTTCGACCGAAAGCTCGGGAAAGCGATTCGTCTCTTCCAGACTGGCTGATAGCGGCCGGCCTTCGCGGACTTTGTGGGAAGCGTCGAGGATGGAATCCGCAAGAGACCGGCTCTGCATCGATGAGCCGGACGTTTCCAGCGACGGAACCAGCGGTAAGCCGCCAGAAAGCAGGGTCCCCAGCATTCGACAGAAAACGGCGACCTGATACTTCTGCCAGATTCCACCCAGTACCGGCGTTCGCATCCGCGCACGGTCGAGAAGGCTGGCCCCGCTATCGGAGTTTTTCCAGCGCCAGAAACCAGCGACGGCAAGCACTACGACGACGGCAACGAACGGCGCGAGCTTTTGTAAGTTCTGCCCAACAGCAAGCATGAATAATGTGAGAGCAGGAAGCTGCTTTTCCGTGCTGATCGTTGCATAAAGCTCGCCGAATTTCGGAACGACGTAGGTCATCAGGAAGATCAGCATGCACGTAACGAGGACAGAGAGCAGAGCCGGGTATACGAGCGAGGCCTTCAGCTTCTTTCGGAAAGTCATCGCCATACGCTGAAAGTTGATGTAGCGGCTCAGAACTTCTTCGAGATTGCCGCTCTTCTCACCAGCGAGCAGGGTAGTGGGATAGATCTTCGGGAATGCACCTTGTGCAGCAAAGGCGTCGGATAGCAACTCACCGCCCTTTACACGATCGCGCACATTTTCCAGCAGGGCCTGGAATTGCTTATTCCGCTGGCGTTTAATGAGCAGATCAAGCGCATTTACAATCGGCAACCCGGCGCGAATCAGCGTCAGAAACTGCGAGTTGAAAATTACGAAGGTATCGAGCTTGACTTTGCGCCGGTTTCCCAGGCGTAGTCCGCTACTTACGAAGCCACGAGGCTTGATAGAGTAGACGAGGAATCCCTGCTGGGAAAACCGGTCGCGAACATCGCTGGCCGAGAAGCCGGACTCCACCTGTTCGAGGACTCGGCCCCGCTCGTCTGCCATTTTGATCGTAAATTCAGCCATGCAACTTTGTGTGCAGCACGTTCAGTGTATCACTGCAATGTACCTGATTCGGGTTTCCAGGGTTACCTGTAACCCATTCGTAACATTAAACTTAATCCCCTAAATCCTGGGTGTCTACGACTTCGACTCCAGGCGGGGGTGAGAAGCGGAAACGCTGCTCATTCACACTCACGTTCTCGTGCTGATCGCGAAACTGAAACTCCGTCACAGAACCGTCTACTTCGTCGATCGACATTCGGGCGATGCGGTGGTCGGGTGTTATCTCCAGAAGCACTTGTGAGATTCGATCCTGCATTTGGTGAGGGATTCCGCGCAGCACGACATTTCCAGCACTGCTCGGCGGAACGTCGGGAGCAATGCTGAGTCCGTTGAGCTCTTTATCCAGCTTGGTTTTCCCAAGCAGGAATCGTAACGGCGAACGCAGGTCGTCGATTTTACTCACAGGAGCCTTCTGCACTCTCGATTCGCCAGGCACATAGAACCATGCGATCTTCCCGTCGCTGATAAACAGCTTCTCGCGCGGAGAAGCATACTCCCACCGCATTTTCCCAGGTTTTTTTAACCACAGAGTTCCTGACTCTTGCCGTTGCATACCCGCACCGCGGTAGCTCTCAGTGAATTGCGTTTGCAACGACTGCAAATCGTTGTAGTGGCGGTCGACTGCCTCCGCAATTTGCCGGGCATTTCCAACTTGTGCGTGCGCAACGGGCATCGCGGCCGCCAGCAGGAGCAATAAAGCAACTAGGTAACAAGACTTCATCATCGCTCTATTCTGACACTTTCAGCCCGCGGACGATGCAATCGCAACTACTTTTCGGGAATCACGTTCCTGGATTTCCAGCCCGGAGGCGCCCCCTTGGTTATGAACGGCAGAGCGTCGGGATCTTGCACCTGGATTTTTCCGTCAGGCAATAATTCGTAGGGCTTTCCGGCGGGGTCGAGGGGAACTCCCCGCAACATGCCGACGGCAATGAGATCAGAGAAGCTGGACGGATATTTGCCGGTTTGCGAGCGATATTGCTCGGTCAGTCTTTCCAATTCAGTAATGTCATCATCGGCCTTCATCGACTGCAGGTGCTGGAACGCATTGTGGCGGATTTGCTCATTTGCTGCGGTTTCGTACAAAGAGCTCCACAACAGGCGAGAAGTTTCCAGGTCCCCACCGCGGCTGGCGTAAGCGGCGGCGAGTACTTTCAGCGCTGGGTTGCTATTGGGTAGCTGGGCGCCCTGTGCAAAGGTTCGAGACGCGCCGAGGTAGTCGTGTAACTTCCATGCCTGCAAAAACCCAAGGTCGTAGTAAAGGCGCCAGTCATTCGGATTGTGCTCGATCCCGCGCTTTACCAGTTCAACGGCCTTGTCGGGCTGACCCGCTCCTTGTGGAGGAGGCTCCTCGAGGAAAATGGCTCCGAATCGGTAGGCAATAATCAGCTTCGGATCGAGCGTGGTAGTTATCTCGAGCAACGGATAAAGGAGGTTGTATTCCTCCGCGCTGCGCGCGTGGTGACTGCCGAAGTACTGTACGGCGCGAGTCCAGTAGATGTCGGCGAGCAGACCGGTGTAACCCAGGCTCATTCGCTTAAGAGCCGATGGGGAGCTGATGTAGAGCGTGTCGCGGATCAAGCCAGGTCCACGGACGTCGTCTATCTTGCGCAGAAATAACAGCGAGCACCCAAAGCAAATGATGATGGCGATCGTGAGAGCGAGAGTCGCCTTAGCATCGCTGAAAGGCTTCATTTCATATTCCTGCGCTGGAAGATAAGAGCAGCAGCCGCCACCATTGCCGCCGAGTAAAGCAGCGCATAACCCGTGTTGAGTGCGATCAGATTTCCGCCGATGCTTTCTCCGTGCGCAACTGACGACGCTGTATTCAGAGCGGAGAAGTTAGGTACGAGATAGGCAGCCGCGGTTGCGCATATCTTGACGGCTCCGGTAGAGCTGTTCGCAAGACCGCGCAGGTCTTCGCTGAAGTTCCCAATCACAAAGAAACAAAACGCCATTACCGCTGACTCGATCGGCGTCGAAAACGACGAGAACAGCATGGTGAACGATGTCACCATGATGAATTGCAGCAGAATGAAGTAAATCGCAACGAGAACATACAGATCGGCGCGTTGAAAGCCGCGTGCGACATATAACAGTGCTGCAAAAAGGCCGACAGCCATGAAGAATGTGTTTACGCCCAACGTGCCTACAAGCCCAAAATACTTGCCGAGAATGAATTGCCAGCGCTGCACCGGACGCGTGAGCACGGTGTAAACAGTGCGCTTATCGATCTCTTTCGAGACGAGCCCGATCCCGATGAAGATGGCGATCAACACTCCAAAAATGGAGATTGCCGTAAGTCCGAGATTGACGAGAAGCTCGCGCTCAACTCCGATGGTGATCTGGCCGAGCAGCAGGGAAGCGCCAATCATGAGGAACGCGAAGATGATCAGGTTGTACAGGACGCGATCCCGAACAGCTTCGCGAAACGTATTCGCGGCGATGTAAGCGATGCGCATTTAGTTAGTTTCTCCCGAAGACTGCGAAAGCTTGCTGAGGAAATAGTCTTCCAGCGTTGTTCTTACCGGAGTGAGCGAGATGATGCGAGCCTTGTTGATACGCAAAGCATCGATCACGCGATCGACCGCGGAATCGTCGACGATGGCGCGAATCATTTCTCCAGCGACGTGAGGATTTCCGCCGAGTGCCTGGACCGCGGGCATCGCCGCGGTCCCTTCCCAAATCACTTCGACCTTCCCTCGCACATTCGCGGTCAGTTCAGCGACTGCTCCTATTCCGCGCAATTGTCCGTTGGCAACGATCGCCACGCGATCGCACAGCGCTTCGGCGTCGGAGAGAATGTGAGTCGAGAAGAAGACCGTTTTACCTTCCTCTTTGAGAGAAGCGATCAAGTCGCGAACTTCGTGACGGCCAATTGGATCGAGCCCGGACATCGGCTCGTCGAGAAACACGAGCCTGGGATTGTGCAGAATAGCTTGGGCGATTCCGACGCGCTGCAGCATCCCCTTTGAGAACTTGCGCAATTGCGTGTTGGCCGCGTCTTTTGCAAGACCGACACGATCGAGGGAGGAGGTGATTCGCTGGTTGCGCTCTCCCCCAGGCACGCCGGAAAGCTGCGCATAGTAGTTCAACAATTCCGTCGCAGTAAGATAGTCGTAGAAATAGGGCTGTTCGGGAAGAAATCCGATTTGCGCCCGAATCGCGGGGTCCTGGATAGTCCCACCAAGAATTGTTGCGGATCCGGACGTGGGCTTTACGAGGCCCATCAGAAGCCGAAGGGTTGTGGTTTTGCCGGCACCATTGGGGCCCAAATAGCCGAAGATCTCACCTTCGCGAACTTCGAGCGTCAGCGGCTTCAGTGCTTGTTTGGGGTGCTTTCGCCAGAATCCGGTTAAATAGGTCTTTTCGAGCGCTGCCGTATGTATGGCGTCCAAGGACGGTGGTTTCCCTCCAAGGGGTTTGGTTCAATTATAAGGAGCGATTCATAGCTGTCGGTATTGTCGAAGAAGCGACAGGGTCAGTTGGAGGGCTCCTACTGGATGGTTGGGTCAGTCACCGTCGCAACGCCGCCAACCTTAAAATGAATCTGTGCGGAGGGATCAGAAAAGTAGTACCTCTCGGTGCCGTATCCAGCCAACGGAGACGCCTCTATCGTGAAGTTACTGCCTGAGATTACACCGCAATTGCCGCCAGAACCGGACAAATTGATGTCGTAGTGGTAACCATCGCGATCAGGGAAGACATTATCCAGAATACCAGCGGCCGTGGGACCAGTCCCATCGCCACCGAGCGCTGTCATAACGACATAGCCACAGCTGGGATAGGCCAGTATGTAGGCAGTCTCTGCGGTTACAAGGGTTTTAACCTGGTTAGCGGCGGCGGCTTCCTGCGCCGACACTCGCGCTCGCAACAGGTTGGGTATGGCGATTGCAGCGATGATCAAAATAATCGCCACCACAATCAATAGTTCGATTAAGGAAAAACCTTTGGGTTTCCGCACCTGAGGCTCCATGTTCTTGCAAACCTACCAGTGCATCCTTAATGCCATTCCTGAGCTCGCTGATCTTCAGTAATCTCCTTGTAAATCAGCAACTTATGTTCTGGATAGCTGCTGGAAGGCGGCAACTTGCGGCAGTCATGACAGTTTTTGTCATTGATGGGACCTCACATATTCAATTTCCATCAACTCATCGGGTCGCACCTGAATGGGCGAAGTCAACATCGCTCGGCTCGCGCCTTTCCTCCTCAACTGCAGGGTCCGCAGCCCGCTCAAGCCTGTAAAACAGAATCTGCACCAATGCTAATGTGACGAGTGTGCATAGCCATGGCAGCCATCTGGACGCCAAGAATATCTTGGGATCGGTACGTACGATGAGCAGCCAGGCAGCCGTCAAGACGGTTCCCGCACTCAAGGCAACCAAGCGAAGACGGAGATCCGTCGATCGGCGAGTGCAAAGACACTGGATAAGCAACGAAAACGGAAACGCCACCACCAGATCGATAAAGTAATGCTCGCCGGTGCCCAGAGTCGCGAGCCCGGTCAAGAAAGCGAAGGTAGCCGCGAAGAGATGAGTAATGCGGCCCAGCTTCCGCGAATTCCACCAGAGAAGTAGGGCCCATGTCATGTGCAGTGACGGCATGGCATTGCGGTACACACTAGCCGGCATTACGATCTTTTCAAGTCCCAAATGGCTCAATTGGCTGTAAGACGGCAATGGGCCTGTGAAGTCGCGTCCCAGGAAGTAAACGGGGCCCACGGCGGGCACCACGTTATAAAGTGCCCACCCGAGGAATACCGTTGCAATTAGCAGTCGCAGCATGTAGTACCTCGAGTTGCACTTGCTCATGTGAACGGCATAAACGATTGCCATCGCTACTGGCAGTGCGTCATAGATGATGTAAATGAACAGACTGGCTATGGGATGGGTCCGGAAGAAAGTCTCGACTGCGTAAGCAGGCTGAAAACCAAAGCTCCCATCGACTAAGAGCAGATATAGATCATATGTGCCTTTTTGCATTGCGGGCACATCCGGGAGGCCTTGCTTAGCCAGAAGAAAGATCAGCAGTCCACTGGCAGGAAACAACACGGAAAGAGTTCGCCTTCTTTCTTGACCTTCGAACCAAACGGCCCGCGCAGCGAGGGTAATGAAGCTACCAGTGCCCAAAGTCGCTAGCACAAAGACAGGGGTCGGCTGGAAATGTCTGAACAACAGCGCATACGATATCCAAAAAAGCGACGCCGGAACCAATGTGATCAGTATCTCCCGGATCGTTGGTCGCAAACTCAGATGGAAAACGATGACGCTTAGAAGCGCCCATCCAGCGAAGTCGGATACTGGCAATCCTAGACAAAGGACGAGAGCGGCCAGCGCGATCGTGATCGTGAAACTGGCGCGAATAATCAAAGCATTAGTCGTGCGCTTTGTCGGGGTTAATACGCTTTCGTCAGCATCCATGCAGACATCTTAGGTTGATCTTAAGGTCCGTCAATATCAAGATCAGTGCGGAACGAGCAAAGGACTTGGTGCGCAGCGGGGAAGTTGGTTTCGTAAATTTTGTAAAGAAGAAAGAACGGAGCTGGAAAAATCCAGCTCCGTCCCTGGCTTGTACCCTCCCCCAGGTACTTCGCCAAATTGTTACTGAATTGCCGGTGAGGTCACATCTGCCGCACCAGCGGAATTCGCACGAATAACACCGCTCGAATCGGTGTAGAAGTTCTTTACGCCCGTGCTTCCCTGACCATCAGGCGTACCGAGCAGCGTGTAACCAACGCTCGCGCTGGCGGCCAGAGTGTAGTGGTAGCCACTTTTTCCGGGTGCTGCAGTCGCGGCTGCCAGTGTCTGGTCGATCAGGCAAGCGCCAGCTGAGGTCGGAGCGGTGCAATCTGCGCCCGGCCCCAATGCTGCCAATGTCACAGCATAGCCAACGGACGGATAGGCTGTAAGGTAAGCGACTTCGGAAGTATTGACGGTGCGCAATGTACCCGCGGCAGCCGATTCATTGGCGGCAATGCGTGCGCGCAGCAAGTTGGGAATGGCGATCGCGGCGATGATCAGGATGATCGCCACAACGATCAGAAGTTCGATTAACGAGAAACCTTTTTGTTTACGCATGTGCTCCTCTGGAATTGTTTCTTGGCCTCAGCCACGGCAACTATCTGTGCATCTGGGTCGCCAAAACTGCCATTGCTGAGGGGCGCGGGGCTGAGTGGGTAGAAACCATTTTACAACAGCAACTTACAGGATACTTCCCGTCTTACCGATTGGAGGTTTTAGTCAATTTCTGCTAGCGCTAGTTTGTCAGACTGACGCTTTTCGTCAAGGAGAACTGCCAATAATTGACAATTTGGTGTCCAGCGAAAAAGGGAGCGGGTTTCCCGCGCTCCCCCTCGGCTCGTACCCTCCCCCAGGTACTTCGCCAAATTGTTACTGAATTGCCGGTGAGGTCACATCTGCCGCACCAGCGGAATTCGCACGAATAACACCGCTCGAATCGGTGTAGAAGTTCTTTACGCCCGTGCTTCCCTGACCATCAGGCGTACCGAGCAGCGTGTAACCAACGCTCGCGCTGGCGGCCAGAGTGTAGTGGTAGCCACTTTTTCCGGGTGCTGCAGTCGCGGCTGCCAGTGTCTGGTCGATCAGGCAAGCGCCAGCTGAGGTCGGAGCGGTGCAATTTGCGCCCGGCCCCAATGCTGCCAATGTCACAGCATAGCCAACGGACGGATAGGCTGTAAGGTAAGCGACTTCGGAAGTATTGACGGTGCGCAATGTACCTGCGGCAGCCGATTCATTGGCGGCGATGCGTGCGCGCAGCAAGTTGGGAATGGCGATCGCGGCGATGATCAGGATGATCGCCACAACGATCAGAAGTTCGATTAACGAGAAACCTTTTTGTTTACGCATGTGCTCCTCTGGAGTGTTTCTTTGGCTTTGCGCCATGCCCGTGACTGTGCATTCGTTTAGCCAAGTTCAAATGCGATGGAGGGGACATAACCGCATACTGCTAAGTCATTGCCGATTAGCTGCTTGGCAGGAAAGTGTCAGATAGACTCGAGGGGCACTGTCCGTCCGATCAGTGTACCTCTGCCACTTTTTGACAGCCATTTTTTGTCAGTTGGAATTTGAATATTGTTTTTTTGTATCAAATAGGAACTACTGTGCCCTGGCTCCGACCGCGCACAGCAACCCCTTTTGTTCCTTCGATAGAGGAACGAGTCGCGGTTCAAGTTCTTGCAGGTGTTGCCGACCAAAGTTGTCGGACAAGAAGGTCTAGCAGCTCAGGGAGTCCCGATTCATCTTCAGCCCGTTTAAATTTCCCAAAACGGTGACCGCGATGTTTTCCGTGGTGAAACACGTCTGGGCGAGCTGCATGACAGCTTCTGCGGTCACTCCCTCGACGCGATCGATAATCTCGTCCATAGAGTAGAAGCGGTCGAAATACATCTCCTGGCGGGCCAGGTTCGACATACGTGCCGTCGAAGATTCGAGGCTCAGCATCAGGTTGCCCTTCAGCTGGTCTTTGCTGCGGCGCAGCTCGTCCGGTGTAATTGCTTCCTGCTTCAATTTCCGGAATTCCGCCACCACCGACTGCACAACCTTCGTGGCCGCCTCGCGGGAAGTACCTGCATAGATAGATAAGCAGCCCGTGTCCCGAAACGGGTTCAGTTCGCTGTAGATCGCATAGGCAAGGCCCTGACGTTCCCGAACACTCTGGAATAGACGGGAACTCATCCCTCCACCCAGCACGGTATTTAAGATATAAGAAGCGAATCTCTTCTCATGTCCGATGGAAAGCGAAGGCACGCCGATGCACAGCTGCACCTGTTCGAGCGCCTTCTTGTTCCGCATGATTATGCGCGACTGCGTTTTCGGGGCAGCTTGATAAAAACCGTTCGGACCGCTGGGTAGCGCCAAGAAACGTTGGGCCACCAGTTCAACTACGCGGTCGTGATCCATGTTTCCGGCAACCGCCAGGATCATATTGTTGGGGATGAAGTACCGCCCGTAATAGTCGAACAGCATTGGCTGTTCGAAGCGGCGCACCGTCTCCTTGGTGCCGAGGATTGGCTTCCCGAGCGGATGATCCTTCCAGAAATTCTGGGTGAAGATCTCGTGCACCAGATAGTCGGGATTATCCTCATCCATCTTGATCTCTTCGAGGATGACTCCACGCTCGCGCGCCAATTCCTTTTGATCGAAGGTCGGGTGAAGTACCAGATCGCTCAAGATGTCCCATGCGACGGGCAGATGTTCATCCAGAACCTTAACGTCGAAGCAGATGCACTCTTTGGCGGTGAACGCGTCCATGTTGCCGCCAATGGAATCGACCTCACGCGCAATCTGTTCCGCGGGGCGCGTCTGGGTGCCTTTGAACAGCATGTGTTCAACGAAATGCGAGATGCCGTTCGCTTCGGGAGTTTCGTGCCGCGACCCGGTCTTGATCCAGATTCCAAGGGAAACAGAACGAATGTGACGCATTTCCTCGGTGAGGATCGTCAAACCGTTGGGTAAAACCTGGCGGCGAATGTTGCGTAAACCTTCCATAACCTGCTGGCCAGCCGCGACAAAGGGAACTCCCTCTGAAATAGATACCGCGGTATTACGCGGCAGACGGTCCGGCTGGGTCGTGTCTGGCTTAAATTGTTGCATACTGTACGCAGTTCTATGGTGGAGAGTTAAGCAATCGTTCTGAAAAAGTGTTTCGAGCTGGGCTGTTTGTACCCGTGTAATCCGTAGCTGGCTGTTTGATGCATGACCACCAACTTAAAATTCGAACTATTAGGCCTTAATTTACAAGAGCTTACGGGGATTGCCGCGGAAAATGGGCAATTGGCGTATCGCGGCAGGCAGCTATCTGAGGCCATCTATCGCCAGCGCAAGACAGAGTTCCAGGCGATCTCGACGCTTCCCGCCGACTTCCGAGGGCAGCTAGCGGAACAGGGTTACCGCATTGGCATGCCCTCCATTCAGAAGCGTTTCCAATCCGTCGACGGCACAGTCCGCTATTTGATCGGCCTCGCCGATGGCGAGAGCGTTGAGACGGTCTGGATGCCCGAAGGAGATGGCGGCGAAGCTGGTGACGGATCCGAAGCTGGGGAAGAGGAGAGTAGTAGCGGCTCCAAGTGGAGTCGAGCCACGATTTGTATATCCAGCCAGGTCGGCTGCGCGGTGAACTGCCAATTCTGCCTGACCGCAAAGCTTGGCGTCAGGCGCAACCTGACGGCCGGAGAGATCGTTGGCCAGGTACTCGCGGTTCTCTCGGACCAGAAGGTTGAAGTCGAGCAGCGGCGCATCAACCTGGTCTTCATGGGGATGGGCGAGCCCTTCCTGAACTACGACAACTTCATGAAGGCCGCGCGTCTGCTGGTCGAAGAGGTTGGAATACCTGAGCCGCGAATGACGGTTTCCACCGCTGGCATCGTTCCTCGTATCGAAGATTTCGCAAAAGAAGCGGTTCGGCCGAAACTGGCGATCTCGCTCAACGCTTCTAACGACGCGATTCGTGAGGCAGTGATGCCCATCAATCGCAAGTGGGATTTGAAGAACTTGCTCGCAGCCGCGCGCTCTTTCCCGCTTCGTCCACGCGAGCGCCTGACTTTCGAATATGTTCTGCTCAGCGGCGTCAATGACTCAGTTGCGAATGCTCAGGAAGTAGTGAAGTTGCTGCGCGGGCTTCGCGCCAAGGTCAACCTGATCGCGTTGAACCCGGGCCCGGACCTTCCATACGGGACTCCGTCCGAAGGTGCGGTTGTTGCTTTTCAGCGCGTGTTGATGGACGGTGGTGTGCCCGCGTTTGTTCGACGTCCACGCGGGCGAGATATCTACGCAGCCTGCGGACAGTTGAAGCGAACGGAAGAGCTGGTCAGCATCGGCTAGCGGCGCTGCGCTCGGCTCGCTACTCTTTCAGCTTCAACTTGCTCTTATTTTCTTCCAGGAAGCTGCGCAGGTTCTCGGCTTGATCCAGCAGCCGGTTCCACTGCTCGTAGTAAAGCGTCACAGGAAAGCGGCCCAGTCCGTAGACACTGACTCCGCCTTTTTCGCCGACGCGGAATTCCAGGCTGCCGCCGCGACGGGAGGTCTTCTTCTCAAGTTCAGCAAGTTTCGCTTTCAGTTCTTCGTAACTCGGTTCTGACATCGTCATTATCCTTATGTTTGCTTGCATCATTGTAGCAATCACAGCTGCAACCTCGCCGATGACAAACCAACGCGCGCTCTTTACTCAACTCGCACTTGGATTTCAAATGGATCGGTGGCCATCACCCTCCGAGATTTTCGCGCTGGTGAGTTCCAGTTGCTTTGGCAGCTTGACCAGCAGTGTTTTCCATCTGGCATCGCATACACCCAGCGCGAATTAAAGCACTACATGGAAGCGCCCGGCACTTTTACCATCGTTGCTGAAGCCAACGGAAGGGAAGCGCCGGATATTGCCGGTTTCCTGGTTGGCCAGCGTCACAAGCGGGGTCTTGGACACGTCGTGACCATCGACGTGAATCCCGAATTCCGCCGTGAGGGCGTTGGCTCATTAATGATGGAAGCAGCCGAGCAGCGCCTTCGATCCGAAGGTTGTCATTCCATCTTTCTGGAAACGGCCGTCGACAACGAAAGCGCAATCTCGTTTTATCAGAGGCTGGGATACGCGGTTCTCAGAACTCTCCCTCGTTATTACATGGGCGACTTGGACGCCTTCTTGATGGGCAAGAGCCTGCTTGACTCAGCGCCCAAGCGTCGCACGAAAACCACGCGATGATCCGAGATTTCCTTCCTGCTGGACGAAAGACATTCTCTTAAAGCATGCTTGAGTGACATGCCTCGCAACCACACTCGAGCTGCGGCGCCCATGGTGATTGCCGTCGACACTGGCGGTACCTTCACCGATTGCGTGTGGATGGAAAACGGACGCGTGCAAATGCTCAAGGTGTTTTCCACACCGGACGATGCCTCGCGTGCAATTTCCGAAGCGGTGCGCAGAATATTGAAGCCTGGTTCAGAGTTGCGCCTATTGCACGGCACAACCGTCGGCACTAACGCGTTGCTGCAGCGCAAAGGAGCGCGGATCGCTTTCGTTACCACCGCCGGCTTCGAAGACACCATCGAAATCGGACGGCAGGCGCGGCCGAAATTGTATGACCTGTTTTTCGACAAGACCGAGCCGTTGGTTCCATCTGAAATGCGTTTCGGAGTGCGCGAGCGTACGGGACCGGAGGGCGACATTCTCACATCTACAAATGTGGGTGAGTTGTCCCGGCTCGCGGAACGCGTCTCCGCCGCACATCCTGAAGCGATCGCCGTTTCGCTGTTGTTCTCGTTCGCCAATTCCACTAACGAACGAAGTGTGGCCGAGGCGCTTAAGAATCTGCGTGTGCCGCTTTCGATCTCCCATCAGCTTCTGCCCGAGTTCCGCGAATACGAACGCGCCAGTACGGTCACCGTGAACGCCTATCTACAGCCGCTCATGGAAAAATACTTGCGCTCACTTGAGCGCAGCCTGCAATCGAAGTCGAAGACGAGCATCTTCGTCATGCAATCTTCCGGAGGAATCACCGTTCTCGAATCGGCTGCACGCGAGCCGGTTCGCACCGTGCTCTCTGGTCCCGCGGGCGGAGTGGTTGGCGCTTCCGCCATGGCGCGGCTGAGCGGATACCACCGCATCATCTCCTTCGATATGGGCGGTACCTCAACCGACGTCGCGCTGGTCGATGGCGAGATCCATGCCACCAACGAAGCCGAGGTCGCCGGGCTGCCCGTGCGCGTCCCCATGCTCGACATACACACAGTAGGCGCGGGAGGTGGATCGATCGCTCGCTTCGACGCCGGCGGCGCGCTCCGCGTCGGTCCCGAATCCGCCGGAGCCGATCCCGGTCCGATCTGTTACGGAAAGGGCGAGCAGCCAACAGTCACAGATGCGAACCTCTTATCAGGACGATTGCGTCCGGAGGCATTTCTCGGCGGCCAGTTTCAGCTCGATCTCGTGCGCACTCGATCTATCGTTGCCAGCTGGCTGCGAGCGCAAAAATCCAGTCTCTCTGTCGAAGAATTTGCTGCCGGCGTTCTGCGTGTGGTGAACGCCACCATGGAAAAGGCCATCCGCGTTGTGTCTGTCGAACGCGGTTACGATCCGCGCGATTTTACACTCGTCGCGTTCGGCGGCGCAGGAGGACTGCACGCCTGCGACCTCGCTTCCGCGCTCGGCATTCCGCGTGTGATCGTTCCGGCTTATCCGGGCGCGCTCTCGGCATTTGGCATTCTCGTAAGTGACGTGATTAAGGACTACTCACGCACCGTGCTCAAAGTTGTCTCTTCGCCCGCAGCGAAGAAGATGCAGCTGCCCAAGCAATTTGTCGATGAGATCGAACGGCAATTCCGCGCCTTGCGCGAACAAGCCGAGGGTGACTTCGCCTCTGAAGGCTGGTCGGGCGAACTGGAAATTGTGGCAACTGCCGATGTTCGTTATCGAGGACAGGGCTTTGAGTTGAACATTCCGTGGGGACGCAATCTTCCGTCATTATTTGCGTCTGAGCACAAACGCCGTTATGGATATGCGGATGGATCTCGCGCGATAGAAATTGTTACGCTCCGTCTGCGAGCCCGTTTGAAGTCGAAGACGCCCGCTCGTCTCGCCCAATCCAAGAAGTCCAACCTGCCAGTGCAAAATGCCAAAATCTGGCTCGACGGTAAGCCCTCAGTCAGCAAGATCTACGATCGCGAGTCTCTCACGGTGAATCGCTGGCAGCGCGGTCCGGCCGTTATTACCGAATACAGCGCGACCACAGTCGTGCCGGGTGGCATGAGGTTCACTGTATCGCAGGAATCGAACCTGGTCATCGAGACCGCCGGTAAAACAAAGTCTGCATCAGGCAGAACAAAGGGCGCCCCGGGTCGGAGCGCCCGCTTATAACTGGGCCGGACGATTACGCTACGTCCTCTTTGTCCTCGCGTTCCCGCTCGGAGTCAGTTTTATTGTCCCGTTTTACTTTGTCAGCTGCATCACGAACTGCGTCTTTGGTTTTGCCCCAGGCGCTTTGAACTTTGCCTTCCACCTGTTTTGCAGCTCCCTCGGCCTGGGCATCCTTGTCACCGGTCCACTCACCAACTTGGCGTTCCACACGTCCCGCAACGTCTTTCGCCTTACCCTTGATTTCGTCCTTGTCCATCGGATCCTCCAATCAGCAAAAAACTACCTTCTCTCCGAAGCACGAATCATGTCCCGGAGTTGCATCGGCAACTTAGGCACGCTTTTCGCTTGTCACTAATTGGAAGATAAGCGCCAGTACAGCCAGAACCAGCAAGATGTGAATAAAGCCGCCCAGCGTATAGCTACTCACCACGCCCACTAGCCAAAGCACCAGCAGGACGATGAAGAGCGTCCAAAGCATCGCCCACCCCTAACCTGAATTTTTAGCTGTTAGCTTGTTCAGTCAGGTGCGATATTCAAGACAAGAGTTGCTAAGATTCGAGAGCGTCTCCACAATTCCAATTGTCGGACAGAAAGATACGCGAGCATGTCACTGCAGGTGACAATAATCTTATGAAAATAGCCATCCAGGGCGAACCAGGATCTTTCAGCGATGAAGCCGCACGCACTTTCGTTGCCGGTTGCCGCGTCGTCCCTTGCAGCGTTTCTGCCGAGGTATTCGACGCGGTCACATCGGGCAAAACCGATGCCGCTATGATCCCGATCGAGAACTCACTCGCTGGCTCGGTAGCCGAGCACTACGATCTTCTACTTTCTCGCGAGGTGTTCATCGTTCGTGAATTTCGCCTGCGCATCCGTCATAACCTGATTGCCGCGCCGGGAGTGAAGCTGGGCGAGATCAAGCGCGTGCTTTCCCATCCCGTAGCCCTCGATCAGTGCCGCGAATTTTTTCGCAAGCACCCGAGCGTTGTGTCTGTCCCGTTCTATGACACTGCCGGCAGTGTGAAACATGTGATGTCACAGAAATTGCATGACTCTGCGGCGATCGCCAGCCAACAGGCCGCGCACGAATATAGCGCAAAGATTTTGCAGAAGAGCCTGGAAGACGATAAGAACAATTTCACGCGCTTCTTCCTGATCCAACGCCGCCGACGAGTGCCCAAAGCGGCGAACAAGACGTCTGTTGCCTTTTCGCTGCGCAATTCACCCGGTGCGCTTTTTAAGGCTCTCAGCGTGTTTGCCCTGCGCGACTTGAATCTGTCGAAGATCGAGTCGCGTCCCCGCCGTGGGAGTCCGTGGGAGTATGTCTTCTACGTTGACTTTCTGTCTGGTGAAGACGAACCTGCGCGCCTCGCGCTGCGCCATTTAGCGGAGATATCGGAATTCGTCAAAGTTCTGGGGATCTACCCTGCGGCGAGTTAAGTTTTTCACAATTTTTTCGCGCAACGTATAACCGGTCTGCGGAATCAGTATCCCCCTGAGTGCTGAGAGAGTGAGTACGGCGCATCGGACCGGATGCGCAGTTTGAAACAACAAGAGGTGGTTTCCCGCTTCCTCAATCCGTTGCCAATGTCCCTGATCGGCTTCAGTCACCAAGGTCTAAATCCGATTGCGAACGACGGGCCGTACTTGCGTTAGCGCCTTTCAGCGTTGCCGAGGGTCAAAGCGGGGGGTACAATGCCCACTCCCTGCAAGCTGGGCTTGTTTGGGCGTTCTATATAGGGCCGGTTAGAGTTGTTTTTAGCGCCACCAGACGTCAGGCGAAATCATAGGAAAGTAACGAACTTAGGCCTATTTCAACCGTTGAGCCTGCATCTTTTGGTGACCGACATCATCAATATGCTTGAGTCTGATACACTCAAGGGAGAAATATGGCTAATACAACGCGCAATACCGAGCGCAAGGAACCGGAAGAAAGACAGGACCGGAGCTATCCGGTACTGCCGGTTAGGGATACGGTACTGTTCCCGCATGCCGTCCTGCCCTTGACGGTGGGCCGCGAAAGTTCGGTCCAGCTGATTAATTCCTTAGGCGAAGACAAGACCATCGTGGTAGTTGCCCAGCGTGAGGCCCGGGTGGATTCACCCCAGCCGCTGGATCTATTCACGATTGGTACTCTGGCCGTCGTTCACAAGGTCGTAAAGATGCCGAACCAGAGCCTTTTCGTATTTGCGGAAGGCCTGGATCGAGTCCACGTGCAGGAGTACACGCAACTGGCGCCCTACATGACGGCGAAAGTTGCGACCATCGGCGAGATCACCCCGCCTAAAACGGCGGAAGAGGAAGCGCTGCAGCGGAACGTGCTGACATTGTTCCAGCAGATCGTTTCCGGATCGCCGACCCTCTCCGACGAATTGGCCACCGTGGCCATGAACATCGAAGAGTCGGGCCGGCTGGTGGACTTCATCGCGTCGTCGTTGCCGACGCTTTCGACCAAGGACAAGCAGGAAGTACTGGAAACGGCGGACGTTCGTATCCGCCTGGAAAAGATTAACCAGCACCTGGCGAAGGAGCTGGAAGTTCAACAGCTGCGTAACAAGATTCAGTCTGAAGTGCAGGACAAGGTTCAGCAGACGCAGCGCGAGTTCTATCTGCGCGAGCAGATGAAAGCAATTCAGAAGGAACTCGGCGAGCAGGACGAAGGTCAGCGCGACGTCGACGACCTGAAGCAGAAGGTCGAGCAGGCCGGCATGCCTGAGGAAGTAAAGAAAGAAGCTCTCAAGGAGCTCACTCGCCTCCAGCGCATGTCGCCGATGGCCGCCGACTATGGCGTGACGCGCAACTACATCGAGTGGCTGGCGGTTCTGCCGTGGACGAAATCCTCTGGCGGGGAAGTCGACATTCCGAAGGCGAAAGTGATCCTCGATGAAGATCACTGGGATCTGCAGAAGGTAAAGGACCGCATTCTCGATTACCTGAGCGTGCGCCGTCTGAAGCCGAACATGAAGGGTCCCATCCTGTGCTTCGTCGGACCTCCGGGCGTCGGCAAAACGTCGTTAGGCAAGTCGATCGCGCGATCGCTCGGACGCAAGTTCGTGCGCATCTCGCTGGGCGGCATGCACGACGAAGCCGAAATCCGCGGACATCGTCGTACCTACATCGGCGCATTGCCTGGGCAAATCATCCAGGGCATTCGCCGTGCGGAGACGAACGACCCGGTCTTCATGCTGGACGAAATCGATAAGGTTGGCCGCGACTGGCGCGGTGATCCGGGCTCGGCGCTTCTTGAAACGCTCGATCCGGAACAGAACGCCACGTTCCGCGACAACTACCTCGATGTGCCGTTCGATTTGTCGAAGGTGCTGTTCATCACCACGGCCAACATGCTGGACACGATCAGCGAACCGCTGCGTGACCGCATGGAGATCATCGAACTGCAGGGTTACACCGAGGACGACAAGGTCCACATCGCAGAACGATATTTGGTCCCGCGGCAGATTGACGAGAACGGCGTTACGGCGGACCAGATCGAATTTCCGGAAGAAGCGATTCGCTTCATCATCCGGCACTACACGCGCGAAGCAGGCGTTCGCAACCTCGAACGTCTGATCGGAACGGTATGCCGCAAACAGGTACGCCGCATCGCGGAAGGCAACACGGACAAACTCGTTGTGACTCCGGAAGTCATCCAGCGGCGCGAGTTCCTGGGCGGAATCAAGATCCGCACCGACAGCGAAATTGCTGAACGGACGAAGCGGCCCGGCGTAGTGGTCGGTCTGGCCTGGACCCCGTCTGGTGGCGACATTCTGTTCGTCGAAGC
Organism: Terriglobia bacterium; assembly: GCA_963724985.1. Classification (GTDB taxonomy): domain Bacteria; phylum Acidobacteriota; class Terriglobia; order Terriglobales; family Acidobacteriaceae; genus JAJPJE01. Next base: position 27,410 of record CAVRWV010000033.1, on the reverse strand, counting down.
CACCAAGATGAAGGGCAAAGGCGCGCTGAGCATCACCGGACAGATCCAGGACGTGATGCGGGAATCCATGCAGGCGGCTCTGAGCTGGGTGCGTTCGAACGCACCGCGGCTCGGAATCGACGAGGATTTCTTCGCCAATCACGATATCCACATCCACGTGCCTGCGGGAGCGATCCCGAAGGACGGGCCGTCCGCTGGCGTGACCATCGCTACGGCTCTGGTCTCGTTGCTCACGGGCAAGCAACTGCGTCCACTGCTGGCGATGACGGGTGAAATCACGTTAAGCGGCAACGTTCTGCCGATCGGCGGCGTAAAGGAAAAATTCCTCGCTGCGAAACGCGCAGGCGTGCACGACGTGATCTTCCCGGCGGAAAACAAGACCAACGTGGAAGAGGATCTCATGCCCGAGCAGATTGAAGGTGTGAACATTCACTATGTGAGCACCATCGAAGAAGTGCTCGAGATCGCTCTGCCTTCGACACCCGACGAAGCGAAGCGAGACGCTGAGGAGCGCGAGCACGTGCTCACCGGCGCATAAACGCATCGCGATCCGAACGATTTACAAGGCTGCCTTCACCGGCAGCCTTTTTTTATTGAACCGGCCCTTCGACAGGACTCGCTGATTCAGTTTGGCATTTGAGGTGTCATTTAGGTACTCTGGGTTCCCGAGGCCTCCGAACTCATGCTTACTGGATTCTTGTCGACTCGAACCCAAGCCGTTCTCTTCGCCGTTCTGGTTTTCTGTTTGCCCGCCCTCAGCGCCGATTTCACGATGCAGGTAGCGGACAACGACTACCTGAGTACGCAGGGTTTCAATGTGATGCTCTACGACAACACGTTCCACCCTGTCTTCGTCGACGAGAAGAACACCGCCATGCAGATGATTCTCCATGGAGAGCGCATCGCGACCAACGGCGATGTTCGCCTAATGCCCACGCCTGAGCAGTGGGACCTTGTTGCGCAGCTCAAGGGCCGTCACGCGGATAAGGAACACAATCGTCTCAGCGCTGACCTCTCGTTTCCTACTTACAAGGTGGACTATCACCTGGAAGTCGCCGCTGAGCCTGGTGGCGTGCGGGTCAGCGTGAACCTCGACAAGCCGCTGCCCGAAAATCTGGCCGGCCGTGCGGGATTCAATCTGGAGTTTCTGCCGTCCATTTATATGGACAAGACCTACGCTGTCGACAACCGCGAGTTTGGCGTCTTCCCGCGCAGCCCGCAGGAGCAGATGCACAAGGTGCCGCCTTCGCCCGACGATCCGAAAAAGCTGCCGTTTCAGGAGCAATGGGACCAGGAGAAGGGCTACACGCAACCGCTACCGATCGTCAGTGGAAACAGCATCACGTTCGCGCCCGAGGATGCACTCCATCGCATCAGCATCACCTCCGAGACCGGTCCGCTGTCGCTTTACGACGGACGCAACCGCGCCCAGAACGGCTGGTTCGTCCTTCGCACTTTGATTCCGTCGGGCAAGACTGAAGGAGCGGTGGTCTGGCACATCCGCCCGAACGTGATTCCGAACTGGACGCGACCGCCCGTGGTGGCGCACAGCCAGGCCGGCTATCCTCCCAATTTCCCGAAGGTCGCTGTCATCGAACTCGATCCGAAGTTCGACGCGCCCCAGACCGCCAAGGTTCTTCGTCTCGCGGACGACGGCTCCTACAATCAGGTGTTCGAAGGACCCATCTCCGCTCCCACGCCGTGGCTGCGTTATTCCTATGCGAAGTTCAACTTCTCCGCGGTGAAGGATCCCGGCCTGTACGCGATCGAATATGCTGGCCAGCGAACCGATCTATTTCCCATTGCTAAGGACGTCTATAACCGAACCTGGCAATCTTCTCTCGATTCCTACCTCGCCGTTGAGATGGACCACGTCTCCGTGCGCGAAGGCTATCGGTTGTGGCATGGCGTTTCGCATCTCGATGACGCGCGCCAGGCGGCGCCGAACACGCGCCATTTCGATGGAGCGTGGATGGGCCCAAAGACCGATTCGCCTTTCAAGCCTGGCCAACACATTCCTGGATTGAATGTGGGCGGCTGGTATGACGCGGGCGATTACGATATCCGCGCGGAGAGCCAATACGCGGTGATCGAGGACCTCTCGCTCGCGTACAAAGAATTCCATCTGAACTGGGATGAGCTTGCCGTCGACGAGACCGCGCGCACGGTCGAGATGCATCGGCCGGATGGTATTCCTGACGCCGTCGAGCAGGTCAAACACGGCGTGCTCGGCGTGCTCGCGCAGGTCAAGTCCGTCGGTCACCCTTTTCACGAAATCATGGAGCCGACTTTGCGCGAGTACACGCATCTCGGCGATGCGGCGTCGAAGACCGATGGACGCATCTACGATGCGAAACTCGGTGCGCACGAAGTGAAGGGCGATTACTCCGGCGTACCGGATGATCGCTGGGCCTTTACCACCAAGGAGGCGCGCCTGCAATACGGAGCTGCCTCAGCTCTGGCGGCCGCTTCGCAGGCGCTCAAAGGCTGGGACGACCCGCTCGCCAAGGAATCGCTCGATACTGCCATCAAGCTCTGGCAGGAAGAACGCGCTCATCCGACTGTCACCGAGTATCCGTCGGACTGGGGATTCCCGGCGGAGTTTCAGCAGCAGCTCGTTCGCAACGAAGAGTGGAAAGCCACAGTGCAATTGCTGATCGCCACCAATGGCGGCGAGGTTTACAAGAAGCACCTCGTCGAAATGTTTCCCTCCATGCAAAAGGGATTCGGCTTCAGCGGCTGGATGGCCGTGTTTGCGCTGCCCTACATGGACGCCGACTTCAAGCAGCAAGTCGAAACGGCGGCGCGAACCTACGTCGCCGAAGTGGACAAGGAAATGGCAGAAACTCCGTTCGGCGTACCACCCAGCATGCGCAGTTGGGGCGGATCGATCGCCGTGGCCGATCTGGGTGTGCGCATGTACTTCCTGCACAAAGCATTTCCCCAGATCGTGGGCACGAACTACACGCTCCGGGCCGCCAATTATTTGCTGGGCACGCATCCGGTGTCGAGCACGTCGTATGTATCTTCGGTCGGCACGGTTTCGAAGCTGAAGGCCTACGGGAATAACCGTTCCGACAACACCTTCATTCCCGGCGGCGTGATTCCGGGTTACATCGTTATCAAACCCGACTTCCCGGAGTGTATCGATGACTTCGGATTCCTCTGGTTCGAAGACGAATACGTGATCGATGTCGCTAGCCGTTGGGTTCTCGCAGCCAACGCAGCCAACGCGCTGGTGCAGTGATGCGGCCGCAGCGAGGATTTCGCATTCGCTTTTGTCATCACGACGCCGAGCAATGCGAGGCGGAGGGATCCGCATTTGCTTTTTGTCATCACGAGCGAAGCGAGGGATCCGCATTTAACGGCCTAATCGGCTCACCCCAGCCCTCCGCCAAGTCCAGCCACGTAGGATTCATCGACTCGATCAACGCCAACCTTTTCGCCCGATCCCAGCCTTTGATCTGCTTTTCACGCCGAATCGCATTGTTCACGTACTTGAAAACTTCGAAATAAACCAGCCGATTGATGTGGTAACGCTTAGTGAACCCTTCGATCGTTCCACTCTTGTGCTCCAGCGCGCGACGGAACATGTCATCGGTGATACCGGCGTAAAGAGTCTTTGACCGGCTGGCCATGATGTACACCCAGTACTTGTGTTCTTTTCTCAGATGCAGATCCCTCCGCTTCTTGCGTTGTACTGACAAACAAATGCAGATCCCTCGCCGACTGCGTCCGCTCGTGATGACAAGCGCAGTTTTGTGATGCTTCGAGCGCTTGTGGTGCTTAGAGCGTTTGTGGTGGTTCAGAACACCGTAGCCTAGCGCGAATACCTCGAAGAATGCAGTGACGTCGATCTTTTGTTGTCATCACGAGCGGACGCGAGTCCGCGAGGGATCTGCATTTGTCTTTGTCATCACGACGCCGAGCCAAGGTAGGCGGAGGGATCTGCATTTAGCGGCTCGATTGGCTCACCGCATTGTCGCGCGTCTTAGGGTCGGGTGAACAAGGAATACACTCCCAAACCAAGCCCAATCCCCATCGGAATCGCAAACAGCAGCCACCACATCCATAGAGCGCAAAGCACGAAGCGTGTGCCGCGATGATGCGTCTTCTGCAATCGAGTCATCGGCGTCGCACCTGCTTCGGAAGGGCCGGCATTCTGCTCTCTAGATTGATCATTCAAATACCTGACGACCTCTTGCATGAGGGCGGTATTTTGCGCGTCTAGCCTTTCGACCGCACGCGAAACTGTGCCATAACCCCAGGCAGAAAGTAGAGCGACCGAGAGTCCTATCGCTAGTGGTATGAGAGCAAAAGCCAAACCAAACGAAACAATCTGAAGGCCGGTCGCCTTGGAGTCGTGTCCTCCTCGAAATGAACTGAGTATTCCGAAGATCGTGGCGAACATTCCGATCAAAGGCGCAACATTCGCAATCGTATCGAGGGGAACGAGGCTGAGCTGTGCGTCCAGATGGATGGTCCGCTCACACCGCTGCATCGCCGACTCAGCCAGTTGCACGGCTTCGATATCCGAAACGGAGTGTGGAGCATACTGAAAGGTCTCCAGACCGGCCAGCACCACCAGAGAGAACAGATGTGCACGCGTGTTGAGGTCCGCGATTGCCTCGGCGAGGCTTGGCTTTTGCTGCAGGACTCGGATTTCCGCGCGCGCCGCTTTGTGAGTCTTCGCTTGCTGAACCGCGTTCAGCAGAAGCGTGTATAGCGCGCAGAGTGACATCAACGCCATCGTCAGGATCGTGGCTCTTTCGATGACGTTCATCCAGCGCCAGATGTCGTAAAGAGACCACGAGAACTCCATCACTGTGCCCCATGAAATTTCAGCGGGCGCGCTACGACGACTAGCAAACCTGCAACATACAGCCACCAAAGCCAGACGGCACACAGCACCAATCGGTTCCCATGATGAGGCGTCTTGATGACAACGGTCTCTCCTGGAAATGGTTCTCCGACGGTAGTCGTTCGCGGCTGGGTTCGCAAATACTCGCGCACTTGCTGCATCAGCGCGCTATTCAGCGCATCGAGCTTTTCGATTCCGCGGGAGATATAGCTGTGGAACAGAGCCGCCAGTAACGCAACCGCCAGCCCAATTAGCACCGGTACAAGGGCGTGAGCAAGGGAATTCACCACAAAGGTTAGATATTCTGCGACGGATTCAGCCGTACCACGAAAAACGCCGATTATTGCGAGCATTGTGGAAAACCCCAGCATCGGCGCCACTTGGGCAACCGTATCCAGCAGAATGAGCCCGCGCCGCGCGTGAAGACGGCCACCTCTTCTCGGCGTTCCATTGCGCGCTCTGGCTAGTCGATGGCCTGCACGTCCGAGAGTGTGTTCGGCGCCGTTTTGAAAGCCTCGAGACCTGCCAGCACGACGGGCGACGACAACTTATCATCGATGTTTGAATCGAAGAGATAACTTCGCTCAGCGGGTGCATGCTGTCGCAGAAGTCTCCACTATCGAGTCGGCGGCAATCCCGGCCTGCGTGGTTCTCCTCGACGTGCTTAAAGAAATTGTAAACTGCGCAAAGAAGCAACAGCCCATCAGAACGACAGTCGCCTTTGTGATCGGCCCCATCCAGGCCCACATCCCATACAACGACCACCAGTAAGAGTCGTCCATTCGCTGGCCCCGAGCACGCGTATTCTGTTAGCAATGCTTTAGTCGGGTTAGACACCATTTCTGTGGATTGGTTCCAGACGTCGATGTAGTCGCAAGATCCGCTTTAGCCGCAGATTCCGGTTACGGGATACGCACCCTGGAGGCTGGAACAATTCTCAAGGAATGGTGTCTGTATAGTGCCAGAGGATCGGTTCGCGATGTTGAGCCCAACCGCAAGAAGAAAAGAGATGATCCTCTTCGGGCAGAGACGGTCTGTACTCCCAAGCCGCGGAGTCTTGGGTGGCGCGTTGTTGCTTCTTCTTTTGGTAATGTACTTCGTTGTTTTCGACGGTTTTCGTGCGCACTTCAAAGGCGTGTCTGTGATGCTATCGGCCCCCGAGGCAGCAGCAACGCCGCAAGCCATCGTCGAGGTTCGCCAGGATAAAGACGGTTTCATCCGCTACTACGTGAACCACAAATCCGTTTCGCGGGAAGCACTGACTTCATCGCTCCGTGCGGAGCTGGGCGCGGTGCCGAGGTTCGTTTCCGTCGAGGCCGACGTCGACACGCCCTATCAGGAGGTCGCATATGCCATGGACGCCGCCGTCGAGTCTGGCGCGCAAGTCCTCATACTGCCAGCTCAGACCTCTATATCTAAAAAGAGTTCACATTAAGTATTGACATAGCTTTTAGAAAATACTAGAGTCACTCCACAACGCTGTGGCCACCATTAGCCACGGCGTTTTCGTTTGTCTCTAGCGACGTATCGTTTCGGGAGGCCAGTTCGGGAAGAACGGCGCTAACTCCTTTGTTATGCGGGATAAGAGGCTTAACTCCTTTGTTATGCCGCATGTACAGCCGCGCTACCTCGTAAGTCCTTTGTTTGCTGGAAGGGAGGGGGAGGGGGTACTGTTACCGATCAGTAAACATTCTGGACCCGTTGCGGGAATCCTGCTGGGCTGATCGCGCGTGTACAGAGTGAACGGATAGAGACTATCATCGAACCCAGTGCGCAACTCCCGCGAGCGAGGGCGCCAGCGCCACCTCTCGCTGCAGCTCTTGTTATCCTTATCCCATGCAGGTGCGGGTTCTCTTCTTCGGCGCGCTTCGGGATCTAAGTGGTCATGCCACCGACTCGCTCTCTTTGCCTGAGGGTTCCACTCTCGCCGACCTGGTCTCGCACTACGAACAGAAGATCCCGAAGCTGAGCAGTTTCTGCCGTCGTTGGCGCTTTCGCTGAACCAGCAATATGCGCAGGCCGATTCCGTGCTCCACGATCAGGATGAAGTCGCGCTTTTGCCTCCGGTAAGTGGCGGGAATTCTGCTCCGGAGAGAGAGATTCTTCCTGTGCGAGGGTTCTTAACCCGCGAGCGGATACGTACGGACGAACTCGCGCGCGCTCTGCAAAAGCCCGAAGATGGCGCAGTCGTGGTCTTTGAGGGCGTGGTTCGCAATAACACGCGTGGCCGGCGCACGCTTTATCTCGACTACGAAGGTTACGAAGCGATGGCCGCGCAGGAGTTGCAGAAGCTTGCCGATCAGGCTTGCGAGAAGTTTGCGGTTCGCGAGGTGCAGATCGTGCATCGCCTGGGACGGCTGGAGATCGGCGAGACCAGCGTGGCGATCATTGTTTGCTCGGCGCATCGCGGAGCCGCTTTCGACGCGTGCCGCTGGACTATCGATACACTGAAGAAGACGGTGCCGATCTGGAAGAAAGAGTACTTTGAAGACGGTGCGGTTTGGGCCGATGGCGAGCCTTTTCCAGACGAGATTCGCGCGAACGCGCCGGCGAAACCGGGTTCCGGGAAAACGGAGTAGATTGAAACAGGCTCTTCAACTCACTGTCCTATTCATCTTCCTGGCGATTTTGGCTGTTCGCGCAGGATGCGCCCGTGAAGTATCCGCGTCCGCCGGTCAAGGGCTCAGCGCCGGCGCCGACAAGCCAGGCGAGCACGCAACCGCCGGCGGCGAACGATCCCACGGATAACGGCAAAGATCAGAAAGAACCTACCTATAAGGTTGACGTCAAGCTGGTGAACGTCTACGTCACCGTGCAGGATCAGCACGGATCGCCGGTTGCCGGACTGACCAAGGACAACTTCAAACTGAGCGAAGATGGCATTCCGCAGAACATCGCGGTCTTCGGGCGCGAGTCGGAGCTGCCGCTCTCGATCCTGCTCTCGATCGACGCCAGCCTCAGCACGAAGAAGGACATGCCGCTTGAGCTGGCGTCGGCGCGCAAGTTCGCGCATGACATCGTGCGTCCGACGGACAGGCTCGCGGTGTTCCAATTCTCCGAGCGCGTGGATCAGCTGACGGGATTCACGTCGAATCTTCCGGCGATCGATGCGGGCATTGGGCGCGTGCATACGGGCGCTGCGACTGCGCTCTATGACGCGATCTTTCTCGGCTCGCAGGCGCTTGCCGGACGCGATGGGCGCAAGGTGATGATCGTCGTCACCGACGGCGGCGACACCATGAGCCAGGAAGATTATCAAACCGCTCTGCGTGCGGCGCAGCAGGCGGAGGCGATGGTCTACAGCATTATTATTGTGCCGATTGAGTCGAGCGCCGGACGCGATATCGGCGGCGAACACGCGCTCATCCAGATCTCCAACGACACGGGCGGGAAGTATTTCTATGCCAGCGGAATTGCAGAGCTCGATGAAGCGTTCCGCAAAGTTTCCGAAGAGCTGCGCACGCAATATTTGCTGGGATACTATCCGGTGAAGCGCTTCGCGTCGGCGCGACTTTCGACGGCTCGATGTCGACGTGAAGCAGGACAACTCAGCGGGGCCGCTGCAGGCGAGCCATCGCACGGGATATTACACGTCGAAGGAAGAATAGCGGAAGCAGTAATTAGTAATTGGTAATTAGTAATTGGCCAATTCAGATTCGATGCGATCCCGTTAGCGGTGAAGGTCGAAACAGAAGGAAGGGCCGTCGGCTAAGTGCTAACTACTAATTACTAAAAGCTGATTCTCTGCAAGCGACTGCCGTGTAGAATGAACCACATGAGCTTCCGACCGCCTGCCAATCATGGAAAGAAACCGAAATCACCGCCACCAGAGGACACTTTCGAGGAAGTAGGTTTCCTCAAGGCTCTGGGCGAGAAGCAGAAGCCGGTCACCGTCAAACTGATGGACGGCGAAACCGTGCGCGGCTGGGTTGAGTATTACGACAAGAACATGATCCGCCTGACGCGCGAAGGCGCGCCCAATCTGTTCATCTTCAAGCACGAGATCATGTACATCGCGGAAGAAGGCCAGGCACGCCGCCGCTAGCGCAATTCGAATTCGTTCCCGCCATGGAAGAGATTGCGCGCGAAGCCGGCGCGCTGCTCATGGACCGCTTCCGCCGCCGCATCGGCTTTGAGTACAAGGGCGATGTGGACCTGGTCACCGAGGCTGATCGGTCGTCCGAGAAGCTGATCATGCAGCGCATTGGCGAGCGCTGGCCGGGACACGATCTGTTCGGCGAAGAGGGCACGCGCACCAATAAGGGCAGCGACTACCGCTGGTATATCGATCCGCTCGATGGGACGACGAATTTTGCGCACGGCTTTCCCGTGTTCTGCGTTTCGATGGCGCTGGAGCATAAGGGCGAGCGGGTGGCGGGCGTGCTTTACGATCCCACGCGCGACGAACTGTTTGCCGCGGAAAAGGGAAGCGGCGCGTATCTGAACGGCACGCGCATGAGCGTCTCGAAGGTGAATAACCTTGGGGAAGCGTTGAGCGCGACCGGTTTTCCCAGCCACAAGCGGCACAAGAATCCGAACATTTACTTCTACCACGTGGTCACGCTGAAGACGCATGGCGTGCGGCGCGCGGGATCGGCGGCGCTCGATCTGGCTTCGGTTGCTGCTGGACGTCTCGATGCGTTCTGGGAATTCAATCTGAATCCGTGGGACACGGCAGCTGGCGTTCTGCTGGTTCAGGAAGCAGGCGGGACGGTCACGCGCTTCGATAATTCTCGCGTGGAAGCTCTCGAGCGAAGAGACGCTGGCCACGAACGGCCTGGTGCATCAGGAATTCCTCGATCTGTTCGAAGGAATCTTTTCCGGACGCGAACTCGAAGGGCTGCCCAGCCCGATGGAATACGCGCGCAGCCGCGGATAGTCTTTCCTGCCGCCACCAACACGACAATTACTCAATTACCGATTACTTTGCTGTTCGTCCAACGAATAGTGGGACGCCTGGTCATCCAAGGTGCCTTAGCAATTCATTCAGTAGTTGCCAGGAAAGGGAACGGCGCATGCTGAAACGATGGGCTGCAGTACTCGGTGCAATCGTTTTGATGAGTTGTGTGGTGGTAGCGAAGGATTCTGGGGAAACAGAGAAGACGATTACTGATCTTGAATTCTCATTAGGGCGAGCAATGATTCACAAGGACATCGCAACCCTGTCGAACCTTGTGGGTGACGATTGGACGATCCAAAGTGAGAGCGGCACGATGGGCACCAAAGCTGGATTCATAAATGATGTGAGGTCCGGTGCGCTGGTGGTCACTATGTTCAGGATCCATGACATTCATGTCCATGTGTTGGGCAATGTGGCTTATGTGCAGGCTTTCGACGATGAAGAGAGCTCATACAAAGGCAAAAGCAATAACGGAACCTATAACTGGCTGGATGTTTGGGTAAACCGTGACGGGCATTGGGTGTCGGTGGCGACGCAATTGACCAAGGTCGTAGATGCGAAAAGGTAAATCGCGACTCGTCTCTGGGAATCTATCGAATCTTCATGCCGATCTTGCGTGCGTTCGGAACCGCGCCGGCGGCGTTCCGAACTCACGCTTGAATGCGCGATTGAACGCCTGCTCTGATTCGTACCCAACGTCTCCGGCTATTCTCGCTACGCTGTAGTTGGTCGAGCCCAATATTCTTGCGCCAAGCTGCAATCGCCAGCGCGCGAGGTAGGTCATCGGAGGCTCGCCCAGGTAATATCGAAACCGCTCGGCGAGTACCGATCGCGATATGCCGACTTCATGCGCGAGGCTTGCGATTGTCCATGGATGCGCAGGCGCACGATGCAGATGTGCCAGAGCTGCACCCACGTGGGAGTCTCGCGCTCCTGCAAGCCAGCCGGTTTGTTGTTCCGGCAACTCCGCCATATAGCGTCGAATGGTTTCCACGAAGAGCGCTTCCGACAGCTTTGCCAAGACCACGTCGCTGCCGGCCTGATTGCAACTCGCTTCCCGGGCTGAAAACTTGATGGAATTTTCGAGCCATTGCCCCGCGGCATCGTTCCTGATGTTCACCTTGAACACCGGCGGCAATCCTGCCAGCACGGTCTTGCACAACTCCCGTTCGCAACCCATGTAACCGCAAACGAAGCGTGTCGTTTCTCCGCCGCCACCGCCGCGAGTCAGAGCCAATCCCTGCGACAACACTTCTTTTAGTTGTTCAGCATTGTCGACGACGGAAGAGGGAGACCCATTGGAAAGAATATGAGAGTCGCCGTGGGGAAACACCACGATATCTCCCGCCACCAATTCAAGGCGATGCCCGTTGTGCTCGACTTCGCTTTGAGCGCGCCCGTGACTCAGTAGGTGATAGATGATGACGTGCTTCGAACCTTTGTGCAGGAACTCGGCGACTTCGCACGAAGGCGGAGAACGAAAGCCCCAAGGCGCCGTGAATTCGGCATTGAAGAAAACAGCGCCTTCCAGCTTCACCGAACTGAGAACTTCAGAGAGGGCGTCCATCAGCTTACGATTCGGACTCCTGGCTAAGATTTTCGGACCCCAAGGCAAGTGATCGCCATCCTAACGCGACTTGAGCAAGTTTGCCAGACGCGCGGATAAAGGCCGGCGAGAAAATTTTGTCATAGTTGCATGAGTCGCGGGGATGGCCGCTGACTTAGGAGGATGTTTCATGGCTACAGCTCAGGCTCCTGTTCTCGATATGGACAAACTGAATACTTTCATCGGCCAATTTGTGACCGATTTCGGCGCCGCGGCGCATGCCGGTATGGTGGTCATCGGAGAGAAACTAGGCCTTTACAAAGCACTGTCTCTGGGTCCAATGACGCCTGCTGAACTGGCGGCAAAAACCAGCACTGATGAGCGCTACCTGCGAGAGTGGCTGGCTTCGCAGGCGGCCGGCGGCTATATCACTTACAACGCAAAAACAGGTCACTTCAGCCTGACGGCGGAGCAGGCCTTTACCCTGGCGCAGGAAGACAGCCCAGCCTATCTTCCCGGAGCGTTCGAACTTGCACTGGGATCGCTGGCCGCGGTTCCGCGCATTGCCGAATCCTTCCGCACCGGAGCCGGCATGGGCTGGCACGAGCACGATGATGGAGTCTTTCATGGATGCGAGAAGTTTTTCCGTCCCGGCTATGCCGCTAATCTCATGACTGGCTGGATTCCATCGCTAACCGATGTTAAACAGAAGCTCGAAGCCGGAGCCCGCGTTGCTGACGTCGGATGCGGCAAGGGGGCTTCGACCTTGTTGATGGCGAAAGCGTATCCGAAGTCGAAATTCCACGGATTCGACTATCACGACAAGTCGATTGAAGCTGCCCGCGAAGCGGCCAGGCGTGAAGGTGTTGCCGACCGGGTTACGTTCGAGATCTCCAAGGCTAAGGAGTTTCCTGGCAAGGATTATGACTTCGTTGCCGTCTTCGACTGCCTCCACGACATGGGAGATCCCGTTGGGGCAGCTGCCCACGTCCGCGAGTCTCTGGCGCCTAACGGCACGTGGATGATCGTTGAGCCGTTTGCCAATGACGAATTAAAGGACAATCTAAATCCCGTCGGCCGTGTGTACTATTCGTTTTCCACGCTGTTGTGCACGCCTTGTTCACGGTCCCAAGAAATTGGGCTGTGTCTGGGCGCGCAAGCCGGCGAGAGCCGCATTCGTGACGTGGTGACGTCCGCCGGATTCAGTCGCTTCCGCCGCGCCACGGAAACACCGTTCAACATTGTGTACGAAGCGCGTCCGTAAATCCGCTCCCGGTGCCCCATTCGAAAACGTTTCGGGTGGGGCATATCTTTTGGGTGATGCGGACGGTCGTGAATCGCGCTCACTCGGGACGGCCCAGAATCACCACCTCCAGCTGACGAATGTGTTCTGGATCGGCGACCACATCGATTTCCATGATTCTCCCATCCGCGACAGTGAAGTGGAAGGCCGCGCGCGGCTGGCCCTCGGGAGCCCACGCTGCGCCTAAAACGCCGTTAAGGAGCGCAAGTTGTGCGCCGCGTGCTCGTTCCCTGAAGCTTTCGGCGACGGCGTGTGCGCCTCGCGTCTCCGGCGAGATTCCTGCCCGTGCAGCGAAGCTATCGGCGCGGTAGATCACGTCCGGATCGAGCACCGCCAGGAGCGCATCGAAGTCACCCATACGCGAGGCCGCCAGAAACGCACTCACGACTTCGTGCTTACGCTTGCGGTCGGAGTCGGAAGCCGTTGCCGCTCCTTGAATACGACGCCGTGCGCGGCTGGCCAACTGGCGCGCCGCTTCCGGAGTGCGGCTCACGATCGGGGCGATCTCGTCGAACGACAGGTCGAACATGTCATGCAGTACGAATGCGACACGCTCGGCAGGAGCCAGCGTCTCGAGAACGATGACGAGCGCGGAACCTACCGAATCGGCGAGAATTGCTTCGTGTTCGGGATCGATTCCATCTTCGCGGACAGCCGCCGGTTCAGGCTGCTCGTCAATCGTGTCCTCGCGCCGCGATTTGCGTGAGCGCAGCATGTCGAGACATACGCGCGCGATAACGGTGGTGAGCCAAGCACTCAGATTGTCTACGGCGCTTGCGCCCGAGCGGCTCAGGCGTAACCATGTTTCCTGTACGGCGTCATCGGCTTCGGTTGCCGAGCCGAGCATTCGATAAGCTACGGCCCGCAAATGAGTTCGGTTCGCCTGAAACCTGTCTGCAAGCCATTCGTGTTCTGCCATGTCTTCACATTACCTCGTCGCGTTTTCTTGTTCCACTCACGAGCTTCGGTCACGTTTTTCTGCCGCGCCTCGTCATACAAATGACGGACGAAATTCGAACAATGTGACAAGGAGAGAGTAACCATGGAAGCGAGAATCAAGAACCCGGCAATGCTCGTTCCGGGAGCAATGGAGGCGCTGCAAGCGCTGGGGAAAATTTCAGAGCAGGGAGGGGTGCCGCCCCTTACGCTCGGACTTGTGCACCTGCGCGCCAGTCAGATCAACGGTTGCGGCGTGTGTGTGGATATGCATCCGCGCCTGATGAAGCACGCCGGGGAGACCAACGAGCGCCTCTTCGCCGTGGCCGCATGGCGCGATACGCCCTATTTCACCGAAGCCGAACGCGCCGCGCTGGCCTTGACCGAAGCGGCAACGCGGCTAAGCGATCGTGCCGATCCGGTGCCCGACGAGATCTGGGGCGAGGCTGCTCGCCACTACGACGAGAAGCAACTGGCAGCGCTGGTCCTGGCCATCGCGACCATTAACGTGTGGAACCGACTGAATGTCGTCACGCGCCAAGTCGCGGGCGAGTGGATAAAGTCGGCAGCGGGCAGGGATTTGGTCGAACAGACCGTGGTCGCGCGCTGAGCTGCCATTCGGTCTTCATCGGACCAAAGGACTTGTGCGCCCTACCGCAATTCCCTAATCGGGAGGGGCCTGTGCAAACTTCAACAAATCGTGAACGGCAGACCACGCCGTGGAGTATCACTTGTTCGAGGGCGACTCAATTGCTTAGAGCAGGGAGGGTGCTATGAAGCGGATCACAATTGCTATTCTGTTCGGCCTGGTCGCGGGTGGGCTTTGCGCAAGTGGGGCATTCTTGGGCGGCCTGCTGAAGTTCTCGGCTGTCACGCTGGTGTGGATCTTATTGAATAGAGCAGTGATGGGTTTTGCTATCGGCGCGTCTGGATTGAAACTGCATTGGGCCTGGAACGGCATTGTCATCGGGATCGTAGTTGGATCGATCTTCTCGTACTTCCTTTTCATGAATCTGGGAGCGGGGATAGTGCCGCCATTGAATCTCCTAGTGAATGGGATCTTCGGTTTGATGATCGAGTTCTTCACGACGGTGGTGTTCAAGCAGCCGTCTCTCGCGGCTATGCGCCCCATGCAGAGAGCCGCAGCGGCATAGGCTCATGTATCACCTGATTTGATCGCGAGGGCGCGGATTCAGACCGCGCCCGAAGCGAGAACCTGCCCAGAGCAAAGGCAGGGATAGGGTCCGTTTCGATCGCGAGTTCTTCATTCGTCCTCTACGTGCACGGGCAGACTGCTTACCAGAAGGAGGCGTTATGAACTGGACCGACCTTCTACAAAGTGAGATGGAGACTACGTATTCGACCACGGCAAGGCTGATCGACAAGGTCGATCCCAACAGCCTGGCATGGAAGCCTCTGAGCGGCCGTAACTGGATGACCCTGGGACAACTTCTGCAACACATCGGAGATGGCTGCGGAGCCGGGTGCAAAGGCTTTGTCACGGGTGACTGGGGCCTTCCGGAAGGAAAGCATATGGAAGATCTTCCGCCAGAGGAGATGCTGCCACCCGCCGAAAAACTGCCGACGGTGGAAAGCGTGGAAGAGGCGAAGAGGCTCCTCGCGAAAGATAAAGCTCTCGCGCGGCAGATGATCGAGAGGGTAGGCGAGAAAGACTTGGCGAACAAAATGGTTGGCGCTCCATGGGCTCCGGAAGAGCGGCTTATTCTGGGGCGATGGCTGCTGCGTATGATCCAGCACCTCGATCGTCACAAAAGCCAGCTGTTCTACTACCTGAAGCTGCAGGGTAAGGCTGTGAACACTCCGGATCTCTGGGGCTGAGCAGAATCGCGGAGTGACCGGCGACACGGTGAAGGTGCGAAATGCTAACGTAATTAGATGGAATTAGATCTGGAAAATCAGTATGCGGATCGTGCTTACACGATCCTGGCCAGCCTGGTTGTGCCGCGTCCGATTGCGCTGGTGACGACCATGAGTCCTGAGGGCCATGTTAATGCGGCGCCGTTCAGCTTCTTCAATCTGATGGGAGCGACTCCGCCAATTGTGGCGATTGCGCCGGGAGACCGCTCCGATGGAACTCCGAAGGACACGGCGGTCAATATTGGCCTGACCCACGAATTCGTTGTGAATTTGGTCGACGAGGCGATTGCCGAGGCCATGAACGAATGCGCCGCTCCGCTGCCGTATGGTGCGAGCGAACTGGAGCGGGCCTGTCTGCACACCGAGAACTCGTCGGTGGTGAAAGCACCTCGATTGGTTGAGGCGCCGGTGAGCCTGGAGTGCAGCGACGCACAAGTATTGATGATCGGCCAGAACCGGGTGGTGATCGGGACGATCAAGCGCGTCCACTTACGGGACGAATTCTTCGACGAGGAGAAGCGACGCGTGCGGAGCGAAAATCTGTTCATGATCGGACGCATGGCGGCGCCGGATTGGTACTGCCGGACACGGGATCGGTTCGAGCTGGTCAGGCCGAAGAAGTGAAGAGGGTTTGTGAACACGAGGTCTCTCGACTCGGCGCGCTTCTGTATTGCGCGCGTCCTTCGACTGCGCTCAGGATTTCGGCAGCGGGCTCGGCCGCCGGCTAAACGCCTCAACCTCGATCGAAATGACAGGCAGTGATTGGGAATCTGGCGACTGCCAAATGACAGGCGGGTGGCGGCGTTTCTGGCTATTGCCGAATACGGGGCTTTCCACTAGGATGCGCAGCAGCTTGTGGGCCCCTATCTAACTCCTTCACCAGAAAGACAACCAAAATGAAAACAAGAACAATGCTTCTTGCGCTCGCGTTCTGTCTGTCCGTGGTCGCTGTAAGCTTCGCTGACAATCCGAACGTTGGGACATGGAAATTGAATGAAAGCAAATCCAAGATTCCTGCCGGGGTCAGCAAGAACACGACTGTGACTTATACGGCGGATGGTGACAACCTGAAGGCTGTCATTGATGGCGTGGACGGCAAAGGGAATCCGACGCACAGTGAATGGATCGGCAAGTTCGATGGGAAAGACTATCCCGTGACGGGAGATCCGACGGTGGACTCGCGCTCGATCACGAAGGTCGACAGTCATCACTACAAGGTAGCGAGCAAGAAAGATGGCAAAGTTGTTTTGACTGGCAACATTGCTCTTGCTCCTGACGGCAAGTCGCGAACACTGACCATCAGCGGAACCAATGCGGCCGGCAAAAAGACGTCGGCAACCTATATATACGACAAGGAGTAGCACGGTTCGTTGCCGTGGTGCAGCGTTAATGTTGATTGCTCGAATTATGCCCTTTCGTTCCGATCAGGACGGGAGGGCATTGCTGTTAGCACGCCCGGCGAGAGAGATAGAAGATGAATCTCGAAGATTTCAGAGAATCGCTTGCGGAAGAGCAGCCGCGTGCAGGACTCTCAGCGCCGCTGGCCGCGCTATGGTGGGCTGCCAAGGGCGATTGGACACGCGCCCATGCGCTGGTCGATGAACTGGAAACCAAGGACGGAATGGCCGTGCATGCGTATGTCCACCGCAAAGAAGGCAACGCCACGAATGCCGATTACTGGTACGCGCGGGCAGGACGCGAGTTTTATCGCCCCACGCTTGACGCGGAGTGGGAGGCGTTGGTTGAAGGCATTGACTGATTGAGCGATTGTCTGGCGGGCGCAGGACGAATATCATTCGCCGCACGATGAGAATTGCTTCTCTCTTGCTATCTATCTTATGGGTCCTACCGCTCTATTCCCAGGCCCCAACTGCACAACCAGAGTCAAAACCCGTGGTCCCCGCATGGGCGCAGCCGGGATCGGCCACGCACCAGCAGGTTGCACCCCCAGCCGAATTTCATCGTCCCAGCAAGAATTTTGATACGGGGATTGGCATCTTCGACGGGCAGTCGGACATTGGGAGCGCCGCGATTCCGGGCAGTGCCAGTTACGACGCGGCGACGAAGCAGTACACGATCAATTCGGCGGGCTATAACGTCTGGTATACGCGCGATGAGTTCCGATATCTGTGGAAGAAGATGTCGGGCGATGCATCGCTCGCGGCTGATATTAGCTTTCCCGATCCGAAGGGCTATGGGGATCGCAAGGCTGTGCTGATCATTCGCCAGGACCTGGATGATGATTCCGTGGAAGTGCTGGCAGCCTTGCACGGAGAGGGCATGATCCAGCTGGCGCAACGGGCTACGAAAGGCGTTCGCGTGAAGGACACGGAGTACCGGATCGGAGGACGGGGACGCCCAGGCGGTAAAAGTCCCGACGACCTGGTCACGGTGATGGCCAAGCGGATTGGTATCGAAAAGCGCGGAGACGATTTCTCGCTCTATGTGAGTTTGGAGGGCGAACCACTGCATCAATTTGGTCCACCGATCCATTTGTATATCGAAGGGCCATTCTATGTAGGGATCGGTTTCTGTTCCCACCTTCCGGATAAGTCCGATACGGCGGTGTTCTCGAATGTGGTGATGGAGGCCACAGCGGGAGAAGTGCGCTAGTTTCGATTTCAAATCGGGCTGCGTGCGCCAGGATTCCTGTGGACCCGGCGTGTTCGCTGTTGCCTACGAATACTCGGTACAACAATAATTTGCGTTGAAGTGACACGTTGAGCGGTCCGCGTAAGAAAGGCAAGAAGATGCGGCCTGAATCAGGTGTACGCGCAATTGTTGTCCTCTTATTTGTGTCCTTTTTGGGTGGTTGTGGCGGCAGTGGAATCGCGAATTACACTCCAGTAAAGACCAGCAACGATCCCCCGGCGCCGGCAGAGTGCTATACCTCAACAGCCTTTCTTTCAACCGATCCGAACAGGCCGGTGCTGACACTAGTGGGAGCATCCGCGGTCAGCCAGCCGCTCGGAACTGCATATGTGGATGCAGGCGCGACTGCGCAGGATCCCAAAGACGGGGACATCAGCAACAAAGTAACGGTGAGTGGCCTCGACACGTTGGATGTCAACACAGTCGGTGACTATTTCGTTCGCTACAACGTGATCGACAGCGCCCAGCTGCCCGCGACGGAAGTGGTGCGTATGGTGCGCGTGAATTCGGGCAGGCCAGCCGCGCAGAGTGCAAGAAAATGGGGCAGTACCGCGGCGGATATGGGCTACTTCGAGCATCTGCCGGTGAGCTATGCGGACGATCCCAAACAGACATTTCCGTTGATCATCTACAACAACGGCTGGGGGAGCGAGAGGGCATTCGGCAAACCGGGAGACGAACTGTCGGTCTATGCGAACACCGACATGTTCCAGGTAATTCATGAGGGACAATGGGACGATACGAGGCCGTTCGTTGTGTTGTCCCCGCAGCGGTGCTCAGTGCAACTGGCGGATGTGGAGTTGAACCGGATCAAGTATTTTGTCGATTTTGCGGTGAATACGTACAAGGTCGATCCAACGCGGATTTACATGGTGGGGATGAGCGCCGGCGCCTATTACACGTGGGAATATATCCGGCTGAACCCGACGCAACTTGCAGCGGTAGTGCCCATCTCCTGTGGAGGATCGACGCTCGCTGCCGACGGTTGCGTGATGAAGCAGACGCCAGCGTGGGCGTTTCATGCGAAAGATGATCCGATTGTGCCTTACACGGCTTCACTGGCGACAGTGCAGACTATCAATGCATGTCAGCCGACAGAACGGGTTCGCTACACCCTTTATCCGACTGGAGGACATGATCCAATGCCGACGCTGGATCTGTCGGGTTTGGGTAAGGGGGATCCAACGTATGACATTTATGATCCGGATATCTATACATGGTTGCTAGCGCACACGAGGAAGTGAGGTTTGGAGTCGTCGTTACTATGAAGACGATAGTCCGCCCTGATGAGAGCAACGGCTGCGGGGGTGTTTCGATTCGGACGTGCAGGCCTCGCTCAACATGACAAATTTCAGGTGCCCAATACGACAGGAGTGTAAAAGGCAGAGTCAACTTTTGCCTGCTTAGTGCTTGTCTTTTTGGATCACGCGCGTGCTGTGGGCGTGATAGATATGCGTCCCCACCAGATAGCCAAGCGTGCCGCCCATAATCACGTCGGAAGGGAAGTGTTCGCGTCCGACAACGCGGCTGGCGGCAACTGCGGTTCCGAGGCCGTACCAAAGGATCTTGCTGCCGAGCGATGGATATTCGTGGGCCAGGACGGAACTCATGGAGAACTGAAGCGTGGCGTGTCCTGAGGGGAACGAGCTATCGAGCGTGTTGTTGGTGAAAAAGTCACCGTGGCCGTTACCTTGATTCGGACGCTGGCGTCCGGCTATGACGTTGGTGACGGCGTAGAGCGCCGCGCTGTTGACGAAACTTTCGGCAGTGAGCAGTCCAGTTTCGCGGGCGTGATCGTCATTCTGCATCGAACCATAGAGAAAGAGGCCGGCAGCGACGGCTCCGGTGCTACCCAAAGCGACGTTGGAGAACGTGGTGGCGGCGTTGTAACCCTTCGTGGGCAGATATCCAGATAGGTGGCGGTCCGCCGGAATAAAGGCGGCAACGATGACAAACGGGATAATGTCCTTCGCGCGGTAGTTCGCTGGGCGAAACGGAGCAGTGTAGATGTCGCGCTGGTCCTTTAAGAGTCGTACGGTGATGTATTTGAGACCGTAATCTGAGTTGTCGGGAGTAGTTGGCGCGGGCTTGGGCGCGTCTGGTAGACCGGATGAGGCCTGGGCAAGGGTAAACGGTGAAGTTAGCGCGAACAGGAGGATCGTGCAGGCAGCAGCTTTCATGGGCATTAGGATGGCACGAATGAGACAGCTTGCTGGACTGAGGAGAGATGAAGTTGTGTTCATGTCAGGAGCGATACAATGAGGGTTGGGGATAGGCATCGAAACGTGCAGGTGAGCATGGGATAGGGAGCGAGGGTCCCGAGCTCGCCTGGCAAAGAGGATGGCATCGTGGAATCGCTACTGCAGCGGAAAATCGAGAAGCGGAATGAAATGGTGCGGCTCAAGGGCCGCGTTCTTTTTTTGACGGAAGATCCGGAGCTGATCAAGAAGCAGCTGAATGGGTGGGATCTGCCGTGGGATACGAAGGATCCCAAGAATAATCCGAAGCTGCGCGATGACATCTCGACGGACGAGATCACGCCGGCGCATTTGTGTTTCTACTTCGACGAGACGCTGGGAGAGATTCCGTACGCGGGACTGAAGTGCGGCAATGAACTGCCGATCAAGCGCGGGGATGTCAAGCGCGGCGGCTTTGTCGCGGCGGTGAGTGGCAAGAGGCGGGGCAAGGGGTCGAGCCGCGAGCAGTCGCCCTATGCGGAGATGTCGGCGGGGATACGGCTGGTGATCGCCGAAAACATAGAACGCATATACAAGCAGAATTGCCAGAACCTGGGCGTGCTGACGTCGACGAACTTTGGGTTGATCGATAAAGTGCGGAGCGGGGAAGAGATCCCGCTGGCGGAGTTTACGGCCGGCGAAGATGAGATTACGAGGCAGGTGATCGAGTACGGCGGGCTGTTTCCTTTCAACGTGGCGCGCATGCAGAAGAAGGTGTTCCTGCCGCCGATTGAGACGAAGGCGCGCCCGATGACCCTGGCGGAGAAGATTTTTGCGCGACACATGGTGAGTGCAGAGGGAACGGTCGGAGTACCGGCGGTGAAGCCTGGCGATACTGGATTCACGCGAGTCGATCTGCGGTTCTCGCACGAGTACGTAACGCCGATGGCGGCGATCTTCTACGAGCATCTGGTCGGAAAAGATGTTCCGGTAAATGATCGCGAGACGATCAAGTTCTTTCGTGATCACCTGACGTTCCTGGATGAAGTGATGTCGGACGAGAAGCGCAAGATGGGCCTGCTCGACCTGGCGACGCAGCTGAAGTTCAAGCAGCAGGATTTTGCAAAGCAGCAGGGAATCCAATTGCATGGCGAGTTGAAGGATCGCAAGGGCTCCGAGGGAATCTGCCACTCGGTAATGCTGGAGACGTACGCACTGCCGGGACAGGTGAATGTGGGATCGGACTCGCATACGCCACACGTAGGGGCGACGGGATGCGTGGCGTTCGGGATCGGCACGACGGACGTATTCAATTCGTGGATCACGAAAGATGTGCAGGGTGAAGGTACCGGAGTCGGTGAAGGTGATCGTTCGAGGAAAGCGGCATGCGAATGTCACGGCGAAGGACTTTCATCCTGAAGATACTCGCGCTGGATTACGTGCGCAGCGGGAAGGCGCTGGCGAAGGTGATCGAATACGCGGGCGACGCGATCGAGGAATTGAGCGTGGACGAGCGCGCCACGATGACGAACATGGCGGCGGAGATTGGTGGGTTCACGGGGATTGTTGCGCCAGACCAGAAAGTGGTGGAGTTCCTGGTCGAACGGCGAGGCATGAAGCGTGACGAGGCGGAGAAGTTGATTGAGGGGCTGTATAGCGATCCGCAGGCTGAGTATGCCGAGGTGATCGAACTGGATGCGGCGGAGATTACGCCGATGGTGGCGACGCCGGGGGATCCGGGGAACGGGAAGTATGTGCGGGATCTGAACACGCCGGTTCCGGTGGAGATTGCGTACGGCGGCACGTGCACCGCGGGCAAGAATGAAGATATGGATATGTATGCGCGGGTGCTGGCGGACGCGGTGAAGCATGGCAAGCGCGTGGCAGATTCGGTGAAGTTCTACATACAGTTTGGATCGCAGGAGACGCGGGAGTATTGCATTCGCAAAGGGTACCTCGACATCTTTGAGAAGGCAGGCGCGCGGGTGATTGAGCCGAGCTGCGGAGCGTGTATCAATGCGGGACCGGGTGTGTCGACAAGGCCGGATCAAATTGTGATCAGTGCGCAGAACCGGAATTTTCCGGGAAGAAGTGGTCCGGGACAGATGTATCTGGCCAGTCCGCTGACGGTGGCGGCGAGCGCGGTGGCAGGGTACATCGTGGAGTATGAAGAGGTCGGGGAGTTGGTGGGTAGCTAGTAGCTGGTGGCCGGTGCGCGGCGACACTTGAATCGAACGCGAGGTTCCTCGACTCCTGGCCGCGCGATCCAAATGCAGGATCGCGAAAAACAAGGCGGCCAGTCGCTCGGAATGACAGGCGATTGTGGTGGAGTAGGGATACCTCGCGACGCTCGGTATGACAGATACCTCGCTGCGCTCGGATTGGGAAATGTTCGAATCCCATCCTAGCCAAAAGAAGGCCAGGATGGGGCACCCCATTGATCTGGCAATTCTGAAAACACCGTCACTCCATGCAAGTAGTGTGACAGTTGGGGGCGGGTTCGAGGGCGCTCAGGGCGCGACAGCGGCAGGTGAGTGGAATTTCTCAATCCGGAACGGACGCTTTGTTAATATATGCGGTTGCAATCAATTACCCGCGCAAAACAGATCAGGAGAGAACGAGCTTATGGCTTATGTAATTGCAGAACCGTGCATCGGGACAAAAGACACGGCGTGCGTGGATGCGTGCCCGGTGGACTGCATCCATCCGAAGAAGGATGAACCGGCGTTTGCGACGTCGGAGATGCTGTATATCGATCCGGTAGAGTGCATTGACTGCGGAGCGTGCGTGCCGGTGTGCCCGGTGTCGGCGATCTTTGCGCTCGACGACCTTCCGGAGAAGTGGAAGCAGTATACGGAGAAGAACGCCGCCTACTACGGCCGCAGCGCGTAATAAGAGTTGCAGCAGGGAATTCTGGCGCGCATTCGCGAGATTGCGCGCCTTTTGTTTTCTGGTGGATAGCTGTTGGGAAACAGGGCACAGTCGCGCTTTCCAAGGCTGGGGCCGTCATTTAGAATCGAATTTTGCGCTAGGTGGTGGACCTTCACCCCAGCAAGCCAAAGACGGGCTCGCCGGGGACCCCGGACACCTGCTGAGTCTTCCCACCTGAACGCACCCGACAACGGAACGATCGATGCCGCTGAAGCAGTCCGAGGCTGTAGTACTGCGCAGTTATCCGCTGCGCGAAGCGGACCTGCTGGTGACGTTCTTCACCCGGAATGAGGGCAAGATTCGCGGCGTGGCGAAAGCGGCTATGAAGTCGCGAAAGCGCTTCGGCGGGGCGCTGGAACCACTTACCTGTGTTCGCGTGTATTACGAGGATCGCGAAAAGCAGGAGCTTTCGCGGATCGATTCGTGCGACGTGCTGCAGTCGCCGCTGACGTCGCCGGTGGATTATCCGCGAGCGGTGGCGCTGGCGCATGTAGCGGAAGTGCTGGACGAGTTGATGCTGGATCGGGAAGTGAACGATCCGATGTTCCGGCTGGCGGTGGCGGTGCTGGCGCACTTGCCGGCGGGCGCAATCTGGATGCCGGTGACGTACTTCGATCTGTGGATGGTGCGGCTGGTGGGATACTTGCCGGACCTGGGATCGTGCGTGGTTTGCGGCGAGTCGCTGGACGGCGAACGAGCATTTTTCCACGCGATGGCCGACGGGCTGATGTGCATACGCGATAAGCGGCTGGCATCGTCGGAACTTTCGCAGGATTCGCGGCAGCTGGCGTCGGAGATTTTTCGGTCACCGATTGATACGTTTGAGAAATGTCCGTGGCCAAAAGAGCGGGCGGCCGATCTGCGGAAGATGCTGGTGCAGATCATGGAACGTCATATAGAGAAGAAGCTGGTGGCGACGGCGATGCTGCAGAAAATCTAGTGGCTAGTGATTAGTGGCTAGTTGAGCTGGGGTAGCTGGTAGCTAGTAGCCGACGGACTTAAAAGCTGAGTGCGTGCGAGTACCAGCCACTAACGACGGACGGAAATTGTGAGCACGGGAAAACAAAAATCGCTGACGTTTCAGGAACTGATTCTGCGCCTGCAGAATTTTTGGGCGGAGCAGGGATGTGTGCTGCAGCAGCCGTTTGACGTCGAAGTGGGCGCTGGGACGATGGCTCCGGAGACGTTTCTGCGGGTACTGGGGCCGAAGCCATATAAGGTTGCGTACCTGCAGCCATCGCGCAGGCCGGCCGATGGACGGTATGGCGAGAACCCCAATCGCCTGTATAAACACACGCAGTTACAGGTAATCCTTAAACCTCCGCCCGAAGATATTCAAGAGCTGTACTTAAAGTCGCTGGAGGCGATCGGGATCGATCTGCGGCAGCACGATCTGAAGTTCGAGGAAGACAACTGGGAGTCGCCGACACTGGGAGCATGGGGCATCGGTTGGCAGGTGATGCTCGATGGATTGGAGATCACGCAGTTTACGTACTTCCAGCAGTGCGGTGGAGTGGACCTGGATCCGATTTCGGTCGAGCTGACGTATGGGCTGGAGCGAATCGGGGCATTTTTACAGGACGTTGACAGTATCTATGACATTATCTGGGCGCGGGATCCGCGGGATCTGTCGAAGGTGTTCACGTATGGTGATGTGCGGCTGGCGGATGAGCTGCAGATGTCGGTGTACAACTTCGAAACCGCGAATGTAGGGAATTTGTGGGAGCACTTGAAGCTCTATGAGCACGAGTGCCAGGAATTGTTGCGGCGTTATCACGAACTCAGTCCGGAGAGCGATGCGAGCGAGATACAGCGGTTCCCGTTGCTGGGTGCGTTTGAGTTGTGCCTGAAGTGCTCGCATCTTTTTAATCTGCTCGATGCGCGCGGAGCGATTTCTGTGACGGAACGAGTGGGCGTGATTGCGCGCATACGGCAGCTTGCTGTCGGAGTGGCAAAGGCGTGGGTGCAGCAGCAAGAAAATGCGCAGGCGCCGCTGGAAGCAGCGGTGGCGAATTAAGTCATTAGTGATTTGTGGACAAAGTTCCCAACATCCAAGAGACGGATGTGTGGGGCACCCGCTAAGTGCTGAAATCAAAGTGAGCAAAAGACTCACAGCGGTTTGTGACAACGACAACTGACAACTGGCTACTGACAACTAGTAGTTGTGACCCTGCTCACAGTCGGTTCGGTTCCGGATCGACGAAAATCGATGGGATACGCATACGAATGCCAGATTTCCTGCTCGAAATAGGTTGTGAAGAGATACCAGCCCGAATGATCGATGGCGCACGTCAAGAACTGGCGCGGCGCGTAGGCGACCTGCTCGGTCGCGAGCGGCTGGCCCAATCTGCCGTGCTGGAGCCCTATTCCACGCCCCGGCGCATTGCCGTGGTGGCGCGTGGGGTGGCTGCGGCGCAGTCCGACGTCGAAGAACAGGTGATGGGGCCGGCGGTTAAGGTCGCCTATAAAGATAATCAGCCGACGCCTGCGGCGCATGCCTTTGCGAAGAAAGTTGGCATCGAGCTGTCGCAGATCGAGCGGGTGTCGACGCCAAAGGGCGAATACCTCTCGGCGCGAATCACGAAGAAGGGCCGCAGCGCGGCAGATATTTTGGGCGAAGCGCTTCCCAAAGAGATCAGCGGCCTTTATTGGGCCAAGAATATGTACTGGCGTCCGGGGAAGACGGCAGAGCGTTTCGTGCGTCCGGTACGCTGGTTGGTGGCCATGCTGGGAGACTGCCCGATTCCACTGGAGTTTGACGGAGTTCACGCGGGCGCGGAAACGCATGGGCATCGGATTCTGAGCGATGGGCCGGTAGCTCTGAAGCAGCCCGACTCTTACACCGAGGCTCTGCTGAAAGCGGCGGTGGTGGCTTGTCCGCAGCAGCGCGAGCAGCGGATCCGCAAGGCGCTCGACGCTGCGACCCGAACCATTCCTGGTGCGCGCTGGCGCGAAGATAAAGAACTGCTTGAAACCGTTATCAATCTCACTGAATTTCCGTCGGTCATTCTGGGTAACTTCGATCGCGAATTCCTCACGCTCCCCGAAGAGGTGCTGGTCACGGTGATGCGTGATCACCAGAAATACTTCGCCGTCGAAGATGCGAACGGCAAGCTTGCTCCGCATTTTCTCGCGATATTGAATACGGATGGCGATCCGCAGGGACTGATACGACATGGAAACGAACGCGTGCTGCGGGCGCGCTTCCGCGATGCGCGTTTCTTCTGGGATACGGATCAGAAGAAGCCTCTGCGCGAACGCGTGGAGATGTTGAAGTCGGTGACCTTCCAGAAGGACCTGGGCAGCTACTTTGACAAGACCATGCGCGTCCAGTTCGTGTGCAGCCAGGTTTCAACGTGGCTGAACCCGGAGGACACTGAAGCGCCGAAAGTCATTCGTGACGGAGTGGTTCACAAAGCGGCGCTACTGGCGAAGACCGATCTGACTGCGGAACTGGTGAAGGAATTCACGGAACTGCAGGGCATCGTCGGCGGTTTGTATGCGCGGGTGCAGCAACTGGATCCAATTCTGCCGGAAGCGACGCGGCATGCGATTGCGGATGCAATCTACGATCAGTACAAGCCGCAGTCGATGGAGGATTCGGTTCCGCGCACGATCGAAGGCGGAGTGCTCTCGCTGGCCGACAAGGCTGACAGCATTGCCGGTATGTTCGCGCTGGGGCTGATCCCGAGCGGATCGAAAGATCCATTTGCGTTGCGGCGGCAGGCGAACGGCATTGTAAAGATCATTGCGGAACACAGGCTCCCGCTCAGCCTGACAAAGTTGTTTGAGACGGCGCGCGAAGCGTATCGCGGAACGGAAGCGGAAAAGAAGTTCAAGTCGTTCACCTACGAGCAGGATATTCGGAACTTCTTCCGGGAACGATTGGAGTTCTACCTGCGCGATGCTCGCGGGTTTGCGTATGACGTGGTGAACGCGGTACTTGCCGCAGGTTCCGATGATGTCGTGGATGCGATCGCGCGAGCGGAAGCGGTGGCGAAGGTAAGGCCGTCGGAAGATTTCGAATCGATATCCGTCGCCTTCAAGCGCATGAAGAACATTTTGCGGCAGGCGCAGGAGACGAAGAAGCGGGTGGGGGAGAAAGTGGATCCGGCGGCGTTGCAAGACGATGCGGAACGCCCACTCGCCGAGGCGCTTCCGAAGACCGCCGAGTCTGTTCGGCAATTACGAAGTGAAAAGAATTATGAGCAGGCGTTACTGGAGAT
>CAVRWV010000032.1:0-14608 GCA_963724985.1 Terriglobia bacterium | reverse complement strand
GAAGAAGAAACCGCCGCCAGCCGTAGAGTGCCTGCGGAGACATACGGAACAGAGTTGCCTGCACGATCCACCACAGTTGGACGAGCCACGCAGGTCTCTGCACGAAAGCCTTTTGGCAACCGGAATCGATGGAGATCCTGAATAGACCGGTCGGCGAAAGAGTCCGCGTACGTTCCCTGGGCGCGGCTTCATCACACTTTGCAGATGTCGATGTGTCGTAGGGCGATCGCACGGTGGATTCCTTTGCTCGGAATTGCTATTCGAAGGTGAACAGCTTTGAGAGGCCGGTGAATTGAGGACGATAAGCCTGCTCGGTGTGATTGGTTGATGCTCCGCCGATGAGAGGTGAGAGCACATCAATCACGCTTTGCGCGCTCTTTCGAATCTCGAACCGGTTAAGAAAACTCTCTCTGGCACGTGCGCGCATCAACCGCTTCTCATCGGCCGGCATTTCAAGCCATCTCTGCAATAGCCAGCGTGTGCCATCTAAGTCGTCATTGGCGACCAGGCCTGCGCCATCTTGTTCGATTTCGCGCCAGATGTTCACTTTGTTCGAGATCAGCACAGGTTTTCCGCACGCCAGCGCTTCGGCAACAACGATCCCAAAGTTCTCCTGATGCGAGGGCAGGATGAATGCTTCGGCTGCTTCAATGGCGCCTTGCTTGGCACTTCCTGAAATCATGCCAGTCCAAGAAATAAGATCGGCAACCTGAGTTCTTTGCGCTAGAGCCATGAGTTGGGATTGCATTTCCATTTGATCCGGCCCAGCGATAACCAGACAGCATTTCGGATCGTCCTGGCGTACCGAAGCGAACGCCTCGATCAGAAGATCACACCCTTTCTTGGGGTGAATCCGTCCCATGAAGAGCAGGAAACGTTTGCCCTTCAATTCGGGATGGCGATCGAAGAATGCTGCTTTGCACACTGCAGGATCCTGGGTAGAAGTCGCGGTTCCGTAACTCACAACTTGCTCGTTGCAGCGATACAGGAAGAATGACTTACGTGCGAGCAAGCGCTCTTCTTCGCAGGTGAACAGCACTGCTCCGGCATCACGCAGAACACGATATTCAGCCCATGGCCAGTACATCCACTTTTTCGCGTGCTTCCACGGATAGGTGCGCTTGAACCACGGATCAAGCATTCCGTGGGTAAATACCACATAGGGAGTGTTAGATCGCCGCAACGCTCGCCAGCACGCAAAACTGTGATACTGCCAAATCCCTCGAACAATCACAACGTCGTGATCAGGGGCATTTTGTTTTAGCCACGGAACCAGGCGCGGCGCATATCCATACGATCCGACCGCAGGGCCCAGTCCGATCGCTGGAAGGGGAAACTCACGAACCCATCGACTCTCCGGCGCGTCGAGCGTCGCGACTTCCACAGAGTGACCCATCTCCGACATGACGGTTGCGGATTGTCGAAGATTTTCGACAGGTCCTCCGGCGACGGGATCAAGAGTAGGGATGACGAACAGCAGCCTCATTGAACCCTGCCTACAGAACGCGCGAAATAAGCTAATTCCTGCTCCAATTCCTTCACCGGCCTTGCCGGCGTCCCGGCGTACAGCCAGGACTTGCATTCATATTGTTTGTTGAGGAGCGACTTGGCACCCAGCACGGCCCTATCGGGAAGCGAGCTACCACCAAGCAGGACACAGTCTGTTCCGATGAAGCAGTAATCGCCAATCGTGATTGGAGCCGATGACTGTCGATTGTTTTCAAGATCGATACTGTGCGTCAGGATCTGCGAACGAAATCCAGCGACGGTGGTAAATGAGCCAATCGAAACGGAATTCGTGCAATCGATCAAGTGGCGGTGAGTGATGCTGGTGTGATCACCCATGATCAGGCACGGAAGACGCTCGGGCTGATGAACGAAGTGCTGCGAAGAACCGCTCGGGTAGCCAGTGACCCAATTGGCTCGGCCAATACTCGCATGAGATCCCATATGCAGGAGTTCAAGACCTTTACAGACCGTGAAGTGACCTATTCTGCTATGAGGCTGCATTACCAGTTCTTTCGGGAAAATCCAGGCGACGCCAATGTGGCTGGTGCGATCGAGTCGGTAACCGAAGACGGTACTCAAGACCCAGCGGCGCAGGGGCCAGGGCAGCATAATTGTAAGAGCCTTCAGGATCAGCATCGATTGCTTAGCACTTGTTCGTACAGCGAGACGTATTTCGAGATCATCACTTCTGGCTTGTATCGCTCCACGTTGCAGAAACCTCGCTCGATCAGATCGGCGCGTAGCTTCTTTTCGGTGGAGATCCGAATGATGTCGGCAGCAAAACCGTCTTCGTCGTCCAGATCGCGCAACAGAGCCGAGCCTCCGGCAACTTCCGACAAGGGCTCGCGATTCGTGCAGATCACTGGACATCCGCTGGCCTGAGCTTCAATGATCGGCCAGCCAAAGCCCTCAAAGCGCGACGGGAATAGAAAGACGAGTGCGCCACCATAGAGAGCCACGAGCAACTCGCTGGAAATCTCGCCGGTTTCGATAATGCGTTGCTGGATGTTCAGTTCTTCCGCGAGTTTGCGTTGCTGAGGTTCGAGCCGCTTTCCCGCGAATACGAGTTGCGCATTGAGTCCGCCCGTGAGTTTGGCAAAAATTCTAAGAATGCCCTCGCGATTTTTGCGTCGAAGACTGGAGCCTACATGCAAGACGTACGGTTTACTCAAATCGAGTTGCGGGATCGTTCCCAGAAGCTCACGGCGCCTGGCATTTGCCATGGGCATGAAATCCGCACGTAGGGCAATTGGCAGCAGCACGGGTGGCTGCTGCCTCTCGCTGAATAGGCGAGCTGCATCGGCCAGGGTTGCGGTCGAGTCGCACGCTACGCCATCCGCGCGCATCAGTCCGGATACGATCCAGGTCTGCAGGCGCGCTCCCATGTAAGTGGCTGGGCAGTCGGTTTGTTCGCCGAGCCCGCCTCTTACGGCCAGGAGGTCGTGACAGGTAACAACGTGAGGAACGTCTCTTTTCTCCGGGACATAGACGGCATTGGAGTGATCGCAGATGTGGACTATGTCCGCATCGCGGCAAGCTCGTTTCAGCAATGGCGGGAGCAAGAGAAACTTGTCGAGATACGCTAACCACTTACTTGCCGGGGGAACGTAGGAGCCGAGTTTACCGAATAGGACTGGTGGATAGATCGTCGATACATCGTGTCCGGCCGTCCGCAGCCCCTCTTCCATGAGCGCGGCAAAACCCAACATGCTGTGTTGCCGGTCGGGCGGATAATTTCCTACAAGAAGTACTTTCACTGGAGTCTCAGTCCTGATTGATATTGTGTGTACGATGAAGTCGGACTATGCAGCGGAGAACACCTCTGACTGGCCGACGGGACTAGTGGGAGATGCCAATTCGCTGGCGACCATCAGGGGAATCAAGTCAGGCATCGCGAATTCAGCGCGCCATCCCAGTTTGACGAGTGCTTTAGCAGGATCGACCTTTGATTGCACTATGTCGGACGGGCGGTGGAGTTCCGGGCAAATCGTGGTGTGATCTTGCCAGTTCAGCCCGACTGCCTGAAATGTCAAGTCGAGGAACTCGCGGAGCGAATAACTTCTACCGGTTCCGATGACAAAGTCGTCCGGTTCGTCGGATTGCAAAATGCGCCACATGGCATCCACATATTCGGGCGCCCATCCCCAGTCGCGAACAATCTCGATGTTTCCCAACGTAAGTGTCTCTGTGCTGCCTCGCGCGATGCGGCATGCGGTACTGATAATTTTTCGGGTAACGAAACGCTCGGGGCGCAACGGAGATTCGTGATTGGAAAGCAGTCCTGAGCAGGCAAAGAGCCCATAGGCTTGCCGGTAATTGGCGACTTGCCAGAAGGCAGCTGACTTGGCGACACCGTAAGGGCTGACGGGCTGGTGCGGCGAAGCTTCCGTCACGAGTGCATCCGCGTTTCCGAAACACTCGACGGATCCGGCGTTATAGAAACGAACTTCTTTTCCCAGGAATCGGATTGCCTCAAGCAGGTTCAGCGTTCCGATCGCGATGCTTTCAAAAGTCTCGACTGGCTGTTGAAACGACAAGCCGACCGAACTTTGGCCTGCCAGGTTGTAGACTTCGTCAGGCCGAGTCCTGGTCAGTCCCTGGAGGATGCTGCGAAAATCGGTGAGGGACATCGAAAAAAGCTGCACCCTCTTGTGAACGTTTACGAATCGCAGAGCCTCGAAGCGAGAGATCTCAGCATCGCGAGAAGTCCCGTAAACCTCGTATCCTTTTTCCAGAAGCAGCCTGGACAGATATGCGCCATCCTGACCTGAAATTCCTATGATGAGTGCTTTTTTCATTCTCTGACCCAGACGCCGGAAGCGCCTAAAAACTTGGCAGCGGTTGTTGAACAGGAGTCTTTGATTTGTGAAGACGCCCCGATGCGGACAAGCTCTGGGGCCGGTTCTTTGTCATCGAGGCGAGACACAATCCGGAGAAAAGGATCATGAAACCTAGATTCGTGGGTTGTGAAAGTTGTTCGGTGACGATGCTGCGACAGGCGCTCCAAGCCAGAAGCCAAGGCAATAGCTGCTCGTGGTTCACAGCTTTTAGTGATCGAAGAGCCATCACTCCGGCAAGCCAGACTCGATAGAGGAGAAAGGAAAATCCCAGCACTGGGCCTGCCTCCAGAACGACGCGAGACCACTCACCTTCAGCAAGCAAGAACTGAAAAGATCCTGTCATCAATGCCGATGCGGCGTTCGTTCCCATTCCGATGCCTTTTCCCAACAGGCCGATCTCCGGCACCAGCAGAAACGGATCGAGGAATCCACCAAGGAATCGCCAGACAAGTCCCTGCTTTACGCCTCCAGCTGCGGCGCTTGCATCATTCCAGCGCGTCGTGAAGACGACCACAGCCTCGCGAAAGAAGCTGGTCAACAGAAGGATCTCAACTGCAGCAGCAATGACGATCGCCATCACGAGTAGGCGCTCGACGCGACCTGGATTGAGAAGTCCGGATATGAGAGCTGCGACAAGGACCAACCCACAACCCAGAACAAGAAGGCGGCTGCCCGAAACCGGCTGTACTGCGGCGATGCTGATGACAGCTGTCCACAACAACCACTTCGGATAAGGAGCTTTTCGTTCGAGCAGTCCGTAAACGGCGAAGGTCGTAGCAAGAACATAAAAATGGGCTACTCCCGTCGCAAAACTAAAAGTGCCGGCCGGACGGATTCTTCCGAGAGCCGATTGGATCTGTTGGCCTTCCGCAATGGTTGCAGCATTGAGCCAACTGTTCGGGGGCGAAAAGAACTGGAGAACCATGAGCAGCGTCATGGGTGCGGCAAGGATCAGGGTCCATTTCCCGATCCTCAGCACGTCTTCGCGCGACAAAACGCGAGGCAAAACAAAAATTAAAGGAACGTGAAGGAAGTTCGTTCGCAGCCCGTAGAGACTTACCAGGGCTCCGCCGCCGATGCTGAGGGTGATCTGAAAAACGGCAAGCACGACGAAGCAACCGACCAGAGCGAAATAAGGAAACAGAAGCCCGTCCATCGGAAATCTCCGATAGCGCAGAGCCTGTACATAGATCAACAGCACCAGCGGATCGCGCACGACTAAAAGAGGAGCGCTTAAAGCGGGAGCCACCCACTTGCGCAAGGCGCCCTCGAATATCAAGAGCCAGAAATACAGCCAGATCAGCGAGCGCAGCGTTTGGAGATGCTGTTCCTCTCTCGACGGTGCCCGATGCGTCCTCATCACGAACGGGCCAGCCTTCCCGATCGACTGAGGATGGACAACTGCGCTGTGAGTAGACGCGGTCATATTCCGCTAACACACCTGTGCCATTTCGGTAGATGACTTGCCAAGAATCTGACCCACCGTGGCAACAAGGTCTTCACGATAGCGCTGCCAGGAGTGCAGTCTGGCTTTGCCGATGGCAGCCTCGCTCATCGCACCCAATTGCGATCGATTACTCAGTAACAGTTCCAGCTTTTCACCGATCGCTTCTGCATCGCGGATGGGAACCAGGAAGCCGTCGTCGCCGTCGGTTAGAAAATCGGGAGCTGCGCTGTGGTTTGTTGCAATTACCGGAACACCTTGTGACATCGCCTCGAGAAGTACGAGACCGAAGCCTTCGAAAAGCGAAGGGAACACCATTACGTCATGGCGTCGGATTTCCTCGAGAACTTCAGCGTGCGGAAGTGACGGAATCCAGCGGTGCAGATGCAGCGCTCGATCGAGTGCACGGCAGTCACCCACTTTTCGTCCTATGAGCGTTAGCGTGACATTCTCTTTACAGCGCTCCACGGCTTTCAACAAATAGCTCAGTCCTTTACGCTGGCTCAGGGCGCCCACGAATATCAGCTTGAGTTTGCCGTCCGTAGTATTTCGAGGCTCTTTTCGTGGTCGCGGTAAAGGTGCGCCGTAAGGAATCACGCTGATCGGAGCGGTTGACGCCGGCGACGCCTGAAAGCGTTTTCCGAACGAACTCGCTGGGCACCAGGATGTGGTCCGCTAGCGCCAATTCCTCATCTTTGCGAGACAGTTTTTCTGTACTGTCGTGATTTCCGCGCAAGGTTGTGGCCCACTCCGGTTCACGAACGGCTTCTTCCTCCAGCAGCTTGCGGCTGAAACGCCAATATCCGATGGGGAGCTCGTAAATCGCTTTTACTCCCAGTTCTCGCGCACTGCGAAAACTTGCCCAGGCTCCGTCTTCGTAGGCATAGACGGCATCGATGTCAGGATCCTGCTGCAAGCGAGCAGCGACGCGCGCATCAAGGGCGCGGTACACGGCATCCACGGAAAACCTGCCGGTCTCGTGCTCGAATCAATCTGGAGAGGCGAAGCCCGCGTGCGGTGAGCCTGCCCAGTTCAAGCCAGGGATGACAATGGACATGGCGCGCTTTGAGACGCGGGAATGTTCGACGATTCAGTTCGCGGCGGATCGAGTGTGGAAGCACTCGATTGAGGCTCGCGTCCTGACGCCAATGAACCGACGTCCAAAATTCCGAAAGCAGACCGGCGTCGCAGAGAGCGGCAGTGGCCTCGCGGACATTCGGGTTCCCGGTTGGATGACTGAGTATCAGGAGGTCACCTCTTTGGTTAAGAACGGAACCTTCGATCGAGACGCCAATGCTGAATGCATGACCGCCAAATAGTTCTGTCCTAGGTTCGCGCGGTTGAATTGTGCAAGGTGTGTGGCAGAGTTTGCCCGCAGAGCATTACAAGCATCGCGTTGGGAAAGAAGCGCTTCCAGGCAAGAAGCTAAAGCAGCGACATCGCCGTTTGGGAACGTAATTCCGCACGGCCCGATCGCGTCCTTCAGGCCTCCGCCCTGCGACCCGACCACCACGC
This sequence comes from Terriglobia bacterium, assembly GCA_963724985.1. Taxonomy (GTDB): domain Bacteria; phylum Acidobacteriota; class Terriglobia; order Terriglobales; family Acidobacteriaceae; genus JAJPJE01. Next base: position 7,300 of record CAVRWV010000032.1, on the reverse strand, counting down.
ATCCGCTGGCGATTCCCTCAAGAGCCACAATCCCGAAAGGCTCCTCGTATAACGATGGAACCACCATAATCTTGTGTCGACGCATTTCACTCGCAAGTCAGTCCCGAACTTTGGTCCGGCAAAAACGACTTGCTCGGAGAGACCCAGTTCAGCCGAAAGCTGCTGAAGGCGATCCTTCTCCGGGCCTGAGCCAACGATTGTGAAGGTCGGGCGCAATTGTTTCTGCTGCAATTGCTTTAGCGCGGATAGAGCGCAGTCCACTCCCTTTTCAGTAACGAGGCGGCCGACGAAGATGAGATCTTTTTCTGGAGCGTGCTCGGTGCCTGCGAAAAAAACCTTATCGTCATACGCGTTGTGGATCACAACTGATGAGGCGCCCAACCCCGCTGCAATCCGGTTACTAACAGAGATATTGTGGGAGCTTTGTACACAACGCCGTTTGAGAGCTCCGCGAAGGCCCAAGGGCATGGATGTATGGTGTGAGATGACCCAAGGCTTATTGACAAATAACAACGGCCACCCGAGGCGCAGGCTTATATTCATGTGAAGAACGACTTCCGCCCAGCGCACCATTTCAACAAGTTTTTTGGGATTTGGCCGCCTAACCAGCTCATAGCCGCGCGAGACATCTTCGGTCGTCGCTGGCGTTTGGGTAACAACGCGCAAATCCTCACCTTGCCGGATGAGTTCATCAGCCAGGAGCGCTGAAACTGTTTCGATCCCACCGACGCTCGGAGGGAAGACATAGCAGGCCATCAGAATCTTCATGGGACGGGGTTCGTCGGGTACTTACAAGGTTGCGAATCTATAGTCGCTCTTGTGCGAGCTGTAGGTTGTTGGTGGAGGCAGGCGGTCTGGTGCGTGCAGATCTTCCGTCGCGGTGACCTTCGAGAGCAATCCATGTCATCTCGAAGCATGCGTCGCCAGATCTTCAAATCACCCTTTAGCGTCCACCGTAAAGAAGCGAGAAGGCCGGGAAGAGCACGCGTTCCGAACAGTGCGCGATAGCAGAAGTGCGACCACGCCTGAAACCAGCCAAAGTGTTTAGCAACCAGGTAGTGTGTGTTGTAACAAGTGTCTTTCCAGATCTGCCCGTCAACATCGGTGCGTTCCTCACCGCCGGGCCTGGCCGAGCTATAGTGCTTCACCAGAATTCGATCGTCGAATAGAACCTTGAAACCCGATCGCCGGAGGTGCATGCAGAGATCCAATTCCGATCCCACCTGTGCGCCGGCTCCGCGAAGGCGGATGTCCACGCGGTAATTTCCGAGAGCACGCTTGCGATAGGCCATGTTGACGCCCTTGAGGAACATCACCGTGCGCGCGTGACCGCGCAATGGACAGTGATGATTGCCGTGTTGCTTGCCATACCAGCTCAGCACTCCTACCTTGGTGACCTCGGCGGGCGCAAACAGCGCGGGCTCATCCGGCAGTTGCAACCAGTCCCTTCCACCAACAGCACCGATTCTGTCGTCTTCAAAACTGCGCTCGATGCGTTCCAACCAATCTGCTGCCGGCTCGGAATCATCATCGGTGAAAACAATGAAGTCGCCTTTTGCGTTGTCCAAACCACAATTCATGGCCTGAATGAGGCCGGGTTCAATCACCGGCACTGCAATCAGAGAGCGAAGTCTCTCCTGGAACCTGGCTACAATCTCTTGCGTTGGCAAGTCTGTCTCTCGCAACACGATCAGGATCTCGTCCGCTGGCCGGCTTTGTGCCGCGAGCGCCCCGAGGCAACGCTCAAGATCACGAGGACGTTTATACGACGGAACCATCACGGATACTTTGTTGCTTATGCTCATCGCTTTCAGACCGACCCTTTATTGCCCAGTCCCGGCGAGCACCACTGCCAGAGTCTTGAAGAGAATCTTGAAATCGAGCCAGAGGCTCCAATGCTCTACGTAATGAGAGTCGAGATTGATGTAGCTTTCGAATGACGGGTCGGTGCGAGCCTCAACTTGCCATAGTCCGGTAATACCGGGAGACACGTGCAGCCTCTTGAGATGATCGAGTTCATATTGCACGTACTCTCCCGGGATTGGAGGGCGAGGTCCGACAAGGCTCATATCTCCGTTCAATACATTCCAGAACTGAGGAATTTCGTCCAGACTGTATTTTCGTAAGACTCGTCCGACACGAGTCACGCGGGGATCGTCAGCGATCTTGAACAGTATCTGGCTACGCTGGTTTGAATCGCGTAATTTTTCTTTCAGCGCATCCGCGTTCTGCACCATGGTGCGGAATTTGTAGCAAGTGAATGTTCTTCCTTTTTTCCCGATCCGCGCCGATCTGTACAATATCGGCCCCGGAGAGGTCAGGCGAATCGCCAGCAATCAAAAAGCAGACCGGTAATGACAGCACCAATGCGATACTTGCTCCAAGGACGTCGATGCAGCGTTTTAATGCATGGCCCAAACGCGGTATCGGCTTTTCGTGGATCTGAATGCTCGGGAAAGGTCCGAGATATTCGACCGCAACGCCCAAGGCCATCCCATCATAGGCATCCGGAATCACCCGGAGATCCACCCCCATCTGGCGCGAACGTACGATCAATTCCTTCACCACTTCCCTGTCCTCAGGTAGGGCAACCAGAATCTCGTCGATGAAGCGCCCGCGCACAATGTCGAAGAGCTCGTCGAGATGCTCTATCGTTTTGGTGGCGGTTTCCTTGTGCTCCAGTGATTGGGAAATTAAGGTGCGCTTACGACGGTCGACTAGCGCCTTGACCACATAACCGGGCACCCTGTTTTCCGCAAATTGCTGCTCAACGAGCGTTCCGTACTCTCCCCAGCCGAACAGGAGCACGTTTCGGCAGTCATGGCCTGCAGCGATTCTTTTCTGAAGTCGCCGATGACGAAAAGCTCTCCAGCCTAGAAGCAGTTCGCAGAAGTCACGACCGTCATGCCGAGAGCGATGCGCGAGACAATGTGCTGACCGGACAGATAGATCGATGCTGCAAGAACAATGGTCGCAAGGCCGACTGAAGTGAGGACAATAATCCATTCATCGAACCTTCTACCTGCCTTTGAGCGATAGCCTCCTTGAATCTGACAAAACAGAACCACAAGAATAGAAAACAATACGAGAAAGCCAGCGTTCTTCTCGAGGCTTGAGCCACTGCTGATTGCGCCGGAGTCCACCCGAAAGCCGAGAACGAGGGCCGCGCTAAGCCAGACCACGATGAAATCCACAATCGCGCAGAGTAAGGTCTCGGCAGATGCTTGCCTGGATCGTGCCGCAAATGGCGACGGCCGTAATTCCGGTACAGAGTTGTGCGGACGGGGGGAGACGAAATCCTGTGCATGGGCCGCGGACATTGTTCATTCTCCAAATGGGGAGACAGTTGGACTGGGCTTAGAAGAATGAGCGTGCGTTGTGGGAGTCGAAACCCACGGGATAGAGTGAACCGTAGTAGTCGAAGAAAGATTGTGATTGCTAGCCGGTGTATGAATAGTAGCCGCGGTCCTGGCTTGGATTCGAACTTGTTCATGGTTACGCCGATGACCGGGCCCCCACTGAAGCGAGAATCTTGCGCGTCCGAACCAATCCGCCGCGAGGCGTGCTACCGCTGGCGACTACCAATACAACTCCGTCTACGCGACTCGAGAGAACCGCTGCGTCGGTGACAGCCAAAACCGGAGGCGAATCGATCACTACACATTCGAACCGAGCAGCCAGCGTCTGGAGCACCGTAGACATTCGATCAGACGCAAGCAACTCTGCCGGATTTGGAGGAATTGGGCCAGAAGGCAGTATCCACAGATTTCGCTGGGACGAGCATTGTTGAACCGCCTCAGAAAGATCTTGTTCGCCAGTCAATACGGGCGTGATGCCGCGATCGCCCTGCATCCGAGTAACTGCGAGAGACCACCCTTGCGTAAATCGCAATCGACAATCACCACCGGACCTTTACGTTGCGCGAGTGCCTGTGCCAGGTTGAGCGCCGTCATAGTTTTCCCTTCGCCGGCGCAAGCACTCGTGATCAACAGAGTCTTGGGCGGATGGGAAGGAATCGAAATAGCGGTACCTAGCACTCGGAAAGCTTCCGAAAGAGGTGATTTTGGACGCTTACTCAATGCGAGAGTCAGGTGATCGCTGCCGCAATTTTTACCGAGCCTGCGCCGCGACAACCAGGAGAGACGCTCGAATGGAATTACCGCAAGCGCCGGACTAATCGTTAGCGATTCAACTTCTTCGGCGGTCTTGATGGAGGAATCGAGAGTCTCCTGAGCAAAGGCGACCATCAAGCCGAGAACTATTCCCGCACCTAATGCAATTGCGATGTTCGACAACTTCCGCGGCTTCACAGGAACACGAGGTACAAGCGCTTCATCTACCAGGTGAATGTTGGTGGAGCGAAGGCCGGCGGATACGGCCGCATCCTTCACGTGTTGCAGCAAACCTTGATAAAGCTGCTGATTGGATTCGAATTCGTGCTGCAGCATACTGTGCTGCACCAGCAACTGATTCATCTCTCCGACCGCCGCCTTCTGGCTCGAGACTGCCTCATTGGCGAGCTTTTCACGGTCGGCCGCAGTCGCGTACTCATTGTGAATCCGATTAATGATGCGATCTTGTTCGCGTCCGATCTCGCCCTGATTCTCATCGATCTGCGATTGGAGCCGAACGACTTTGGGGAAGTTCGGGCCATATTGCGCGAGGGCCTCGGCGTGTTGCTCCCTTAGCTCAGCTGATCGCTCTTCCAGCTTCTGCAACAGGTCATCATGAACGAGCGCAGCGAGTTGAGCACGGTTGGCCTGCACCTGCTCGTAAAGCGATTGTTTTTGGATCCGCTCGCTTTCTGCGTAGTTAACTCGCGGCTTAGATCTCCGAGCATCTGCTCCGAGACGCTTTGCTTATCGCTGGTATTCACGATTTGATGTTGCTGATCGTAGGCAACCAGGGCCTGTTGCGACGCCTCGACTTTTTGCTTCATCTCGCTGAGTTGCTGTTCGAGCCAGCCTGAGCGACGTATGGCGTCATACTTCTGGCGAAAGTTATAGTCCAGATAGTTGGTGATAAGAGCATTTGCTGACTGCGCCGCCAGGGTTGGGTTTGAACTCTCAAACGCAACGGAAAGCATCCGAGTTTTGGGAACAACCTCTACATTTAACCCGCCGAGAAATTTCCCGATGATTGAATCTTCTGTATCGCCGGATCTGTGCTCGACGAATCTTGTGAGAGGTGAAGTTGTTGAATCGTCTGCCATGCCAGGTTTTCACTTCTGAGCACCTGTATTTGTGTTTGCAAGAAGACTTCGTCCGCGTCGGCTCTCTGATAGTCGCTATTGGCCTGCAACAGCGGGGTTTCCGGTTCAATCTCCAGACGCGCAGTCGCGCGGTACACCGGCGTCATCCGAAATGAGATGATTGCCACCGCTGCAGTCAGCAAGAAGGCCGTGATGCAAATGGTCAATCGACGCTTTGACAATACGTTCCAGCAGGCAAGCAGAGAAGTTCTTTTTCAAAACCGCTGGAATGATGATCGTCGAATCCGGCAAGCGCACCTGGATCGGCGTGTAGAGTCGGGTGCTCATTTCTAACCCATGGCTGCAGATCTACTTGTCGTTCGGAGCTCATAAGATAATGTGCCGCGTGTGATTGGCGAATCGGTGAATGGTTCGACCTGAACGCTGGGGGGTTCGGACCCTAGAAGCGTGCGCTGTAAATTGCGACACCAGTGGTGACCTGAAGGATCGAATCGACGGTGCGATGAAGCGCGCGCTTCCCGCTGCTATCGGAGAACAAAAGTCTTCGGCTTGCAATGTGGGTCCGGGCCCTTTCCCTGCAAGAGTTTCTTCAAGTCAACCGGAATCTGCTTGTGCCCGTCGGGCGCTGCTGCATCGTTTCGAATAATCATGCTTTGATTTTTAACGGCTGTATTCGTTGTGTTTTCAGCCAGTGCAATTGCCTGCAATACGGTCATTCCGTGGCTATTCGCCTTCATCGTGAATCCGCCCGGCTTGTTCACCGCCCCGACTACGTAAACCACACCGGCGCGTGGAACTGTAATTCGATCTCCTGGGTAGATGACGACATTAGTATTGGCGCTGCGGCCGTCGAGCAACTGCTTTAGATCGACAGAAACGGATTGTGACGTGCTGAGCTGAATTTGAATTCTGTTTGGAATCCGCTTCCATCACATTATTTGCGATCTCTCCGCGTTGAATGATCGCCACTTCTCCAGCGTCATCAGCTAATCCTTCCGCCTGGGAGATCATGTCCAGCAACGTCGTACCAGTGAAGAGCGGATACACTTGCGGCCGCTTTACTGCGCCGGTGATCGCGACCGCATGCAACCGGGACTGGTCTACGGAAGTGCTGACGTGAGGATTGCTGACGAGCCCAGAAGCTTTCAGTTCCTGTGCCATGCGATCGGAGAACTGCACCGAAGTGAGTCCCGCGGCTGATATCGGTTGCGGCAGCATTGGTACCGTAACCGTGCCGCCGCTGCTCACGCGATATTGGCGGGAAAACTCCGGCACATCCACGACGTAAACATTTAAGACATCGTCCTCTCCAACTAGATAATCGTCTGGGATCGTAGCCGATGCAGTTGAAGACGAATTTGCCGTCGAACTTTGGCTGTCGACAAGAGGCGACTGGACCTGAGCCGCAAGACGTATCGGGCGTGAACAGAGCGCCAACGATCATTATTCTTACCAAGAAGGTGGCGTTGCAGTTCGCACCGAATAGATGTTTGCGGCTTTTTAATGCGTAGGCACGGATCATGCTCTTCAACCAAAGTCCCGGAAATGTCTGATGGTGTTTGAATCGTGGGCTAGCGCAACGAGGAGCGCACGGTGAATTCAGTAGGGCTAGCGGCTCGAGGTCGGTGGCATCTACTTCAACGGAAAAGCTTCGCATGATGTTAGTCAAACTTAGAACCACTCGCAGACCGTTAGTTTGCCGCAGCAAAACGCCTTCCATGCCGGCAAATGGTCCGTTCGTGATTCGAGCTCGATCACCGACGGCCAAATAAGAATGGGGCACTACATTGCGTTGCTGCAGCCCCGACCGTAGCGCTTGAATTTCTGTATCGGCCAGGGCCAGGGCTCCTGCTTCGAGCCCACTATCGACAGCACGCCGGGAACGGAGAGTACCTTGCCGCGCTGTTCAGGGCGGCTTCGAACAAACAGATAACAAGGAAATAGGGGCAAATCTAAAGTTACCTTGGAGCGATTCTTCCACACATGTACGGCGCGATATAACGGCAGAAAAGTTTCAAACTGCCGGTCGTTCAGTTGCTCCGTCACATGTTTTTCATGGCGCGAAGTGGTATAAATCGCGAGCCAATG
>CAVRWV010000031.1:0-9090 GCA_963724985.1 Terriglobia bacterium | reverse complement strand
CTCAGACGCCCGCTAAACGCCTCAACATCAAAAAACCCTCACTCGGAGGGGTCGGGTGGCACCAGTCGAATTTCTGGAGCGGGAGACGGGATTTGAACCCGCGACTTCGACCTTGGCAAGGTCGACTCTACCACTGAGTTACTCCCGCTCGGTAAAGGCAATTATATCGATTCGCTGGAAAAGAGGCAAAACAAAGGACCTACGCCGGGCGGAGTTTGCCGTCTTTCAATTCGAATTTGATCCCGCGCCACAATATCTTGTGACCCGCGAAACTAGCGACCCAGATCGCCAGGGCCAGAGCATCGCGCAACGGAATCAGCCAGAAATCGCGGAGCAGTTGCGCATCGCGCAGGACGTTTTCCCGCCGGCCAGGCAACAACGCCGCGCATGGCTGCAGTAGCAAGCAGGTCCACGCCCACGCGGCGTGCGGCGAAAACAATATCGTCAGAACTGCCCACACGAACGGGAAGGTGACGACCAATCCAGCATAGCCCATCGGCGCGAGTCGCGAATCGTGCGCGCCCAGCGTAACTGATGATCCAGGAACTCGCGCATCGTGTAATCGGGCAGAAAATGATCGACGACCACTTCCGACACGCGTACTTCGAAACCGGCCTGAGAGATGCGGGCTCCTAGTTCGTAGTCTCGGCAAGATAATCGAGCAGCGGTTCGAATCCCCCGATTGCATCGAGGGCCTTGCGCGAGAACGCCATCGTCGAACCTAACCCGAAGCGCACGCCCTGGAGTAGACGCGCCGCCAGCACGGCCGGGCAGAAATCTGTGCTCGTGCCGATTGATTCCAAACGCGAGCCTAGCGTGTTAGATGCGACACCGCGATACAGGCACGTCACCATGCCGACATTTGTATCCGCGAAGGGAGCGAGCACCCGCCGCAGGTAATCCGCGGGAACACGTATGTCGCTGTCGTTGACGAAGAAGTGTTCGTAGCGGGCGACACGCGCCATTTGCAGCAGGTTGCTGACTTTCACGTTGGTGCCGAGAATCTCGGGACAGATGAGCAGCTGAATTTTGTGTGAGGGAAATTCGGCGATGAGCTTCCTGACGAGGGCGACGGCGGGATCGTCCGGATCGCTGACTCCGAAATGATCTCGTATTCCGCGTATTCCTGCAGGCAGTGACTGCGGAAGCTCTCGTACATTTCCGGATCGGTTCCGCGCAGAGGTTTCAGAATCGAAACTGGCGGAGCGAAGCGCGACGCATGCCGCGTTCGCCGGCAATCGCGCAGGAACGAGAAAATTCCCTAAGAGGCACAGACAATAGTAAGCGATGCCTGCGGCTGTCAGTCCTGCAGTAAGCACCGCAAGCGATTTCAGTACGAGATACATGAAGGATTGCATTTCTCGCGCAGAAATAGACTACTCGTAACGCAATGCTTCAATAGGATCGAGGTTCGCGGCCTTCCATGCCGGGTAGATTCCAAATACTAACCCGATGGCGCACGAGGCGAAAAATCCCACGCCCGCCCAGAATGCGACATGCTGGCCGGCAGCGACGACCAGATCAGCCGCACCATCAAGGTGAGAAGGCCACCAGCACCACGCCGATCACGCCACCCAACGAGGTAAGGGTAATCGCCTCGAGCGTGAATTGCAGCAGCACGTCTTTTTTGCGCGCACCGACGGCTTTACGCACGCCGATCTCGCGCGTTCGCTCCGTTACCGAGACCAGCATGATGTTCATCACGCCCACACCGCCCACGATCAGCGCGACGCTGGACACCGCAAACATGAAGACAAAGACGGCGCCCGTGATCTGGTTCCAGAAATCGGACAACGACTCCTGCGTGAAGATTGAGAAATTGTCGGGCTTATCTGGCGCAACTCTACGGCGACGGCGCAACAATTCGCGCATTTCGTCCATTGCCTTGGGCATGTCGTCGTGACTCGTAGCCTTCACCGTGATCCAGTGTTGCTTCAGTTCCGGATGCAATTTTCGGAACGTCGCTAACGGGAACCGCACAATGTTGTCGTCTGGATTCTTGCCGCCTCCGAACGCGCTCTTGATCGGGGCGCTCACGCCGACCACGGTGAACAGCTTGCCTTCGATATCGATCTCTTTCCCGAGAGCAGACTCGTTTCCGAAAAGCTCTTCGGCCGTGTCATGACCCAGGATGATCACCGACGATCGATTCTCGTCTTCGCTTTCATCGAAGAAGCGACCTTCGCTCATCTGTATGTCATAGACTTCTTTCGCCGATGGGCTGTCGCCTTCAAGGATCGTGTTCTTCGCGCGGCGCCCGTTGTACTTCACTACATAGCTGCCGGTATTGAACTGCGGTTCAAAGTACCGTACTCCGGCACTGACGGCCTGCACGTGCGGCAGGTCCTTCATCGCTTCGGCATCTTCCCAGGTCAGTTCTTTGCGGGTGCGCATCTCCTCGCTGGGACGGCTGAAGCTGAACACATCGATGTGAAAGGCCATGACCAGATTCGATCCCATCGACTTGATCGAATCGGTCACGTTGGAATTCAACCCGTTTACGACAGACGAAATCGCGATCACGACGGCGACGCCGATCACGACGCCGAGCACAGTCAATCCCGAGCGCATCTTGTTCTTGGCGATGGTGTCCATCGCCATGCGCACAATCTCGCCGTAATCGCGTTTGGTCATTGCCATTTAGGTTTCTGCTCTCAGGGCAACAATGGGGTCGAGACGCGCCGCACGGCGTGCCGGATACACACCGAAGAAAATGCCGACGCTCGCCGACACAATTAGCCCCGCCAGGATCGCCCAGCCCTTGATCTCCGAAGGCATGCCGATCAAACCGGTGACGGTTTTGGCAACGATGATGCCCCAGAGAATTCCCAGCACGCCGCCGACCACGGCCATGGTGCTCGACTCGATCAGGAACTGGCGCATCACGTCATTTCGCTTGGCGCCGAGCGCTTTGCGAATCCCAATCTCGCGCGTACGCTCTGTAACCGAGACCAGCATGATGTTCATGATGACGATGCCGCCGACCACAAGCGAAATGCCCGCAATGGCGATCATGGCGATGAAGAAGCTGCTGCTGATGCTCGACCATATGCTCAGGAAGCTGTCGTTCGTGTCGATCGCGAATGTATCCGGCTTGCCGGGCTGATCGTGCCGCCGCGAGCGGAGGATGACCCGCGCCTCGTCCATGGCGGTCTGCAATTGCGAACCTACTCCTGCGGCCTTCCCGGAAATGCGCACACTCTGATGCTCCCCATACTGCTTCATGTACGCCGTGATCGGGATGAGAACGTAGTTATCGCGGCTCTGGCCAAGGGTTTTGCCCTCTTTCTTGCCCATGCCGATCACGCGATATTCCTGGCCATCGATGCGAATGAACTTTTCCAGCGGATCGATGCTTCCGCCCATCAGGTTTTCCAGAATGTCCTGGCCAATCACCGCTACGTGGGAGGAGTTCTCCACGTCGTTTTCGGTGATACCGCGGCCAGACACGATTTCTTCGTCATAGATGGTCATCATTGAGGCGGTCATGCCACGGACCATCGTGTCCGACGAAGCCTGGTTCTCATAACGTACGTGGCCGCTGGAGTTCGTAATCGAAGCTCCCACGTAGCTGCACTGTTTGCAGCCCTCGCTTACGGCGCGGTAGTCGTCCATGGTGAGATCTTTGCGTCGCTGGCCTTCGAGGTAAGTATCGATATCGGTCACAACGCCGGGCATTTTGCCGATGATGAACACGTCCGCGCCCAGACCGAACACTTTGTTGGCTACGTAGCCGTTGATCCCGGCGACGAAGGTGACGACGGCGATCACTGCCGATACGCCGATCACCACGCCAAGCAGCGTCAGCACTGAGCGTAACTTGTTCGCCCAGAGCGACTGCAATGCAATGCGGATGGCTTCGGCCGTGTTCATGATGGGTAGCTAGAAGTCTATCAGGGTACGCAGCTCTTCCCTAGTTCAAGGACGTCTGACGCCTGGAACGGATACAGTACTCCACCCGATCAGATATACGCGTCGGGCGGCGCCAAAGTTCCTTCCGAACGATAGCTTGGGGTCTCTATATAATGCTGTAGTTGGCAGCCGGATCGGACGGTCGCCGGCGCCGGTTCGCCGGTGCGGGAGGAAAGTCCGAACTCCGCAGAGCAGTGTGCCGGATAACGTCCGGGAGGCTGGCGTAAAGGCCAGTCGACGGCCAGTGCCACAGAGAACATACCGCCGGGTGACCCATTCAAGCCGTCTTTTGGCTTGAGTGGGAAACAAGGTAAGGGTGAAAAGGTGCGGTAAGAGCGCACCGCCCGCCCAGTAATGGTCGGGGCATGGCAAACCCCACACGGAGCAAGACCAAATAGGGAACGAGCGGGCAGCAATGTCCGCACGCGCTGGCTCGGCGCGTAAACCGCAAGGCTCCCAGTAATGGGATGGAAGTTCCGGGTAGGTCGCTGGAGCCGCATAGTAATGTGCGGCCTAGAGGAATGACCGTCCTGCAAGCTTCGGCTCGCAGACAAAATTCGGCTTACAGATCCGGCTGCCACAAAGTTCTTGCAGGTCCTTCGACTGCGCTCAGGATTTCGGCAGCGGGCTCAGACGCCCGCAAGACGCCTCAACTTACAGATCCGGCTGCCAAACTTCCTTCTTGTCAGTTCAGGCTGCGGCGCGAATCCGCGAGAATTCTCAGTCCGGCTCGATTTCCGGCAACTGGCGTTTCACCACGCGCGGAACATCTGGAGGCGCTGGAACCGGCAGAGACAGGTCAATGGTGCCCACGTAGTTGCTGAGCTGGTCCTGGATACCAATCCGCATGGAGGTAGCTGCGACGGGGACATCCACTTCCTGGTGGACGCGAACTCCACCGGTCACTGCATCTTTGTAGACTTCAGGCCGCAAATCACTCATGCCAACACTCGAGACTCCCGACAGTGGGCGACCATCAGCAGCGAACGATGCAATCATGAAAGTCAGCGCGCTGCGGTAAGTCCCATTGCTCAGCGGAAGGAATCGCAGGTCGGCGCTTTCAATGGCGTAGTCGATGCTGTGGTGTTGTACCTCCACCTGCGACGGCAACGTCGGATGCTTCGCCGATGCCAATAGAATCTCTCCAGCTTTCGCGCTGTCGACTTTCGCTCTGGTTCCCACCGGCAGAACTCGCACGGAGAAGCGAATCTGGTGAGACTGCGGCGAGCCGTACTGCATGGCTACGACTCGGATATTGTGGGCAACTTCCTTCATCTTGGCCGGCGAATTCGGATCGTCCGCGAAGTATCCGGGCCGGTAATGAAGGTGGTATCCCTTTTCGGCGAGGGCCACTTTGAGCTTGCGGAAGCGGCCGTCGTAGTTCTTGTTTGAGGGACTGTAGGACAGAGAGTAGTAGTTCGAGGCCTGCTCGGTCGCCATCTTGATGGCGTCGGCGATCGCATTCGAACTGAAGAATGCGGTTCCACCGGTATCCGAGGCCATTTGGTTGAGTGCCGTGCGCTCGGCGCCACGCCTGGCAAGATCTTGCACTGCTTCCTGCTGGAACGCTATATTCGGCGATATGACGCTGTCCCCGTTCGCCGGGATCATGCCAGGTGCAACCGCAGTTCCCTGGGTACCCGGAGCAAGACCCACGTTGCTATCCGTGGCCGAGATTTTTCCGGTATCCATTCCGCGAACATCCACGGGATAAACCGCGACCTGGCTATCCGCAAGAAGTTTGGCCGCGAGGTGCACTCGGCCGCTGTAGTTGCGGTTGTCGTTCATGGGATTCTGCAGATCGTTGTTGAATGACGCAATCGGGAAAGACCCAGAGAGCCACACCACATTCTTTCGACCTGGTATACCGGAGAGGTATCCGGCCAACTGCATCATCGCATTGAGCGTGATTCCGACGCGGGCGTCCGTGTCGGTTGTTTGCTCTTCGGTCTTGATTGCCTCAATTCCGTGCAGCAGAGCGCCCCAACTGTTCATTGAATCATTCGCCGCAAGCTCCTTGATACTGTTCGCCGTCTTCTCTATCCCCTGCTCTGCGATCTGCCAGCGAGCTGTATTCGGCACGCTCTTGTTGCCGCCCGCTGCGGCCAGGAGTTTATTCTCGTCGGAAGTGAAACCTTGAATCAAATGCAGATGAGAGTTCTGATCTCCGGTGAGCGTGCAAAGCGCAAATTGCGAGGTTTTCCCCTCGGCGGCTTTTGCCTTTAGAAACTTGATCAACTGGTCGCGGGCGTAAAGCTGATCTTGTGACGGCGTGTTCAGCAGATCGAGTAATACCAGCATGGTGGCCCCAGGGGGCTTATCGCTGGCGTTGCTGAACATGTTCGGCGCTTGCTTCGCTGGTGCGGTATTTTTTGATACGTCTTCGCTATACTCGTGGAACGAGCGAATCTTCTGGCCGCTCCCATCTTCGCTCAATTGAAAATCTTCCTGTTTGAGCCCTTTTACCGGATGTCCCTTGGAATCGGTAACTACAACGTCGACAGCGACAGCCTGCGTGTTGACTCGGAATGTCGTAAGAGGCGCGCCCTGATCTTCAGCTTTTGCCGGAGGCGCTTCCGAAGAGGACGAAGCAGTCGAGGGTATCGCCGCGGAAGCTGGCGGGGTAACCGGTGGAGCGGGTGACGACGGCTGAGGCTCGTTAGTCGCCGTAGCCGGTTGATCAGGACCGTCGTCGCTGTCCTTGGGCAATGTGTAGAGGCCAGGAACATCGGCCTTCAGCGCGGAAAATTTCGCTTGCTCCTCAACTGAGGTTGGCGGTAGATCATAGACCTGAATGGCAGACTCGGCCAGGGCCGCCAGCTTGCGACCGTCGGGAGAAAGAGAAAAAATCTGGCCGCTCATGACCACGGGGCTGACCAAGACCGACTTCACCGCTGTACCACTCGCCGTTTCGAGAACCTGGACATTCTGCTCCAGGCTGAAATCAGGATTCTCTTCGTCAGTCGTGTCAGTCGCAACTTTTACATAAGGAACGTGGCTCAAGGTGCTGACGGCGACGCGGCTGTCTTCAGCTGAACCAGCGACAACCGGAACGTAACGGTCGCGTGCCCAATGCTGTCGCCACAACCGGTGGCCGCTGGTCGTGAACGCACTCACGCTGTACTCGCCGGTGTCCGAGCAGCATCGCCCGATGAGCAATGAGTTGCTGCTCAGATACCAGATTCTCGGCACACCTCGCGATCGAACCCGTGCAATATTGCGGCGTTCCTCCGGCGAAGGCCCGTAACGGACGAGCCACAGATCTCCTTTGTGAACCGTATCCGCGTACCCAGTACTCGTCCCATCGAGATTCACTTGTGCACTGAGTTTGAGAGTTCGCTGCGGCGCCAGAGAATCGCGATCCAGAAATTGGAGAGTGAATCCGGGTTTGGCTTTCGTTTCTGGGGACGAGGAGGACTCGGTAGAAGAAGCCTTGGGAAGATCGTCGGCAGTCTCGACAAGAATCTGACTGCTGTCGGGAGTGACGGAAACCCACAACAGGTCTTGGGGAGATTGCAGCAGCAGTTTCTCGTGCAAGTCGGCATCGACCAGATACAGGCTATTCAACCGCCGCACCAGAAATTGCCCGGAACCCATAGGCCACAAATACCGGCGATGGTCATGCAGATACCAGTCCGCTGTCTGAACAATTTTCCGCTGGGAACTTCCAGGATGACGGCTCGAATCAGACGGTCGTCATGCGATGGAGGACAATCTGGATGGCGCTGAAAAAGTTTCTTGGGATTAAACGTGAGCAGGACGTGGTTGTCGTCGACAAAATCCAACGTCACGTTCGTGTCCCCGGCAGCCTCTCAGTCCGCGATAGCAGCGGATATCCGGTACTGGCAATGTCGATTACTACAGATGGCTTTGGATCGGCAAGGCTTCGCATTTTCTTCAGAAGATGCGAAAGAGAGGGGTAACAAAAGCAAGGCGCATGCAATCCACGATACTGGCCTGGAAGAGCAAAGGCGTTTCCTACATTGATTGATTAAGCGAACTGAACTGAAGGACATGCCTGCCATCCCTGGCTTGATTACGAGGAAAAACGGAGTCTCACCCTTGGCCCGCTGTTCCACCAACCGTGAAGCAATTTTACCTTGTTCCTGACTCGCTGGAGACGAAGCAGTAAGCAGCTATTGCTGAATCGATGGTGGGGCAGCAGACATTTTCGGCGTGAGGTTGATATCCGACTTCTCGTGTAGCTGCTGCACTTTCTTGAACTCCTCTTCGGCTTGAGTCGACTTGCCCATGGCCTGGTAAACATGTCCCAGGCGGTAGTGCGCGTCCGGTTGTGTGGGATCCAACTCGACAGCCTTTCGCAACGTCGCAACGGCCTCTTCATATTGTTTCTTCTGGGTTAGAAGAACACCCAGATCCATGTACGCGATCCGCAGATCAGGTTTCAATTGGATCGCTTTTCGAAGCAGTGGCTCAGCTTGATCGGGATTCCCTGCCTTCAAATCCGTGTCGCCCAGGTAAGCCAAAGCTTGCGCATGATTGGGATCCGTCGCCAGTTCCGCCTCGAATTCCTGCTTGGCTTTGTCGTAGTCGTGAGATTTCCAGTACAGAAAACCCAGCCCGAAGTGAACATTGGGTTCACGCGGAGCGATCTTCGCGGCTTCCTGGAACTCAGCTATCGCCTCCGAGGTTTTCCTGTCCCATCGAGAGCTTGGCCAACGAGTATATGCGCGGAAGCCGAGTTGGGATCGCGCTGCAGGATGGCGCGGAATCCATCTACTGCGCAGCCATACTCATGCGCCCACAAACAACTTTGTGCCAGGACCTGTTGAAGCTCAAGGTTAGATGGGTCAGCTTTCGCCGAGATCTTCAGATTCCGGACGGCGTCGGCAAATTTCTTATCGCCATAATCGCTGAGTCCAAGCAGAGTGCGCGCCTGCATGTTGTTTGGATCTGCTGCGAGCGCAGCTTTGAGCGGTCACCGCAGCCGCAGCAAAATGGCCTTGCTTGAACTCCGCAAGCCCCAGGTTCAACTGCATCCCCGGCAGCTTCGGGTTCAGGCGGATTGCCTTCCTATACGCGGCGGCGGCTTCCGGATATTTCTCCTGTTTGGCGAAGATGACGCCCAAGCTCGCATAGGCGCCCGCATCTCGCGGGTTTTGTCGAATTACTGCTTGCCACGCTTGGGCAGCCTCAGCAAGTTTCCCTTGTTGTTCC
>CAVRWV010000030.1:0-18410 GCA_963724985.1 Terriglobia bacterium | reverse complement strand
AAAGTCAACCTGGCGCATCATCGCGGACAACTGACGGTCTACCTTCGCTTGAACGATGCGACGGTCCCGGCGATCTACGGCCCCTCGGCCGACGAGCAGATGTAGAGCAGTTGTACAGGACAGGCACTCTTGCCTGTCCTAGTTTCCTTTTCGCAGGTCAAGCAGATCGAACGCAACCGACGCGTGCTCGTCAAAGAGCAGCGTATCTTCGACGCCTTCTTCGTCGTGCCCTACTCGCGGCATAACTATGCATGCGGTCGCCATGGCGGCAATCAGGACGGCTGTTCCGACTAGACTCTGGAGAACCCAATGTTCCAGGTGCGAGACAAGCGAGACGAATGCGAAGAATCCCATGACATAAAAGAGGGCCAGAAGAACCGACGACTGTCCAAACTGGGGATACGAGCAGGTAAACGGGATCTTGCGAAAGTTGCGGAGCAGGATCTGCGTGAGAAGAAGCGAGCAGAGCGCAACGACGAGCGCATGAACTATCCCTACTCTCCCTCCCCAAAGATACCCATACACCGGCAAGACAACCGCGATGATCCACGGAAGCACGAAAGTCAACATCACTCGCTGTGCCAAAGCTACACATTCCTTTGTAGTGTCGTCGACATGAAGACGAAATGCCCAGTTGGCGCGGAGGTCCGTGGGAATCTCAAATGCGAATCGAAGTCCCAGGATCACGCAATAGCTCAATGCGAGCGGGATGGCGAGAAAGTCCGGTGAGATCTCGCCGCCCACGATCTGCCGCCGCTTAAAGACGTAAACAGGAACTGGCAAGCGAGAACGATACCTAACCCGAAGAAGGCGCCGAGCACAAGGCCATGCTGTTCGCTTCGCGGCAATGTCTTCATCGCAAAACGATAGGCTGCACGTTGAAACGGAGTCCTCAAGAAGGTCCGATCGGCGATTCGAAGAAACCAGATACCGCTGTTGCAATCCGCCACCGCTGACACGTCGGTAGTCTCGGGGATGCGCACGAAGTGCCGGCGATAGCTGAGCGCATAAGTTGAGAATCCGAAGATCACAACGATGAGCACCGAGAAGAGAGCGATGTGTCCCAGGCTGGCAAACGACGCAGTTGCTCTTCCACGGAGCAATTGACACAGTCCAAGAAACCAAACTGGTGGCAGAAATCGCACAGAGGTGCGCGGCAATGACCCCAGCATCGCAGGAACCGTAAAACTCGTGGAAAGCATCGCTACAAGACATGCGAGCAGAGTGGCGCGGAGGTAGAACGAAATTCTGCGAAACGTACCATAGGGCACGACGATCATGAGCGCTCCCACGATCGCGAATACAGTACAGAAACTAAAAACGCTGGCGAGCACCACCACGAATGCGTGTATGCCGACGAAGTGAAGGAAGAAGGTGAATGTACTTTCCGACGCGCTGACCACCAGAGGGAACAACACCGCGGACGCTGCGTTTACATCCACTGCAAGCAGTAAAGCCAGTACAAGGATCGCCGCGAGGTTCGCGAGGAAGATGCTTCGCAACGAGATAGGGAGCGGCACCAGATTCGCGTAATCTCGCCGGTCGGGGAAAATGCTGTCCCACCGCCAAACGGCTACTACGCCAGTCACCACCATCGAAAGCACGATAAAGAAGTATTCGTCGGGAAGCGCGCCTGCGAGTGGATCCAGTTCCTTCTGCCCGTGCATCCATTGCAAAAGCGTCGAGTACTTCTCGAGCAGAAATAGTGAATAGAAAGCTCCCGGCAACGCAAGCAAAGCAAGAATCAGGCCGATACTGAGATCAAGTTCGGTGTCTTCCGAAGTTCCACTTCCCCGAAACACGCGTGCAACGAAGAGCCGCACCAGCAGAGGGAATGGTCGAGAGCGAGTGCTCGAATCCACAGCCGCGAAGAGACCACTCACTGTCCCTCCATCGCGCAGATGACGTCACGCGCAATCTGGTTTGTATCCACCTCTTCGATCATATGCACGAACGCCTTTTCCAGTGAAGAGTGCTCTACGTTCTGCCGGATCGCTTCGGTTGTGTCGTATGCCAGCACCTCACCCTTTCTCAAGATCAGCAGATGCGAACACACCTGCTCAACCACCTCGAGCACGTGTGAGCAATAGAAAACGGCTCTGCCTTGCTGCCCCAACTCCCTGATCAGGTTCTTCAGTACCAGTGCTGTGGTCACATCGAGTCCAGACAACGGCTCATCGAAGATCAACAGCTTTGGATCGTCCATCAGCGCAGCGATCAGTAGAATCCGCTGCCGCATGCCTTTCGAGTAGGAAGCCATGGAAGCGTGGCGATGTGCATCGAGCGAAAATAGGTGCAGGAGCGAATTATTTTCTTGTCGAGAGTGGCTTGCGGAATTCCTCGCAGCAGTCCAATCATCTCCAGGTATTCGTAGCCGCTTAAATACGGATAGAGGTTGGGTTCTTCGGGAACGTAGCCAAGAAGTTTACGAAACCCGGCGAGATCCTGATGAATGTCTTCGCCGTTGAACAGTACTTTTCCGCGACTAGGCTCCAGCAAGCCGATCAGCATCTTCACCGTCGTGCTTTTTCCGGATCCGTTTGGGCCCAGGCACCCGAGAACCTGCCCCGGGGCCAGCGAGAAAGAGACCTCTTTCACCGCGACGACAGACGCGTACGATTTGGTTAGTCCATGGGCTTCCAACATAACGTCTGACTCGGAAAGCTGTCCCCACGATTGCTTGGACACCGAGTTCAGCAGGAAAGTTCCTTCCAGGGCGGGTAATCCTGCGTCTCGTCTCAGGTCTACTCGAGCTACTCGTTACCCCTGTTGTTGTTGCTGTCTCTAGACTCCTTCGTTCCACCTGTGTTCTATTCAGAGCGTGAACTCGGGATCCAGCGGTCGTTTTGACGGAATCGATGTCCTGCGCGGCGTTTCGATCGTTGCCGTCGTCGTGCACCACATCAACATTCACATGGGAGCGAGTGAGTCTGTCCTCGCGAAAGCCCTTCCGCGGCAGGTGGCGGCAACGCTCTTCTGGAATGGCGCCAACGGCGTCATCGTCTTCTTCGCAATTTCGGGATTCCTGATCACTACGATGGCCATCCGGCGCTGGGGCGCGCTCAGCCAGGTGCGCATTGCCGATTTCTATCGATTGCGTTTCGCCCGCATTGTGCCGCTTCTGGTCGCGCTGCTCGCGGTGTTGAGCGTGTTGCATCTCGCCCGCGTCCCGTGGTTTGTGATAAATCCGGGGCGGTCCACCCTGCCGCGTGCGCTTCTGGCGGCGGCTACCTTTCACATCAATTGGCTGGAATCGCAGCGCGGATACCTTCCACCCAATTGGGATGTTCTCTGGTCGCTCTCGGTGGAAGAAGTGTTCTATCTTTTTCTTTCCCGCTGATTTGTGTTCTGACGCGCGCTCGTGGACCACTGATTACCTTGTTGATGACGTTCGTAGCCGTGGGCCCGTTCGCGCGTACTGTTCTGACTCGCAATGAACTTTGGGCTGACTACGGCTATCTTTCCTGCATGGATGCCATCGCTCTTGGCTGTCTCGCTGCCATGATCGCGGCGCGATGGCGCTTTCGCCCCGCGACACTCCGCGCTCTGCAAATCATCGGCGCCGCGCTGGTGCTGCTCATCATGACAGCGCGACCCTTGGTGCGAGCGATGCACATCTATCAACTCGGACTCGACGTGACCTGCCTCGCCCTCGGCACTTGTCTCTTGCAAATCGCCATCGCACAACGCAACCGCACCGGAAGTGTCGCCACGGCGCCGATTCGCTGGTTTGGCCGAAATAGCTACGAGGTCTACCTGACGCACGGTTTCGTCTTCGTTTGGGGCATTCAGATCTTTACCGCGGCTGCCGTACGAGTGATCTGGACACCCATCTTCTATGTGGGCCTGTTAGTATTGGCCGGCTTGCTCGGCGCTGTCGTCGCGAGGTTCTATTCAGAGCCACTGAACCGGCGATTACGCGCATCGTTCGCCAAGAAGGAGAAGGCAACATCTTTGCAGGCCACCGCAGCGGCTATTCGTTAACGGGATTCGACGGAGTTGTCCAATGTTCAGGCTTGTGTTGGCTCAGGCGGCGAATGCATTCAATGCGAGAATGTCGACGGCCTGGCAGCGCTTCACCATCGCCGTTGACAAGCACAAGTGGGTCACCTACTCCACCTTCGTGCTGATCCTCATCCTCTTCATTCTGTTATTGCCGCGGGCATGCAACTATCCGTGATGCCGTAGCCGGTGCAGTTCTCAGCGAGCCCGATCTTCAATCATCTTCGCCGAAATAGCCGCGCTTGTCACCGAAAGGCCTGCGCAAATCAGCGCGATCGTGCGAAATCCAAATACAAACGCCTCCCGCACTGACTCTCGGATCACACTCGCTGTGCCGCGATCCACGTTCGCGGGCACAGGTAATCCCGCCAGCTTATTTTCATTCGCCTGGATCTCATGCACCACGTACGCAGGAAGTGACAGTCCTTGTATGTTGGAATTCAACCGCGAACTGAAAGCCCCCACCATCACGATTCCGAGCACCGCAATCGCCAGCACACCTGCAACGCGGGACACGGCATTATTGATTCCCGACGCGGTTCCCACATGGTCGGGATCCACGGAATTCATTACCACCGTAGTCAGTGGTGCGACCGTCACCGCCAACCCGAGCCCGAGAATGATGATCGGCGGGAAGAATGTTTTCCAGTATGTTCCACTCACGCCAGGCAGAGCGAAGAGCAGGAACCCAAGCCCGACAATCAGTGGACCGATCATCAACGGGCGGCGCGGCCCATAGCGCGCGACCAGGCCGCCAGACCAGCGCGAGAGAAGGAACACCAGCAAAATCATCGGCAGCATGGCGGCGCCGGCCATGGTTGCCGGATAGCCGTGCACCTGGATCAACGTCATCGGAAACAGAAAGAAGAAGACGCCAATTCCAGCGTAGAGAAGCAGCGTCAACAGATTTGCGCCAGTGAAGTTTCGCGACGCGAACAGCTGCAATGGCAGCATCGGCAACGCTTCTTTCCGCTCGACGATGACAAACAGCACGCAGTGCAACCGCGCCAAGCAAAAGGCTTCCAACCACGTATGGGCTTTTCCAGCCCAGGTCGGTGCTCTCGATAAACCCATAGACCAGGCCCGCCAATCCCGCGGTTACGAGCACTGCGCCGAGCCAGTCGACTTTCCCTGCGCTCCGGCTGCGGCTCTCAGGAACGTGCCACAGCGAGATGACAATCACCGCCGCAGCAATCGGAATATTGATGAAGAATGCCCAGCGCCACGAAGCATGTTCCACCAGCCAGCCGCCGATCACAGGCCCCGCAGCGGTCGTGATCGCCGTCGATCCGGACCATGTGCCGATTGCCTGCCCGCGGCTCTTTTCATCGAAAGATGCGCTGATGATGGCCAGGCTCCCGGGAATCAGCAGCGCAGCGCCTAAGCCCTGAATGCTTCGGGCGGCAATCAATTGCCCAACCGTCGTTGCGAATCCGCAGGCCGCCGAAGACAGCGCGAAGATCGCGACTCCCGAGAGAAAAACCACCCGTCGTCCGAATAGATCGCCTAACGATCCGCCGACTAGGATGAGCGCCGCCAACAGACAGCCCGTAAGCTTCGACCACCCACTGCACGTCGACCACGTTCGCGTGAAAGCTCGACTGGATCGCGGGCAGCGCGACATTGACCACTGTGCTGTCGATGAAGGCGAGGCTCGATCCGAGAATCGTCGCCGCCAATATCCATTTTCGGCTTTGGGGTCTACAGGGAACAGCCGCCGCGCCCGATCGCAGGATTGCCTCATCGCAGGGTGGTCGCATGGACGCCGTGGCATCACCTCAGTGCGAAACTCGCATTCAGTTCAAGTTGTCCTACATTGAACTGTAGCCAGTCTTAGATGCGGGAGGCCATCGTGCGTCTCACGAATCTAGGCGGGCCACAGAACAGGGGCCCGGCGCGTAGTGGAGATTCGTAGATAAAGGCAAAGCGCACCGAGAGTCTTTCAATTACCCGATTACAAATTACTCAATTACCAATTCCATCATCCGTAATATCGAAAATCTTTCCAGAATTCTGGCCAGCTTTTGCGCGGACCACCGCAAACGAAAATATCAGGATGATCCCTGGTTTCCTCGTTCTGCACACCATAGCGGTTCCACGTGTGCGCCACCAGGCGGCAGGAGTTGAAGTGTTCATTCACAAATTGTTGTGAGAGCCCGATCACGATCAGCGTCTCTGGCAGCGGATCGCCATAACCACGCTGCCAGAAGGAATTGATGCCGCTAATGGCGTGCGGCAATCCAAACTGCGGACCATACAAGTTCACTGCGCCGGCTTCGCCGTAATTTCCAGCGAGCACTCCCAATCGTGCACGGTCTTCCGGAGGCAGCGAGTCGCGGATTTGCGCAACCGTTTGTACCAACTCCGGCCAGCCGATCTCTTCGACAAAATCGCCATTGATCTTGCTCGCGAACTTCCACCAGTTGGAGTTCACCGCTCCGAGAGGCAGAGTGATTGCCGAGACGATAGCAATGTCAGCCAGCAGCGCCGCCCACACCAGCACGCGAACCGCATTCGCCCATCCGCGCTTCATCGACGTCAGCCACCGTTCGCCCCAAACACTGCCGCCCGCATACAACATCGGATAAGCAGCGGCGAGATAGTAGCTCCGGCCTTTGGCGATCGTGAACAGCACGAGTGGGACGATGTACATCCAGCCTACGGTGCGGAAGCGTTTGCCTGCGGGGACGATCAGGTAGAAGAAAAGTCCCGCCAGCACCAGCGGCAGCCCCAGCAACGTCAGATTCAGCTGCTCAGGCAGAAAGTTTTTTGTCCTTCCAATGCGGATGTCGCGCGCGTGTATGTGCTTCAGGAAGTCGAGTGAGATGAACCCATGCTGCGCCTGCCAGATTATGTTCGGCAGAAAAATCAGGAGCGCCGTCGCCACTCCGTACCAGAACCATCCGCTTCGGAAGTAGCGCCGCGCATCGGTCAACACCATCCCCGCTAGCAGGCCTGCAACCAGAAATACTATGCTGTATTTCGACATCAATCCGAAGCCGATGGAAGCGCCAATCGCGATCCACCACCTCGGATCCTCGGTGCGCAGCAAACGTATGACGAAGTACGCCGTCAGTAGCCACGCCAGCGCGTCGAAGGAAACGTACTGCATCAGCGCACCGCCTCCGAGACAGAACGGTACGGCAGCTGCGGCTGCTACCAGCTGTGCTCCGCGTCGACCGCCCAGCTCGCGAGCCATTAGTCCGGTGAGCACCACGCCAAGTGCTTGCGCCAGTGCTGCGAAGAATCGAAAACCGGCAAGTGACGTTCCAAAAAGTATCAGCGAAAGTCGTCCAAAAAACGGCGTAACTGGCGGGTACGCGACGTATCCCCAGGCGAGATGGCGCGCGTCTCCGAGGGTCGCGAGTTCGTCGCGATGAAAACCAAACTGCCGCCCTGTAATGAGGTGGACGACCACCGTGGTCAGCGCGAGATAGATCAGCCAGGCTGTATCGCTGAACCACACCGACCTGCTGGTGATTCGCGGAGCAGCCGACTCCCTGCGCTCTCCGGTTTCCGCTTGCAAGCTCATGCGGAGAAATATACGGGAACCGTTGCACGAAAGTCAGGTTTCCGCGCGTCTTAGAAAAAGCAAAAGCCGCCGACTTTCGCCGGCGGCTCAAAACTTTCAGACTTCGCGCTACATCGCTGCCTGTTCCAGCTGGCCTTTTTCCAGCTTCTCCTGGCATTCGATGCAGTAGCGCGTCCACGGCACTGCTTCCAGTCGCTTCAGGTTGATCTCGTTTCCGCAGGCGATACATTCGGCATAAGTGCCTTCGCGCATGCGAGCCAACGCGGAGTCGACCATCCCGAGCAATTGGCGCTCGTTGGTGCTTTGGGTGAATAGAAACTCTTTGGTGTATGAGCTGGCGGCGCGGTCGGCGATGTCTTGTGCCACATCCTCGCCCTGGTTTCGTCCATCCTGTTCGCGGTTTGAGACCTGGCGGCGAAGCTCCTGTTGCCGCTCTTCCAGCCGTTTTTTGAGTTGTTCTAACTTCTTCTTATCCATTGACTTGTTCGCTCACTGGCACTTCACCGTGCCGTCCGTATACCCCGCACGGCTGGCGCAAAAGAGGGAATCATACGCTGCTCCCTAAGGTGCGTCAATTTCCGGCATGGTTGGAAGCGCAACAACCTTGGATGCACCGATACCCCGGTTCGTTACAGACAGGAATATCTCCGGAAAAAGAAAAAGCGGCCCGTTGTCGGACCGCCATAAAGAGGCAAAAGGAGGGGAAACTCAAAGGGTAGGCGATGCAAGACGCCTTCCGCCCATTGGCGGATCGGCGAAAAGGGACAAGTACACATCTCAGGAAGAGGGTTGTTTCATTCAAATGGCCTCTTTTGTTGCTGTCCCCAACTGCACTCTCAGCGCCAAATTTCCGTCATTGCCCTTGTGGATTGTGCCGGAATCCATCCAACATCTTCATAACTCGCACGTTAGTTTCTCAATTGTCACGATTGAGGCATCTCTCTGCGACGGATAACTTCGTCCCCACCGATGCAAGAGGCTGGCCAGCTTAAGTATTCAGGTACCAACCCTAGGCACTCTGCTGCTTATTCTGCGTTTGCGTTTGCTGCTCGATTATCTTCAGCTTGTTCAGCAGAGCTTTGTAGCTGATCTTCAAAATCTTCGCCGCTTGTCTGCGGTTCCAACGCGTTTGTGCCAACACGCGCTCAATCGCTTCGCGCTCCGCCTGCATCGCCGCCCGCCTGCCAATCTCCAGCAGGGATGGCAATTCCATTTCACCATTTCCTGTCTCCGCGATTGGGACGACCGGAACGGCAACTGCAGTCTTAGCTCCGCCGTCTCCCGGTCTGCTGTCGTCGCTGGGTTTAAGACCCCAGATCGGGCTGGATCCGCTCATCGACGACACGATGGGCTTATGCGTCGAGAGTTCACGGATGATCTGCGACTCTTTTCCCACGATTACGTATCGCTTGACGAGGTTTTCCAGCTCGCGAATGTTGCCCGGCCAGCTGTATTCCATCATCCGTCCTATGGCGTAATCGCTGAATGGTGGCGGATTCTTGCCGTAGAACTCGCTGTACTTACGCAGGAAGAATTCCAGAAAGACGGGAATTTCCTCGCGCCGCTCGCGCAGCGGTGGAATATGTATGGTGACGACGTTCAGCCGGTAAAACAGGTCTTCGCGGAACAGCCCTTCCTCGACGGCTCGCTCCAGCGGCTTATTCGTGGCGGCCAGAACGCGTACATCCACGGCGATATCCCGCTTGCCGCCAAGTCGGGCGAACTCCCCATCCTGGAGCACGTGCAGCAGCTTGGCCTGCAACGCCGGATGCATCTCGCTGATTTCGTCCAGGAACAGCGTGCCCTGATTCGCCAGGTCGAATTTGCCCAACTTCTGCCGCGTCGCGCCGGTGAACGCGCCGGGCTCGTACCCAAACAGCTCGCTTTCCAGCAATTCATGCGGAATGGCCGCGCAGTTCACCTTCACGAACGGCTTTTCATGGCGCAGCGAGTGGCCATATACCATGCGCGCCACCACTTCTTTTCCGGTGCCGCTCTCGCCGCGGATCAGCACCGTGGCGTTCGTGTCGGCCACCTGCTCGATCGTCTGCTTCACCTCTTCCATCTTCGGACTGGTGCCGAACAGCATGCTGAAATCGCTTTGCCGTCGCACCTGGTCGCGGAGTTGGGTTACTTCCGAAACCAGCCGCTGCTTATCCAGCACGCGCGTGATGCGAAGTTCCAGGTCCTTTGGTTCGAAGGGTTTGGCGACGTAGTCGTCGGCGCCCAGCTTCGAAGCCCGGAAGATCAGGTCCGGATTGCTCTGTCCAGAAACCACGATCACCGAGAAGTCCGGCTTGATCTGCTTCAGCCGTTCCAGTGTCTCCAGTCCATCCATGCCGGTCATCGCCATGTCGAGGAGCACCAGCGCAGGATCGTAGACCCGGAACACACGAATCGCCTCTTCGCCGCTGGAGGCGGTGCTTACATCAAAGTTCTGCCGCACGAGATAGCCGCTCAGGAACCGCGACATGCTCGGGTCGTCGTCCACGATCAGAACTCGAGTCTTAGAGGACGGCATCAAAAGCTCCCTGGGAAGTCCTCGGCCCGCAGACTCCCTGATACTCTTTAGCAATACTTCGTTCCCTGGCTGTGGCGCGGCTTCGGCATGCAGGCACGAACTTGCCTGAACGCAAAATCATTCGCAATGAGATGCGAGCTTTCCAGATATTCTACCCCGATTCTCTCTTTGAGCATCCAGATGGCAAAAGTTGTTCCTAAGTTGCCTCTCGGACTACGCTGGTACCGCTTCTTGTACCGCCATTTGCAACGCTCCCGCGGGAAGTCGGAAGCGGAATATGCTGCCCCGGCCCACTTCACTGTTAACTGTTATCTCACCTGAATGCGCTTCGACGATCCGTTTCGCGATCGCAAGTCCAAGTCCCGAACCTTCTCGGTCCCGAGGCTGGCCAGGCCTGCTGATTCGTGCAAATTCGGTGAAGATCTCCGACTGCTGCTCCGCGGGAATACCGATTCCCGTATCACCGACGGCCACCTCGACGGAATCTTGACCCGCTTCTTCCACCCGGACCCAAACTGAACCGCCCGCGTCAGTAAACTTCAGAGCGTTTGCCACCAGATTGATGATGACCTGCTCCACTCGTTCGCCATCGATCTCGACCGGTCGAAGGCTCGTGGGAACCTGCAAGCCCAGGTGAATCCCCTTCTGCTGCGCTTCTGTCTGGAATAGCGTTACCACCCGGCCCGCCATTCGGACCACATCGCACGGCGCCAGCCTCAATTCCATTTTGCCCGCTTCGATCCGGTGGATATCCAGCATCGAGTTCACCAGGTGAATCAGGCGTCGGCAGGAATGCATTGCCTCGGAAAGCATCTCCTGTTCATCCTCTGAGAGACGCGGCTTCGCGCTCTCCGCGAGCATCGAGTCGTACCCCAAAATCAACGTCAACGGCGTCCGGAGCTCGTGCGTCGCCATGCGCAAGAAACGCGACTTCAGTTCATCCAGATCGCGCAGTTTCTGATTCGCACCCTGAAGTTGCGCGTTATTGGTCTTCAGTTCATTGAACAGCCGGCTGTTGTTCACTGCCAATGCTGCCTGAGCCGCCAGCGCCTCCATGAAGCGGCGCGTCGATGCGTGAAATTCGAAGGGCGAGCGTCCCGTTATGCGCCATCAGCACGCATACGAGCTCGTCTTTGGAGCGACCGGGTACCAATGCCGCCGATCTCACCCATGGTGCTTCAGCCCAGTCCCTCACTGCGGCTGTTTCTTCCGAAGTAACGATCGCTCCCGCCTTCAGCTTCTCTTGCACTGTAGGATCATGTAGCACTTGCGCCAGCGTTCCATCATCCGGCTCTGTGCAGGTCAGGCATGCATGCTCGAGTCGCAACACGCGCTGTGTCGCTTCGGCAATGTCTGCCCCGATTGCGCGCTCATCCATCGTGCCACTCAGGCTGCGTCCGATCTTGTAAAGCGTGTCGATCTCCGACAGCTGCCTTCGCTCCAGCCCGCGCTTTACGGCGTGCTTCAGTTCGGGCACTTCCATCGGTTTCAGGAGATAGTCGTATGCCCCCAACTGCACCGCTTCCAGCGCCGACGGGAGCGACCCGTAGCCCGTCATCATCATGGTTACCGTGTTGGGGGACGACTTCCTCGCTTCGGCCAGTACTGCCAAGCCGTCTACCTCGGGCATTTTGAGGTCGGTAAGCACCAGGTCATAGTGCCGCGCGCGTATCGCCTCGATCGCTGGTTTGCCATCGTTGGCGATATCTACTTCGAAGCCGTCTTCCTGAAGAATGGCCTGGATTGTAGTGAGAACGTTCTTCTCATCATCCACTACCAGGATTCTCGCTTTGGGTATCGGCATGGGAAAAGAGGATGCGCACCTGCCGCTATCGGGTGCTACTCTGCTCACACTTTTGGATGCACGATTGCCGTTCGAGTAGATTTTCGTGACTGCTTTTGTAGGCATCCGCGAATACAACTGGTGACTGGAGTTGCTTAGGGCCTGGATATACGGCACATTTCGCTGCTAATGGAGCCAAGAACGATAGAGATGATCGGTGGGGTGTCGCTTCATCTTCTACAACAGATTCGTTAAACACCCTGCTCACGATAACTTCATTTTCCCAGCAGTCAAACGCAGCGGCAAAGTTTTGCATGCGTCGTAACCCTCTCGGCTGTTTGGTTGTTTACCAGACACAACCTGAAATCAATACTTTAGTATGATCATTTTTCGGTTGTTCCTCAGTTGAACAACGTCGAGTTAAGGCGACGCCGCAATGGAAAGTACTGCAAAGCATCAAAGTGTTTACAAGGCCAGTAGCGCTAATCCTGAATTCCTCTTTGTCCTCCACAAGGTCGTCATGGCCTTACAGCAAGCCATGCAACACGACAAGTTGCCTGACCTCACGCCAGAGCAGATGTCAGATTGGTTCAAATCAATTGAGCCCGAACACATTGCTTGCGTGATTGAGGTTCTTAAGGATGGGACGAGTGAACACGAGACCCTGATGAGGGCGTGGGCGAAAATTGCCGAAGGCGCTCCATGCAAAGCCGATGGATACGACCCCACTTACGGAATCCTCCCAAAAACTAAAGAGGGGAAGATCGACTGATTGACGATCGCGATCTGACTTGGCGAAATTCTTCTAGCAGGTCGCGGACTATGAATCTGCTCTTGGCGGATGATTTCGGCATCGAAGTATTTATGCCTAGACCGACATTGCTGGTCGCGGAGCGCGAACCGCTGCAAGCGTTGTCAACACGTAAGCTAGTCCTTGAAACTGGCAAGTTGACGTCATAACCGCGCAAGTACGCAGGAAGCACTCGACCTCTTCCATCTCTTCCCCAATATCTCGGTGGCGGTTCTAGCCATTGACCCGGATCACACGATTGATTGTCCGCGTATAGCAGGCACAATCCGAGAAGCTACGAAGCGGATTCCGGTCATTGCGCTGTCGCCAGTTGCTGACAGATTTGTAGTTTCGCGGATCAAACAATTTCGAGTCATGGGCCGGAAAACCTGTTGCAGGTGATCAGATCTCTGGTAGGCGATCCCCGCATGATCGACGGACAGTGATACGCGCCAAACAAAAAATCCGGCCCCTAAGGACCGGATCACATGAAGACTTTCAATTTTCCATATCTGCCTGCTTCTGGCAGAGGTGGGATCCCGAACCTAGCTATTTCCCGCGCTTTTCAATTTAACGGGCATGAAGTGATAGGGAGGCCACGGTCCACTCAGTGCAATCTGCAGTCTTTCAGTTGCCGCGCCGCCGCGACATACCGGTTCTGATACTTCTCTACCGACGCGTTATCGATCATGTGAGCGATATCGATCAGCAGGCCGCCCGCTTCCACCTTTTTGCAACTCACTTCTTCGTCCAGTGGATTGAACAGCCGATGTACCTGCACTGAAAGCGACTTCGCCTTCGATTGCCGGTCCCGTTGAAGCGCTGCTCTTTCCCGGATCTGTGTCAGGTAAGCGCCCCCGATAGTTGCCGCTATGGCATGGATCGTCTCTTTCGCCACGCCATCACGGACCACCAGTTTCAGGTGCATCTCGGCTTTTCCACGCAGGTGATTCACGCTGTCCATCAACGCCTTGCGATTGGTTCGCACGGCACGGCGGATCGCGTCTTCTGTCTGAAATACGGTCCCAACCCGGAAAGGCAGAACCGTGCTGGTACGGAAACACTCGCCGACTACACGAGCATGATCCAGGGCGGCTTTCTGATCTAGCGTACCCTCTGTGTAATTGCTGACAATCACCGCAAAATCACCGCTTGGGTACCCAAAAACCTGAGTTCCGGCGATGCCAGTGATGCTGGGAATAGAAAAGGGCGACGAGCTCGAGTTCCGTTAAGGAATGCCTTCTGCTGGGCAATACAATACGCGTACACGCCATGTGGAGCTCTCAGGGTGTGACCGAGCTGATTCCTTAGCTTCGGCGAGTGGAAATCAAGGGGCCTACCTCGATTACGGAAAGAAAAGGCTAGGTACTAACAGGAGCTGCTTAGGGCAAACTGCCCAGACATCATCCTAGCTTAAGCGTTCATGCAACCGCAACAGGATTGATGCATTCCGTTCCCAATTCAAACGTTTTAATTGGGCTCCCGATTGCAAGCCGCTTCTCTCCTCAACTGCCCAAATCGTGATGCAAGGCTGAGCAGCTCAGGTTGTTCAACTCGGAAAGAAAGTCTTTCAGGTCAGCAGTCTGTGAGCCGCTCCGTCAAAACGGCGCTACTAGCAGGTCGGAACATTGGGCGCCCCGTAGCCTCAAGAACTGACCGACTGAAGGAGCGACGGACTGAAAGACTGAAAGCCTGACGGACTGAAAGCCTGATCGACTCCCACCTTTACGATCTCTCCCCCATTAGGAACCAAGCTGCCCAATCTCATCCATCCGCGTACTCAGGTGGAGAACCTAACCTTCCTTGCATCCAACAAGGCGAGAAATGTCGTGTCACGTAGGGACTCAGGCAGACAGCCTTGAACAGCCTGTTTTCGCGGCCTCCCAGCTTTTAACAGTTTTTTCGTGGCGATGGCAGGCAGTTTGCTCGTTCCCAGCGGGACCTATCCCCACCGTATCCCGCGGCGGGCGTGATGCGGCCTTAAATGAATACGAGCAAAGTTTCTTCGATGTCATTCGAACCCGAGCTCCAGGAGTCTTGCCCGCCCGAACAGTTTGTGGTGCCGGTGTTCTCCGAGATTCCTGAACGCACCATCCAACGGCGTTGGCGCGAGGTCAATACCGTCTTGCGGCTAAGCATGCTCAGCGGACTTCCCATGCAACTGGAGACCGCTTTCAACATGCTCTGCGATTTTTCTTCCGAAATCGTCCCCTACGAGAAATCCGTCATCTACTTCTGGGACGAAACCACGGAGCAGGTCGGTTTACGCGTTCTCGCGGCGAAGTGGACCCGCGCGTTGCTACGCTTCCTCACGGGAACATCTTTAATTTCTGGGTCACCAAGTTTGGAAGACCGCTTCTCATCCACCAGCGACAGAATACCCAAGCCGATGCGCTGCTGCGCTCCATGGACGCAGTCTCAGCGCTGATCCTGCCTCTTCTGGTGAGCAATCGCACGCTCGGCTCCATGCAGCTTTTTTCCAGCTCTCGTGATGCTTTTTAGCCAGAAGACGCACAGATACTGTGGACGCTTGTCCTGGTCGCGGAATCGCTGCTTACCCGTGAACACGCCAACGAAGGCCTGTTGACCTTCGCTTTTACCGACTATCTCACCGGCCTCAAGACGCGCGGCTATTTCGAGCAGCAGCTCGAACTGGAAATCAAGCGTTGCGAGCGCAAGAAAACCAGGCTCGCACTCATCATGGTCGATATCGATTTCTTTAAGCAGCTCAATGATCGTTTCGGCCACCACGTGGGCGATCAGGTGCTGCGCGATGTTGCCGCCCTGCTGACCAAGGACATGCGCGAGGTCGATACCGTCGCTCGTTACGGCGGCGAGGAGTTCGTAATCATCTTGCCGGAGACCACCGGTCCCGGCGCAGTTCGTGTCGCACAACGTCTGCGGCATAGCATCGAACAGGCACGCTTCTTCGCTGGCGGTCCGGGAGCAATCGAGCACCTTACCATCAGTCTCGGAGTTGCTATCTACGAGACCGACACTCGCTTTAAACGTGATCTCATCCAGTTCGCCGACACTGCGCTGTACGAAGCGAAATCCCGAGGCCCAACCAGGTCGTCATGTATTCCGATCTCTCGCTTGAGCAGCGCAAAAAAGTAGGCTGATTTCCACGTCATTCAGTCTCTTCAGTTCTCAGTCAGTGTTCTGCAACTCGATGAGCATCAGCAGGTCTGTTCCTGAGCAGCGTCTCTCTACTCCATTGTTTGTACGCCACTCCTCTGAGAGTTCTGACAGGCTGAGGGGCTGAGCGACTGAGAGAGCTGAAAAGCTGCAGAGACCTCGCGTTGCCCGGGTCGCAAATAATTCTGTCAAAGAAACGTAAAGCTTTGTAACCGCCGTAATCGTTCCCCTTTCTTTTTCATCCAATCTACCAATGCTTTTTGTGGGGACCTCTCACACGGACTTCGCCCAGGGGACTCGTGGAACGACGCCTTGAACTCGATGCCGCACGTGGGTTGATGCTCCTATGGATTACGCTGACCCATTTGCCTACGGTGGCCAGCACTTACGTCAATCAGCCATTCGGGTTCTTCTCTGCGGCGGAAGGCTTTATTTTCCTCTCGGCTCTATTCACCGGGCGGATTTACTCCCGGATCGCCGCTCGCGAAGGTCTAGGCGCGATGAACCGCAAACTCGGTATGCGGACCTTACGTCTTTACGGGCACCATGCGTTGCTACTGGCGCTCACATTTCTAATTGCGGTTCCGATCGCCCAACACGGGAATCGTCCCGGCCTGCACAATCTGCTCGACTTTTATTTTGCCGTGGGTCCAGCTCGCTCCATCCTCGACGGAGCCTTGCTGGTTTACCGTCCGCCGCTGCTCGACATTCTGCCCATGTACATCATCTTCCTGTTGCTAACGCCGATCGTTCTGATGATCGCGGCCCGCGTTGGCTGGAAGTACGTCCTCGGCGGCAGCTCGATACTCTGGTTGCTAGCGCAATTCGGACTTCGTCAAACCGCCTATAACGTCGTCGCGCACGTCGGCGTCACCATTCCGCTCAACCAGATGGGCTCGTTCGATCTGTGGGCGTGGCAGTTTCTCTGGATGCTGGGACTATGCTTCGGCGTGGGTTGGGCAAAGGGCAATCTGCGAATCGAACCCTGGGCACGCAAACTCACCATCCCCGCGCTGGTGATTGTTCCCGCGTTCCTGGTACTGCGCTACATGGTCGGTCGTGGTGTCGAGCTCGGCGGGCTGGAAGTCAATTTCGATAAGTGGCATCTCGGTGTGGTTCGGCTCATTGACTTCTCCGCGTTTGCAGTTCTGCTCGTTCGACTGCAGCCCGTCATGAAATTTCTCGCGGTGAGGCCGTTGGTGATGCTCGGCCAGGCGTCTCTGCAGGTGTTCTGTGCCCATCTATTCTTCTGCTTTTTCGGATTGACGATGATGGGTAGCGCCTCCATGGTGAGCGGATGGCGACAAGTCCTGCTGCTCGCACTGACGTTCTCGGCATTGCTGTTCACGGCAAAGATCTTCGCCAAACAACCCAAGCCGGAACCTCGGCGCACTTCGCCGGCCCTCGCCCCCGTGCGCGCGCACTAACCTCCTAATTCCTCGTCTGTCATTTCGAGCGAGGCGCGCGATACAAAAGCGCGCCGAGTCGAGAGACCTTGTGACTGACCGATTGCCTTCTTGTCATCACGAGCGCAGCGAGGGATCTGCAGTTGTTCGTTGTTGCGGGCGCCCTCGCCCGCGAATTCAACTTGAAGATTAATGGACTGAAGCGTAAGACTAACCGACTGAAAGACTGATCGACTGATCGACCTCTTACTTCTTCGCCGTCTTCTTCTTCGCGGAGCAGCCTTCTTCCGCAGCCGCCTTCTTGGCAGGCGCCGCCTTCTTCTCGACAGGCGCGGCCTTCTTCTCAACAGGTGTCGCCTTCTTCTCAGCCGGCGCAACTTGCACCGGTCGCTCTTCCTTCGGCTCGGTGGCTTGACGTGCTTTCAGCTCCGACACAACCACGTACTGCATCTCCGCGACCGGAGCAGGCTTTCCCGTCCAGATTTCGAACTGCCTTGCGCCTTGCTGGACGAACATCTCGACGCCGCTAATCACCGCCAGTCCCTTTTCGCGCGCCATACGCAGCAACCGCGTCTCGACCGGGTTGTAGACCATGTCCATCACCAGTCGCGCATTCAGTTCTTTCTCATTCAGCAGTGACCCATTCCCGCCCATGCCGACCGGCGTCGCGTTGATGATCACATCGAAGGTCATCTTCTTCAGATCGTCGCGCTTGATCGCCTTCGCTTGCGCCTGTCGCGCCAACTTCTGCGCCGTCGCCGGAGTGCGATTCAGGATGAAAACTTCCGCGCCTCGTTCTTTCAGACCAAAAACCGCCGCTCGTGCCGCACCGCCAGCGCCGAGCACCAAAATTTTCGCGCCCTTCGGATGAATCCTTTGCTCGATAGGCCTGACCACGCCGGCAACATCGGTATTGAATCCGTACAGCTTGCCGTCCTGACCGCGGATCACCGTATTGCACGCGCCAATTCGCTGGCACAGCGGCTCGCAGTTATCCAGGTGCTCGAGGATCGCTTCTTTATACGGCATGGTGATGCTCACGCCGTGCAGTGGAATCCCGTGAATGCAGTTCACCAGGTCGTCTATCTTTTTCGCGTGCAGTGGCAGATACACCGAGTTCAGATTCTCGCGCCGGAAAGCCGCATTGATCATCGCCGGTGAGAGCGAATGCTGGATCGGATCGCCCGCCACGCCATAGATCTTTGTCGCCGCATCTACCTGGTCGATGCGATAAACAT
>CAVRWV010000029.1:0-34111 GCA_963724985.1 Terriglobia bacterium | reverse complement strand
TAATCGGTTTCGCCGCGGAAACAGAAAACGTGCTGGAGAACGCGCGCCAGAAGTTGCTCGCCAAGGGACTGGACGCGATTGTCGCGAACGACGTTTCGCAACCCGGCGTTGGGTTTGACTCCGATCGCAACGCCGTCACCATCATCACGCCCACCGAAGTGCTGGACGTTCCGGCTTCCGCCAAGTGGAATGTTGCGCAGAAAATTCTCGATACGGTGCGCAAAATTCGCGAGCAGCGTCCCGCAAAGGTGAGATCATAGCGATTCACCACTTCCAAGCTGGCTGAAAATAACTCCTGCCTATGGCTCGTAGCCTCGATCCTGAAACCAAAAAAGCTGTGGCGTCGCGGATTCGCTATTACCGCGATATGGGGATCTACGATTTTTATCGTCGCGAAGGCGGCGCCGTGGAAGTTGATTTGTCAGCAGCGGTGAACAACGAATGCTCAGAAGAGACAATCACCATTCCTAAACGAAAAGCAGAAACACAAATACAAAGCGACGATCCCATCACCGCTCTTCGCCAGATTCGCGAAGACCTCGGCGACTGCACCCGGTGCCGTCTCCACAAACAGGGGCGCAAACAGATCGTCTTCGGAGTCGGGAATCCTCGTGCCGAGCTGATGTTCGTCGGCGAAGGGCCGGGCGCTGATGAAGACGAGCAGGGCGAACCCTTCGTGGGACGCGCCGGACAGTTGCTGAACAAGATGATTGAAGCCATGGGGCTGAAGCGCGAGCAGGTCTACATCGCTAACATCGTGAAGTGCCGCCCTCCAGGGAATCGCACTCCCGAGAAAGACGAATGCGATACGTGCTCGCCGTTCCTGCTTAAGCAGATTGAAGTAATCAGGCCTAAGGCCATTGTTGCTCTCGGTGCCGTTGCAGCCAAGACGCTGCTCGGCGTTGCCGACTCGATGAACAATCTGCGCCAGCGTTCGTATGATTTTCGCGGAACGACACTATTCGTGACATATCACCCGGCGTATCTATTGCGGGATCCAAGGCAGAAGGCGGAGACGTGGAAAGACCTGCAAAAAGTGATGGCGTTTCTCGGACTTGAACTTCCTCGCAAAGACTGAAGGGTCATTTCTGTAACGAAACGTTACGTCTGCGTACAATTCAAGCCAGGTACTACGTTCTGCTACTTAGCTCTTTCTAAGGTACATACCTTTTAGGGCTATTTTCCTTTTGATCCAGAGTAGATACACGGCTACTCTGCCTTCACTTCATTGCGCGCCCCTTGCGAAGCCGGTTAGATGCGTTCTGCCGTTCCTTCGTCGTCTTAACCTGAACCGGGAGTAGATCATTGTCTAAAAAATTACTTTGCTTCGCCGTCCTCATAATCATTGCTTCCTCCCTATCGTTTGCCGATGTAGTGACTACTGCTCCCCTGAATGGTGCAACTTCATCGCCTTCAGTGCACTTTGTAGCATCTGCCAGCTCTCCTTATAGTCCCATTGCGTCGATGACGATCAACGTCGATAGCAAAGATGTGTACAAGGTGAATGCCAGTTACCTGGATACCACTGTGACGCTCTCATCGGGCAGCCACTCGGTTTACATGAAAGCCTGGGACAATCAGGATCATTACTTCCAGCAAGTGCTCACGGTAAACGTGCAGAACAATGCTCCGGCGAGTACAACGACCGGCGTTTCGGTCAGCAGTCCTGCGAATGGCTCGACGTCTCCTGCCTCCGTGCACTTCGTTGCTTCCGCAAGTTCGCCATATTCCGCGATCGGTGCTATGACGATTAACGTCGATAGCAAAGACCTCTACAAGATCGCCGCCAACCATTTGGACACGTATTTGACTTTGGGAACCGGTAACCATTCGGTCTATATGAAGGCTTGGGATGTTACTGGCCACTATTTCCAACAGGTGCTGACGGTAAACGTCCAGAACGGCGGAACGTCTACTCCTCCTTCGAACGACCCGGTAATTTCTGATATTCAGAGCTTCGGTGGGTGGGAGTCGTGCGGATCATGTGCAGGTCCCGGTGGTAAAGGCGCCACAGTCTCTTTCGGGATGAACCAGGGAATCAAGAATCCGTCGATGGACAGCAAAGCCGCTCAGTTCTGGCTGGGTGGAACTAATAAGACGCCCTATTCGAATGCACTCTGGTTTAAGCGCCTGCCCGGCAGCGCGACGGCAACTCACTTTATCTATGACTTCTACTTCTACATCACCAATCCGAGCGTAGCCCAGGGACTGGAGTTCGACGTCTTCTACTCACGCGACGGCCTGAAGAATTACTTCCTCACCGAATGCGACTCTCGCGGGAAATATGCTGGAACCTGGCAAGTGTCCAATGCCACTATCGATCAGTGGCAACACACCGGCTATCCCTGCAAAGTGAATGCGAATTCCTGGAATCACGTCACGCTGGAGTTCTATCGAACGCCCTCGGGCATGACTCACTTCGTGTCCGCCACGATGAACGGTAATAAAGTGAACTTCAACGTGGAGTATCCGCCGGAAAAGGTGAATTCGTTTGAGATGAACACTGCAGTTCAGCTGGACGGCGACGAGAAGCAGGATAATTACTCGATCTACGTCGACAAGATGTCTTTGAAGTACTGGTGAGATCGTTGTCGCACAGTGGGTAGCTAGTAGCTGAGAGCACGAGGCAATGCGCAGCTACTAGCTACCAGCCACCCCACTTTGAAGGAACCGCAATACTTCGCCCGGCTCGGCCTGCACTGAATTAATCTGCTTTTCCGACTTTGGAACAGAAAGTAGAAAGAGAGCAAAGTCATCGAGGGTGTCTCTATAATCCCCGAGTCCTTCCCGAGAAATTCAAGAGGATAAGGTGAATGATGAGTTGCGACAAACACTCCTAGTTGTCGTTTTGCTCTCGCTAGGCTCGTCGGCATTTAGTCAAACCAACTGGGTAGATCAGTCACTTCCGTGCAGCTGCTCGCCTATTCTCATTGACACCACAGGCCACGGGTTCGTGCTTACTGATCCGGCAAAAGGAGAATATGTAAGCTTTGACCTCGAGGGAAACGGTGCGCTTGAGAAGCTGTCCTGGCCGAAGGTCGGATCAGGAAACGGCTGGCTTGTATTGGACCGAGACGGGGATGGTGTCATCAAAGATGGCACAGAGCTGTTCGGTAATTTCTCGCCTCACGCCGACGGCGCAACACCAGAGCACCCCGACGTGAAAAGCGACAGCCCAAACGGATTCCTCGCGTTGCAGTGGTACGACCATCCACCACAGGGTGGCGACGGGAATCTGATCATCGACAAGAAGGACCAGATCTGGCCGAAGCTCAGGGTGTGGATCGATGAGCATTGCTACAAAGATCCAGATCATCAATGCCAATCGCGTCCACAAGAGCTTCACACGCTGGAGTCCTTGGGGATTCGATCGATCTCCGCGTTTTATACCGGAAAGATTCACCTGGACGCAGTCGGTAACACATTCAAATACCTAGGCGTGCTCAATCCTGATGCAGAAGATACTCCTGATCAAGGGTCGGGCAATCACCACCACACCTGTTGCGAACTTCATCAGAAGTCGTCGACAGATAAACGGGAAGTATGGGATGTGTGGCTGAAGACGTTGGATACTGTGAATAAACAATAGGCACATTAGGGGGCTGGTTGTTAGTAGTAACGGTGAGCAGTATTAGCGACTAGCTACCAGCTACCCCATTTTGAAGGAACCGCAATACTTCACTCGGCTCAGCTCGCTCTGTGTAATCGACATTAATCCACGCATACTGCACCTTCCCGTCGCGTCCCACCACGAATGTCGCGGGCAGTGGCAGTGCCCAGCTCTGATCCCCATTAATGTGCGGCAGATTGATGAAGACGCTGGAGAACAGTTTCTCCTGGTAGTCAGGGACGCGGTACACGATTCCAAATTGCCGCGCCACTTTGTTGCCTTCGTCCACAAGAAGCGAAAACCGCAGCTTGTGCTGATCGTGCATGAAGTAGGCCTGGTTTACGGATTGCGGCGAGATTGCGATCAGCGAAGCTCCGGCACTCTCGAACGCAGGAAGCATTCGATTCAGAGCTTCAGCCTCTCCGCAGCAGAATGGGCACCAGCGCCCACGCATGAAGGCGATCACCAACGGACCCTTTGCCAGGAGCGCAGCTGAACTAACCGGCTTTCCGTTGTGATCGAGTAGCGCAAATGCAGGTGCCTGCTCTCCCACTTTAAGCGCGCGCTCTGTGACGCCGGAGTTCCGCAGTGCTTCCGTCGCACGCTCGTTCACGGCACGAGTGTCCGCCGGAACGTAAAGCTCCATCAGTCGCTTGCGCTCGGCGAGTTCTTCTCGCAGCGTACCTGCAGATTGTTCTGAGTCTGTTTCTGAAATGCCGCGCCACTTCATGCGTACTCCCACTAAAGGCTTGCTCAGAGTTTAGCATCGGGAAGAAAGGTACAACCTACATGAGGGACTGCGCGTCCACGTCGACGATGATGTTCGTGCGCGGAATTTTCTTCTCCGTGGTATGGGCAAGCATCGCTCGCAATCCGGCATTCAGTTTTTCGCGGCTGGTGGCCTTCAGCACGAAATGATAGCGGTACTCACGCTTTAAGCGGAGAACTGGCGCGGGCGCAGGTCCGAGGATTTTGATACCTGGCGGCTCTTCCCTTCGGAACCATTCGCCGATCACGCCTGCGTAGGTCAATGCGTCGTCGAGGCGATCGCTGCGGACGAGAAGATTTGCTACCGAGCTGAACGGCGGATACTTCATCCAGTTGCGAAAGCGAAGTTCTTTCTCGGCGAAGCCGTGGTAATCATGCTTTGCCGCGAATTGCACTGCATAGTGATCGGGAAAAAATGTCTGCAGGACAACTTTGCCTGGCGTGCTGCCGCGTCCGGCGCGGCCTGCAACCTGCGTCAGTAACTGGAAGGTTCGTTCGGCGGCGCGGAAGTCGGGGAACTTTAACGCCATATCGGCCCCGACCACTCCGACCAATGTCACGCCGTGAATATCATGGCCTTTCGCGATCATTTGCGTGCCAACTACCATGTCGAGTTCGCCGGCGTTGAGCGCTTGCAGAACTCTCTCGAAATCATCGCGCCCGCGCACAGTGTCGCGATCAAGCCGGGAGATGCGCGCGGTTGGAAACATGCCGTGTAGTAGTTCTTCCAGCTTCTCTGATCCCGTGCCAAGGAAGTAGACGTACTCACTGCCGCATTTCGGACATTTCTCCGGCACTCGCGCGATGAAGCCACAGTAATGGCACTGCATCTTACGCGCCTCTTTATGATGAGTGAGAGCAATGTCGCAATTCTGGCACTGCATCGTTTCGCCGCAAGTACGGCAAAGAACGACCGGAGCGTAGCCGCGACGGTTCAACAGGACCATCACCTGCTCCTGGCGCTCCAGGCGCTCTTTGATTTCTTCGGCCAGTTTGCGCGATACGACTGGCTCCTGTCCGGTCTCCCGAAATTCTTCGCGCATGTCGATGATCTCGACTTCGGGCAGCGGCCGATCCTGCACGCGATCCGGCATCTCGATCAGTCGGTATTTGCGGCCGGCATTATGGAACGACTCCAGAGATGGAGTCGCCGAGCCAAGAACGATAGCCGCATGCGAGAGCTTCGCGCGCATCACCGCGACATCGCGCGCGTGGTAGCGCGGCGTCTCCTCCTGCTTATAGGAGAGGTCGTGCTCTTCATCCACGACGATCAAGGCGAGATCGTTGACCGGAGCAAAGACTGCCGAACGCGTTCCGACCACTACGCGCGCATCACCTCGCCGTATGCGATGCCACTGCTCCGCGCGCTCGTCATCCGAGAGCGCTGAATGCAGAATCGCGACTTCGGGACCAAATGTTTCGTGCAGATGTGCGGCAGCAGCGGGCGTGAGTCCGATTTCCGGTACGAGCATGATGGCTGATTTGCCTGCGGCCATCACCGACTGCATCGCCGCCAGATATACCGCCGTTTTGCCCGATCCAGTGACGCCGTGCAAAAGAGAAACGGAGAACTGCTGACTCAACGCTGCCGACTCGATCTGTTTGAGTGCGGCCGTTTGCGCTGGGTTAAAGGTGAGATCGGCGAGGACATGACGGGTTTTCAGTCGCGAGACATGGAAATCAGCGGGCTCCTCGATTACCTGGACGATATTTCGCTTCCTTAGCGTTTCCAGCGAGCTGCGCGAGAGGCCCAGTTCGCGAAGCGTGTCGGTACGCGCGCGACCGCCGCTAGCCTGGAGTGCTTCGACAATCTTCTGCTGACTGGCGTTCAGTTTGCTCGAGATCTCGCCTAATACAACAAACTCAACCGTTCGCCGCGCGTCGCGTACCGCCGAGACGTCTTCCCGTGTGACCCATTTCTTTGCGACCAGCGAATCTAGAAGACGGCGTCCAGCTTTGGTGGCTGCGCGCAAGGTCTGTTCCATGACATCTTCGCGATCGGCAAGATAGCTGAGCACGGTCATCTCTTCCATCTGCTCTTCGGGACTCTTGCGAGAACGCAGCGAAGATCCGCGAGTGGCCGTCTGATGCAGCGCTTCGAGTCCGGCGTCGGCGATGCGATACACACGCGCGCGCTTTACTTCGGCGCCAAGCGGAAGCATGGTGCGGAACACTTCGCCGATGGGAGCAATGTAGTACTGCGCAATCCAGCGTCCGAGCTGAAGCAGGGTTGCGTCGAGCACTGGCGAAGAATCGAGAACCTGGGCGACGTTTTTCGCTGCGACCTTCGGCTCGCGATCGTGCAGTTCAACAACGATTCCGGGAAGCCGCTTTTCGCGAAATGGAACGAGCACGCGTCCGCCGACCACAGGAACGTATCCGTTTACGCGATAGGTGAAAACGATGTCGAGCGGTACTGGAACCGCTACGTCGCAGAACTGAGGTTGAGCAGACACGTTGAGAACATGTTACAGGTTGGGAGCCGAGGATAAAAAATCCCCACTCGCCAGGTGAGAACGAGTGGGGAACCCAGAAGAGAACTTTTTACCAGTAAGTCAGA
The DNA here is from genome assembly GCA_963724985.1 of Terriglobia bacterium. GTDB lineage: Bacteria > Acidobacteriota > Terriglobia > Terriglobales > Acidobacteriaceae > JAJPJE01. Next base: position 27,173 of record CAVRWV010000029.1, on the reverse strand, counting down.
GTCATCTTGTCCACCCAGATGGAGAAGTTGTCCTGTTTCGAGTCGCCGTCCATTTGTACAGCAGGATTCATCTCGAAAGAGTTCACATCTCCCGGTGGGTACTCTAAGTTGAACGTCTGCTTATCCCCGTTGAGCGTGGCGGAAACGAAGTGCGTCATCGCTGTCGGCGTGCGGTAGAACTCTAAAGTGATGTGATTCCATGCGGATTGCTTCAACTTGCAGGGTTTTCCGGTGTGCTGCCAAGTGTCGATCGTGGCGTTGGAAACCTGCCACGTCCCGCTGTACGTTCCCCGCGAATCGCATTCGGTAAGGAAGTAATTTTTCTTACCATCGCGCGAGTAAAAGACGTCGAACTCGAGTCCTTGCGCGACGGCCACGTTGGTGACATAAAGATAAAAATCAAGAATGAAGTGCGTTGCAGTTGCGCTTCCGGTCAGGCGATTGAACCAAAGATGATTGGAGTAAGGCGTCGCGCTGGTGCCGCCCAACCAAAACTGGGCCGAGGCTCCGCTCATCGAAGGATTGGCAATGTTCTGCGTCATGGAATAAGGAACGCTCGCGCCTACACCACCGGGTCCGGCACAGGAGCCGCATCCCTGCCAGCCGCTCATTTTTTGAATATCGCTGACAACGATGCTGTTGGGTGGTGGATCGGTAGGAGTGGGCGTTGGCGTCGGAGTTGGTGTCGGGGTCGGTGTTGGAGTTGGGGTGGGAGTTGGTGTTGGAGTTGGTGCCGGCACGGGGGTAGGCGCCGGCGTTGGAGTCGGATCAACTGAGGTGTTTGGTGTCGTTGGCGTAGTTGGGGTCGGGTTGGCCGCCGTCGGAGTCGCCGCTGCAGCCACTTTTGGGCCCGAGGTAGTCAGTCCGCCACAAGCAATGAATGAAGATATGAATACGAAAAGTGCCAGGCAACGCAGGTCCCTTTGCAAATGCATTCTCCTGTTTTTCAGGTGCAGACGCCGAATTTAGCGGGCTTGTAACCGCCACTTCGGAGGGGCGCGCTTGCATTATTCTTGCTTGGAGGGGAGAGTACCTTAACACTGACTAAGGAAAAATCGAATATTTACCTTAATTCTGAGTACGCCGGTGCATGACCGGATTCTTAAGTGATCTCTACGAGTTCAGAAAGCGGCGCATGTACCGCGGCGTTCCTTAGTCGGAGTAGTAGCCTTCGCGGGTCTGGACCGAATCATCTTTCTGCGTGGTGGTCAGATGGATGCGGTGATAGTCGCCGCCCGAAGTGGACGCGCGGTCTGGCGTGTAGCCGATGCTGTACTGGTTGCGCAGTTCCTCTGAGATCTGCTTGTAAATGTCGTCGATAGGCTCTTTTTTCGAAACTTCGAAGAAGCGTCCGCCGGTTTCCTGTGCAAGGCGTTGCAGAACTTTCTTGCCGTCGGGGTGGGACTGTTGCGGATAGCGGCCGCCCCACCACCACCGGGATACCCGCCGCCAGGATATCCGCCACCGCCCATGCCGCCGCGATGACCGCCCCAGGGTCCGCCGCCGCCCATGTGAGGGCCTCCGAAGCCATTGTTGTAGGCGTCTTTGTCGGAGAAGAGGATGGAGTAGACGAGCGTGTCGGAGCGTTGCGCGGTTTCGATGGCGCGATCGAGGCTGACCTTGCTGCCGGTATCGACGCCGTCGGAGAGAATGATGACGGCCTTGCGACCCTGCTGCTTCTTCAACACTTCGTCGGAGCTGAGGAAGACGGCGTCGTATAGAACGGTGCCGGCGTAGCGCTGGTGTCCCTGGCCGGGATCGGGTGCGCTGGTCCGCTGATATTGGGGATCCGGCGTTTTGAGTTCGTCGAGCGCGGCTGACAGCTTGTCGCGCGAATCGGTCAGATCCTGCAAGAGTTCGGTCTCGTGATCAAAGTGGATGACGAAGGCGTTGTCCTTGGTGTCGCGCAGCACATCGCGAAGGAACGTAAAGCTCGCAGAACGCTCCTGATCGATCACGCGGCGCTGACTCAAACTGGTGTCGACCAGCAACCCGATGGTGAGCGGGAGATCGGTGTCACGCGTGAAGTACTTGATGGTCTGCGCACGACCGTCTTCTTCCAGCTTGAAATCGTCTTTGCCGAGATTGCTGACTACGGCGCCGTGCTTGTCGCGAACCGTAGCGAGCAGATTGACCACCTTCACATCGGCAGAGAAAGTGGGGGCGTGTTGGGCTTCTGTCGGGGGTGTTTGTTTGGTGTGGAGTTGAGGTTCGTCTTGACTTTGCAACTGGGCGACTACGAGGAACAGGACCGCAGCGATGACGGCGGCATGGGAGCGAACTTTTGACATGGGTTTTGAAATCCGAAACTTCGTGCGCGATGTAGTCGATAACACAACATACTGACGGAAGTTCTTGCTCCCGGTTGTGCGCGCCGGGGAGGTTCGCGGAATCCAAGCGAGGACGCCACCCCAATCCTATTCCCGAGACGGGAGGTCCCATGGGGTACCCCCTCCCCCCTGTCCCGCATTCTAAAGGACTTAGAGGCATGGGATGAGGCTCGTCCCGGCAAACAAAGGGATAGTCCCATCGTCCCGCATAACAAAGGAGTTAGCGGTAGTCGAAGGTTTGGTGGAGCGAATAGGGATACCTCGCTGCGCTCGGTATGACAGATCCTTCGCTACGCTCGGGATCGCGTATCCGCACCGTGGCTCAGGATCGCCATATCTTTATTGTGACAAATTGAGGGGGACCTACTAGACACTTTCGAGAACTTTATTTCTGCTGCGGAATGAGTTGTTTGGCGAGATTTCGAAGATTCTGAGGTATTGACACGATTTCCGCGGGCGAGGGCGCACCTGCCACCAACGCCAGAGTGTACTGGTGGAACCATTTGGGAACATTCGGTCGGTAAGACGATCAGCAGGGGGTTGGAAGATAGCTTGGTCTTTTACCGCTTTGCTTTCGGATAGCTAGTGGTATCTCCCGTTATCGGCATCTATCCATGACATCGAGAACTTCTGGTAACGGCTAATACTCTTTGCGATCCCAGTCAGTTCTTAGGCTTTTCGTCCGCGTTTGAAGCAGTTGATACTGCGCTCGAAATAAGGCTCCAGAACGGGGCAGCGCCGAATTTCGACTTTCGTCTAGCAGTCCCAATTTTTGCGAGGATCGTTCGATGCGAACTCCGTTCCTAATCTCCACAAATACTGGGCCGCAGTACGTGACTTCACCTATTTCAAAAACTCCTGTTTGTGGAACTGGATGCGCCTGGAGTTGATGCTGTGCAGGTCGGTTCATCGGGAGAGGGATCCCCAAAATATGTAGAGTCCACAAGGACTCATAACAATAAGAAGTCCATAATTACACACGGTGTAAAGATGGACTTGCCGAACGTGGGAACTTGCGGCGTTGGCCGCAAGCTTTCAGACGAAAACGCCCCTTGCTTTAGTCGAGGAATGGATTGCGAGGGAGAACATCGATGAGCCAGCATCAAACAACTGACGCTGCTCAGACAGTCTTGATCATTGACGACAACCACGTCAATCTTCGAGTCCTGTCTGATCATCTGCTACAGCGCGGCTTCAGGGTGATCGCGGCTCAGGACGGAGAGGAGGGGTTGGAGCTGGCAAAGCTCGTGAAGCCGGACCTCATACTGCTGGATATCATGATGCCCGGCATAAGCGGGCTTGAGATATGTCGGCGACTGAAAGCCTCTGACGCTACCCGCGAGATACCTGTCGTACTCAAGACCTCGTTGACCGATACAGCCACGAAGATCGCCGGCTTCGAAGCTGGCGGAGTCGACTATGTCACTTCGCCAATTCAGATCGAGGAGGTGATGACGCGAGTTCAGACTCATCTCACTTTGCACACGGTCAAAAGACGTCTGGAACAGCAGAATGTGCGTTTGCAGCGAGAAATGGCTGTGCGCGAGCAGGCTGAAAAGGCCCTCGAACAGGCGCGCGACGAGCTTGAAGAACGGGTACACCAGCGTACGGGCGAACTGGTTACTGAGATTGCCGAGCGCAAGCGGACAGAGGAGGCAATGCAACGCCTGAACCGCGAACTGCAGGCGATTAGCAGCTGCAACCAGATTCTCCTGCATGCCACTGATGAGCAGGATTTGATTGATCAGATCTGCCGCATCGTGTGCGAGGGGGCCGGCTATCGCATGGCCTGGGTGGGATACGCCGAACATGATGCCGCGAAGAGCGTACGCCCGGTCGCCTGGGCAGGTGCCGAAGATGGGTATCTCGCTACTGCCAATATAAGTTGGTCCGACGAGACCGAGCGCGGGCGCGGGCCTAGCGGAATCGCAATCCGGAGCGGAAGAACTTGCTACAACCAGGATTTCACAGCAGAACCGGAAACATCTCTCCGGCGACAGAGAGCTTCGCAACGCGGTTATCGCTCCGGCATCGCCTTTCCGCTTAAGGATGAAGAAGCCAGGACGTTCGGCGCGTTGACGATTTATGCCTCCGAACCAAACGCATTCACGGCGGAGGAGATTCGGTTGCTCGAGGAGCTGGCGCATGATCTGGCTTTCGGCATCATCACGCAGCGTACGCGTGCCGAAAGGAAACGAGCTGAGCAACAGGTATCGCTCCTCCGCTTTGCTTTAGACAACGTCCGCGAAGCAGCCTATCTAATCGACGAAAAAGGCCTTTTTCATTACATCAACGAGGAGGCTTGCCGGGCGCTGGGTTACACCCGCGAGGAATTGCTCGGAATGGGCGTGCTGGACATCAACTTTGATCTTTCCACGGAGGGCTGGATTAATCACTGGACCGATCTCAAGTCGAACCGTTCGCTGATTTTTGAAGGCCGACACCGCGCCAAAGACGGCCACGTCTTCCCGGTCGAGGTTAGCGCCAATTATTTCGAATACAAAGGCACAGCCTACAACCTCGCTCTCGCACGCGATATAAGCGAACGCAAGAGGGCAGAAGAGACGCTGGCACTGAGGAGTTTCGCCCTCAACACCGTTCGCGAAGGGGCCTTTCTGATCGATGACAATGCGCGTCTTCATTACGTCAACGAGGAGGCCTGCCGAGTTCTGGGTTACACCCACGAGGAACTGCTCGGAATGGGCGTGCCGGACTTCGATCCCGATTTTCCCCCACAGCGTTGGCCCGGTTTCTGGGCCGATCTCAAGTCAAACCGTTTGGTGAATTTCGAAACCCGTCACCGCGCTAAAGGCGGCCACGTCTTCCCGGTCGAGATTAACGCCAACTATTTCGAATACGGCGGGAATGCCTACAGCCTTGCTTTCGCACGCGATCTCACCGAGCGCAAGCGGGCTGAGCAAGAACAGGCGAAGCTGCGGCAGCATTTGCACCAGGCACAGAAGATGGAGGCCATCGGCCAACTTGCCGGGGGTGTCGCGCACGATTTCAACAACATTCTGGGCATCATCATCGGCTACAGCGAGATCATGCTGAGCGGGCGAAAGTTGAATGAAGAGCGAAGATCACAGATCGAAGAGATTCTCGCGGCGGGACAACGCGCCGCCTCTCTTACTCGCCAGCTACTGGCTTTCAGCCGCAAACTAGTGCTCCAACCGAAAGTGTTCAGCCTGAATTCAGTCATTGAGGGATTCGAGAAGATGTTGCGCCGCTTGATAGGCGAGCAGATCGAGGTCCGGACCATTCTCGACCCAAATCTCGGCGCGGTGAACGCAGACCCGAACCAGATGGAGCAGGTGTTACTAAACCTCTGCATCAACGCGCGAGATGCGATGCCCGAAGGCGGCAGGATTACGATTGAAACCGCTAATTTGGAACTTAACGATGCTATGGCTGCACAGCACTTCTCGCTAACGCCTGGGCGATACGTGACACTTTCCGTGACCGACACCGGCATCGGAATGGACAAGGAGACTCAGTCTCACATCTTCGAGCCATTCTTTACGACCAAGGACCCTGAGCGCGGCACAGGCTTGGGTTTGGCCACCGTGTACGGCATCGTAAAGCAGAGTGGTGGCCATGTATCGGTGTATAGCGAACCGCGCCTGGGCACCACTATCCGCATCTATGTGCCGGCGGTCAATCAAGAAATGAGAGCGGACAAGCAGGTTTCCGCGCCGCAGGAGTTGTTGCAGGGGACAGAAACCCTCCTTCTCGTTGAGGACGGCGCGCCGCTACGCACTCTCTACCACAGGATTCTTGAGGACGGAGGCTACACGGTACTGGAAGCCGGGGACAGCCAACGCGCCATCCAGATCGCCGAGCAATACGCAGGAAACATCGCCTTACTGCTAACTGACGTTTCGCTACCGAAAATGAATGGAACTGTCCTGGCGAAGATACTGCTACAACAACGGCCGACGATGAAAGTGCTCTTCATGTCCGGTCACAGTGATGACGTCGTCTCTGGCCCCGACCATCTGCTCCATGTAGGAACCAATTTCATCCAGAAGCCATTCGCTGCCGCAGAGCTGTTCAGAAGACTGCGCGAGATACTCGATCCTCAAAAGCCTGAGATGGCTGCATGAGTGCGGGAACTCAGTGTTCCCCTTCAGCGAAAGTTGGACATATGAGACTGCGAAGTTAAGCTACAGTCTTGAGTTCAATTCACTCCATTTCTGAGTTTTGATTTCTGTAGTTCGGGATCAGCGGTGTGGTGCGCAAAACAAAGGCTTCAGAGTTACCGAGCACGGATCAAATCAGTCGGTTACAGAATGTTTGGGCAGAACACCCGGTGCGTCGCTGAGGATGCACCGGGGTTCGTCGGATAACTGTTCGGAGCGTGCGCCGTGAAAAGGCGCTGGACTTCAGCGCGTGAAACTCCCGCCCGGTAACTGTCGCTCCACCCGGTAGAAATCCAAGCGGCGCGACCTTGCAGCAATAGATAGGTGTCGGTAAATCGCGTTACCACTCACTATCTCTGGTTGAGATAACCGGTGGAATGTCCGATGCCAAAGGATAGTAGAAGCACGTTTGATCAGAAGCGCGCATCGAAATTTTGATGGCACACCATAAGCCCAAATCCGATCCTGTCCTACCCGATCAAGGTGGGCGCGTCATGTACATTGATGAACAGCCGAACCGGGAAGCGGTGGTTCGCCAAGTCGCTTACCAAATCTATGAACTGCGAGGCCGGGAAGAGGGCCACGCCCTCGATGACTGGCTGGCCGCCGAGCACTCCTTCCAAGCCGAGGTACAGAGGACGGCATAGCGGAAGGTGAAGCACACAGATGCTGTCACCATTTGTTACGGCCACCTACCCCGGCGTCCACCTCATCACACTTCCCAACTGAACGCACCTCCCCGTGTAACCACTCTCGGGGAAATTGAAGCGGCTCCGAAAAGTTTGCCTCTACTCCTGTCTTTTCGGAGCCGTTCTCTATTCGCATTCATCCGACTCACTCAAGATGAAATGCACCGCCGCTCCATTCCTCGGGGGCGACGTCGGTGATGGTTTCGGTGAAGTCCCAGCGGTGGCCGCAAAAGTCCTGAGCGTTATATTGGCGCTCTCCATAGGGTTGGTCTTGAGGTTCAGTGAGGATGATGGCACCGTTCCGCCGCGCACGCTCGCAGTGACCCTTGGCATCTTCGATGCGAACCTGAATGATGTGCGAATCGTTGGGTATCACATTGCCTTCGGCGATGGTGAAGCAGCCGTCGCCGGCTTTCATCTGGATGCGGTGATTGGCGATGCGAAGACGGATAGTGAAGCCAAAAGCCTTTGACAGCCAATCGGCGGCTGCGTTGGGGTCGGGATACATGAGAACAGGAATCACAACGCAGGGTGGGACCGATCGGTTGAATCGCATCTGGAGACTTTATCACTCACATCGCGTTCGAATGCGGTAGCTGCGTCGATTAGCGAGAGTTCGCAGAACCCGCCGCCGAGTGGCTATCGGCAGCGGGCCGTATCTATCGGTGATTAGCGGAGGCCGCCACCAGCTCGGACCAGTTCGCCAGTGATCCACTTAGCATCGTTCGAGGCGAGGAAGGTGGCGACGGTGGCGATGTCATCGACCTGGCCGATGCGACCGAGTGGGGTCTGCGCGACCGCGCCTTTTTCGAAGTCCGAGCCAATGAAGCCCGCGGCGTGCACGCCTTCCGTCTCCACCATACCGGGGTTGATGGAGTTAACGCGGATTTTGCGAGCACCGAGCTCCCTGGCGAGGACGCCGGAGATGGCGTCGACAGCGCCCTTGGTGCCGGTGTAGACCGTACTGTTCGGCGGTGTGAGGCTGCTAACAACAGATCCGATATTAATGATGCTGGCGCCCTCGCCGAGATGAGGGACGGCGGCTTGCGTGGTGAGTAGTAGGCCAAGCACGTTAACGTTGAATATTTTGTGGAACTGCTCTTCGGTGATGGCCTCGATCGGCGAGAACTCGTAGACGCCAGAGTTGTTGACCAGGATGTCGAGACGGCCGAAGTTCTTGATGGCAGCGTCGATGAGGCCTTTGGCTTCCGCAGCTTTGGATACGTCTCCGCCGACGGCAATGGCCTTGCCACCTGCCTTGGTGATTGCGCTAACGACGGCATCGGCACCGGACTTGCTAGATGCGTAGTTGACGATGACGGAGGCGCCTTCGGCGGCGAGCGATTTGGCGATGGCGGCCCCGATTCCCTTGGAAGCACCGGTGACGACCGCGACTTTTCCTGTGAGCTTGCTCATATCCTTATCCCTATTCCTTTTATTCCTTTTCTGATCTTGTAAATCTTCGGAGCTGCTGTGCGACGCTGCTCCGCATTTCGTTCCGGTAGATAGATGGAGTCAGCCGTAAAATAGATTCAATAGTTCCGAAATAATGAACTATTGAACCTTTTCGCTGAAATGACTACTCTTAAGGATGTGCGGCCCCTGTTTCATCCATCGATTGAGGACATTACGGTTGAGGGAATTCTCCATGCCTTGTCCGATCCTGTCAGGGCGGCTATCTATGCGAATATCATGGCGCAGGAATGCTCGCATAACTGCTCCATGTTTCTGAAAGTTAGTGACAAGACGATCCCGAAGTCCACTCTCTCCCAACACTTCAGGGCGCTGAGAGAGGCGGGACTGATCCGCGGTGAGCGACGTGGTGTGGAGATGCACAACACCTCGCGATGCACGGAGATCGAGCGACGCTTCCCAGGACTGATTCGAGCGATCGTCAACGCGCACGCGATCCAATCGAAGGATGAAGCTCGAACTAAGAAACCTGCGGCTAAGAAATCTGCCAAGCGGTGATACCCATCCAACCCAGACGAAACCGAATATCCCAGCTGCGTTCGAAAGCTGAGTAGCCCCGTCCTTTTCTTCCGCCCACCATCAAAAGGAATGCGACGGCGTGTTGCCGCCGCTGAAAGGTCAGGAGCAATGGGAAAACTGGAAGGCAAGGTTGCCGTGATTACAGGAGCTACTTCAGGCATGGCGTTGGCAACGGCCAAGCTCTTCGTCGAAGAAGGGGCGTATGTCTTCATCACGGGCAGACGCAAGGAAACGCTCGATCAAGCGGTGAAAGCGATTGGCAAAAATGTGACGGGCGTGCAGGCTGACTCGTCGAAGCTTGATGATCTCGACCGGCTCTATGCAACGGTGAAGAAGGAGAAAGGCAGGATTGATGTGCTCTTCGCCAGCGCCGGCAGTGGAGAGCTCGGGCCGCTGGGCAGCATCACCGAAGAGCAATTCGACAGGACCTTCGGATTGAATGTGCGCGGAACGCTGTTCACGGTGCAGAAAGCATTGCCGCTGTTCAGCGATGGTGGTTCGATCATCCTGAACGGTTCCATTGCAGGCGTGAAGGGCTTCGCGGGTGCGGGTGTCTACTCGGCGAGCAAAGCGGCGGTGCGTTCATTTGCGCGGACCTGGACGGTGGAGCTGAAGGATCGAAAGATTCGCGTGAATGTGTTGAGTCCGGGGACGATCGATACTGCGATCCTTGACGTCTTTCCGCAGGGAGCTAAAGATTTTTTTGTCTCACTGATTCCGTGGCGAAGGATGGGACGTCCGGAGGAGATTGCGACAGCGGTGCTATTCCTCGCATCGAGCGACTCGAGTTTTGTGACGGGGATTGAGTTGTTTGTGGATGGCGGGGCGGCGCAGATCTGAGGCGAGGCACCCACCCAATCCAAAAGAAGGCTAGGGTGGGGCACCCGTAAACCAGTCCTCACGAAAATGCAGATTCCTCGCTCTGCTCGTGATGACAAAGCAAGAAACTATGTTGGGTAATGAACTTTATCCGAACCAGCGGAAGGTCTTCCAGAATTCGGGCCACGGCTGGCGGAGATTCCTGCATACGAATACGTCAGTGTAATCGCCGATGGCCGCGTTCCTGATGCCGTAGCGGTTTGTGAGGTGACCGGCTAAGACGCAAGATTCGAAGAAGCGCTCAAGGTAGAAATCGCGAGGGGAGCCCACGGTAATTACGGTCTGCGGAGGTGGATCGCCGTATCCACGCAGCCAGTGGGAATTTGATCCGCTGATCGCACGCGGCAATCCGTAGGCTGGTCCGTAAAGATTGAGTGCGCCAGCTTCGCCGGCGTCGCCCGCAAGAATGCCTAGCTGTGCGCGATCAGCGTCGGGCAGGGAGTCGCGAATTTCAGCGACGGTCGCGGTCATCTCCTTCCAGCCGAACTCTTCGCTGAAGTTGCCGCCGTTGAGGTTGTCGCAGAAATTCCACCAGGCCGAAGCGGGTGCGGGTATTCGCAAGACAGTCAAAATGACGATTACGCCGTTGATCAGAAGCGATTGCCACGTGGTTGCACGGACCCACGCTTCGCGTGCAGGCGAGCCGGCATGCATCCACTGCTCGATCCAAACCGCGCCGGCGGCAATCAGCATGGGGTAGGCGGGAGCAAGGTAGTATTCGCGTCCTCGCGCCAGGAATAAAGCAACGAACGGAACGACGAACATCCATCCGATCATGCGATAGCGCTTTCCCGCGGCAGTGAAGAACAAGAAATACAAACCTGCTAGCCACAAGGGCACGCTCATCACGGCGGTGTTGCTCCAGAACTGTTTGTGAAGGAAGCCATCGGCACGGCCAAGGCCGACGTCGCGTGCGTGAATGCTTTTGAGAAACTGCAGAGTAGCGAAGTCGTGCTGAGTTTGCCAGAGGAGGTTGGGCAAGAAGATCAGGATGCAGACCGCGATGCCGCACCAGAACCATGGACTTCGAAGATGACGGCGCGCGCCAGTGAAGAGGAGGCCAATGAGCACACCGGCGGCAAGAAATGCCATGGTGTACTTGGTCATCAAGCCGGCGCCGATTGCAGCTCCGATGGCGAGCCACCAGCGTACGTCTTCCGATTTGAGAAGGCGAACGACTAGATACGCAGTCAGGACCCACCAGAGGTAATCGAAGCTCGTGTACATCAGAACCGAGGCGTGGAACAGCGCGACGGGAGAGATGGCTGCTGCCACGGCAGCAGTGAGCTGCGCGAATCGAGTGCCGCCCAGTTCGCGGACGATCAAACCGCTGAGAACAATTACCGTGCTGAGCGCCAGGGTGGCGGAAAACCGCATGCCGATGAGCGATGGACCGAACAGGGTGAATGCGATGCGCGCGAGAAGCGGAGTGAGAGGCGGGTAGGCGACGTAGCCCCATGCCAGGTTGCGTCCATCGTCGAGCGAGGCGAGTTCATCGCGATGGAAACCGTAGCGGCCATTGGTCAGCGTGTGCAGGAGGATGCTGAGGGCTGCGAGCAGCAGGAGACTACTGATTTCGGACTGAGCGATTTTCTGGCACGCATGAGAAAGCCGAGACAGCGTGGTCTTTGCTGGGATGACATTCGGATTTAAGACCGGCGTATGGGACATGGCTGTGCGCTCGGGAAAGGTGAGTAGGCGGAGTCTCCGCTGGAAGACTTCCGTCGGGCGAAGAGTAACGCACAGAGTTTTCCATGCGCTGTGACGAGGAGCTAATTTTTCGACGAATGTATGAGACAGGCGGGATCGCCTGTCCCACCTAAGGCTACAAAGGTAGTCAGCGCAGAATGGCGTTGGCGATGTTCACCCATCCCGGGGCAGCCGTGAGGTAGAGATGCATGGCAAAAGTCTGTGCCACGATCAGCGCGGGCAGCGCGTAGAGATATATGGGGTGAACGCGGCGGCTTACGATCAGATCGCGCAGGATGGCGATGACGATTAACAGATCCACGCCGGTGTAGAACCAATGCTCGGAGAAAGCCTGGTTCGGGAAGCGCCCGAAGGCGGCGGACGTAAGGAGGCAAGTCGCAATCAACATGAGCCGGCGGTGATACTCGGGCTTCCTGCGCCAGTAGATTGCCAGGGCGAATACGATGGCGAAGACGGTGACATCGAGGAAAGGGACGATGAGAAACGCGGGAGCATTAGTCGCGTGATGGTAGCGGATTTCGTAACGGCTCATGATGATGGAGGTGGTGATGCCGACGATGACGATTGCGGCTCCCAGCCCGGCACCGAACCAGCCAAGGCTGCGATGTATGCGGACGTTGTGGGTGCGGATGAGCGCAGACTGGAGAATGAAGAACAGGAGCCAACCGGAGAAGAGCGCGCCATGCACCCAGAGAATCCACGGGCGAGGAAGGTCGGGGTGAAAGAGATTCCCGTTGACGGTGTGGCTGAAGCCGTAGATCACGATACCGGTGATCAGCAGCGACATGGCGAAGTAGAAATACTGGTCCCCTGAAACGGCGCGCTTGGTCGTCATGAGGCCTCGATGGGTACAGTGGGTTGGAATTGGTTGGGGGATTGTAGCAGAGAACAGTTGGATTTCGTTGACAGGCGTACAAAGACTGGCTATGCTGCGCGGCACAGGGGCGATGACAGTTGTTGACTTCCTGGTTTCATCTTCAGTAGCAATCATTCTTATACATAGTTTTGGCACGAACAGAGCTGTAGATCCGCGGACCTGCAGGACGGATGCGAATGAGAGTCGCCTCGTCTGTTTCGGCAAAACTCGCCATCGTAGCGTTGATCTCTGTCGTTCTTGTGAGCTTGCCGTCGACTGGCTTCGCGCAAGCGAACTCAGTGTTGCGCACCTATCGTGCCAGCAACTGGACCACGCAGACATTTCTTTGTGACAACCGAGTCGCCGTGAGCGAGTGCAAGAGCGAGGTTGAGATTCTGAAGACGCATATGCAGGCGTATCCCGTGGGTCAACTGGGCGCATGGACGTGGGTGCTGGTGAGGTCCGATCGATGGAAAGATCTGGGACTGGATTCGGCGTCGCCGGCCTACACTGCCATGGAAGAGCGGTTGACGTTGATCGACGAGTCCATGCTGGTGGAAAAGAACGCGCCTCGAACGGAAGAGCTGATGCGCAAGTTCGAGCTTCCGCTGCCGGAACTTGTGGATTTTGCGGTGACCCACGAGATGGGTCACGCACTGTGCGGATTCAAAGAAGAAGGCAAGGCGGATGCCGTGGGCAGACGATTACGCGAAGGCAAACTTCCGTATTGTGCTATCCCGGTGAAGATGCACGACAAGTTTCCGGTGAAGGTGCAAGCGGATGTGTGGGGCGGCACGACACAGGAAGCTGCGGTGGCAGCGAGCAAGTAAGAGGGAGAGTTTCGCCCTCGCTCAAGAGTGACACCGAAAAACGTGCCAATCGGCAGCAGGGGTCGGCTGCTCGACGCGGGCGAGGGTGCCCGGGCCACTCAAATCACCGCTCTTGCTCAAATCAGGCAACTTACGCGATAATAACGGTTTGCACCCTGAAGCCTGAGGGCTTTGGTGTGTCCCGGATTGTTCTGATCGTCCCGTCATGTCGGGGATGAGATCTCATCCGAGCGGACTGGTTTCGGCGCCTCGCTTGAACCGCCGTACAACTCACAGAAAAGGAATCAGTTAACGTGTTAATGATTCGACTAGCGCGCGTAGGTGCGCGCAAGCAACCGTACTATCGTGTGGTCGTAATTGAAAAAGAACGCGCGCGCAATGGCCGCGCCATTGAGATTGTGGGCCAGTACAATCCGCGGACGACGCCGGGGACCGTGAACCTGGTGCGTGATCGGATTGACTACTGGGTGAGCAAGGGAGCGCAGGTGTCGGACCGCGTGAAGAAGCTGATCGAGAAGGCTCCGGCGGCAACGACAGCGGCGTAGAGAATAGGTAATCGGGTAATTGGTAATCGGTAATTGAAAACCCAACTGCCCCACTCGAGCCGACGGAAGGCTTGAATGGGCCACCCGAAACGGAGAACACGCACAATGAGCGAACCGTCAGCGATTGCGGCCAAGGCTGATCCGAAGGCGTTGGTGGAGCAGATTGCGAAGGCGCTGGTAAGCGATCCGGAAGAAGTCTCGGTGGAGAGCTTCGACGAGGATGGCGAGACAGTGCTGGAGTTGCGCGTGTCCCCACAGAGCGTGGGCAAGATTATTGGCCGGTCGGGACGCACGGTGCGTGCGATTCGCGCGCTGGTATCGGCGGTGAGCGAGAAACTGGATCATCGATACACGCTGGATGTGATCGAGTAAAGAAATAGGTAATCGGTGATGGTGAACCGGACCCCGCCGGAGGGTAAGGATGTAGAAGCCCCACTCAAGCCAAAAGAGGGCTTGAATGGGCCACGCAAGGTATCGATTGGCGCCCCCGAGAGTAGTGGTGAGTTCGTCACGCTGGCGCGGGTTGCGAAGACGCAAGGGCGCCACGGAGAAGTGGCCGCCGATCTGTTCAGCGATTTTCCGGAACGCTTCGCCGAGCGGCATCGGGTGTTCGCGCTGAACGCGCAAGGCGAGCGGCGAGAGATGGAACTGGAAGGATTCTGGCCGCACAAGGGACGTATCGTCCTGAAGTTTGCGGGCGTGGATTCGATCAGTGATGCAGAAGGGCTGATCGGCAGCGAGATACAGATTCCGGTGAGTGAGCGCGCCGAGTTAGAAGAAGGCGCGAATTACATTTCCGATCTGGTGGGCTGCATGGTGATCGCGAAGGTAGCCGGATCGGAACGCGAGCGGGAATTGGGTCCGCTGCGGGCGGTGCAGTTCGGAGCCGGTGAAGCTGCACTGCTGGTGATTGGCGAAGGCCGCCAGGAATTATTGATTCCGTACGCGACGGAATTTGTGAAGCGCGTTGATGTCGAGCATAAACGGATAGAGTTGTTGCTGCCCGAGGGGATGCTTGAGATCAACGCGCCGTTGACGGCGGAAGAGAAGAAGAGCGGTCGTTAGTCGATGGTCGGAAAAGACAGTCGTTGGTCGTTAGTCGATGGTCGTTTGGTTGCAGAACGCGGTGCGTGGGTTCCAGTTGCGCTGATGAGTCTGAGGTTTTTGCTAACGACAAACGACCAAAGACTAACGGCTTAAGACTGACGACATGAATTTCGAGATACTGACGATCTTTCCGGATTTTTTTCGCGGGCCGCTGGATTACGGAATCGTGCGGCGGGCGCGGGAAGCGGGGCTCGTTGGAGTCGGGATTCACGACCTGCGGTCGTTTACGAAAGACAAGCACCGCACGGTTGATGACCGCCCATTTGGCGGCGGCGAGGGCATGGTGCTCAAGCCGGAACCGATCTTTGAATGCGTGGAGTCGCTGGGAGTCGCGGCGCGGGAACAACGCGTGAGCGGCGAGGCGCAAGAGACGGTAATCCTGTTGTCGCCGCAGGGACAAACGTTCGACCAGGCGATGGCGACGGAGTTCGCGGCACTCGAGCGAGTTGTTCTCATCTGCGGTCGCTACGAAGGTGTGGATGAGCGCGTGGCCGAGCATCTGGCGGATCGCGAAGTTTCCGTTGGGAATTTCGTGCTGAGTGGTGGAGAGCTGGGAGCGGCGCTGATCGTAGATGCGGTGACGCGACTGGTCCCGGGAGCATTAGGGAACGAAGCATCGTCGAAGCAGGAATCGTTCACCGAAGCGGTGGCGAAGTTGGATCCGGAGCTTCCGAATTCAACTTGCGGATCGGGCGGGCTGCTGGATTATCCGCACTACACGCGTCCGGCGGAATATCGCGGGATGCCGGTTCCGGAAGAAGTGGTTTCCGGCAACCACGAACAGATTCGCCGATGGCGCCGGCAGAAGGCACTGGCGAAGACTTTGCACAACCGGCCCGATCTGCTGGAGCGGGTGGAGTTGAGCGCGGAAGACAGGAAGTTGCTGGCGCAGATGGAGCGCGAGCGGAAGTAAAGATTCGAGCGCAGATTCGATCTATGCGGCGCTGGGCGAAATCCCCGGCAGACATTCGATTGGAAGGAAAAGAAATATGTCGTCATCACCGATTATCCAGAAACTGCTGGCAAAGGCGCAGCGCAGCGATGTGCCGGCCTTCAAGCCGGGCGATACCGTTCGCGTTCAAGTGAAGATCAAGGAAGGCGATAAAGAGCGCCTGCAGGCGTTTGAAGGCGTCGTGATCAAGAAGACCGCTGGTCTGCAGCCGAGCTTCACCGTGCGCAAGATCAGCTTCGGCCAGGGCGTGGAGCGCATCTTCCCGATTCACTCCAAAGTCGTGGACAAAGTGGAAGTGGTTCGTTCGGCGAAAGTGCGGCGCGCGAAGCTTTATTATCTGCGCGGCCTGCGCGGCAAAGCTGCCCGCCTGAAGGAACTGGATACCCGCACCACCGTCCAGTAAGCTCCGGCTCACGTATTGAACTTCGCCCCGCGCACATGCTGCTGCGTGTGCCCGGGGCGTGGTGTTTTTGGACTCCCTTCGCCGTTCCCGTTTCGATCTCGCTCCTGCATTACCAAGGTCACCTTTCCGGTAACTTCTTCTGAGCAACTGACGCAAATCGCCCATAAAATCGAGGCTCGTTTTGCGAGGTAAATATGAAGCGGTGGTGGTTGCTGGTTTTCATAGCGATTTGCATTCTTAACGCATTCGCCGAGACACATACGGGCTGGCAGACAGGGAAAGTGCTGAGCTTCGATTCTCGGGAGTGGACAACTCCGTCAACATGGGATGATGGGACGCAGACGCGACTCACCTGCCGATTGGTATTGAGCGCAGGCGAGGTGACCTATGTGCTGCAGCGCGACAGTCCGCGGGAGAAGCCTCCGAAGCTGGAGGTGGGCGCGGCCGTCAAGTTCATATTCGATCACGATGACCTGATGGTTCGCGACGCTACGGGCCGGGAATTCCGGATGAGAGTCGTGAAGCAGGGCAGCGGCGCAGGAGTGGCCGTGGCGGCTGCAAGTACGCCGCAGGATTCGCCGCCTCCGGTGAAGGCCAGCGATGGGCAGACGGTGCTGGATGTGAGGTCGAATCCGGCGGGCGCGGAGATCTACCTGAATAATGTGCTCGTGGGACACACTCCGGCGTTACTTCCTGTAGAGAAGGGCAACTACCTTATTCGAATCCAGAAGGAAACGTATATGGCGTGGCAACAGGAGGCGATCATCGCCGGGGAAAAGATGAAGTTTTACGCCGAACTGACGCAACAGGACGTGGTGCTTTCTGAGCCGCGAGGCGGTTCGGTGGCGGCAGCGGCAGCAGCGAGCAAGAAGCAGCAATAAAGCTGCGTTTCACGTTTCGTGTTTCACGTTTCACGAAACAACCGCCCGCTCGAGGGCGAGCGGGCTCCATCTGATCACATCTTTGCGGTACATGTACGGATTCGCGCTCTGCCGATGACCTGTCGATGTTCGTGACTTTCTGAGCTGGTGCGATCATTGGGGCTGGCGAGGTGGACGGTGATTCGCAAGCTAGCTCTTCCCATATTATTTGTCGCACTTTTCATTTGGACGGCATGCGGTGGTGGAACGGCAGCCGGGGGCAGTTCCGGCAATCCGCCGGGAACGGTGCCGACACCTACGCCCACGCCGTCCACACCTACGCCTACACCTGCTCCACCCCAGACACCCAGCGCATGCGCCGCGATGTCGACCGGACAACTTTCCAGCCTGAACGGCTTCCGTCCGTTCGCGACGGACAGCCCGTGGAATACCGATATCTCGCAGTCGCCAGTCGATGCGAATTCGACGGCGATCATCAACTACATCGGGTCAACGACCGGGCTGCATGCGGACTTCGGCTCCGGGCTTATACAACGGTTCAAACATGGGCATTCCGTATGTGATCGTGGATGGAACGCAGGCGGGCGTGAATATCACCGCGCAGTATTCGGATGAAAGCGATCCGGGGCCGATGCCGATTCCCGCGAGTGCGCCAATCGAAGGCTATCCGAACCCGGGGAATGGTGATCGGCATGTGCTGGTGCTCGACAGCGCGAATTGTTTTCTCTATGAGCTATACAGTTCGTATCCGAACGCGGACGGCAGCTGGAGCACCGGATCGGCAGCAGTGTGGGATCTGCTGAGCAACGAGCAGCGCCCGTGGACGTGGACTTCGGCAGATGCCGCGGGATTGCCGATATTTCCGGGGCTAATCCGCTATGACGAGGTCGCCGCGGGACAGATTCAACACGCGATCCGCTTCACGCTGCAGAATAGCCGCGCCGCGTTTGTGCCTCCGGCATCGCACTTGGCGGCAACAACGAGCAATGCGAATGCGGCTCCGATGGGCATGCGAATGCGGCTGAAGGCGAGCTTCGATGTGTCGGGGTATTCGGCGGCGAACCAGGTGATCCTGAACGCGATGAAGAAGTACGGAATCATCATGGCCGATAACGGCAGCTCGATGTACATCAGTGGCGCGCCCGATTCGCGTTGGGACAATAGCGATCTGCATAACCTGGGAAATGTAACGGCAGGAAATTTCGAAGTGGTGCAGATGAGTCCGATCTACACCAGCGCGAATGTGCCGCAGGGCGCAGCGCCGACAGTCAGCAGCTTCACGGCTTCGTCGACCACGGTGAGCGCGGGAACGCAGGTGACACTGAGTTGGTCGGTAGCGAATGGCGAGTACGTGATCATTTCGCCGCAAGTGGGCGCAGTGCGCGGCACGAGCGTGACAGTGACGCCGAGCGCGACGACAACGTATACGCTGTATGCGACGAATCAGTATGGACAGACGACGGCGACGGTCGCGGTGACGGTGAAGTAGATTTCGCTCACCCACCCAAGCCAAAGGAAGGCTTGGATGGGCACCTGCAAACCATTCCCGGTCCTGAAAAGTTTACGAGCCGATAGGGTTCCCTCGCTGCGCTCGGGATGACAGGCGAAGATTTGCGGTGGGCCTGAAACCTTGTTGCGAGTAACGGGCGTTCCATCGGAACTGATTACCCACCCTAGCCAAAAGAAGGCTAGGATGGGGCACCCGCGACGGTCGCGGTGACGGTGAAGTAGTACGGAATAGGTAATCGGGTAATTTGTAATAGGTAATTGAAAATCAAAGGTCCGAGTATTCCCAGGATCCCTCCGATTCGTTTTCCCAATTCACAGCTTGTATGATGTTGCGCGCGAATGACTGTTGGTTCGTCATGCGCGGTTGGCAGAACTTCTTTCATCTGTCCAAGGAGCTTCATGATTCAGCAGATACCTGCTGTGCGGCGCGCTCTTTTCTTCGTTTCATTCATTTCAATTTTCATGCTGAGCCTGATGTCGCAGGCGCAGACACCGGTCACAAATAATCCGCCTTACTACGGTCCGTACAACGCGGTGTTTTTGCCGGATGGCGATGGTCTGACGAAGTCGCTGATGAAAGAAGACACAGTACTCCGGGCGGACTCGCAGTGGTCGCTCTATGCGTGGGTGCGGATGGAGGAGCAGCCGGCTGCGATCACGCTCGTGGCCGGGGTGGGAGATCCGGGGGAGGAGTATCCACGGTATCTCGCATACGACGGCACGAAGCTTTCGCTGTGGATGGGCAAAGACAACACTCTGTCGGGCGCTGCGACGTTGGCAACGGGGAAGTGGCATCTGATTGCGGCGACGTTCGATGGCAACGAGTTCCATTTGTATAGCGACGGAGCGCAGGTCGCGGCGGGCAAGCTCGAGTTGGGGAGCGTGAGTCCGGTGCTGATGATGGCGCCGCCAGTAACACCTCCTTCAATCGCCGTTCCGGAATCATTGCGGGCGCTGTTGCCTTCGTCGGGGCAGAATGCCGGGGCACCCGAGTCGGCATCGTCCACATGGCAACACTTTGGCGGAAAGATCGCAGGGCTGACGCTAACGCGCAATGCGCTGAACGCGGCGGAGATCAAGCAACTGAATGATAAGCCGCAGGACTTTTCCCTGGCAGTTTTCGAAGAGGGGTCGAAGTCGTGGGGAGTGCAGACGCGCGGACAGGCAGGATATCGCGCGCCGCAGGATCCGAATACGATGCCGCGCAGCAAGGCGCCATTCTCCAAGCCAGTGGCGGTAAAGCCGCCGGCCATACCGGTGTTGCAGGAGTCAGGAAAGAATGAGTGGACGATCAACGGCTGGATGCTGCAGGAAGCGCCGAAGGTGGCGGCCGATGCTGCGCAAATTGCACAGCCCGGATTCAGCCCACGCGATTGGATGATTGCAACGGTGCCGGGTACGGTGCTGACCACGATGATCGATCGCGGCGTGTATCCCGATCCGGATTACGGACTGAATAATCTCGCGATCCCCGAGAGCTTGAACAAGCAGGATTACTGGTATCGCAGCGAGTTCAAGGGGCCGAAGACCGGAAATGGACAGCGGCTGACGCTCACGTTCGACGGAATCAATTACAAAGCTGACGTCTGGCTGAATGGACAGGAGTTGGGCACGATCACTGGCGCGTTCATTCGTGGGGTATTCGATGTCACCAACGTGATGAAGCCGGGGCAGACGAATGTGATCGCGGTGCGCATTTCGCCGCCACCGCATCCGGGGATTCCGCATGAGCAGTCGATCAATGGCGGACCGGGCGAGAATGGCGGCATCATGTGCCTGGATGGTCCGACGTTTGTTGCGACGGAAGGTTGGGACTGGATTCCCGCGATTCGCGATCGCGACAGCGGCCTCTGGCAGGAGGTGGTGCTGAAGGCAACAGGTTCAGTGAAGATCGGCGATGCGCAGGTAGTGACGTCGCTGCCGCTGCCGGACACGAGCAAGGCGGACGTGGAGATCACAGTGCCGCTGGAGAACAGCAGCGACACGCCGGTAAGCGGAACATTGACGGCCTCGTTCGATCAAACAACGGTCACGAAGAATGTGACGGTGGCTCCGGGTGGGAGCGCGGTGAAACTGACGCCGGCGGAATTCTCGCAATTGACGGTACTGAATCCGCGGCTGTGGTGGCCGAACGGATACGGCAAGCAGGAGCTGTACACGCTGAATCTGACGTTTTCTGAAAACGGAAACACAGCGGATGTGAAGCATGTGCGCTTCGGCATACGTGAGATCACGTACGAGCTGAGCCTGTTCGATGAGACAGGGCATCTGCGGCGCGTGGAATTTTCACCGACGAAGGCGCGTTCGCTGAATGAGCGCGTGGTGAACGTCACGCATGCGGGGATGATCCAGACGCCGTCGACGGATCCGCTGCCAGCGGGACTTCCGGAGGAATACAAGGAGTACTTCAAGTGGTGGGTGGCATCGATCGTGCCGGGCCAGCAGTCTTCTGCGGCTCTGAAGCGGGGGACCGATCCGGAGGCTGCACCGTATCTGGTGATCAAAGTGAACGGCGTGAAAATCGCCTGCCGTGGCGGCAATTGGGGCATGGACGATTCGCGCAAACGCGTGTCACGCGAGAAACTTGAGCCCTACTTCCGCCTGCATCATGATGCGAACCTGAACATCATCCGCAACTGGCAGGGGCAGAACACTGAGGAAACGTTCTACGATCTGGCCGATGAATACGGGCAACTGGTGTGGAACGATTTCTGGGAGGCGACGGAGGATTACAACATCGAGGCGGGAGATCCGGCGCTGTTCCTGAAGAATGCGCGCGACGTGATCTTGCGCTTCCGCAATCATCCGTCGATCGTGGTGTGGTGCGGACGCAATGAAGGCGTTCCGCAACCCGCGATCAATCTTGGACTGGACGAGTTGACGCGCACGCTGGATGGAACGCGGTACTACTCGCCGAGTTCGAATCGCGTGAACTTGCAGGGCAGCGGACCGTACCGGTATATGGATCCGCAGCTGTACTACACGATCCTGAATCGCGGATTCTCGGTAGAGACGGGAACGCCCTCGATGTCGACGCTGGAGTCGTTCAAGGCGTGGATCCCGGAGCAGGACCAGTGGCCGATCAGCGATAACTGGGCGTATCACGATTGGCACCAGAGCGGGAATGGCGAGGTAACGGCGTTCATGGCGCAGATCCAATCGGAGTTCGGCGCGCCGACGAGTCTGGAGGATTTCGAGCGCAAGGCGCAGATGCTGAATTACGTGCAGCACCGCGCGATCTTCGAAGGGATGAACGCGCACCTGTGGGCGCCGAACAGTGGACGCCTGCTATGGATGACGCAACCCGCATGGCCGAGCACGATGTGGCAGATCTTCAGCTCGGATTACGATACACAAGCGTCGTTCTATGGAACGAAAAAGGCGTGCGAGCCGGTCCACGTGCAACTGGATCTTTCGAACAACAACGTAGACGTGGTGAACACGACCAATGCGGCGCAGTCGGGATTGACGGTGACCGCAAATGTCTATTCGCTGGACAATAAATTGCTGCTGCATCGTGAAGAGAAAAAGGATCTGGCGGCCGATGCGGTGGCGAATGCGTTCCAGTTGGAGCTGGCGCCTTACACGAAAGCTGGCATGGTGATCATAAAGCTGGAACTGCGGAATGCCAGCGGGCAGTTAGTCTCGGACAATTTGTATTGGCTCGGCGGGACGAACTCGCAGTACCGGCAGTTGAACCGGTTGGCGGCGGCGACAGTGACGGCCAATGCGAGTTCGACGAAATTGGAGCAGACGGTGCATGTGAGGGTTCAGTTGAAGAACACTGGGAATGACGTCGCGCTGGAGAACAAGCTGACTTTGCTGAACGCGAGTGGCGCGCGAATTCTTCCCGCGTACTACAGCGATAACTACGTGTCGTTGCTGCCGGGCGAGTCGAAGGAGATTGATATCGAATATCCTGCGTCGGCGGGGACTGGGGCGGCGCAGGTGGCGATACGAGGATGGAATGCGACGCCGCAGAAGGTGGCGGTGCGGTAGGCGATTATTCACCGCAGAGGACGCGGAGGGCGCAGAGCGCGGACAGGAATGTCCGCGCCACACAAGCGAAACTGCACAAGCGAACTGCAGATCCCTCGCGGCCTGTGGCCGCTCGTGATGACAAGCAAAAAAGAATCTCTGTGGTGCAATGGCTTCTAGCAGCCGAGGCGGGATTTGAATTCGCGGGCGCGGTCGCGTGCGACGGTCAGGTTGGTTTCTTTCGCGTCGCGCAGGCGGACGTTCAATCCTCCGCCAGGAAGTACAGCGACTTCTTTAATCCACGCTACGTTCACTAGCGTACTGCGATGGATGCGCAGGAACTTCTTCGGATCAAGCTTCCCTTCAAGATCGGCTATGGTGTGGTCGATGCAATAGGCTTTTCCGTCGGCGACGGCGTAGGTGAGCTTGTCTTCGGCGTAGAAGTGCGTGACCCGCGCAAGATCGATAAACCAGAGGCGCTCGCCGAGACGCGAGGCGATACGGTCGAGATACTCGGGTTGCTGTTTGCGTAAAGAATCGGCAAGCGAAGTGATGAGGGCTTGCAAGTCAGGATGCGATGCGGGGCCATTGCCGCGCAGACTGTCGATTTTATTGAGCGAACGCTCGAGTTGTTCAGGATCGATGGGCTTGAGCAGGTAGTCGACGGAGTTTACCGCGAAGGCCTTGAGCGCGTATTGATCGTAGGCGGTGGTAAAGATCACCACGGGCTGAACCGGCAAGCGCGACAGGACCTCAAAGCCGTTGAGGCGCGGCATCTGGATGTCGAGGAAGAGCAGGTCGACTGGCCCATCGGTCAGCGCGGCGATGGCTTCTTCCGGTTCGGTGGTGCTGCCGACGACTTCAACGCGATCCGATTGAGCGAGCAGACGGCGCAGGCGCTCGAGAGCGAGCGGCTCGTCGTCGACAAGATAGGCGCGGAGTTTCATGAACGTGGCAAGATCATTTGTACAACGCAGCGGCCTTCGCGGCGTGTGACGTTCAACCGCGCGCGGTCTCCGAAAAGCGCGTCGAGGCGTCCCACAAGGTTATCGAGGCCATGTCCCGCAGGCACGGCGGCGAGGTCAAATCCGGTACCGCTGTCGGAGACTTCGATGTGCAGGTCGCCATTCTGCGCGAACGCACGCACGAGCAATTCTCCCCCAGATTTTTGCGGCGTGATTCCATATTTCACCGCATTTTCAACGAGGGACTGTATCGCCAACGGAGGTACCTTTACTTCTTTCAGTTCAGGAGGAATCTCAACTGCTCCGTGCAGTTTGGTTCCGAAGCGAACCTTCTCGATGTCGAGATAGTTCTCGACGATCGCCAGCTCCTGCTCGAGCGGGATGAGGGACTGGTTGGTACTGTCGAGCGAAGAGCGAAGCAGCGAGGCCAGGCGTCCAACGGTCTGTTCTGCACGGATCGGATCGTTGGGTATGAGCGAACTGATGGAGTTGAGCGTGTTGAAGAGGAAGTGTGGATGGATGCGGGATTCGAGCCAACGAAGGCGCGCTTCGGCCTCCAACTTGCGAGTGCGCTCTTCGGCCACCTCTTTTTCGTGGAGTTTGTGTTCGGTCTCGCGGAGACGTTCGCGCAGCGATCCATAAAAGAATGCTCCCGAGCCGAAGACTACAGAAAAGAGCACACCAAAGCGCACGTTGAAGTAGTAGTCGTGCCAGAACGTCTCTAGAGAAGCACGGTGCAGTAAAACCAGAAGGCCCTGCGCCACAAGGCAGCCGGCGGCCGTAAATAGAGCGAAGATCGGCACCAACAAGGGAACGATTGGCCATCTGCGCTGGATCACTCGATCCAGGACAGGAGGGAGAAGAGCAACGGCGGGAATGCCGGCCGTATTCGCGAAAATCAGCGCGTAGACCAGCATGCGGAGCAACTCCTTCCCGCCGGAGACATGGTTCATCATCGCCACGAGCAGCACCACGAACAACACCGTCAGGTTGATGAGAACCAGCGACAACTTCCATCTGCGCTCGATGCGAGCCATAGTTACCTACTTTGTGACCGGTTCAAAGGTGCCAGTGCGCACGACGTCCATGACCTGCATTTGCTGGCCGGGCAGAGTCAGTTCGCCAAGGACATCTTCGTAGAGCGTAGCGTACTCGATCTGTTTGGTCGCGAGCGAGACCCAGATCAGTCCCCAGTAATTGCTGCGACCCTTCAAGAGCAAGCCTCCGTTGGAGATGTCTAGCGGATTAAAGAAAGCACGATACTCGATGACGGCGCAGTCCTGCCCATTCTTTTGTGAGCGGCCGGTCCATACGAGGACAACGTCGCTGTTCTTGAAATTGCCGACGCCGGGCATATTGGTGTTCTGGTTGGTGATGTAGTGGAACGGTTCGTTCAGCTTGAGGTGAGCGAACTGCTCCTGACCGAAGAGTTCGAACATGCCGGTATCCCAAACGAGATTGCGTTCCATGACAGCGGTGGGCGGGAAGCCTTTGAAGAAGTCGGGCTTCATGGTGTCGCCTAAATTGTTTGGATAGCGGAATCCCTCCATGAAGTCGAGTTTATTTCCGACCGGAAAAGGATCGGTTG
Source organism: Terriglobia bacterium (assembly GCA_963724985.1). Classification (GTDB taxonomy): domain Bacteria; phylum Acidobacteriota; class Terriglobia; order Terriglobales; family Acidobacteriaceae; genus JAJPJE01. The sequence continues at coordinate 1,817 of CAVRWV010000029.1, read as the reverse complement.
CGCTGTTCACGGCAACATCAGTCACGTTCTTCCAACTGACTTCGCCAGCGGGAAGTCCGCGGGTATATTCGCCCGTTACACGCTGACGGCGGACGATCTCGCCACGGGTGTTAGCAGTGTTGTAGTCGACAACGAACCGATACGTGCGCGGGCCATTGTCTTTGACAGAAGTGTCCTGCGGGAGAGACCAGGTCTGCGCGAGCAGGGTGGTAAAGAGAAGTGGGATGGTGCCAAGAATTTGAACTACAGTCCGAAACGTGATCATGAGTACGTCCTCCTGCAGGCAGTGTGGAGGATATGGGATGTGGGGGCACGCGCTCAGTGACGGAAGGTTGGAATAGTGGATGAAGGGCGGAAAGGGGGAGATGAGCGAGAGAGATGGGTAGCTGGTAGCTGGTGGCTGTGGGAACAGGCGCGATCGCTTGAGCTACCAGCGCGAGCCGAAGAAACTCACGGTTTCTCGACTCCTGGCCGCGCGATCCAAAAACGGATCGCGAAAAACGCGGCGGCCAGTCGCTCGAAATGACAGGTATTGAGTTTGCGTGCCGTCCGAGTTCGATTTTGGGACGAGACGAGAAGAAACCGCGACCAGTCGAGCGGGAACAGAATGACATTCGTCCCAGGCGCTCGTCTAACCTACACAAATGAAAATCTCTCGCTTGCTAGTAATCCTCGTGTTGTGCGGTGCGGCGATGGCGCAGGATGCGTGGATGTTTCGCGGCAATCCACGGCATACCGGCGTCTATGAAACGCAGCCGCTTACGAAGTTCAATCAGCTTCAATGGAAGTTTCAGGCCGGTGGGCAGATCGCGTCGTCGCCTGCCGTGGTGAAGGACACGGTTTATTTCGGCAGTCTTGATAATAATTTCTACGCAGTGAATCGGAGCACAGGCGCGCTGAAGTGGAAGTTCCAGACGAAGAGCCGCGTGGCGTCATCACCGGCGGTAGCGGATGGCATGGCGTACTTCGGCAGCTACGACGGCAGCTTCTACGCTGTGGATACGGCGACAGGTCAACAGAAGTGGAAGTTCGATACGGCCGGCGAGCGGCGTTTCGCGGGCAAGCATCTGCACGGTGCGGTTCCTGTGGCGGAGGTTATGCCTGATCCGTACGACTGCTATCTGTCGTCGCCCGTGGTGTGGGAGGGAGCGGTCTATTTCGGCAGCGGCGACGGGAACGTCTACGCTCTCGATGCGAAAACGGGCACGCTCAAATGGAAATTCCAGACGGGCGATGTGGTGCATGCGTCCCCGGCGATCGCCGATGGCAAAGTGTTTGTCGGAAGCTGGGATAGCTACTTCTACGCGGTCGACGCGAAGTCGGGCAAGGAAGTCTGGCGCTTCAAGACGGGCGAGGATCCGGAGATACACAACCAGGTTGGAATCCAGTCATCAGCAGCGGTGGCGGATGGAGTCGTCTATTTCGGATGCCGCGATTCGAACCTGTATGCAGTGGACGCGAAAACCGGTCAGAAGAAATGGGCGTTCAACAATAAAGGATCGTGGGTGATCGGCTCGCCCGCGGTGCGCGATGGCAAAGTGTATTTCTCGACCTCGGACTCGGGAGCGCTGTACGTCGTGGATGCGAAGACGGGAACGGGACCTCAGATCTTCAGCTCGAACAAGTGGCCGATGTTTTCGTCACCAGCGCTGGTGGGGAACATGCTGTATATCGGATCGGATGAGGGCAAGCTGTTTGCTGTCGACCTGACCAGCCAGAAAGAAGCGTGGACATTCCAGACGGAAGCTTCAAAGCAGATTGGTCCCAAGTACACGAAGCCAGACGGCACACCCAACTACGAAGCGGCGTTCGCAAGT
>CAVRWV010000028.1:0-9657 GCA_963724985.1 Terriglobia bacterium | reverse complement strand
TCTTTTATTCGGAACGCAGAGATACTTCAGTCAGGCCGCTGGCGCCTGTGCGGATTGGGCTCTCCCACCCACGACCCAAAGGCGTGTCGATGGTGGGGCACCCAGGCTGCGGACCAACCTTTCGGCGTGACCGGGAGCCCTTCCCTGATATTTTTGCGATAGGTGATTTCCACCTGCACCGCCCATAATGCAGATAAGGCAAGGAGAGCGATAACGGCGACTAGGATGATTCGCCTCATGAGTGAACGACTATACGGCAGCAATTGTTGCTTGGGAAAGGTTCCCACGATGAGAACCACCCGCCAAAAACGATATGGGCGCCCGCCGGATAGATTATTTGGGGCTCGCAGGCTCCATCTGGATCACAACGTCAGTATCGCCCTTGACGACGACTCGTTTCTGGGCCGATTTCCACGTTGCCGATTCCGGAAAAGGCTTGGGACGGTCGCCGCCGGAATCGGGCTCAAAGAAGGTTGAGACAACGTAGTTGCCGATTGGTATATAACCGAACGTATAGCTGCCGTCATCTTCTAGAGTGTGACTTATGTGATAGGAAAGTGGGTCACGGTACACGCTATCTACTGACACTCCGCAACCGTTCTTCCAAGAAAGCTGAGTACCATCAGAACTCACAACACGAATGCGTATCGTGTAGAGCGGTTCAAGAAACGTGTGGAATGTGACATCCGGCGAGCGAACACCCGGCTTGATTTCCACCCTCGTGGCTTCTGGTTGCGAAAAGACACCCGGATAAAATCCCATGTAGCGAGCGTCCCCAACGTATTCGCTTTCTACGGTGAGCAAGTACGCTCCGGGCTCTGCGTGCTCGATGCAGAAATGCCCGTCCTGCGAAGTAGTGTTCGGATCCTCAGCGCCACGAGGTGGAAGATCATCAGATCGAACTTCCCAAAGCTGAACGCCGGCACCTTTGAGAGGAGTACCGTCGGGTTTCAATATGCGCCCACAGATGGTGCCCGTTCTCTTCGGCAGAACCGTCTCGATGTACTGCTTCTCATACTCTAGTGGCGACAGTAGATCGTCGGAGGTAGGTTTCTCATCTCTCAGCAAGCGTAAGGCGGCCCCGGAGTCTTCAATCGTGTTCGTACCGCTACAGATGCTCGTAAACCATGATCCATTTGGGCCATTGCTTGCGAAAACCAAATACCGTTCACCTGTTTGGAAAGCGTATCCGCAATCGCCGGTTCCAAGCCCCGTCAAAACCGAGACATGGTCAGCTTTACTCCCGCGCAGAATTTGGACTTCATCAAACGACACTTCTCGATACCGCCCTGATTCTGTCATCGACATAGCGGTCGATGGCCCACCAACGGAACCTGTCCGCAGTTCCTGTTTCACAACTTTGCCTTCAAAGATCAAGCCAACATCCGGTTGATGCAGGTACCATTCGGCAACTTCGCGCACGCTCTTGGCTTCGAGCGGCCCCATACAAGTGCACGGTAACGCTTTGTTACACGCGACAATCAGGAAGAGGAGAATTGCAAGACGGAGCTTCATGGGCACAACGCAGCGTAACGCAACTTGAGCACTTGGCAAATGCTATTATTTCGCCTCCAAGGACTTGCTATGAAGCGAGCAGCGACAGAACATATTTCGCCGTTCTTCATTGTCAGCAACGTTGATCAGACGATCTCTTTTTACCGTGACAAGCTAGGTTTTGAGACGAGATTCCAGGAGCCCGATCAGGATCCATTCTTCGCGATTAACGGCAGGGGCGGGGCGCAGCTTTTCGTCAAGTCCGAGAAAGCGACTTCACCAGTACCAAATGCCACCCGGCACCCCTCAATGCGTTGGGACGCTTACGTCTACGCTCCTGATCCAGATGCGCTGGCGGCCGAATTCCTCGATCTGGGCGCTACGTTCAGCGTGCCATTAATGGATACTCACGATGGGTTGCGTGGATTTGAGATACGAGACCCCGACGGATATGTAATCTTCTTTGGCCGTCCGAAGTAAGACTATATTCCTGTCGAAATGTGAATTGTGCGCGTCGTCTCGCACCTTTTGCGCAGTGGAGAAAGTAATGCTTCCAAGTCCTGTAATCGACATCAAGGCGTTCGTGCCCGCCAAAGATCACGCGCTTTCCAAGGCGTTCTATACCGATCTCGGCTTTACGATCAACTGGAGCAACGACGAAATCGCAGAGCTACAGATCGGCTCGTTCCGATTTCTGCTGCAGAAGTTTTACGTTGAGCAACACGCGGGCAATTTCATGATGGGCCTGAACGTCGAAGATGCGGACGCATGGTGGGAACACATCCAGCGCCAGGAGTTTACGAAGAAGTACCCGGGCATCATGTGCAAGCCGCCAGCGATGCAACCGTGGGGTCTACGTGTGCTTTACCTGAGCGATCCTACGGGCGTTCTTTGGCATATCTCCGATAGCAAGAAGTCGTGAATGGGCGGTCCCGCCTATTCGAATTTTGTCGGCGAAAGAGCGGGTAAGCTACGTTGACTCAGCCGCACCTGTGCGGACATTGGAAATGCTCCCACCTCGCCAAAGGCGGGCGAGATGGGGCACCCTCAAAATTGTTTGGTGACAAGAACGATGTGGCCACGCGCCTCGGGAATTCCGGATACGCCCTAAACGAAAATACTGTTGAACGATTGTCGATTTCCAGGCCCTTCGTACGACGTAGTAGTAGAGGCATGATCGAGCGGGCCTAAAGAGGCCGGGATTCCCAGCTCCGGAATCAAAACTGAAGAGGAGGAACGATGCGTTACATGATGATTGTGAAGTCCGCAGAGAAGTGCGGCGTCCCGCCGCAAGAGTTGGTGGAAGCGATCGGGAAGCTTGCGGAAGATGAAATGAAATCCGGCACGATGCTCGGCATCGGGGGACTGCTCCCCAGCGCGCACGGAGCGCGAGTGCGACTGGAGAAAGGGAAAGTGACGGTGATCGACGGACCGTTTATCGAAGCCAAGGAAGTGGTTGGTGGCTACGCGCAGTTTGAGTTCAAAACGAAAGAGGAAGCGGTGGAGAGCGCCCGCAACTTCATGGAACTGCACCGGCAGTATTGGCCAGGATGGGAAGGCGAAACGGAGGTCCGACCGATGTTCGATCCCGGCGAGTTTCCCAGCTGTAAGAGCGAGTGACAACGAGCCGCTGGTAGAACGGCGGCGCGCTTGACGCTTTTGAAACTCTACTGGAGATGGGTTGCGGTAACGTTGACTCAGCAACGCTTGTGAGGAAAGCCGAAATGCTCCCACCTCGCCAAAAAGCGGGCGAGAAGGGCACCCTCAAAATTGTTTCCGGCAAAAACGATGTGAGCCACCCCGGTCGAACTACTTGAGAGTCTCCACGTAGTCTGCGATCGCTTTGGCCTGCTCATCCGTCAGTCCTGAGATCCCCTTGTTGTGAGGGGGCTTGCTCTGCGGTTCTCCTTTGGTTAGGTGCTCGATAATTTTGTTGGTATCCCATGTCGTTCCTTTAAGCGATGGCGCCTTGACCGCTGGTTTACCTTCACCATTCGCGCCGTGACAACCTGCACATTTTGCCTTGTAGAGCGCCGCACCATCACCAGACGCCAACAACGCTGTTGAAGTAACCAGTAACGTTGCTCCCACAGCGAATACAGACTTAATGCTCATGCTCAGCTCCTTACTGACAGGACGTTGTTCTCGCCGCAACATCGGCATCACTGTTTTTGAAGTCTCGAGACTCGCTCCGCGATGCCAAGCTTCTTCAGGATTTCAGGGGATGTTTCGTCCATCGCCAGAGGTTCGTGGCAGGTATTGCAGTCCTGCGTGATTGTCTTTCCATCTTTTGAAGCATGCGAACCATCGTGACATCGGAAGCATCCTGGAAAGTCGGTATGGCCGAGATTATTGGGGTACGTGCCCCATGTAACCTTTAAGTCCGGGAAGACATTCCTGTTGTAGATTGCAAGAATCGCCTGAACTGCCTGGTTAACGTCTTGAGAGCGCTTTGCATAAAGCGCGGGGTATTGTTGTTGATAGAAACTCACGATGCTTTCCGGCAATTTCGCAGCTGCTTCGCTGCGTGACTGATAATTAGCCTTCAGTGCTTCCACACCCTTTTTCTTGATGTAAGGGAGTGTCACGGCTATATCGCCGCCACTGAGTCCTTTGTCCATCGCTCGATCCGGCAGTTCGAAAGTATGCGTTGGCCGGTTGTGACAATCCACACATTGCATCTCGTGTCGCGGCAGACTGTCATTCGAAGCAGGTGATGTGTCGGAAGCGATGAACGTCTCACTCACTCCTGTAGCGGTATTCCTGTATTTGACCCAGGGAATGGTCTGCCTGGCAGCGTCGGCTGCTGCAAAACTGATGTGAACTCCTGGTCCGAAATGAGCACCGTGAATCCCTGCGATCCTGTTGCCCCCCACCATCATGAGGAGGACAGTTTGCGTTAACGTATTCGACTCGTCCTCAGCGTACTTATTGATTAAGCGGAGAGTAACGCCCGAGAACTGCTGTGGCCAGTGACAGTTCTCGCAGGTCTCTCGTGCGGGCACGAGGCGGTTGCTCGTTAAGGCCGAGGGAATCGGTCTCGGATAACTATTGAAGACGGTCTCAACCAACTGGCGAAGTCCAGCGGCCTTGCTATTGACCCACCCTGTGGCCCCGGGAGCTACGTGACATTCAACGCATTCCACCCGCGAGTGAGGTGAATTCTGATAGGCAGCGAACTGAGGACTCATCGCGTGACACGTCGCCCCGCAGAATTGTGGAGTGTCCATATGGCTGACGGCGCGGTACGTAACTTGAGTCCCAATAATGATGTTCACAAGCGTGACGACACCAAAGAACCAGGCAATCCGACGGAGAGCAGCCCTGCGATCGAAGGAAGCGTCAGCTAAGCCCTCTCGAATGCGCCGCTTACTTAGGTAGACTCCGATTGGAATCAGCGCCAAGCCAGCGAAGAACAGCACTGGAAGGACCAGGAAGATAACGATTCCGATATATGGATTGCTGACGTGGCCGCGAAGCTGTTGCGGCAATACAAAAAGCCAAGAGATACCAGCCGTTGTGACCAGGGCAACCCCGACCAGGCTTAACCAATGGCGAGTGAGCAAGAACCAAGCTGGTCTTTTATTTGTGGAGTTCATCATCGAGCACTAACCGCACTCGTCAGTTGAAGAAGTCTAGAGAGTGGATCGCGAGAGCTAAAACTGGCAAAAATGCTAGCGGGTGAGCAGGTGAGGAGGTTTGTGCCAGGCCGAAGTTACACGAAGAAATCGAATTAGTATTGCCACTGATTCAATGAGCCACTTGGGATGATTGGTCGGGGCGAGAGGATTCGAACCTCCGACCCCCTGCGCCCAAGGCAGGTGCGCTACCAGGCTGCGCTACGCCCCGACTGTGTGGAGAGAACTGCTACGAGGGGTCACAAAAATCTTAACACAGCGAAGTGAGGCAGCCTGGCTCCGAAACGTGAACGTCGGCTTACGCAACGAGTGATTTCTTCTTCTCGTTGAGTGCCGGCAGAAGAAGATTCAGAAGTGCTTGGTCAGAGAAAGGGTTCTGACCTGAGATCAACTCGCGATCTTGAAGGACGTAGCTGTTCCATGGAGCGAGCACACTTACGTCACCGCCCGCCGTACTCAAGGCGAAGTCCGGGTAGAAGAGAACCTTGCCACCAATCTCAAGCGGCTCCCGCTGCTGCTCTTCCGCTGTCGAAAAGATAGTCATCTTATAGCCAGCGTATATCCAGCCTTTAGCCTTTTCCCGCGCACCAGCGGCGTCCCCCGCGCTCAAGGCGGCGACAAATTCGGTCGAATTCGGAAGAGCCGAGAGAAGCGAAATCGGACCATGGCACAGAACCGCCGTCGGCTTAGATGTTTTATGAAAATGTCTCATCACGATGCCGGCGTCGGGATCATCGAGAAGATCCATCATCGGGCCATGGCCGCCGGGGACGAAAACAGCGTCATACTGATCCAGGCCTGATGCGATGACATCGGAGATACGAGTTGGATTTTTGAGCCCAGTCAGGGTGTCGCGGAATTTCAGATAGTCCTGAAGCTTAGCCTCGTCCCCACCGAAGAAGTCGGCTACAGCCGAATGAACATCCATTTGCGGGGTGTTGCCTTTCGGATTGGCGAAAGTGATTTCGTAGCCCTCCTTCATCAGGGCGCGAACCGGAACCGTCAGCTCATTGAGGTAGTAGCCAGCGCCGGTGTAAACCTTGCCATCTTTCAAGGGCAAGCCGTGACCGCTCGAGACTAGTACCAGGACTTTTCCTTTTGTTGCCATTACTGTTCTCCTTCTTGAAATCGATTCTGTTCCTGAGATCGAAGTAGCTGCGAGTAATCCCCAAAGCAGCCGCACGCCGTTGAGGACAACGTACATGGGTATTCTCATGATTGCTGATGCGATGTCCTCCAAGTTGGTTTCAGAGCAAACTGCGCGGGTTCAGGAATTTCACTACCGGGTTGGGGATTTTGTGCGCCGAAGGCAGGTGCGCTAACAGTCTGCTCTAGGCCGCGACTGGTGGAGAGAACTGCTACGAGGGCCAGAAAAATCTCAACACAGGGAAATGGGGCTGCTCTGATCCCACCCTAGCCAAAAGAAGGCTAAGATTGGGCACCCGTAAACCATTCCTGGTGAGAAGGGTCAAACGCAATATCACCACACCGGCTTGCCGTTGTCGAAACGTAAGATCAGTTTGTCTTCGCCCTTGGAAACTTCGCGCGCGAGTGTCAGCTCGGCGCCGTCGAGTTTCACCTTCGATCCGGTGACCTGGATCTCATCACCCTTTTTGAACGTTACGCCCATGTCGTCGAGAAATGACTTGGGGCAAAGATAGACTTCCACGTCATCGGTTCCGGATTTCATCAGCAACCGCGCTTGCGGCTTCGCGCCTGAAGGCGGCAGAAACTTCAGTTCCTCGACGATGCCCTTCACCTTGGTTTCGGTGGCGACGTCATATTTTGGTGGAGCGCTTTTAGGTGGGGCGTTGGTTTGGGACAGCGCTACTCCGGTCAGCAAGGCAAACAGCGGCACAGCACAAAGAACCCGGCGGAGACGACAACATGGGCGCATCGCAGGTACTCCAGTCGCGTTGCATGTTAGTGCGCGGGAACACGGGAGTCAATCGCGGGTTCCGCATTGGAGGGCAAGGTGCCATGAGAGTCATTCGTGTGCTCTCGCGGTTCGCATTACAACATCGAGGGCCGGGAAGTCTATAATTGCCTACTGCATGCAGAGTCCGCGCTACGCGTTAGTGGCTTACATTCGAAATACCCTGGGCGAGTTCGTCGAGAACTTGCGTAGCGAGCTCCATCCGCCGCATGCTCATCTCCCCGCGCATATCACAGTCCTGCCGCCACGCTGTTTGCGCGGCTCGGAACAACAGGCGCGGGAACAGGTAGAGCTGGTTTGCCAGGGAGCCAATCCGTTCGTCATTGAGATGGGCGAAGTGGAAACGTTCATGCCGATTACGCCCACAATTTTCATACGGGTGGCGCATGGCGCGTATCGAATGCGGGAATTGCACGATCAGATGAACCGCGCGTCGCTATGGGCAGAAGAGAGCTGGCCGTATATGCCGCACCTCACTATTGCCAAGCTGGATACCATGGAAGCGGCGCAAGTGGCGGAAAGCGTGGCTCGGGAACGCTGGCAGACGTTCAATGGGACCCGGCGAGTCTGTATCGAGGAGTTGACGTTCGTCCGCGAAGCTGCTGAGGAGCGCTGGACTGATTTAGCGCCAATTCCGCTGGGAAGACGCTTGGCTTCGATCGGGATCAAGTAGCTCGGCCGCGCGCTTTGCGTCGCCCTCTGATTACTCCTTCATCATCATTGCAGCTTCCTGCCGTTAGCGTCGGAATTACCTCCAAACTACTGGACATGGCCTGATTTCGGATTGCGAATGAACTGTTGAAAACGCTACAACTTACGGTCTGATGCAGGCTAAGCCCTCCCCCAATAGTGCTCGCCTGCTGGCCCTCGCTGGCCGAAAGGAAATTGTATGCACACCGCAGTGTATGGCTCCGGCTATCTGGGGACGATCATTTCCGCATGCCTCGCCGATTTTGGATTGCCGGTCACCTGCTTTGACGAAGACAGCGCGCGATTGAAAGAAGTGGCGCAAGGCAAGCTGGGCTTCTACGAAAAGAATCTGGAAGAAGTATTGCGCCGCAACATGCGCGCCGGGCGGCTGATGTATTCAACCGAGGTCGCCGCGGCCACTGCCAAGTCGAGTGTGATTTTTCTGGCGGAAGACACGCATGTGCAGGTGGAAGATCTGGCGCTGCGATTGGCACAGATGGCGCGTCCGCGAACGATCATTGTCGTGAGCAGCCCGGTTCCGGTAGGAACCTGCGCGCGCATCGAAAAACGGATCAAGGAAGCTGGACTGGCGATCACGATTGTTTCGCAGCCCATGTTCCTTACCAACGGTTGCGCAGTGGAAGATTTCAATTGGCCCGATCGCATTCTGCTGGGAACGAGTTCCAGCGATGCAGTGATGGCGCTGAAGCAGACCTATCGTCCGCTGGTGATGCGCGGAGTGCCGGTGATTGTTACGAATCACGAAACGGCGGAACTGGTGCGGGAAGCTTCTACGGCATTCGTCGCGACGAAGATTGCGTTCATCAACGAGATCGCCAGCTTGAGCGAGCGCGTGAAGGCCGATGCGATGGACCTGGCGCTGGCACTTGGACTAGATAAGAAGATTGGTCCGCGCTGCTTGCAGCCTGGTTCCGTATTCGCTGGACCGTTCGCCGAGACGGAAATGGATTCGCTCGCCAGCCTCGCGAACGGCAATGGCGTTTCGTTGCGTATCCTCGCTGCCGCCCGTGAGGTGAATCGCTCGCTGCCGGATCGTATCGTCGACAAGATTACGGCGCTGGTCGACAACATCAAAGGAAAAGAGATGGGCATCCTCGGGCTGGCTTTCAAGCCCAATACGAATTACATCGCTGGATCGACGTCGTTGTTGCTGGCGAAGAATCTGATGACGCAGGGCGTGCATGTTCGCGCTTACGATCCGGTCGCGGTTGCGGAAGGGAACTCGGAGCTTGACGGTATCCGCTGCTGCGTATCGCCGTACGCTGCGGCCGAAGGTTCAGACGCGCTGGTTGTGGGCACCGGCTGGCCGGAGTTCCGAGCGCTTGATTTCGAGAAGATCAAACGGTTGCTCAAGCGCCCCATTATTATCGACACGAAGAATCTGCTCGACCCTGGACGACTCCGCTCCATGGGGTACCAGTACGTGGGAGTGGGACGCACATAATCTCTGGAACGCATGTGTAACTGAGATCCGCCGGAAGGCGGATCTTTTTTTGTGCGCGGCGGCAGAAAGCGTGGCTATGAGTTCGAGAGCGGCGCCGATCCCTGAAGGACGATCCTTTCCGCCTGACATGGCTCGGAGCCAGATTGCTATAATCAATGTACTGGCAGGCAGAGCTCCCGTTTGCCAGCGAGTAGTGACCCGCTCGCGGAAGCACTAGCGATCTCGAGTCCGATCCTCACCAGATGGTGCCTGTAGTTCAGCGGTGGAACGCCGGACTGTGGCTCCGGATGACGTGGGTTCGAATCCCACCAGGCACCCCATCTCTTAGACCCGCATAGAATTCAACAGTCGGGCGCTCCAGCCCAGTCTTATGGCATCCTCGATGCGCTGGTATCGTTGCTGTAACTCTCGCAAACCGCAACGCCTATTGGGCT
>CAVRWV010000027.1:0-57733 GCA_963724985.1 Terriglobia bacterium | reverse complement strand
AAACCTGCATCTATCGCAGATAACTGCAGATCGCTACGCCGGTCTTCTGAAGACAGACTCCGTATCCAAGCAGGACGCTGACAACGCCGCAGGCGATTACGAAGCCAAGAAAGCCATCGTGAAGTCCGGCGAGGCCAATGTTCAACGGCTTACCGAGCTCCTGTCATTTCAGAAAATCTATGCTCCCTTCGATGGCGTGATCACCGCCCGCAACACCGACATCGGACAGTTGATTGATTCGGGCAGCAGCGGTGGTCCGGGCCGCGAGCTCTTCCATATCGCTTCCGTGAAGAAACTCCGTGCCTACGTGAACGTTCCGCAGGATTACTCGCGCAACGCCAAGCCTGGTCTCGTCGCCGATCTCACCTTCCCCGATCTTCCCGGCAAGCGCATCCCGGCAAAACTTGTCTCGACCTCGGACGCCATCGATCCTTCCTCACGCACTTTGCTGGTGCAATTCGAAGTCGACAATTCCAATGGCCAACTGTTGCCCGGAGCCTACGCTGCTCTGCACCTGAAGCTGCCGGCTGGAACCTCAAGCTATATTGTTCCCGCAACGTCTCTGATGTTCCGCTCAGAAGGCTTACGCCTCGCGACGGTGAACGACAACAAAGCCGCTCTGCTTCCAGTCACCATCGGCCGCGACTTCGGCACCGAAGTCGAAATCATCTCGGGCCTTGCCGGAAACGAATCCATCATCGTGAATCCCCTGGACTCCCTGCTGCCCGGCCAGCCGGTCCGCATCGCACAAAACACCGCAGGGGCTGCGAGGTGAGATCTGCGCTCGCTGCTCCCAATCGCCTTCGCGCCGCATCTCTGCTTGCGTTTGTTTTGCTGATGGGTGCATGCACGGTGGGTCCTAAATACCAGCGACCGCCGGTAGCCGCGCCTCCTGAGTACAAGGAGACTGGCCAGTGGAAGACCGCTCAGCCAAGCGATCAGATTGCCAAGGGCAAGTGGTGGGAGATCTATCAGGACCCGCAACTCAACGCGCTCGAAGAGCAGATCAGCGTCTCCAACCAGACGCTGAAAGCTTCGCAGGCTCAGTATGCGCAAGCGCGCGCACTGGTTCGTTTCACTCGCGCGAGCTACTTCCCCACCGTAACCGCGAACCCCAACGTCAATCGAATCCACCTCTCGCAGCACCGCCCGCTGGGATCTGCCACCAACGGAACCAGCTATAGCGATCTCATCCTCCCCATGGACGTCTCCTATGAAGTCGACCTTTGGGGACGCATCCGCCACACCGTGGAACAAAGCCGCGAAAATGCACAGGCCAGCGCGGCCGACCTCGAAAATGTCAGTCTCAGTCTCCACGCCGAATTGGCGGTCGACTACTTCCTAATGCGAAGTTTGGATGCCGAACAGCAACTTCTCAACTCCACAGTGGTCGCCTTTCAAAAAGCTCTGGAGTTAACGCAGAACCGTTACAAAGGTGGAGTCGCATCGCAGGTCGATGTCGCGCAGGCGCAAACGCAACTCGAGACCACCCGCGCTCTTGCCATCGATGACGAACTTTCGCGCGCGCAGTTTGAGCATGCCATCGCCGTACTGGTCGGCAAGCCTCCTGCGAGTTTCAGCCTTCCCGCCAATCCCTTGAATGCGCCTCCGCCGATCATTCCGCCTGGTCTTCCCTCGGACCTTCTCGAGAGGCGCCCCGACATTGCTTCTTTCGAGCGCCAGATGGCCTCGGCCAATGCCGGCATCGGTATTGCCAAGGCAGCCTATTATCCGATTCTGAATCTTGGCGCCAGCGGCGGTTTTGAGAGTGCCACCTGGGGATTATTGGTGAACGGCTCAAGCGGATTCTGGTCCGTCGGTGCATCGGCGGTCCAAACCGTTTTTGACGCAGGCCGTCGCCGCGCAGTCACGCAACAAGCTCAGTCCACTTACGATCAGACGGTCGCCAACTATCGCCAGACTGTGCTTACCGCTTTCCAGGAAGTGGAAGACAATCTCGCCGCGCAACGAATTCTCGATAGCGAGGCCCAGACCCAGCAGGTGGCCGTTACCTCCGCTGAGCAGTCCCTTACGCTTTCTAACAATCGCTATCGGGGCGGAGTGACGACTTACCTGGAAGTTCTCACTGCGCAGAGCATCGCACTCAACAACGAGCGCACCGCCGTCCAGATTCTCGGACGCCGTATGACCGCCAGCGTTCAACTGATCAAAGCCCTCGGCGGTGGCTGGGATGCGAAAGACCTGCCCTCGATGCAAGCCGTCGGCGCGGTGTCGGCAGGACACTAGCTCCCAGGCGGGCGCAGGCCTATCGCACCACGGCTCACAGTCGAAAATCGACCAAAGTCTCTGCGGATGAACGACATCCACGGTCGAGCTGCCAGTCACCCGCTGCGGCGAAATCCCAGGTTACTTCGGTCCAGTCGCCAAACGTTACGAACGTGCTTTGCGATGTCACTGCGGCCCTGCATTATGTTGCTTCAGCCCATGAGTAATGAGCGAGACTGGATTGAACTGATCGCCGCCGACGCCCCGATCTTTGCCGATCGTCGCAGCGAACCACGCTTGCCTGCGGAAGGCCAAGTCAAAGTCTCTCTCGCAGCGGACGGGGCGACCCACGAGTTTCACGCTGACCTGGTGAACTTCAGCCAGCGCGGCATGTGCATCCGCCACACCTTCACTGGACTCAAGCCCTGCCAGGCCCTCCGCGTCGTCAGCAGCGAAGGAGAAGTCGAAGTCGAAGTAGCCTGGAACTGGGCGGTCGGCGCGGTCATCATCTCCGGCCTGCGCAGTATCTCCTAGCGCATTCCACTTTCTGCCAACACCTGGCGCGGCTTTTCAAGTTGAGGAATCTCGACTAATTGCCTAAGATTCGCCCACGGCAGCAAGTGGGAAAATATGGTCGGCAGAACTCTTGCGCACTATCGCATCCTGGAACAGTTAGGGGCCGGCGGCATGGGTGTCGTTTACCGTGCCGTCGACGAGCGCCTCGAACGCGATGTTGCCATCAAGGTTCTTCCTCTCGGCGCGCTTCACAGCGAATCGGCACGGAGCCGCTTCCGTAAAGAGGCGCTGGCTCTCGCCAAGTTAAATCACCCCAATATCGCCACCGTGTATGACGTCGGCCGTGAAGATGGCATGGACTACATCGTCATGGAATACGTGCCCGGCGATTCCCTGGCTGAGAAATTGCGCTCCGGACCACTACCACCCAAGGAGGTTCTCACGCTGGGCGGAGAGATCGCCGGCGCCCTTGAAGAGGCCCACGAGCACGGTGTCATTCATCGGGATCTAAAGCCGGGGAATATTGTTGTCACCCCCAAAGGACATGCAAAAGTTCTCGATTTCGGATTAGCCAAGCTCCTTGCCCAGTCTGATGGTGATCGCACCCGATCGCTCGCAGACTCAGACGGCCCCGTCGGCACCATCCTTTACATGTCGCCGGAGCAGGCCGAGGGTAAGGTAGTGGACTCGCGGACGGATTTGTGGAGCTTGGGCGCGGTCCTGTACGAATCACTCGCGGGCAAGACCCCCTTCGAGGGGGACAGCGGACTGGCGGTTTTGCGCGCGCTCAGCTTGAAAACCCCGAAGCCCCTACGGGAACTCCGGGCCGATACTCCTCCGGAAGCCGACCGCATTGTTTCGCGCGCCCTGGAAAAAGATGTCAGCAAGCGGTATCAATCGGCTGCCGACATGAGCCGCGATCTCTCAGCGGCGATCACTCGGATTAGCGTCTCGGAGCTGGCACCCCGCTCTGCCGAAGTGCGGGTCGCGCGGAAGTACGCGATTGTCGCTGGAGTACTGGGACTCGCGCTCGTCGCAGCTCTGGGGTGGCTCTATCACAGGTCCGAACGGCAACGCTGGGCTCGGGAAGACGCGATTTCGGAAATCAACAAACTACAGACTGGGGAGAAGGCACTCGCTGCGTTTCAACTCCTGAAGCAGGCAGAGCAATACCTCCCGGGCGATCCCAAACTTGAGGAAATCAAAACACAAATCACGCGCACGATCTCTATCAACTCCGCGCCCGAAGGGGCAACCGTTGAAATCCAGGACTATCTCTCCCCCGACTCGAAGTGGTTTCGTCTCGGCGCGACACCACTGAACGGCGTCGTAATTCCGAACGGATATTTCCGCTGGCGAGTTTCAAAGCCCGGAATCGGCGAATACCTCGCTGCTCCGCCCACCGAAGATACGATGAATTTTCCCCTCGACGCCGCCCGTGCTGCTCCGCCGGGAATGGTTCCGGTGCCTGGCGGGCAGTGGCTCGAAATGGTGGACTTCATAGGCTGGCTGGGCCCATTCAATCTGCCGCCCTATTACCTGGATCGCTTCGAAGTGACGAACCGCGAGTTCCAGGAATTCATCGATCAGGGTGGATACAAGAACAAGCAATACTGGACGGAGAAGTTTATCCAAAACGGCCGCGAGTTGAATTGGGATGAAGCCATGCTTTTGTTCCGCGACCGCACCGGACGCGAAGGCCCTTCGACCTGGGAGGGCGGGCACTATCCCGAAGGCCAGGCC
Organism: Terriglobia bacterium; assembly: GCA_963724985.1. GTDB lineage: Bacteria > Acidobacteriota > Terriglobia > Terriglobales > Acidobacteriaceae > JAJPJE01. The sequence continues at coordinate 53,248 of CAVRWV010000027.1, read as the reverse complement.
GATTATCCGGTCTCGGGAGTAAGTTGGTACGAGGCCGCCGCTTACGCCGCATTTTCCGGCAAGAGTCTGCCTGCTCTTAGCCAGTGGTACCAGGCCGCACCCAACGATCTTGCCCGCTACGTTGTGCGCGAGAGCAACATTTCGTTGTCTGCTGCGGCGCCCGTCGGAAAATTCGCGGGGCTGGGACCCTTTGGCACTTACGACATGGCCGGTAACGTCAGGGAATGGGTGCAGAACGCAGTGGGGGATACGCACCTGATCCTCGGAGGTGCTTGGAACTCCCAGACGTATCTCGCCTCCGATCCTGAGGCGCTCCCTGCTTTTGATCGATCTCCGACAAACGGAATCCGCTGCGTTAAGAACACTGCACCGCCGCCAAAGGGCGCTCTGGATCCGCTCAGAATCCTGGCTCGCGACTTCGCTACGGTGAAGCCCCTGCCGGATGAAGTCTTCCGCGCCTATCAAGCCCTCTACGCTTACGACAAGACGCCACTGAATGCCAAAGTAGAAGGTGTGGTTGAGGAGACCGCCGACTGGCGAGAAGAGAAGATCTCTTTCCTCACCGCATATTCTAACGAGACGGATGTCGGCATATCTGTTCCTGCCGAAGAACGTGAAGCCGCCCTACCAGACTGTCGTCTTCTTCCCTAGCGCACGTGTACTCGATATTCCGAACAGCCGCACGCTAGGCGACATCAAGTTTTTCGATTACATCGTGCAGAGCGGACGAGCGGTGTTCTACCCGATTTACCAGGGCACGTACGAGCGCCAGAGAAAAATGGTTGCGCCGGGCCAGACCAGCGACGTCGAGTTCATCACCCAGCAGTACAAAGATCTGGCACGATCGCTGGATTATCTCGAAACAAGATCTGATATTGACCAAAACCGGATTGCATATCTCGGGGTGAGTGCCGGCGCCGCCGGGGGCGTCATCTACGCCACCCTCGCTCAGGATCGTCTCAAGACGGTTGTGCTTCTTGACGGCGGATATTTTCTCTTTCCCCCGCCCGCTGCCATCGATCAGGCGAACTTCGCGCCGCGCCTGAAGGACCCGGTGCTGATGGTGAACGGCCGCTACGACTTTACGTTCTCAGTGGACAGGGCTCAGGAGCCTCTGTTCCGCATGCTCGGCACTCCTGACGCTGACAAGAAACATGTCGTCCTCGACACCCCGCACGATGTGACCGAGCGCCGGACAGAACTCGTCCAAACCGTGCTCGCATGGCTCGACAAATATCTAGGTCGTGTCGAGTGATGCCGGCAACCATCTAATTCGCCACTTCGTCCAGCACTCTTCCACGGCTATCGACCAGACGTATTCTCACCGCCGGCTGACCCAGCGCATGCGTCGAACAGCTGAGGCAGGGATCGTACGCGCGCACGACGGCCGCCACGCGATTCAGAGCACCTTCCTCTAACTTCTCTCCGTTGACATAGCGCTCGCTCACCTGCTGCACGCTCTTGCCCATCGCGAGGTTATTGTGCCCGGTCGCCACGATCAGGTTTGCCCACTTCATCGCGCCCTGCTCATCGACCTTGTAATGATGAATCAGCGTCCCCCGCGGCGCCTCAATCACGCCCACGCCCTCCAACGCATTCACACCGGCCTTCGCACGCACATGTTCATCAAGCGTCACCGGATCGCCGAGCAGCTTCTCGATCTTCTCCAGCGCATATACGATCTCGATCAGCCGTGCGTAGTGATAGAGGAATGCGCTCTGCGCCGGCAGCGGGAACCTGTTCGCAAACTCTTTGCGCTCCACATCCGCCGCCGGCGTTCCGTAGATATCGATCACGTTGAGCCGCGCCAGTGGTCCCACACGATACACGCCATTGGGATATCCAATCGGCTTGTAGAACGGCGCCTTGAGATACGAATCCCGCAGACTCATTTCACCAATCCACTGTGAATACTCGTCCACTGGAATCTGATCTTCGACGATCTCTCCAGCGGCGCCGCGGAACCGCAGCATGCCGTCATAGAGCTGCAGATTGCCCTTCCGATCCACTAGTCCCGCATGCATCGTCGGCGCTGTGCCAAAATTCGCAATCTCATCTTTGTAATCGTCAAGCACAGCCTTGAAGAATCGGAAAGTCCGCTGCGTGATCGCCTTCGCCTCCGGCAAATCTGCCAGGATGCGATCGCGTACCTGTGCCGTCATCGGGGCATTCACGCCACCCGGCACGATCCACGAGGCATGCACGCGCTCTTTCGCTATGCCCTCGATAATCTGCAGCCCGAACTTTCGCAACTCGATGCCATCCCGCGCCACATCCGGGTGCTTCCGAATGATTCCTAAAATATTTCTGCTCAGCGGATCCGAATCCATCCCCAACAAAAAGTCCGGTGCCGACAGATAGAAGAAGCTCAGCGCGTGCGATTGCACATATTGCGCATAGTGAATTAGTTCGCGTAGATTCCTCGCGGCTGGTGGAATGCGCACAGCCATAATCGCTTCGCAGGCCTTCGCCGACGCCAGCGCATGACTCACCGGGCATATGCCGCAAATGCGCGACGTGATCCCCGGCATCTCGTAAAACGGTCGCCCCTCCGTGAACTTCTCAAACCCGCGCACCTGTGTGACTTGAAATTCGGTGTTGGCGACCTTGCCATCGTCTCCCAGCTGAATCGTGATCTTGGCATGACCTTCGATGCGGCTGACCGGCTCTATCGTGATGCGCTTCATCGAATGCTCCTTAACCGAATTTCACTTTCCCTGCCAGATCAGGCTTCTTCCCGTCCAGCAGATCCGTCAGCACACCCGCAATCAACTTCGAACTCGGCGGACAGCCCGGCAAACACATGTCTACCTTCACAAACTCGTGCACCGGTCGTGATTGGTTCAGCAGTGCCGGGAGTCGATCTCCCGGAACATCCTTGCCGCCACCATAAATCCTTTGCAGCAACTGGCTGACGGGAATCGCATTCCGCATTGCCGGCACATTGCTTGTCACCGCGCAGTCGCCCAGAGCGATCAGCGTCTTCGTGCGCTGACGAATCTTCTGCACCCGCCATGCATCTTCCTGCGAGCTGACCGCGCCTTCCACTAACGTCACATCGACATCTTCCGGAAACTCCTGCTCGTCGACCAGCGGGCCGTACACAATGTCGATCCGCCGCGCCAGCGCGATGATCGTTGCATCCATATCGAGCAGCGACATGTGGCATCCCGAGCATCCATCCAGCCAGACCGTGGCAACTTTCACTCGCTTCATGCCTCTGTTCCTTTCCGGTGTGCCAGCAGGCTGATGTTGTCATTCCGCTTTACCATCTCTTCCACCGCCCAGCCCTTCTCTGCCAGCGCCCCCGTCGGACACGCCTGCACGCATTTGCCGCAATTCGTGCACCCGCGCGATTCTCCCCACTTCTGGTTTAGATCGCTCTGCACCCGCGCATGAATGCCGCGCGCGGTGATCTCCCAAACATGCGCGCCCTCCAGCTCCGCGCAAACCCGCACACATCTCGTGCACAGAATGCACCGGTTGTGATCGAGCACATAGCGCGGATGCGACTGATCCACCGACAGCTTGGGATAGTTGTACGAGAACCGCACATTCGTGATTCCCATCTGCGACGCCATCGTCTGCAGCTCGCAGTGGCCGTTGGACACGCATACTGCGCAAATGTGGTTACGCTCTACGAACAACAGCTCCAGCGTGATCTTCCGGTAGCGCGTCAGCTTGGCCGAGGTTGTCGCCACCGACATCCCTTCCTGGATCGGCGTCGTGCACGCCGGAACCAGCCGGTCGATTCCCGAAACCTCCACCATGCACAGCCGGCATCCGCCCACCGGACTCAATCCCTCGAGATAGCAGAGTGTCGGAATATACTTGCTGCTCTTCCTTGCCGCCTGGAGAATCGTTTCGCCCTCCATGGCGCTCACCAGCTCACCATCAATTCGAAGCTGAAGTTTTTTTGGCATGGGCCCCTCTCTCAGGCTTCCACCTTCACGTCGCACCGCAAGCATCGGCACGCCTCATCCACCGCTTCCGAGCCGCTCAATCCGGTCACCACCTCTTCTTCGGATTTCGCCCTCGCCGCGGCAACGACTTCATGACCTCCGTGCCTCCGGCTTTCGCTCGGATTCTCCGGCACTCGCAGTTCGTACTCAATCTTCGGGAAGAGCTGCTCCCACCGGCGCACTTCCATCAGCTGCTGATCGATGTTCTGCGCCGCCTGCTTTCCGTACGCCATGGCGTTCGACACATTTGACGCGCCAGTGATCACGTCTCCACCCGCATAGAATCGCGGTCGCGTCGTCTCCAGCGAGAAGCGATTCACCTCGATGGTGCCCGCCTCTTTCATTCCCAAGCCCGACGCTCGAGCGAAGTCGAGATCGAATGTTTCGCCCACGGCCAGGATCACCGAATCGCATTCGAATCGCTGGATCTCGTCCGTTGCCACCGGCTTTCTCCGACCGGATCCGTCGTACTCGCCCAGTCTCGTCTTTACGATCTCGATCGCCTTCACGTTCCCTTTTGCGTCGCCAACGATGCGATGCGGCGCAGCCAGGAACGCAAACTTCACGCCCTCCGCCTGTGCGGCTGCAGTTTCTTCCTCGATCGCAGGCATGTCTTTGCGCTCGCGCCGGTAGATCACGGTTACATTCGCCCCCCGTCGCAACGCCGTCCGCGCCGAATCGATCGCCGCATTGCCACCGCCGATCACGACCACCTTCTTGCCCAACTTCAGCTCTTCGTTTTTCGCCACCGACTCCAGGAACAGCAGCGCCGGATACACGCCCTTCAACTCCGTACCCGGCAGATAGACCCACGACTCTTTCCACGTTCCAATCGACAGGAACACCGCGTCGAAGCGGTCATCCAACTCGTTCAGCGAGATATCGAACCCGATGCGTGTATTGAACGTGAACTTCACGCCCAGGCGCTCGATGAGCTCAATCTCTTTTCGCAACACCGCTTTTGGCAGCCGATATTCCGGCAAAGCGAATCGCAGCATCCCGCCCGCTTCTGCCTTCTCGTCGAATACCGTCACGTCATGTCCCAGCATTGCCAGGTAAAACGCCGCTGTCAGCCCCGCAGGTCCGGCGCCCGCAATCGCAATCTTCCGCCCTGTCAGTTCCAGCTTGCGCTTCGCAAGCTGCGCCGCCGCTTCCTCAAATCGATCCGATAACAGAATCGAATCCGCGATGAAGCGATGCACCTCGCGCATATTCACCGGCTCATCGACTGTCTGCCGGCGGCAGCGCCGGTCGCACGGATGCTGGCACACGCGGCCCGTCGACGCGGGCAACGGATTATCCATAATCACCGACAGGAACGCGTCATCCAGCCGCTCCTCGCGTTGCAGTTCGAGGAAGCGCGGAATATTCATGTGCAGAGGACAGCTGTTCTCGCACGGCGAAAGCGCTAAGTCCTCGCAGACACCTGCCGCGCATCGCCGCCCCAAGATGTGATCTTCAAATTCATGCCGGAAGTGCCGCATGGTCGTCAGCACCGGATTCGGCGCCGTCTGCCCCAGCCCGCATAACGAACAGTCGCGCACGTACCGCGCCAATTCGTCCAGCACGTCCAGCTGATGCATCGTGCCCGAACCATCGGTGATCGAATTCAGCATGCGCAGCGATTTGTTCAGGCCCACCCGGCACGGCACGCATTTCCCGCACGACTCCGAATGTGTGAACTCGATGAAGTACCGCGCTACGTCCACCATGCAGTTGTCTTCATCCATCACCACCATGCCGCCCGATCCCATGATTGACCCGAGCTGCGCCAGGCTTTCGTAATCGACGGCAGTGTCGAACATCTCCTGCGGAATACATCCGCCCGACGGCCCTCCCGTCTGCACCGACTTGATCGGCGATGCGCTCGCGCTTCCTTCGCCGATGTCGTAGATAAACGTCTTCAGTGGCGTACCTAGCGGCATCTCCACCAGGCCCGTGCTACGCACTTTGCCCACCAGCGAGAAGACTTTCGTTCCTGCACTCTTCGGACTTCCTGTCTCCGAAAACCACGCCGGACCTTTTGTCACGATGGGCGCGATGTTGTACCAGGTCTCCACGTTATTGATGTTGGTCGGCTTCCCCCACAATCCCTTCTGCGCTGGGAACGGCGGCCTCGGACGTGGTCTACCGGCAAAGCCTTCGAGTGACGCAATCAGCGCCGTCTCTTCGCCGCAGACGAACGCACCCGCGCCCTCAACCAGATCGATGTTGAACTTGAATCCGCGCCCCAGGATGTTCTCGCCGAGCAGCCCGTACTCCTTCGCCTGCTCTATCGCCCGCGACAACCTGTGCACCGCCAGCGGATACTCCGCGCGCACGTACACGATTCCTTCGGTCGCGCCGGTCACATATCCGCCGATAATCATCCCTTCCAGCAGCGAGTGCGGATCGCTCTCGATCTCGTTGCGATTCATGTACGCGCCCGGATCGCCCTCGTCGGCATTGCAGATGATGTACTTCGTATCCGCCTTGGCCTTCGCCAGGAACTCCCACTTATTGCCTGTGGGGAATCCAGCCCCACCGCGCCCACGTAGCTTCGAGGCCTTCACCTGCTCGATGACTTTCTCCGGACGGCCTTCGATCAGTACGCTATACAGCGCCTGATATCCGCCAATGCCGATGTACTCCTCAATGTCATCGGGATTGATGAATCCGCAATTGCGCAGAACGATCTTTTTCTGTCCTTTGAAGAATGGCACTTCATTCCATCGCGGAATCTCCGGATACCCGTGCCCATACTTCAAATAGCCGGTCACGTGATCCCATTCTTCGATCTTGCAATAGATGAGGTCCGGCGTCAGCTTCCCCGTCGCCGCATCGTGAAGAATGCGCCCCGCATCATTTGCCTGCACGCGATGTAGCACCACCATTGGCTGTCCCGGCAGACGCACCGTCACCAGCGGTTCCTGGAAGCACGCGCCAAAGCAACCCACCCCCGCCAGCACGATTTCGTCGCCCGAGCGTTCGATCAACTCAGCAAACGCATGAAACACGCCTTCCGCGCCATTACCGCGCCCGCACGTCCCCATACCCACGGTGATTCGCGGGACTGCCGGCATCAGTTTCGCAAGACCGGCTTCGCGAACAGCGTTGAATGCGCCAATATCCAGGATTCGGGGCATCATTCACTCTCCCGCTCAAGATTGCGAATCTCGCGCTGCATGGTGCGTTCGTTCACGTGCCCGCAAATGCGGTGATTGATCTCCACCACCGGCGCCAGCGCGCACTGCCCAAAGCACGCCACCGTACGCACCGTGAACTTGTTGTCCGGCGTAGTCAGCGAAACCTTGTCAGCTTCGCTGGCGTTCTCCGCATCATCCGCCCCCAGTCCCAGGTCCAGCCGCAGCGTTTGCAGCAGGCTGCGCGATCCGCGCGTATGGCACGCCGTTCCACGGCATATGCATATGGTGTTATCGCCCTGCGGACGCAGGTTGAAGAAGGCATAGAACGTCGCCACGCTATAGATCTGCGATAAGGGCACGTCGGCCTTGGCCGCTACGTAACGCAGCGCATCCATCGGCAGGTAGTTGTGAGGATTATGGTTTTGCACTGCCTCTAGAATGCTCAGCAGTGCTCCCGGACGGCCCGCTCGCCCAGCGACTACCTGGTCGATAAACGCCTGCTCTCCGGCCTCGAGTCTTTCGTCTAATGCTGCGTGCATGCCGCGCTCCTTTCGACAGACACACCAGCTCTATTTGAGGCCATGCTATGTCGGCGTCACGCAGGCGAACAATGTTCCGCAGCACATCACCACGTGATAAGGACCACACGCCCATGCGGGCCACTCACCCTCTTCTTGCGGGGGAATTCAGCTCCGTCATTCCGAGTGACTGGCCGCAGCGCCGTTGGCGATCCGCTTTGGGATCGCGCGCCAGGAGTCGAGGAACCTTGAGTTCTCTTGCTCTTTATCGACCTACTCTGAAGGAAATCCCTGAAGTCACTTTGGGCGCAGCGAAGCATCTCTGTATTTCCGGTGGCCCATTCAGCCTCTTTTGCCAGAGTGGGGAATTCAGGATCTGTCATTCCGAGCGACTGGCCGCAGTGCGGTTGGCGATCCGCTTTGGGATCGCGCGGCCAGGAGTCGAGGAACCTTGAGTTCGCTTGCTCTTTATCGATCTGCTCTGAGCTTGGAAATCCCTGAAGTCAATTTGGGCGCAGCGAAACATCTCTGCATCTCCGGTGGCCATCATCACACGAAAAACACACACAACCAGCTACTCTCTACCAGCTACCCCCTCCCGAGCCGCCAGCCCCTCCTCACCCCCTCACGTGACCCTCATCACCGCAGAAGTGTGGTTCCCGCACTTAAATGGCGGCATTCGGGCATCTCAAAGGTGGGAAATATCTGCTGGCAGGTGACCTATGGTCTATGTGCTGATCAATCTCAAGGTTCAGGACTTTACCGACTGGAAGAGTGGCTTCGACGAAATGATTTGGAGCCGCCACGACGCCGGTGAAGCCGACTTCCACGTCTACCGCAACCTCGCAGACCCCGGCGATGTCACCGTTCTGCTTGAATGGGAAACCATCGATCGCGCGCGCCGCTTCCTTGATCACGATAAGTCGAAAGAGTTCTTGCAGGAGGGCGCTGTGGGTCCGGTGCAGATTCGCTACTTGGCGGAAGCCGTCAGCCTGCGCCGCACCGCCGCAGATTGACACTTTTTTTTTCGGTAACGATTTTGGTTTCGCGGACGCCCTCGCCCGCGAAACCTATTCCAGATCCCTGCGTCGTGGCAGAGAACGAGTGGAACGCGCCTCTCTGACAAGCCGTTTTTGGCGCTAGCCCTGGAATCGTAGCGAACAGGTACGTGGATCGTCGTCCGTATCTTCCTTTGACGCTGACCTGGGGAGTTCTCTACCTCTTACGCACTCGCCGATTCATTTGCGAGCGGAATTCGATCCAGATTCCTGCTCAGCCACGTCCGGAAATCCTGTAACTCCGGATTCAATGACCGTGCTACCTCGGGATCGCGTGCGCCTCTAAAGTATTCATTGAAGTCACGCTTGAACTGGAACATGTTCCCGAGATCATCCGCCCCCGGGAAACCGAGGCTGCGATATGCCTCCGGAGAAATGCTGTTATACCGAACCTCTCGTCCCAGCGCTTCGGAGAATGCTGCCGCCATCTCGCTCCCCGACAGATGCTCACCCGACACCCCTACCCTCTTGCCGATGAACTCACTCCCACGGCGAAAGATTCCATACGCGCATTTACCGATATCTTCGGCGGCAATGCCGGGAAGTTTCTTGTCACCCATCGGCAAGGTGATCGCCAGCTTTCCATCCGGACCGGGCTGCGGCCCCATCCCGAAACCGATAAAGTTGTCCCAATAAAACGATGTCAGCAACCACGTGGTCGGAACGCCCAGTTCAGAAAAGTAGGCATCGGCTTCGCCCTTTCCATCCAGATGCGGAACCTTGTACTTTCCCTGCAGTGTCGGCATCCGATCATCGCTGAGGGGCACCCACTTGCGCGTGTCTTCCAGCGTTGACCAGATCACGTGCTTCACTCCCGTTTCCTTTGCGAGCTCAGCCATAGTCCGCGCTTCGGCCATCTCTCGTTCAACGGAGAAATGCGCCCAGAAAAAGGTCACGCAAAATGCACCGTACGCGCCTTCGAACGCCCGATGCATACTCTGGCGATCATCGATGTCAGCCGCGACGATCTCTGCTCCCCTCGCCGCCAGCGCCTTCGCTGCCTCCGAATTCGGATTTCTGGTAATCGCCCGCACGCCGAATCCGCCATCAGGATCATTCAAGATCGCCCGTGCCACCCCTCCGCCCTGCGCACCCGTTGCGCCGACCACCGCAATAATCTTCTTCTCCGCCATCTCATCTCCTTAGGAATTCAGCGCACGACAACTCGCAGTCCCTCTTCGCGAGCCGCACCATGATTTCAAGCTCTGAAAGAATTTCACCCCAAACAACCGGCGAGAATTGTAGCAGGCGCTTCTGGACAGAAAACAGACGTGGATGCGATGGACTTAGCCGCCCGGCAGCCCAGGCAAGTCCTTCTTTTGGCAGGAAAGTGGACTGTCCTCCAGATTTGACCTCTACCTGCCCTCGTTGCTGTACTGCTGCAGCATCTCTTTCAACGCTGTCACTTGTCGTTCCGTCAGCTTCATGCGAAGTAGATTCACATTCATCAGATAGATCGAACCGTATTCGACCTCTTTGTCCTTTGCCGGATACATCGCCTCCACATATGCATCCCGGTATGCGATCCAGGCTCTTTCAGCGCCTTTAATCTTGTCGACCGCGTCCGGCTGCTTCGCCGCTGCCGTCAGCAGTTTGTGGTAGACATCATTCAGCCGGCCCTCGACGCGCGCCGCTTCTTCACTGGCACAGGTATTCATCGCCATCTGCGTCGTCGCCCTATCCAGACAGGCGCGATACTCCGCCGACTCTTGCGCAACACTCGAAAGCGAAACGAGAAGAAACACTGTCAACAGATATCTCATGACCACCGTCCCACGAGCGGACCCCGGCTGCCCTTCACAGCACTGCAGCTCATCCGAGCGTAGCGAGGATTCTGTCATACCGAGCGCAGCGAGGTATCCCTACCCTCTCGACGTTCTGTCATTCCGAGCGAACGGCCGCCGTGCTTTTGCGATCCTGCTTCTGGATCGCGCGGCCGCGAGTCGAGGAACCTTGCGTCCCAGGAGTCGAAGGGACATTCTGTTTGAAAAACGTTATAGATGGCGGGTCCCCTTCAAGCCTTCTTTCCGCTTGCCTGGGCCGTCTGCGCCTTCACCACCACCCCCGCATTCGCTCGCCCGTTCATCACCACCTCTAATGCGCCGTCTCGAACCGCAAATGCCGCACACAGTCCCGCTCCTCCGCTGGCGTCTGTGCACCCAGCCACTCCCAATCCACGAATCCTTCGCCTGCATCCGGATTCGCCGTGAAGTACCCAACCTGGAATGCCGTCAGATTCTGAAAGAAGTGACTGCCTTGCGACGGTGTCACGCGAAAATCCCGAAATCCTGCCTCCACGATCACTCTCGCGCCCGACACCTGATCCCACTCCACCGGAATTCCCAGCCACGGATCGTTCGATCCCCACCGTCCCACGCCGATCAGCAGATACGGCCTGCTCTCCTGGTTCAACTTCGAATTGAAGTACGCCACCGCCTCCGCCACTTCAAAACTCTTCGCCCGCTCAAAGCGATGGAAATCCACCATCACCACATCGCGAATATCGCTGATTCGCCCGTTCCCCAACACATTCGAACTCCGGCATAGCACCTGCGCCGGATCCACCTCATCCAACTTCAACTCCTCCGTCTCGCGCGACAGCACCAGCGGCCGCATCTGCAGGAATCCGAACTCCGCCACCTCGCCCGACGCTTGGGGTAATTTCACCGCAAACTCAATCTCCACTGGCTTTGCCAGCCCTTGCTCCCCGACCCTCATCAGCGTTTCCAGCACCGGCGCCAGCGGAAACCGACCATATTTCAGGATCGGCGCAAAGCTCACCACGCGCGCCCCCGCACGGCTCATCCCGTCATAGATCGCATCGTTATCCGCCGAATACGTCGACCCCACCGCATGCAGCGTCCCATCTTTCTCTGCGTCGCGCAGCGTAAATTTCCGCTCCCGCGCCGACGCACCATCGTTCGCATTCTCGCTCAGATCGATCGCCCAGAACTCCGACTGCGAGTTCGTCAGCATATCGTTTACCGATGAGAACTGCACCAGGTTCTGCGGATATCGTGGCGAAAACATCAAGCACTTGCCGCCATCCACCACCGCGCGCCCCAATCCCAGCGCCACCGTGGCGATACCATCCTCCGAAGTCGAGGGCGCAATCGGATAAAAATTCCACGACCGTAATACGCCCGAAACATCCGGATAGAATCGTGCCGCATGCGCGCTCCCCACCACGCGCTGCAGAATCACCGCCATCTTCTCTTCTTCCAGCCGATATGGCGTCGCGCGTATATACGATTTCGCATGCTGGCTGAACGTCGATGCGTACACGCGCTTGATCGCATCCGTCAACTGCTCTAGCCGAACCGCAACGTCCTCCTCCTGATTCGGCAGCATGAACGTCTGATACACGCCCGTGAACGGCTGATACTGCGAATCCTCCAGTAAACTCGACGACCGCACCGCCAGCGGATACCGCACCTGCTCCAGGTACGCCAGCAACTCCATCGTCAACGTCGGCGGCAGCGTCGCCCGCAAGAATCTCTCCACGATCTCCGCATCGTCATTACATCGGATCGCAAAATCCGCCAGATCGTTCTCATTCAGAAACTGATCAAAGATGCCCGTCGCCAGCACCAGCGTCGGCGGGACCGCAATGCACACTCCCGCGAACTGACTGCCTACACCGTTCTTATGTAGCAGGTGGCGCACGAACGCCAATCCGCGCGCCTTTCCTCCCAGCGACCCGCCTCCCAGCCGCAGAAACGATCCTTCTGAAGCCCTGAACGTCGCCGCCTGAAAATCCCCAATCAGCAGCCCACTTTGCTCGGCCCTGTACTCCGCAATCGATTCGATAATGTCGCGCCTCAGCGCCTCTCCATCGGCGAAGTCCGAGACCTTTCTCGGCCTCAGTCTGAGCGCCAATGCAAACTCCGTCCTCGCTCGCAGCCATCGCGAAAAATGATTCCGCTCGCTATGAAAGAGCACGCTTTCCACCGGAACCTCGTGCAGCAAGCGCTCCAGCGCCTTCAAATCTTTCGCCCGCGCGACCTCCGTATGATCCGGCAATCGGAACACGAAATCACCAAATGAGAATTGCTCGATCAGATATCGCCGCAGATCCAGCAGCAACGTGGGCGAGCGCTTTCTCAGGAACGAAACTCCCTCCGCCTGCGCCCTTGGCATGAACTGCGTTCGGCTCGACTGCAATACAATCGGCGCATCCGCCACCACGCTCCGCACCATGTGCGCCAGGTCGAATCCCGAGTCCGGACTGAGCACGCCCTCGCGCGGAAACTCAATGTCCGACACCACACCCAGCAGATAATCCTGGTACGTCAATACCTTCGCCACCGCATCTTCATATGTTGTCGACAGCAGGATCTTCGGCCGCGCCCGCATGCGCACCAGCTTGTGCGCCATGTTCAATCCCTCGCCGATCAGCCCGCGCGACTGCGTAATCAGCTCCGTATAAATCAACGGCAGGAACGCCGAGTAATACCGAATGTTGTCTTCCACGACCAAAATGACTGGCACCCCCATCACCTCGGTATCGTGCCGCACGTTCCTCTTGTCCTCGATGTACTTCACAATCGCGATCAGGATGCGAACATTTCCCTGCCACAGAAAAATGCGCTCGATATCCGTGTGCGGATTGCGCGCCCTGAAATTCTTGATCTCGCGATAGTCGTACGACAGCACCACCACCGGCACATTCAGCCCGGCGGCTTTCACCTGCCGCGCCAGCTCCGCCGCATCCATATCGCTCAATTGCAGATTGGCAATAATCAGATTGAAGCGCGGCTCCGATCGCGCCCTCGCCAGCGCCTCGGCTCCGCTCGACACATGCGTGATTCCAGGGATCTGCTGCAGATCGAGCTCCAGCGACTCGCCGATCAGCAACTCATTCAGTCGCCCATCTTCGCGCAGGATGAACGAGTCGTACAGGCTCGACACCAGCAATATGTCGTGCACGCGAAAGGGCATCAGCTCTTCGAATCCCTCGAATAGCCGTTGCGCATCGAGCTCCGCGCTACGCTTTAGCTGGGTCACTCGTGACTCCTAAAAAATGCGGGGTGGAATTTTCCACCCCGCCTAGTGTCCTACTGTATCGAGATCTAGACCAGTCCCTGATCCAGCATCGAGTTCGCCACCTTCAGGAAGCCGGCGATATTCGCGCCATGCACGAGGTTCCCCTTCGCCCCATACATCTCCGCGGTTTCGTAGCAGTTCTTGTGAATGGCGATCATGATCTTGTGCAGCCGATCATCCACCTCTTCACGCGTCCAGCAGATCCGCATGCTGTTCTGCGCCATCTCCAGGCCTGAGGTTGCGACGCCGCCGGCGTTCGCTGCCTTCGCCGGACCGTACAGCACGCCCGCATCCAGGAACATCTTTGTCGCTTCCAGCGTGCTCGGCATGTTCGCGCCTTCCGCCACCAGCTTCACGCCGTTCTTGATCAGGTTGGCAGCATCTTTCGCGTTGATTTCATTCTGCGTCGCACTCGGGAACGCGCAATCCGCCTTGATGTTCCACAACGGATTGTGATCCATCTTCAAATCGGTCGGCATGAAGATGGCTTTCTTGAAGTGCTCCGTGTACTCGCGCATCCGTCCGCGGCGAACGTTCTTCAGTTCCATGATCCATGCCAGCTTCTCGCGATCGATCCCATCCGGGTCGTACACCACGCCGTTCGAATCCGACGCGGTCACCGGCTTCGCACCCAGATCGAGCAGCTTCTCAATCGTGTATTGCGACACGTTGCCACTGCCCGACACCAGGCACAGCTTGCCATCCAACGAATCTTTCTTCGTCTTCAGCATCTCCGCCGCAAAATAAACGCAGCCATAACCTGTCGCCTCCGGACGAATCAGCGAACCGCCCCAAGCCAGACCCTTGCCGGTCAACACGCCCGTGAATTCGTTGCGCAGCCGTTTGTATTGGCCGAACAGGAATCCAATCTCGCGTCCGCCCACTCCGATATCGCCAGCCGGTACGTCCGTATCCGGACCGATATGTCGGTTCAACTCCGTCATGAAGCTTTGGCAGAAGCGCATGACTTCGTTGTCGCTCTTCCCTTTCGGATCGAAATCCGATCCGCCTTTGCCACCGCCCATCGGCAGCGTGGTCAACGAATTCTTGAACACCTGCTCAAACGCTAAGAATTTCAGGATGCCGAGATTTACCGACGGATGGAAACGCAGTCCACCTTTATATGGACCAATGGCGCTGTTCATCTCAATGCGGAATCCGCGATTCACCTGCACTTCGCCGCGATCATCTGTCCACGGCACACGAAACATCAGGACGCGCTCCGGCTCCGTGATCCGCTCCAGGATCTTCGCCGAAATAAACTCTGGATGCCGCTCCAGCACCAGACGCAGTGAGTCGAATACTTCCTGTACTGCCTGGTGGAACTCAGGCTCTGCCGGGTTCTTTGCCTTCACCAGGCCCATAACTTCTTTTGTGTAATCAGCCGGAAGTTTAATTCCGGACATCATGCCAACACTCATGGGAACCCCTCTCTTTCTACTAGCGTGTGCTATTTGTGCTACGAGCCCGTGTTACTGCTTCTTACTGTCTTTTTACTTAGATTGCAGGTTGACTACGCGTTGTAGGAACGGTTTGCGTGCGAAAGTGTTTTCTGGAACCGCGTACGGCCTTTGCTCCAAAAGACCCGCAGCTCCTCAAACCGCACTCGCTTGAATCGCGCTCATTTAATGTCTGATGCGCTCTCTCTGCCGTGACTATCATCACTCCGAGGGGTGACCCAAGGCTATGGGGTTGGTGCGAGAGAGCGACCTCCGCCGCTCACTTCTCACGTGGGACAGGCGAATCGCCGCTATCGACGTTGCGGCGCGAGCGCCCGCGCTTCCGCCTCTATTTTGTCATTTTGAGCGACGTCGGAGCGAAGTTCCGTCGACTCGAGAGACCTTGCGTTTTTAGGTGGGCAGCAGATTCTTCTGGAACCGCATTTCACACGCGACCCACGTTACGGGCAACCGCTCATCGCTTCGCCGCCAGCCGCTGCATCCCTTCCTTCGCGAGTCGCGCATCCGGCGTATCGGGAGCCTCTTTCAGGTAGATCTGATACTGCTCCTGCGCCGCATTCTGATTTCCCTTCATCTCGTAGACGCGCGCCGCAATCAGATGCGCCAGCGGGAAGCGGTCGGGATCGCCTTGGTGAACTTTAAGCGCACTCGCCAGGGCGGCATCGGGTGCATGAGTCTGCCACTGTGCGTAGGACAGCATCATGAACGCCTCTGCGTCATGCGAATCGGGTCCAAGTTTCATCAGCAGTTCTTTCACGCCGCTGAAATCGTTATCCATCAGCTTCATCCGCGCCAGGTTGCGTACCGCGTCCGAATTCTTATCGTTAATCGCGACCGCTTTTTGAAACGCTTCTCGCGCACCCTGCGTGTTCTTCTCTTGCATGTAAGCGACTCCCATGTTGTTGTATGCCCAATCAAATTGCGGATAATCCTTAATCGCCTTCTCCATATATTCACGCGCTTTGCTCCAATTGTGCGCGCTCATCTCTTTCATTCCCTTCGTGAACTCCTGCTGGGCCTTCTCTGGTACACGCAGGTTTGTGGCTGAGACCATTCCTCCCGGAGCCTTCGTTGTCGTTCCCCCTGCTGTAAGTTTCACCTCAACTTCT
Source organism: Terriglobia bacterium (assembly GCA_963724985.1). Lineage (GTDB taxonomy): Bacteria > Acidobacteriota > Terriglobia > Terriglobales > Acidobacteriaceae > JAJPJE01. The sequence goes on along the minus strand of CAVRWV010000027.1, from coordinate 36,970 downwards.
TCCTGGTAGGACCTCTGGCCGGGAGCAATTTCAAAGGACTCCACCTTGGTCTCGATCCCGGGTCCCTTCACCGCCAGGTCGTACCTCGTCCCGCTCGGGACTGTGAAACTTACGCGGCCTTCTGAGTCTGTGTAACCTCGTTGCGGCGCACCGCCTCCAGATGTGATCTCCACGAACACTGGAAGATTTTCTAAGGGATGTGAGTGCTCAGTCGTAAGCTGTATCTCGAGCCTTGACATTAGGGTTCCCATCCCCTGACCGGTTCCAGGACGCCGCGATTGTGAGAATAGGAAAATCGGGATTACGAAGAGGAGAGAGACGACAGCGAACCAACGGCGAAACACTGAGACCACCTAAGCTGCGCTTGACCTACAGGAGCGATGCCCCCGCCGAAATAATGGATGCCATCCCCGTCCCCACCCCTTCACCGACTGCCGTGCATGAAGAGCATCCGACCATGTTGAAGCGAAGCATCTCGCATTCCGATCATCCAGAGCGGGAATCTCAGTCGAGCACTTCGACCTGTCCGCCGGCCAGTGGGCATCTTGTGATGAGTCACTCTTGGGGTGGGTATGCCCTATATTCAATGGCAGGCCCTGGACCGAAAATTCGATCCAGCATCCATGCAGCGCCCCTGCCGGAAAAACCTGCCGCGGCGACCGTCGCCAGGCAGGTTAGCATCGCGAGCCTGGGGCCACCTTGGCCGAGAACCAATGCGATCGCGGTGAAAGGCAAGTGATAACCTCCGCTGATCCCGGCCGCTGCACCGGCTGCACCAGCAAGATCGTCCGGTACTCCAAGTGACGGTGCGAACACCCGTCCCCCAAGATCCCCGATCGCCATAAATGGTACGAACAGCCCGCCACATCCGCCTGCTGCCGCGGAAGCCGTGGTCGCTACCGCGCGAAGCAGAGCAACCGCAAGCACGATAAGCGCCGAGGCACGAGTGCTCTCTGCCCACGTGATCGCTCCGCCGCCCGGACCCACGGCGGCCGATGGAGCAGCGATCATCGAAAGAGTGATTGCGGCGCCTGCCAGGGCCAGTCCGCCGAGCGCGAGCCGAATGATGGGATGTGCCTGCCAACCTTTCGCTCGATAGATCGCCGCGCCTGAGATCGAGGTGATCGAGCCGGAAAGTGCTCCGATGATCAGCGCCGTGACGATCCCTTGATATAAGTTGTGCGGCGGCTCTTTCGGAATAACCAGGCGAATCAGGTCCACACCAAGAGAAATGTGCAAAAGCCATCCGACGAGTCCGCCCACCAGGGCGGAAGTCACTCGTTCTGCGTTGAGTGGGGCGTGATGCCGTCGACCCAGCTCAAGAATGTACGCGGTGCCGACCAGCGGAATTCCCATCAGCACAGCCACGCCCGCCGCTCCTCCGCCGACGGCTAACGGCCGTATAAGTTGGCGCCACCAGCGATCTCCAAGAGCCGCTCCCGTAGCGACTCCGAGATAGGCCGCGGGCGCCTCGGTCCCCATCGCGGCACCAAAACCCACAGTGGCAAAGATTGCAAGAAGACGTATCGGTGCAAGGCGCCAGGGAAAGCGGTCTTCCGCGCCCGCGAACGCCACCATATCCCCGGTCAGATCGGCCCGAGCTGCGCGAGGTGGAAAGGTTCTCCACGCGCGCACCCAGCGTGAGCGCTGCGCCTTCGCCATCGGTGGCGGGGTCTCTTGCGTTTCGCTACTTAAACCAAATCCGTAAAGCACCAGAACCGAGAGCGCCAGTCCGAGCAGCGGCATAATGATGAGAACCCAAGTGGCCTGCCTGGAAACGACAGCCAGAATTTTCTTGAGCATCTCCGTAACTCCAACGTCCAGCGCAGCCGCAATCAATCCGCCCAGTACTCCGCCGAGCGCGGAGGTCGCAACGATCGATGGCAACCGCGAGCCTGCAACCGACGGAGGCAGTTCTCTCATGACGACGTTCCAGTTCCCGTTCGGAGTCGACTACAAGCCCGATATGCCACGCCCTAACGGAAGCAGCGCTGAGACTTGGATGCAGTCCGTGCAGCCGCGATGGACGCACTGTTCGCAACACCTACCAAGGCTTTCGCCACGAGTTTCAAGCAAGTCAGCGCCCTGAAGCAGACGACCAAACGAGGAGTGGAGCGCGTTGTGGCGAGCGGTGCGGTACAGTGGCGCGGACGCCCTCGCCCGCGTATCGACCAGATGTTCTAATCCGAGCGTTAGCGAGGATTAAAGACGCTTACTAGCTGTGGAACGCGTTGTGACGAGCTGTGCGAGAACAGCGGCCGATTCCCTCGCACACGTTCTCGAGATCGCCCGCGTATCGACCAATGTCTAACCCAGCATGAGCGAGATTTGTCATGCCGAGCGGTAGCGAGGTATCCCTATTCCCTCCACGAGTTCTCGGGATTGAGAACTGAAAAACTGACGATCGCCAACGCTATCTCCTTTATTATGCGGGACGATGGGACTAAGTCCTTTATTTACTGAGACAAGCCATGGTATCTCCGGAAACGGGAAATCGTTCGGCAAAACGCCTGTGGCACCCAGACTGAGAGACTGAGAGACTGACAGACTGACCGACTCGCTCGACTGTTAAACTCTTAACGTACCCATGTCCAACTTACCCAACTCCGAATCCAGCGAAGACACGCAATCATTCCGCGATCTCCTTACTCAGTACGAGCAGACCCACGCGCACAAGACCGAAGGCGCAAAACAGCTCCAGGCTACGGTGGTCACCGTCTCGGCCGACACCGTCTTTCTCGACATCGGCTATAAGACCGAAGGCATACTGCCGCTCTCGCTCTTCCAAAGCGCTGGCCAGGAAGTGAAGCCCGGCGACCAGTTCCTGGTCTCCGTCAAAGGCCGCAATGAAGAAGGCTATTACGAACTCTCGCGTACCCGCGTCGAGCGTCCCGCCGATTGGCCGTCTTTGCAAAAAGCATTCACCGAGCGCGCGACCATCCTCGGCACCGTTTCCGCCGTCGTGAAAGGCGGCCTCAGCGTCGACGTAGGAGTCCGCGCCTTTATGCCCGCCTCTCGCAGCGGCGCGCGCGATGCCGCCGAGATGGAGAAACTAGTCGGACAGGAAATCCGCTGCCGCATCACCAAGCTCGACGTCACCGAAGAAGATGTTGTCGTCGATCACCGCGCCGTCGCCGAAGAAGAAGCCAACGCCGCCCGCGACCGCCGCTATTCCGAACTCGCCGACGGCGAAATTGTCACCGGTATCGTCCGCAGCCTCACCGATTACGGCGCCTTCGTCGACCTCGGCGGCGTCGACGCCCTGCTGCACATCGGTGAAATCAGCTGGTCGCGCGTCGAGAAGCCCTCTGACGTCCTCTCCGTCGGCCAGGAGATCGAAGTCAAGGTCCTCAAGGCCACCGAAGAGAACGGCAAGCGCCGCATCGCCGTCAGTCTCAAGCAGCTTCAGCCGCATCCGTGGGACGCCACCGCTGGAAAGTACACAGTTGGCGAGCGTGTTCGCGGCGTAGTGTCGCGCACCACAGACTTCGGCGCCTTCGTCGAACTCGAACCCGGCATCGAAGGCCTCATTCACATCTCCGAGCTCTCATGGACGCGCAAAGTGAAGCGCGTCACCGACATCGTGAAGACCGGCGATACAGTCGATGCCGTCATCCTCTCCGTGAACACGGCCGAACGCCGCATCGGCCTTGGATTGAAGCAGGCGCTCGGCGATCCCTGGGCCGACATTGCGCAGAAGTTCCCGGTCGGCTCCTCCATCGAGGGTCCGGTCACCAGCATTACCAACTTCGGCGCATTTGTTCAGCTGGCGGAAGGCGTGGAAGGAATGGTGCACGTCAGCGAGATCAGCAACGAGAAGCGCATCGCACATCCTCGCGATGTACTTAAACCCGGCGAGATCGTGAAAGCTCAGGTCCTCGCCATCGATCGCGAGAAGCGCAACATTCGACTCAGCATGAAGCAGCTGATCCCGACCAGCATCGACGAATACCTCGCCGAGCACAAAGCTGGCGATCTCGTGAGCGGCCGCATCGTCGACCTCATCCGGGACCAGTGCGCGCGTCGAGCTTGGCGAAGGCATTCACGCCGCATGCACGATCCCAGCTACAACGGCGGCTCCGGCGGCCGAGCAGTCCTCAGGAAAAGCCGATCTCTCGTCACTCGGATCGATGCTCCAGGCACGCTGGAAAGGCCAAGGTCAGTCAGGCGCGAAGAAGCCAGAACCCGTCGCCGCCGGACAGATTCGCAGCTTCCGCATCACGCATCTCGACCCAGCCTCAAAACAAATTCAGCTGGAACTACCGCAGTAGTTTGGAGAAAGAACACGGGTGGCCACCCAACTCCGGGTGGCCCATCCCAGCCTTCGCCGCTCACATCATTTTCATTTTCGTGTAGCGTTGAAGATCGCCGCGGAAATAATACAAACTATAGACCGTCGCCAGAAGACTGCCCCAAAGCACAATCTTTCCCATCTTCTCTCTCCTCTTCTTACGCAGCCGTTGCGTGACTGCGCTCGCGGATAATTAACTCTTCGACCATGCGCGCGGCCTCATCGACCGCCGCCTTCACTGGCGCACTCAAACCCATCTCGCCGCCAGCATCAGGTTCAACGCTTGCCGGTTCGCAGCCGACAACCAGCATTCGTCCAACTTTACCGCCAAGCGCACTCACCAACTGCAACACCGCAACCGGATTCATCGTGTGCGCGTCGAGCGAAGCTGGAGTCTCACCGTCCGGTGGCAACTCCGGTTCCATGACGTACAGCGTCCCTGGTTTACCGTCGCCCGGCAACGCATCGACGAGGATCACTAGATCCCAATCGTCCATCAGTGCATACGCAAGATCGTAGCTGCGAATGCCGAAGTCGACGACCTTCACACCTTCCGGCAACGGACGGGTCGCCAGGCGCTGCGCCACTTCGACCCCGAACGCATCGTCGCCGAGAAAGATGTTGCCGATTCCTGCGACCAGAACCTTACCGTTCATGCGATACCTCGCCATTCAGCGCCAGCGGCTCAACTTCGTCCGGCGAAAAGAAGAAGCGATGTCCCGGTTGGCGCAGCATTCCCAAGTCACGGCCCGGATCGTCTTCCAGCACTACTGCCAAATGCACGTGGTCGTCGAAGTCGCGCTCAATCGCTTCCACGATCGCCACTTTACCCTTCAGAGCCATGTCCATGATGTCGGCTGTCTTCTGCGGCCACAGTCGCACGCGAGCTCCAGTCTTCACCTCAATGCCGAAGATCGAAACGCTTTCGATCCGCTCTGCGTCCGCTTGCTCATTCCATTCCATCATGAATTCTCGCTCACCGGACGCATGCTGCGAATCGCGCCATGCGTCCTCGCCAGTTGTTCTCTCGCGCTCTTTTCCGTTCGTTGCAAGAGACTGCGCACGTGATCGTCAGCGCTCCGCATCTCGCTTTTCTCGTCCTCCGTCAATGTCATCACACGCAGCGTAAGCATCTCGTCCATTTCGGTTGCGTCGTAGAAATCGCCAGCGCTCTCCGGCGCAACCTGTGGATAGTCGTAGAGCACGATCGGCGAGCACAGCATCATGTCGCGCTCACCTTGATCACCAACCAGAACTGGAAAGTTGCCGACGTTCTTGCACTCGCTCACGAACTCACCGAGGCCTTCGGGAGGATCGAGAAGCGAAACGAACTCGCCGCCACTCACTGTGAGAATCGTCTGCGCCGACAGCAGCGACAGCAGCAGAGCCTTCTCGCGATCCTGACTCTCGGGCGGCAACTCAGTCGCATTGGAAATATCCGCGGTGATCTTCCAAATGCGTTCGCTCAGTTTGTGCGCCTCAACGGTCATCGTCCCGCTCACTGCGGCTTGTGTCTGCATCGCAGTTCCAGCGATTCGGCCACTGGAATCGGAGAGCGTTTCGGTCTGATGAACGCCGTGGAAATCAAATCCCAGTTTACGAATCTGCCCGGCTTCCAACGCAACCTCAAACTTGACAGCGCGTTCTACGCCTTCGTCCCAACCTTCGATCAATTGGCCATCGACTACGAGCGACGCAACTGGCTCGAAGCGATCTTCCACTGCTCGCGAGACCTGCTTCGCCGACAGATGCAGGAACCGAAACTGAACCTCTACGCTGACATCACCGCTCGCCGCGACCAGGCACTCCGAATGCATTGCCGCGCGCTCAGTTCCCTGCCGGACTTCGCCGAACGCTGGCGGGTACAGAATCCCAAACGTCCAACGCTGCCGGTTCTTGATCGCTGACGGTCGATACGGATACAGCATGTACCCTTCATACAAGACCGCGTCCGCAACCCTCTTCGCCAATTCGCGATTCACGACTTCACCTCAGCTAGATCCAGCATGCGTTCGACAGTCTGCTCCCACGTCGGAAGACCGTTGTGCGACTTAAACTCGTACAGTCTTTCGAACACATCGCGTCGCAATTGGATCCACGCGCCATTCGGATAATAGAGATCCATCATCTCTCTCCAGACGCGAACTGGAACGCGATAACTAGCCTCGCGGTCCCATGGAATCTGCGCGATCTGCAGCGCCATCTGTCCGGCGTGAAACACGGTCCCGCTGAATAACAGCGATGTCGGCAACTCACCGCCATCCAGACCGTAGATGTACTTGGTCATCGCGACATTGAAGTCGAACGTGCACGGCACGGGCAAGTCGATCAGTGTGCTGCCCGTGAACGCACCCACGTTTACGTTTACGTTCGCCCACAACAGCGGCAGCAAAGACTTGCTCCATTGCTCCGGCTCACCAAAGAGCGTCTTCAGCTTTTGCTGCTCTTCTGACGAATAGCGACGCCGCACCGGCTCGACCTGTACCTGCGCTCGCAGTGCGATGGAATGAATTGGTTCAGGTTCCGCATTCGTGATCCGCAGTTTGAACGATAGTTGCGGCGAAGCCGCGTTTGGAGTCGGCACGACATCTTCGACCTGGAATCGCAGATCAGGCACGTGCGCCTCCGGCCATTTCGTCCAGCTCTCGGAAGAACTTGTCGATCTCGATCCAGACTTCGGTTCCGCCCGATAAACCTCGCCAATGTTTCCGAAGAATCGCAACCAGCCGGAAGCACTGATCGATCGGCGCGCGGTAATATCGCGCCGGGCCGGCAATACGGTTCACCAGCAGAGCCTCAACATCCGGCTCGAGCTTGCGCAGCACAGGATTCCGTTCCGCAACCACGTTCCAATACTCGAGATCCAGCGACGATTCCATCGCCCCGCCCGGACTCGGATACTGCGCAACCATTCGCTTCGCCGCACTGCTGTAGACGAAAAACGCCAGGTTGATGGGAATCAGCAAGCTGTCCCATTCGTGGTCGTCCATTACGAAATCAGCCAGACGCTCTATATCACGGGGGATGCGTTGGTACCGCTGGCGGGCATTGCCGTCGAACAGAATTGCGCACGCATCGCACGCGCACTTTACCTGTCGCCTTTCCAACTCCAGCAAGTGCTGGTGATTCGACGGCAGAGGCAGAGCGCACATCTCGCACACTTCCGCCGGCTCGCTCGCCTTACGGACGAAGCGCCGCAGCGTTGCGAGTGGAGTTCGCTCAACGTTATCGGAGATCGCACCCATCGCTCAGGCTGGTGGCAAGTTGGGCATTCGTGGGTCGATCGGCGCCCGCTTGTCCGCGTTGATGCCGGTCGCGTCACGCGCGGTTCGGCCATCACCTTCGCGTCCCGGCTCTTTAGTGCCCTCGTAGGCCCACTCTTCGCCGCGCTTTACACCGGGAGAATGAGCATCGATATCAGGCGGTGGATTTTTCATACTTCATCTCCTCTTTATTTGTCGGCTGGATCATGGTGAGGGGTACGAAGCCCGAAGCGGCAGGCTCATCGGCCTCGACCGAGATTGCAACAATTTCTGGCGCAGCCTCCAGAATCGCCTGTTCGACGGTCGACTTCAACGTGTCGCCAGACGATCCGCAGCCGTGTCCAGAACTCTGTATCTTCACTCTCACTGCTTCGTTCACGACTTCGATGAGTTCCACACTGCCACCGTGCTTCTGCAACTGTGGCCGCACCTTCTCGATCGCGCGCAATACCCGTTCTTCTAGCGCAACTGGATGGATTCCGTACAGCACCAGCAGCCCACAGATCAGCGGATCGCTTCCCAGCTTCGCCAGCGAACTGCGTCCCGCTTCGCCGGATTCGGAGAGCAGTTCGACGACTCGCTCCATCGCCGCGCCATGCAGGTCCATCATCGATTGCAGCAACTCGAGCGACGTGGTGCGCGCGTCGTCATCCTTGAAGGCGGTAACACGCTGCACCAATCGGTCGATTTGTTCCGTTCGCGCCTGGAACTCGTTGTTGTTCATCGATCGCCTTTGTTAGGCATCATGCCGAACATCGGCGAATGCCGCGTCTGGAGCACCTTTCCCGGGCCCAAGATACATATGCACGCCGCAGGGTAGGCATGGGTCGAAGCTGCGCACCGTACGCATGATGTCGATGCCCTTGAACTTATCCGGACCGTTCTCTTCGAACAGCGGAGTGTTCTGCACCGCATCTTCATAAGGACCAGGTGTTCCGTACACATCGCGCGGATTCGCGTTCCAGCAAGTTGGTGGATACGGATGGTAGTTCGCGATCTTGCCATCGCGAATCACGACGTGATGCGACAGCACTCCGCGCACTGCTTCGTGGAAGCCGCAGGAGATGGCATCTTCCGGCACTTTAAAAGGCGCCCATGTTTTGGATCGCCCCGCCATCAACTCCTCCATCGCCTTCTCGCAGAAGTAGAGCGCCGCGGCCGCTGCATACGCCTGGAAGTACGTGCGCGCACGATCGCGTTCGATCGCATTGCTCCACTGCGGAATCTTCCACTCAAAGCTGGTCTCCGGCAACGTCGCGCCTTTGGGAAGATTGATCACCACACTATTGCCGGTCGCTTTGATATAGCCAATATCCACCAAGCCTGAAAGCGCGGTGGACCACAAACGCGCAATCGGCCCGCCGCCCGTATCGAGCGACAGATAGTCACCGGTCCGTTTGTCGAACCAGCGTGGCGACATCACCCATGTGTAATTGCCGTTGAAGTCACGCTTCTGCGGGCGAGGAGTTGTGGTCTGGTTCCAGGGATGCCGCTTGTCAATCGCGTTCCCCAGCGGATCCGTCTTAACGAACGTCTGCTCGTTTTGCCAATCGTCGTAGTACGAGCTACCCAGCAGAATGCGGAGCCCGAGGTTGATATCCACCAGATCATTCGTGACCAGTTGCCCGTCAACCACGATGCCAGGCGTTACGAACATTCCGCGTCCCCACTCGGACATGCTTTCGTAGCGGTAATCGCAAACAGCCGGATTGTTGAATGACCCCCAACAGCCTAACAAGATGCGCCGTTGCCCTACCCTTTCGTATCCAGGTAACGCTTCATACCAGAAGTCGAAAAGATCGTCGTGCAGCGGCACGCAGCGCTTCATGAACTCGACATACTTCATCAGGCGCACGAGATAGTCGGTGAAGAGCTGTACAGTCGCAACGGTCCCGACTCCGCCCGGATAGAGCGTTGAAGGATGCACGTGCCGTCCTTCCATCAGGCAGAACATCTCGCGAGTCAGGCGGCTCACTTCCAGTGTTTCCCGATAGAACGAACCCGTGAAAGGATTCAGCGCTGTCATGATGTCCGCGATGGTGCGGAAGCCATGCTTGCTGGAGTTCGGAGCTTTCTTCTTTTGCGCCTTTTCCCACAGTCCGGGATTTGTCTCCTTCACCATCTGCTCGCAGAAGTCGACACCAACCAGGTTGTCCTGGAAGATGTTGTGGTCAAACATGTATTCGGCTGCCTCTCCGAGATTGATGATCCACTCGCCAAGCGCCGGAGGCTTCACTCCGAACGCCATGTTCTGTGCATAGCAGGCACAGGTGGCGTGGTTGTCGCCGCAGATTCCGCAGATTCGACTGGTGATGAAGTGCGCATCACGCGGATCTTTGCCTTTCATAAAAATGCTGTATCCGCGGAAGATGGAGGAGGTGCTGTAACACTCCGCCACTTGCTTATTTTCGAAATCGATCTTCGTGAAGATCCCGAGGCTCCCAACGATGCGGGTGATCGGATCCCAGCTCATCTCCACCAAGTTTCGCTTCTTGCCAGAAGTGTCAGTCAACGGCTCTGTGATAGTTCCCATCTCTTCGATCCTCTCCGCTTATGCAGCTTTGCGAGTTGGGCGCATGGAGTACGCGCCAGGTCTGGGTTGATAGCCGGTAATGAGTTCGCGACCGCGGCGTCGCCACTCCGGCTCGCCGTTGACGGTATTGTTCGTAATCGAGCGCAACGCACGGATCATCTTTCCGTAAAGGTCAAGGCAGCGGTAGAGAAGCGCGCACCCGAGGGCTCGTCCATGAATGGCATGAACATGTCGGGGAATCCTGGCATGGTGCAGCCAATGCAAATGCCGCCGACATTCGGACAACCGCCGATGCCGCGCATCCACCCGCGTTTGGTGACGTTGCAATTGACGACTGGCCCCCAGCAGCCGACTTTCACCAGGCACTTCGGCGTGCCGTACTCGATGCCAAAATCATCCTGCTCGTAGTAGGCGGCGCGATCGCAACCTTCGTGCACCGTTTTGCCGAACAACCACGTGGGACGCAGTTGCTCATCCAGCGGAATTATGGGCGCCAGTCCGGCTACCTGAAACAGGAGGTAGAGCAGGGTCTCCATGAAGTTGTCAGGTTGCACGGGACATCCGGGCACGTTGACGATCGGCAAACCCGCCTTCGACCGCCAGCCCCATCCGAGATAATCGGCCAGGCCCATACATCCGGTGGGATTGCCCGCCATCGCGTGAATTCCGCCATACGTAGCGCACGTTCCTGCGCCGACAACAGCCAACGCTTTGGGCGCGAGCCGATCGATCCATTCCGTAGTCTTGATTGGCTGCCCAGTATTCGGATCTGTTCCCTGCGCGGCCCAATAACCTTCATCCTTGATGTCTTCGTTGGGAATCGAGCCTTCCACGACAAGCACGAACGGATCGATCTCACCGCGTTCGGCCTGATAAAAGTACTTCATGAATTCGTCGCCCACTTCATAAGCCAGCACAGGATTGTGAAGGTGAACTTTCGGAAGGCCGGGAATAGCTCCAAGCAGAACGTCTTCGATGCTGGGCTGCTCGGCGTTGGTGATGGAGACGGAATCGCCATCGCAACTCAGGCCGGCAGTAAGCCAGATGATGTGAACATCTTTGACTGGTGAAGGCGCTGCAGCAGCGCGCCGGGCGAATGGAATAGGTTCAGTCGGCATCAGGGCCTCCTTGCGAGGTGACGCCGTCACTGCGACGGCAGGTGTGCGTTTGCTCCGGCCACAATCGAAAGGGCCGGCGCGGATGGTTTACTGGATTACGTGCAACTCCGGCGGGTTGTCCTCAACAAATCCGCGGCAGTTGTTCGCCAAATAATGTGTCGATAACTCGCGTTCCCCCGATCTCAGTTTTCATCAGTACCATTCCCGCCGGATCGGACGTAACTTCTCCGATGACTCGCGCTTCGCTTCCCAGCGGGTTCTGTCGCATACGAGCAACCACCGCATCCGCATATTGCTCCGGTACGATGGCGACAAGTTTTCCTTCATTCGCCACATATAAGGGATCGAGTCCCAGAATCTCGCAGGCGCCGCGGACGCTGTCGCGTACCGGTATCTCCGTTTCATGGAGCAAGATTCCCACATTTGAGTGCGCGGCAATCTCGTTCAGAACAGTCGCCACTCCGCCGCGCGTAGGATCGCGCAGGCAATGTATGTCGTTGGTCACGTCGAGCATCTCGGCGACCAACTGGTGCAGCGCCGCACAGTCGCTTTCGATCACACCTTCGAATTCCAGGTTCTCTCGTTGTGAGAGAATTGCCATGCCGTGATCGCCGATGTACCCGCTGAGGATCACTTTGTCTCCGGCGCGCGCCCGACTCGCCGAGATATTTACCGGACGTTCAATCAAGCCGATGCCCGTGGTAGAGATGAAGATCTTGTCGCCCTTGCCCCGATTCACGACCTTGGTATCACCTGTCACCAGCTGAACGCCGGCTTCGCGAGCTGCAGCGCTCATCGAATCCACAACCCGGCGCAGATCGTCGGTAGCGAGACCTTCCTCGAGGATGAAGGCTGCGGCCAAGTACAGCGGACGCGCTCCGCTCATCGCCAGATCGTTTACCGTACCGTTGATCGCAAGTCGGCCAATGTCGCCGCCAGGAAAGAAGATGGGTGTAACAACGAATCCGTCCGTGGTAAAGGCCAGCCGCGAACCATTGATTTCGAGGACCGCCTGATCATCGAGCTTATTGAGCAAAGGATTGCTGAACGCAGGAAGAAAAACCTGTTCGATCAGCTGTGCCGTAAGTTTGCCGCCGCTGCCATGCCCGAGCACGATCTGCGGATGCTGTGTGATAGGCAACGGACACGTTGAACCTGGTACGGAGCTCGCTTGCGAATCGTCGGCACTGGAATTGGAGGGGAGTCTCAGGGCGGCCTCGCTCATCAGATCACGTCCTCCTCGCCCATCGCGACGTGCGTCAGATCCCACAGAATGTGAAGCAAGGCAACGTGCGACTCCTGTATGCGGTGAATACTGAAGCTCGGGACGGTGAAGCAATAGTCCGAAACCTCAGGCATTCGGCCGCCGTCTTTGCCGGAAAAAGCAATGGTCAGCATCCCTCTGATGCGAGCTGCTTCGAGTGCATAAATAAGGTTGGGTGATTTGCCGCTGGTGGAGATCGCCAACGCCATATCGTCCTTCTCGCCCCACAGCTCGATCTGATCGATGAATACGCGGGCGAAATCCTTGTCGTTCGAAATGGCTGTAACTACAGGGATCTGGCTCACCAGATCCAGCGCTGGCAAGGCTCGCCGTTTTTCGATGATCGGATGGATGAACTCGACCGCTACGTGCTGAGCGTCGCAAGCGCTGCCACCATTTCCCATCACCCAGAGCCGGCGGCCACGTCCGAAACGCTCCGCCATCTTCTGACTGAGTTCGCCGATCTGATCCGCGTACCGCTCGAAAAACTTGTTCTTGATCTCGACCGATTCCTTGCACTTGCGCATCACCTTGTCGTGCCACTCTTGCGACGAGATCACCGGCGCCGCGAGGGGAGAAGCATGGCTCACGCAGCACCTCCGATTTGCACGGCAGCAGCTTCTCTCTTCTGCTTATCTTTCGTCTTCTGTGAATCAAGGTGGCGGCCATAGGCGTAGTACGCAGCGCAGGCGCCTTCGGCGGAAACCATCGTTGCGCCCAACGGAGTGAGCGGGGTACAGATGTTCCCGAATGCGGGACAATCATGCGGCTTCTTGATGCCTTTCAGGATCTGCCCGCTGATGCATATCTCGGGCTCCTGGGTATCGATCTCCTTTACCTCGAAAATCTTTTCGGCATCGTGATCGCGATATTCCCAGCGCAGCTTGTATCCGCTCTTCGAAATCCAGCCCACGCCTCGCCATTTGCGGTCGGACACTTCAAAGACGCTGTTCACTAGCCGGCGTGCGCCCACGTTCCCTTCGCGGTCGAGGATGCGCGAATACTGATTCTCGACGACGCAAGTCCCGGCCTCCAGTTGCCGCACCACCATCAATGTTCCTTCCAGAAGGTCGAGTGGCTCGAATCCCGTGATCACGATAGGAACCTGGTAGCGTTCGCTGATGGGCTCGTATTCCCGATAACCCATGATGGCGCATACATGTCCCGGTCCGAGGAAAGCCTGTACGCGGTTCTGCGGCGATTGCAGGATGTATGCAATCGACGGCGGCACCAGCGAGTGCGACACCAGGATGGAGACATTCTTTGCGCCCTCTTCTTTCGCTCGCGCGACCAGCATCGCGTTTGCCGGAGCGGTCGTCTCGAAGCCAATTGCGAAGAAGACGATCTGTTTGGTGGGATTCGCCGCAGCAATCTTCAGGCAATCCAGTGGCGAGTAAACTACGCGGATATCGGCGCCCTGCGATTTCAGGGTAAAAAGATCGCCGTGCGATCCCGGTACCCGCAGCATGTCTCCGAAAGAACAGAAGATAACGTCAGGTTTCGCGGCAATCGCGTGCGCCTTATCGATCGTCTCCAATGGCGTAACGCACACCGGGCACCCAGGCCCGTGCACTAGTTCAACGCCTTCCGGCAGCAGGCGATCGATCCCATGTTTTACGATCGAATGGGTCTGCCCGCCGCAAACTTCCATGATCACCCACGGGCGCGTCTGTATGCGGCGAATCTCCTGCAAGATCGATTGCGCCAATCGCGGGTTGCGATACTCGTCGATGTACTTCACTGCGGCTTCCTCGCCGACACTTCATCCACCACGGGCGCGTTAAGTTCCGTAAGCTGATCCATTTCTTCGAGTAGCTGATAAGTTCGGGCGGCTTCTTCGGGATCTACTGTGCTGATGGCAAACCCGACATGCACAAGCACGTAGTCGCCCACCTTAGCTCCCGGAACGTAATCCAGCGAGGCCTCGCGAACGATTCCACCGAACTGCACCTTAGCCATACGCATTCCGCGCCGGTCAAACTCTTCCAGGACCTTACCGGGTATAGCCAGGCACATCGCAGAGCTCCCCAAAACGCGATTTCAATAGCTGGTGACCGCTTGCCAGTGCTTACTCTTGCGATTACCGAAATTTGCCGCAGAACGCAGCAGCTCGTCTGCCTGCAGGCAAAGTAGCTGATACAAAGCTGCGGCTCGAGAGATGTCGCCCATCGAAAGCGACGTAAAAGATGAAAGCGAAGAACCTAATTCACCCTACTGCTGCGAAGATGCCCCCCACCGGAGCGGCGTTGTCCGGTGCACACAATTCATGAGACATCCGCCCACCCCAGCTTCTTTGGACTTCCGGCACCCGGAGGACTAAACCTTCTTCCATCTTTCGTAACTTTCAGTATTCGCCGCAATGCCTAGAATCTTCATGGGACTATTCGCTTTCCGATGCAGAGAACTTCGGCCGCAGACGACCACAAAATCCGCGCCTCAGCGCCCATACGCGAGGTTCATAAGATAGAGGGCCGGGAGTGGTGGCTTTGGGGATTCGCCGTTACCGTCACCATCGTTCTCACGATTGGAATTGTTGCCCTCACTATTCCGGCATCGCCTCTGCTCGACCAGGACTGGTTCGACCTTAAGGAATGGGTACGGGGACTAGCTGGGCTGGTGTTGATCTTCGACATCTACACTGTCTACCAGCACTGGCAATTGCATAAGATTCGCCGGCGCCTCGTCGAACAGGATCAACTCTTCCGCCTGATCAGCGAGAACGCCGCCGACATGATCGCGCTCGTCGATCGCAATGGTCACCGGCTATACAACAGCCCCGCCTACCAGACGGTGCTGGGCTACTCGGCAGAAGAATTAAGTTCGACATCGTCCATCGATCAGGTCCATCCCGACGATCGCGAGCGCGTTATCGAGGCGGCAAGAAAAGCCAACTCTACCGGCAACGGTCAGCGGATCGAGTACCGCATGCGCCACAAAGATGGCTCCTGGAGAATCCTGGAGTCGACTGCTAGCCCTATCCGTGGCAAGAATGGCGAAGTCGATCGGACTGTCATCGTCAATCGCGACATTACCGAACGGAAGCGTGCGCAGGAGCAACTCGCGCACACCACCCTGCACGATGGCCTCACTAATCTGCCGAATCGAACACTGTTCCTCGATCGTCTTCAGCACGTAATCACGATGTCGAAGCGGCAGACGCGATACAAGTTTGCCGTACTGTTCATCGACGTCGACGACTTCAAGGTCTTCAACGAAAGCCTCGGCAATACCTTCGGGGATGAGTTGTTGATTCAGATCGCGCAACGGCTCAGCGCGTCGGTGCGGTCGCTCGATACCATCTCGCGGAATTTTGGCAGCAACTCACATTCCGGCAACTCGGATTCGACTCTGGCACGGCTTGCCGGAGACGAATTCACGATCCTGCTCGACGAGATCAAAGACTCGGCCGACAGCGTCCGCGTGGCCGAGCGTCTTCAACAGAGGCTCGCGGAGCCCTTCAATATTGCCGGCCACGAGATTTTCATCTCCGTGAGCATTGGAATTGCTGTCAGCGTGACCGCCGATACGGGTGCAGAAGACATGTTGCGCGACGCCGAAATCGCGATGCATCGCGCCAAGCGCGCGGGAAAAGCTCGGTGCCAGCTATTCGACGGCGCTATGCACGCAAGTGCTGTAGCCCGACTGCGTCTGGAAACTGATCTACGCAAGGCGTTCGATCGGCAGGAATTCCTGATTTATTACCAGCCGATTCTCTCGTTAGCAGACCGGAGAATCGTCGGATTCGAAGCTCTGAGCCGATGGCTGCGCGAGGGGAAAATTGTTCCACCATCGGAATTCATCTCCGTCGCCGACGAGATCGGATTGATTCTTTCCATGAATCGCTCTCTGTTGCGCGAAGGATGCCAGCAAGTGAAGATGTGGAACGAGCAGTTCCCTTCACCGGCGCCGCTAAAGTTTGGGATGAACGTGTCGCCCAAGCACTTTGTCCAACCTGAACTTGCGGCTGAAATCGATCTCATCGTAAAGGAATCCGGTCTACCGTCCAGTTGCCTGCAACTGGAGATCATGGAGACCGTAGCCATGGGAGATCCGGATCGAGCCGCCACCGTGCTCGCGGAATTGCGTGCCATCGGTGTGGGATTGAGCATCGACGACTTCGGCACCGGCTACTCGTCCCTGAGTCGACTGCAGCAACTGCCGATCGACACGCTTAAGATCGACCGCAGTTTCATCATGCAGATGGAAGAGGAACGCGAGAGTTACGAGATTGTCCGCACCATCGTCACACTGGCACATAACCTTGGATTAAAGGTCGTCGCTGAGGGAGTGGAGACCGCCGCCCAGGTTGAAAGACTCTCACTGCTGAACTGCGATTTCGTACAAGGCTATTATTTCTCGAGACCCGCCAGCGCTGAAACGATTACCGCCCTGCTGAGCACCTGCCAAAACGGAGTCCAGCCGCTGGTGTCGAAGTAACGCTATTCTTAATTCTGGAACAGACTACTTAAGTTTCCTCCAATCTGGACTGGTGAGCGCTTTGCTCTTTGATTGCAAGCACCTCCCCCCAAGTGGAATCGGATTCCACGGGACGGAGAAAGCCATGTCAGTGGCGGGTATTTTGGGAAGTAGTTTCGTAAACTACGCCGCGCAAAGCGTCCAGAGTCGCATGGAGCAGGCGCGCAAGGACTTTCAGCAACTCGGCCAGGACCTGCAGGCCGGCAATCTGTCGGCGGCGCAGTCAGATTTTGCCGCGATGCAAAAGTTCGGGCCGCAATCCACTTCGAGTTCACCCACTCAGAACAACAGCTCTCTTTCGCAGGATTTTCAACAGCTCTCGCAGGATCTGGAGTCCGGAAACACCGCGGCTGCGCTACGGGATTACAGCAAGGTGCAGCAGGACTTTCAGTCGCAGGCGCCGCAGATGCATCGTCACCGGCACCATGGCGGCGGCTCTAGCAGCAGTACCAGCGGCAGTAACAGTGGTGAATCGCAAATTATCCAGCTGCTGAATCAACTCGGACAGTCGTTGCAATCGGGCGATACGTCAACCGCACAGCAGGCATACAGCACGTTGCTCCAGGACCTTCAGCAGTTCGGACAGTAGAACTAGTCCATTGGCCTATGCTGCCTTGACTGAACCGCTGTCAGGTATGTATTTCACGAGCAGTACTTCATTCCCTTTTTCGTTATAGATGAGTTCATCTACCAGGTGCTGGCTCAACAGGATGCCGTATCCGCCAGCTGGCAAACCTGAAGCTTCACGATAGTGAAGATGCCGGGTTGGATCGTCATCAGGATTCGATACTGCGGCATGGTAAAGCTCACTGAGCGAGAATCCCTGCCCCGGATCCTTGACGCGGCATTCCACCATGTGTCGCGCACGGACGTAGGAGATCTCGACGTATTGGCTGGAATCGAACTGCCCCCCATGACGGATCGCGTTCAACAGCATCTCGCGAAATGCTAAGGCGACTTCGTTCTTCTCATCTTCGGGCAGATCAATCATTTCGTGGAAGAACTGCATGACGCGCTCCGCGGTGTTCAGGTCGCACCGGGCGACAAGACGAACCCATGCGGGAGTGGCCGAGAGCACTTCGATTCCGTCGTCCCAGCACGGACCCTCCATCGCAATGCGGATAACTTGAGCGAGAGCATCGAGTGAATAGGGCGTACTGAAAAAACTGAATGCATGCTCGCGCAACGCAGATACCACATCTGCTGGAGTACTGTCGCTGGTGAGGATGATCATGCGACTGTGCGGTCGAATCCGTCTGATCTTTCGAAGCAACGCGATATCCGCTTTGGCCGAGGTTGTTTCCGCCGTAAAAATCAGGTCAAACGATCTCTCGTGAACAAGCGCTAAGGCACTCTCGTTATCCGGAACATATTCGATCTCCCATCTCTGCGTTGCCAGATGATCGATCAGCATGGCACTGGCGTCGAGATCGGTAAGCACCATCAAAGCTACTTTCTGGTCTACCGGCACCTGCAACGTCGAATCGGAAGCGGAATCCAAGTGGCTGGATCCTCCCCCTACGTTCTCGAAGCGATTGCTGCTGGCTGGATTCATAAATATCGCAAGGGCGCTATTCGGAGGTGTGCTCCGCAAAAAGATGTTAGAGGTGTGAGGACCGGTTGGACACTGACAAAACTACAAGTGACGGCGCCAGCGTGCCTATAGGGGGATTGGCGCCTCCGGAATGAAGATCTTTCCCGCCCGCACGGCTTCGATCGCAGTCCGCAAGTCGCAACTCAAGCGCGACTTGAAAACATACCCTGAAGCGCCGGCATCAAAGGCCGCGCGCACAAATTCAAATTCCTCGTGGACCGTGAGAAAAATGATTTTTGAGGAACACTTGTTCGCCTTCAGCCGTCTGGTAATTTCAAAACCGTTCAGGTCGCCTATCGAAATATCCAGGATGATCATGTCTGGCTTCAGATTCGGCACATCGCGGAGCACCGACGCAGCATCCAATACCGCCGCTGCAATGATGTAGTCCGGTTGCAGCTCATTCTTGACGGCGTCGAGAATGTCGGGACTGTCGTCGGCGAGCAGGATTCGCAGTGGCTGAACCACGTTGGTCTCCGGGGGGAAAAGAGCATTTCGGGCGTACAAATAAGCGTTACAGCCTCATGCTAGGCGGAGAAGACATCGATGGGGTACTACTAAAACTATCTGTTTTCGGCGCGAAAGATGTAGGCGCTATTCCGCCACCATGTGGTGCTTGATCGCGTATTCGATCAATTCGGCATTGGACCTGAGTCCGAGGACTTCCATGATCCTGTACTTGTGAAACGCCACAGTTCCAGGTTTCAGCTGGAGAATGTACGCAATCTCTTTCATTGACTTTCCCTCCGCCAGTAGCTGCAGAACTTCACTCTGCCTGCCAGAAATGCGTTTCTCTTCACTGTAAGCTGCCCCGGTGCGCAGCAGGAATTCCACCGTATCTTTGGTGATGAGAGGAGACAGATAGGACTCGCCCCGCAGCACGCGCCTCACGGCAACAATCAATTCTTCGGCGGTGCAATGCTTCAGAACATAGCCGGATGCGCCGCGGCGAAAGGCTTCCGCCGCAACGTCAGGGCGAACGTTCATCGTCAGATAAATCAGCTTGATCGCGTGATTCTTCTGCTTGATTTGCTCGCCTGCATCGAGTCCGTTCAATTGTGGCATCGCAATGTCCACGATCACCACATCCGGCTTCAACTCCGGAGCTGCTTTCAGCAATGCATGGCCGTCAGACACCACCCCCACGACTTGGAACTCCGGTTCCAGCAGATTTTTGCAGGCCTCAGCGATGAGTACGTGATCGTCAGCAATCAGCAGCCTCGGGCGATGGCGGCTTTCCATCGGAGAGACTCCTTTCGTCATTTTGCCTCCCGCAGAGGGACGCTCGCCTCAACTGTGGTCCCTTGTCCAGCCTTCGAACGAATCGATAGTGTTCCACCAATCAAATTCATCCGTTCGCGCATGCTTACGAGGCCCAGCCCCGAGGCATAGGTTGCTTGCTTAGTATCAAAGCCGATTCCCTTATCGCGAACTTCGAGCCGAAGTTTATCTGGGCCACCAGTCAGCCGAAAGAGAACGCTCCTGGCACGGCTGTGTTTCGCCACGTTTTGCAACGATTCCTGGATGATCCGGTAAAAGCAAAGGGCAATGCTCTTGTCCAGATCTTGCGGGACGTCCTTGACCACGTACTCCACATCGATGCCGTAGCATCGGGAAAATTCTCGACAGAACCGATCCGCTGCGATCGTTAACCCGAGAAACTCGAGTTCCGAAGAGTGCAGGCGATGCGAGAGGTTACTCACCTTTGTGGCTACTTCTTTAATTCGCTTGTGCAGCTCGTGAACGTCATGATGCGTGGTTCCCTGAGCTTCTGATGTGCCGCTGTCAATTCGCTGAGCATGCAGGGCGAGCAGAGCCAGTTCCTGTCCGATATTGTCGTGAAGCTCTCTCGCCACCCTGCGCCGTTCCTCTTCTTGTGATGTAATCAAGCGCCCGCTTAAATCCCTCAATGCGCGCTCTGATGTTTTCGCCTCGGTCACATCGGCCGAGATGCCAACCACTCGGTAGATGTTCCCATTCGCATCGAAGAACCCGTGCCCTGATTCTTCCAGCCATACCGTGCTCTTGTCCGGTCGCAGCATACGATAGCTGACTTTGTAAGAAGGCTGTTCAGGACTAAGGGCGTTGATGGTCGCCGTGAAGCGATCGCGATCGTCCGGATGAACCCTGGTGATCTGCCCGGAGCCGGTGTGTGACAATTCGTCTTTCGGCACTCCCACAATTTGAAAGTATTCTGCTGACCGCCGGACCACATCCGCTTTCAGATCCCACTGAAACGCATACATCCGTCCAGCCTCAATGGCCAGCCGAAGACTCTCTTCGCTGTCTCGTAGCGCTTCTTCCGTGCGCCTTCTCTCCGCCAGCCGGCGCTTCGACTCCTCGAACTTTTCGGGCGAAGTGATCACAGTCACGCTGGCTCGAGGCTTACCGCTTTGGTAGTCGCTTGTCTGTGCTTTCATGGCCCACTCCAGGCTCGTTCGGACTATTTAAGAAATGCGCAGTTCACCGGTGTTCGCTGCGTCCGCATGTGAATGGTTAGGATGGAAACTCGCTGCCACAAACTGAAGATCGGAGTACGATTGATCAGTCTCTGACATGCTGTACCCGTACAACTTCAATGCAGGTTTCTGCTGGAACGTGGGCAGGTTGTCGGTGGCGACTGTACGGGGTAGTCGCGAGTCAGGTGCCGCAAGCATGCAGTGATCCTAAGCGGCGAAGTCGCTTCGAACCACTGGCAGTATTGTCAGGGGGCATACTTCCACGGCGCGCAGAGCTGTCCTGCAGTGCTGGTCAACTCACATCGTGAAGAGTGCCCGCTTCGCTCTCGCAAAGCAGACACTCTAGCCAGGGTGACAGCTGCTTCACGTGGCCATTTTGCTTATCGAACAACTTTCCTGAGCAGCCGTGTTGCAGCTGAACCGGCAAGTGAGAGGCAGCCCAGCATTGCCAGCAGCGGCAATTCGCCTCCGGTCTTGGGCAGTTGTTGTGGCGGCGCCTCTTGCGCGGTCTCCTGTGGTGCTGCCGGAGTTGCTACAGGAACCAGCACAGCAATCAGAATCGGCTGATCAGCTGCTGGCGGAGCAGGAGGAGGCATGCTGCCCGAGAGCATCCTCTTCTCCGAAACAGAGGTAACCGGTTCTTCGACCACTCTGGTCGCGGACACCGTCATCCCCTTGCGCAGGTGCCACGCGTCCAGGTCCTGCCCGTTTACGTTAAATCTCTGGCCTGCCGGGATTTTGAACTGCTGATTCTTTCCATCTTCCAGGGTGAGGATCACGCTACTGGGCGGCGAAACGTGCCAGATTTTGCCTGTGACCGTCTGTGTCGTGGTGATTATCTTCGGAGTGGTCGTTGTAATGATAGTACGCTGCAGCTTCATACCGGGCTTCAAGTCGTGGATCCCCAGTTCCTGCCCATCGACGTTTACCCTGGTGCTTTCCGGCACGTTCGCAAAGTCACGGATTGTGCCATCTTGCATTTTGACAACAAGATTGTTGCCGCTTACGTGCACCACCTCGGCACGTTCGACCGACACTTGATGTGTCTGATGTCCGGTTGTCGTTGTCTCCGTTGTTTGCACTTGCGCGCTCACTCCCACAGCAAAGGCGAGAAACATTGCCCCAACTGCGAGGACGAGCAACACACGTATCATTCCGGTTCTTGAGTTCATTGTGCATTCTCCTTGATATCCGAATCTCTCTTTTTCAAAGCAGCATTCAAGGTCTGCGTCTCGCGCTTCGGGTCATTCGTCAACGAAGCGTGAACGACGTATCTTTGCGGGGCACTTCCTATGAAATAGAAGGGATAGCAGGTGACGAGAGTCAAAGATGGAGCGCCAGCGCTCTTCAGTACGCTGACATCGTCTGGCGTGACAATCTTGATCCAGTCGATTGCGTAGTCCTGTGCACCGTTCTTGGTTTCCAGCTGCACCGTATCGCCGACGTCCAGATCTTTCAGCCCGCGGAAAAATCCGTCGCGATGTCCTGCAATTCCAAGATTTCCTGGAGCTCCGACATGGGCCGTCCCGATGATTCGCCCCACTCCACGGTTCAATGTCAGATCGTCTGTGCCATTCAGCACAGGGACGACAAGGTGAATCTTGTCGACTCGAAGCACCGCCTCTGGTTCATCAGAATGTTGCGAAAGACTTGTCTGGTAATCCCGGATGCGCTGCTGATCCCAAAGGCTGAAATCAGGGTGCCATGCGTCTCTATGAACGTTGGTGGTGATCAGACTCTTGCGCATTTGATTGGCGTTGAAATCTAGTCACCGCCATGTGTGAATAGACATGGCCCTCGATGAATGCAGCTGCGCAGAAGCTCAACAACACAATGCCAACGGCAAACAGCACCCGCTGCAAGCTGCACAGAATTCGCATTCGCCACGCCTGTCTGCTGAAATTCCCAGACGCGACTCTCCAGACGAGAGCTCACGGGGATCCCAGTTGGAGGTAGGGTAGTTTCCGCAACAGCTTTTTCAGAACTGGCAATATTGCTAGTGCGTTGGGCAAAACGCATGGTTGCGACCATGCATGCCGTAGGTTTCTGCTCTCAATTGAGCGTGCTCATGGCTGAGCTCAACTCGTTACTTTAAAAACGTGATAGCCCCATGGCGGCAAATCAAGGTACAGGCCCTCAGACCTTAGCTGATCGCCATTTCGCACATACACAGCGGGTCCCATTAAGTCTGTGAATTTCGCGGACTGACCAGCTATATCCCATGGAATCTGCAAATAGCACTGGCTCTGATTGGGAGCGTAGTTAACAACAGAAATCAGCCGATCTTCTCCCGGCTTAGACCAGGAAGAACTAATGAAACAGTCCCATGTCCAATTCCCATCCCATGCTGGTGCGCAATCCAGTAAACGCCAGACGCCGTCGCGAGTCTCCGGCCTGTGTACACAGGCAAGCAGGTGACTATAGAACTCCTGCAATGACGAGTCAGCCACCTCATCGGGCCTGCGCCCGAGATGCACCGGGAGTTTCTTCTTTCGCCCTTCGAACTCGCCATCGTGAAAGAACCGCAATCCTGGGCAGAGAAATGTGACGATCGCCGCAGCTCGGTGCATTGCAGGTGAAAAAGTTGCAGCAGCTCGTGGTTCGTCGTGATTTTCCAGGAAGCGTACAGACTTCCGCTGAAATTCCGGATCAGCTCGCAAGTGATCGCGCACGGGACGCGCGTGTCCATCGCGGAGCCTGTCATAAAGCCGCTTGTCGTAGGTGTAATTGAAACCTTCTTGTTGCAGCGTCCACTCCAGATCCCAATAGACCTCGGCCATGAAAATAAACTCCGGCTTAGACGCCTGGATCGATCGAATTGCGCCGGGCCAAAACGCTTCGGGCTTCATTCCCCATGTGCGCTGAAACACCTCCGGCAAAATCAGCATTGCCATATCGCAGCGCACGCCGTCGCAGCGGTCGGCTACTTTGCCTAGCTCCTGTCTCATTGCCTGTTGCAAACTCGGCTCGGCATAATTCAGCTGCAGCGTGTCAGGCCACCCAGCGAAATACGGATCTCTCCCGTAGGCGAGCACTGTCGATTTGTCTGTGCGAATGTAATTCTGCGGCTCACGTTTCAATTGATCTTCAGTTCCGCGGACGTAGAACTCAGGGTGAGTTCGCACCCACGGATGATCTGGCGCAGTGTGGTTCGGCACAAAGTCGAGCAGCAGCTTCAGGCCTCGCTGCCGCAATCTCTCACGCACTCGCGCTAACGATGCGTTTCCGCCGAAATCTGTGTTCACTTCGTAATTTGTAATTGCGAAACAGGAACCGGTGATGTCCTCTTGCCGCAGATCAGGAAGGACGTCGCGGAATTCCGCGACCCAATCGGGTTGCTCTCGGGATACTCTTCGACCTGCCTCGCCCGTCTGCCACACGCCAAGAAACCAGATCCAGTCAAAGCCCTGCTCTGCGAGTCGATCCAGATAACTGTCCGGAATATCGTCGAACGTAGCCGACCGCTTCAATCGGGCCGACAACTCTCCCAGTAAAATCCGCGTGTTGATTTGATAGAGAGACGGGCACAGGACCCGCTGGCTTAATTTCGTTTGCATTCGATCCAGTACGGCTGTGTTCGTGTCTAATGATGCCGGCATTGTCTCCTCCGAGCCAATCATTTCGAACGTGATTCCCGTCGGAGAAAAACAGTTGGCTTCCTTCGCGCATTGTAGATCTTTCGCCATGGCTCGCACGGAGTACCGGCCGGAGTCTCACGCTTGACTGAGTGCTTACCGTAGACTGCCCTGCTCTTCGAACAAACGATCAGACTGGCAGAACATCCAGTTGCAGGCGACCTCTTCGGCGTATCAGATTGCAAAGCAGGAGACGCATGCACACTCCGACCACCCCTGCCACTCCGATTCAACTCATCACAAGTCCCTTTGTCCGCTTCGCCAAAATGGAAGCGGCAGGCGGAATCATTCTGCTTGCTAGCGCAGTCGTGGCATTGATTTGGGCCAACTCTCCTTGGCAACACAGCTATCACCATTTACTCGAAGCCCAGGTCTCCGTCGGTCTTGGCAAATTTGTCGTGACTGAAAATCGTCATGAGTGGATCAACGACGGTCTCATGTCTCTCTTCTTTTTCCTCGTTGGACTCGAGATCAAGCGAGAGCTGCTGGTTGGCGAACTGTCGTCCTTGCGAAAAGCCGCATTCCCATTTTCCGCGGCTTTGGGTGGAATGATCTTCCCTGCTCTTATCTATTTGGCCGTCACTCGTGGCCAGAATATCCGTCAGGGATGGGCGATCCCGATCGCCACTGACATAGCATTCGCTCTGGGCGTGCTCGCTTTTTTCGGAAGCAGAGTTCCAATTGCTCTTAAGGTCTTCGTCACTGCACTTGCAATCGTAGACGATATGTTCGCGGTAATCGTGATCGCAATCTTCTATACCTCCGAACTCAACTATGTCAGCCTGCTCATCGGCATGGCCTGCATCGGCGCCTGTTGGGGAGCGAACCGCTTAGGTATTCGAGGACCGCTGGTCTACATAGTTATGGGCGTCATCGCCTGGTTCGCAGTTCTCAATTCCGGCGTGCACGCGACGATCGCCGGCATTCTCCTGGCATTCACGATTCCCTCGCGGACGCTTCTTGATCGATCCGTATTTGTTCGGAACGGCAGAGCGCTCCTCGATCAACTGGAAGACTCGACACCTAATTCGGCAGATGAACATTCGATCCTTAGCACCCTTGAACAGAATGTCGAACTTGTCGAATCGCCCTTACAGCGCATCGAGCACGTCTTGCAGCCCTGGGTAAGCTTTCTGATCATGCCGCTCTTTGCTTTCGCCAATGCGGGAGTCGATGTCTCCGACAATCTGAGTGCCGCAGTCAGGCACCCGCTCAGTATCGGCGTAGCGTTGGGACTGATTATTGGCAAGCCGCTCGGCGTCTGTGTCTTCGGCCAGTTGGCAATACGAACGAAACTGGCTCTCCCGCTTGAAAATGTCTCCTGGCGCCAGATGTTAGGTGCCGCATGTCTGTGCGGGATCGGATTTACTATGTCTCTCTTCGTCGCGACCCTGGCTTTTCAGGAGGAGGCTCTGCTCGAATTCTCTAAAATAGCCATCCTGTTCGCCTCCTTGATCTCCGGCGCGTGCGGCGGATTACTAATCGCAACTTCCAGCCGGCAACTCGCGAAAGAAACTGCTGCCATCGACTGAATCTCGGCACGCAGCCCCTGCCACTTTTGCTAGTTATAGGTACCCACATTCACTCTTAGACTCCTCGCGACGGTGTATATACGCGAGGTCTTATGCGACGAAGGTGCAAGTGGGGCAGTAGTCTGATTGTGAGCTTGATTCTCGCGACTCTGGCGGCAGCACAGTCACAACAACGGCAAACGGTTGTGATTAACGGTCACGCCGGGGAAATTATCGTTTACCAAATCAGTGGCAAGTCCTTCGTGGATCTCGAGACCCTGGTTCGCATCGCCAACGGATCCGTGAGTTTTCAGCAGAATCAGATAGTCCTGACCTTCCCCGCCGGCGAGCCCACTTCGACGCCTTCCGCGCCGCCTCAACCCGCTGCAACCGGCATGACTGACAATTTCATGAAGGCAGCCCTGCAGACTCTCTCGGTAACTACGGAGTGGACGAACGTTCTTGCTTATGCGGCGCAACACGGAGTGCCGGGCGACGGGAGCCGCCTCGTCGTTTTTCATGGGCGCGCCAGCGAAGCTCTCCGCCTAAGTCAGGTTGCGGCCTCATCCAACCAGGATCAGGAGGCTCTTCAGTTGTTAACGAATCACGTCAATGCAGTTCAGAGTTGGAACGATACGCTCGTTTCGCAGCGCAAATCGATGGACACCGGGCAGTACTCCATGACGCCGAACGCAATGCAAAATGATCCGACGTATCAGAAGATAACGGCGTGCTCCAGGTTTCTAAGCAACATGCTTCCAAGCGGCCAGTTTCAGGACAACGGCTCCTGTCACTAGCAGCAAATCAGTCCGGCTTAGGCGGTTTGCTGTCTACCGGCAACTGCGTTTGACTCACGATTGGAACGGCCACCGGGTGTCCTAACGTGTCGCTAAACCTCAGCGTCTTTCCATCAACCTGCACCGGAAAATCAAGGCCGGTTTTGTATTCTGCCGCGTCAGACCCATGTCGAGGAGTGTACAAAACAACGTAGAGGATGTTCCCTACCTTGACCGAAATATCGTAGCGTTTAGTTGAATCTTCCTGCGCCGTGGGCTGATGATCTTTCACTTCCATCACGGTGCCAATCTGATAGGGCGCACTGGTCTGACAAAGAGCCGCGCCCACCAAACCGAATGTTGCTAACGCGACCAGCAGCAGATGTGATAAGCCGAAACGTGTAATTCCCGAGTGAGTTCGCTGTGAGACCGTCATCGCTTCCCCCCGCTTCAATATGACTCGCGTTGCGGATATGTTCCGTCACATCATTTCGACGAGGCAGATGCATTCGCTACCCGCACCACGGTGCAATCCACCTTCTTGCCAGCGGAACTCTTCAGCTTGCCCTTATTGTCTTTGAACTCATACGTCACATTGCTGCCCACAACGAAATCAGTGGCTTTGACTTCGTCCTTCTCGTTCGTTCGACACGTATACTCCGTGCCGGATGTAGTCGAAAGAGACAAATCGAACTGCTGATGTTTGTGTTTCTTGTCGGTCGTTCCTGCTGGCTGGACGTCCTTAAGAACACTTGTGCCAGTTTCCTTGCTCGCCGAGGCGGCCTGCAGTGCGAAAAACAGGATCAGGGCGAATCCGAACCCTTTACGCATTTTCGTTTTCCTCCGAGAATACGCAACATTGCATGAGGCGCTTCCGATTCTTCTCCGCATCCACATCAGGCCCTAAACAAGGAACGCTAGGCGGTCTCGCGCAACTGCAACACTGGCAAAAGTGATAGTACCCGCTGTCGGCGATTACCGTCCGGAAGCGGAAGTGCCTGCACTTTCCTGCGATACCAGGCTCTCGAATCTCGCCTCCGTACTTGCGATTTTGTCTTGGTAGCCCTTTGGATCGACCCACGCCTGAACGCCCTCGCTCGCCGCTCGAGCATGCTTGCCTGCCAAGTCGAAAAATTCGGCGTGAAAAGCAAGAAAGATGTCGGGATGCAGAGATTCGAGCACCGCAAACGTATGCCGGTAATCGTCCGCTATACCAGGGTACGATGCATCTTTCACGAGGCGGGTTCCTGGATTTACTGAGGTCCCGTCAGGGAATGCCACGGAGTAGGAACGTCCACCCTCTTGTACGGTTGTGGTCCAGGTCGTGCACCCGCGAGTGTGTCCCGGCGTGTGATGGGCCGTGAGTCGCACATCCCCCAGGGTCACTACGTCACCATCTTTGAGCGCACGATCGGCAGCGACCGGCGGAAAATGTAACTTCGCATCCTTCGCAAACAGGTAATCGGTCGCGCCTCCCGACTTCAACAGGCTTATGTCGCCTTCCATCACTTCGAGCGGGGCGTCCGTCAGTTTTTTGAAATCAGCAAGCGTGCCCGCATGATCATAATGCGCATGATTGAGCAGCAAGATACGAACGTCTTCAGGCTTATATCCAAGTTTGCGGATAGACGCTTCGATGAGTGGCGCAGTGCCAGGCACCGCGCCCCCTAGCAGGATGTGACCAGTTGGCGTGGTGAAGAGATAAACGCCCAGCCCGCGTGTGCCCACGTAATAAATCGGGCCGACGATGTGAAACGGCTCTGTGGGCTGACTCCACGCCTTGACATCAACCTGTGGCGCTGAAGGCGATGACGGCTTTTGGGCTGCGGGAGTCGTTACTGGGTTTTGCGCCGCGCTCGTAGCAATCAACGCCAACACAAACATCGGGACCAACAATGGGATCGCCCAAGTGATCTTCCCATGAGCTTTTTCTTCGATCAGATTTCACCCCTTGTAACCATTTCGAGCGAACCTGATTGTAATCCCTTGCCGGAAATTTATGTTCCCGTTGCTGCCACTTGCCCGCGCGTCATCTCAGCCGCCAGCGTCCCCTTCGATTGGTGCAACGCCGCAGCGGGAGTCACCCTTGCGAAAAGGTCGAGCGAGCGGGCAATGATGCCGGTCCATCCAGTTTGGTGGCTTGCCCCAAGCCCAGCCCCATTCTCACCATGGAAATACTCGTAAAACAGGATGTAGTCCTTCCAATGCGGATCTTCCTGGAATTTTTTCGTGCCGCCATAAACAGCTCGCTTGCCGTTCTCATCGCGAAGAAAGATCTTCGACAACCGGTGGCCAAGTTCCTTCGCGACTTCGAACAAAGTCATGTACTGCCCCGACCCGGTAGGGCACTCGACTTTGAAATCGTCTCCGTAGAATTGATAAAGATTTAACAGAGAGCGGATTAGCAGCGCGTTCACCGGCATCCAGACAGGCCCTCTCCAGTTGGAATTTCCTCCGAACATGCCGGTATTGGATTCGGCCGGCAGATATTTGACTTCGAAGTGTTGTCCGCCCAGATCGAATATAAAAGGATGATCGAGATGGTACTTCGACAACGAGCGTATTCCGTAAGGTCCAAAGAATTCGTTCTCGTCGAGCATGTACTTCAGAATTCGTTCCAGTTTTTCCTTGTTACAAACAGACAGCAGCCGGCGTTGGGCATACCCGATGAAGTTGCCGTCCGCTGGCGCAACGTGTTTTAGCAACTCCGGGTGCCGCTTTTTGAATAGTTCGATCAACCCTCGCAGACGTGGATGTTGCACGATATTTGCGGAGCCCTCGACGACCGTTGAAGCACACAGCGGCAACAATCCCACCATCGATCTGACCTTGAGGCGCATGGCATCTCCGTTCGGAAAATGCAAAAGGTCATAGAAGAAGCCATCCTGGCTATCCCACATCTCATCGTGGTTCTCTCCGATTCGATCCATGGCATATGTGATCCAGAGGAAATGTTCGAGAAATCGGAAAGCGATGTCCTCATACATGACCGAATCGTACTCGGTCAAGAGCAGCGCGATCTCCAGCATGTTCTGGCAGTAGAACGCCATCCATGCCGTGCCGTCGGCCTGGTCCAGATGGCCTCCCGTGGGTAGCTGCGCGCTGCGGTCGAACACCCCAATGTTGTCCAAGCCAAGAAAGCCACCCGCGAATACGTTCTTTCCTTCTGGATCTTTCCGATTCACCCACCAGTTGAAATTCAACATCAATCCCTGGAACGATCGCTCCAGGAAGCGTAGGTCCGCTCGGCCTAGTTCCTTTTCGATGTTGTATAGAAATAGTGTCGCCCACGCGTGCACCGGTGGATTCACGTCGCTGAAATTCCATTCATAGGCCGGAATCTGTCCATTCGGATGTGCATACAGATTCCGCAACATCAACAGCAGCTGATCCTTGGCGAAATCGAAATCAACCAACGATAGAGCGATCGTGTGAAACGCAAGGTCCCACGCCGCGTACCATGGATACTCCCACTTGTCGGGCATTGAAATAATGTCGCGGTTGAGCATGTGGAACCACTCGGTGTTTCGAGCGCTGCGATGGCCGCTTCCAATCAGCGGATGGGCCTCGTGCTCATCCAACCATTTATCGAGATCGAAATAGTAGAACTGCTTACTCCACAGCATCCCGGACAGCGCCTGCCGATGCACGCGGCGTTCGTCTTCGCTTAAGTTACGCGGAGTAACGCGATCGTAGAATTCGTCCGCCTCGGTAATTCGCGCCGCAAAGATTTTGTCGAAATTGCTGAACGCATCGGCGACAGGCGCCTTGCTGAGCCTCAGGCGCACCACTCGACTGCCACCAGCGGGAACCTCCAGTCGATAATGCGCGGCGGCTTTCGTTCCGACTTTCTCCGGATTAACCGCTTCCTTCGCGCCTGCAATCACGTATTCGTGAAATGCATCCTTCACGTATGTCGACGAGTTCGACCCACCCCACAGTCGTTTCGCGTTCGTCTCATTCTCCGTGAACAGCAACTCCGGACTGCCGTCGCATTGCAAGGTTCTCTCGCCTAGTTCAGCGTGTGACGCCAATACCCTGTCGCCTCCAATCCCTCGCAGTGACGGCTTCGACGCTTCGCCCGACTCCCACGTATTTCGAAACCAGAGCGTCGGCAGCAGATGGATCTCGGCTTTTTCTGGTCCGCGATTATGGACGGAAATGCGAACGAGCAGATCCTCCGGATCTCCCTTTGCGTATTCGACGAACACGTCGAAGTAGCGGTCATCATCGAAGATTCCGGTATCCAGCAACTCGTACTCGAACTCTTCCTTCGAGCGCCGCGCATTCGTCGCTACCAGGTCGTTATACGGAAACTCCCTCTGAGGATATTTATAGAGGTACTTCATGTAAGAGTGCGTCGGGGTGCTATCCAGATAGAAGTAATATTCCTTTACGTCTTCACCATGATTCCCTTCATTATTGGTGAGCCCGAACAACCGTTCTTTCAGGATCGGGTCGCGTCCGTTCCACATCGCGAGCGCAAAACAGAGTTGCTGGTTGTCGTCGGACACTCCAGCCAGCCCATCTTCTCCCCACCGATAGGCGCGAGAGCGCGACTGCTCATGGCTGAAATAATTCCAGGCATCTCCGTCGCGGCTGTAGTCTTCGCGGACGGTGCCCCATTGTCGCTCGCTGAGATACGGTCCCCACTTCTTCCACGGAACGCCGCTCTCTCGCGTCTCATTTAGACGTCTCTGCTCAGTTGTTTCCATGTATGTGACTGAAGACTTCTGCGTCGTTTTCATTGTGCTCTCCAGAGATTGCGGCAGGCCACCGCTGCGACCCGCTTGACTAACGATTGTGAATGCGAACAACAACTCTGGCGCACGAGAATCGGCTCCCGTGCAATCAGTTGATGTTAGAAAGACGAGGCTGGTCCGAACACTGGCAAAAGTAATAGTTGACGGGATACCGTTTGCCGAAAAGGTTGATCAGAGAGGAGCAATATAATGTTAAAGTCTGTGGGCCTTTTGGCGCGCTTAAAGTCCACGATGGGGCGCATCCGATAGATCTAGAACATCTAATGCGGCTTTGGCGAAGAAACAGATAGGGCGATCCATGCTTGGTCAGAAGTTCGGCCCAATTCCAGATTACCTCCCCGAATGATGCGAGATAACAAATGGAGGTTATGAACTTGATAACCCTCCGCACCGAAATCTATCGCCACGCTTCGCGAAAATCACCGTTGGGGGTACCATCGAAAAAATCCTGTAATCCCGAAATCGAGTTACTCGTCTATTATTGAATCGTTTAAACCACTCACAAAGGTGGATCTTAGAATTGCAGATATCGGGGAAAGCTGTTCTAAACCGAAGTACATTTCTTCAGATTTGTAGTCTGATCATCTTCTTCGGCGCACTCGTCGGGCTTTCCGGCTGTGGTTCCAGCGTCGCCCCTCTTGCAGCTCGACAAGTTTCTTACGTCGCTTTTGCGCCAGGTTCCACTCCCTTTATGGGCCAGTTTCAATTCCAAGGCGATGGATTGGCGAAACTTGCCGGCTATTCCTTTACCATCCAGCCGAAGAATGGTTCTGTGTCAGCTCCGATAAAAGTCAGCTACAACATTGCGGCATTGCTGACCCGAGGGTACGTCCAAAACTCCGGCTCAGGGATGGCCGTCTCGGCAAACTTACCCGTTTTCGGTCTTTATGCTGACCTAAACAATGTTGTTTTGACAGAGTTGCAGTTTTCTGACGGATCGTCATGGGCTCAAATGATACCGATCTCGACACAATCGTACACGGATCCTACGGGGATATATGCAAAGCCAGTGGTTTTGAAGCAACGCGTCGCCGGAAGCACGCTTGGCTTTAGCTTCTTTGCTATGAAGTCGGGATTAGGAACACCAGTAATCGTCGACACAGACGGCGAAATACGATGGGTTGGTTCAAGCATTTCAAATTCGCAATCGAGCATCTTTACTGGCGACGGATTTATTCTCGGCGATTCGGGCACGCCTACGGTCGTTCAACTGAGTTTAGGAGGCGCAATGACGAAAACTATACTGCAGTCTCCCACTGTCACGACCTTTCATCACAATATCGACCCAGGCAAACAGGGCTTCCTTGTCGATATAAACACTGCAACGAACATGGAAAGCATCGGGTTGGAAATTACCGGGAATGGCATTGTCCTAAATACTTGGGACCTCGGAGCAATTCTAGCCGCCTACATGCAAGCAAACGGAGATGATCCCAGCACTTTTGTCCGACCCGGTGTTGACTGGTTTCACATGAATGCGATGACTTACGACCCGAAAGACGATAGCGTCATCGTCTCCAGCAGAGAGAATTTTCTCATTAAGTTGAATTATAAAACGGGCAGCATCATTTGGATTTTTGGAGACCCCACCAAGTACTGGTACACGTTTCCATCACTGCGGGCTAAAGCCCTTACCCTTTCGGGTGGTGGCCTTTACCCCATCGGACAGCATGCGGTTTCGATAACTTCAGACGGGCTTGTCATGGTTTTCAACGACGGCTTAGGAAGCGCTAATCAGCCAGCCGGGGCCCCCGCAGGAGAGACTCGCACCTATAGCGCGGTCTCAGCCTATTCCATTGACGCGGCCTCAGGAACAGCTGAAGAGGTCTGGGACTTTGATTACGGTCAAAGCATCTACTCGTCCGTGTGCTCTAGCGCCTATGAGGCTCCGGGTAAAACCTATCTAATCGATTACGCGGTGGCCGACAACGTCACTCACGCTAGGTTAGTAGGCCTCGATGCAAACCATAATGTAGGATTCGATTTTCAATACCCGACGTCCGGCTGTATGACCAGTTGGAATGCTGCGCCCATTCCTCTGGATAACCTACAAGTCACCGAATAGAGGCTCGACCACAGGTCAATTCCAATACTCAATGTAACGCTCTGGGTTTAGGTAGCGGGACGTTCGTGGCGCTGTGGCCCGTGAGCTTGTTTGCTTGGCGTCCCCGACGGGATTTGAACCCGTGTTACCGCCGTGAAAGGGCGATGTCCTAGGCCGGGCTAGACGACGGGGACGCTTATCAGGAAGGCTACGTCGATCGAACAATCGATGTTATCAGCCGCTACGCCAAAGGTCAAAACAGACTCACTGCTTTTCGCTCTCCACGTACGTCTTCACATACTCACGCAACGCCTCTCGCCACGGACGCGGCTCTTTGAATCCGCGATTCCGTAGTGCCGCCATTTCCATCACGGCATACTTCACGCGAGGTCCCGGTCTGCTCATCAACTCTGTCGTCATTCCCTGCACCAACTCCGGATCCAGTCCCGCATCTGCAACTGCCTGCTTCGCCAAATCCATTCGCGTGCATGGACCGGAGTTGCACAGGTGATACAGTCCATGCGCCTCAGCGTCTACCAACTCGAGGATCTTCTCGCCAGCGTCCAGCGTATACGTCGCAGATCCCAGCTGATCCGACGCCACCTTGTGCACCACGCCTGCGCGTACCTGCTCGATCGCTTTGCTCACGAAATTTTCTTTGCCCGGTCCGAATAGCACCGACACGCGAAAGATCCAGTGTCTCTCGTATTCCTTCACCACCTGCTCAGCTGCGAGTTTGCTTCGCCCATAGACGCTGATCGGATTCGTCGCGTCCGTCTCGACGTAAGGCGCGCCTTTTGTGCCGTCGAACACGGCGTCGGTTGAAATGTGCACCAGTCCAGCGCCGAGTTGCTCGCGCCGCGCATCACATTGCGCGTACCCTCAACGTTAACTCTCTGCGTTTCCTGCGGATGCATTTCGCAATAATCGATATCGGGGAGCGCCGCCGTATGGATGACCACATCCGGATGGATCGCTGTCAACACGCCCCGGACATCATCAGCCTTGGTGATATCGATGTCCGCATGACGCAGAGGATAAACCGTATGTTTCTGCTCCAGTGCCAGCCGCAAACCTTGGCCGAATCGTCCAGCAGCGCCGGTGATCGCGATTTTCAAGCGTCCTTCCTCGCCAGCAACATAGCAGAACTCGACCTCCCTGCGAAAATTGGCCGCGCCATTTACAATCAGTTGCGGGGTGAGCGGTACTGACTCCAGCGGAATCTCGTATGCCCGATCCTCTTTATCTCACTGTCTGGTTTCCGAGCTTTGCCGGCCCGGAAATGTTGCCGCGCACGCTTTCCATTCTGAAGCAGTTTCCCTATTCGCAGACGCGGCCGGGCGTCGCCGGCGTAATCGTGCAGCCAGTCTCCTGGAAGGAGGCAAGCATTCTCGAACGAAGATTCCGCCCAGGGCTTGATCCCGAGCAGGGCGCTGCCATGGCCGGCGATCTTCTCCACATGGACTATGCCTACATTTTTGAGGTCTACTGGGATCTCTGGTCTCCTAGCGAGGAGACCAATCAGTGGTCGCTGGCGCCGTCGCTAGTCCGCATCATTGCGAACGGCACTGAGTTCGACGATGGCAGTTACCAGCAGAATGGCCACGTGCAGATCGACTTCGGACTCGATACTCCTTTCTTGTATGAAGATATCGAACTTACTCCAGTCGAAGAAGCCCGCGTCCGCGTGAACGTTCATAAGCTGGTCCAGTTCACAACCGCGGTCGAGAAGAATTGCGGCATCACCGGGCGTGTATTGTGGTCCGAATCAGAAGAGAATCTTGCAGATAAGCTGATCGCACGTTTGCAGAAGGTGCAATAAGCCTCAATATCCGTCATCTCGCACCAGACGCCAACGACCGTGTGGCTAGTCACGATACAATTACAGGTTTTCCGGCGGCGTCCGAAGGGCCCATCCTTGCGCGCCTCCACATCCCTTCACTTTCGGAGTCTGCGCGCAGATGATTCGAACCAGCTTTATTCCAACCGTAATATTGTTCTCGATCGCGATTGCACCTTTGTCCTTCGCTCAGCAGAAAAATCCTCCCAAACCGCAGGTTGAAAAAACCACGTCCGCACCTAACACCGAGACCCCGAAGACCGAAGAGCCTCGCCCGGAAGCGCAACCGTCACATCGTGAGCCTTCGCAGGCCGCAGCTCCGGAAGCATCCCATCCAGCACCCGCCGGTTTGCACTTTGATATGACTGAGCCTGCGCCGGTCATCACGCATCATCAGATCATCATTGGCGGCCGCACTATTCACTACACGGCCACAGTCGGCAAGCTGCCCATTCGTGATGCCGTTGGCAACACCGATGCACTCATGTTTTACGTCGCTTACACCGAAGACGGCGTTCCTGCTGGTCAGCGACCTGTGACCTTTTCCTTCAATGGCGGACCCGGCTCGGCTTCAATCTGGTTGCACATGGGCGCACTCGGACCCCGCAAAGTCGTGCTCCAGCCCAATGGATTCATGCCTCCCGCTCCCTATCGTCTCGAAGACAATACCCAGAGCATTCTCGACAAGACTGACCTGGTGTTGATCGACGCCATCGGAACTGGCTACAGTCGTCCTGCAAATCTGGAAGCCGCCAAGCGCTTCTGGAGCGTGAAGGGCGACATCGAAGCTTTCGGCGAATTCATTCGCCTTTACATCACCCGTAATCAGCGCTGGTCGTCGCCACTGTTCATCCTCGGTGAAAGTTATGGCACTACCCGCGCCGGTGGAATCGCCGGCTATCTCGCCGATCACGGAATCTCGTTTAACGGAATTACGCTGCTCTCGAGCGTGCTCAACTTCGAGACCCTCGAGTTCAACAAGACCAACGATATTCCGTACCCGCTGATTCTGCCTTCGTACACCATGATCGCCGCGTATCACCACAAGCTCCCGCCCGACCTGATGCAGAATCTCGAGCAGACGCGCAAAGACGCCGAGCAGTTCGCGATGAACGACTATATGGCGGCGCTGAATAAAGGAGACGCGCTGACTCCTCAGGAGCGGCAGAACACTATCGACAAACTTGCGCGCTATACCGGGCTAAGTAAAGAGATCATCGATCAGGCGAACCTGCGCATTGATGTTCAGGTCTTCACTCACTACCTGCTCGCTGATCAAAAGCTACGAGTCGGCCGTCTCGATGGCCGTTACACTGGCCCTGACCCAGACGGTTTCATGAACACGCGCTTCTACGACCCCACCGGATCGGCGACCGAACCTCCGTTCACATCCGCTTTTTACG
>CAVRWV010000026.1:0-139386 GCA_963724985.1 Terriglobia bacterium | reverse complement strand
TTGCGAATTTCGCACCAAACAATACGACACTTCGTTCCAACATCTGAAAAAAGCGCATATGTTGGTGTCGGTACGGCAGGCAGGCGGCCCCTTGCTGGATATGGCCGATTATCACCTGGCATTGCTACTGACAAGACAAGGCGCCTTCGAATTGGCGCAGGAGATCTTCGTACGCGCGCCCTGAAGGTCCAAAGTAACCCAGAAATGATGTTTGCTACCGGGCTGACATCGCTTCGTATGCCGATCCTGCCGTCCAATGCTCCTGTGAGCCAGCGCGACGTGGTGACGATGGCGGGTAAAGCATTCTGGGATTTAGCTACAGAACCACCCGGACAAGCCGAAGCGGATTTCAACGCGCTTGTCTCGAAGTACTCCAACTATCCAAATGTGCACTATTTTTATGGCACATATCTGGCGGCGCGCCATCCCGAACAATGTGCGCCCGAATTCCTGAACGAGTTACGCGTCAGTCCTGACAGTGTGCCCGCCCGAGTTCAATTGGCTTTGCGCTACATCATCGAAATGAAACTTGACGATGCGTTGAAACTGGCTCGAGAGGCGGTGGCACTGAGCTCAGATTCCGTGGGAGCGCAGTTAGCGCTTGCGGAGACGCTCCGAGCTCAGGGCAATGATGATGGAGCGCTGGCCGCTTACCTGGAAGCGAAGCGGCTTGATCCGGTCAGCCCCAAGATCCGACTTTACTTAGTAAACGCTTACCGCGCTCTTGGTCGCATTGGCGACATGCGGCGCGAACAGGGTGAATACGATCGATTAAAAGTCGAGCAGCCAAACTGGCCTTAGGCTTCCGGAAATTGGATTCTGGAACCATCGCCAGACTGGTCAATCGCCCAACGAAGTAAAACCCAAACATAGGAAGCCCAACCTCAAGACTGCCCTCCCTTATCTGGAAAATTTCGCGGTGAAATGTACAAAAGGACGGGGTATACACCGTGAAACCGCCGTGAAACACCTTGTTGATTTGTATTAGCCCTGTTGTATTGCGCTTGGACATCTGTGAGTGGTTTGAGCCGCCCGGGTTTTTGGGTAAACGTTTACTTAATTTAAGTAAACGTTTTCAAGGGGAAGATCGGGCAGGACTCAAATTGCCGGTTAACTGGAGAGGCGCAGATCTATGGAGATTAATAGGGGCTGTCTAGCGAGATTTTCGATCTTAGCAATCGCTGCCATGCTGATGTTTGCGAGCCTGGCGGGAAATGCGCAAACGACCAACGCGACCCTTACTGGAACTGTGTTTGACTCATCAGGCGCGATCGTTCCTAAGGCGAATGTGATCCTGACGAATGAATCGAGCGGCGACCTGAGACGCACAGTCAGTAACTCAGATGGCTACTTCACCTTCGCTGCAGTCCCACCCGGCAGTTACACGATCAGGGTCGAGATGGCTGGTTTCGCTGCGTGGGAGACTACATCTGTTGTCCTCAACGCGAGCGATAAGCGCAATGTATCGGGAATCAGGCTGACGCCGGGTGCGGCAAAGGAGACCATTACTGTTGAAGCGACCGCCGCCCAGATTACGCCGATCGACTCGGGTGAGAAGTCGAACCTGATCACCGAGAAGATCCTGCAGAACGTCGCCATAGTCGGCCAGAACGCCGCGGAGTTCGTCAAGATCATGCCAGGAATGGCTATGACGGGCGGAGTGGATAAACCAATCGTCGTACGCCGCATCGGACGAGCGCACTGGCAACGGACCGGTGCAGAACTTCGCCCCGAACGGTTTGCGCGTCGCGGCCATGGACATCACCTCGGATGGCGCCCACATTGTTGATCCAGGGTGCAACTGCGGCCAAGCCATGAATACCAACGCCGACATGACATCAGAAGTTAAAGTATTGACGTCGAATTTCGGTGCAGTTTCGTCGAAGGGGCCGGTTGTCATCAATGCCATCGGCAAGTCGGGCGGCGATCAGTATCACGGCGAAATTTATCTCTACAACCGCTATTCCATCTTCAATGCCAACGACTGGCTCAATAACAATGCCGGCCTTACTTCAAGCGGAACTCCGGTAGCGGCCCGCCCGGAGACGAGTTACTGGTATCCTGGCGCCCAAATCGGCGGTCCTGTGGTTTTCCCATGGACGAAGTTCAACCGGGAACACCATAAGATGTTCTTCTTCTTCGCCACGCAGGCGTACAGACAGAACGTAGACAACGGTATTTACCGCGCAGTCGTTCCGACGCAGGCGATGCGGAACGGAGACTTCAGCGATGCTGCCTACCTCAAACTGCTGAACGGTTCTGCCATCACCGGCGTGCCGAACAACCACGGATACGTGAACGGGATTCTTCCCTCGAATCTCATCGACCCGAATGGGCTTGCGTTGATGAATACGTATCCTCTGCCGAACGTGGATCCGGGCGCGAATGGCGGCGTGAACTATATCAACTCCCAAACACGCTATTCCAACATGTTCCAAATCCGGGGACGTGTCGACTACAACATTACCGATTCGACAAAGTTGTATGTCTCGTACAACCGGCAGAATGATTCCGCCGAGGAGAGCCTTGATACGCTGTGGACTGGAAATGCACAGAGCTGGGCCTCGCCGACGACTCCCTATCCCACTCCTCTACTCGAAACCAGTCATTCCGAAGTGGTAACCGCGAATTTGACGAAGATCATCAATCCCACGCTGACCAACGAGGTGGTGTTCAGCTACACATGGCTGAACCTGCCCAACAGTTTTCAGGATCCAACAAAAGTGGAGCGCGGATCGCTGGGCCTCAACTACAACATGCTCTTCAACCACGCAAACCAGGACAAGATCATCTTTCCGCAGATGACGGGGTGGGGCGACGGTATTTCCAACATGCTCAACGCCGGGTTTGAGCTCAACGGAACGGTGTACGCCAAGAAGACCCTGCCTTCAGTGGCGGACAATGTCTACAAGGTTTGGGGAACTCACACCAGCAAGTTTGGTTTCTATTGGGAGCGCGCTTGGAACTCGCAACCCGGGAACAGTCCCGTCAACGGTACCGCTATATTCAGCAACTGGGGTTCAAACAGTAGCGGCAACGCATACGCGGACATGCTCATCGGGCAGACAACCCAGTACTCTGAAACAAATTACAACGTGGTTCCCGCTTTCCGTTACATAGCAGCGGAGTTCTATGGGCAGGATTCATGGAAGGTTTCGCATCGCCTGACCTTGGAGTACGGCATGCGCGTTTCTCACCTCGGTCCCTGGACCGATACCACCGGCTATGGCTTTGCCGCCTGGTATCCGAACCTGTACGCGGCTGGACAAGGCGCTTCAGCGAACGGAGTGACGTTCCCGGGTATCGAATGGAACGCCGCTAACGCTTCAACGCCACTCTCTGGGTCGGCGAGCAGGACCTTCTTCTATAACCCACGCGTCGGTTTTGCGTGGGATGTGTTGGGCAGCGGGAGAACTGTTCTTCGTGGCGGGTACGGTATGTATCGTTACCACGATGAGCAAAACGTGCAGGGCGGCGCTTATGGCGTTGTGCGTGGGTCGTTCTCGTCTCCGACTCTGTGGAGTCCGACGCTGGCTTCCCTGGCGCCGCTTAGTTCCGGCGGTTTTAGCGTCCCGAGCAGCGTCTCCGCGCTGGACCCGACTGACTCTGAGCAGCCAAGGGTACAGAGTTATAGCTTAACTGTGGCCCAGCGGATGCCTTGGAACAGCGTCCTGGAAGTTGCTTACGTCGGCAATAAGGCCGATTATCTCAGCAACTACAACAATAACTTCTCCCAGATCAACGATCTTGGAGTTGGGGCGTTGTTCAATCAGGCTGGTTCCGGGTATGGGTGGTTGCCAGATTGTTTCCCGGCAGGTCAGACGAATGATGGGGGTGCATGCGGTAAGAGCGGTGCCGACACCGGCTACAACACCGGGAACACCACCGCAGCCCGCCCGCTTGGACAATATTACGGGACGCTAAAGATCCTCAACCATCAGATGTACTCGAACTACAACAGCATGCAGGTTTCCTGGAACAAACAGGCAGGGCGATTCACCTACATGGCTAACTACACTTTTGGTAAGGCGTTGGGAATTCGCGGCGAGAATGGCGGCGGCGGAAACATCGGCGATCCGACGAATCTCAAAAACAACTACGGCACGCTTCCAAACAACCGTACGCATATCTTCAACCTCGCTTACGTCTACCAGTTCCCCAATCTGAACAGCGAGAACAAGTTGGTAAAAGGCGTACTCAACAACTGGCAGCTTTCTGGCATCGGCCAGTATCAAAGCGGCTCAGACCTGCAAGCGGCAAGCGGCAGCAATCAGAACTTCAACTACACTGCCTATATCCCGGCGGGTACAACATTCATGGGCAAGACGATTGACTCGCCGGTGCAGGCAAGCAACCAGAACATACTTGGCAGCCCGGATGTCCAGCTCATGCCGAAGGTGATCTGCGATCCACGGAAGAACCTGGGGCCGAACCAGTACATCAACGGGAACTGCTTCCAGGGTTTCGCCACACCTGGCCAGCAGGGCGACTACATCTTCCCAACGATGACCGGTCCGGGATTCTTTAATACTGACCTGTCGCTGTTCAAGAATTTCACCTGGGGAGCCTCCGAGAACAAGAAATTGCAATTCCGTTTCTCGGGGTACAACTTCTTGAATCATGCGAATCCAACCTTTATTTCCAACGATCCGGCCTTGAACCTAAACTTCAACCAGCAAGGCCAACTGGTCGCCAACGGAGGCAAAACGTTTGGAGTTGCAACCTACAAGACCGGCCACCGAATTATTCAGATGGCGGTCAAATTCAGCTGGTAGTTCGATCTGTGAATAGAAAAGGGGCGGCTTCCCGGGCCGCCCTTTTTTATTGTTACGTCACAACGTTCTTCCTAGCGGGTAAAAGACCCCACGGATAGCAAGGCTGTCAAGTCGGTTAACGATTACTCATTTCTGTCGAGCATCGAGGAGCTAGATTCCTTTTAGCCCTCTAGCCCCTCATTTTTCTCGGAGCTGTAGCGATGGAAAATGCTGGGGATGAGGACACTCGTGAACTCGATGTTCCGATTTGGGAACGCTCATCGTTTCTGCTTTTCGGCGCGAAGCTTTTCCAGCACGGCCGCAGTCTGAGTATCGGCGGGATTCAGACGGTTAGCGTGCTCCAGCACCGGCAGCGCGGCGTCGTTATCACCCAACATGTAGAGCGTCGCACCAAGGAGCACAACTGAACCGTAGTAGTCGGGGCGCAAAACGACAGCCTTCTCCAGCGGCGCGCGCGCCGCTGCGTATTGCTGCAAGCGGAAGTAGGTGAGTCCCAGGTTATGCCATGCCTCGAACGAGCCAGGATCGAGACGCGTCGCCTGACTCAGTGGATCTACAGCATCCGCGAAGGCACCCGCATCGCCGAACAGCTGCCCAAGCAGCGTGAGCTTCTCCGGGTTGGTGGCGTCGGACACACGATGGCAGATCTCGCGCGCTTCAGTCAGTGGTCGGGTTCGGAGGGCGGTAGTGCAGTCGCGGACGTCCTTTTCTGTGTTCTTATGTTCATCCTTATACTGAGCGTAGAGACTGTACTCGCGAGTCGCCTCCTCCTCGCGTCCGGCGCTGGAGTAGGCGCGAGCCAACCGGTAGTGGACGCGATAGTCGTGAGGCAGGAGCTTGGCTGCGCGCTCCAGCCAACTTATTCCCTCCGTTACGTTGCCAGACGATATATATGCCGTTCCCAAATAAAAGGCGGTATCTGGAAACGGGGGGTGCTCGGCGACCGATCCGAGGCGCTGGATGGCCGATTTGTAATCGTCCGATAAGAGGTCGAGTCTTCCCAGATAG
Organism: Terriglobia bacterium; assembly: GCA_963724985.1. Classification (GTDB taxonomy): domain Bacteria; phylum Acidobacteriota; class Terriglobia; order Terriglobales; family Acidobacteriaceae; genus JAJPJE01. Next base: position 133,603 of record CAVRWV010000026.1, on the reverse strand, counting down.
TAAGTGATGTAGCGCGATTCGCCGGTCTGCTTCTGAAGCTTCTCGAACTCGCGGCGTGCTTCCTCGTTGCGGCCCAGTTGCAGCAGGCAGACGGCCAATTCTAGCCGCGCCCGCGGATTCGCCGGATCGCGCGTGACGGCTTGCTGAAATTCGTTGGCAGCCGCCTCGAACAGCTGCTGTTGCATCAGTTGCATGCCGCGGGCAAGGTGCGGATCCGCGTCGCTCTTCTGACCCTGTGCCGAAGAGATTCCTGCTGCGATCGCTAACAAACAGACGGCCGTCACGAACCGAGTCATCGGTGAAATCGCTCCTTCGCGACTATTCCAGCGCCCTCTTTCACAGTGACCAACTGATCGACACCGACGCTCTTCACGGTGTCGCGCTGGCCGTTGGGCCAGGCGATTTCAACGTCCGCAGTCGTGGCTGCTCCCAGACCGAAGTGCAAGCGCCGGTCTCCCGAGGAAAGATATCCCGAGGATGCCAGCACTCCCTGAGCCTGCCTGCGGCCACCGTACGTCACGGTGACCACTGCGCCGATGGCGCTGGTGTTTGAGCGCGTTCCCACTAGCTTCACTTTCAGCCAGTGCCCGGTGCCACTGACATCGTTGCGCAGCAACGACGGTGGTTCGTTGATGTTCATGATTAGAATATCGAGGTCGCCATCATTATCGAAGTCGCCAAAGGCCACACCACGGCTGGCGTGGGGTTCTGCGATTGCTGGACCAGCGGCATCAAGAAGCTCTTCGAATCGACCGCCGCCCAAGTTTCGAAATAACACCCGGGGCGTCTTGTGCGGAAACTCCGGATGTTTCGCCTCAACCTCGGGGAAGGTGCTTCCAGTCACCCAGAACAAGTCTGGCAGGCCGTCATTGTCCAAATCAACGATGCCACTGCCCCAACTGACATATCGGGTCTCCACACCCAACCCAGATTTCAAGGTGACATCTTCAAACCCAAGTCGGCCCTTATTCCGGTAGAGAGCTACGGTATCTTCTGCGAAATGGGTCTTCAGCACGTCGAGCGAGCCATCGGTGTCGAAATCACCGATGCCGATACCCATGCCGGCCTGTTCGTTGCCGTCCTCGTTCACGGCCAAGCCCCATTGCAGTCCCTGTTCCTCAAAGGTGTTGTCGCCGCGGTTGTGGAAGAGCAAGCTGGGCGTGGAATCACAAGCCAGATAGATTTCCTGCCAGCCATCCCCGTCCAGATCCGCCGCCACGGCAGTCAGGCCGAATGTTGGCGGCACGGCACCGATGCCGGAACGCGCAGTGACATCCGTGAAAGTCCCGTCGCCATTATTGTGATAGAGAATGGGGCGTTCCGGAGTCAGGCCGCGCGGGCCACAATTCACCGGAACACCTTTGAAGTTACAGTTGGGGTCCTTCCCCGTGGGTGAGATTTTGTCGAAGTCGAAAACCAGGTAGTTGGAGACGAATAGATCAAGGCGGCCATCGCGGTCGTAGTCCACCCAGGTGCAACCAGTGCCCCAGCGCGGGCCTGGAAGCAGCAGACCAGCTGACTCCGTGACATCGGTGAAAGTGCCATCGCCATTGTTACGATAGAGGAGGTTCTGGGGCCAGCCGGTGACGAAGAGATCCTCGAGACCGTCGTTATTGTAGTCACCGACGGTCACGCCGAATGCCCACCCTTGGCTTACCAGACCCGCTTTTTGGGTGACGTCGGTAAAAGTTCCATCGCGGTTATTCTTATAGAGTCGGTTGGTCGCCCCCTTCACCGGCCCTTCGTGGCGTGTCCCCGACAGCAGGAAGATGTCGAGCCAGCCGTCGTTGTCATAGTCGAGGAAGGCGACACCGGAACCCATTGACTCCAGGATGTAGTCCATGCGATTTGGGGGACCAAAGATCACCGGTGCGCGCAGGCCCGCGCGCGCGGCGACATCGGTGAAGTGCGCGTGAAATGGAAGCCCCGAAGGTTTTCCACGCGGTTGTGGCCTAACCCCACGGGAGGCCATGCCCCCCAACTCCTGTGCCCCTGCGATACCGGCTCCTGCAGCTCCTGCGGCGAGGATGGCAAGGAATTCGCGGCGATCCATATCGCGTAATCTTATAAGACAGCTCACCTTTGTTGGTATCGAATCTGAGCCTTAGGAACGAATCCGTGGCGCGCTTGCATCCTATTTGCTCTTCGCCTACTCAGGAGTTATAGTCACGACCCTCTGTCGGCACAGCCGACCAGGACCGCGAAGACATTCGCAGGCAGAGATTGCTGAGGAGCAGAGGAATTATTACCAAGTCTGTCAAAATCGTTTTGGTCCTGCTGGTGCTCTCGTCATTCCTCGTCGCCCAGATGCAGTCGAATGACAACTGCGATCTGTCGGTGCGCGTTCGGGCTAATGACGAGCGGAGCATCGAGGTGCCAATCCAGGTCGAGGTGCTTTCCGCCGAGGGAACGACGATTGCGACCAGCCATGTGACTGGAGATGAGCCCGCGCAATTACAAGTAGGCACTGGAAGGACCTACCGGCTGAAAGTGTCAGGAATCGGCATTGAGCCGGTTACCACTGCGTATTTCACGATCAATGCGCTAGAGCAGATGCACTCGGAAACGGTCTATGTGAAACTTGCAAACCGGAAGGAGGCAACGGAATCAACACCGGGATTGCCGACTATTTCTGTGAGTGAAATGAATATTCCGAAGAAGGCCGGCGCGGAAATGGAAAAAGGACTGGATGCGTATTCCAGGAGTGACATGGCGCAGGCTGCTGCACACTTCGAAAAAGCCATTGCAGCGTATCCGCAATATGCGCGCGCCTTTAACCTTTTGGGAGTGATTGCCATCAAAGACTCTCATCGCGTTAAGGCGAGAGAACTCTTCTCGAGGTCGATTCAGGTTGATGACAAGTACCTGCCGGCATATGTCAATCTCGCACGAATGGATCTTCAGGATCAAAACTACGCAGAGTCGGAGTCGTTACTGGAGAAAGTGATGGCTGTAAATCCATCCATGCCTGACGCTTTGGCCGTGCTTGCCGGCACGGAGTTCGCGAATAAGGAATACGACAAGGCCCTTCTGGACGTTCAGCGTATTCATGTTCTAGCCAATCACGAAGAATTCGCGGAAGTGCACATCATGGCTGGTAAGGTCCTTGCAATGCAAAATCATCCCCAAGCAGCTATTGCCCAGTTCCAGCTCTTTCTGACAGAGAAACCAGACAGCCCTCAGGCCGGGAGCGTCCGCAACGCTCTTGCTTCACTCAAGGCAGGACAACAACAGTGAGGCATTCCAGGCAAGGCCAGTGCGCTTGATCGGCCTGCGTGCCTGCTGGTACGAAGTCTTCTACACGTCCGTGTGCATAGAGAGGGGACCAGAGGCTCCCGCGGGTGTGTATGCGCGGGTGGTTGAAGGGCGAACTCTTTACGTGAATACACCTGGCGAAGAGAAAACACTAGCGATCCGGGGAAGCAGGCGCGGGATCATTAGTGGAACGTCATATGAAGGCGTCATTCGATTGAAGCCATACGCTGCAGACCTGGTGGAGTAGGGACAATCTGGCTTGATCTGAAGTGGCGGGAACCATGCGGATGCGCTGGTATCGTTGCTGTAACTCTCGCAAACCGCAACGCCTATTGGGCTGGAGTGAAACTTTCGAGTTTGAAGATGCATTCCATTCGTATCCATTTATCGCCATTCTGCGCATGCGGAGACACCTGCTGAAATTTGCTCATGAGTTGTTCCCACTGCCGAATCTTCGGATTGGTACGATCAAGCTCCGCCTTCTTCTCGAAGGAGAAATACTCGTTCACGTCCATGATCATAAACATGCGTGTGCCGAGCAGATAGATTTCCATCGATTCGATCCCGCACTTTCGATAACTCTCTGTAATTTCTGGCCAAACCTTCTCATGATGTTTTTTATATTCAGCAATCAGTGCCGGGTCATCTTTCAGATCGAGGCTGTAGCAATATCTCTGTGTCATCGTGCAATACCTAGGCGGCAGTTCCGCGTACGTGAGAACCGAAAAATCCGTAGTACGTGATGAATACATAGGCGAAGAGAGGAACCAGATACGCTGGCGCGAGACTCTGAGTGCGCAGCGAGATGAGTCCCATCAAGGGGGTGAGAAATGCTCCTCCGACAATTGCCATGACCAGCAGAGACCCGGCAATCTTGGTGTTATCGCCAAGGCCTTTTAGTCCCAGTGCGAAGATGGTAGGGAACATCAGGGACATGAAGAAGCTAGTGAGGAAAATGGCCCAAAGTCCCACCGATCCAGGGAAAAAGACACCGACAGATACCAAAGCCACGTTGATCAAGGCGTAGACGCCCATCAGCTTGTTCGGGGCAACGAACTTCATCAGGTAGGAAGAAGCGAATCGTCCTACACCGAATGCGACGAGCGTGCCCGTAAGGAAAAACCCCGCCGTTCTTTCCGGACGATGTGTGTAGTCCTGAACGTACTGAATGAAATAGCTCCAGGTTCCGACTTGAGCTCCGACATACAAGAACTGAGCGATTACGGCGAGAATGAAGTGCGGGTAGCGGAACAGATCGCTGGTACGGCCGTGGGTTTCGCCGTCGGAGTGCGCTTCACCGCGAACACTGGGAAACTTGGTGAGCGCAATGAAAACAGCCCAAACGAGCGCAATTAATCCGAGGACCACATAAGGGCGCACTACTCTGAGAATCTCGTGCTGTAAATAAGGAGCGTAGGTGCCTGCCTCGCGCATACCGGCAATTTGTTGAGGAGAGAGTTCGATTCCGGAAAAGATGAAGACAGTTCCAACGAGCACACCTGAAATCGCTCCGATAGGATTAAACGCTTGCGAGAAATTCAAGCGGCGTTCTGAAGTTTCCGGGTCACCACATTGAGCGATGAACGGATTGGACGCAGTTTCCAGGAACGAAAGGCCACTGGCGATTACAAAGAGCGCAACCAAGAAAAATGCATAACGCCCAAAAATCGCCGCGGGCCAGAACAAGAATGCTCCGGTTCCAAAGAGCGTGAGACCGATGATGAATCCGGCTTTGTATCCGAGTCGCCGCATGATCAGGCCGGCCGGAATTGCGAGTACGAAATATCCGGCATAGAAGGCGGATTGAATCAATCCAGCCTGGAACCGGTTAATTTCGAAAGACTTCATGAACTGGCGGATCAGAACGTCGTTGAGATTGTTTGGCACGCCCCAGAGGAAGAACAGGGCAGTAACCAGGAAAAATGGCAAGAAGTTGCCACGCGGGAAGAGCGAGGGCTCCTGTCGTTGCGTTGTTGCCGATGAGATTTCAGAAATCGCCATAATCCTTCTTTACGTTAACGCTCGATCGAGGTGCACATATCCGCCGTCCACAAATAGATGCTGACCGGTAATGTGAGCGGCCTGCGCGGAAAGCAGAAACACCGCCATCGCAGCGATTTCGGCTGGCTCGGTCATTCGATTCTCCAATGGGATCTTGGCAAGAATCGATTGCAGCTTTCCTTCAGGATCAGAAAACGTATCGAGCCACTGGCGATAGAGCGGCGTCATGACTTCAGCGGGAAGGACCGCGTTCACGCGGATCCGATACGGCAGAAGTTCCACGGCCCATTCGCGAGTCAAAGCGAGAATGGCGCCTTTCGAAGATGCATACCCGGATGTGCCGCCCTGGCCGGTCACGGCCGTTTTGGACGCGATGTTTACAATCGCGCCTTTGGAGTTCTTGAGGTGGGGCAAGCAATAGTGCGCCATGTTGTAGTAGTGGAGCAGATTTCTTTCGAGCGAACTTACGTACTGGTCGGGACTCCCATGCTCCAGTCCGACCTTGTCATTGACTCCAGCGTTGTTCACCAACGCATCGATCCGTCCAAACTTCTTGATGGTCTCCAGAACCGCAGCTTCGCAATTCTGCGGATGGGAGAGTTCTCCGACAATTAGTTCGCTGGCTGGAAACTCGCCCTGTAGCCGCCGACCAGGTTCGGCGTCGCGATCCACGATGACAGGAATGGCGCTCTCGGCGGCAACCGCGCGTACGATTGCGGCGCCGATGCCTTTTGCGCCTCCCGTTATCAGCACAACCTTATCTTTCAGGTGCAGGTCCACTTGTCTCTTTCCTTAGCCATGCAAGTTCATGAAGCCGCCATCAAGTAAATAGTCCACGCCGGTGATGAACGATGCTGCATCCGAGCACAGAAATAGCGCCAATGAAGCCACTTCGGGTGGCTCCGCCATGCGTCCGATGGGCTGCGTCTTCGCCAACTTCTCGTACATCTCCTGCTCGTTCCCGGGGTAATTCTTGTGCAGAAAACCATCGACAAATGGCGTGTGCACGCGCGCCGGAGAAATGCAGTTACAACGGATGTTGTGGGAAATGTAATCGCGCGCAACCGAATAGGTCATCGCGATAACCGCGCCCTTGCTGGTCGAGTATGCGAAGCGGTCGGCCAGTCCGGCAGAGCCGGCTACGGAAGCCATGTTCAGGATCACGCCGCCGCCATTGGTCTTCATGCGGCCGATACAGTCGTGAATGCAGTTGTAGTAGCCCTTCACGTTCACCCGCATGACGCGGTGAAAATCTTCTTCGGTGGTGTTTTCAATGTTGCCGATATGAGAGACGCCGGCGTTGTTCACCAGGATGTGAATGCGTTCTTGCCGCGAAATATCGTCGAAGACGCGAGTGACATCGGCTAGGCTGGTGACATCGCACATGTACGGGGAGGCAGTTCCTCCGGTCTTCTGAATCTCATGGCAAACCACTTCGGCGTCCTGCTGGTTGATGTCGAGAGCACAAACTTTGGCTCCACTTGCCGCGAACCTCAGCGCGATCGCGCGGCCAATGCCGCTGCCCGCGCCGGTGATCACAGCGCATTTTCCGTCCAGGCGAAATTCGTTCGCGATGTGAGCTTCGCCGGTCAGAGAGACACTCCTCGTTTCCACGGGATGAAGTCTTCCTGATTATTCTGCTCGGCCTTTGTGCGAACCTCGCCGCTCGCAACTTGAATCACCAGGTCAAGAACGCTCTCGCCCATCTTTTCAACATCGGATACTCCGGAGATGATTGGGCCCGTATCGATATCGATGATGTCGGGCATGCGCTGTGCCAGTGGAGTGTTCGTGGAAAGCTTCACGACCGGAGTAATCGGGTTGCCGGTAGGGGTACCGAGCCCAGTCGTGAACAGAACAACGCTTGCGCCCGCCCCCACCTGTGCGGTAACGCATTCAACGTCATTTCCCGGCGTGCACTGAAGATTCAGTCCCGGCTGCTTTGAATACTCGGGGTAGTCCAGTGCGGCAGTTACGGGAGAGGTGCCGCCCTTCTTGGCAGCGCCTGCCGATTTCATGGCGTCCGTAAGCAGCCCATCGCGCATGTTGCCGGGAGAGGGATTCATGTCGAAACTGGCTCGAACAGCGCGTGCGCGACTGGCATAGTCCTGCATGAGTTCCGTGAAACGTTGAGCCACTTCTGTCGTTGTCGCGCGATTGATGAGATCTTGCTCGACGCCGCATAATTCCGGAAACTCGGAAAGAATGGTGCGAGCGCCCAGGGCCACCAGCAAATCGGATGCGTGTCCGATCGATGGATTAGCGGATAAGCCGGAGAAACCGTCTGAGCCACCGCACTTGAGACCAACACATAGATGAGAGAGAGCTGCCGGAGTTCGCACGGCTCGATTCGCCTCGGCTAATCCATCGAAGGTGCGTCGAATTGCTTCCGAGAGCATCGCGAATTCCGATCCGCTCTTTTGTTGTTCAAGGATGACGAGTGGCTTGTCGAAGTTCGGATTGCGGATATTGATTTGCTCGCGCAGGATGTCGATCTGCGCGTTCTGGCATCCGAGGCTGAGAACGGTAGCGCCAGCAACATTGGGATGATTGATATATCCAGCGATCAAGCCGCAGAGGTTGTTCGAATCTTCACGGGTACCGCCGCAGCCACCTTCGTGAAGAAGAAACCGGATGCCGTCGACGTTTTCGAAGACTCTGCCCGCTCGCACAGGGATTCCATGCGCATCTCGATCAAGTGGCGCAGACTTCTCCTTGCGGTAGCTCGCGGCTAAGTTCGCAACTTGCTGTCGATAGGGTGACGGTTCGGCGAACCCCAACTCTTCCTCGAATGCCTGCTTCAAGTTGAGGATGTTCCTGTTTTCGCAGAATACCAGCGGCACAACGAGCCAGTAATTGCGAGTCCCGACTTGACCGTCTGAGCGGTGATAGCCGAGAAACTGGCGCTCTTTCCAGCGCGTCACATCGGGTGGCGTCCAGTGGAATGGTTCGGTCTTTGCACGATAGGCAGCGGCCTCGTGGCGCAGATTGGCGAGAGTCAACAGCTCTCCCTGGCGAACGGGCTGGGAGGCTTTGCCGACGAGTACGCCATACATGAAGACCGCGGCGCCGAGAGGCAGGTCGAAGGCAGCAAACTTGTGTTTGGCTGGAATATCCGAAACCAGGGAATAGCTTTTGCCTGAGAACTCGATTTGCTCGCCAGATTTCAAATCACTCAGGGCGATGAGCACGTTATCCCGGGGATCGAGTTGTAGGACACGCTGCATCTTCTAAGCCTGTTTCGATTCCAGTGTTTCTTCTCGTTGCCGCAGGTTCCAGAACTTCGCAGCGTTACCACCCAGAACAGCATTGCGAACATCATCCGAATAGCAACTGAAGTATTCAGCGACAAGATTCATGACTTCGGAATAAGAGGCCGCGACAGTACAGACCGGCCAGTCGGACCCTATCATAAGCCGTTCTGGCCCGAAGGATTCCAGAGCAACGTCGAGATATGGTTTTATGTGCGCTGGCTTCCAGCCGTTCCAATCCGCTTCGGTGACGAGCCCGGAGAGTTTGCAATACACGTTCGGAAATTCTGCAAGCTTGCGTATCCCAGCGGCCCATGGGTGAAGTGCTCCGCTCTTGATGAGAGGCTTGGCCAAATGATCCAGAACAAAGCGTTGTCGCGGAAAACGCTGGACGAACTCAATCGCCGCCGGAAGATGTTGGGGATAGATTAAGATGTCGTACGCGAGACCGAACCTCTCCAGAACGCTGATGCCACGCAGAAATCTCGGTCGCAGCAGAAATTGCTTGTCCGGTTCACTTTGTACTACGTGGCGAATTCCGACCAGCTTGGGATTTCCCGCCAATTCCGCCAATTGTGAAACAACGTCTGGGGATTGCAAGTCCACCCATCCCACGACGCCTAGAACGAACGAAGAGGCCGCAGCCAACTCTAAAAGCCATTTTGTTTCTGCGAGAGTCTGCTGAGCTTGAACTGCAATTGTGCCGTCGAAACCGGATTGCTCCAGTTCTGGTCGAAGATCAGCGGGCAGGAAATCGCGCCGCAGCTTCGACATGGAGTCATCAATCCACGCGTATTCCTGCTGGCTGTACCGCCAGAAATGCTGATGAGCATCAATGCGCATACATTCAAACACTCGGCCGATACTGAACCACTTGTTGCCGCGACTCTCCAAGGCCCTCGATCCCTAACTCGACGATATCGCCGGGTTTCAGGTATTGCGCCGGCTTCATTCCCAGTCCCACGCCGGCCGGTGTACCTGTACTGATGACATCTCCCGGGAGCAACGTCATAAATTCGCTTACATAAGAAACGAGGGCAGCGACGTCGAAGATCATGTTGCTGGTGGAACTGTTTTGTCGAACTTCGCCATTCACCTTCAGCCACATCGCTAGATCGCCAGGGTTGGGAATCTCGTCAGGAGTCGCGAGGAAGGGTCCAAGCGGAGCAAACGTATCCGCACTTTTGCCTTTGACCCACTGACCGCCGCGTTCCAGCTGAAAGCTTCGTTCGGAGTAGTCATTGTGCAGGACGAATCCGGCGATGTGTTCATGAGCGTGATCTCGTGTTATGTATGCGGCTCGTTTTCCGATGACGATTGCCAGTTCTACCTCCCAATCCACCTTCGTCGCATCTCTGGGAATCATCAGGGTATCGTTAGGGCCCGCCAACGAGGTAGTTGCTTTGAAGAAAATGACCGGTTCCGCGGGAATCTCCATCTTGCTCTCAGATGCGTGATCCCGAAAATTGAGCCCGATACATACGATCTTGCTCGGGCGGCAAATTGGCGGTCCCAAACGTGCCAAAGGAGAAACCCGTGGGGCAGAAGAGGAATTATTCTTCACCCACTCTCGTAGGGAATCCAAGCCTGAATCCCCAAAGAACGCTTCGTTATAATCCCGGCCGAAAGCAGTGGTATCCAGCCTGGTTCCATCCGCGAGCAGCACTCCGGGCCGTTCTCTGCCCGCTTCCCCGTGTCGAATTAGCTTCATAGAGGGTCTGTAACTTTAGATTACGAATGTAAACGTTTTCTTTGCTAGATCAAGCGAGAAATGCTTTAGGCAAAGAGATCTCAGGCTGCAACTGTGCTGCATCGAGAGGTATAGCTCGAACGCCCATCCAGGGTAGTACTCGCTCGCCTAATGCGAGTGCACGCGGGCCCGATGCGTTTGCTAGAATCAGCTTTCCGCGCATAAGTCTTCGCCACTAGACCCTTATGAACATCAAGGAGATCGCTAAACGGGCACGAGTTTCGATCGCAACCGTTTCGCGTACGATCAATACTCCCCATCAGGTTAGTCCCGACACGGCGCGACGCGTCAGGAAGGTGCTCGAAGACTACGACTATTCCCCGAATCTGACGGCACGCGCTTTGGTCACGGGTCGAACGAACCTGATCGGATTGGTGGTGCCCAATCTGATTCACTCTTTCTTCGCGGAGATCTCGCAATCGCTTTCGCGAGTGCTGCGAGACAGCGGTTACAGCCTCCTGATCTGCTCTTCAGACGAAGATCCTGAAATTGAACGCCAGACCTTGACTCACCTGCTGGCAAGGGGTGTGGATGCATTGCTGATTGCCACAGTGCAACAGGACAAGGACATCTTTCCTCGGTCCGTGAAGCCGCGAGTTCCTTATGTGCTCGTCGACCGAAAGGTGGAGGGATTGTCTGCGAACTTCGTAGGAGTAGACGACGAGAAGGTTGGTTTTTTAGCAACGGAACATCTCATTGAGGTTGGCTGCCGACGAATTGCGCACATCGGCGGAGTTCAGATCAGTACTGCGAGTGGCAGGCTGGAAGGGTACAAGCGAGCACTCAAGAAGCATAAGTTCCCGGTAGATCCGGCATACATCATCACCGCGAAACGCATGGACGAATCGGCTGATTCGGCCGGATATTACGCAGCGATGCAACTGCTAACCCTGAAAACTCTCCCTGACGGAATATTCTGCTACAACGATCCGGTGGCAATTGGAGCGATGCGCGCAATCCTCGAGAATGGAATGCGGATTCCAGAAGATGTTGCGCTAATTGGCAGCGGCAATCTTCATTTGGATACGTCGCTTCGAGTCCCCCTAAGTACCGTCGACCAACAGTCCGAGAGAATCGGGCAGTGCGCGGCCAGTTTGGCCGTGGATCTAATTGGCGAAGGGAAGCAGAAGCGGCCCAAGGCAGTCCTTCTGCTTCCTAAAGTTGTGGTTAGAGAATCCAGTCGACTGCGAAAGTGATTGCCCGTCAGAGCGCCTGGAATTTTTAGGATAGCTTCACTCTTAACTCAAAAACTTTCATTATTATTGCGATATTCATCTGCCAGGCAGATTGTTGGGGTTATCGCAGCGATCTCGACAATAGCGTGGCTTCTAGAGCGACGAAAGGCTTAGTCCGTCTCACGTGAGCCGTTTGAAAGCCCGAAAGTACCGGCCTCCAGTCTGGTGGTTGTGTCCGGACCTCTGATTTACCTCGAGATATCACGTCTCGCTGCTCGCGCGGGCAAAGCGCAAATGCCTGCAGACTAGGAATGTTACTAGTGGTCTTGTCGGCAGCAGCGCCGTAAAAATGAACTGTTTTTAGCCCGACCTGGATCACGCTTTGCCTTAAGCAGCGGAGTGCCGTCGATGAAGACCCAACTTACGGGGGAGAGTAGCTCATCCGGAAGGATGGCCACTTGCCCTCATTCCTATCGTGTACTGATCCTTCTTGCCATGATAGTGATCGCGGTCGCTTGCGGTGAGAAGAAACCCACGGCTGCACCGGCTCCGCCTGAAGTGCAGACTGCGGATGTAATCCAGCAGGATGTTCCGATCTATAGCGAATGGGTTGCGCAACTGAATGGGGACACCAACGCGGAAATCGTGCCTAAGGTCCAAGGCTACCTGCTTAAACAGAACTATAAAGATGGCTTTTTTGTAAACAAAGGCGAGCTGCTCTTCGAGATAGATCCTCGGCCCTTTGTCGCAGCTCTCGATCAAGCAAAGGCGCAGCTCGCGCAAGCACACGCGGGTCTGTCTAAAGCCGACACCGACGTAATTCGGGACACGCCGTTGGCTGAGCAAAATGCGATTCCACAAAAACAATTGGATAACGACCGCGCGGCGCAAGCCGCCGGCAAAGCTCAGGTTGCAGCAGCTGAGGCACAGGTGGAGCAGGCACAACTCAATCTGGCGTGGACAAAGGTGTACTCACCAATCGATGGCATAGCCGGCAGGGCGACCTCACAAGTTGGCGACTTGGTTGGGACCACGACGAAGATGACAACCATCTCGAAAGTGAATCCGATTCGAGCCTATTTCTCCATCAGCGAGGACGCATATCTCGGAGTTGCTAAAAAGGTCGGCGCAGTCTTGCGCGGAAACGAAAGCATTCCGGCGACCCCCATCGAATATATACAGGCGAACGAAGTTCCATATCCGCGCAAGGGCCGCATCATCCTGGTGAATCGAGAGGTAAGTGCGCAAACCGGTACGATTCAACTCGCGGCCGAGTTTCCAAATACAGACGCGGTCCTTCGCCCTGGCGGTTTCGGACGTGTTCGTATGAAAACCGGCGACAACAAGAACGCTCTGCTGGTTCCTCAGCGCGCAGTCATCGAAGTTCAATCTGCGTATCAGGTCGTGGTCGTGGGACCTGACAACAAGGCCACCTTCCGGCCGGTAAAAGTGGCGGAAAAGGTTGGATCTAACTGGATAGTCACCGAAGGGTTGAAGCCTGGCGAGAAAGTCGTCGTAGAAGGATTCATGAAGGTGCGTGAAGGCATGCCCGTCAGCGCGAAACCGTATGTGGAAACAGCGTCGGCCGGGGCCAACTGACCCATGTCTAAATTTTTCATCAATCGCCCGATTGTGGCGATGGTTATATCGATCCTGATGGTTATCGCGGGCGTCGTCGCGATGCTCAGCCTGCCGACGGCGCAATTTCCGAAGATCGCGCCTCCAGAAATTCAAGTGCAGACGACCTATCTTGGTGCTGATGCCGAAACCGTCGCGCAGTCAGTGGCGACGCCCATCGAGCAGCAGATGGCCGGCGTCGACAACATGAACTACATGTATTCGCTGAACGGCAGCGATGGTTCGATGAAGCTGACGGTCAATTTCGACATTGCCACAGAGACGAATACCGATCAGATCCTTTCGCAGATGCGTGTGAACCAGGCCACTTCACAGTTGCCCAGTTCGGTGAACCAGTATGGCGTGACGGTGCAGAAGTCGACTGCGGCACCGTTGATGATGATTGCGCTCTACTCGCCCACGAATCTTTACGACAATATTTTTCTGGCCAATTACGGAATCATCAACATTAACGATGCATTGACGCGCATACCTGGGGTCGCCTCGGTGACGGTGTTTGGCGCCGGGCAATATGCCATGCGGTGCTGGGTCAATCCTGACAAACTCGCGAATCTGAATATCACCGTTCCCGAGATCATCAACGCGATCCAGACGCAGAATACGGTGAATCCCGCGGGGCAGATCGGCAGCGAACCGGTTCCGCAGGGACAGCAGTTTACGTACACCGTCAGAGCTCCGGGACGCCTGCCTTCAGCAGAAGAATTCGGCAACATCATCGTGCGAGCTCAACCGGATGGAGGCATTCTCCGCCTGAAAGATGTTGCGCGCATCGAGTTGGGAGCGCAAACGTACGCACTTCAAGGCAGATTGGATGGCAAACCGTCAGCATTGCTCGCTATCTACCAGTTGCCCGGAAGCAATGCGGTCCAAACCGCAGCGGGTGTGCGGAAGTTGATGGAAGAAACGAAGACCCGGTTCCCACAAGGTCTCGACTATGTAATCCCGCTCGACACCACGTTGGCGGTCACCGAAGGATTGAAAGAGATCCAGCACACGTTGCTGGAGGCTATCGCGCTGGTGATCCTGGTGGTCTATATCTTCCTGCAAGGCTGGCGCGCCACGCTGATTCCGTTGCTCGCGGTTCCGGTGTCGTTGATTGGAACCTTCATTGTGTTCCCTCTGTTGGGATTCTCGATTAATACACTGTCGCTATTCGGGTTGGTGTTAGCGATTGGATTGGTGGTCGACGACGCAATCGTAGTGGTGGAAGCAGTGGAGCATCACATCGAACATGGATTGTCGCCAAAAGAGGCGACCGTAAAGGCGATGGACGAAGTGTCAGGGCCCGTCGTTGCGATCGCGCTGATTCTTTCCGCAGTGTTCGTTCCGACCGCATTCATTCCTGGTATCACCGGGAGAATGTATCAGCAGTTCGCGGTGACGATTGCAGTGTCTGTCATCTTCTCCGCGTTCAACGCATTGACATTGAGCCCTGCACTTTCGGCTCTGTTGCTGAAGCCGAGGAAGCCGACGCGAGGCCCGCTAGGGGCTTTCTTCAAATGGTTTAACCGCGTGTTTGGCAGAGCCACTGACGGCTACGTGAGCGCGTGCGGACACTTGATTCGCAAAGCAGGTTTTGCATTTGTTCTGCTCTTAGTGCTCTGCTTAGCAGCTGGGTTTTTTGGGAAGAAGATTCCGACCAGCTTCCTCCCCGATGAAGATCAGGGTTTCGTTTATGCCGGCCTGCAGCTTCCGGATGCGTCTTCACTGCAGCGAACCGGCGATGCTTCGAAGGAAGTCGAGGACATCATCATGAAGACGCCCGGCGTGGCGCATGTGAGCTCTGTGATCGGGTACAGCATGCTGAGTGGAGTTAACACCACGTACAGCGCGTTCTTCTGGATTTCATTGAAGCCGTGGGAGGAACGAAAGGCGCCAGAGGAGAAATACGAAGCAATCAAAGAGCACCTCACCAACACTCTTTCCAAGGTAACTTCCGGGATTGCATTTGCATTTCCTCCGCCCGCAATTCCAGGTGTGGGCACATCGGGCGGCGTGACCTTCGTCTTACAGGATCGGTCCGGTAAAAACATCGCTTTTCTCGGGAAAAACCTGCAGACATTTCTGGCGGCAGCGCGCAAGCGTCCGGAACTGGCCAGTGTTACCACGACAGCTCTGTTTGGTGTGCCGCAAGTAGGTGTGACAGTTGACAGGGCGAAGGTGCTGACCCAGCAGATAAATCTTGCTTACGTCTATCAAACGCTGCAGACGTTTATGGGCGGCTCGCTGGTGAATTACTTCAATCGCTTCGGGCGGCAGTGGCAGGTATACGTGCAAGCGGATGGTGACTATCGAACGAATGTAAATAATCTGGGTAAGTTTTATGTGCGGAATACCGCGGGCCAGATGGTTCCATTGAGCACATTGACCGGCACTGAGCCGCGCAGTGGGCCTGGGTTCATCATGCGGTTCAATCAATTCCAATCCGCACAACTCAATGCCTCCACGGCTCCAGGGTACAGCTCCGGCCAGGCAATCGCTGCCCTGGAGGAGACGTTCAGACAAACCATGCCAGCAGAAATGGGATTCGACTACATGGGTATGTCGTACCAGGAGAAGAAAGCAGCGGAGGGAGTCAGCCCGATCGTCGTGTTCGCGCTCGCTTTCCTTGTGGTCTTTTTGATCATGGCGGCGCAGTACGAAAGCTGGACGCTGCCGTTCGCTGTTTTGCTCGGCACGCCGATCGCGGTGTTTGGAGCATTTCTCGCGTTGTTCGGTAGGGGCTTAGAGAATGATGTTTACGCGCAGATCGGACTGGTGATGCTCATCGGATTGGCGGCGAAGAACGCGATCCTGATCGTGGAATTCGCGAAGATGGAGCACGACAAGGGCAAGCCATTGGTCGAAGCCTCATTATCCGGCGCGAAGCTGAGGCTGCGGCCAATTCTCATGACGGCATTCGCGTTCATTCTTGGCTGTGTGCCACTGTGGTTGGCTTCCGGAGCCGGCGCCATTTCACGACAGGTGTTGGGAACCGTGGTCATCGGCGGGATGTTGGCCGCTTCGTTATTGGCGATCTTTTTCGTACCCGTGTCGTTTGTTGTGATCGAGCGACTCGGTTATCGCTTGGGAGCAGCAAAGCCGGTCGAAGGAGGGCCAACAACGGATCATGAGGGAGCGCGCGCGGCATGAAAATTACTATTGCTCTCGTGCTGTTGTTCGCGCTTTGCGCTTGCAAAGTTGGGCCGAACTATAAACGTCCGGCAGTGGCGATCCCCGACCAGTATCGCGGACTCGCGCCAAGTGCTTCCCCGCAGCCGCAACCTTCCACGCCAAACTTTGCCGAAATGAAATGGTGGATGGTTTTCCAGGATAAGGTATTGGAAGACCTCATCAGGGAAGCGCTCACCAACAACTACGATTTGCGGATCGCGGCCACTCGTATTCTGCAAGCAAGAGCTCAGCTAGGTATTACGCGCGCTGATCAGTTTCCTTCGGTTGAGGCGACGGGTGCGATCCAGAACGTTCGCAATCAATTCTTCCAGAATGCGCCGACCTTCGATTCGATTGGACTGCAAGCCTCGTACATCGTCGATTTCTGGGGACAATTTCGTCGTGCAACCGAGGCTTCCCGCGCGAATCTGGTAGCCACGGAATTCGGGCAGGAGGTGGTGCGAACAACCCTGATCTCGAACGTAGCAAGCAATTACTTTCTATTGCGGCAGTTCGACGCGCAACTGCAGTACTCGAAGGAGACTCTGAAAGCAGACCAGGAAATGCTGAGGATCAATACCATCAAGTTCAAAGGTGGTGAATCCGCGCAGACCGACGTATTACAGGCGGAATTGCTGGTAGAACAGGCGGAGTCGCAGATTATCAGCCTGCGTCAGTCAATCGAGCAGACAGAAAATGCGGTCAGCATTCTTCTTGGAAGAAATCCTGCTCCTGTCGCGCGCGGGCTCGATCTTGTTGAGCAACCGCATTTGCCAGAAGTGCCCGCGGGTATTCCCTCGACAATCCTGCAGCGACGACCGGATGTGCGCCAGGCGGAGATGTTGCTGGTTTCCGCAAACGCAAACGTCGGCGTCGCGAAGGCAGCATTCTTTCCGCAATTTTCGTTGACTGGATCCTTCGGCGCGCAGAGCACGTCACTGACTAGTTTTCTGGAGGGCCCAGCAACATTCTGGTCGATTGGAGGTCAAGCTCTGCAGCCATTGTTCGAAGGAGGCCGCATAAGGTCGAACTATCGATTGGCCTGGGCGCAGCGAGACGAAGCGGAACTTGCCTACAAGCAGACTGTTCAGCTTGCTCTAGAGGATGTGTCTAACGGCCTGGTTGGTTACTCACAGTCGCGACAATTTCGGATGAAGATCGAGCAACAGACCGCCACTTACAGCGAAGCGGCGCGGCTGGCAAATGTGCGTTTCCTGGGCGGATATACAAGCTTCCTCGAAGTGCTGGTAACGCAGCAACAATACTTAACTTCGCAATTAACGCTTGCGCAGGCTTGGGACTCCGAGTTGCAAAACTATGTCCAGTTGTACCGAGCGCTTGGCGGAGGATGGGAGCCCTAGCGAAATTGTGTAAATCCAATTGTATGTGCACGCAGACTTGATCCGAGCTGATCAGACTGCTGCCGTGTCGTTATCACTCCGTACAGGCATCGCGCTCGCAAATCACTCTTTGTCGCAATCGATGTAGTCTAATTCTGCTCTTCATGCCGCCGATCATGCCCTGACGCCATCGGGTTGTCTTGGGCGAGCGACGCGGAAACCGCGAGCCAGGCACCGCATCTCTTTACTCGCGAAATTCGCCGCACTGTTGTTGGTCGCAACTGGTCGCAGAGAGACTGCGACGAAATCGCGCGCGACTCCTTGACTTGATCAGCGCAACACCTTAGCCTCTCGTTATCGAAGTTAGTTGCGACTCATTCGCAACTGGAAATTGCTCGATCAAGTGGAAAAACAGTAGTTCCCCGCTTAGCAAGGTTCACCCGGTAGTAGTCACCGAGTGTTCTACAGATCCTGTAGAAGATCCGGCCGGGAGCGGAGTGATCTTTTCTGTTGCGACTCAGTCGCATTAGGAAAGGCGCGGACAGTTCTTAACGAACGTAGAAGCAAGGTGGAGAAACGGTGAGTCAGACGAGGATCAAGCGAAAGAAGTCCAGCAACGGCCGGCGTAGTTACTGGTACTGGATGACTTGGGGAACGATCGCCGCTTACACGACGATTAGCGGGAAAATGGTCGCGCCCGCATGGGCCCAGCAGTCCCGCACGCCGTCGACGGTACAGGCGCCGGGTCAGACTCGAGGGCTGTTGATTCACCAGTTCGATATTCCGTCGGGGCCACTCGATGGCGCGTTGAATGCATTCCAGACGACAACAGGCGTTAGCGTTGTGGTTCCCAAAGACTCGATGCGGAACATATGGTCGCCGGGCGTCACTGGTCCTTATACCAATGAAGCAGCGCTCCAAAAGATACTGCGCAGCACCGGCCTCACGTACAAGTTCACCTCGGCTGTGCTGGTGAGACTGGAGATCGCGGGGCAATCCACTTCCATTGATGTGACCGCGGAAAATTCGCAACCGTCGCTTCCGAAATACACGCAGCCGCTGGTCGACACTCCGCAAACGATCGACGTTATCCCGCAGCAGCTTATTCAGGATCAGGGTGCGACCAGTTTGCGTGATGTACTTCGTAACGTCGCGGGAATCAGCCTGGCTGCCGGTGAAGGCGGTGCGCAAGGAGACAATCTCACGATCCGCGGCTTTACGGCGCGCAACGATCTGTTCGTGGACGGCATGCGCGATTTCGGCAGCTACTATCGCGATCCGTTCGATACCGAGAATGTCGCCGTGCTGCAAGGTCCTTCTTCTGTGACCTTTGGCCGCGGATCGACGGGCGGCGTAGTCAATCAGCAGACCAAGGCACCTGGTCTCGACCGCATTATGTCGGGCACGGCTGCACTTGGTACCGACAACTCCAAGTTCGTTACGTTCGATATCAACCGTAACCTGCCGTCGCTGGGACAGGGCGCTGCGTTTCGATTGAACTTGATGGGAAACGATTCCGGCGTCGCCGGCCGCGATATCGCGCAGACCCGACGCGTAGGCATTGCTCCCTCGCTCGCATTCGGACTCGGCACATCCACGCGCTACATATTCAGCTACTTTCACCAGACAGCAGATGACACACCTGACTACGGCATTCCATGGTTCTTCAACGGGCCAGCCGATGTGCCGCGCAACAACTACTACGGTTTTGAGCACGGAAATTATCTGAAAACGAATGTCGATATGGGCACAGTCAAGTTTGAACACGACTTCGGCCCCGGCATTACGTTTCGAAATCAGGCGCGATATGCGCACTATCGTCGCAACGCTCGCATCAGCGAAGCGCAAGTTCCGACTACTGACATCAATGGTGACAAGGTTACGCCGTTAACCCCGCTCGATGATCTGATGATCAACCGGCATCAGATCGCAGTCGATAGTCTCGAGACCTTCCTCGACGATCAGTCCGATGTCATTTTCAAATTCCACACAGGGTTCCTGAAGCACACGCTGATTGCGGGAGTAGAGATGGGTCGCGAGACTTCAGCTCCCAACCGTCCGACTTACGCGAACTGTCCGCAGGCTTCCATCGCTTGTGTTCCGCAAACGAGCCTGCTCGATCCCGATCCCTATCAAGCGTTTTCAGGCGGGATTACCAGCCGTTCGATCGTGCATGTATCCGCTCTGACTGGGGGCGCTTATGGTTTGGATACGCTGCAGCTCAGCCAAAGGTGGGAGTTAACGCTTGGGGGGCGAGTGGACTATTTCGACGCCAACGAGAACCAGTTCACGGTTCCAACGCCAGCGGCTCCCCCTGCTCCGTACTTGAGCCAGGTGGTGACCATGCCAAGCTGGCGCACAGCGCTGGTGTTCAAGCCTACTCCCGACGGGAGCATCTATTTCGACGCGGGCACATCGTTCAACCCTTCCGCCGAAACGCTCTCTCTAACTGCGGGGACTGCGGCGATACCGCCGGAGTCGAACCGGACGTTCGAGGTTGGCACGAAGTGGAATCTGGCGTCGTCGAAGTTGGGCATTCGCGCTGCGGTTTTCACGACCGACAAACTAAATGCTCGCGAAACTTCACCAACGAACTCGCTGTTGGTGGTCGATGCGGGCCATCAACGCGTGAACGGTGTTGAGGCCCAACTCAACGGCTATCTGACGAAGCGCTGGGAGCTGATGTCCGGTTACGCGTATCTCGACGGAAGCGTGGTGAGCTCGCAATTCTTTCCTGCAGCGGTTGGCGCTCAGCTGGCGAATGTGCCGCGGAACACTTTCACTCTGTGGAGCAATTACGACCTGCCGTGGCATCTGGGCGTGGGCGGAGGCGCAGACTTCGTCGATAGCCGAACGGCAAGTTCGACTGTTCCGCTGGATCCGACCACGGGTCTGGTGAAACAGGTCCCCGGATATTGGGTAGTGAATGCGATGGCGAAGTATCCGCTGACCGAACACCTGGAGCTGCGTGCCAATCTCTACAACATCACGAACGCTTACTACTACGACCAGATTCATCCCGCGCACATTGTGCCCGGCGCGGCGCGGTCGGCGCTGTTCCGTTTGAACTTTACGTTTTAGCCAGAAGAGGGATCCCCCAAGTGTTGCTGCCCATTCCCGATGTACTTTCTGCGGATCAGCTGAATCGCGCACGCCAATTGCTGGATCAAGCCGACTGGATAGACGGCCGTGTTACCGCTGGCCATCAATCGACGCGGTCTAAGGACAATATGCAGATTCCGGAAGATCATCCCGCCGCGAAACAGTTGGGCGAGATGATTCTTTCGGCCCTCGGACAGAACGCGTTGTTTATCTCGTCGGCTCTTCCGGCAAAAGTATTTCCGCCATTGTTCAACCGCTACCAGGGAGGACAATCTTTCGGCACACACGTGGACAATGCGATTCGGCAGGTGACGGGCACGGGACATCGGATTCGCACCGATCTCTCCGCCACGCTGTTCTTCTCGAATCCAGATGAATACGACGGTGGTGAACTGGTGGTCGAAGACACGTACGGATTACACAGCGTGAAACTTCCCGCGGGACACATGATTCTCTATCCGTCGACCAGTCTGCATCACGTAACTCCCGTCACTCGCGGTGCCCGCGTTAGTTCGTTCTTCTGGATACAGAGCATGATTCGCGATGACGGTAAACGCACGTTGCTCTTCGATCTCGATACTGCGATCCAGCACCTCAATACGAATCAGCGCGGAGACGGAGCCACGGTGCAACTCACCGGCGTCTACCACAACCTGCTTCGCCTCTGGGCCGAGGTGTAGCCGCAGCTATGAAGGTTCGCCGGATTCTGTTCTGGATTCATTTGTCTGCCGGTACGCTGGCGGGGTGCGTCATCTTTGTTATGTCGGTGACCGGCGTCATGCTGGCTTTTCAGCGACAGATTGTGCAATGGTCCGACAGCAGATATCGCATTGCCGGTATCTTTGGGAGGAAAATCCCGCGTGAATCGGCTATACGTTTCCGATGTGCGCGAAACGTCGAATCCCGTTTGATCCGCATAAAACCTACGTCACCGGATCGCCGTGTACTTCAATTTCGTGCCGTTCGATTCCGAGGCTTTCAGGTTTTGGGAGACGTCCCGTCCAGTTCGCCCATCCCCAGAAGATTGCGGTAGTGGAGCTCAATAACCCGGCGATGGTGCCGATGGTTCGGGGACTGTAATGCGTCGAGGCAATTCCAGCGCCCATCATGGAGATCATCATCATCGACCAGGTAAGAGCCTCCATAGTGGCGAAGACGCGGCCGCGGTACCGGTTCTCAACGGTCCGCAGCAGGTAGGAATAATTCATCACGGAATTCAGGGCCATCGTGATGCGAGAGAGGCCGATGAAAATCAGCGCCAGATCGAGCCGCGGCATACGACTGAACAGAATGTACGCACTTCCGTGAATGATGTAGTCGATAAATACGGTGAGCTTGTAACCTTTATATGAGAGACGCTTGCCCAGCCAATTTCCCAGGATTCCACCGAGCAGCAAACCCAGGCCAGCGCATCCCCAGATCATGCTGATTCCTGCGGCGCCGGCGTTAAAGACGACCTCGCCGAAGAGCGTGAAGAGAATCTGAGCGGCGCCCCCGCCGGTCGCCCAACCTACGGCGAGAAGAACGATACCCATCACCAGCGGAACCGAACGCATATAACGCAAGCCTTCGCGATATTCGTGCCACGGCCTGACGACTTCGGTTTCCGTGAGGCTCTTGCGTTCGGCGCGAAAGCCTTTGCCTTTCGGCGCCTTCAGCTTCCAGATCGCCCAGGCAGAGAATACGAAGGAGAGCGCGTTGAAGAAGAAAGCCCACTTGTAGCCGATCGCAATGATGGTCGCGCCGAGAAAGGTACCGACGGTCAGCGTAGTCCATTGCGTTGTTTGCGTGAGGGAGTTGGCGGTATGTAGTTCCTCGTCGCTGGTGATGGTTGGGAGAATCGCCGAGCGGCCTGCGGTGAAGAACGGAGACGCAAGCATCAGCAATGCGCTGAATAGATAGAGCAGCCATGTGCGCTCGCGAGTTAGAGCAAGGATGAAGCCCAGGGCCACAACGGCGCGGACCAGGTCGCTGGCAATCATGATGCGTTGCCGGTCGAAGCGATCGAGCAGCACTCCGGCAAGCGGTCCGACGGTCACGACGGGAATCGCGCGCGCCAGCATGATGCCGGTGACCACAAGGCCGGAATGCGTCAATGCCATCGCAAGCGCGAAGACAGCGATGTTATTGAAGTTGTCGCCGATCTCGCTTACTACCTGCCCCATCCATGTGTAGCGGTAGTTGCGATTCTGGCGTAACAGTTCGAGGAATTCGCGCATCAGCCCGGTTGTAATGCTTCTGGCAGAGTGGATTTAACTTTGGGACGTGGGACCGCAACGCATGTGCGCTTCAGTCCTATGCCCTGCTTGCCTCTGCTCTCTTATCTTACTTTCTAAATGCGAACGGGCGACAGGACGCTCGTCACCTCTCTGCGACTGGCGAAAAGGATTGCTGTTGCACCGGAACCACCGGCAGATCGATGAAGCTTGCCGCTCCGTCGGCGTGATAGATCCGCTGCGTTGCTTTCACATAATCTCCCGGTTTTGCGAAGAACATGTTGGGAACGAAGGTCTGCGGATTGCGATCGTAGAGCGGGAACCAACTCGATTGCACTTGCACCATGATTCTGTGTCCCGGCTGGAACACGTGATTCGTGGTTGGCAGGATGAATTTGTAGGCCAGAGGAGTATTCGCGGCGATCGGCTTTGCCGTTTCAAAGCTCTCGCGATAACGTCCGCGGAAGATGTCCATCGCAACAGCAAGCTGGTAGCCGCCCATTTCCTTTTGGCTTGGCACCTGGTCGGGATAGACGTCGATCAGTTTCACCACCCAGTCGCTGTCAGTCCCAGTAGTGGACGCAACGAGGTTGACAACGGGCGTGCCGCTGATGCGCACTGGCTCGGTGAGCGCTGGCGTCTCGTAAGACAGGACGTCGGGACGGCCATCCACAAAGCGCTGATCGTCGACCAGCCATCGCGTCCACGCATTGTGATCGTCAGCCTCTACTGGTCTTGGGATGTAGGGTACGGGCTTCTGCGGGTCGGAGACGTATTCGTCATACGCGGACGATGAAGAGCTCTTTTCCGACGGCGCGGTGAACGACAATCCAAAGCCGCTGGTCAGATACAGTGGCTTCGATTTTGTGGCGCAATCCGGACACGCCAGTGGCCATGATTTGAACCGGTCCCAATGATTCGCGCCGGTGTTGTAGATAAAGACCGGTGGCGTATTCGCCCCGGGCGCGCCATCCTTCAGATACTGATCGAAGAACGGCTTGAGCACGTCGCGCCGGAATTGCAGCGCTGTGTCGCCATCCCACTTCAGGGGACCGAGCGACGAACCGTCGTAGTTCACTCCACTGTGCCGCCACGGACCCATCACCAGGAAATTCATGTTGTTGGCAGTATCTTTCGGTTCAACCACCTGGTAGCTGTGAATGGCGCCCCACATATCTTCCTGATCCCAGAGTCCCTGAATCCACATGGTCGGAACCTTCAGCGGCTGCGCGGCCATCACGCGGTCGAGTGCCTGTGCTTGCCAGAATGCATCGTACGCAGGATGCTCGGCAGTTTTGCGCCACCAGGGCAACTGATCCAAGCCCGCAGCTTTTGCGAAATCGCCTGCTGATCCTGCTCGAAGATAGTTGGTGTAATCGTCGTAACCTTCACGGGGGATTGGGTGGCCTTCGCCACGAACAGTGGTCTGATCCGTGAAGTAATCGAAGTTAGTTTGCCGGAATGCGCCGAAGTGAAACCAGTCGTCGCCCATCCATCCATCGACCATGGGGCTCATCGGCGCAGCCACCTTCAGGGCCGGATGCGGATTGACTAGCGCTTCCACAACCGTAAAACCCTCGTAGGAACTGCCGAGCATACCGACTTTGCCGTTCGACTCGGGAACGTTCTTCACCAGCCAGTCGATGGTGTCATAGGCGTCGGTAGAGTCGTCCGTGGCGCTCGTGTTGAACGGGCCGCGCAGGAAGCGAGTCATAAAATACTCGCCTTCCGATCCATATTTGCCGCGGATGTCCTGGAACACGCGGATATAGCCGTCGCGGACGAAGACCTCATCGCCCTGCGGAAGAATGTCCAGCATGTGTGGCGAGCGGGACCGCTCTGCGCGCTTGGCGGCGTTGTAGGGAGTGCGTGTCAGGATGATGGGTGCGTTCTTCGCGCCCTTGGGGATCACGATGACGGTGTAAAGTTTTACGCCGTCGCGCATGGGGATCATCACGTCGCGCTTGATGTAATCGTAAGACGCCGTTGGCGCTGTGAACTTAGCAGGAACATCCGGGTCACCTGCTGAAGTTTGAGCGTGGATCGCAGGCGCGATCGCCACCAGAACAATCCCTAATATCCAACGTCGCAACGAAGACACAAAAATCATGCAAAATCCCCCCCCACATATTGAGACTAATAAGAGCACGCATCGAACTCATTCGGAGTAGCTCAATTGTAGCGGATGCCTGAGGAGGGACGATATCTCCTGCAGAACTGACTGAAGCTGGGCGCAACCGGCGGCTGGCTGCGCCCAGGGATGACGCGGGTCAATTCTGTGGAGGCAGCGGTTTCGGTTCCGCAGAGCTCTTCAGTTGAGGCGCGGCCGTCGACGATTGGATCACAACCGTCTTCAGTATCGCGTTCAGGCGCCGCATCACCTGATCGGGATCGACCTCTCGCGAAATCCCGTCGCTCTCGGTGTTCACGCCCATCTCCACCTCGTAGCAGGTATCGTTGGCGAAGCTGACGTAGTTGCGAACCTTGCTCGCGCGGCCACGACCACCGTTCTCCATCTCCGTCCAGCGGAAGTTCACCCCGTTGATCGACTCGTTGCGGACTTCACCATTCTTGTCCGGACCAGTCAAAGCTACGCAATCCTGCTCCCCGATGTCCTGGTTCAGGCTGAGCGTGAAGTACGCGTTCTTCAGGTCCGTGTCGGCATAGAAGCCCTTTGGAATTTCGATCCGGGCGAGCGTGAATTGGCTGTCGCTGCCATCCGGCTTTGGACGGAACGATTCGTCACCCTTGGCCACGGTTTTCGCATTCAGAAACGTGTACTGCCAGGGATAGACAAACGAAACGCCGTAGTCGCGGCTCTTGAAGGTGATTGGTTTCGCCGCCGGCCGTTCCGCTGGAGAAGCTTTTTCCGTGATCTCTGCCGAAGCGAGTTTGGCGACCGGGGCGGTGCTGGTTTCCATCGCCACTGGGCGAACCATCGCGCCCACAGGCTTTTCGGAACTCGTAGACGGCTTCGGTTTATTGGTGCACGCTACCGCGGCCAACAACGTAGCGATTGTGCCGAGCAACAATACTGCGCGGCGATTATGTTTGGTGATTTGGCTGTTCGTCTTGCTGGATTTCATATGCGCCTCCTTGGGCGCCTGTCGAAGTGCACGGTTCGCGCCATATATCCAGCAATTGATTCGCAAGCACTTGCGCAAAATGTCACGAAGCATGTCTGTGGCACGGCTGACACGCCGTGGGAGCAGATAGACGGGCCACAGGGACGACTGCCGCAAATCTGGTGATCATCAAGTACGGTCATGTCGTGCTGGAGCGATAGAATCGACCCGAGGTCCCCGATCCCATGTGGTCCATTCTTTTCGCCGCCCTCTTGCTCGCGCCGCAGACCGCGGTACCGTCCTCCTCTGCTAGCACTGTGATCACGCAAGAAGAACTCGTGCGCAGAACGCAGGAGCTGTTCGACGCGGTCGCGATTGGAGATCAGAAACCGTGGAAGCAGTATTTCGCGGACGACGCGATGTACTTCGATGAGAAAGGCCGCGCCATGGACAAGGCTGCGCTTGTCGCCGATGTCACACCTCTTCCGACCGGGTATTCGGGAACGATCAAGCTCGTCAGACCGAAGAGCCGCATCCTCGGCCAGACCGCGATCCTGAGCTACGATCTCGACGAAACGGAAACTGTGTACGGTCAGAATATGACAGCGCGTTATCACGGAACCGATACGTGGATGCTGCGCAACGGTCAGTGGCAAATCGTGGCGGGCCAGGCGCTTCGTTACTACGAAGATCCCGCGCCCGGCAAAGCAGACGTCAACAAACTCAGCGACTACGTAGGAACTTATCAACTCGCGCCCGGGATCACGAGAACCGTCTCCCTCGAGGCGAATGAACTTTATTCGCAGAGAACCGGGCGTAAGCGCGAGTTGTTGACCGTGGAAGCTGCGGACATCTTCTTCCGCGCCGGAGTGGAGGGCCGTTTCGTCTTCCGCCGCGATGAGAACGGGAAAGTCGATGCACTCATCGACCGCCGCAACAACGAGGACATGATCTGGAAGAAGATGTAGCGGCGAAGTCCGCGACTGGGCGCCTCGCGACCTTTATTCGGCGGCTCCAGGCGTCGCTGGCACCCATGCTCTATCGGCGGCGACCAGCTCTGCGTTTGGAACTTCGGTCATCACCTTAACCGGTTGCAGGCCGGCTTTCTTTCGCGGCTTCGGTGCAAACGCCAGCCAGTACTGATGGAGTAACCTCTCGGACAGCTGGTTCAGATAAGGCGAGAACGAAACTGCAGGTCCGGAGAAATTGTTGTAGTAGGATTCGCCACCGGTTCTCTCTGAAACTTGGGAGAGAAACATCTGGCCATACCAACCTCGATAGAAGCTTTGACCAAAGTGCCCGGCGCCGGGATTGTAGATCGAGAAGACGATGACGCCGGCGCGCTGTGCGTCGCCAATGGCGCTGTCGACGTAAGGATCATCCGGCCCGTTGCTCCAGTAGCCATCCGCGCCGCTGGTAATCATCAGCACTTCGTGGCGATTAGGCGATGACGGCCACCTCTTGATTAGATCGGAAAGCGAGAAATAGGGACTGGCGTTTACGCCGGGAACTCCGGTGGGGAGTCGCAGAGTCTTCGCTGCTTGCTGGTGATCGGCAGTCGGGTCTTGCAGTACTTGCGCCGTTCCATTCCGCATGTATGCGACGCCGACCGCGGTCGTAGCAGGCTGCGCCAGGATGAATTTCCGCATATCTTCTAACTGCGAGCCGACGTTGTCGCCCGCCGAATCATCGATCATCAGAAAAAGTTCGAGCCCGGCATGATCGCCAGTTGCTGCGACCCAATCCAGAACTTTATCGCGATCTTTACCTTCGCGGACCATGACGTCTTCGCGGGAGATGGCAGGCACGTCTGATCCCTTGGAAGCCACCGCCGTGACTACCATGCGCGCCGCCACTTGCGTGGACGGAGATAGTTGCGCAGCGGCTGTGCCAATCGCTGCGAGCGACAGTAGGAATAGGAAGCCTGACAGGCGTGGAGCGTTCAGTCTTGCGTTCATCGAATCTCGCTTTCCCTATAACGGATGAAGCGAGCGCAAGGTATGGTGCTCAATATTTATGAGACGGTAGCTACCAGTTCGCCAACTCGGCTCCGCAAACGACGCGGATTACCGAGCTGACGAGCTGTCCGGGAACAACTCAGGGGAGGTATTGATACGCGACGGAAGTGAGGAACTCTTCGAACTCGCCTTCCGACATTTGCCGCAACAAGTCGGCGGCTTTTTGCAGATTGGCCGGCGTTCCACCATTTCCAGTCGCACGCTTACTGACGTCCGCGACTACTTCATTCAGCATTCGCTCGAAGAGATCGGTGGTGATCGGTCGTCCGTCGTCGAAATGCGCGCCATAGCGAAGCCACTGCCAGGTTTGCGCGCGACAGATTTCCGCCGTGGCGGCATCTTCCATCAAATCGTAAATCGGGACGCACCCCAATCCGCCCAACCACGCCTGCAGATATTGGAGGGCAACGTCGATGTTCCGGCGCAGTCCTTTCTCGGTGATGGCGCCATGCGGGATTTCGAGCAGATTGGCGGCGGTGATTCGCGACCGCGCTTCCTTCGGAGCGTGAATCTGGTTCGGCGTCTTCATGTACTCGTCGAAGATTTCGCGTGCTATCGGCACCAATCCCGGATGCGCGACCCACGTGCCATCGTGCCCGGCGCGAACTTCGCGAAGCTTGTCCTGGCGAACGCGTTCCATCGCCGCGTCATTCGCCTCGGGATTGTTGCGGATCGGAATCTGTGCGGCCATTCCGCCCATCGCGTGAATGCCACGTCGGTGACAGGTGTGAATCAGGAGTTCGACATACGATCGCAGGAACGGCTGTTCCATGGTCACCACGCTGCGATCGGGCAAAACGTGATCCGCATGATTACGGAATTTCTTGATGAAGCTGAAGATGTAATCCCAGCGTCCACAATTCAGCCCGGCAGAATGATCACGCAACTCATAGAGAATCTCGTCCATCTCGAACGCCGCCGTAATGGTTTCGATCAGCACGGTCGCGCGAATGGTTCCCCTGGGAATACCGACATATTCCTGAGCAAAGAGGAAAACGTCGTTCCACAGCCGCGCTTCCGGATGAGCTTCCATCTTCGGCAGATAGAAGTAAGGTGCGGTGCCTTTCTTCACCAGCGCGGTCGCGTTGTGGAAGAAGAACAATCCGAAGTCGAACAGCGATGCCGAGATTGCGGTCCCGTCGACCTTGAAATGTTTTTCGTTTAAGTGCCACCCGCGAGGGCGAACGAACAACACCGCGGGATTCGGCTTGATCCGGTATTCCTTCCCTTCAGGGGAGACGAACTCAATTGTCCCCGCGACTGCGTCACGCAGGTTTTGCTGACCTTCCAGGCAGTTGCTCCACGTTGGCGCATTCGAATCCTCGAAATCGGCCATGTAGACATTCGCGCCGGAATTCAGCGCGTTGATCAGCATCTTGCGATCGGTCGGCCCGGTGATCTCCACACGCCGGTCTAGCAGGTCGGCGGGAATGGGAGCGACGCGCCATTCACGCTCGCGGATCTCGCGTGTGCTTTCGAGAAAATCGGGTTGCTCGCCGCGATCGAGTTGCTCCTGACGCTTGCGTCGCGCCTGCAGCAACCCTTGCCGCGTGGGTTCAAAGCGCCGATGAAGCTGTTGGAGAAACTCGATAGCACCAGGGGTCAGCACTTGCTGCTCGAAACTAGTGCGCTCGCCAGTTGGAACTTGTATCGTTGAACTCATATGCCATCCTCACCGCGTACGACTGGTTAGATATCGGTTAGGCCGGCGGGCGATGATGCTCCAGTTCCGGTCTTCGTGAGTGACGTAACGATGTCGGCAAACTCGTCTTTGTCCTCGTGTTTGCCGATGCCGATCTCGAACTGGTCGGCTTCGGTCGAGCCAGGAAGAGCAACGATGGACGTCTCGCCGGCCGCAATAGTGGTTGCCACCGCATCGAAATAGCCGGTGCCGACGAAGCGCTGATGCTTCACGCCGCCGTATCCTTCTTTTGTCATTTCGAATTCGCGCTGCTGTAGTTGGGAGTAGGCTGTCATCCCGCGGCGAGCATAGTCACGCGCCAGCTCAAACATAGAGAGATTGAGCGCATGGAAGCCAGCCAGGGTCACGAACTGAAATTTATATCCCATCGTGGCGAGTTCTCGCTGGAAGTTAGCGATGTCGTTTTCATTAAGCTTCGCCTTCCAGTGGAAAGATGGCGAGCAGTTATAGGCAAGCATCTTGTCCGGGAAGAACTCATGGATTGCGCCGGCATAACGGCGCGCTTCGTCCATGTTCGGTTCGGAGGTTTCCCACCAGAGCAGATCGGCATACGGCGCATAAGCGATGCCGCGAGCGACGGCGGCGTCGAGACCTCCGGTCATGCGGAAGAAGCCTTCGGTCGTACGTTCGCCGGTGAGAAATTGCCGGTCGCGTGGATCGCAATCGCTGGTCATGAGTCCGGCAGAGTTGGCGTCGGTACGGGCGATGAGAATCGTGGGGACGCCGAGTGTGTCCGCAGCCAGCCTCGCAGCGACGAGTTTCTGGATCGCTTCCTGGGTTGGCACCAGCACTTTGCCGCCGAGGTGGCCGCACTTCTTCGCGGAAGAAAGCTGGTCTTCGAAGTGCACACCGGCGGCGCCGGCTTCGATCATACTCTTCATCAGTTCGAACGCGTTCAGTGTCCCGCCGAATCCAGCTTCGGCGTCGGCAACGATAGGCAGCATCCAGTCGATTCCGTCTCGACCCTCGCTGTGCGAAATCTGATCGGCGCGCAGCAGCGCATTGTTAAGGTTTCGAACCACCGTTGGAACGCTGTTTACGGGATATAAGCTCTGGTCCGGATACATCTGTCCGGAGAGGTTGGCGTCTGCAGCTACCTGCCATCCGCTCATGTAAATCGCTTTCAAACCAGCTTGCGCCATTTCCACGGCTTGATTGCCGGTGAGCGCGCCCAGCGCTGCAACATGCGACTCGTTTTGCAGAAACTGCCATAACTTCTCGGCGCCATTGCGCGCCAGCGTGTACTCGATGCGCACGGTCCCACTGAGGCGGGCAACATCTTCCGGCGTATAAGTGCGAGTAATGCCTTCCCAGCGGGATGTGTTCCAGTGGTGGTTGGTTGGTTGCTGATTCATCGTTTCTCCGTCTTCGAACTGACCTAAATTAGAAGCCAGATTCGGAAGTGGAGCAATCGGTGCTAGTCCGAATCGGACGAGCGAGCGATTCGACCATCGCCCGATAAGGTGAGTGATGGCATCTAGAGAAACCCCACAAAGCGGGCGTGGACGCTTGATTTGGCCAGAAGGGCGCATCTATTCGACAACGAAAATAGCCGCTACTCGACCAATTTGGACCAGCGGCCTAGAATCAGCACATGCCCAGGCGGCTACTGTCGGTTCACCAGCTCAATCAGGCGTTGATTGACGCGCTGATCGAGCGCCGAATTTCGCTCGGTTTTTCGCTGCTCGATCAACATAAGGCGCTGCTGCATGGGTTCACTCCTGAACAACCCAATGCTGCTGCCCTGATGCTCTCGATCGCACAATGGGTGGATTTGGGCTACGGCGATGCAAAGCTGGTGGAAGAGGCGCTTGCCAAATTCCCGCACGCGATCCGGCGGCGGATGCCGTTCCTTGAGTTCCTGCTCTTACGTATGGCCGAAGCGTTCTGCGCAATCGTGTTGGAAGAATCCGATTCTGCCATTCGCCTGCTCGACTTCGTACTGAACGCCAGAGAGGAATTGGGAGACAAGCGCCTGATCGCAATCGCTCATTTCTGGAAGGGACGCTCTCATCGCAAGAAGGGCGAGTACGACGCAGCTCGGACCGATATTGTGGCTGGTCGCGAACTGATGGAAGAGATTGGCGCGCCAAAGCTGGCGGCCGTGATTCGCATTCAAGAGAGTTGGCTACTTTTCCAGAAGGGGCAGTCCGAGCAGGCGCTGCGTCTTTTAGACCAGGCTGAACGGCAACTGGCGAAGACCGACGACTGGCTGTCACTCGGCAATATCGAGTCCGCGCGCGGACGTATTGTGCGGCAGGTCGGCAAATTCGCCGAAGCGCTCGAGCATTTCGATCGCGCGGTGAAAACGTACGGTCATCGCGATCCGATTCATCGTAATCTGGCGCGAGCGCTGGTGAATGCTGCGTACGTGCGGCGACTGGTCGCTTTGCATTTGCGTAAGCGCATCGATGCGCGCGCGCGTCAGTCTGGCCGGAAAGCCGCTGCGGTTCGCGTCGACGGATATCAGCAACGTTTCAACGAACTTTGCCAACTGGCGCTGCAGGATCTGCAACGCGCCGGGGAAATCTACGCGTTGCATCAGCACTACGGCGGGACAGGTTCGGTGCTGGTAAACACTGGCTATCTGCATCTCGATGGCGGGGAGATCGACGTCGCGGCGGGCGAAGCATTTCGTGCCTATCAACTCGCGCACGACAAGAACGATCACATCCTGATGGCGCGTGCACGTATTCTGCAGGCGGCAACTGAGAATGCGCATGTCGACGAACAGTTGGGCGAGGATGCCGATGCAGCGGTCCATGCAACCGCCGCTCGCCAATATTCGGATGAGGCGATCAGGCTGGCGCAGCAGACGCAGAATCGATCGCTGATTGCGGAAGCGCATTTGTCACGTGGCTCAACTGCTGCGAATGACTTCTTTCAGGACTGGGAGGAGGCGAAGCACTGCGTGGCGGCTGCCAGCGACCTGCTCAGCCCGGAAGATCGCGATCACGTGTGGGAAGAGATGCTGCTGCTGAAGTCGCGCGTTCTGCGTGCTTCGGGAATCGACGACACACTGCGAGCGTGGTCCGAAGGAATGGTTGGCGACAAGACGTTTCAGCAGGTCTCGGAAGAATTCGCCGAGATCGTGATTCCTAAAGTCTGGGCACGCGAGGGGAAAAAGATCTCGCGGGTCGCGGAGCGGCTTTCTGTTTCACCGAAGAAAGTACGGCGCATCCTTCGCAATGCCGGGTTTCTTGATCACGGCTGAGTTCGCCTAGCGGCCGATTTCGTAGCGTGCAGGAATTTTATGCTGATCATCGCCAAGCTCATCGTGTCCGTGAAAGAGCGAGAGCGGCTTCTGTCCGGTAGGGATGAATACGATCCATTTGTAGGCGACGAAGTTCCAGGCCAGGCCCACACCGGTTCCAGTGATAGCGGCGATCGATGGCCAGAAGTGCTGTAGCTCCGCAGTAGGCGCACCATATAGCGCGACGTATGACGCGACGGTGACGTTGATGATGAATCCAACGCCGCTCGACGCCATAAAGCGAATGACTTCCAGTGGGTTGCGTTCGTGCTTGAGTTCGAAGGTCCAGCGAGCGTTCAGGACGTAGCTGTTGGCAGCGGCGGCTACGAACGAAATCATCTTGAAAACAGTGAAATAGAAACCGCCATTGTGACCCCGCCCGGTGGCGTAGATCAAAATGTTCAGCACAGCAAGGTCGACTACGGTGTTGAGTAGTCCGACAAACGCAAATCGTTTAAGTTGACGCAAATAATTCCTGTCGTTTAAGGCGTGCGGAGCCTTTCCTCGCTTTTGACCTTGGCCTGGGATTGGTTGTCCCATCGATCTCAAAACGAGCTTGCTGGGGCCCCTGAGCTTTCATTGTACCTGAAAGACTCTGGATTTCGTATGGCCCATGATTGCAATCCGATCCGTAAGTGGCACCTATTCTGCGACTTATCGGGCGACCGAGGAACACATATACTCCGCGCAATCGAAGTTGCGCAAGGAGAAGCTATGGGTTCCCGGGTGATTCGCCGTATTCTTGCGATGCTGCGCAGTGTGGGTCGAGGTGTCTCAGTGATAGCGTGCCTGCTGTCGGTGGCTTTGGTCGCGGGTTTCGCGGAGCAACCAAAAGAACCGTCGTTCGAACTGACGGACACTCATCAAGAGTATGTCCTCCAAGGCCAGGGATATCAGATACACATCACAAAAACCGGTTTTGGGTTGACGATCCAGCGCAATGGCGACATCGTGCTGCAGAGCGCACAGCCGCACGATGCGCA
The DNA here is from genome assembly GCA_963724985.1 of Terriglobia bacterium. Taxonomy (GTDB): domain Bacteria; phylum Acidobacteriota; class Terriglobia; order Terriglobales; family Acidobacteriaceae; genus JAJPJE01. Next base: position 99,701 of record CAVRWV010000026.1, on the reverse strand, counting down.
GTCGAACCTGTCGTTCCGGACTAACGGAGCGGTCTACAACGCCACCAGCGTCAAATCGGAGCGTATGGACGGCGGCACGCTGGTGCTGCTCTATCGTACCGATCTGAATGACGACGCTTTCGTACGCGTGGAACTAACGCCGGAAGCGAACCTAATTCACGTGAAGACGTGGGCGTTGAACTCTGGTGGACAGCTGATTCCAAGCCTGCGTTATCGCATCGGTCCCTCCGGATTATGGTTCGGCGGCGGCTTCCAGGGCTGGAGCAATCCGCAAGTATTTCCGTTGAACAATGCGCACATCGTGAAGAACGGATTCTTCGCGGACGGATCCACGCAGGGAACGCCAGCCTGGTACAACACCAAGGGCACAGCGATCTGGGTGCGAACGCCGCTGGACTTCCGCTACAGCTTTAACGCCATGGCCGGCGACAAGCCCGATGGCATGTTGTTTGTCGAAATGCCGCAGGCTTCTGAACTCGCCTACGACATCCTGATCGGAAACGATATTAAGGATGTAGTGCAGCGAATCGTGCGCGAGATCGGATATCCGCAAGCGACGCCGCCGGAAGATTATTTCCGGCAGCCGATTTTCACCACTTGGGTCGAATACAAGACCGAAGTTTCGCAACTCAAGGTACTGGAGTTCGCGCACGCGATTCGCGACGCGAAGATTCCAGCGGGCTTCATTGAGATCGACGACAAGTGGGAGAGCCAGTATGGCGACATGCAGTTCGACGGCGGGAAGTTTCCCGATCCCAAGGCGATGGTGGATGAACTGCATAGCATGGGATTCAAGGTCACGTTGTGGGTCCATCCTTTCGTAAATGTCGATTCTGAAAGCTATGCGCAGCTGCGGCACTCGGGCGATCTCGCCAGCGATCGTTCGGGCGACGCGGGGCTGATTCGGTGGTGGCAGGGAATTGGCGCAGTCTGGGACTTCACCAATCCAGCGGCGGCAACTGCGTATCGTGTGCGGCTGGCTGAATTGCAAAGCAAATACGGTTTCGACGGATTCAAGTTCGACGGCGGCGACGTGAACCTGGTGCCGCGTGATCTGAAAACTCACAGCGACATTACCGCTGCGCAATACGCGGACATTTACAACCGCGAGGCGGCAGCGCACTTTCCGTACAACGAGGCGCGCGTCGGCGTGTACTCGCAGCCGCTGGGAATCGTGCAGCGGTTGATCGACAAGCAATCGATCTGGGGTCGCGAAAATGGACTGGCGGCGATTATTCCCGAGGCGCTGAACGTTTCCATGCGTGGCTATCCGTACGTGATGCCGGACATGGTGGGCGGCAATCAGTATGGGACCGACAAAATCGACAAAGAGCTGATGATCCGCTGGGCGCAGGCCTCGGCGCTGATGCCGCTGCTGCAGTTCTCCGTTGGGCCATGGCACTTCGACGACGAGACGGTTCGTCTCTGTCGGGAAGCTGCGGAACTGCATGTGAAGTTCACGCCGTATATTTACGAACTGGCGCAGCGCGCGCGGACCACTGGCGAGCCGATCATTGCGCCGCTGTGGTATGCAGCGCCGGCCGACCCGAATGCGTATCAGCTCAGCGACGAATTCATGCTGGGCAACGACGTGGTGGTTGCGCCGGTGGTGGTGCAGGGCGCGGTTTCGCGCGACGTCTATCTGCCCGATGGCGACTGGCGCGACCTCAACGGCGCGGGCGGTCTGCATGGCGGCTGGCATCGCGGCTACGCAGCGCCACTCAGTGTGCTGCCGGTATTCGTCCGCGAAGGCTCGAAGGTGGCGGGCATTCCGAGGTAGAGTTTCCGAGCTGCCAGTTCCCACCGTTGCTTCGCAGAAAATCGGGGGTACCCCCTCCCCCCCTCGCTCGCAAGTCTTGCGTAATGAATGTGATCGTGCGAAGGTTCTGCCAGTTGCCGCAAAACAAAAGGCTTAGCAGTCAAAATATTGAAAGGACGGCAGTTATTTAGTTTCTGGGCTCTTTAGTTTTTAGCTCCACTTCTATTGTGACAAATTGGACGGTACCTACTAGACACTTTCGCCAAGTTTATTTCTATCGTGGAATGAGATGTTTGCAGGGTTTTGCGGAAAAGTGAGGGCTTGACATGTCGAAACGAAGGTTGGGATAGGGGTGGTGATCTCCGTTCAGACTCCCATGAAGTTGGAATCAGTCATCATGTTGCGTGGGGTCGTAGCTGCCTTACTTCTGCTATTACCAGCGCATCCCGTGTGGGGTCAAAGCATCTCACGGGCTTTCTGCGGTGATGACGGCAAAGCACGTGTGGTGTACGCAGCAGGAACGACCAGCGTAATTCATCCTGAGCCGAAACAAGTTGGGTGCGCGTACATCTCCATTGCCGAGGACAGGCACACCGTAGGTTGGGCAGTTCTTGTGAAGAACTGCTGCGAGTCTTATCCCATCGCTGTCGCGTTAGTTGTTCTTAAAGACGGCAAGAAACTCGTCATTCCAAGTCCGCAGATGGTTTGGGAATGGCATTTCATTGAAGCTGGGAAGCGGTTCGTGCTGTTATCTGGTCCCACGCACGGGCGAGCAGCCGAAGCAGGCCTTTACGACGCGCACAGCGGAAAGAAGTTAGTTTCATGGGACGGCAGCGATTCACCTCCTGCGTGGGCGCACGCATGGCAGGATGACTTCTCCTCTGGAGTGAAGTGACCGATTGCTGGCGTGAATCCCCTTATCGCTCACTATCTTACTTATCGACAGCTATCTGGAAATTGCAATCTCTAGCTCCGATAATGGTCCTGAAATGAAGCCTGTCCTTCTCCGGGTTGCGATGTTGATCGGCGTCGTTACGGTGCTTGCCGCGCTGGCTGGGAGTACGCCAACGTGGAAACTTTTCAGCAGTCACGGCGGATGGGACATGCGCTATCCCTCTGGCTGGCGCATTGCGAGTTGTCGCAGCTGCACCGACCCGAAAGCAACCGGTGTGTTTGTTAACTTCTCCCCGCCATCAGGGCATGGAGGTTCGGTGACGGTTGAGCCACTCGCGGACAAACCGTCGTCCAAAGATGTTGATGAGTGGCTCTCCGAGGTTGCAAAGACTAATAACCTGAACCCGCATGGTCGCGAAGAGAAAATAATTTTGAACGGACTTGCAGCCCTGAAAGTGCGGTACCGGGCGGCGGAACAAGGTGAAATGGAACAGGTGTATGTTGCGTCTGGAGCGAAGACCTTTTCAATCACATTCACCGAAGACGAAAGCCCGACGCATTCGCCAGTCGAGAAGCTAGGGAATTACTCTCTCTACTCGGAGATGCTGGCCTCATTTCGCGCAAGGCAACGGTAATTATCGTAAATCCCGATACCACCAACTATCCCGTTCTGGGATACGGAGTGAGGACGCCCCTTATCAGCAAGTAATCTGGAAATCCTGCAAACTCAGCGTACTATGACATCTGCCGTGATTCGCCCTGTTAACCTTTTACTGTTAGTTCTTTGCTTCTGCCTCTGCGCGTACGGACAGCAAGAACGCTCGACTGCCTTGCGATTTCCAGCGTGTTATGAAGTGATTTCCTTGTCATGGGATCCGCCTGACAACAGCATCCGAGCTATTCCACCCCGATTTAGATTGACTGCTGAACACCATGTTTTCCCTTTAGCGTCAGAGACCAACAAAATCCCGTGGGGGTCGTGGGAGACCGAAGGCAAGAACCTGGCGCTCTCGTTCGGATTTCTAGGCGGATTTCGTGGCACATTGAAGCCGTCTGATGGTGGCGAGTTTCGTGGCAAGTTGAAGGAACACTGCGACTACCACTGCGGATGGAAAAAGCGAGTCGGATTGATTCGGCTCCGCAATATTGCGTGTGTGGATTAGCTCCCAGCTTCTAGACTTTCACTTGTAGTGATCCAAGGATTTGCAGCCCTTGGGCGATTGTTGGCCGTAAAATCCCTTACCACTCACTATCATTTCCATACCACTTCTTAACTTGAGGCGAGCATGACCGTTGAACTGTCCGAAGAAGAGCTAAAGATTATTAACAATGCGCTGAACGAGGTGTGTAACGGCATTCAGCTTGAAGGCGAGTTCGACACACGGATGGGCTGTAATGTAGAAGAAGCCAGAGCAGTTCTAGCAAGGATTCACGCTCTCGCGATTGATAGCTGTCGGTAAATCCCCTTATCGCTCAGTATTTCAGGCTGGGATAGTAAGTGGTATCGTCCGATACCAACGATTATTCGGCAATGCCATCTAAATTTGGCGATAAGTTAATGGCTGGACTGTCCATATTCGCGGGCCGCGATGCAATAGAGGCTTCGATAACGGTGCCATTCTTCTGCTGAGAATTGACTCGCAAATGCCCGCCAACAAGGCGCATCCTCTCGCGCATACTAACGAGCCCAAGGCCCGCGCCGAAACGCGATTGGTCATAGTCGAACCCTACTCCGTTATCTTGTACGCAGAGTTTCAATTCATCGCCACCACCAGCCAGTTCGACTCGCACATGGGTCGCTTGGCTGTGTTTCACAACGTTGTGCAGCGCTTCTTGCAGGACGCGGTAAAAAGGAACAGCGATAGATGGGTTCAAGTGGCGTGGTACATCATGACAGACGTACTCAATCTTGAATGCGAATTGCCTCGAGAACTCGCGGCATAAGACTTCTGCTGCTACTGCCAATCCAAGATAATCAAGCCGGGAAGAATGGAGCCGACGAGAGAGACGACTAACCTTGCTTGCAATTTCGTCGATCTTGGCCTGCAAATCAGCGATTTGCGTTCTCAGGTTTCGAGTGGCGAGTTGCTGAATCTGAACGGCCAGTACCGCCAGTTCCTGCCCAATGTCATCGTGCAGCTCAAGAGCGACTCGGCTCCTTTCCTCCTCTTGTACATTCAGCAGTCGTCCTCCGAGCTCCAATACCGCCCGCTCAGTTCGCTTCCTATCTGTGATATTGGCAGCGATGCCTACAACTCGAACCAGCTTGCCTCCCTCCGCGAAAAAGGCGTGGCCGGCCTCTTCCAGCCAGATCATGTGACCTCCAGGTCGATTGATGCGGTAGGCGATCTGATAGCTGGGATTGTCAACGGTTACTTCGCAAGCGAGTTCGCGAAAGCGCTCTCGGTCCTGAGGATGGACGGTGGAAAGGAATCGTTTACCCGCACTACCACCAATGATCGCGGCGAATATCGATTTGAAAACCTTCCGTGGTGGGGCAAATACTTCGTCTACCCCGAAGACGATCAAGCCGGATACTCGATCTTCAGCACCGCTCCGGCGAAGAATGAGCCTTCAGAAGTTGAGATAACGCCAGCGCACCGCGAAGCTGAAATGAAGGTATACCTTCCGCCAAAGGCTGGGTTCCTACACATCAATCTGACTAGTCGCAAAACAGGAGCCAAGATCTCAGCATTGATGGTTGAGCTGATGTTGCCTGATAACCCTTCGTCGCCAATCTATTCGATAGGGCGCGAGTCGTCTCACGCTATTTTAGTCGCGCCAGAAAAGCCTTTGCTGTTGCACGTGACATCCCCCGGCTTTCACGAGTGGAACGAAAGCACAGGCAAAGGAAAGCTCATCCAGTTGGCTTCTGGAACTTCGCTAACACTCGATGTGCAGCTTGATCCTTCCGACTGATTGAATCCTCAGACTTGTTCGGTCGTCCGTGGTAGATCGGTAACTGTTGATATGTCCCGTTATCGCTTGCTATCTCAACCTGCCGGGATGAGATTTGTTGTAACGATTCTTCAGGCGCAGACACTATTCCTCAAGTGTGGGCGGGTGAGGATGCAGGCCAACAATCAAGTTGGCACAAGACTCTCAAGAACGGATCTGTCGTACCCGCTCAACGAAATCGCGTAACCATCGGAGACCACGTCATGACTAAAAAGGAATCCCTCGAATCCACGGGAAACTGTGACAAGTTGCGTGCACGATCTGGGAGATGTGCAGCGATTGCGCTCCTCTCACTTGTTGTCCTTAGCGGGTGCAACACGACTTCCGTCTACCTGGACAAGTTCGACTCTCCGACGGGATCGCCGCCGGCACAACCACAGGTGGGAACTTCCACAACCAATGGCGACGTCGTTGTGGTCGCAGACCCAACGAATACAAATGCATCCGATCATTGGCTTCAACTGACGCGAACGGCGCCGACGGCGACCGCTTCATACGTAGGCACTTTGACGGCGCCTGTGACGGCGAAGGGTGGCGTGAACTTCGTCGGCTACGTTCCGTCTTCTTCGCCGATCGATCTATCCGTGTATTTCCTGCCGGCCAACGGTCCGCAGGGAGCGCCACTGTTGCACGTTGATCTGCTTCCCAATGGAAGTATTCGGCTTAATGACAGCGACGTTGTTGGAACCTACAACTTCGACCATCTGGTCGGCTTCTTCATTACATTCGACCTGAAAGCGTCTCCGCCAATAGCGACGGTGCTCATCAGGGGCGGTGGGCAAGATGCCAGCAAGACAGTGCCAGTTCCAACATCGCTGGCAGGATTCGGCTTCGGGAAAATTCAAGTGGATGCGCCATTCGAAGGCATCAATGCGAAGCCGGCGAAACTCTTTATCAATGACGTTATCGCGACGCGTGCGTCGAGTTAGACGACATTGGGAAATCGCCTCACACCATCTATCCCAACCGGAGATACGGATCGATAATAGGACGTTATCGCGATTTATCCCAGGTTGAGAGAGTGAGTGGTATCGGCCGATGGGATAACGAAGTCGGCCTCGCGAGCGAATCCGGGTACACTGTTGCGGCTTCCGACCGAAACAGTAGCTCGGATTAAAGGAGGTGGCGGAGGACATTTTTCCCACCAGGATCTGGGTGCCATCCGTCGAGCAACGGGAAGTACGGGCGCTGCTCATCCATCGACATCAGCGACTTCAAGGCAGAACAATTCTAATTTGCGCCGGCTCTGGTTGTTGACCGCTCCGAGATTTCGAAATTCACAGCTGCCTCCTGGTTTGGTGCCACGGATACTTGCTTTGTCCATGTCAGGGGCTCACTGAATACGAGGTGCTGGTATCGCAGTTGCGAAAACACATCGAACTTTGAGTCTCGTCCCGCGATATGCCATCCTTCGTGCCAGGCTACGATCTGGTACTCCCCCGGAGGCACTCCGGTAAGAGTGAATTTGCCGTGTTCGTCGGTGACTGCATAGTAGGGGTGACGAACGACCAGTATTTCGGCGTTCATCCAGGTGTGACCCGCGTAGCATTCCAAATGAACCTCACCGGCGTCCTGCATGGTCTCTGAGATCGGTCGATCGGGAGTAACGAAAGCCTTGTTGTAGGTTGCGGCGCCCGTCATGTGCAGATTGTGCAGGATCGGGTCGCTGCTATTCATCTTGAAGTCAGCCCCTTGAGGCACCAGCGAGATATGGGGTTCGTAGCGGCAGTGTTGCTGATCTAAAGAGCGTCGCTCCTGGGGCAAATCCATCGGCTTGCCTTGGGTGATGTTTGCAAGATAAACGACGGTGTTAGCGACGCCACCATCTTCACCGACTTCCAGACGCTCAAGATCGCGATTCTTGGCAGAGTTCGGATCGCAAACGGACTGATCCTTGGTGATCGGCACAGAGAGCGGTTTGGGTCGCGCGCCGGCCCATTTCACCGTGCCAGTAATGATGCCGGGATTGCTGACCGAAACGACCGAATACGACTGTGCCGTAGCCAGTGCCCCAAACGCAAGCAGGCCTGCGAGTGCCTGCAATGGAATCAGAAACGGAACACGCATTACCTCACCCCCAAAAAAACTTCATTGGCGGGGAGTGTGCGCCGGATCGTGGGACGAATTCCAGTGCTTTATGAGGATCTGTACATGTTCAAGTAACACACATTCGTCGTGGTACCGTCGTGACGCCGGCGAGCAACCAAGCGAAAGTCAGTCATCTGGAAGTCAGTTTTGGAGTTGCAGCCCAAGTTTTCTGATTAGAGCCTGATACCGGGGTTCTGAGTGGACGAAGTCGAAGTCGGGTTCGGCCTGCAGCATGATAAGCCAGGGGTAGTGCTCGCGATAGCACTGTTCGAGGCATTTCAGCGTGTTGGCGCGATCGCCGAGGTAGGCATATTGGCGGGCAATGTCGAACGGCGATACGTATTCTTTGCGGGAGCGGGCAAGAGCATCGTCGAGACCCCACTGCTCGACCGCTCGTTCTCCTCCGAGTGCAAAGGCTTTTCTCGCGGCCTCAGCTTTTTCCGGCTGGCCGATAAGCTGGAATCCCTTTTCGAGTTCCAGCTCCGATTCCTTCCACATTCTCTTATGCCAGTACGCATTGCACAGGATAAAGCGGAGTCCAGCATCGTTGGGCTGCGCGTCGGCCCGCAAATGGAGTTCGAATATCGCCTGATCGAATAGCCGCAATTGCAGGTAGGTGTATCCCAGGCCCCAAGCATGGACGAACGGGTCGAGCTCCATGGCGCGTTTTCCTTCCTGCAGGGCTTCGTCGTTCCGGTTCAAGGTGAGCAATTCGAAGGAGTGCAAGTGGTGCTGTTCGGCGGTAGTGGGGTCGAGCTCGATGGCGCGCCTGGATTCGGCTTCGGCGCGAGCCGGATCCCAGGTAAAGAACAGGTACCAGGCGGCCATGACGTGATGGGCTGCGGCGAGGGAGTCGTCGAGTTCGACAGCGCGATGGACAGCGGCATCCGTCTGGGTTGCAACATCCTTTAACGGACTTTTGTTGTCGACGGCACGCAGGATGTAGGAATCGGCAAGACCCGCCCATGCGGCCGCATAGTCGGGCTGAAGCTGAATCGCCTTTTCGAAATATTCCTGGCTGCGCTTGTCGTCGCCGTTGAACCAGAAATAGCGTCCGCGAAGGTAGGCGTCGTGAGCCTCCGGGTTGATGTTGCGAGCCTGAGGGGAACGGGAGTTGGAAGCTTGCAAGCGCGCGGCTATGGCCGCGGAAAGTTCTGCGGGCAGAAAGAAAGCCTGGTTGAGATCGCGTTCGTAACTGTCGGCCCACAAGTGAGTGTCAGTGGGGGCGTAAATTAATTGGGCCGTGAGGTGGACGTGGTCTCCGGTACGCGAGACAGAGCCTTCGACAATGCCATCAACGCCCAGTTCGCGGGCAATCTCATGGAGAGGACGCTTTACCCCTTTGTACTGCATGGCTGAAGTTCGGGAGACGATGCGGAGGGTTGTGTTCTTGGCGAGCATGGTAGTGAGCTCGTCGGTAAGGCCATCGGCGAAGTAGTCTTGCGAAGCATCGCCGGAGAGATTGGCTAGCGGAAGCACAGCGAGCGAATGAACCCGGTTATCAGCGTTAGCGCCCGCCTGGTTGCGTAGCCGGCCAAATTTGAGCGCCAGCACAGCGGCAAAGACCAGTGCCAGCGCGAGTGCGGCGGCTGCTATGAGTCGAGGGCGAGAGCGCTTTGGAGGCGGAGGTGGTGCTGTGTCCACGCCGGAGGAAGGGGAGGCGCTCGCCGCTAGATGGGCGATGGCTGATGAATTCCCGTTATTCCCGCCGGTGAGCGTCTCGGGGACGAAGCGGTATCCCTTGCCGGAGATAGTTTGAATGAAGCGCGGTGAATCGACGTTATCGCGCAGGGCGGCGCGGATTTTGCGGATGGCCGTGTTGATTCCGTGCTCGGTATCCAGGAAAACGTCTTTGCCCCAGAGGCGTTCAATGATTTCTTCCCGGCCTACCACGTCCCCCTTTTTTTCGACCAGCAAGATGAGTAGGGCAAGAGGGATGCGTTCGATTTTCACCCTTTGTCCATTGCGATGGAGCTCAAAACGAGACGGGTCTACCTCGAAATCGCCGAACTTGTAGACAGGATTGGACACGATACGAACCGGTTGGGGACAAAACTATAGCATTAATCCCTGCGGGGAAGGAACCGACGTCGCGTCGAATCAAGCGGTTGAGGCTTCACCTTTCTTCACCCACAACTTCACCAGCTGTGCCTTGTCAGCGGAGTGGGTTGCCGTCAAGATCCCGCGCCAGTGCCGCCAATCGGCAAAGGAGATCGAATGACACCCATTTCAAAGAAACTAATTATTGCGACCGGAGCGCTCCTGGTCGCTCTGAGTCTTGCCGCAACCGCCAACGCCTCGTGCGGAGATAAACCAGCCGCTGCCTTTCATCGCCAAGCATGGGAGGGATCCAGTGCCTTCGCGAATGGTTCGCTCCGGTTCGTCAACGACGATAACGACGCCATCGTGGGTCTTTGGCACGTGACTTTCACTGCCGAGGGAAATAACCCCGGACCGCCGAACAGGACGCCGATCGACAATGCCCTGGTGACCTGGCACAGCGATGGAACGGAAATCATGAATTCTGGCCGTCCGTCGCAAGATGGGCAGTTCTGCATGGGCGTTTGGAAGAGAATCAGGATTTCATCGTTATGCGCTGAATCACTTCGCGTGGGCGGGGAACGATACGACGAATGCGCCAACCGGAATCGGCAATCCGGCTGGTCCGACTCATATCACGGAGACCATTATTTTGGGTCCGGACGGAAACCACTACGTGGGGACATTCACGTTGGACGCGTATGACACGGACGGCAATTCGACAGCGCACATCGTGGGAGTGATCCACGGTACTCGGATCACGATCAATACCAGCGTGAAGGATCTGCTCTGAGAATCAACGGGGCGGGATGGGCATTCGGCTGGATGCCCATCCTGAGCTGTGGCAGGGCTGCGGCAGTGGGCGAGGGCAGCCCGCGCCACCGCATTACTTGTCGAGATGGAGTTCGATGATTTCGCCGGAGATGCGACCGTTGCGAATGCGAAGTCGCCCGACACAGATGGGAAGCTTGAAGCGGCGCGGTCCGGCACTGGCCGGATTGAAATAGAGGACGCCGTTTCGGACTTCATTCATGGGCGCGTGGGAGTGGCCGGAGATGACAGCGGCGAATCCGGCGGCTGCGGGATTCAGGTCGAGCTGTTTCAGATCGTGGAGCATGTACAGCGAGAGTCCGCTGGCTTCAATTACTTCGTTCAGCGGAAGAGTCTCGCACCAGGGACTGGAATCGATGTTTCCGCGAACCGCCTTCACGGGTGCAATGTGACGGAGTTGTTCGAGGATTTCAGGTGAGCCCACGTCTCCAGCGTGCAGGATGAGATCGGAGCCGCGCAGGGCTCCGACGGCTTCCGGTCGGAGCAGGCCGTGGGTATCGGAGATGACGCCGATGATCAGTTCGGCTGGCATGGGAGAAGTTTACGACGGCTGCGCGCCGCGTAATTCGTTTTGAAGATCCAGACCTGCTGGAAACAAGGAATTGTGGTTGGGTAGGGATACCTCGCTGCGCTCGGTATGACAGCGCTCGGAAAGGGCAGCCGAGGTCGGCTGCCCCACGCAGATTGTGCGCGACTACCAGCGGAACTCCCGGAACTCCTGCGGAACGAATTTCGAACCAGCCAGATCGGCGTCGGTGAATCCGAAGACGAAGAACTGGTTGGGATTCGGAATCAGATTCCCAGTCGCATCAGGAACAGTCTGAAGGAAATCGTTGTCGTTGGCGATCCAGAGAGTGTGAATCGTTTTCTTTCCACTGCGGACATCCGGACCGAACGCAACGCCTTCGATTTTTGCGGGAATATTTCCGGCGACGATGCCGTTCGCGGTCAGCACCTGCACGATATCCAGGAACAGCGTCTTAGCCACCGCGTGGGTTGCGGCCGTCAAGCCGTCCATCGCGCTGACGTCAACGGCGCCATCGAGATCAATCTTGAAGAGCTGTTTTACCTTGGCGTCGTTGCCGTTGGCGCGACCGTTGCCATCACGCTCATCGACCAGGAACTCGTGATTATTGATGGCGCAGATTTCGCTGACGCCGGAACCAGTGGTGAGCGAGTAGGCGTACTGGTGAGTGACGCGGCCGGAAGCGATGTCGATGGTGACGATGCGCAGCAGCTTGGCGGCGGCGCCCTTCTCACTCGCGTCCTGGATCAAGGCATTCTGCATGATGCCGACGAGGGTGCGTCCGTCGGGGGTGATGGCCAGGCCTTCCATGCCTTTGTTGGCGGTGCGGCCAACGGTGTTGCCGGAGATTTCGTTGTTGCCGATGGGGCTGAGGTTGGTCACGAAGAAATCGGTGGGCAACTGGAATGAGCGAAGACGCAGGCCGGTGAGGCGATCGAACTCGTAGACGTAGGGGCCGTACTCGTCGGAGATGAAAACGCGGCGGCCGTCGTTGGAGAGGCGCATGCCTTCGGAATCGAAGCGGGCGTCGTTAGGATCTCCGGAGTTCTGGTTGGGATCGAAGTTGTCGGAACGTCCGGTGAAAAAGTGCTGGAAGAAATTGTTGAGACGAGGAACGCCGGAGCCGATGCCGAGGCCGGCGCCACTTCCGTAAACCAGCGGCGTCCAATTCCAGAGCAGGGTGGTGGCGCGCAAGGTGGGAGTCAGCGTAAACGGCAGTCCAGTGCCGGATCTGTTGGGATCCAAATCCATGGTGATGGTGTGGAACCGGTTGATGTAGCTGACGGTGTCATCGAGGTTCGAGTTGAAGCTTATTGCATTTGGGCCACGGTCAGGCAGTGCAAGAAAGGTGTTACCGGATGCGTAGGCGATTGCCGAACCAAAGCCGCCGAGCGAGTTGGCAGGCGCACCATTTTCGAGACTGTAGTTGAGACCGGAGAGATCGGCGAAGGATCCGGCACGGGACTGATCGAGAGTGCCGGTAGCGAGCAGTGTGACCTGGGCCTGGGAGTGCTGCGCAGAAAATAGCGCAAGCGCAAGAGCGAGCGAAGCGATACGGACGCCAAAGTGTTTCACGGACAGACTTCCTCCTGGGAGTTTCATAGCGGGCGAGAGACATCATCCGGGGCTGCAGAATCAAGGGTCAAGTCAAGATCTGATGAATGAATTTCCAAAGGCTCTGGATCCGATTTACCAGTCCTGCAAATTGTGGATTCCGATTTTCGCCGGAGTTCAACAGATGCTCCGATATGCGAGCCAAGCGATTGGCGGTCGCATCTCAATGGTCACAGGAGTCAACCTATGAGAGTCGCCGCTTTGAATGTTGTTTTACTGCTTGCGTCGGGAGCAGGCATCGGGCAGAGCACCGGGATGGATAATTCAGCTGCGCAGAGTACCGGGAACGCGCCTGCGTCGGCGGTACAAACGGTTCGGGGATGCTTATCCAAGACGGGTAACACGTATGTTCTGCTTGGAACCACTCCCCTGCGGCAGTACCGGATTGTGGGGGGAGATGTTGAGGCGCTGAAACATAAGCTTGGACATACGGTGGAGATAACGGGAGCCGTTGGGGAGCAAGAATCGGGTGCGACTACGAATGGACTGTACAACTCCGGATCCACGACCGGCGTCGGGTACAACACAATCACTGTGCAGTCGGTGAAGGAGGTATTCGCGAATTGTAGTTAAGGATTGAAGGGCTTCACTGGCGTGCTCCCCTGATCCTTGCAAAATTTTCTTCTTCGACGACGAGAGCTCATTTCGTACGGCCGAAGCCTGATTTGCGAAACCGGGGTTATCTGGCGAGGATTAGGGAGATTTGTGAAGGTTATAACACTCGAAATCCATGTAAAATGGCGCTGTCTGATTGGGGCAGAGCACCGGGATCACACCATCTCGTCTACGGGTCTTCAGTAAGAAGTGTTGTTCTAGCGAGCTGAAGTGAAGAGCGATTAGCGCGATGAATCGGTAACTTCAAGGAAGCCTCTACCGTGGCTGGGAGGGCTCTGTGAGTTCTGAGTGGTCTCCGAAAGATCGCACCCCCGAAGCAAATTCTGAGAACACAAGCATGCCTGAGAGCGAAGAACTCCTCAAACTGGTGGCGAATACCGCGCCGGTGCTGGTCTGGATGTCGGACACGGACAGACGCTGCACATACTTCAACCGGCGCTGGCTGGACTTTACCGGAAAACCGCTCGAATCCGAGCTCGGAAATGGATGGGCGGATGGTGTGCATCCGGATGATTTGCAGCGCTGCTTGACTACTTACGAACAGGCATTCGACCGGCGAGAAGAATTCAAGATGGAGTACCGGTTGCGACGTCACGACGGAGAGTACCGTTGGGTGTTCGATACCGGAGTTCCGAGATTCAAGAACGATGGTTCTTTCGCGGGATACATTGGATCGTGCGTAGACACAACGGATCAAAAGCAGGCAGCCGAGGTGGTGCGAAAGAGCGAAGAGCGGTTTCGACTGGCGGCGCGCGCGGGAATGGCGTTTGCCTATGAGTGGGACGCTGCCACCGATGTGATAAGCCGCTCCGGAGAATGCGCGCACATCCTTGGGGTAGATGAGAAGGCTCCGGTCACGGGTCAGCTGGTGTGGTCGAAGATTCACCCGGATGACGTGGAGAGGGTCAAGAGCGTGCTGACAGCAATCACGCCTGAGAAGCCCGAGATTCGAATCAGCTACCGGATGATTCATCATGATCGCGGGACGATATGGGTAGAGAGATTGAGTAGCGCCTTTTTCGATGCCGCGGGCAAGCTGACAGGGATTAAGGGCCTGATCGTGGACATCACCGAGCGCAAGCAGGTAGAAGCGGCGTTGCGGGAGAGCGAAGAACGCTTGCGTCTCGCGGTCGAGGCGGGACGGATGTATGCCTACGAATGGGACGTGGCGTCGGATGTGATTGTCCGATCCGGGGAAGTTCGCCGATATTCTGGGCCTGTCGGCAGCCCCGAGTATCGTGACCTGCAAAAACATGTTGAATACGGTGCATCCGGATGACCGGGCGGAGGTTGCTGCCGTTACAGCTGCGTGTACTCCAGAAAACCCGATCGGCCGAGTCCGGTACCGTGTGATTCGTCCTGATGGATCGGTGGTCTGGCTGGAGAAGACCGCGCGCAGCTTCTTTGATAGCAATGGGAAGATGTTGCGGACGATCGGGATCGTTGCAGACATCACCGAGCGGAAACTTGGAGAGGAAGCCCTCTCCACCCTGAGCCAGCGACTGATCGGCGCACAAGAAGCAGAGCGCGAGCGAATCGCGAGAGAACTGCACGACGATATTGGCCAAAGGCTGGCGCTGCTGGAAGTGGATCTGCAGCAACTCAAGCAGAGCAATCCTGGTTCGGAAGAAATAGCGCGGTGCGTCGAGGAATTGTGCGAGCAGACTTCCTCGATATCGGAGGACGTGCACGATTTGTCGCACGAACTGTATTCGTCCAAACTGAAAATTCTGGGGCCAATTGCGGCGATGCGAGGCTTCTGCAGGGAACTCGCCGCAAAACAAAAAGTCGAGATTGACTTCCATCACGACGAGATTTTGCGGAGCATACCGACGGAAGTTTCTTTATGTCTTTTCCGCATCCTGCAGGAGGCTTTGCATAATGCCGTCAAGCACAGCGGGGTTCGTCATTTCAAAGTGGAGTTCCGCGAAGTGGACAACACGATCATTCTCGACGTTCACGATTCGGGACAGGGCTTCGATACGGAGGCGGCGATGCGAGGCCGCGGAATCGGTTTAACCAGTATGCAAGAACGTCTGAAGCTGGTTAATGGAGAACTTTCGATCGAGTCTGCGATCGAGCAAGGGACCACAATTCGAGCGCGAGTTCCGCTTACGCCCCAAGCTTGTTCAGTTCGCGCGACTGGGTAAGAGATTTTCCGATGATTATTTCTTGAACAGGTTATCGAAGGCTCGGCGGGCATTGTCGAGGCGGCTATTTCCACCGGAAGTGCTGGGTCCGGGGTTGCTGACATGTCCGCTGCTGGTGGTTTCCCGTTCGACCATCACGCGAATCGAGTAAAAGGTACAAGTATTGACGGCATCCTTCGGCGAGATGCGATCGGGGACCGGCTGGCGGCATTCAAAACGGCTGCTGGGATCGAAATGCGTGCATTGTTTGCAGGAATGCAGGGTGAATCCGCATTTTGGGCAACGGTCGGGATGGGCGGCGAGATCCTGGAGAACGTTACCGCACTCGGCGCAGCGGGAGACCGAACGCGCGTTGGGCATGTTGAGAGCACGGGGGCCGAAGGTTTCGGATCGAGGACGAGACGGAGCCTGTCCTTTGGATTTCTCCACCTTCTCCTTTTCTTTATCCATATAGCCGTGCTGGCGGTATTTTCGGTCCATAAGGGGGGTACCTCCGCGTATTAAAACGTTTCATCGTAATCGCTGTGAGTCCGGAAGCGAACTTTCCAGTCGCAAACCCGAGTAGAAGTGAGTTCCAATGTTGAGACAATCTAGAATCTGGAAGAAGGGCGATTCCTGAGAACTCGCAATCTTAGCAGAATCTTGAGCTAAGAGCTTGCCCGATGTAATGGTATAACAAGTCAAGACAGGAAGAATGAACCGCTGGTGACTCACCTCCCAAAGATCCGGCAGGTTCAATGACGTTAGACATGGTGGACCCAAAGAGAATTTCGGGGCGTTTCGAATTCCGTATTGAATTCAGCGGTTTTGTCCAGCGTTATGGGAAGGAAGTTTCTTTCCGTGGATGGTCGCGCGATCTCAGCGAGAGTGGGATGGGAGCCTATATCCCGGTGGAACTGCGCGAAGGCGAACAGGTGAATCTGGACCTGACGCTGGAAGCAGGAGCGCCGAAGCTGCGCGTTGCGGCGAAAGTGCGCCGCTCGCAGGGATTCGAATATGGATTCGAGTTTGTTACGTTGAGCGCCACGCAACGGGCGGCGATTACTTCTGCAGTAGCGCACTGCGGCGACGCACCCTTCCTTTAATAGCGCGTCACTCAATAAAAGCGCGTACTAAACCTTCACAGCTTTTCGGGAAAGCGCTTCGACCGCTGGATACGAGCGCGGAACCGTTAAGGTGCGCTCCGGCGGCTGTGTTCCCTTGGTGAGCGCCTGGGCGAGCATCTCCAGCGCCTGACCGGCATTCGCCGGAACGATGACAGTTGCGGCAAGCGATCCCTCGCGAACCCAGAGTTGGCCAGTGTCGGGCATTCCATCGCATCCGATAAATGGCAAGGCGAGCCACTTGTCACGATTTGCACTTGCAGGCTGTTCCTGAAATGCCTTGCGAGCACCCACTGCCATGGAATCGTCCTGCGCGGAGATAACGCCGAAGGTGACATCCCGCGAAGTAGAGAGGCGCAGCCAGGAACTGACAGCCTGGTAAGCGCTGGCTTCCGTCCATTGTGCCTTCATGGCACGAACCTGGACATTGTCCGGCTTGGTTTCGTACATGCCGTTGGTTCGCTGTTGCGCTGCATCGCTTCCCGACGGACCCTGGATATAGAGCACCGAGCCGCCTTGCGGTAACAGGGCGCCGATCTGGCGGCCCTGGATGCGTCCGACCTCGGTGTGGTCGGTAGTGACACCAAAAACCGGAGCTTTCGCAGTGCGGCGCAATTCGTTGAGGTAATCCACTTCGCGGTTCAGGACTGACCCAGCCAATTCCGGCGGCGACGGCAGCCTTGGCGACTTGGGGCAATCCGGTGCCTACCGGTTCAAATAAAACGGCATCAGGACGGGTTCCGGCAGGAGACTGAATGGCTTTGAGCAATTGCTGGCTCTGGTTGATGGCATCGTTCTCGGCGTAAATGATCTGAATCTCGAGACCGGAGCGCTTGCCGGCTTCTTCGGCCGAGGCGGCTTGTTCCCGCTGATAGTCGTTATCGTTGGTCGTGAGAGAGACCAGCACCTTAGGCTTGCTCATGGCAAGTCATGATACTGGATTGGAGCGGCAATTCTGTTAACCAGAGATGGAATTTCCGCACCAAAGGTAACCGCGTTTCACAACGGAACGGGCGATGTCAGAGGCGATCAACTACAATTCCGAGCCGAAAGGGTAGGTTCACGAACCCAGGAGGCATATGCACAGGTCAAAAGCCGCTGTAGTCGTTATATTCGCCACGATTCTTTTCAGCACATCATTATTCGCGCAGTCGGTTTTGCCAGCAAAATGGGAGGAGCTGACTGGTCCCGATTTCATACAGGCGATCCAGAAGGCACAGGGCACTTGTATGTTGCCGTTCGGAATTATCGAGAAGCATGGTCCGCAATTGCCGCTGGGCACCGATCTCATTGACGTGCGTTACGCGAGTGAGCAGGCGGCAAAACAGGAGTATGCGGTCATCTTTCCACCTTACTACTTTGGACAGATCTTCGAGGCTCGGCACCAGCCCGGAACGCTGGCCTACAGCCTGCAATTGCAGCTTCAGCTGCTGCAGGAGACGGTGGCCGAGATGGCACGCAATGGCTGCAAGAAGATCGCAATTGTGAATGGTCACGGAGGCAACGACAGCTTGCTGCCATTGTTCGCGCAGTCGCAGATGGCGTCAAAGCGGGACTACGTTGTATACGTGATCCCGATCAGCATACGGCGGTCGGACGGCCCGGGGCCTGCGGTTAGCGCGAAGGACAAGCTCGACATGCACGCCGGACAGACTGAGACGTCGACGATGATGGTGGCGGCTCCGAACCTGGTGCATATGGATCGCGCGAAATCGCAGTCGGGAGCAGATCAGGCACGGCTGAGTGCGCTGCCAGAGAGCGTGTATACGGGAATCTGGTGGTATGCGCGGTTTCCGAATCATTACTCCGGCGATGGATCGTTGGGCACAAAGGAGCTGGGTGAGTACACGATGAAGAACTGGGTGGACGGGATTGCGGAAACCGTGAAAGTGATCAAGGCGGACGAGACGAGTCTGAAGCTGCAGAATGAGTTTTACGAGCAGGCGCAGCACCCGCTGGAGACGAAACAGTAGAGAGCGGAAATGCAGATCCCTCGCTTGTCACTTCGCGAGTCTGGGCTGAAGCCCAGACCTACTTGGCGCGAGCTCGTGATGACAAACAACGAGTGGTGGAAGAACGCGGGCGAGGGCGCCCGCGCCACCTCGAGCTTCGTGCCACCTCAAGCTTCTGCTCATTTGCGCCGAAGTAGAAGATGCAGCCCGGAGTTAATAACTGAGGCTGCATCGTCTACTTGGCCATGTTTCTCCGTCATCTCGCCACTACGCGCAAGTCCCTGTACAAAGGGCACCAATCCCAACGGGAGGAGACGCTCATGTGGAAACCCGAGCCAGTTGATGGCTCCGCCTCTGCAAACAGCAAACCACAAACGTTCCGGCCGGAAGACGGGCCGAAAGCCTCGATCAACACACCCAACGCCGTGATCGGCAAGAACCTTATTATTAAAGGTGAGATTTCAGGAACTGAGCCGTTGCTGATCGAAGGAACGGTGGAAGGCACGGTGAACGTCGGCGGCTGCTATGTGGGCATTGGGCCGAGCGGCAAAGTGAAAGCCACGATCAACGCGGCCGAGGTGGTGGTGCGCGGCGCGGTCAATGGCAATCTGCAAGTGAGCGAGCGCCTGGAGATCCGTAGTGGTGGCTCGGTTAATGGCGACATTGTCACTCGCCGGCTGAGTATTGAAGAAGGCGCGTATTTCCATGGCACGATCGACATGCAGAAACCGGATCACAAGAATGAGAAGAAGATGCATGTGAATGAACCGGAGCCCGCGAAGGAGCTACCGCGAGCGCCGGAGCTGCTGCCGGTCTAGTCTGGGGATTGGTAATCCGGTAATTGGTAATCGGGTAATCGGGTAATCGAAAGGCGGATGCGCTTAAGTCAGAAGAGTGCGCCGCCTTCATTGTTTTGTTCCAAAGAAGCGTCCGCACTCGGCTTCCGAAATCCTCCAGCCTACTGTCCTTCGCGAGGAGCGAAATAACCGCGCCGGCATTGTATGCGGAGTTTCGCCTTCGCAGAGCGGAGTTCAATGGTGCGATAGCTGCCATCGGGCGCGAAGTTCGCGGGTTTGTAGGCGAGAGAATACTGACTGCGCAGCGCATCTTCTACCTGCGCGAAGGCATGGGAAAGTTCGTCCGATTCGCGCGCGCGCAGAATCTGCCCGCCGGTGTACCTGGTCAGCAACTCGAGGACGGCTTCGCCGCGGGGATATTCGTCGTGACTGAGATCGTTTGTGCTGAGAGCGAAGATGGCTGTCTCCGCCCGGGCGGCCGCTTGCTGCGCGTCGGCGAGGATGCTTTTGCTGGCCGTATCCTGTCCGTCGGTAATCAGGATGAGGACCTTGCGCACGAGTCGGTCGCGAGGCTGCTCCTGCAGTTTGCGGCAGGCGAAGGCAATAGCATCGTAGAGTGATGTATTTCCGCCGGGGTGCATTTTCTGGACAGATGTTCCGAGCACAGCGGTGTCGTTGGTGAAATCCTGCACCAGCTGAACCCGTTCGTTAAATCCAACCACGAAGGCCTGATCGGTGGCAGGGCGCAATGACTTTTTCAGGAAAGTGGCCGCAGCCTTCTTCTCGAACTTGAAACGCTGGGTAATCGACTCACTGAGATCGACGACCAGTCCGACGCGCAGGGGTAGGTCGCTTTCCCTCTGAAAAAGGCGAATGCTCTCCGGCGGCAGGCGGTTGTCGAAGACCTGGAGATCGGATGCGTTCAGGTCGGTGACGAATCGTCCCTTGGTGTCAGTAACGGTGAACAGCAGGCTCACCTCGTCGACGCGCTTGGAAATCGTGACCATCCCCGCATCGGGATCGAGGAGACGCGCGGTCACGGTGGGCGCGGAATCCTGCGCGCTAAGGCGAGGGACGACAGCGACGAGCAGGCAAGCGGTAAACACTGCCACAAATACGAAGACTCGAGAGCCCAGAGAACGCATCGGAAACCTCCTGAAGATGCGCCTTTACTGCGTGTTGAGCCGGGATGCTGAGAATGATTAGACGAACAGAGAGATGCGCCCCACTGCGGAAATTCTAGTCCGGGCCAGACATGAAAGTTGTAAAAAGATTGTCCAAAAGTTGCGGGGACGAAGGCCGGGACGACTGGTTTGACGTGTAATTCGGGCGGGCAATGATCCTCGGGAACGATCGCGTGAGTGCGTCGGCAACAAGCGGGGGAGTGCCGGAATTGAGCGTCTATTTTGTTATAATCCGAGTTGTCCGCGGTATTCTGCGTGGTTCCAGTGGCGCTATCGTCTAGGGGTTAGGACGGAAGATTCTCAATCTTCAAACCCGGGTTCGATTCCCGGTAGCGCTACCAGCTATCATCCGCTAAGTCGCTCTAATTGAGCGACTTTTCTTTTTGCCCAAAAAAGCACCTGGCACGTGATAACGCCAGCTATCGCGTTTAGTGGTACACAAAATGGTATACAACGTTCGGGATTCCATATCGCCCGCACAGGATATTTCCCGAGCAGGTTTCTCCGTTTCTGTTGTCCGGCGTGCCCATGTGCGCGGGGCGTAGGCGCCATTTGTCTGTATCTCTGAGGATTTCGGATAGCGCTTCGGGAAAAATGTAGCGTCTTGCCGTGAGTCCTGACTAGTCGGCGCTCCGAGCGCATGAACATTGAATTGGCCTAGTTATGTACCAGACCCGAAAATGCAAGAAGTGGACTTATGTGATCAATCGGGTTCCTATTTCTTGAGTGTTCTTGTGTCGTTTCGACTGAAATTCAAATAAGTAGGTAGAATCAACTCCGGTTTATCGCTCGACCTAAACTGAAACTCAGGAACCCATGGCCTCGCTCACGCTCCCAGAGTTTGTTGCGACTTGGCAGAAATCGACCCTGACTGAACGCAGCGCCTCTCAGACGCACTTCAACGGTCTTTGTGACATCCTGGGTGAACCAAAACCTGCTGAGGCGGACCCAGATGGTTCAAGCTACACATTCGAAAGAGGTACTTCCAAAATCGACGGTGGAGATGGCTGGGCTGACGTTTGGAAGCGAGACTTCTTTGGCTGGGAATATAAGGGGAAACGGAAGAACCTGGACGAAGCCTACAGGCAGCTCCTCCAATATCGGGAAGACCTAGAAAACCCTCCGTTACTGATTACCTGCGACCTCGACCGCTTTGAAGTTCATACCAACTTCAACAATACCGCTACCCAGATCTACAAGTTCGACCTGGCGGCTCTCGAAAAAAACGAACCGAGTGCCGAGTGTCCCCTCCCTCCATTGGAGGTTCTGAGGTGTGCCTTCACCGACCCGGGCAAACTCAAGCCCGGACGCACTACCGAACAGGTAACGGAAGAAGCGGCCGCCCAATTCTCGCAGCTGGCTAAAAGTCTGCGTGATCGAGGCATCGACCCCGAGAAGAGCGCGCACTTTCTCATGCGGCTCTTGTTCTGCCTCTTCTCTGAAGATGTGGGTTTGCTTCCAGGGAAACTCTTCTCGAGGCTCGTGAATAACAGCATCGGCAACCCCGCCGATTTCGACAGGAAACTGAAGCTACTCTTTTCTGCGATGTCGGCACCCAATGGGACCTTCGGGGCGGATAACATCCCCTACTTCAACGGCGGCCTGTTCTCCGATGATCAGAGCTACCTGCTGAGCACCGCCGACCTCGTCATCCTTTCGAAGGCGGCCTCCCTGAACTGGGCAAATGTCGAACCAGCAATCTTCGGCACTCTCTTTGAGCGCAGCCTGGACCCCAGTAAGCGTTCACAACTCGGTGCCCACTACACCAGCAAGGACGACATCCTTCTTATTGTGGAACCGGTCGTCATGGCGCCGCTCCGTCGTCGATGGCAACAGGTGAGAACAGAAGCGGAAGAAATTAGCGCGAAGCTCGACTCCAGCATTAGAAGCGCGCGAACGAAGCAAAAGAGCAAGCTGCGCGAATTGCTGATGGGCTTCGCCGACGAAGTTTCCAAAATCAAAGTGCTCGACCCCGCTTGTGGCAGCGGGAACTTCCTTTATGTCGCTCTTAAGTCGATCCTCGATCTAGAAAAGCAGATCAGCAACTTTGCCGCGCAACACGGCCTATCCGGGCTGCTTCCGAAAACTGACCCTTCGCAGTTGTACGGTATTGAAACGAACGTTTATGCGCACGAATTGGCCTCCGTAGTCGTGTGGATCGGTTACATCCAGTGGCAGCATGATAACGGCATGAACTTCGGAAGTTCGCCGATTTTGAAGCCCTTGACCAACATTCATAGAATGGACGCTGTACTCGCCTACAACAAGGACGGAAAACCTGTTGAACCCGAATGGCCGACAGCGGACTTCATCATCGGGAATCCGCCATTCCTTGGCGGGAACAAGATTCGCCAGGAACTCGGGGATACGTATGTAGACGGATTGTTTGCTTTATACGCAGATCGTATACCTAGGTTCGCAGACCTCGTTTGCTATTGGTTCGAACGCGCAAGAGTCGAAATTGAGAAACGCCAGTGCAAACGGGTCGGGTTGTTGGCAACGCAGGGGATTCGCGGTGGTGCGAACCGGAAGGTCCTTGAGAAGATCAAACAGAGCGGAGACATATTCTGGGCGCAATCTGATCGCGATTGGATTCTCGACGGTGCAAACGTTCACGTCTCAATGGTGGGATTCGACGATGGTTTCGAGAAAAGCCGATACTTGGATGGCGAAAATGTCGCAGCTATCAACGCGGATCTAACTGCTGATATAGATTTAACAGTAGCTCTTCCGCTTAAGGAGAATGTTGGGCTTTGTTTTATGGGACCGTCGGCGAAGGCACCCTTCGACGTCGGATCGAGCGTCGCTCAGTCGATGCTTACCGCCCCTCTCAACGTGAATGGCCGGACGAACTCTGATGTTGTTCGCCCCGTTTGCAGCGGAGTCGATCTTGTCCAACACTCCAGAGGACAATGGACGATTGACTTTGGGCTCATGCCAGAGTCTCAAGCTGCCGAATACGAGCTACCGTTTGAGTACGTGCGGAGGGTAGTGTACCCGGTTCGCATGAGCGGTAAGCGTGCCAAGTACGCGGGGAATTGGTGGCAATACGCTCGACCGCGGCACGAAATGAGAACAGCGCTTTCGAGCGTGACACGGTACATTGCGACACCTGCTGTTTCTAAACACAGGATTTTCGTTTGGGTGAAGCTTGAGGTACTCTGCAACCAGGGCACACTCGTTTTTGCCCGAGACGACGACTATTTTCTTGGGGTGCTACATTCGAGCGTCCACGAATTGTGGGCACGCAGAAAAGGCACTCAAGTTCGCGAGGCCGAAAGCGGTTTCAGGTACACTCCTCAGACCACATTCGAGACTTATCCTTTTCCTTGGCCGCCCGGCACGGAACCGGAAGATGATCCGGGAGTAAACGCCATTGCCGACGCCGCTAAACAGCTAGCTCAAAAGCGCGATGCCTGGCTTAATCCGCTCGGAGCGTCTGCCACGGAACTGAAGAAGCGCACTCTCACCAACCTCTACAATCAGCGACCACAATGGCTTAACAATTTGCACAATGCGCTTGATAGAGCCGTGCTTGTGGCCTATGGATGGTCGCCAGAGATGCCTGAGTCTGAGATTTTGCGGCGATTGCTTGAGTTGAACCTTAAGCGTGCTAGTTCGGACTTAACGCTGAAACGAGCTGCCGGAATCACCTAACTTATGCGTGATTGCCTGTGGAAAAGCAATCAGCAGAAACTACGGACCAACAACCGGACGAGACTTCAAACACTCTTTGCAATCCGTGGTCTGATGACTTTTTGTACCAAATGGTACATGCGCTACGGCGTCCACGGTGCACCTCTGAACCCGTTGTGTTCAAGAATTTTGTTAACTCTTTCTGCCAGTTTGGACAAGCGAACAGACTCTACGGACTTGGTAATTGCATTGGTCAGACACTTGACCTTGTGACCTTGCTCGTGGAGCTTTGCAATCTCTTGTGCTGCCGCTACGGGTCCGCCAAAAGACCTACGGGGCTGGGGATGCGCGTTGATAATGGCAACCACGTCATACCTTAGCTCTGTCATTGCTCTTCCTTCGTAATAGGAGGTTCACGTCCTGAGACGGCTATGATTGTGTCGCTTTTAATATCCTGACACCTCGTATCACGATTGTCGCCCCCTTTTTTCGAATCGACTGCTCCTCGTGGCATTGTCCATGCCTTTTTCCGAAATTGGAACAGAATGGCCTCAGAAAGAGGACCTCCTGCTTAGTCGTGTTAGTATTTCGGGCCAATGGCACAATTAATCTCGCTGGCTGCGTATTCTGTAAAGCTGTGGGACACGCAAGAGAAAGAAGCCGATCCTCTCTCTAATTTTGCTGATTCAGACGATTTCTTTACCTTCAGCAAAGATCTGCTTAACGGGCTTAAAGAGAAGACTCAGAACCACGAGGAATCTCAAAGAGTGCTGACTGTAAAGAAATTGGGGCAAGAAGATCGTACTCTGTTTGGGGTGATAGAAACCGGAGAATATGGAGTAGAAAGCGATCTGCTGAACGTGGCAACAGGTTCTGTTGTTCACCGCAGGAAGAAAGACGAAGCAGATATGCGCCCGTTTTACTTTCTGCTTGATATACCGGATGGACCCGACGAAGGGATACTGATCTTGCAACGATCGGGAGTACTCGGCATTCGGAAAATCGTTTACCAGACAATGAAAACGAAGTTCGAGCTTGATTACCCGGAGTACAGGTTGCGAATCAGCCCTCTTGTGGAGGCGGAGGAGTTTGAGAAATACCTAAAAGGAAAAATAGAAAGCATTCGATTTGTGCGATTTGGAATTCCGTCCGACATCATTGACGCTTATGATTCGGGACACAAAGAGACCGAAGGGTACGTGGAACTTGTCGTTCACGCACGCAAGGGCAAGTCGCTTCCATTGAACAATCGCTTGAAACAGGTAATTGCAGGAAAGAGAACGGTCTCCGAGTTGATTGAGCTTACGGAAACTCACTTCGAATATGAAAATGTCAAAGTGCAGACCAAGCTTGGCGGAAGCAGCAGGACGCTGGATTTCACAAATCGGTCGCGGCTACGGTCTTATCATGACATCACAGCTCAGGTACATTTAGATAAGAATGGACACCCGAAGTTCGATTCAATTCATGAACTCTCTCTAGTGCTGCTAGAGAATACTCGGTCCAGGATTTATCCGAAGGTGGCCCAATGACCAAGATCAACGTCGCACGAATTGTAAAGGGCCATTTAGATTCCTTGAGAGACTTCTCCACGGGGAAGATAAGCAGGTCAGACATTGTCTTGTTTTTTGGCTTACCACTCATTACGGTGGCCGTGGGTCTATGGCAGCATTGGCGGTTGTATGTTGATGCTCTTAACGCTCTTTTGGCGGCCTTTGCGATTTTTGCTGGGCTTCTCTTAAATCTGCTAATCCTGATCTACACGTTTTCATCTGAAAGCAATCATCCAACAGCACTCGCTAAGACCAGAGGCGCCGTTTTGCGCGAGCTGCACAACAACATTGCTTTTCTATTTTGGTTTCTATCGCCATTGTTGTTTGCGCGTTAGTTGCTGTAGCTCAGGTCAAGATGCGAGGCACCGACGCGTTTACTGGGCCCGTATTTACGGGAATACTCGTCTACCTGACAACGAACTTCGTTCTCACCCTGCTGATGATTCTGAAGAGAATCCACGTCATGCTAGACCGCGAATTGGATAAACCCACCATTCGCAAAGTTTCCTGAGTGTTAGAGGTGAGCCTCAGAAGGCGACACGAGTGAGCCCGCCCGCGCAGCAAGTGGCGATGCCCGTGTCCTTCTCGCCATGAGAACGCCCATGTTGCTAAAGGAAGCGTGGGCCGCACAAGGCGTACCGTCGGTCCGTTGAGTTTCGTAGACTTTCCAGCCGATTAAACTCTCCGTATTCGACTCGAATCCGCAAAAACAAGTGCGACACACTCAGAGCGCAGCAAGATGGACCGTAGTCGAGTCGTAACGAGAATGACCTTCGCTCACCTCAAACTAGCGCGCACACTGCGTTTCTTCCAGTTCCACTTTTCAGATCCCAGTTCCATTGGATTACGCGCTTACCTGGAAAAATAGCATTGGCTTGTTCTTCCGGCCATGCTAGGCAGGTGACGCAACTCACCAACTGAGTGTTAGTTGATTTTGCTTCCAACGGGCAGTCCCGGATCACTGCAGAGTAGTACTGAATGAATGACTGCCAGAAAGCATCAGCTTTCAGCCGGTCGACGTTAGCACCTTCCTGAGCAAGCGATGTAATAAGCTCGCCGCGAAAGTTTTCATACGACAGAAAATCTCGAAGTGCTTGAGACTGAAATTCAGCGACAGTGACGCCAGATTTACGGTGTTCCATCTCGAATGCGTCGAATCGCTTCAGAACCACTTGCGCGTCTGAGCGGTCAAGTTTGGGATGTACCGCCCAGTCGGCGCAGAGCTTAAGGGTTCGAAACTTCTCCAGTGTGCCCTGTTGCTCCAATAGTTTCCGGGCCTCAACAAGAATGTAAACAACCTGCCTCTCAGCTGTGATTTCGACCTCTAACTCGCTAGATAGTTTGGTAAGAATGTCATTTCTCATGAATTCCAATTCTCGATGCTGTCTTTGGGACGAAGCAACTCGATGTCTTTAAGTGGGTGCGCCGACCGCCGATTACTAGGGGTTATTTTTCGAGTCCGAATAGGCTCTGATTCTGACGGCTTATCAAGAGCATCTCCATTGGCACCTAATTACTTGTGATTAACGCTAATTTGTCTTTATGAATGTTTCTGCTTGCCGCTCCATTTCGTCGCTTCGTCGCCATGGGTATCGGGTCGTTACGGCAAAACGCACTTTCAATGTGTACGGGTCGAGACAGATGCCGAACCAGGTATCAGCCCTCTGCAGGTATTTGCGCATTACGCAATGCTGATGAAGGCGCGGTAACGCAATTGAGGGATAATCGCGACTTACATGAACCACAAAGCCGGTTGGCGGCTTCGACCTAATACTCATGAATACATCATGGTGCCGATCGTCCTCGTTGTATCGTCGTACGCAGTCGTCAATGGCTTCCGAGAGCTTCCTTACAGTTTCTTCGTCGCACGTGAGGACCGTAAACGCAAACTCCACAGCATCGCTGTCCGGATGCTTCTCGATTTGCCGAAAAACGCGCTCAATCGTCGTTCCTGCGAATTTCGTTATTATGCCCTCAGGAGTGCGCTGGCCGGGGAGCCCTTCGCGACGAACAGTCATTGCCGCGTTCAGATCACATGATATGTCGTCCATCAGGCTAACGCGGTCGTACTTGTCGTCCAACCAAAGATTAGCTTTCAAATGGTAAGAAAGCGCGGTAAGTTCGTCGGGAACGTGTAGCCTTCCTGAATATCCGCTGCGACGGTGTATATAGCTCATAAGCCACAAAGGTGATTCGAGCATTTCGGTCATTGCGTCGATCGCAAATACGTCGGTCACGATCGCCGGTCGAATCGCCTCCGTCACCTCCGCACGGAGATACTCCTCGGCTTGGAATGTCAATGCCGGATAGTGGTCGGAAACTACGGTGATGATGAACACTTCCTTCATGCGCGGCAGTGCCAGTTTTTTGCCAAAACCATCCAATAACCCGTGATCTGGCGATGTAAGGGCCCTCGCCGCCTTCAGCCCCTGATCATATGCATCCTGCACAGCCTTCTGAAAATCTGCGCGAATATGCGCATCGCTACCCCTTCTGGCCTGTAGCGTCAACTTCTTTGATTTTGCTTGGACGACCACTGCACGTTTTCCAAATAACGCGAGTACGTCTATGTCTGTCAGGTCCCTCCCCTTTGCGTCGATAACCTTCAGATCACGGAAAACTTTATCGACGCCGAAAACACGCGCTAGGCGTTCTCGCACGAATTCCTCTGCGAAGTCGCCGCGATGTTGTAAGGCAATGTCCTTGTAGGTGGCGTCTTCAAGCATCCAGTAAAACGGAGAATCGTATAGCGCCTGTGCGAGGCTGTATTGCTCGAAAAGCACGAACGAATCGTTGACCTTCAAAAGGGGCTTTGCAGACACAATGTTGAAATCGTGTACTGACTGAAATCCCGCGTTTAGTTCTCCTTCAGAGAGTACGAAAGCAGCAAGCACATTCTCTACTGTGTCGACGGGGAGACCGGCGCGTGTCGCGAGGTCGTGAACGTTCACCGCAAAACCAGCTAGAACCGATCGTTCCTCAGGAGCAGCACTTTTCAACTCATGAACGGTTTTCGTGAGGTTTTCGTCTTGGACCTTCATGAACGCGCGTACGACATCTCGCGCTTCTGCAATTCGAAATCCCTTGAGTTCCTTCACCCACTCATCGTCTGCCGTGTATTTGGGCACAGCAAGGTCACGGAACTGAAATGAATACGCGGACTCACCGGAGTAAAGGATCGGCTCTCGAAAAACGCTCTCATCGGTCGGTGGCGCCAGAATCGCACCGCGTACATCGCCGTTAACGTCGGCCAACCTAGGACGAGAGATTGCCGCGTGTAGCTCGCTCATCAGCCTGTAAGTTTCCTCGACTTGTCTACGATGCATTTCGGGTGTGGGAGTCGAAGAATCAATGGGTTCCTTTACAAGCAGTCCGATCAGGATCATTATCTCCGCGCGAATCAAACGGTCCCAGGAGTATTTCTGAAGAAGATCATCTCCGGAGATACCGCCGTCGGCGTACGATACGAAATTGTCGCTCAAGCATATATGCGCAATCGCGTGTATGTAGCCTGGCGAAGAGCACAATTGCCGAAGATCTTCGAAAATCCCCTGTTCTGTGCGCATGTTGTTTCTGAGCCTGAAGTCCTGTTCCTAAGGCGATCAACTTGTCGAGGTGTTCGACACTGGCTTCGAAACAAGGTATCAGCGTCTACACAACCGAGGTTGATGGCAGACGTCGCAAGCAAGACTGTTCTCGTAAATGAAAAGGCCTTAACGGTATACCGCTCCGTTCACCACCCAGTATCGCTAGTTTCAGGTAGAGATAGAAGCGCCCTGTGGAAAATAGAGTCGGCCTGTGGAAAAGATCAAGAAATATTTCGTTTCGGCTAGTGTTTATGCGGGTAAAGTCACTTTTCGTGTAGCGACTTGTCACAAACTTAAATTCGCCGTCACAAAACACGTTCGGAGTCAGCGTTTACGCTGGTTTTGCTCGTTCTGATGTGAGTTGTTCCCTGTTGATTGCCGGAAGGTTACTTTCGTAAGTGTGCCAGGCGTGCGAATTGCGGGCTAAACTACGACGCCATGGCAGACACTCGTGTTCAACTCGTGGTTGAAGACTGGGTAAGGCGAAACTGGATGCCTGGTCAGTTCGGAATGAACTTTTCCCGAGAGCGCTTAGTTCTGCGGTCGGGTGGGTATTTCGATTTCGACGCAGTGAGTGAAGACCGCTTGACTGTTGCCACCATTTCGACCAGCGGGTCGAAAACTGCCACTGGAAAGAATGCAGTCGGAAAGATGCTTAAGCTGAATTCTGACATGCTGTTTCTGCTTTTGGTAGCTGCGCAAAGGCGTCTTGTGGTTCTGACGGAGAAGGATATGTACGACAAATGCCAGAAGGAGAAAGCTTCTGGCCGCGTTCCTCCGGAGATTGAGTTTGCCTACGCTGAGCTTCCGTTGGCGCTGAGAACACGCCTAATCAATGCTAGAGCGATTGCTTCGGACGAAGTATCGGTTAAAGCTGCGAGTGCCGGTCAATAAACTGCTCTCTCAAGCTGCTTGCCTTTACAGTTCTTCCTGTCTGACACAACCGAGGTTTTCGGGTTAGACGCCGCGAAGCAGCCGTGCCAGTGGAATCCCTAGGGCTTGCGAGATTTCCTTCATTTTTCGCAAGCACGGCTCTTTCTTGCCGTTCTCCAATTCGCTCAAATAGCTAACATCCATCCCGACCCGATGAGCCAGCTCTTCTTGTGTGAGTCCATTCTTGCGGCGAGCTTTACGCAGATTGCTCCCGAACTGCTCGCAAATGTCTGTAGGCACACTCGCAGCATTGGCGATGGCCTAAGGTAACACCATTGGCTATAGACAAAGTTTGGGAATCGAACCAAGATGCATAAGAAGAGCTTCGTCGAAATCTGGTTGTGGTTGTAGGCTTCAGGGAGCACGCGGAATATGCGAGAAAAGCCCTCAATGATGCTGGTCGGCGGGGCATGGGAACGGTATTTCGGCAGCATTCTCTATATCCACCGTCCGCCCGGTGCAAACTTGGAGGCAGAGAACGAACTCCTCTCAATATTCAATTCAGTTAAAGAGGGCGACCCGTTCGTTGCTGAGTCGGAATTAGCAGTTGATCTTGACTGGCTCGTGATGAATGTCGGGAGATTGGATTCTGATGTCGCGACCTATATCAAGGCTTTGAGCAATGATTCAGGATTTCTAAGACGGGAGCGCGGACACGATGAGTCGGTGTTCCGCGGTAGGCTAAGAAACCTGCGGACCCTCTACGAGGGGATGCGTCAAGAGGATGTGGCATTGACGAAATTCACCCGAAGAAATTCGGAACAGATTGACGCGCGCGAATCGAAAATCAACCAGAACAAACAAACCCAGACCGATAATGCTCGATGGCAGGGCGATTGGACGCACTCCTCTGTTGAGGGCAACTCGTGGAATGTTTCTGATCTTCTAGATTTCACTGCTCTCGTAGTTGCAGTTCTTGTTGCCGCGGGTCTGTTCTGGTTGTTCGGTCATCCGACAAGAGGGGACTGGGAACCACTGGCAGTGTTTTTCTTGTTCGTAACCTCTTGGCAGCTCCTAAAGATGGGATTTCGCGATGTCGAGACTCGGCTCAAACGGCTTGAGCATCGACTCATAGTGATCCGTGAGGAACTCGGCAACTTAGATCGGTCGTGAGCGATAACGTCGGTTTCGTCCGAAATGTGTGTAATACAAGGCGAGCCCAGTACAAGACAGATGTCGGCCTCGACCGGTTGAATTGAGAATCAACGAAGGCCCTTCGCGGGGCATGAAATGTGCTCATTTGAGCCTGTAGTGATGTGGGTTTTGCGCCTTCTCGTGTAGCGGCATGTCACATTTCAATTAGCACAAAAACGCACGAAAACCTGCTCCTATATTCAATCACTTACGAGGTACTACATCATATGTGTGGAAAACCTGCCTCGTGAATCAGCGCTTCTGAGCGACCGGGCGTGAGTTCGCAACGGCGAAGGGTCCGACCCAGCTCTCCAGTCTCCGGTAGTGCTTGCGTCGCCAGACGCTGTGATCGGAATCGCTGTAGTCCTTGTCCATCACGCTACCGATGAGCGCAGCAACCTCCTTGTCGTGAAAAGAATGAGTTTGGTGGCGGACATAGGCCGTGAAGCGCGCCTTTACAATGCTGTAAACTCCTTCACTACCTTTGCCAAAGTACCTTGCAACGGACTGGACGAATTCAGCGTAGTTTCGAACTGAATGAGGTAAGTCCCACAAGTTCCTCAACTCCGGCCCGCCATCAGTGAGTAGGTACCTGAACTCGAAGTCAAGGTTCAGTGCTTCCATCTCGTCGGCAGTCTTTCTGAGCCGGTTTATGATCTTGCCAATCTCCGATGATTTCCTTCGAAATAACGCTTCGCTTTTGCGCGGGCCGGGCCAATTGAATATCCCTTCCAATATCGGAAACATCGGAGTTGGCAGAAGTGGATGTAGCAGCCACAGAACCATGATCTTTTGGCAGCCGGATCTGCACAGGGTTTTGAGAGAATCCGTTTCGCTACTCTCCTTGATTTTTGCTTCTACCTTTGTGAGTGCAAGTCGCAAGTCATCCGGCCGGGTCTCACCGATGACCTTCAAACTGGCTCCATCCCAGTCCATCAATGCTTTTGCGACCAACCCAATATGATCCAGGTCCCGAAAGTTTCTTTTGCTCTCAAAAATTCTATTGTTCTTCATGTCACGTGTTCACGTTAGCGGAAATGCACAAAATCGAGTATTTCCGCTTCTGTACGATACCCCTCAATTCCCGGCATTGTTATCTAGGAAACGTTATTCCGCAATCAATGCGGATAAGAGGTGAGAAACAATGCCGATTGAACAAAAGAACGTGCTTTCCGAGAAGGAAGCCGCGAAATACTTGGGGGTCTCTTCAGCTTCGCTTCGGCTTTGGAGAGGTTCAGAGCGCGGAGGTCCACGCTTCTTCAGGGCCGGACGCAAATTGATTCGCTATCGTCGCAGTGATCTAGATCGGTGGGTTGAGTCCCGATTGAACAGACCACAGGATGCTGCATAAAAATTAATGGGCCGCCGGAAGACTCCATCCTCTGGCGGCCCTAATTAGTTTTTCAACGCACGGGTGGCGTCGACTCTAGTTATTCAACCCGATTCTACCCCGCCCCTGCGTTCAAGTTAATCCAAAAAACGCGTAGCTGTTGGTCTTCCATGAAGACCATGGGAGGGAATATGAAGGGGCCAGCCGCAACACAGCCGCTGATCTTCCGCAAGCCTTCACTGGCTGCCCAGATCGTAAATAGAAAACCCGCAAAGTCTGTTGAACTTACCGCGCCGGTTTGTCAAGACAATCCGCGCGCACTGATCACTCCAGGGATTTACGACGCATACTGCGTCAACTTCGAGCTATGCGAAGTACGTCGGTACAAAAGGATTTCTCTTAGATTGGACTTTCGCCTCCTTGCTGAACCTGATGTGCAAGTCTCAAGGTTTGTGAATATGGGCCAGGACAAGGCGATGAAACGTAGGGCGAGCACCGACTTTTATCGCCTCTGGACATTGTTCAATGGCGATCTTCCAAAATGCGGGCAACAGATGTCGCTGGAGATTTTCTCGGGAAAGTTCTGCAAAGTCAGGGTTGATGCCGTCACTAAGGATTCCAAGGGAAACGAACTACCTCAAGTCCTGCGCTACAGCGTTGTTCGCGATGTACTCGAAGTTTGGGAGGCGTGATGGGGTACAGCCATGGCTAACAGGCAACCCTGGTACGTTGGAACACAGGTCAGGGGTACGGTGATAAAAGGTACGCAGGTCCATAGGCTCCTTACAAGCTTCCGTCGCAGTAGATTCCTCGTATTGCGACGGGGGGGCAACCCCCTCTGTAAACAATGGCGGGGTCGCCAAGGGCGACCCCGTTTGCCTGATGTCGAACTCTGGCACTCAATTTGCAATAGGTCGGTGACATGGTGTTTTGCGAGAACGCAAACATCGAGGAAGTACACACCAATGATTCTGAGGAAACGATGGTCTACAAAAGAGGAAAGACTTACTGGTACAACTTTCGATGGCACCTCAAGAATGCGGATGGCACAATCGAGTGTTTCCGCATCGTGAAATCAGCCAGAACACAAAACAAACAAGACGCGAAAGACGCGGAGGATGAACACCGCCGGGCCTTGCGGTTAGGCCAGATTCATCCCCGCGATCCGTGGCCTAAACCAACCGCGCTAGCCCCTCCAATCTTTCGAGCATTCTCGAAGGAAGTGCTTCAATATGCCAAAACTCACACGAAGACAGGTACACACAAGTTCTACGAGGATTGCGTAGACAGACTCCTGGCGTTTGCTGCAATCGCAGATGCCCCTCTGAATGCAATTACAGGCGAGCTGGCGAGCCGATACTCCCGACACAGGCAGGAAGTGGCTAAGAACTCAGTCGTGACCGTAAACGGTGATTTGCGGACATTGCGTCGTGTGCTCAAACTCGCGGTTGAATGGGGCAGACTCGATCACGCGCCCTCAATCCACGAACTGCCACAGCCCAAAGGCCGCGAGCGTGTTCTGTCTTTTCGAGAGGAAGCGCTATACCTGGCAAATTCCTCTGCAAATCTCCGTGATGCGGCTATTCTCGCGGTGGATACGGGGATGCGACCGAACAGCGAATTGTTCCCGCTGAGTTGGGCAGATGTGGACTTAGAGCCACGCACTGAGTCTCCAAATGGGGTGATCCACGTTCGCACGGGTAAGACACCTAGCGCACGCCGGAGTCTTCCACTTACGCCGCGCGCTGCAGAGGTTCTTCAGCGGCGAAAGAAACAGGCAGAGGCAAAGCCTAAGAAATCCGCGTTCGTATTCCCAGGCGCTGGTAATTCGGGACACATCATTTCGTTCCAGCACCCCCACACAGAAGCCATGGAAGATGCCGGCCTAGAGCCGTTTGAGTTTTATTGCTGGCGTCATACATTCGGGACACGCGCTGCGCAGTCTGGAATGGATCGCTTTTCACTGGCTCGACTGATGGGTCATAGTTCACCCAGTGTCGCCGGACGCTATTACGTCCATGTGACAGAAACACACGTTGCTGCTGGGTTCGGCAAATTCGTGGAATACCACACTAAGAGTGTCGCCGAGGGAATTGCCGCAGCATTTCCGGATGCGAGCGAAGCGGTACAATAGCAGTTCGTGGTACACAAGGCGGTATACAGAATCGTTCTTAGTTGCTCTAAGTCTTTGACGGCAATAGCTAGGTAGCGAAATTCTCAATCTTCAAACCCGGGTTCGATTCCCGGTAGCGCTACCAACTCCCCTCCTGTCTCGATCTCATAACCGTGTTGATAATACCCACTATGTGAATACTCTGCATCGGAACCGATTTACGCAGCATCTTCATGCAATAGAGCCATCTGAGCATTTGCATTCCAGTTGGAACACAGGTGGGTACGAAGGTCCAGTTTTTCCTCGTTTTACTTGTTCCCTGGGGAGTCGGCAGTGGAGTTCGTGTTTGAGTTCGAGGCAGGGAACAAGGTACTTCGCGTTTCGATGGATGGAATTGTCACCGAGCAGACCTTAATAGAACTGACGGCGGAAGTAAGAAGACTTTTCGAATCCCAAGCACCCGATGTTCTTCTCGTCGACCTCTCCCGCGTCACCGGCTTTGAGATTTCGAGTGAGGTAGTCCGGTTTGTTGCTCGGGCACCGTCGCCGATCCCGGACGAGATCGTGCGCGTCATTGTTGCGCCGCAGGGGCACATCTTCGGCGTCACGCGGATGTTCCAGTGTTACGCTGACGGGCATCGCCCGAACGTGCACGTCGTCAAGTCGCTGGAAGAGGCGTACGCGTATCTAGGTTGGGCTGTAGCCAGTTGAGCCGGTTTCACCAGTTCGGCCACTACTCCAATTTGCCAACAGACGGTTCCTATCTCGCCTGGCTTGTAGGCCGGGTCGCGGCTTTGCTCCAATAGAACATCGTTTCCTCGCTGATCGCGGCGAACGGTCCTTTCTGTTCATCTCGATAGATCTCAGACAAACAGTCGAAGAACGCTGTTGCTTCGGCTTCCAGACCGAGGAGTCTAAGACTTCGCAGAATTCTTGTGATCCGCAGATGATTGTGATTCCCGGCTGAAAGCCATACGCGCGATCTCGCGGCAAAACCGGCAGCGCGAGTTACGACGATCTTCTCGCCTGAATGAACCTGGAGCCCGTAGAAGTCCATCATGCGCAGAAAAGAGACGCGTAGTTTCTGCTGTAGCTCGGGCTGCGCTCGGAACTGTTGTATGGATGTCGAGGTCAAAACCGGGGCTGCGACATTAAAGGCACTCGGCTCAAGCAAAGGGAACAGCCACTGGATGTAGTCGTGAACGGCTTCCAGGCGATCATCCGACCACTGTTGGATGTCCTTGAGATAACGACCCTGGTGGTCCGGTGCGGCGCCACTGTAGAAACGAACGAGGTCGGATTGAAGGCTCCCGTCCATAAGCGAGATTCTAATCCGGAGGGGGAATGACGTACGCCACTAGTAATTCCATCGTGAGATAGAGAGAACTAAATCGAGGGAAGTCGAGGCCAAGGCTGAGGTTATCGCCCTGGCCCCAAACCGGTTGGCTATTTCGCCTGGATCGAATCGAGATAGCCGGTCAGATTCTTGACCATCAGTTGTGATTCGGCAGAACTGTCTGTCTCATGGGTGAAGCGCCGTCCCCAAACTGGCATATCTTTCGGGCCATGCGGTCCCACTTCGGTTTCTCCGTCAATCGCGTGCAGAACGTGCATCGTAGGAAACTTGCCGTCATTGTGTGCACTGAGCATCGTCAAATCGGGAGGTGCCGTTTTGAGCGAAGAAGCTACCGGACCATTACCCCGGCCATCGACTCCGTGGCACGAGGCGCAGTAACTCTTATAGAGTGTTGCCCCCGAAATAGGGGAAGGTTTGTCCTGGGCAAGCGAAAAGATGGTAAACAGCAGGAAGGTCAAGATAAGAAGGGATAGTTGATGTACGCGCATGGGTCCTCCTTTCTAGCGCGCGGCAGGGCGGAGCATTCGCGCCCGTCGAACACACGCACTTGCAGGTTCAGTTCTAGGACGCCCCTGGAAAGGCGGCTGTAAGCGGTGTCACAACCGCATGTGACTCAAAACGGGAGAAGCAGGACAGCAACTTGAGCGGTACTCGGGCCTGAACTCGAGGTCACCATATCGGACAAAGGGAGGCACGGTATGAATGGCTGGGAGTAGCTGTCACCTTTCCGGTAATATTTCTGGGGAAAAGTTTCCTTCTGGCTTGCATTAGAATCTGAATAGTCGTGGACCCCGAACGAACCATTGAAGAAATCGAGTTCCTAGAGCGCATCTTCACGCTGCCTGACAAGAGGCCAATGTCGGTGGGCGACCGCGAAGCCGCGAATCGCCGGCACGATGAAATGTGCGCAAGGAATCCGTGGTTTCGTGTCTGGCAGCAATTCGGGTTGCCGCGCTAAATCTGGCCAACGGCGTTCATGGCAATGCGTGGCCCGATAGCCCCCCACCAGCAGTAAGCCATTAGAATGAATAGAGCTTAGATCTCCGGAGCTGACAGCCATGCCGGCCGGCTCGAATCCCCAAGAGAAAGAGTAGAAGCCAGTTGCCGCCGATTATTAACGCACAAAGCATCTCGAAAGCCTTTGGAGCGAAACCTCTCTTCCAAGACGTTTCTTTCACGATCTCGGAGGGAGATCGCATTGGGCTGATTGGGCCGAATGGTTCCGGAAAATCTACGTTGCTGCGCATTCTGGCGGGAATGGAAGAGCCGGACAGTGGAGATCTGTCGATTCGCAAGCGTGTTCGCAACGTCTACGTGGAGCAGGATTCCAGATTCAAGCCGGGCGATACGGTGCGATCTGTGGTGGAACGGGCGTTGCAGAGGTCGGCGACAAATGGCTCGGAACCCAGCAAGCAGTTCGAGACGCTGGGGCGCGCAGGCTTTGAAGATCTGGAAGCGGAAGCGGCGGCGTTATCAGGTGGATGGCAGAAGCGGCTGGCGATTGTGGAGGCGCTGGTGCAGGCGCCCGACATTTTGCTGTTGGACGAGCCGACCAATCATCTGGATCTCGCCGGTATTGAGTGGCTGGAAGCGCTGCTCGAAGAAGCGGCATTCGCCTGCGTCGTGGTGAGCCATGACCGCTACTTTCTGGAGAACGTGGCCACCGACATGGCGGAGCTCAGCCGGGTGTATCCGGATGGAGTGCTGCGGGTGCACGGGAATTACAGCGCCTTCCTGGAGAAGAAAGAAGAGTTTCTGCACGCACAAGCAAAGCGCCAGGAAGCGCTGGAGAATCTGGTTCACTCGGAGATCGAGTGGCTGCGGCGAGGAGCGAAAGCACGTACCCGCAAATCGAAAGCGCGTATCGATAAAGCCGGCGAGCTGATGAGCGACCTGGCGGATCTGAATGCCAGAACTCGGAGCGCGACCGCGCAAATTGAGTTTTCGGCCACGGATCGAAAAACCAAACGGCTGATCGAAGTTCAGAACGTCACTTGCGAGATAGCGGATCGCACGCTGTTTGAAGGGCTGAACTTCGTCATCACGGCAGGGATGCGGGTGGGCCTGGTCGGGCCGAACGGAAGTGGAAAGACGAGTCTGCTGCGCCTGCTGCTTGGTGAATGGACGCCCGCAGCCGGGGAGATTCGGAGGGCGGATAAGTTGCGCATCGTGTATTTCGACCAGAGCCGGCAGCTCGATATGAATACCACTCTGCGTCGAGCGCTGGCTCCGGAGGCGGATTCGGTTGTCTACCAGGATCGCGTGGTTCACGTTGCTTCCTGGGCTGCGAAGTTCCTCTTCACTGGCGAACAACTCGACCAACCGGTGGGGCGGCTTTCAGGAGGCGAACGAGCGCGCGTGCTGATTGCTCAGCTCATGCTGCAGCCTGCCGATGTTCTGCTGCTGGATGAGCCCACGAACGACCTTGATATTCCGACGCTGGAAATCCTGGAGGAGAGCCTGCTGGAGTTTCGCGGCTCGCTGCTGCTGGTGACCCACGACCGCTACATGCTCGATCGCGTGTCCACAATCGTGCTGGGCCTGGATGGGCAGGGCAGTGCGGAAAGCTTTGCGGACTATTCGCAATGGGAAACGTGGCAAGCTGAGAGGAAGACAACGGTAAAGGCACGCCGTTCGACACAGGTACCTTCAGCTGGGAGCTCGGCGGAGTCCAAAAAGAAACTCTCGTATCTTGAGGCGAGGGAGTATGCCGGAATCGAGCAGCGCATTGCCGACGCGGAAAGGGTGCTGCAAAGCAAGAAAGCGGAGTTGGAGAATCCGGCCATAGCGAGTGACGGCCCCAGGCTATTAGCCGTGGATGCTGAACGGGCAGCGGCGCAAGCGGAGCTGGATGCGCTTTATGAACGCTGGGCGCAGCTGGAAGAGAAAGCTGGGAATTCCCGATCTCCGGTGCTCGACGATGTTTCGTAGGTGGTTGCGGAGACGTCAGCGAGCGATGCTTATCTAAGTTTCCAGATCATTATTGCTACAAAAACGGCTGCCGACACTATCCAGAAAGTTGGGGTGATCAGGATCCCAAGGAAGACCGCAAGCCCGACTGCGAGGTTCGCCCGAAAAGCTTTCAAAAAGGCTGTTACCAAGAACGTAGCATAAGTGAGCGTCACGGCTCCAAAACCCCACAGTGCAGCTGATGTCACTCTCGTCATACGTGAGCCGATGCTATATAAAAAGCTGCTTTCATTGATGGGGAAGAAATTTTTGTTACAAAATTGTCGTTCCACAACGGGAATTTGGCTTCGCGGCAAATCGTTTGTTCAAGCCTGACGTCTAAGAGAGTAGGCGACGCGATTCTCCTCGCGCAGTTCTGGAACAGGAAATTGATTTACGCGCGAACCCGGCCCTGGAAGACGAAACTCATAAGCGTAAGTCAAAGCGTGAATGTTGCCGCATCTGGGACCAGAGCATGCAAAAACGGTACAGGTCGCGCGCACATCCCGACATAAGTAGGAACTTTGTCCGTCTATTGTTCGTAGCTTGGAATCATGAGGCGATTTGGCGACAGCTTCGGCCAGGTTTTACGCGCCATGTGGGCGCACAAACTTCGCTCGTTCCTAACCATGTTTGGAATTGCGTGGGGCGTCGGGTCACTGTTGCTCCTGGTGGGCTTAGGGGAAGGCTTTCGCGCCGGAACCGCCAAGAGCATGGAAAGTTTTGGCGAA
Organism: Terriglobia bacterium; assembly: GCA_963724985.1. Classification (GTDB taxonomy): domain Bacteria; phylum Acidobacteriota; class Terriglobia; order Terriglobales; family Acidobacteriaceae; genus JAJPJE01. The sequence goes on along the minus strand of CAVRWV010000026.1, from coordinate 59,867 downwards.
GACTATTTACAGATTTTCAATGGGCGGGTGCCGGCGGTGGGTGGCAGCCAGCTTTCGTCTCGCCAGTATTACCTGAACTACCAGGACTATCTGGATATTCGCAGCTCGGCGTTTGTGCGTAATGCCACGCCGGTGATCTACCGCGGGGACCTCCGCCTGGTGAGCGAATATGGCAGCAGCAATGGATATGTCGACGGCGCCGAACCGCAGTTCACGGGTATTCGCTACCAGCCAATCGCGCAGGGGCGGTCTTTGAATTGGGAGGACGAACGCCAGCGCCACAATGTCTGCGTGATCGGAAACGAATTCGTGCACATATTGTTCCCGGGCCATCCGGCGGTAGGCAGCACGCTGCTCATCAATGGGATACCGTTCCAGGTGATTGGGACGATGCAGAAGATCGGCCATGGGAACAACAACGACCAGAACATGCGCCTGCTCATGCCGTACACCACGATGGGTATCTATTTCCCGATGCAGGGTGACGGAAATGCGAAGGCGATCAAGTATGTAGCCTACCAGCCGATTACGCGGGAGCAACACGCGGAAGCGAAGAAAGCCGTCCGCGCAATCGTTGCAAGAAATCATAATTTTGATCCCGAGACGCCGGATGCATTCGACGACTGGGATTCCATCGAAAGCGCCGAGATGATGGGCAAAATCTCCGATGCCATGGACACGTTCCTGGGAGCTGTCGGCCTGGTGACACTTGGGCTGGGCGCAATCGGAGTGATCAACATCATGCTGATATCGGTTACGGAGCGCACGCGCGAGATCGGTCTTCGCAAAGCTCTGGGCGCTACCAATCGCAGCATCCTGCTGCAGTTCTTCATGGAAGGACTGATGCTTACGGGGATCAGCGGGGGCATTGGGGTGGGCGCAGCCTATATAGCCACCCTGCTTTTTGGGCTTCTGCCGCCGATGGATGGATTCGAACTGCCCCATATATACCCAGCGACCGCCGCGCTTGCCATCGTGAGCCTTGGCGTGGCAGGCATTGTCGCTGGACTTTATCCGGCGCGACGGGCGGCCGTGCTCCAGCCGGTGGAAGCCCTTCGTCAGGAGTAAGGAATGAGCCAGGCGAAAGACATCATCTCGGAAGCATATGTATCGCTCAAGCACAATCGCAGGCGAACTGCCCTGACCATGTTGGGCATGGCGTGGGGAATCGCCACGGTGGTGCTGTTGCTGGCCTATGGCACGGGTTTCTCACAGGCTATCGTCAACATATTCAGGAGCTATGCCAGCATGCAGGCGATGGGCATTGCGGGCGGTCGCACGTCGATGCAGGCGGGAGGAAACAAGGCCGGTACCAGCATCCGATTGACCGCGGATGACATTGATCGCGTGGTGGTGAACGTGCCGGAAGTGACGCGCATAACTCCCGAATCGTTTTACAGCGGGCTCGTCAGCTACGAGGGGCGTTCTTATACCTGGGACATTCACGGTGGCAATCCCAACCTGCAGGAGATTCAGAACTTGCAGATGGAGGTAGGCCGTTTCTACAGCGCTGAAGATATGCAGCTGCGCGCGCGTGTTTGCGTACTGGGCTCGGAGTCGAAGGAAAAACTATTTTCCGGACGGTTCCCGCTGGGCGAAAAAGTTCGAATCAGCGGCATTCCCTACGAAGTGATCGGTGTGCTCAAAGCCAGACCACAGGAAGGCACGGAGAACAGTATCAACCGCGTCGTCTATATTCCTCTTCCAGCCATGAGCGACTTTCGCAATACGTACTACGTCGACATGATCTGGCTGGATTTTCTCGGCTACAACTATGGAGGTGTGGAGAAGGCGGTTCGCAACACGCTGGCAGTCCAACACAATTTCCGTTCTGACGATAAGCGGGCCCTGTCTGTCTTCAGCATGATGGAACAGCTTTCGCAATTCCGCATCATCACCTTGGCTTTGCAAGTGATGCTGGCTTTTATCGGCACTCTGACGCTGGGGATCGGCGGCGTGGGGCTGATGAATATCATGCTGGTTAGCGTTACCCAGCGAACGCGCGAGATCGGGGTGGAGAAGGCATTGGGCGCAAGTCGCTTCGATATCCTCGTACAGTTTTTGTCCGAAGCGCTGGCGATTACCTTTTTTGGTGGTCTGTTAGGCATCGTGTTCGCTTACGTGATTTCGTTCTCTATAGGAAACCTCACGTTTTATAGCGCGTTGGCGAAGCACGGAGAGGCGGGCGACATCCGGCTCATCATTTCGCCAGTCAGCGTGCTGGTCTCCACTGGGATTCTGGCCGTGGTGGGACTGGTTAGCGGCATGATTCCAGCGATCCGCGCGTCACGTCTGGATCCGATCGAGGCTCTGCGGTACGAATAGAGCTCTGCGCGCCGCGGAAGAGTGGCGCGGGTCAGCTTTGGGACACTCAAGTGCCGCTCCAATCTAATCTGAGCACTCCTTTGACAAACGAACTGCGCGTGCCTAGACTGCGTGCGAAGTCAGGTGGAGGAAACCGTGGCAGACGCGCCTAAGAGTAATCCTGGAGTTGGCGAAGATGCTCGCGTACAGCAGGCGATCGCGGAGTTTGCGTCGCTCCTGGTTCCCGGCGAGTCGATTGAAGCCTATGCGGTCCAACGACGATTGTTTGCGCTGTTCCGTCGCCGTACGCTGGTCTGCGCCACGTCCGGACGTTTTATTGGGATGTCACGAGGGCTGTTCGGAGGATTCAATCCGGAGACGGTTCGCTGGCAGGACATTAAAGATGTCGAAATCAAAGTGCGTGTGTTTGGCGCGGATCTGACCATTGTGGCGTTGTCGAGCCCTGATCTGGCTGTTGCCGGTCAGACAAGAGTTCTCAGTTTTCCGGGGCTGCGCAAGGAGCAAGCGGAAGCGGTGTATCGGATCTGCCAGGCGCAAGAGCAGGCATGGAGAGAGAAGCGCCGCATCCGCGAACTGGAAGAGCTGCGCGCGAAGTCCGGAGGCATTCAACTGGGAGCGGCAGCAGGGGCGGGTGGCGCTAGCACGGCTTCTTCCGGTGATGGTGCAGCGACGCGACTCGAACAGGCGAAGGAAATGTTCGAGAAAGGCCTGATTACAGACTCCGAGTACGAATCGCTCAAGGCCCGCATTGTGGGAAATTTGTAGCCGACACACTGTGCCTGAATCGGCATCCAAATTCGTGTGAATCTGAGACACGGAATCGGCCTCTTACTGTTCGCGTTTTCGGCGTTGACCGTATTTCCGCAGACGCCTGCCACGCGTCCCAAACAGATGTACACGTGGGAACGAATCAGCTTTGACTGCCAGGATGGCAGGACCGCGTACGTCTTTACCAGCGTCTTCCCGTATTGCCAGGTCGACACAACTCCGCAAGAGGTGGTGCGCGCGCAGATGGCGAAGGTGAGAGATGCGGCAGTGCAGGCCTGTACGAGCCCCACTCTCGATGTGATGATCAGCGGACGCGATCATTCGGATCCGCAAAGCGCCGAGCAGGACCGAGCGCGCGACATGGACGGCTCCTCCAGATCGGGAACCAGCGCCGCCACGGCACAAATCACGAATGATGTGTATTCGACGCGCTGCGCACCGGCAACGCCTGCCCCCTGATTCCAAGCTCCATTCTTTGTTTCTTCTGCTAGCATTTCTGCGCTATGAGAAAGCGGGAATTGTTCGCGATTTTTCTTCTGTCACTGCTGACCTATGGGTTGAATGCGCAAACTCAATCGCACGTCACCGTTTTGCACGCAGCGCGGCTATTCGACGTTGAGAGTGGAAAGATTGTCACGCCCGGCGAGGTGCTTGTCGAGGGCGAGCGCATCGTTGCGGCGGGAGCGAGCGTTACTCGTCCCGCGGGAGCGGAAGTCATCGACCTAGGCGACACGACACTGATGCCGGGTCTTATTGATGCGCATATACATCTGTTCCTGCATCCGGGCGCGGAAGATTTGCAGACAGTAGAAGAGTCGGTGCCGCAACGCACGATCATCGCGACGCTGGCGGCGAAGGCGGATCTGATGGCGGGCTTCACCGCCGAGCGTGACATGGGCACCGAAGGCGCAGGGTCGGCAGATACAGCGGTTCGCGATGCAATTAATTCGGGACAGATTCCCGGGCCGCGCCTGCGCATCAGCGGGAATGCGATCGACATTCTCGGCGGGCACGAAGACGCGAACAAGTTTAATCCGGCGCAACATGTGCTTTCGAATGCGACCTACGCCAACAATGCCGAGCAACTGGTGGAAGCGATCCGCGGGCAGGTGAAGGAAGGCGCTGACTTCATCAAGATTTATGAAACCGGGAAAGACACACTGGTGGACGGGCGGCTCTCGACTCCGTATCAGTACACCGAAGCACAACTGGCGGCGGCGGTGGAAGAGACGGCGCGAACTGGAAGGCGCGTTGCGGTGCATGCAACTGGCGAACCGGGGACACTCTATGCTGTGCAGGCTGGAGTGGAGTCTGTGGATCATGCGTATCAACTCAGCGACGAAACGATGAAGCTGATGCACGAGAAGAAGATTCCAGCGGTTCCGACGTTCGCGATTGCGGAGTACTTCGCCGATCATGCGGAGACGCCAGTCGCTGCGAAGCGCGAGCGGGATTTGCAAGCGCTGCACGCGCAGGAATTCAAGAAGCAGTTGGCTGCGGGCGTGCCAATGGCGGTGGGGTCGGACGTGGGGCCGTTTCCGCATGGAACGCAGGCGCGCGAGTTCGAGCTTATGGTGGAGTACGGAATGAATCCGGTGGCGGTGCTCCAGGCGGACCTCATCAATGGTGCGAAGCTGTTGAGGTGGGATGGGCAGATCGGTGTGTTAAAGCCGGGATATTTTGCGGACGTGATTGCCGTGCCGGGCGATCCGACGAAGGACATCGGCGTACTCAAGCGCGTGAGCTTTGTGATGAAGGGCGGCGTGGTTTATCGCGCCAATGGTCAGTAGTCAGAAGTCAGAAGTCAGAAGTCAGAAGTCAGAAGTCAGATCTAATCCCTTAGAAATTCGTGGCAACAAAAAAGGCGCGGACCGAAGTCCGCGCCAGCAAGTTACCAAGTTCCCTCAGAAGCTGAACTTGATCTGCGATTGCAGAACGCGCGGTGACGCGTCTGCGCCAAGGAAGGAGCCGTAGATGGAAGTTGGGGGGCTGACGGTCGTTACAATCTGGCCGAACTGTGAGGAGGCGACATCGCCCTGCGGTTGATCGAAGTTCGGGTGATTGAAGAGGTTGTAAGCGGTAGCGCCGATCGTGAACTGCATTCGTTCCTTGACCTTGAAATTCTTGAAGATCGAAAGATCCGTGTCAAAGAAGTTCGGTCCGCGTACCTGGTTTCGCTGCTGGTTGCCAAATCCGCTCGGGGATGCGGCGAAGTTGCTGGCGAGGGTGGGGCACGGTCCGTTGACGGCCGTGTTTGCGAATTGAGAACCGCAGCTATTGTTCACGATATTTCCCGTCTGATTAGCAAAAATACCGCCGAACAGATTTGTGCCACCATATCCGAACCCGGCTAGGGCGCCTCCCGTTCCGGTATCCACAGCGGTGAATGGAGTACCCGTGTGGGCGAAGATTGTTCCGGCAATGGTCCAGTCACCCAACCATTTACCCCACTTGTTGGTCAGCAGGCTCTTTGGAGTGGTGTAGACGTAGTTGGCGCTGAAGTAATGACGGATATCGTAATCCGCATTGCCGTACATATTCTGCCGCACGTTGAACGGATTTTGCGGGTTCGTAATGCTGGCGTTGGTCAGAGCGTTGAACGGCGTACTCGCTTGTCCCGAGTTGGAAGCAAAGTCCAGGGCGTGACTCCAGGTGTAGTTGAACTGGAACTGGAACGAGGAGAAGCGCCGCAGGAAAGATGCAGTCAGACCGTTGTAGTTCGAATTGTAACCCGAGGAGATTTCGGTCACCGTCAGGAACCGCGGGTCGATCGGCGAAGTTGGAAGACCAGTGAAGGACGTAATTCCCAGCGTAGAGAAGCAGTCAGCGGTTCCAGCCGGAGCCGTGATGGCTGCCGTCGGACCGCAGTAGCCGTTCTGGCCGGTATTGTTGATCGTTTCCCAGATACCGTGATTCCCAACATATCTGAGAGTCAATGCTGTGTTGTTGCCGAATCCCTTCTCGACTTGCAGATTCCACTCCTGGAATCTGGGTGGATGGATACCGGTTGCGGCGTTGAAGAAATTGGGCACGCTGAACGGTGTCCCGGTGGCAGCCGTTACAGCCGAGTTCAAGGCAGCGAAATTTGCTCCATTGTTGAACCCGGTAGTGAATGCAGTCGCTCCGGCCGCAGCCGCCGATCCCGCGTTACCAGGGGTCGCAGGCGCAAATGGCAGCCCCGAGATGGTGAACGATGGGTCATTGGGAAGGTTGTTAATCAATCCCGGGAAACTGTCGGTAAATGCGGCTGGCAAGATTGCAGCAAACAGGCCGAACCCGCCGCTGATCACCAGGTTTGCACCCGTTCCGAAAGGACTGAGGTTAAAACCAAAGCGGGGTTGAACTTGCCAGGGATGATAGTCGGGTAGAGCAAGATTTTGTCCCGAGGCGATGGTTTGATTGTAGGGGAGGTTGACGTCGTGAGCGACGTCGAGGAAGTTGTTATTGAAGCGACTAAAACAGTTCGTGGTGCAACTCGGATTCGAATAGCGATCGGCGCGTACCGCGAAAGTCAGGCTCAGATTGCTTTTAACGCGCCAGGTGTCCTGCCCATAGAAGCCCAAGTCATAAAGGTTAACCGGCTGTTCGAGCCGAGTGGGGAATGACTGAGTGTAGGTGGTTCCCATACCATTAAAGAAATCAGTAAGCGTTTCGCTCCCTACCAGCGGCAACGTTCCCTGGCCTGGGCCGTGTGTCGTGATGTCATAGCGGGCAAAGTTAAATCCAGCCTTGATGGAGTGATTCCCTCGCACGTGGTTCACATCGTCCACGAAACCCCATTGCGTGACGTTGCGTCCTTGCGGCGTTGCAAAGGGCAATTGGTAGCCCTCACCCAGGTTGTACAGGGTGTTGCCGCTAAATGAGATTTGCGCGGGTTGAACGGCAAGGGCAGCGGCCTGGTTAGAGTTCTGGAATATCGCGCTGTACCACTGACCGGTGGCGTTGAACGAATTTGTCGTGTTTACGCCGAAGGTATGCACCCACTGCAGTTGGCCTTCGTATTGAGGCTGGTCACTGGTGACGTTGAAGAGCGGAGTCAGCGGATCGGTATAGGTAGCCTGCACTCCGTGATCGGTGCGGAAGTGGATGAAAGCTCTGTCGTTGGGGCCGAAGTTCTGGTCGAGACGTCCGGTGACCAGCCATTCGTGGGTGTTTCCAGTTACGGTGGAGTTGTAATGGAGGGCGCAGGGGTTACCGGCGCCGAACCCGAGAGTACCGGTGAAGTCTCCGCATCCACCATTCTGAAGGCTGTTGGTCGCAGTATTGGAGCCGGGAGCATGGTTGTAAATGCTGAACATGCTCTGGTACAGAGGGAGCGCGGTGGGCTGTGCGGTCGCTATATTCGAGAGCACCGCCGATTGAAATCCTGCTGAGGGAACGTTGACGCTCGTGGACACTGGAATGAGAAGGTAGAGACCTTCTGTATCCACAAAGAAGAATGTTTTATCTTTCCTGATGGGTCCGCCGAATGAGGCCTGCCACATGTTGTCGTTGACGAAGGGCCGCGGCGTGACCGGCTCATTCTGTTTGTTGAAGTAGTTGTTGGCATTCACGTAGCTGCCATTCCAGCGCCAAATGGCGTTCCCATGAAACGTGTTCGTGCCGCTCTTACTCACGTAATTCACGTTGGCTCCGGGCATTGAGTATTCGCCGGAGTAACCATTGCTGACGACGCTGGTTTCATTGATGTCGTTCTGACCGAGCAGAATATTCGTCGCGCCTGAGTTGTTAAGGCTGAGGAACGGATCGTTTTCCGGCATGCTGTTGTAGGTGAAATTGTTGGCATTTGCAGGTACGCCATTACTGGAGAAATTTCCGTAGCCTGCCTGGCTATTCATGACAGACCCCGGCGCGGTCTGGGCGATGTAGCTCAGATCTCCGCCGCCATTCGGGACATATTGGATCTGCTCGTTCGACATGGTCGTGGTGAGATCGGGCGTGTTGGTCTGCAGCACCCCGCCTTCGGCAGTTACGGTCACGGTCTGGCTAGCCGATTCCACTCCCAACTTCACGTCCTGGGTCGAGACTTGACCGACGGCGACCTGTACCGTGCGCGTGGCGGTCACGTAATTCGGAGCGCTATAAGTAACGGTGTAGCTTCCTGGAGACAGAAGGGCAAAGTTGTATGCCCCTGTGCCGGTTGTCTTGCGCGTCTGGGTTGCGCCTGTGTCGACGCTTTTCAGTTCGACATTCGCATTGGGGATTACGGCGCCGCTGGGATCGGTGACGGTGCCGCGGACACCGCCTTGCGTCAAGCTTTGTGCAGACGCATGAGGAATCGCGATCGCAAAGGCAATTACGATGGTTAGCAAGGTGAACAGAAAGCATGAGCGTAATCGCATAGACTCTTTCTCCCGGGCCAAACCAAACGTCGCTCCTGCCGCAGCTCATCGCAAAAGCTCCGGACACGGGATAACAGTTCGGCCGATAGTTCGGACAAAGACCAACTCTGCATTGGTTTTTAGCCATGAGAAGCAATGCAAGTTTGGAGCCGTCGCTGATATCTAAGGCGATTGCCTGATTTCAATCACTTGAACCGAGAGGTCGAGAGCACCGTACAGAAACTGGTATCCCTGCATCATGGAGGCTCGGTCCCAAAACCGGCGGATGGCCTTCCAACCCGAATACTTGTTTCCCGAGACAGGGCAATAACCATCTGACAGCAAATAGAATCCCGCAGCACTGGATTTGCACAATATGGAAGGCGGCAACTTTCGTGCCGCGACGTATGAAGATGCTTGCGGGTCACTTGCAAAAATCAGATGGGACGAGCTGAAACCCCGGTGTTTATAGCACCGGGGTTACGTTTCGTTACGTGAGATACAGATCAGAATTGGCGTGTAATTGTGCCCGTCAAAATACGTTCTCCATCAGACTCGAATAACAACGCGTTGTTCGCATCGAGGATGTAGATGAAGACGGTACCGTTCGCGAGAACTGGGGAAGAGGACAGAATAGTTGCGGTGCCGCGGCCGGTATCGAGAGCCACCGAGAAGGTTCCGATCTGCAAGACGTCTCTGACGGTGACACCGGTGCTGTCGGCGGTGTCCAGAATTCCCGAGAGGGCACCCTGGTGAGTAATCAGGAGATTGCCGGTGAGAACTTCCGGAGTGGTAGCAGTTGCCTCGTATCCCGTCATACCCAGCGCGAGATTTCCGGCCAGTGAAAACACGCTTGGCGAAGCAAGCGTTTGCTGCAAGGCGAGGCCTTGGGCAATGTTGCCGCCATCGGTTTCCAGCATCACAAAGCCACCATCACTTCTTGGATACAGGACAAATTGCGAGGTGGTTCCACCAGCGATTGTCCAGGTTGCAGTGGTGCGGCCCGATGCCGTGTCGGTGACCAGATACGAACCGTTGGTATCGAAGACCGTCTGACTTACTCCGTCGATAAGACGGTTGGTGATTCCCGAGCTGCCGTTCAGGGTGAAAAGCCCGCCGATTGCATAAACGGCTCCCGACTTGAAGCCACTCAGAGTGAACGCCAGCTTCTCGTTGAAACTGGACGCGGAGAAAGGTCCAGCGGCTTGCTGATACAACTCGCCACCCGCCAGCTGAGTGCCATCGGTTTCGACCACTTGCAGGTGAGTGCTGTCGACCTGGTAGTAAGTAAAAGTCTGGCTCCCCAGGGTGGTGGAGAAACTAATCGTGCCACGACCAGTGCTGGAAGGCGCGGTGTACGTGCCCGAGCCGGTCAGATTCGAACTCACGCCTGAATTGGTGACGGCGTCGAGGACAGCGCGGGTGACGGTAGCGGTTCCGTCTGTTGTGACACTGCCGGCCATCATGAACGGGCTCGCAGGACTGGCAGTAGTGACGCCGGTAAGGTTCAAGGCGTATCCGCCCTTGATCGCAGTGGTCGCGGAAGGTTGCTGAAGTTCCAGCGTGCCCATCGCGGTAACGCCGTTTGCGGTAAGGCGTGCAAGAAAAGTTTTCGCGTGCGTGGCTACAGAGAACTGCCAGGCAATCGCGCCTTGACTGGTTTCAAGGAGAGCCGAGCCGCGCCCGTCGGTGCCAACCTGATAGGTGCCCCCGGTGATGGCGATTGGGCCAGCGCCGGTTCCGCTCTGATCAAGCGAGCCGCCGAGGATGTTGCCGACGCCATCGAAGGTAATCACGCCCGCTTCAGCCGAGAATCCGGTCACCGCGTCACTCGCGACGCCGAAAACATAAGTGCCTGCGAGGAGGGCAGGAGAAATCTGGATCGTGACAGTGGTGTTCGCGGGAAGCGCACTGCCATCTGGCATGGTTGCGGTAACGACGACCGTTCCGCCAGGTGGTGGCGCGAGAGGCGCGTTATAGACGCCGTCGGAGGTGATGGTTCCGCAATCAGTCGCGGTCTGGCTGGCGCACGTGACGCTCCAAGTCGGCTTCACCGGCTGCTGAAGCGCCGTTGCGGTAAATACCTGCTGCGAACCGGCAGTCAGCGAGACCCCGGTGGGCGAGATCACGAGCGTGGGCGGTGTGATCTGGACGTTGGCAGTCGCGCTCTTACTGGTATCGGCTTCGGAAATCGCAGTGATGGTGACAGTGGGATCGGAGGGGACGGAACTGGGAGCGGTATAGAGTCCGCCGGTTCCGATCGTGCCAACGGTTGAATTACCTCCGGCTACACCATTCACCTGCCACGTAACCGCTGTGTTCGTCGAGAAAGTGACGAGCGCGGTGAACTGCTGCGTCGCATTCACTGCAACGAGAACGTTGTTGGGCGAGATCGAAACTGCATTCGCAATGGTGACCGTCGCGGTCGCGCTCTTGGTGGTATCAGCGGTGGGAACAGCCGTAATCGTGACAGCGCCGGATCCAGGAATCGTGGTGGGCGCGGTATACAACCCGCTGGTGGAGATAGTGCCATCGGTGCTGTTGCCACCGACGATGCTGTTCACTTGCCATGTGACCGTGGAATCGCTGGAGTTGCTGACCTTTGCGGTGAACTGCTGCGTCGCTCCGGGAGGAACCGTAGCAGTAGTAGGCGAAATCGAAACCGAAAGGCTTCCTCCGCCACAACCCGTCGCCAGTGCGGCGAGAACAATCACAATGGCCAGAGCCAGTTGCTTCACAATATCTCCTGTATTACAGCCATGGCCGCGAACCTGCGAGCATCGTGACATCGAAGGATGCGCGAATCCGGCGGTATTTCGCACCGAGGCTTGAATGGGCACACAAAAACAGTGCAGACCGCGACGCTGGATACACAAGCCCACACGCCGGTTACTGCGTTACAGTCAGTGTGGCTACTTGACTGGTCATTCCGCTCGCGCTGGCAGTAATCATCACCGTGCCCGGAGCCAGTCCGGTTGCGAGTCCGTTCGCGTCGATGCTGGCGACACCACCGAAAGTGTTGTGCCAGGTGAACTGCGCCTGGGTTACGTTATTCCCGCTGGCATCAGTAGCCGAAGCCGTGAATTGCTGAGTTTGGCCAACTTTAATGGTGGCGCTGAGGGGCGAGAGCGTAACGGTCGCGATAGCCGGACTCACGGTAAGCGTGGCGGCGGTGCTGGTAACACCGGCGTCAGACGCCGTGATCTGAGAACTGCCGGCAGCGACACCGGTGGCTACTCCTGCCGAGGTGATGGTAGCGATAGCGGTGTTACTGCTAGCCCAGGTGAAAGTCTGGCCGGTTACGGTTTGACCGTTGGAATCGAGGGCGGTCGCCGCGAAGGTCTGACTGCCATTCACACTCACGGAACCGGAAGTCGGCGATACGGTGATCGACGCGACTTTAGCCGAAGTGGAAGATCCCCCGCCGCACGCTTGCAGAAGAACTGCAGTCACCAATAAGAATGAAAAACTAACCTTGCGCACCGGAACAGATACGAAATTCTTCAACCCAAGCATGTACGAAGAACGAGCTCGAACGCTCATTTAAACTCCTGCGTTGTACTTTGAACGATTGTAAACACAACGTTGAAACAATAGTTTTTAAAAATAACGATGTAATCTCTTCAATCGGATTGACGTCCATTACGTGCGCAAAGATTACAACGGGATGCAAAGCGCCGAACAGCCACGCCGGCGGCGCGGAGTGCGGTCTGAGGCCGGAGACCGCTATAATCGACCGCGCTATAATAAGGCGCTCCTGGAAAAAATCACGCGAGCTGGCACAACCTAACGTGAGTTCCCGTGTTAAGTTCAAGGTTCTGAGCCCAGTGTCGACCGCTCCTGAGCAATTTAACAATTTGTATGCGGTGATGAGCTGTTGATCCTCGGATCCAGCCAGTTCTTGTGTCATGGGGGAGAAGTGCAGCTCCAGATATCGCACTTGCAATTATTTCGTACCAATCACGTTGTAAGCAGGTTCGCCGGAATTAGCGGGAGCCGATCTCGCGTGTCGCCTCGGAGAATTCTTCGAGCATCAACGGCCACCGTGGCCGCGATGCTGTTGATGATCTCCACCCTTTTTCTAGCCGGATGCGGAGGCAGTAACTCCAGCAGCAATACTATCACCGTCACCGTTACCCCGACGACGGCAACGCTGAGCGCTTCCCAGACGACTTCCTTTACAGCGAGTGTAATCAACACGTCGAACACTGCGGTGACGTGGCTCGTCAATGGAATCGAGGGAGGCAATGCCACCTACGGAACGATTACCGCCAGCGGTTCCTACACTGCCCCAGCGACCGTCACCTCAACCGTGACGGAGACGATTACCGCGACCTCGCAAGCGGACACGACGAAATCGGGAACAGCGTCTGTGACTTTGACCCCGAACGCGACGGCGAGCGCACAGTACGTAACTGTATCTCCGACATTTGTGACTTTGCCCTCGGGTGGGCAAGAGACATTCGCAGCCTCGGTAAACTCGGCCCCGGTGACAGTGACCTGGAAGATTTCCTGCAAAGCGGCATTTAGCGGCGATTGCGGAACTATCGATTCCAGCGGCGTTTACAATGCGCCGCTGGCCCCGCCTCCGGGTGGAACGGTTACGGTTACAGCGACGAGCACGAATAACAGCGCGAATCCGGGTTTCGCCACAATTTCCATCCAGTATTCGAACGGCTCACTTGCCGGACAGTACGCCTTTAACTTCTCGGGTGAAAACGGATCGGTTCCGGTGGCGGCGGTAGGGAGCGTCAGCCTGGACGGGTCCGGGAATATCACCGGCGGAGCCGAAGACATCGCCAACGGTGGCGTAACCAGCACCACAATCACGGGTGGGACCTATCATCTGGGCACCGACGGCCGAGGCACGGCGACGATTCAGACCTCAAGCGGCACCGCTACCTGGCAGTTTGTTGTCGAGAGCCATAACCGTCTGTTCGCGGTGACGAGCGACACGACCAGCGGCACCATGGTGGGCACGCTCGACTTGCAGGACCCGACGCAATTCAGCGCAGCAGCGATTACGGGCAACTACGCTCTACTTGTGACGTCGCCGGTTACCAGCGCAAGCGGATCCGCAGTTGCACAGATCGGCGCGGTTGCCGCTGACGGCGCGGGTAATATTCCTTCGGGACTGCAGGATGTGAACACAGCGGGCGGACCACAGGCTTCGCTGGCGGTTACGGGCACGTACGTTGCGCCGACGGCAACCACTGGACGTGGAACGCTGACGCTGTCGAGTTCTTTCGGCGCCCAGACGTTCACCTATTACATGGTGAATGGGACGACTCTCAAACTGCTCGAGCAGAGCGCAGTGCGAGCGTCTTCAGGACAGTTGGCGAAACAGGGTGCGATCGGACCGTTTACGGTTGCGAACGTAAAGGGGCAATTCGCTACGGCGATTTTAGGGTCAACGGCCAGCGGACCTGGAACGTTTGGATCGCAATTCGCGCTTGATGGCGCGGGTGCCGTCACCGGTACGATCGATTCCAACCTCAACGGGAACGTGCTGAGTAATGTGGCGGTGACGCCGGGCGCCACGTCCACCTACTCGGTGAGCGATCCAACCACCGGGCGCACCGTAGTCACGATGACCGGCGGCGGAAAGACCTACAGCTTCGTGGCGTATCCGGCAGACAACAAAAATCTCTACATTGAAGAGACGGATACCTTGATTGCAGCGGGCATCGCTTACGCGCAACAGACTTTCGTGGTTGACGGCGCTTCGCTGGGTGGGAACTTCGCGACCCGCGTCTCCGGGATCAGTTTCGTGAATGGCAGCGGATTTGAAGCCGGATCGGGCCAGTTAAGCCTGAACGGAGGCAGCGCGATCACCGGCACGCTCGACCTGAACCTGAACAACAACCTCGCTCCCAGCTCACCACTGAGCGGGTCGTACCTGGTCGATCCGACTGGGAGGGTAACGATGTCGGTGAGCACTCCTTCTTCGCTGTTCGCCACTTCGACGCTGGTTCTTTACCCAATCGATCAGACGCACTTCCTGCTGGTCGAAACGGACTCGAACCGTGTGTTGACGGCGCTGGCGGAAGGACAGTTCTAGCCAACTCTTCACGTCTTCAGCGATTCACTCGAGCCCGGGCCTTGACGGTCCGGGCTCGTTTCTCTTCCGGGCGGGGACCGACATGACTATGCTTCGGTTTCCCTACTCCTGAAGGGTCGCTTCGCGATGATGCGCCCTGACTCTCATTCTGATGGCCGCTAACGGCACACCCCTCCGGTGCTGTCCAACCAGTATCGTTACGTTTTGAACCATTCGTAACGAATGATGATTAAGTAAAAATCGGTTTCGGTCGATGTCATAACTGCGCGGGAGCGCATCTTAATCGGTCGGAAGACGGTTTGTTCTTATATAGAACAGGCGGCGTCTTTTTCCCCGGCTTCGGCAAATCGGCTCCAGTCGTTCACGGCATATTCACTTATCGTTCATCGCTTATTAACAATGGTTCACTACGATTCGGTCGAAACAACAACTTGCGTCTATTTACAACACCGGGACATCAGAAGCCCAACGATTTCAATTGTTTCAGGAGAGGCAATGAAACGAACAACAGCTCTAGCGCTCTCGATCTTAGTGTCGATGAGTGCATTCGCGGCAGATCCTGCAAGTCCGCAAGCGACTTCTAAAACCACCACCAAACGCAAAGCCACGAGTTCGTCCTCGGTATCGGCTGAGATTCAGCAGATGAAGGACGCATTGGCTGCCCAACAACGCCAGATCGAAGAATTAAAACAGCAAGTATCGCAACGCGATCAGGCGATTCAGCAGACCCAGCAACAACTGAACCAGATCCAGAGTTCGGCTGCGGCCGCGCAGGCGAAGGCTGATGAAGCCGCTGCGGCAAGCGCCAAGGCTGGTGAAGGTACCGCGACGCTGGAAAAGGATGTAACCGACCTGAAGGCAAACAGCACGGCTGCGGCTCTCGAGATGCAGGAGACGCAGAAGCGCATCGCCGGAGTTGAGAGTCCGCTGGCAATTCACTACAAGGGCGTCACGATTACACCGGGAGCCTTCCTGGCGGGTGAAACTGTGTACCGCCAGCATGCGCTTTTTGCCGACATCAACACCCCGTTCAGCTGCGATTCCATTCCCTGGCAGCGGTCAATACAACACCTCTGAATTTTTCGGATCAGGCCGCCAGTCGCGGCTCTCATTCCTGGTTCAAGGAAAACTGAAGAGCACGAACCTGACCGGCTACTACGAAATGGACTGGTTGTCAGCCGGCGTTACATCGAACAACAACGAGAGCAACAGCTATACGAACCGCATGCGGCAATTGTGGGGACAAGCCGCTCTTCACAACGGCTGGACATTTACCGGCGGCCAAATGTGGAGCTTGGTGACAGAAACCAAGAAGGGCCTGGATAACCGTACCGAAGCGCTGCCGATGACGATTGATCCGCAGTATACGGTGGGCTTCAGCTGGGCACGCCAATACGGGTTCCGCGTTACCAAGAACTTCAATAACAAGTTCTGGCTCGGCGCCTCGATCGAAAATCCGCAGATTACATTCTCAGCGGCTAATGCGCCAACGAACTTCTTCTTTGGCGCGCCAGGAAATCACGGCGGCCTGTTTACAACGCTTTCAACGCCAATTACTCTGCGAACTACCTGCCTGACTTCGTCGTTAAGGCTGCTTTCTGAACCCGGATTCGGTCACTATGAAGTGTTCGGCATCGTCTCCAACTAACGTGACCGCGTGTATCCGGGTGCGACGCTCGCTACGCCATCCGCGGCAGGGGCTTTCAACAGCAACGTAACCGGTGGCGGAATTGGTGCGAATGCCCGCTTCACCAGTCACAAGGTTGTGGATTTCGGACTGCACTTCCTGGGTGGAAACGGAATTGGCCGCTACGGAACAGCCGGCTTGACGGATGTAACGGTGCATCCTGATGGAACCCCAGCCTTGATCCGCAGCTACCAAGGTTTGGCGACGCTGGAATTCCACACCAAGAAGTGGGACGTCTACTTCAACGGAGGCGAAGAATACGCGGGCCGCATCTCGAATCTGAATGCGGCAGGCAAGCTGGTTGGTTATGGAGTGCAGTCGCTGGCCGCAACCGGTTGCTTCGCGGAAGTCGTACCCGGCGCAGGAGGATTTGCGCCAGGTTCGGCAGCAGCGTGCGCGGTGAACACCCGCGCCATGTTCGAAGGGACGGGCGGTTTCTGGTACAAGGTGTACAACGGCGATCGAGGCAGAATCCAGTTCGGACCGCAGTACTCGTACGTGAAGCGCATGACGTGGCAAGGTGTGGGTGGTTCGCCTACCACCGACGAGAACATGTTCTTCACGTCGTTCCGTTATTACTTGCCGTAAGAGCAGAGTTATTTCCTCGACACGGGTATCACCTCCTCCGGGGTGATGCCCGTTTTTCTTTATGCAAGCAGAGAAGATTGGGAACATCCATGCCATCTCTGGGCATTGTGTTCCCTATTGAAATGCGAATGCCGGTGAAACATTTTTTTAATGGCGAGTAGCTCAGAAATCCACATACAAACGCGATATAGTTATCAGCTGGGCAACAACATGGAGCGATTCCGATGAGTTGTCCGGGAAATCATTTTCAGGAGTACATCAGTAATGGCGACACCAAAGCGTCCACGTGCAGCTTCGTCAGAAACCACCCGCCGAAAAAAGACGGCTGAGCCGAAGACAAATATCGCAGTGCTGACGCCCCAAGGGACCCAAGGGAAGAGTACTCAAGTAACTGAGATTGAAGAAGCAATTCGCGTCCGCGCATATCAGTTGTGGGAGCATCGGGGCCACCCGTACGGGTCCGCCATGGAAGACTGGCTACAGGCGGAAACCGAAGTGGTTTCGGTCGAGGGTGCTCGCACTGCGTGATTGAATTCTGGCGCCGGAAATTCGCCTGGCGCTTTTAAAAACTGGGGAGCGTTACCACCGGATTTGTCGCGCATCCTGCTCATCGACGATGATCCTTTGCAGTTGCGCGTGCGCGAAGCCGTTTTGCGCGACGCTGGGCTGGAAGTGTATGTGGCGACGACGGCGGAAAGTGCCCTAGCTCTGCTCAAGAGTGGGGTCGGGCCGACTATCGGATTGGTAGTTACCGATCACATCATGCCGGGATGCAGTGGCGCGATCTTCGTACATGCATTGCGCGAGGTGAAGCCTGAGATTCCAGTGATGGTGATTAGCGGAATGCCAGAAGCCGAGGACGAATATCAGGGCATGGATATCGTTTTCCGAGCCAAACCGTTGCCTCCCCCGCAACTGATCGCGCTGGTTCGCGAGTTGCTGGCGAAATCACAGCGCAGCGGCTCGTAGCTCCGGCGCCGGTTCCGGTGAAGCAGCATTTGCTGAATCTGCAGAGGTAATCCCTGTATTTTCCGAATAAGCTGGCTGGGCCGGAATGGCTTCACCAGACAAGCATTCGCCCAAAGCGGTAAATCGTAGCCGTACTGTCCAAGCCCGCTCATCGCAATCACCGGAATGGCATGAGTGCGAGGATTGCTGCGCAGCTTCTTGAGTGTTCGTAATCCTCCGGCCTGGGTTCCCATGCAATCGAGAACTATGGCGCCGATATCCTGGCGGGCGGCTAGCGTGAGGCCTTCGAGATCATTCGAAGCTTCAATTACGGAATAGTGTGACGCCTCGAGGGCTGCGCGCAGGAAGCGGCGTACCATTGCGTCCCCTTCAATTACGAGTATCGATTTCACAACTCGCCTCCTATCCGTGGGCCCGCTGACCGTCAATCCGGAGAAGAAGCTCGAGATTGGCCACCCTAAGTTGACGAAGAGGCGTAGGATGGCACGCGGGCCTGTGAACAAACCGTAACCTGCTTTGGACGGCGCTTTAGAAGAAAATCGGCATCGGCGGACGAGCGCTGATCCGGGATGGGCGCGCTTTCCGAATTGGCACAGAGTTGCGGGCGTGGTGGGATTCTGAAAAAATAACGGCCAGTGGTGGTGGGCCGCTCCTTTCATGGCAGAACTAGGTAGTTATTCGCTTATTCTGGCGCTTGCGCTGGGTGTATATGCGTTCGTTGCCGGCATTGTTGCCTTAGCAAGAAAAGGTGATGCTTACGACCGGCTGGGTGAAACCGCCCGGCGTGCTGGTATCGCCGTTTTCGGGGCTGTTGCTCTGGCGGCAGTGGTGCTG
The DNA here is from genome assembly GCA_963724985.1 of Terriglobia bacterium. Lineage (GTDB taxonomy): Bacteria > Acidobacteriota > Terriglobia > Terriglobales > Acidobacteriaceae > JAJPJE01. The sequence goes on along the minus strand of CAVRWV010000026.1, from coordinate 41,314 downwards.
GTGACGGCGACTTTCCAGAACGACTTCTCCATTTCCTACATCCTGCACCACAGCAATCGTGATCTGCCGATTCCGTACAAGTTTGCGGTGCTCTGGTCCGGGCAGGAAGGCTCGCTACTGTTTTGGGCGCTGCTGCTTTCCACTTACGGACTGGTGCTCAGGCTGCGGCACAAAGTCGACACCCGACTAGTGGCGTTCGCGTCGGTGGTGATTTCGGCCGTCCAGGTCTTCTTCTTATTGCTGGTGAACTTCGCCGCAAATCCGTTTGCGATGACGATTGGCAATCTCCCGCCAGATGGGAACGGACTGAATCCGCTGCTGCAGTATCCGGAGATGGTGATCCATCCCCCGATGCTCTATCTCGGGTACGTGGGATTCACCGTGCCCTTTGCATTCGCGCTGGCGGCGCTGATCATGAAGTATCCCGGCGAGAAGTGGATTCACATTACGCGGCGCTGGACGATGGTGACTTGGGGATTCCTGACCGTCGGCATCTTCCTCGGCGCACACTGGGCCTACTCGGTGCTGGGCTGGGGCGGGTACTGGGGATGGGATCCGGTGGAGAACGCATCGCTGATGCCGTGGCTAACCGGCACGGCGTTCCTGCACTCGGTGATGATGCAGGAAAAGCGCGGCATGCTGAAAGTGTGGAACGTGTGGCTGATCTTTTCCACGTTCATGCTGGCAATCTTCGGTACGTTCCTGACGCGATCGGGTGTGGTCAGTTCGGTGCACGCATTCGCGCAGTCGTCGATTGGAACGTGGTTCGTGAGTTTCCTGGCGCTGACGTTTGCGGTCTGCCTGTACTGGTTTTTGAAGAACCGCGACCATCTGCGCAGTGAGAACCGGCTGGAGTCTCTGGTCTCGCGCGAATCGAGCTTCCTGTTTAACAACTTATTGCTTCTCGTTGCGTGCTTCACAGTGCTGTGGGGAACGTTGTTTCCGGTTCTCTCGGAGTGGGTGCAGGGAACCAAGGTCACGGTTGGGCCGCCATTTTTCAATCGCGTGAATATTCCGGTGGCACTGCTGTTGTTGTTGCTGACTGGTGTGGGACCGCTGCTGGCATGGCGCAAGACGTCGATGGAGAGCCTGAAGCGCAATTTCCGCATTCCGGTGCTGACAGGACTCGCAGTAGGTGCGCTTTTAGTGGCGATCGGATATGTGAAGCCGTGGACGGAACAGTCGGAATTCTATTCGCTGATGACGATCGTGCTTTCGGTGATTGTGGCGACGACCGTAATTTCGGAGTTCGTGCGTGGCGGGCGAGTGATAGGACGCCACACGGGGCAGAATCTTTTCGCATCGATGGTGCAACTCACGCGGCGTAATACGCGACGTTATGGCGGGTACATCGTTCACTTCGGCGTGATCGTAATCATGATCGGTTTTGCGGGCTCCGCTTTCAATCAGGATATCGAGCGCGAACTGACGCCCGGTCAGAGCATGGCGATCGGGCCATACACCCTGACGATGCGTTCGAATACGCAGGACGATAACGCGAATTACAGCAGTGAGTGGGCCATCGTCGATGTGAGCAAGAACGGAAAGCCGCTTACTACGATGTATCCGGAACGCCGATTCTTCAAGGCGAGCCAGCAGCCGCAGAGCATGGTCGCTCTGCATACAACCCTGAAAGAAGATCTCTACCTGGTGTATAGCGGGATTAATCAGGACACGGGCAATCCCATCATCAAAGCGCATTTGAATCCGCTGGTGCTGTGGATATGGATTGGCGTGCACATCATGATTATCGGAACGATCGTGGCGTTGATTCCAAACATGGCGGCGGCACGAGTAGCGGTACGCGCGCCGGTGCGCGCGGCGGAACTGGTCTCCGGCAAGCCGGGACAACCGGTGGGAGTGGGGAGTTGATGCCGCGACTGGCTGCGAAGCACTGGTTACAACTTGCGATGATCGTGGTGGCGAGCGTTGCACTGCTGGGCGCGGGCAACGATGCCCGCTTCAACAACCTGGGACATCGGCTGATGTGCCCATGCGGCTGCTCGCAAGTCCTGCTGGAATGCAATCACGTGGGCTGCGCGTATTCGGAGACGATGCGCAAGGAACTTGCCGCGGCCGTCGATAAAGGCGGCAGCGACGATTCGATCCTGCAGCAGTTCGCGGATAAGTACGGAAACACCGTGCTCGCGGCGCCGAGTAAAAAAGGTTTCGACATGGTGGCTTGGATCATGCCAGGAGCAGTGCTGGTTGTGGGGATCTGGCTGACAGCAGTGTTAGCGCGAAAATGGAAGTATCGCGTGGCTCCGGCTGTGCAATCGCAAGCTACCCCCGCGCAACTGGACAGTTTTCGTACACGTGCGCGTCAGGAAACGGAGCTATAGCCGATGATGCTAGGACTAGCTTGCGTGCTGTTGACGGTTGGCGTGCTCGTCTTCGTTTTTTCTCCTGCACAACATCTGGAGGCGTCGACGGAGAAGACGCGATTGGCGTTTCTGCGCGAACGAAAAGAAACGGTCTACGACAACCTTCGCGACCTGAATTTCGAATTCAAAGCTGGGAAGTTTCCCGAAGCTGATTACCAGGGCATGCGCGCGTCGCTGGAAGAGGAAGCCGCCGGCGTACTTTCGGAAATCGAGCGACTGGAAAAGGGCGCGGTCCGTACATAGTCCTTGTTCCGGCCCTTTCCAAAAGAGGGACAGGACCGGGCACCCGCGAACAAACGATTGGAGTCTTCATTGAAAGCACGGTACACACTGGCCGCCGTTTTGTTGCTGGCCGCAAGCATGACGGCGTCGGCCGCAACTTTAGGTGGTACGGTCACGAATGCGACCACCGGCAAACCAGCCGCCGGCGATGACGTCGCACTGCTATCGCTCTCGCAGGGAATGCAGGAAGCGGCGCGCAGCAAGACCGATGCACAGGGAAAATTCTCCTTCAGCTTTGAGAGCAACGGAACGCCGCACATGGTGCGAGTCACACATGATGGCGTGAACTACTTTCCAGCCAGCGGACCGGTGGGACCAAATGTAAGCACAGTCGACCTCACCGTGTATGACGTTGCCAAGAATCTACCGGTCGGCACGGCCGTGAGCGTCATGCGGGTCCAGGGCGACGGTGGAGCATTGCAGGTGATGCAACTGCTCGCCGTGAAAAACGATTCGACTCCGCCGCGCACGCTCAACTCCGATCGCGGCTATGCGTTCAGCTTGCCCGAAGGCGCACAAATCGATGAAGCGGTGGCGCAGGCTCCGAATGGAATGCCGGTTAGTTCGATGCCAGTGCCCGACGATAAACAGAAGGGAATTTATTACTTCGCATTTCCGCTGCGGCCGGGCGAGACGCGTTTCCAGATTGCATATCATCTGCCGTATAGCGGGGAGCTGACGTTCACCCCGAAAATCTTCAGCGACATGCAGCACTTCGTGGTGATGATGCCGAAGTCGATGACCTTCGAGGCAAAGAATCCCGGGGCATTTTCGACGATGAACGATCCGCAGGGCGGAGATGCTCTGGTGGAAGTTTCGACGCAGGCGAAGGCGGGAAGCGATCTAAGCTTCCGCGTGAAGGGCACGGGTTTGCTGAAGGACGAAACTGAGCAAGGGCCGGCGCAGGGCAACGCGCAAGTCGGGATGCAGAGCGGCGGCGCAGCGCCGGATAATCGTCCGGGGGGAGGTTTGGGACGCCCGATCGACACTCCCGACCCGCTGTCGAAGTATCGTTGGATCATTCTCGGCGCACTGGGAGTCGTCCTGGCGGGCGGCGGGTACCTGGCGGTTTCACGATCGAAGAGCGCGCCTGCGGGTGCGGTTGAAGCAGACGAGATCGGTGACGGAATTGAAGTCGCGCCAAGACCAGTGATTTCCGCGGCGGCTGTCCCCGTTGCAACTGCTGTACCGGGGGATCGCTCGCAGATGATTCTCGAAGCGCTGAAGGAAGAGCTGTTCCAGTTGGAAGTCGAGCTTCAGCAGGGAAGCATTTCGCAAGCCGACTATCAGAAGGCCAAAGCGGCGCTCGATCAAACCCTGCAACGCGCTTTGGCAAGAAAGAAATCCGCGACCGTTTCGTAGACAGCCACCTTCTGTAAGCGGGCCGCATCTTTTCACGCGGAGGATCACCATGGCCCTGTTGCAACGCGGAGTGGCTGCTGCGACGAACCGGATGCCGAGCATCATCTCGCCCTCGGCTCACGCCATCATCGACTACATCACAGTCGGAGCTTTCTTTGTCATGTCTGCGGCCTTCTGGCGGCGGAATAAGAGAGCTGCGCTGGGTTCACTGATGTGCGGTTCAGCGGAACTGGGGACAACGCTCATGACGGATTTTCCCGGCGGCGTAGCCAAGGTGATTGATCTGCCTACACACTTGCGAATCGACATGGGGCTGGCAGCGATGGCAGCAACCTTACCCGACTTCATGGGCTTCAAGGATGAGCCAGAATCGAAGTGGTTTCGGTTGCTCGGCTTGAATATCACCGCGAATGCGGGGCTGACGAATCCAGAGAAGAAGAGACTCGACAAGCGGGCCACGAAGGCAGCGTAAGAGATCTTCTCCCATCTGCAACCGCCGCACTGGAAGGTGGGGCACTGCAGATCGAACTCGTAATCTGAGTTATCAACTGGGTTACTCTCAGGCTCCAGTACCGTTGACCTTCCAGTGAATAGCACCCTAGCATTGAGCTGGAGGTATGTGGCCTCCAACAGGGTGACGTGTGTTCCGTGCATTCCAGGTAGCAGGAGCCGTGGGTCTGCTGTGTTGCCAGCTGTATGCAGCCGGCGGAGCAGCCATGCTCTATGCAGGTCCTGGAGTCACCGTGAACGGATACCCGGCGCTGGCGCAGGAAGTCTTGCCTGGCGATAAGCTGCGTATCCCCGCGAAATCGATTGTCCATCTGAACAATGGAAACGACGCTGTGACCATGGGCAGCGAGTCGGAAGCGGAATATGACGCGCACGCAATCACCCTGCTCGCCGGCAGCGCGACGGTTGACACTAAAAGTTCCATGGCGACGAACGTTCATCATTTCACGATCACACCCACCTCGGCAGAGACGAAGTACGAAGTAACGTGGCACGATCTACGCGGATACGCGACCGTCGTGGAGGGAAGTATTAACGTCACCGGCGGATCGAGCGCCGTGGCTGCGGTGAAGGGGCAGGTCGTGGAACTGGATGAATCGCGCCGCAAACCGCTCGCTTACCTGAAGACGGGCGGAGTTCCGAAAGCTGCTTACTATGCGGCCGCCGGAGGCGGAGGAGCGGCGATTATCGCTATGGTGGCAGCGCATGGAGGCGGTTCCAACGGCGGCGGTTCGAAGTGCAACGTTGCGGGCGGCCCCATCAGTAGCGATGGCAGCTGCGATTGAGGCGGTCGTCGTAATTTCGTGAAATCCCGATGAGAACAAGAATATTTTTGATTCTGTTGATCGCGGCGGGAGTATCCGCTGGTGCTCAGGCTGGCACCAATGAGGTCCCTGTGATCGATGCCGCCATGGGATCGTGCACGGCAGACATCACGGTGATGGATTCCGCGCATCATGCGATTTATAAGGCAAACATCAGCACACGAATCCGCTCTGGATTTGCCGGCGTGAAGAAACTGGATCTCGAAGTCGGCACCAATGTGGACGGTAAAGCTCGGTTTACGGGCCTGCCCGAGCGGCCGCGAGATGTGCTGCAGTTCACCGCGGACTACCAGGGGCGAAGCAACACGGTGCTGCTGGACAGTCAAAAAGATTGCCACGCGACGCTCAGTGTTTTTCTTCCCGATAAGCCGGTCGCCGCAGATAAATGAGTAGTTCGCGCCCGCCGCTGTTTGCATCTAAACCGGCGTAGGTCGAAGCCGGGGCGCTGGTCGAGGTGAGGTATAATCAAAGAGTGGGGCGGTAAAAGAGTCCCGTAGTTCCCGGGCGAAAGACCTGCCAGAAAAGCCTGCGGATTGAGAGTCGTTTTCATCTTGCACTTCCACAAGGCTGACGGGTAACATCACGGATGTCTTCCGTTGCTACTCCCGTTCTGGCGATTCAAGCGCGAACATCCAGGCGCTAGGCGGTCGAGAACAGAACATCAGAAGAGAACAGAGTTCCAGAACGCAGTCTGCCCACGCTGCAACGAGCGCGAAGGTGCGTGTTCGTGGACCTGATAGGTACAAGAATTTCACCGCGACAGCGGTAACTACAGCAAAGAGAAAAATATGAATATTGGACCGAACAATCCCTCCGGTTCCTCGGGAGGGAAAGGGAGGCGGCGCCGTGGACGCAGGGGTGCGCCCGGCCGGCCGGGACATTCCGGACCCGGTCATAACAACAGCCGCAATAACCAGCAAAACCAAGTCTTCACCCGTCCCATGGATCACAGCTACCGCAATGGCCAGCAGGATTTTTCTGGCGGCCGATCCCGCGGACGCGGCCCGGCAGTCGCAACTCCTTACATACATCCGGATATCGAACCCGTGGTTCACAAGGATGAGAATGCGGCGCCGAAGATTTTTGCTTTCGTCGACGACCTGTTTTTCCTGGCGAAGATCCAGGAAGTGGCGCGCAAGCTGAATGTAAAAGTCGAGTTCGTGAAGACCGACAAAGACATTCTCGATCGCGTGAAAAACAATGGCGATGAAAAACCGTCGCTCATCATCATCGACCTGAATAACATCAACGCCAAGCCGCTGACGATCATCCCCAAGCTGAAAAAAGAACTGAAAAAGGGAACGGCGATCATCGGTTTCGTCTCGCATGTGCAGGGCGAGTTGAAGATGAAGGCGCAGGAAGCGGGTTGCGATATGGTGCTGCCGCGCTCCGCGTTCTCGCAGAATCTGCCGTCGCTGCTGCGGCGTCACGGAACGGCTGCCGAAGCAGACTGATCGCATCGCGATCTTAATCGGGCGCTCGACGCAAGCTGGCGCCGACCTGCCGTGGCCTTTACGGCGGGCTGAATCAATTTTTCTGGAGCTTGATTATTTCCGATCCGGCGAGCAGGAAAGCGCCCACACCATAAACGTACGATGAAGCCGGCTTGAAATGCGCCGGCCCAGCTCCCACCTGCTGGATCGATCCGAGGCGTCCGTCTTCGTAGACGTGCTGCAGTAGTCCTTTCCATGCGCGAGCGGCTGCCGGCTCGTATATCTTCCGATCCAGGATGCCGCTGTTCACGCCCCAGGCCATTGCATACGTAAAGAAGGATGAGCCCGAGATTTCAGGTAGCATGTACGACGCTGGATCGAGCAATCCGGAGCGCCAAAGGCCGTCGTTTCCCTGCAGTGCGAGAATCGCTGCCGACATTTGCTTGAACTGCTCGAGGTAGCGGGCGCGATCGGGATCATTCGCCGGCAGAGTTTCCATAACACGAACTAATCCCGCCATCACCCAGCCATTGCCCCGTGACCAGAAGACTTTCTTCCCGTTTGCTTCCCGCAATGAGAGGAAACTCGCGTCGCGATAGAAAAGATGATGCTCAGGATCGTAGAGACGGGCCGAGGTGCGCCACCACTCGCGATTCACGAAGTCCAAATACTTGCGCTCACCCGTAGCGTGCGCGAGTCCCGCCCAGACCGGAGGCGCCATGAACAGCGCATCGCACCACCACCAGGGAAGCTTGTCATCGGGAGCGGGCGGCAACGCGAGGATGGAGTCAAACTGAGCGCGCAAGGGTGCAATCATCTTTGGGTCGTGATACTCCGAATAGAGTGCGAGGTAAGTCTGGCCGATGCACTGATCGTCGGCGTGTTCGACGCGCGGCCCGAGTTTCCAATCGAACTTGTTGCTCATGGCGAGCATGGCGTCACGATAGGCATTGTTTCCCGTGGCAACCGAGGCCGCCATAAAGCCGGTGTAGAGAGCCGCGTAGGTCCAGTCCTGATTGAAATAGGGCTGAGAGCGAGCGAGTTCCCAATCGGCAACCTTCTCCATGGCTTTCTTCACTGCCGACGGCTTGAGCGAGGGCGAAGGGTGAGCCAAAGGGGGAGCCTGATCGGGCGCGTCTCCTTCGTGGGCGGCCTCGGCGCGCGCCGCGTCGGCCAATTCCCTGGCGCTCATCTGGGTGGTTTGGCCGAATGCCCTTGGCACTAAGCGCGCGATTGCAAGAGCTGCCAGCGAAGAGACGAAGGTTCGTCGTGTGAGATTGGATGTCATGGTCGCGGGAAGATTCTACAAGGCCGAAGAACTGGCATGCCTGCTTTGTCGTTCAAGGGTGAGATGAACCTTAGGCAGAACTGCACACAGGATGTAGCAAAAACAACCAAAAGCCGCGTTGAGCAATCCAACCCAATCGTCTTTTAGAGGTGGCCAATGAAGATCACGCGAGAGCCATACGTCGCAGAAGTGGTTGATTTCATCGATCCCAGTTCGCGAGTGCGAACCGGATTTCGCTACGTCATTCGTAAAATGGTGCATGGGGAAGAACAGCAGATTTTTGAAAGCGCAGTGAGTGAGGACTCGGATTACTGCTTCAATCGCGCCGAGGATCATTTGCAGGAGCTGCAGCGCGTGGCCTGAAGGCTGCTATTTCGGCTCTTTCATCACTTGTCCGACAGGCTGTTGCGCACCTTGGCGGACGGTGAGCTGCTGGAACAGCGCCATTTGCTCACGGGCTTTGTCGGTAAGCCCGAGCCTTTTATAGGCAAGGGCGAGCTGGTAATGCGTTTGCGAGTCTTTCGGTACTTTACTGACTGCCTGTTCGAGCACCGGTCTCGCCTTGTCGGCGTCTCCTAACGCCAGGTAAATCTGCCCAAGCGTGGTCATGGCGTCCACGTTTCCTGGAGCGCCCTTCAGTGAGAGTTCCATATAATTGGCGGCCGCTGGGAAGTCGCCCTTCTGTTTCGCAACGAGGCCCAGATAGTAATTGGCGTCAGGGTCGGTTGCGCCGTCGACCATGGATGCGGTGAGATGTTTTTGAGCATCATCGATTCTGCCCATGTTGTAATCGACAACGCCTTTCCCGACGAGCGCCCTTTTATCTCCGGGACGAACCGCGAGAACCTTGTCCAATAGCGGATCGGCCTCTCCCCAATGGGAAGCGCGAATGAGCACGGCGCACATGGTCAGGGCCGCATCGGGTGAGTCGGGCTGAATATCAAGCAAGTCGAGTGCGGCGTTATGCGCAGCGATGAGATCGTTGTCGCGCATGTAGGCGAATACCAGGTGCTGCAGCAATTCCGGAGTGGGTGGCCCAGCTTTTTGGGCTCGTTGAAGATAGGAGATCGCTGACTTCCAATCTCCCTTTGCTCCCGATAGTCGTGCGGCGAGATTGAGCGCATCACGAGATTTTGGATCCAGCTGAAGCGCCTTATTCACGGAAGCCTGGGCGGCTTCAGACTGGTTGCTCATAGCCTGCATTTTTGCGACTGCCGCAAGAAGATTCGCGGTAACGCGCTCATGTTTCGCGGCCATGCGAAGTAGTTCGCCCGCGTCTCCAGTCATCCCATGGTCCAGCAGTACGTTTGCAAGTTGGGGAATGAGGTCGGGATCCGTGGGAGCACGGCGCACCACATCGTCGACAGCCTTTTGCAATTCTTCGCTGCGCTTGAGTCCGATGTAGTCGGCAACCATGACAACCAGCAGATGGTCCGGTCGGGATTTGGCGGGAACGCTCTGCACAAGATCCAGAGACTTCTGGTACTGCCCCTGTTTCTGGTAAAGGTCCGCAAGTTCGGATTGGAACTTTGCACTCTGGGGCGAGGAGCTCAGAAGGGCTTCATAGAGGGGAACCGCATCGTCGAAGCGATCTTCTTCAGCGTAAAGCTTCGCAAGGTCCTCGATCGGCTCCAGCGCTTTCGAATCAGCTTGCGCCGCTTTCACCCACAGATCTTCTGCCTCTTTGTACTTACCCTGCTTTCTGCGTACAGAGCCCAGCAGGGTGAGCGCGTGGACATCGTCTGGATTCTTGCGGAGCGTGGCCTGGAGATCGTGATCAGCCTGCTGCAGTTTGCCTTCGCGAATCAAGGTTTCGACAGACGGGTTTGCGGGCGGTTTTGCTTGGGCTTCCAACAAGCAGAAGCCAGGCAATAGCGTCGATAGAAGGAAGAGGGCGATAAATCCGACGGATGGCTTTGAGGAAAACAGTTTGAAAGACGTGGTCAAAAGAAACAGCCCTATAGAAGTTAAGCTTGAGAGTAAGGGGCCGCGAGAAGCGAAGTCAAGCAGGGCAGCTGTCGTGAGGTTCTCAGGTAGAATCGAGGGGCGAACCACATTCAATCTTCAATCTATGCGCTTTTTTGCCATCGTAGCTATCTCCCTATCACTGCTTACCCCGGCCATGGGACAGAATCCGGCCATTCACTTCCATAGTGCGAATCGCCAGATGGGACTGCCAGTTCCCGGTCCGGAAATTGCAGAAAAGAAATACATCGTGCAGCAGATGAGCGGGGGCATTGCTCTGTTCGACTGCGACAACGATGGCAAACTCGACATCGCCGTAGTGAATGACTCGACCATCGATCGGTATAAGACGTCGGGCGGAGATCCGTTGATCACGCTTTATCACCAGGAAGACGGGCTCAAGTTCAAGGACGTCACCAAGCAAGCCGGACTGACGCGCAAGGGCTGGGGCATGGGGATTTCCGTCGCCGACTACGACAACGACGGGCTGCTGGATATCTACGTGACCGGCTACGGCGGGAACGCGCTGTATCACAACCTGGGCAACTGCAAGTTCGAGGATGTGACCGACAAAGCCGGTGTGGGCGTCGGGGGATTCAGTACCGGATCGGCGTGGGCGGATTACGATCGCGACGGCAAAGTTGATTTGTTCGTGTCGCGCTACATACACACGGAAGTCGACAAGCTCAACGAGATCAAGACGAACTACAAAGGGCTGATGGTGGAAGCGCCATGGGGCATGCACGGCGAATCGGACTTCCTCTTTCATAACCGGGGAAACGGGACCTTCGAGGATGTCAGCCAGAAGGCGGGTGTAAGCGATCCCGCGACGCATATCGGGTTGGGCGCGATCTGGGGCGACTACGACAATGACGGATGGCCCGATCTGTACGTGGCGAACGATACAGAGCCGAACTACCTCTATCACAACAAACACGACGGCACGTTTGAGGACACGGCGTTACTCGCCGGCGCGGCGGTAAGCGCGGAAGGTCAGCCTCTGGGATCAATGGGAGTGGATTTCGGCGACTTTAATAATGATGGCAATCTCGACATCACGGTGACGACATTTGCCTATCAGCCGATTGAGCTACACAAAGGAAATGGCAAGGGCGAATTCGAAGATGTGACTTGGCCCGCGAAAACGGGACAGCCGTCGTTCCGCTGGGTGAAGTGGGGCACGGGTTTCGTGGATCTCGATAACGACGGTTGGCAGGACATCGTGGTGGCTACCGGACATATTTATACGGCGATCGATAAGTTGCCGGGCGAACCCGGATACAAAGAACCGTTGCTGCTGTTCAGGAATACGGGGAAGAGCACGTTCGACGAGATGGCAGATGCGTCTGGTCTGAACGATGATCCGCCACAATCGCGACGCGGGATTGCATTTGGTGACATTAATAATGACGGGAACATCGATGCGGTGGTGTTCAATCAGAATCAGCCGCCGACGGTTTTCATCAACGACACGAAGAACTCGAATCACCGCGTGCTGTTCAAGCTAGTCGGGACGGTCGAGCAACCGCGCGGCGATTGGAGCGCGAGTGACGGTGCAGACGGCAAGTGGGCAACAGATGCGTGAGGTGAAATCCGGTTCGAGCTACATCTCGCAGAACGACCTGCGCCTCACTTTGGACTCGGGAAAGATGCCACGATGAGCAAGGTAGTGATCCGCTGGCCGAATGGCAAAGAAGAAGAGCTGAAGGATGTGGCGGCAGACGCGATTTATACGGTGGTGGAAGGATCGGGGATCAAGGAGAAGGTGGCGCTGGCGGGGGTGGGGCCGTAGGGGGTTAAGGGCGATTAGAGTTTTTGAACGAGCGCCAGATTGAATCCGCAGTGATAACTTCCGTTTCAAATAGTTATCTGAGCAACGATATCCTTCAGCGTTGCCGTCGATTGCTTCCGATGTTTCCTAAGACTTATTGCTCTTCGAGCGTTTCGCGTTCGGCAGCTCCAACTGCTTTGAACCGTCCCTGCTCCCATCTGTAGCGAGTCCGCACAATACCGGACGAACAGCAATCCCCCGATCTCTTCTCTGGGTCAAAGAGTTCAACCACGAGTTCCCCGCGATCGCCAATCACCTTGTACAGACCTGCATATGCGCGATCGCCTGCGTGAAAATATGCAAGAAGCTTTGGTTTTCCGAGAACAAACGAATAGATATAAACGTAATCGGTCTCTTGAGTTCCGCCCGTACGGTAATGCAGTACGACGATAGCGTCTTCTTGCCCATCACCCGCAAGGTCGGCGAAGCTCACCGACTGCAATGTGAACCCTTCCCACTGGACATATCCCCGTCCGTCCACCACGACACTCGACGATTTCCCAAGGTCCGTGCCGTTGACCAAGTGGATCGGCTTTCTTTGGGGACGCACATCTGTCGATAGCCATTGCAACCGGCTATGCCCCAGCAGAGCGCCACTTAATGGATAAGTGAAATTCTTGAAATCGACCTGCCGAATGGCGCTCTGAGACGCAGATAATCCACATGAGATAAAAATCGATATTCCAATTAGGAGCGGGCGCATAGGCAAAGGTTAGTTCCAGAGCTTATAACCATCAAGAGTTGGTGACAAAAATGCGAGAATGCAGTTCCCTCGCCGACTAGAGTCGGCTCGTGATGACAAAAATGAAGGGTTTGCATCGGCATGGCTGAAACCACGCCCCTTCAAATCTTTTTTCCCGAGCTGCCATTTCGTTATGGCGAGAGGCGATCCAGAACTGTCCTCAACCGCTCGTAGCCGGTTCGGCTGACGGGGAGGCGGATGTCGTCAGTCAGAATTACGAGCTTGCTGTCTTTGCCGTAGGGTTCGATTTTCGAGACGCGCTCCAGATTCACGATGTATGACCGATGGATCCGCAGGAAATTGTGCGGATCGAGCGCCGCTTCTAGGCTCGCGATGGTTTGCTGCTTCAGGTATTTGTGACCGTCGCTCACTAGAGCTACGTAATCGTCCTGCGCTTCGACGTATTCGAGCTTGGCGGTTGGGATGATGTGCACGCGCGTCCCGTCGCGCACTACCACGCGATCAAGAAAGTCTCCCGGAGCGCGTGCAGCCTGCGCCAATTGTGCGGGTGCTGCCTCCGGACGGTCGGTGCGCTCCCGAACATGCTGCAATGCCTTTTCGAAACGCTCCGCTCCAAACGGTTTCAGCAGGTAATCGACGGCGTGTACTTCGAAGGCCTTGAGCGCATATTCGTCGTAGGCAGTCGTGAACACGATCGCCATGTCGATGCCGGCGAGCTCCAGGACCTCGAATCCGTCGAGCTTCGGCATCTGGATATCTAGAAAGAGGAGATCGGGCTTTGACTCGGTGATTGCTTTCACGGCCTCAAAGCCGTTGGCGCACTCGGCGACAATCTCGATTTCGGGATGTGGGGCAAGCAGTTCGCGCAATACCTGGCGCGCGAGTTCTTCGTCGTCGACGATGATGGCGCGGACTTTCTGCTGATCGCTCACGCTGCACTCCTCTCGACGGGGAGACTGATGGTTACAGTGAAACGATCGCTGTTCGCGGCGGCCAGGAAACTTGCAGCGTTACCGTAACGGGTCTCAATTCGTTCGCGCACGTTCGCTAATCCTATGCCGCTCTTTCTTTTCGATTTGAATTCGGGATCGAAGCGATTCTCGATAGTGATCAGCAGGCGATCGCCGGTCACACTGCACTGGAGCTGGATGGAGCTTCCTTCCGGCAGATGAGCGACTCCGTGCACGATGGCATTTTCAACCAGAGGCTGCAAGGTTAGCGGAGGGACCAGGCACATTAGCGCCGTGTCGTCGATGATCTCTTCTGTCGAAAGCCTTGCGCCGAAGCGAATCTTCTCGACCGTCAGATAGCGATGAACAAGATCGAGTTCCTCGCTCAGGGGAATCAGAGATTTCTCGCCCATGCCGAGCGTGGCGCGGAGAAAGTCGGCCAAGGTGATGCACATCTCGCGCGCTTTGGCGGCATCGACACTGGTGAGCGCGCTGATCGAGTGCAGGCTGTTAAAGATGAAGTGCGGATTGATCTGCGCCTTCAGAGCGCGCAGCTCTGAATCACGCGCGAGCACGCGCGCTTCTGTCGCGCGGAGTTCGGCTTCGCGCGAGGCTTCCATCGACAGCAGAACATAAAACGACGCAACCCAGAACAGGTACAGCAGCACGCCGGTTACAAAGATCAGCCGGTAGAGATTGGCATGATTAGAGAGAGTGCGGAACGGCTGGATCAAAACCAATGCCGAGACATACAGCATGCCGAGAAGCATCCAGGTTCCGCTTAGCAGAAGAGCGGCAGCTGAATGCGTGGCGACGATGCGAACCACTCCAGCGCGTTGCAGCGGAGTGGCACGGCAGGGATACCATGCGAGCAGGCACATCAGCGCGTAGACCGGCACCAACACGCACAGCACAATGCCGCCTTCCTGTATGGACAGGCCGCTCGCGTGGAACAGATAGAGAAGCAATGCGGTGAGCGGAATCCACAGAACGACGTATAACAACATCTGTCGCGGGCGGCTGAGGATTGGGTGCATGGCTCAGGTCAGTTCCTGACCTCCACGCTGCCAAATACCGAGCCACCTTTGATGATGAGCGTCTTCGCCGGTGTGTTAGGCACAGGCGGGCGGGTGTGATTCTCGCATGCTCCGAATACTGCGCTGGCCTCGACGACGACCTTCCAGGTCAGCGGCACGCGAACCTCGACGGAACCGAATACGGCATTCACGTCGAGAACCGCCGCATCCCCCTCGATATTGGCCTGCGTGAAATCCAGTTCCACGCTTCCGAAGACCGCTGACGCGTTCCCATGTTTGAATTGCTGATCGTCGATGATCCTCTCGATGGAAGCGAACACACTCTCGGGGTTAAGCACTCCTGAAGTTAGGGGAAGGGCAGCAGGTTTCGGACGTGTGTATTCCCAGATCAATAGTGCCCCTAAGCCAATCAGGAACCAAGGCCACATGTTTGCCCACCCGAGGTAGCCAAGGCTGGCGGCGAGTAGCAAGAGGCCCCAAATCAGCATGATGCCGCTGCCGATAACGCCACCTGACCGGCAGCGATTGCCCGGCTCAACTAGTCCCTTCAATCCAAGCGCGATGAGGATCAGCGGCCAAAAGCTCCAAAGGTTCCCGATGTGAATGTATCCGGAGGTATCAAGCAGAAAGAGGCCGCCGAGCGCAATGGCGACGAGCCCTGCGATCAGCGGGGCTTTGTTGCGTCCTTCAATCGCCATAAGGGATCTCCAGTTTGTGACGCGACTGTCGCGTTTTTGGAAGCTCTTCCATATCCGACAGCCACATGATCAGTCCAGCAATGATTACCAGCAACGGCCACCAATGCTCAACAGCCGACCAATGCGGGAGCTGGCTGTCATCGAAGAGACCAAGTTTAGCAAGCGCACCGATGATTCCGACGATGATGAGGGTGGTTCCGGCGCCGATGTCGAGCATTGCTGCTTTTTGTTTCCTCGCGAACATCTGAATCTCCAGCTCGATGACTTCGAACAATGGCGAGATTAGTGTTTACGGGGGAGAGTTACTTGCACTTTTCGGCGAATGACGGGTGGATACCGGCGAATGGGGGGCGCTGGCGGACTGGGATCAGGGAGCGGATGCGCCCCGCCCGATCAGGACAAACGATTTCTGAACGTTCTCACTTTGCTAATGCGATCGCTGGCGGCTTCCAGGTTCCATCAATGATGGAAGGCGGGGTTTCCTTCGGCCAATACAGGCGCAACATCGGAATGAACTTCGCTTTGGGAGCCGGTAGCCAGTTCGCTTCCTTTGCTTTCCCCGGCGACTCCGCTTGCAGGTACAAGTCCACGGAGCCATCAGGGTTCGTGACGAACTTATTGCGCTGGCTCAGGGTGTAACGATTGAGTGAATTCGGCACAAAGAAGTATTTCTCGTCATACATCGTGAGCGACCAGAATCCATTCACGGGAGGCATTTGGCCCTTGTCGAAATGCATGACGTATTTGCTGGAAGCCGCGTCGAAATCCTTTCCGTCAGCGTCCTTCTCACCGGTTGGATAGACGGCATCCTGCGGCCGGTTCGCGCCTAGTCCGATTGCAGTGATCAAAGCACGCTGAATGTAGTCAGTGCCATAGAGGCCAGTCTTGGTCGTGAACATCCAGCCATTCACTCGCTCTCCCGCGTGCTTGAAGTAATCCATAATTTTCAGCTGTGCCGCTTTCGGAATTGCCCTGATGGCTTCCTTGTCGAATGCATCCAGCTTGCTGCTGTCGAAATCCTGCCCTGGTACGAGTCCGATCTGGGCCATTCTCGCGACCATAGGCGCATCTTCGGCGGCTGCTGGATTGGCCTTCATCAATCGCGCGAGATAAGTGAAGTATTCATAGATACCCATTGCGTCCACTTGATCGCGCACTGGTTTTTGCATGTCGAAGTTGTTGTCCACTTCTCCCGGAAGCGGAGTGTAGGACTCGCCGTAGGAACTGAGGGGAACAAGTGAAAACTTATCCTGCAACGCATGAACTGCTTTGTAGTCTTCCGGGGTCCCGGTGCAATAGATACGTCCGAGAAGCCAGACCAGGCCAGTGGGAGACTTGTATTCGGTGATGCCATCCGGCAAGTTGGCCTGACCAACCCGGTCCTGTGATCGCATATTTCTGAGCTTTCCCGCCGGTTGTTCTCTTTCCTGGTACCTGAAACACTTCGGTCCATCCACTCAGCATGGGCAACAGATAATAACGGTCGCCCATATCTGGAACACTCAGAATCCAAGGCTCGCGCGATACGTCCAGCCAGGCCGTCGTGTATAGCGTATCGGCATTTGGCGCCGTGACAGTGCGATAGCTTGCGTCCGGGTAAGCTCGCATCTTAACCAGCTGTCCCATCGGTGCTTGTGTACCGGCAGGGACAGCTACATTCGTCATTTGTTTACGCGTCATGTCCATCGTGACCAGCGGGTAGCCGTAGATGTAGGCATCGGTCGCGATGCTTACTGCCTCTTCAAGGCCAGCCTTAGCCTCAGCGGGCTTGTTTCGATTGCAAGCCGCAAGCGTGAAGCACAATAGAAGAACTAAGGGAAGGAGAACACGGATACGTTGTATGAACTTGCTTGCCACGACGAGTCTCCTGTCGGAACGTCTAGTACGCCGATCGACAGGGTATCTATCGGTGGACGTGGATTCGACTGGCAAAACTACAAGTTTTGTCTTGCGGTGAGGAATCTGCACATCTCGGATTGAGATCGCGAGTCAGTGCACGGCTCTAGAGAAGGCCGGCGGGCATTTCTGGGAAGAGATGTCGTTCTGCTCGAACTAGCCCGGAGGCCATGCCATCGGACGTCCGCCCAGGAGGTGAAGATGGATATGAAATACGCTCTGCCCGGCGTCGGGACCTACGTTGAGCACGGTGCGGTATCCTTTGCCCAGGTTTCGCTGTTCTGCCAGTTTCGCGGCCGTGAGGTTAAAGTAGCCGATCATCTCGGCATGCTCGGCTTTGGCCTCCTTTAATCCAGCGACGTGTTCCTTCGGAATGATGAGGACATGTGTGGGCGCCTGGGGGTTGATGTCTTCGAAGACGTATACGCGATCGTCTTCATAGACTTTCTTCGAGGGGATCTTTCCCTCGACGATGAGGCAAAAGAGGCAATCGGACATGGAGGTCTTCCTTGCTCTGAAGTTCAAAGATGCGCGGGCCAGAGGCCCACGTAACATCCCGCGGGACGCCGGCGCTACACCAGTCAATATCAGTCTAAACGCACCAGGAAGACATTGCCTTCGGGAGCGGAATTCTCGCGGGCAACCTCTTCGGCGCGGCGCTTGTCGTCTTCAGCAACCCGCACTCGAACCCAGTAATCTCCCACGGGGCTGCGGAACTCGAGCACCTGCGCGGTGCGATAACGGCGAATGAGTTTTTCTTTCAGGTGCAGCGCTTCCTTTTCGTCTTTAATAGCGCCGATCTGCACACACCAGCGGCCAGGAATGCCGAGATCATTCGGAGTCTTCAATAGATCAAGCCGGACAGGTGCGGTGCCGGGACGCCAGACGTCGACGGCTTTCGCCGCTGCGGCGGACAGGTCGATCACGCGATCGGGAACAAAGGGGCCGCGATCGGTGATACGCACAATCGTCGAATGATGCGTCTTCAGATTCGTCACGCGGACGATCGAGTTCATTGGGAACGTCAGATGAGCCGCGGTGAGCGCATTCATGTCGAAGACTTCGCCGTTTGCGCCTCGCCGGTTGTGATAGGGAGGCCCGTACCAGCTTGCCATGCCGGTTTGCGTGAGCAAGGGCTTGGAGTCGGGCCCGAATTCATCTTCCTGTTCGGATGGTTTGGTCGGCGACTCTGCCTTTGTCGTTTCGGTAGAGGAAGTGTTCGCGATAGGGGGTGGTGGTGGAAGCTTAGCGGTTGTGGTCTTGCGTCCGCCGCAGCCTGCCAGCAGAATCAGAATTCCCAGAACCGCGACAAGAGCCCGGGAGCGCATTAGCGCTTTTTCTTTTGATCGTCGAGGTAATCGGCGAACTGCGCCATCTTCTCGGCAGCGACTCGTAATGCACGAGTGGATTGGGTACGGACTGCAGGAACTACATCGGAGTTGATGTAGGCGATCAGCCGTTCGGCTTCCTTCTCGGCCTCGCCGGCTGCTTTGCCGATCTCGCGGCCTACGCGTTCGCTGAAGTCTTCCCAGGATTGTTTCGATTTCGGTTCGGTCACTTTTCACCACCGTTGAGCGGATTACCAGGCGATTCCATTATCGCTGTGGCTATTCAGGGTGGTCAATTCGAGCGGGAGCGAGCAGAACCAGAGTCGCCATGCGCGACTAGAGTGTGGGCAGAGCCAGCTTCAGAGCACGTGCGTTAATAACCTTCACCTGCGGCGCACGAGGTGCACGCGGCGGCGCAGGAGGCGCGATATAGCTGACGTGCACTCCGGCCTTGCTGAGCAGTTCAGTGGGGCACATACGCGCGGCGGGAAGAGGCGGCGCGATGAGGCCGACGATGCCGGCAAATACCAGGGAGGCCCCAAAGATCCGATTGCGATTGTCGTTGCTCAACATAACTTCTACTCCTGTTTGAGGCCCTTTTTCGTCTGCCTGTTACTTGGACGACGTTCGTCCCAAGACGTTAGTTAACAGTCCCAATTAATTTTTCCCGGTATTTGGGCCGGGACTCTCTCTGGAAGAATCCCCGCTGATACAGATGTTTCCGCACTGGTGCGGTACACTGCTCTGCCATTTTCCTTTTCAGAAGGGAGACCATGTCATCTCGTACTCGTCGTGAATTTCTACAGATTGCCGGCGCCACTGCGGCTCTGGCGTCCATATCGGAAGCACTTCCCACCAAGGCCTTCGCGGCCCAGACAAGCTCAGGAGGTTCAGGCCTGCAAGTCTTCGTCACCAACGAAGCCAAACGTTACGCGGAGCAGCCGAAAATTGGATGGAGTTCAGGTCCCGGGACTGGCGAGGCCATCACTGTTGATGCGAGCAAGAAGTACCAGCCGATTCTCGGCTTCGGTGGTGCGTTCACTGATGCAGCATGTTGGAACGTTCACCAGATGCCGCAAGCTGCGCGCGAAGAACTGCTGCATGAGCTGTTTGATCCATCGCAGATGGGACTCAGCGTAGGGCGCGTTTGTATCGGATCGAGCGATTATTCGCGCTTTGCGTACAGCTACAACGACGGCGAGCCTGACCCGGAATTGAAGCGCTTCTCCATCGAACATGATCGCGAGTACATCCTGCCAACGCTGCGCAGCGCGAGGCAATACAATCCCGACCTCTTCTTATTAGGTACACCCTGGAGCCCTCCGGGATGGATGAAGTCCACCAAGAACACGCTATTAGGAGGAACGATCTCGCGCAGTCATCTCGGCGTGTACGCGCAGTACATGGTGAAGTTCCTGCAGGCATATCAGGGCGAAGGCGTGGTGGTGAATGCCGTCAGCTCGCAGAATGAAGTGGACACGGATCAGGATGGCAAGATGCCTGCGTGCTCATGGCCGCAGGAAATCGAAGTGCAGTTCGTAGGTGAAGACTTGGGTCCGTCGATCGAAAAAGCTGGTTTGAAAACGAAGATCTGGCTGATCGATCACAACTACAACTTGTGGGGGCGCGCAATCTGCGAATTGGACGACCCGAATGTGCAGAAGTACACGAAATCGATCGCATGGCATGGATACCTGGGCAAGCCCGAGTGGATGCAGAAGGTGCTGGCGGTTCATCCCGATGCGGAAATGTACTGGACCGAAGGTGGCCCGGACTACACGGCTCCCGATTACGAAACCGATTGGGTGAAGTGGAGCAATACGTTTACCGGCGTGCTGCGGAATTCCGGGCGCTGCATCATCGCTTGGAACCTGGTGCTCGATGAGGTGGGCAAGCCGAATATCGGGCCGTTTCCGTGCGGCGGCGTAGTGACTGTAAATTCGCAAACGAAAAAAGTCACACGCAGCGGCCAGTACTGGGCATTCGCGCACTATTCGCGAAGTGTGCGTCAGGGCGCGACGCGAATTGAATCGTCAGGCGATATAGCGGATGTCACGCACGTGGCATTTTCTAATCCCGACGGCGGAAATGTGGTTGTGGTAACCAATTCCGGGGAGTCGAGGAAGATTGCGCTGAGTGACGGCGCAAAGAGCGCGGTGGTGGAGCTTCTTCCCAAATCGGTCACGACATTAGCTTGGCGATAGCAAAGGCGATAACTAACTAGAGACGGGGATGTGCTGTGGTTGCATATCCCCGCTTGGTCTGTCGGTGCGAGGTTCGGAAGCAGGGAAGCCGTTGAAAAATCAGCTAATTAGAAAGTACTAGTCACTTGCGGCGATCAAGGGCGAGGAAAGTAGACGTCACAAATCGGCCAAGTGCCATCCCCGCAAGGGATTCACAGGGATTAGCTGCCGCAGAATTTCTTGACATGCACGCCAGAGTAGTTGTACAACCCGACTCGTATAGTACAAAAATACTAAGTGTCGAAGAACACATGTATTGCACTATACGTTCAGGCTTGGGGAAGGGGTTGACCAACTAACCCCGAAGAACTCCTCAACAGGGCACTGCGAATCCCGGTCTGCAGTGAGCTTCAATCAATAAGTGAAAAGCAGTAAAGAAGCCAAAAGATCGGCATAAGAAAGATGAAGCAGGAGACCCGATGAGACGCTATATCGTTTCGATGATTCTCTGCGTAGCTTGCTTGCTGTTACCTGCATACGCTCAGGTGACCACAGGCATCGTCACGGGTACAGTGACAGATCAAACTGGGGCGGTAGCAGCAAATGTCCCAGTGACTATCACCAATACCGCGACTGGCACTACGCGCACAATGAATACAAGTTCCGGCGGCGACTACAGATTTGAAGGCTTGCCGACGGGAACATATCAATTAACGGTGAAGGCTCCGAACTTCAAAGAGTCGGTCACCAACAGCGTGGAAGTACACGCGTCCACTACCACGACTGCAGATGTCAAATTGCAAGTTGGTAGCGCGACCGAGCACGTCGACGTAGAAGCCAATGCTATTCAGGTGCAAACGGACAATGCGTCTCTCGGCGAAACCGTCGAAGGACAGCAGGTTCGTGAACTGCCTCTGAATGGACGCAGCTTTGTGCAGTTGACGCAGTTGGCGCCTGGCGTTTCCGCGGCGAACAACTTCGACAGCAAGAACAAAGGTCTGCAGGCGGGCGTTGACTTTTCCGTAAACGGAAATGCCACCACCAACAATCTTTACCTGATTGATGGCGCCAATAACAACGACACCGGTTCGAACCGCACGATTCTCATCTATCCATCGATTGAATCGATTGCGGAATTCAAGATGCTGCGTAACAGCTACGGCGCGGAATATGGCTCTGCTGCTGGTGCAGTTATCAACATCGTTACGCGCAGTGGAAGCAACGACTGGCACGGCACAGCTGTCTACAGCGGCCGCAACACTTCACTTGATGCGCGTACGTGGTTCGCGGCCCAGAGAACTGCGATCGCGAATGCTGCGGGACAGACTCTTCCGCATGGCGGTAACGACAAACTGAATCGTAATGACTGGGGCTATTCGATTGGCGGCCCGATCATCAAGAACAAGCTGTTCTTCTTCTGGAGCCAGGAGTGGAACCACAACATCGCCGGCTACACCAAGCAGGCTTGCGTACCGACGGCTGCAGAAGCAAGGGTGACTTCACGCAACTCGTCCAGCTGCAACGCGGTCTCGCGAGAGCTGCTCCAAACATCCCGGCCGCCTATACAGGCGGCTGGCAATCCGCTGAAGATTGCCAATCCGGATCCAGCGGGCTTGTTGATGCTGCAGAAGTACCCGTTCCCGAACCAGGCGCTGACGAACGGTAACAACTGGTCAGCATCCTTGGCGTCGCCAGTCTATTGGCGGCAGGAAAACGTGCGTGTTGATTACAACCTAAGCAAGAACAACACGTTCATGGGTCGTTATACCCAGGATTCCTGGTCCAATAATGCGTACAACTCCGGCTACTGGGGTGAAGATCCCTTCCCGGCGTTGAACGATAACTGGATTCAGCCTTCCAAGAGCATCGTCGGAAAGTGGACCCGGACCATCGGCACCACCATGGTGAACGATGCCGAGTTCAGCTATTCGAACAACCGCATCAACATCACTACTGGTGGAATCGATCCTGGAACTGGCAACCTGTATGGCGAGGCTTTGCTGAATGCCATCAGTTCGGCAATTCCGACTGAATACTCGAACTCCCTTAAGCACGCTCCGGCGAGCATCCCGACGTTGTGGGGCGGCCTGAATGCCTATGGCAGCTATAACAACTACTGGACGATCGCGCCGTGGCAAAACTCGCTTGATCTCTATGTTGCCAAAGATGACGCTTCCAAGGTCATTGGCAGGCACACGATCAAGTTTGGCGGCCAAATCAGCTGGAACGGGAAAAACGAAGATACGAGCACATCCGCTTCCGAGCGTCCGACGTTCGGTACGGCTGATTGGGCGACCAGCGTTGGGACCGGCAATGACGTTGCGAACCTCCTGATTCCGGGAGCTCTCTGGAGCACGAGCGAAACCTCAACCAACGTTCGCGCACAGCTGCGTTGGCACGATGACGCGCTGTACGTCGCCGACAACTGGAAAGTAACTCCGCGCTTAACGTTGGACCTCGGTCTGCGTTGGGACAAGTTGGATGCCCCTTATCAGCCGAACAACCAGATCACCAACTTCCAGCCCAGTCTCTACAATCCCGCAGCGTCGGCATCTGATGCTTGCAACGGATTATGGGTCGTCGCTGGAACTGATCCTTGCGGTGCAGCAAACGCGCAGTTCGGAACCAATTTCTCGTCTGGGACCCCTGGTCCAGGACGCGCTTTGGTCAACAACAACAACCATCTTTTCTCTCCGCGCATCGGTATCGCGTGGGATCCGTGGGGCGATGGCAACACCGCATTCCGCATTGGTGCTGGCCGATTCTTCCAGCGTGAACGCGTAAGCCGTTACACTTTGGTAGCGAATGCACCATTCGCTGTAACCTCAAACATTACCCGGCCACTCGACTCGACGGTTCCGCTTCCAATTGGCGGCGCTGCGCCAGCCGGTGGTATGGATCCAGCTGCTACGGTTCCAGAATCGTGGCAGTGGAACGTAAGCATCCAGCGCAGCCTTGCGCGAGACACAACTCTCGAACTTGGTTACGTTGGGAACCACGCGATCCACCAGACTACCAGCGAAAACCTGAACGAAGTGGCCCCGCAGAATTGGTTGGCGGCGTCCTTCTTGCCGGCGAATGGGGCGCAGTCGATCCAGTCAAATGGGTTGTTCCCGTTCAACAACTACTCCAGTAACTTGGCTTGGTGGTCTCACCGAGGCGTATCAAGCTACAACTCCTTGCAGGCACTGTTCAAGACGCGCTACAAGAGGTCGCAATTGCAGGCGGCTTACACATGGTCGCACTCAATCGCGACGCCAGCCTCTATGACCGACAACTCAGACGGCGGTCTTTCGAATCCTGGAGGCGGCACCTTCACCTATGGTGCGGATCCGAACCTTGACAGGGGCAACTCCAGCATTAACCGGCCTCACATCTTCACAGCGAACTTCAACTACTATTTGCCCGACCTGAACCAGGCGAGCAAGATGGTACGCGGAGCGTTTGGTGGATGGGAGCTGGGCCTGATCAGCACGGAAGCCATGGGTAACTCGCATCACCGTGTGGCAGAACGGATTGAGTGAAAATGGCAACTTGCGAAACGGTGCCCAATTCGAGGGCGGATTGAACTCGTTGTTCCAGACCGGTAACGTCCACTCAGCACGTCCGTTGGTTGTTCCAGGACAGGACTGCTCGACTCGTAACGGAAACGTGCTGCTGAATCAGAGCGCGTTTACGTTGGTCGGGTACCAGATCGGAACCATTCCCTCGAACATTGAGCCTCTGGGCTATTGTCATGCGAGCAGTCTGTTGAATACGGACCTGTCAATCGATAAGAACTTCAAGCTGACCGAAAGGTTCAGACTGCAGTTCCGTATCGATCTGTTTGACATGTTCAATCATCCGAACTTCCGCAACGACAATATCGCGACACAGGCGTTCAACCAGGTCAACTGCGGTGCGCTGCGGATGCGACTGGTAAGTACAACCCATGCAGCCCGACCAACAACGTCATCTCAGCTCAGACGACCACCAATAACTTTGGTCAATCCACCGGCCAAGTCGGTAACGCGGGTCGTCAAATCCAGTACGGTGTACACCTTACGTTCTAACCGAACTGGTTTCTGGGCCTGACCAACCACGAACGGCAGGACCTGATAAAATCAGGTTCTGCCGTTCTGTTTTTTCGGCCACGATTCCGGCTCTGATTGTGTCTAAAGCTTTGTCTAGCGCGTGTACTCGCCTCAACCGAACAATGGGCCGTTTGCCCCATCTCCCTTCAGGAGTTGGTGCTTTCTGTCTCATCTTTTGCCTGGCTTTTGCTCCTGGTTCTGCCGCTCAGCAGCGAAGTCAGCGCACTTCCACCCCGTCGCATACCGCCAGCTCGAAGCAACCGGCAGACGTGACGGGCGAGCAGTTACAGAAAATGTATGACGTCGAGCGCGCAGCAGCCCAGACCGGATCCCCCGCTGCTGTCGAAGAGGCTAGCCAGAAGCTCGCGGCGATGGCGCTGCGCGAGTTGGCAGCACTCTCCGCTGCGCAATTACGCTACGACGATTCCATCAAGCAGTATCAACGCTCTCTGACGCTGGAAGACGTCGCGGAGGTCCGCATTCAGCTGGCGATGGTGCTCTCACTTTCCGATAAGCCTGACCTGGCAGCCAATGAACTGGACAAGGTGCTGCAAGCTGATCCCAAGAATGCTTCTGCCTGGTTCGCGAAGGGAAGAGTCGCTCTCCAGAAAGGTGATCCGCAGCAAGCCGTCGAAGCGTTCGCGAAGTCCGCGGAATTGAAAGGCGATCCCAATGTTCAGTTTGCGCTCGCCACCACGTATCTGCGGCTGAAGAATACGGAAAAGACCCGACAGGTATTCCAGGAGATGCTGAGCCAGTATGGGGACCGTGCCATCTGGCATATGGTCTTCGCCGGCGGGTACCGGGACAATGGCTATCGTGATGATGCGATCCGTGAGTTCAAGCGTGCTATCGAGCTTGATCCGAAGCTTCCACATGTTCATTTCTTCCTCGCGCTTACCATTCTCGAGAACAATGCTTGGGGGCCAACAGACGAGTCGCTTCATCAGCTGGAGGAAGCAGTAAAAGTCGAGCCGCAGGACTACTTTGCGAATCATTACCTCGGAGCGATGGAGTCCAAGCAAGGCAAGTTAGCAGAGTCCGATCATCACTTGAGGGTCGCAGCTGCGGCTGACCCGACTTCAGCCGACCCTTGGCTCATCCTCGGAGAGAACGCTTATCAAGAAAAGAACAACGACTTGGCAAAGCAATACCTCACCAAGGCGATTGCGCTGACCGGAAAAGACGAGGCCCGCAATAGCTATCAAATACGCAAGGCCTACATCATCTTGGGAAGGCTCTCCATTACCAATGGGCATAGGGAAGAAGGGACGCAACAGCTAGAACACTCCAAACAGCTCTTCGCCTTGTATATGAAACAGGTGGAGAAACAGGTCTCTCAGGGAGCCGCGGTAGCGGGGATGGGCGGCGGAGACGCACCCGGCGGAGATTTGCCTGGCATTGTCGCGCCAACTAAGGACACGGGATCGCTGGCGTCAGGATCAGGAGAAGAGGCGCAGGCGGCTAAGCCGAAACTCACTCCAGAGGAAGAGAGCGGCATCGCGGCTCGCGAAAAGCAACTGCATGCGATTCTCGGAGTTAGCTTCAACGATTGGGGAACCTCTGAGGCCAGGCAGAAGAACTATGCGGTGGCGACGGAGTTGTTCAAAGAAGCTAAATCGTGGGATCCGCAAACTCCAGGATTAATGAAAAACCTTGGAATCGCAGCCTTTCGCCAGGAGGACTATCCAGAGGCCGCCGCCGCGTTGCGCGTCGCGGCGCCTGCCGAACCTCAGGATCTCTCGTTGCGCGCAATGTTGGGGATGGCTCTGTTTAATACGAATGCGTTTGCCGATGCGGCGCAAGCTTTTACTCCGTTAGGCGACAACGCATTTCGCGACCCGCGCATTGCGTACACGTGGGCTATTTCCCTCATCAAGTCGAACCAATATCAGCCGGCTTCCAACATCCTGGACAAGCTTCAGGCAGAGCAGTCGTCAACGGAAACTTTGCTGCTCATCGCTCAGGCCTGGAGTGACATGGGTTACTATCCGCAGGCCGTTGCAGCCTGTCACAAAGCTCTGGAGATTGATCCGCAACTGCAGCGCGCGCATTTCATGGCCGGCAATGCCTATCTCCGGCTTGATAAGAACGACGAAGCTGCGAATGAATTTCGCGCTGAGATGTCCCTATCGCCTGGTGACATCGAGAATGAATATAGCTTGGCGTATGTTCTGTTGCGCCAGTCGAAGACAGATGAGGCGATCGGCCATCTCAAAGCTGTCCTGAGCCAGGCTCCGGACCATCCGGGCGCAAACTATCAGCTCGGCAAGGCTCTCCTGGACGGCGGCCAGACTAAAGATGCGATTTCGTACCTGGAAGCGGCGGCACGGCTGTCGCCCAACCTGGATTACGTGCATTATCAGCTCCAGATGGCTTATCGTAAGGAGGACAGGCGAGAAGATGCCGATCGGGAGCTAGCGATCTACAAGCAGATCAAAGCGGATAAACGAGAGTCTTCAGTCAAACGCCTGGAAGAGAACTCGAAGAAAGCAGACGGCTCCGGTCCTAACTGATATCGATGCGCAAAGCATTCTCCAGAACCCTCATCCTGCTTTTTCTATCCGGATCGCTGGCGCCCGCGTTTGGTCAAGGCGGCCACTCTGTACCACCGCCACCGCCGAAGGGTGCTAAAAGCATGGTCTGCGAGGGGCGCGCGATCCCTCAACTCGTGGACGTCACGAAAAGCGCGAGCATTAGCTTTCAACACTTCTACGATCCGGAAAAGCGATACATCGTGGAATCCATGTCGGGAGGTGTATTACTTCTGGACTACGATCGCGATGGTTGGCTCGATATTTACTTTACCAACGCTCCGAGCGTAGCGGGTGCGCTGAAAGGCGGAAAGGCGCGCGGGGCCCTGTATCACAACAACCACGATGGAACGTTCACGGATGTAACCGATAGGGCAGGTATTGCGACGCCAGGATACGCCAATGGCGGTGCTGTCGGCGACTACAACAACGATGGCTGGCCGGACATTTACATTACCAGTCTCGGCGGCAACGTGCTCTATCGCAATAACGGTGACGGAACCTTCACGGATGTGACGGCGAAAGCTGGAGTCCTTGACGGTCGCTATTCGACCGGAGCAACTTTTGGCGATTACGACAACGATGGATACGTCGACCTGTTCGTTTCCAACTATGTCGACTTCAAGCTGAACGATCTCCCCGGGTTCGGTCAAGTTCCGACCTGCAAATACCGTGGACGCGATGTGCAATGCGGTCCTCGCGGGCTGCGCGGCGCCGGTGATTCGCTGTTTCACAACAATGGAGACGGCACGTTCACAAATGTCTCGAAGGCCACCGGGACGGACGATCCTGATGGGTTCTACGGGCTGGGTTCCGTCTTTGTCGATCTCAACAACACGGGACGTCCTGATCTTTATGTCGCCAATGACTCCGGGCCGAATTTCCTGTATCAAAATCAAGGCAAAGGGAAGTTCAGCGAAGCTGGCCTGGAGTCGGGAACCGCCGTTAGTGAAGATGGTTCTGAGCAAGGGTCGATGGGTGTCGCGATCGGCGATTATGACCACTCCGGCCGCCCATCCATTTACGTGACCAATTTCGCAGATGAATACTCGACGCTGTATCGGAACGATGGGAATTACGATTTTCATGACGTCTCCTACAAATCGGGCGCAGCCTTGCCGTCGCTTCCATGGGTGAAGTGGGGCGACGCGTTTTTCGATGTCGATAACGATGGCTGGCTGGATTTGATCTTCGTATCCGGCCAGGTATATCCGCAGATGGGCGGACTGCCGGGAGCTGGATATGAGCAGCCAAAGGTTCTCAACATCAATCAGGGCAACGGCACATTCTGTGATGCCAGCCAGCAAGCCGGTCCTGCGCTCCAGGAGAAGAGGGTTTCGCGCGGAGTTGCCATCGGCGATCTCTTCAATGACGGCAATGTTGATGTTGTGGTCGAAGACCTTGATGGGCCGCCGATGATCCTGCGAAATAAGGGCATCCCGGGACGGCATTGGGTAAGCTTCGAACTGGCGGGCACCAAGACGAATCGGCTGGCAATCAACGCGAGAATCAAAATCACCGCAGGCGGCATGACCCAGACTTCACAAGTGCTGAGCGGGGCAAGCTACCTATCACAAAACGATTTACGCCAGCACTTCGGGCTTGGGCCGGCTACGAAGATCGATTCCGTCGAGATCGATTGGCCTTCCGGCACCGTGGACACGATGAAGAACCTGGAAGCGGACAAATTCTATTCGGTGCTCGAGGGCAAAGGTATTGTGCCAGGGGAAGAAATCGCGCCTGGAAAGCCGAAGCAGTAAGGTAAACCGGCCCTTGTTTCGCAAGGACCGGGTAACCGGCGGAGATCTGGTACCCGGCAGGGACCTGATACTCGCCTAACGCGCCAGAATCTGATCGATCTGCGTTAACTCTTCTGCCGAAAACTTCAGGTTGTTGATTGCCGCGACGTTCTGTTCCAGTTGTTCTACGCGGCTGGCGCCGATCAAGGCACTCGTCATGCGCTCGTCACGAAGCACCCACGCGATCGCCAACTGTGCCAGAGTTTGACCGCGCTTCTTCGCAATGGACTGCAACTCGCGCACCTGTCCTACGCGATGTTCATCCACGTCCTTCGCCTTCAGGAACCCATGCGGCTTTGATGCGCGAGAACCAGCCGGAATGCCGTCGAGATAACGATCGGTGAGCAAACCCTGTGCCAGCGGACTGAAGGCAATGCATCCCACGCCTTCTTCGCCAAGCACATCTAGAACGCCGTGCTCGATGTCTCGTCGAAACATGGAATAGCTGGGCTGGTGGATCAGGCACGGCGTGCCAAGCTGGCGCAGAATGCGAACGGCGTCGCGCGTCTGTTCCGCGTTGTAATTGGAAATCCCGGCATAGAGAGCCTTGCCGGAACGCACGGCAAAATCCAGCGCGCCCATCGTCTCTTCCAGCGGTGTTTTCGGATCAGGGCGATGGGAGTAGAAGATGTCGACGTACTCCAGTCCCATACGCTTCAGGCTCTGGTTGAGGCTGGCGATCAGGTACTTGCGCGATCCCCACTCACCATACGGACCGGGCCACATGTCGTATCCGGCCTTGGTAGTGATGATGAGTTCGTCGCGGTAAGAACTCAGATCGTGCTTCAGAATCTTGCCGAAGGTCTCTTCGGCTGAGCCTGGCGGCGGACCGTAATTGTTCGCGAGATCGATCTGGGTGATGCCGAGATCGAACGCGCGCAGCACGATGGCGCGGCCATTCTCGTAAACGTCGACTCCGCCGAAGTTGTGCCAGAGGCCCAAAGAGATTGCGGGCAGTTGCACCCCACTGCGGCCGCAGCGCCGGTATTGCATCGAGTCGTACCGCTGTTGATTCGCTACGTACAAAGCAATCTCCTAGCTCAGAATTCCTCTGACGCTGATCTGTTTCGTGCCGTTGAGGGGAACAGGAACGGTGTTGCCTTCCACTTTTTTGCCGTCAACGATAAGGGTGATTGCGTTCCCCATGCCCAGGCGCTCGATCTCGATGTTATAGGTCACGCCACGATATTTGCGCGTCGCCTTGAAGCCTTTCCACGAGGTCGGGATCACTGGCGCGATTTGTAGTCCATCGAGTGAGGTCTGAATGCCCAGGATCTGCTGGACGATGGCGTAATAGTTCCATGCCGCGGTTCCCGTCAGCCATGAGTTCTTGGCTTCGCCGTGGGTGGGCGCGTCTTTACCGGCGATCATTTGCGAATAGACGTAAGGCTCGCAACGATGCAGATCGCTGATCGCTTCTCGCGCGGAGGGATTGATGCGCGAGTAGTAGTCGTGAGCATTGTCGCCATTGCCAACTTTCGCTTCGGCAATCATGACCCATGGATTGTTGTGGCAGAAGATGCCTGCGTTTTCTTTGTATCCGGGCGGGTACGAAGAAATCTCGCCGAGATGCAGGTAGTAACGCGAGTATGCCGGCTGCTGCAGAACGATGCCATGTTTGGTCGCCAGATGTTTTCGGGTGGATTCGAGCGCTTTCTTGGCCAGCCCATCTTCCAGGCCGATTCCTGCAAGCACGCAGAAGCCCTGCGGCTCGATGAAGATTTTGCCCTCGGCACATTCGTTGGAGCCGACCTTCTTACCGAAATCGTCATAGGCGCGGATGAACCACTCGCCGTCCCAACCGTGCTGATGGATGGTCTCGTCCATCTTCTTCGCTTCCGCGCGATAGCGTTTCGCTTCATCCTTATGACAGCGATGCTCGGCAATCGCCGCCAACTCTTCTCCTGCGAGCACGAACAGGCCCGCGATGAAGACAGACTCGGCGGTATTACCTTCTTTGTTCGTAGTGGTCTGGAACGATTGGCCGGGTGTATCGGAGAAGCAGTTCAGGTTGAGGCAATCGTTCCAGTCGGCGCGACCGATGAGCGGCAGTCCATGCGGCCCCAGGCGATCAAGCGTGTACTGGAAGCTGCGCTGCAGGTGCTCGTAGAGCGGCTTCTCGGAGCCTGGTTCATTGTCGTAGGGCACTGGTTCGTCGAGGATGCTCCAATCGCCCGTTTCCTTGATATAGGCGGACACGCCAATGATGAGCCAGTGTGGATCGTCGTTGAAGTTGCCGCCAACGTCATTGTTCCCGCGTTTGGTGAGCGGTTGATATTGGTGATACGCGCCGCCGGTTGGTAACTGCGTCGAGGCGAGGTCGAGGATGCGTTCCCGCGCGCGCGATGGCACCATGTGCACGAAACCCAGCAGGTCCTGGTTGGAATCGCGGAAGCCCAATCCGCGGCCGATTCCCGATTCATAGAACGACGCCGAGCGCGACATATTGAACGTGGCCATGCATTGGTACGCGTTCCATATGTTGACCATGCGATTGGTGTGAATGTCGGGCGTCTCCACCTGGCAGATGCTGAGCAGTTCATCCCAGTAAGCGCGCAGGCGATCGAATGCAGCGTCAACGTTGGCCGCCTTCAGATATTTCGCGATGACAGGCTTCACTGTCTTCTTGTTCACGGTCTGGGAATCCGGCGGATCGAATTTTTCCGCGACCGGATTCTCGTGATAACCAAGCACGAAAATAATCTGCTGCGATTCGCCCGGCTTGAGATCTAGCTTTACATGGTGCGATCCGATGGGCGCCCATCCGTGAGCCACGGAGTTCGCGGATTCTCCGCGTTCGACCACGGCTGGTTTGTCCCATCCGCGATAGGGGCCTACGAATGATTCGCGCTGTGTATCAAATCCGGCAGTTTTTGCGGAGCAGGCGAAGTAAGCGAAGTGATCGCGACGCTCGCGGTATTCGGTCTTGTGATAGATGACGCCGTCTTCGATCTCCACTTGCCCGATGCTGAAATTGCGCTGGAAGTTCGTGCTGTCGTCCTGCGCGTCCCACAGGCAGAACTCGATGCTCGAGAAGATCGAGAGCGACGCCGCGCGTCTGCCGGTGATTGGTCACAGTCAGCTGCCAGATTTCCAGGTTCTCATCGAGCGGGACGAAGTAGCGGGTGCGTGCTTCGATGCCTTTGTATTCCGAGCCGATAATGCTGTAGCCCATGCCATGACGGCAGCTGTATTTCTCGACCTGGTTGCGCGTGGGCTGCCACGAGGGCGACCAGAACTCGCTGCTCTGGTTGTCGCGAACGTAGATATATCGTCCACCGAAATCGAACGGCACATTGTTGTAGCGATAGCGGCTGATTCGACGAAGCCTCGCGTCACGATAAAATGAATATCCACCCGCGGTATTGGAAATGAGTCCGAAATAAGCCTGGCAGCCCAGATAGTTGATCCAAGGCAGCGGAGTATCCGGTTGCGTGATTACATACTCGCGATTTGCGTCGTCGAAATGTCCGTATTGCATGAGGACTCCCTGGCACGAAATTAGCGACTGTCGCTCCTGCCGCACCGGCAGTCCTTGACACGACCAGTCACAGTTGTGGAACGAATGACGGCGCGATTATACAAGAGTGACTCAGCTCAACCTGTGCGCTAAAGCACCGAAAATACAGGCATTTTGAACTAATCGATTTACTAAAACGCTTGCAGAAATGGGAAGTGATTTATCGCGGCCAAAGCCGAAAATCACAAGACAATCAGCTTCTCAGGCTTTACAAATGTTTGTACTTATCTGAGCAATCTAGTTGTTGCGAGAGGGATGAATGAAGCGTGCTCTTCTTTACCTCTTTATCAGTTCGTTGCTGTGTCATGCGCAGTCCCCAACCACTGCGATCAAAGTCGACCAAGCGGGATATTTGTCATCCAGTCCGAAGGTCGCGCTGGTAAGCGCGCCGGGCAGCAGCTTCGTGGTGAAGCGTGCAAGCGACGGCGAAACAGTGCTGCAGGGCAAGCTTTCGGCTCCGGCAACTGATCAGGATACCGGTGACACGGTGCAGGCCGCAGACTTCACATCGTTAAAGACAGCAGGGAACTACTACCTCGAAATCGCGGGCGTGGGACGCAGTTGGCCATTCGCGATCGGCCCTGATGTCTACAGTCGCGCCTTCTATCTCGCGATGCGCGGCTTCTATGGACAACGTTGCGGTACGGCGGTGGACATGGGTCCTGAATTTGCCGATTACAAACATCCTGCATGTCATCTTAATGGCGAATTTCACGAGTCTTCCGGGAAGCAAGGGCCGCGCGCCAACATTGGCGGATGGCACGACGCCGGCGACTATGGCCGCTACGTAGTGAACTCCGGCATTTCGACGGGATCGGTACTTTGGGCTTACGAGCTGTTCCCGGCGAAAGTGGGAAAGGTAAAGCTCAACATTCCCGAGAGCGGCAATGGCACGCCGGACATCTTGAACGAAGCGCGCTTCAATCTGGAGTGGATGCTGAAGATGCAGGATGACGACGGGGGCGCCTGGCACAAGCAGACCAGCACGCACTTCAGCGGCTTCGTGATGCCGCAGGACGACACGCTGCCGAGCGAAGTGATTGGTACCGGCAGCGCTCCGTTCAAGAGCACCTGCGCGACGGCCGATCTGGCGGCCGTAGCGGCGATTGCTGCGCGCGTCTACGCGCCGTTCGATAAGAAGTTCGCAGCACAAAATCTGGCTGTGGCGAAAAAGGCGTGGCAGTGGGCGGAGCAGAATCCGAACATCACGTTCAAGAATCCTCCGGGCGTGAGCACAGGAGAATACGGCGACAACAATTGCAGTGATGAGCGACTGTGGGCCGCGGCCGAACTCTGGCGCACGACTGGCGATGCCACCTACAACCAGTATTTCCTGGCGAACTACAAAAGCTTCACAGACCTACTGCGCAAGCCAGACGCCGAGTCATGGCGACAGGTCGCGCCGATGGGATTGTGGACCTATGCGCTGTCGACGCGCAAGGGTGCCGATGCGAAAGCGGTGGCGGAGATCAAGCAGCTGACGACGGCAGCAGCACAGCAGGTGGTGGAAGAAACCGCCAAAAATCCATATCACGTGAGCCTGCTGACCAAGGACTACGTCTGGGGATCGAACGGAGTGGCGGCGAATTACGGAATGCAGCTGCTGGTGGCTAACGCGTTTTCGCCGAATCCGGCGTTCGTGAACACGGCGCTCGACAACCTTCACTACTTGCTGGGACGAAATGCATTTTCGCTCTCGTGGGTGACGCAGTTGGGGGCGAATCCCTACAGGCATCCGCATCATCGGCCGAGCGGCGCCGACAACAATCCAGAGCCGTGGCCTGGGTTGCTCTCGGGAGGTCCGAACGCTGGTAAACAAGATGACGTGTTGAAGAAGCTCCCAGCGGATACACCGCCCGCGAAGGTCTACGCGGACGAGCAGGCGTCGTATGCGAGCAACGAGATCTGCATCAACTGGCAGGCGATGCTGGTGTTCGTGCTGGCGGGAGAACTGAAGTAGGGACGCGTCCGTGGATACTTGATGTGCTCGTCTTCCGGGAACTCGCAAACCGTTTTACGAAGGCTATTAGTTTTAGGGCAGGGCAAAAGGCGCGCGAAAGCCGCGAAATTAGGGGTTCCGCAACCTGCTTGCCGTGATTTGAGTACTCGCTTTTTTGTGCGAGTTCTGGTGTATAGTGATCGATCCTCTGAGCCAGTTCTGATTTCGCGCCGTCTCGGAGCGTGCCAAGCTTTCCTGTACTCACGGCGCCCACATTCGGAACCGAGGTATACGCGTGCATCTACATACCATCGATATCGCCATCATCATCGCTTATCTGTGTTCGTCCGTATTTATCGGATACTGGGTGTCCCATCGTGCCTCGCGCGATATGCAGGCCTACTTCCTCGGCGGCAACGCCATGCCGTGGTACGTGCTCGGCATTTCGAACGCCTCAGGCATGTTCGACATCAGCGGCACCATGCTGCTGGTCTACTGGATGTTCATCTATGGACTGAAGAGCGTCTGGATCCCGTGGCTGTGGCCGACTTTCAACCAGATTTTCCTGATGGTGTATCTCTCCACATGGCTCAGGCGATCGAACGTGATGACCGGCGCAGAGTGGATCAAGACGCGCTTCGGCACTGGCCGCGGTGCGCAACTCTCGCACCTGATCGTTGTGGTGTATGCGTTCGTCAGCATCATCGGTTTCTTCAGCTACGGCTTCAAAGGTATCGGCAAATTTGCGGCGACATTCCTGCCCTGGCATTTCACTCCGAACCAGTACGCGGTCATCCTCATTGCGATCACCGCTATTTACGTGATCAAGGGCGGCATGATCAGCGTGGTGCTTACCGAGGTGATCCAGTTCTGCATTCTCTCGATCGCATCGTTTGCGGTGGGCATCATCGCCATGACGAAAGTGGCCCCTGGAACGATGGCGCGTTTCGTGCCTGCAGGGTGGGACAACATCTTCTTCGGGTGGCATCTCGGGCTGAACTGGTCACAACTGCTGCCTGCCGCCACAACGAAGATCGCGGAAGACGGCTATGGGCTCTTTGGCTTCTTCGTGATGATGCTTGCGTTCAAAGGCATATTGATCAGCATGGCGGGTCCGGCGCCGAACTACGACATGCAGCGCATTCTGTCGGCGAAGAATCCGCGCGAAGCTTCGATGATGAGCAGCTGGGTGAACGTGGTGCTGACCTTCCCGCGCTATTTCCTCATCACCGGCTTGACTGTGCTGGCAATCGTATTCTTCAGCGAGAACATCCGTGGCATGGGCGCGCACATGGACTTCGAACTCGTGCTGCCCTACGCGCTCGGAAAATTCGTACCGACGGGCCTGTTGGGCTTCCTGATCGCGGGATTGCTGGCGGCCTTCATGTCCAATTTCGCCGCGACAGTGAATGCGGCGCCGCCATATTTCGTGAACGACATCTACAAGCGGTTTGTTAATCCGAATGCCAGCCCGCGCACGTACGTGCGGCTGAGCTACCTCGCATCGTTCGTGGTCGTCCTGGTCGGCGTGCTCATCGGCTGGTACGTGGCGTCGGTCAATTCGGTAGTGCTGTGGATCGTCTCAGGGCTGTGGGGCGGCTACACGGCTTCAAACGTTTTGAAGTGGTACTGGTGGCGCTTCAACGGCTACGGCTACTTCTGGGGAATGGTGACCGGAATCGCCGCGTCGCTGATTATGCCGAAGGCGCTGCCGAAGATTCTCGATCTCAGCGGCTTCAAGGGCAACGTCGATGTCGCGTTGATCTTCCCCATCGTGTTAGGAATTTCGCTGATTGGCTGCCTGCTTGGAACATTCCTCACCAAGCCGGAAGATGAAGAAGTCCTGAAGGACTTCTACCGGCGTGTTCGCCCGTGGGGCTTCTGGGGACCGATCCTCGCAAAGGTTCGCGCCGAAGAGCCGAATTTTGAACGGAACAAAGATTTCTTCCGCGACATGTTCAACATCGTGGTGGGAGTTGTATGGCAGGTATGTCTTGTGGCGCTGCCTATTTACATCGTGACCTGGCACCTGCGGAATGCAGCGATCGCGTTCGGTATCGTCGCGGTAACTTCGCTCATTCTGAAATTCACCTGGTACGACCACATGAAGACGCTGGAAAAGATCAACAACTACAGCGACACGGTGGCAAAACCGGCGGCGACTACAGCGTAGAGATAGCGGAGCCCACTCGCCTTCGAGCGGGCTCCCAAGCTATGCGGTCGTGGATGCGGCTTGAACTTGAGGCTCTTCAGCAGCAGGCTCTGCGGTCTTTCGCATGATCCAGGCTGTGACAAACCCGACGGGAAAATTCTGAAATAAAATCTGCCAGGTGTAGAGCCAGCGCAGATGTTGCGGGATGATCGGGTTGGGAGCAATCTGCAACGCCAGTCCTCCAGCAATCCATAAAACGCTTCCTGCGAGAATAGCTGCCTTCACGCGATCGACTCGCATGAGCGCGATCGCGGGAACCACGGCTAAAGCCATCAGGGCGCCACGGCCAAACTCAATTATGTGGAGGCGAGCCCCCAAGCTCCTTGCGCCATCCATGCCAACCTTCAATTCCAGCACGGAGCTGTAGAACGAGCGCGTAGAGTAACGAAAGAAGAGCGCGCCAAACACCCAGTGGCAGGCGAGGTAAACAATGCCGCCTGCAAGCATCACTAATACGATGCCGTCGGCATCACGGGTCACTGGAGATTCGCCATCATCTGCGACCAGTTCGAACAGTCCGGCAAGACCGGCGATAACGACTGCCAGGATCGTATAGAGAAGAATGCTAGCCATCAGCGCCTGCGGCTGATTCCAGTCAGCCAGAGGTAAATAGACTCGGCCCTCGAGCCACGTCGAGAAGCCACTGACGAGAGCCAGAACCATCCAAACTGAGGCGAACCGTCGCAGAAAGTTGGCAGGACCGAAGTGCACGATGGGGAAGACGCCTGCCGTCAGCACTATTCCCTGGATCCACCACCAACCCATGAGGTGGCCGCCACCGTTGTGGCCACCCCAGGAGAGGAACAGACCGCATAGAGCACAATAAAGCAGCATGCGCAGGAACACGAATTCCTCCGAGTGCCGTTCAGCCGGCTAAGGACCGGAAAAGCTTCTCACAACGGCGAGCACGACTTCCAGCCCAGAAGTGCTACAACCCTTGGCGGAACAGGTGCGGCCATATCCCGATTGCCGATTCCGCCGAAAGCCCGCTACTGCCGCCAGTTTCCGGGCAATGCCTTCGCCAGGTGGCTCCACGAGACCAGTATGAACTTCTGGTCTTTCAGGAAGCGCTGAAACTCAGGGCTGCTGACCATGTCGAAGTCTCTTTGGCGCCAGGCCGCTCCAAAATCAGGATGGCCGGCCGTTGCCGCACGCAGTTCATCGTTGTCGAATCCAAGATGGACAATCAGGTAATAGGACCCCGGAGGCAGAGAAGCGAGCGCCTTCTCGTACGTAGCCAGCCATTGGTCCTTTGGACTTGGCGATATCATCACGACATGGTCGGTGAGTATCGCTTCGTGCGGGAATTCTACCCCCATAAAATCTGGCCGCTGCTCGAGTAGCACCGGTAAGCCGTAACGGCGGCCGAGCCCAATGTAAGTGCGAAAAAATTGGGGAGAGCTAACGATCGTCCCCATATGCGTATCGAGGTGCGAGAGCTTGATGCCCGCCTGCCGCGCCCGCTCCACTTGTGCGAGCGCCTCTGTCTGCACGTCTGCCGGTTTTGCCTTCTGCAAAACTTCTGCCGTGGTTAATGGGAGGAATCCCTGCGCATCGAGAAGGCTTGATCCGGGAGAAGTTGTCAGACCGGCCCAACGGTAGGCTTGCCATTCGCTATTCAATGTCAGGTGGATCCCGAGATCGGCATCCTGATGCGACTTCGCCCATTCGGCAACTTCCGCAAACCAGGGGCAGGGAACCATGATGCTGGCAGAGGTGACCCAGTGCTTCTCCAGAGCCTGCATCGTCGCCTGATTTACGGAATGCGACATGCCGAAATCGTCAGCGTGAATCACCAGCAATCGCGAATCCGCCGGATATCCTAGTCGTTCTGCCACGGTCTTCGTTGTGTTTTGGGCCATGATCAAGCCAGAGAGAAGGACAAACCACAACGCACATACGATCCGCATGAGGCTCCTATGTTTGTATGAAAACCGAAAATTGGCGGCTGATTTCGTTGCCACTCTTGGCGAACAGTTCTTGCCACGGACCGAGAGTGGCAGCTGAATTCTAACTCGCAGGAATGGACGAACCAATCTCGTCCAGACGGCGACGTAAATAACGTTCTTCCACAGGATTGCTTACTAACTTCAACGCTCGTTTGTAGGCCTCAGCGGCTGGCGCGAAGCGACCCAGTCGGCGGAGCAGATCGGCACGGGCGGCTTCCAGAAGGTAGTAGTCCCCAAGCCTTCCTTGTTTCGCGAGCTCGTCCAGTTGCGTCAACCCCTTCTCGTAACCGCGGCTCATCGCGACTGCGACTGCGTGATTCAGGGCAACGACCGGCGACGGTTGCATACGCAGCAGCTCTTCGTAAAGCGCCTCAATCTGGCGCCAATCGGTTTCGTCAGTGCTGTTGGCCTCGGCATGGACAGCGACGATCGCTGCCTGCAGCTGATACGGTCCGGTGGGTCGCATCCGCAACGCACGTTCCACTAAAGCCAGGCCCTCGGCGATCTCCTCGCGATCCCACAGCGACCGATCTTGTTCCTCAAGCGTGACCAGGTCGCCGGCCGCATTCGTGCGCGCCAGTTTGCGGGAATCGTGCAGTAGCATCAGCGCCAACAGGCCAATATTTTCCGGATTTTCAGGCATCAGCTGCACGAGGATTCGCGCCAGCCGAATCGCTTCCGCGCACAGTTCGCGACGGATCAGGCTTTCACCCGCGGTCGCCGAGTAGCCTTCGTTAAAGATGAGATAGATGACCGCCTGCACCGAGCTGAGCCGCTCGGCTAACTTCTGCAGCGGCGGAACCTCGTAGGGGATGCGAGCTTCGCGAATCTTTGCCTTCGCTCGCACGAGGCGTTGCGCAAGCGTTGGCTCCGGAGTGAGGAAAGCTCGCGCGATCTCGGGCGTGGTCAATCCACCGAGCGTGCGAAGAGTGAGCGCCACCTGCGCCTGTTGATTCAATGCCGGATGGCAACAGGTGAAGATCAGACGCAGGCGGTCGTCGGGATACTCTGGCATCGGATCGTCAATGGATTCTTGCTCGGTGGAAGTTTTCGTTTCATAAACCAGTGCGTCTTCTTTTTCGGTACGCGTCTGCTGACGGCGCACCTGATCGATGATCTTCCGTTGGGCGGCGGTCGTTATCCAAGCCGCAGGATTTGACGGCATACCTCGCTGCGGCCACGTCGTAAGCGCCGAGGCGAAGGCCTCCTGCATGGCCTCCTCCGCCAGGTCGAACGACCCGCACATGCGAATCAGCGAGGCGATAATCCGCCCGGACTGCTCGCGGAAGACGGCCTCGACAGTTTTCTGAGCATCCGCCACGCTAGCTTGTGGTGAGTTCCTTTTCCGCTAACTCTGAAATCGCGCGCGAACTCATCTCCTGGATGGGGCGAATCTCCAAGCTCCCTTTGCGTCCGCCGCAAAGAGTAGGAATCTTGCTGCCCCAGTAGATGGCTTCGTCAAGATCCTTGCAGTCGAGAATGTAGTAGCCGGCGAGCTGTTCTTTGGTCTCGGCGAACGGCCCGTCGGTCGCGAGTACCTGTCCGTCCTGGACGCGGAGTGTGGTTGCAGTGCTGGTCGGCTGCAAAGGTTCGGCTCCGCGGAAAATCCCTGCCTTGGCCGTTTCCGCGATCACCGTCCGGTGTCTCTGCTTCACATCTTCGATTTCCTCTTCGGTCATCGCACCTTGGGCTTCTTGCGTATAGATCAGCATCATGTAACGCATTCGCTAGTCTCCTGTCGGGCCGGTCTCAGCCCTGCATCGATACGACGGACAGGCGTCGCAATCTCGACACCCGTTCAGAACTTCTTTTCAGATCTGGTTCCGTTCCCCAACACCTGCAAAATGATAACCCGTCGTCGGCACTCTGGTTCCTGATTTCACAGACATTGCCTCGGGCAAAGAGTTATCTTATTCATGTGATTTTTCGCCAGTTTCAACGCCGTTTTTGCCCTATATATTTGTGTTTGGCGGCCTTTCTTCTCGCCGTCGCTTCTCTGCTTGCCACTGCGCAATCGCCAACCCCACAGGTGACCGCCGCCACGGAGCTTCAATCCCGGTTACAGGCCGCGTCTGCTGCTCAACAGGCTGGTGATCCAGACGCGATCGCGGCTGCGAACAAGCGCGTAATTGCGCTGGGACTCAAGGAGATGGGGGATCTACGCAACCTGGTGGGCGCCTATCCTGCGGCCATCGAGCTTTATAAGCGTTCCCTCGAACTGGAGCCCACGGACGGGAACCGTTATTCGCTCGCGCTTGCCTACTTCCGTGCTCCGCGTCCCGACGAAGGTCTGAAGGAGAGCGAGATTCTGGTGAAAGCGGATCCGAAGAACGCCGTCTATTGGAATCTGCAGGGCAAGCTCTGGATACTGAAGAAGGATTACAGGCAGGCCGTCGACTCATTGAGCAGATCTTTAAATTTGCAGCCTGATATGGAGGTTGCGTACAGCATGGCAACCGCTCTGCTGCAATTGCACGAGAAAGACAAAGCTGCAACCGTCTTTGCTCAAATGGAAGATTCGTCGGCCAATAAGGCTGCGGTCCACGTCATGGCTGGACGAGCGTACGAACGGGTTGGTTTTCCAGACGATGCCGAGGCCGAGTACAAGAAAGCC
>CAVRWV010000025.1:0-268626 GCA_963724985.1 Terriglobia bacterium | reverse complement strand
CGAAGCTACGCGACCCGTAGAAACTGCTGATGGTGCATCCTGCCAAGCACTTTCTGGTACAGAGCTTCATACTCGTTCGCCATGCGTTCCGCGGAATAATTCGTCTCCACATGGGCACGGCACGCATGTGGATTGATCTCCCCCGCCCACCACACCGCTTCTGCCATCTCTCCCGCGTCGTTGACTACAAAGCCGGTCTCGGCGTCGACCACCACTTCCGGAATCGCTCCTCTCCGGAATCCAACCACCGGTGTCCCGCATGCCATCGCTTCCATCGCTACCAGTGAACTCGTCTCGTCCACCAGACTTGGGATGAGCACCGCTCGCGCCTCGCTCAGCAATTTGCGTTTCATACGAAAATCTGGCGTCTCGATAAAACACACTCGTGGATCATCCAATCCCAAATATGGCCTTATCTCGCGACGGTAATACTGCTCGTGATAGCTAAACGGATACACCTGTCCGGCCAATACCAGAGGCATGCCCGTCCGCCGTGCTATGTCGATCGCAACGTGCGGCCCTTTTTCTTCACATATCCGGCCCATCCACAACAGATATCCTTCCTTCTCGGTCACAAACGGAAATCGTGAAACCGCGACCCCGTTCCTTACCACGCCAACCATATTGGCCAGACCGGCAAAACTCCGGCTCTGCGCCGCCGAAACGCAATTGAAGAACACATTCTGCGGAACATTTTCGAACGCACCTGCCGGATAAAAGTGCCGTGGCAAATGCAAAGTCGCCAACACCGGAAGATTGATCTGCCCAGCCGACTGGAAGAAGCTGCCGCTCTTGTCGTGTACAAGATCCACCGGGGATTCCCGCCCTCGTCGCAGGAAATCCAACACTGCCCGCCGGTGTTGCACATCGCGTTTTTCGAATTCATCCGTCTCCGACGCGGCCGGACCCGTACACAACAATTCGCCGTCCACTAGCGATCCCGCGCACGCCGCCACCGCGGTGCGATACCCTCGCCGCGCCATCTGGCTTTCCAGCGTCGACAACATCTGCTCCGCCCCGCCGCAACTTTCGTCGCTGACAGGCAGCAACGGGTACGCCACGTAGAGAATGCTGGTTTCTTTTTTCATCCTCTCATCCCGCGTAACGAGTTTGTTTCGCCATTGCATCCTGGAAATCCATGAACGCCCGGCACAAATCCTGCCCCGTCATCTTCCAGCCCCAGGTCTCATAATTCAGCTTGCCCGAATGCGGCGGACGAGAGAAATCGTGCTTCATCATCGGACGAAACATCTCCGCCTCAGGCGTGAACTGCTTCAACGTATCGTATTGAGACTTGTAGGCCCCCATCATCGCCCGCTTCAGCAGCAGTTCGTCTCCCGTCGAGACAATGCGCACTTCGTCCCCCGAAGTACGCAGGAACTTCTGCATCTCGATCACGCCGCCGTGCCTGTGGTAAAGCGGTAGCTCCCAAGCAGGAATACTCATCTGTCGTGCCAGGACACTCGCCAGGAAACAGCACGAATCGTGATCCGGATGCCCGCCCTCATAGCTCGAACTGAGCAATGCTTCTGGCCTCAATTGTGTGATTAGTTCGAACAGTCCCGCATGCGCCAGCCCCAGGTTCAGATGCAGTTCCTGATCGGGGATCGCTCCGCCGTCGGTGTGCAGAAAGAAGAGCTCAGAGACACCGATTCGATACAGCGCGTTGCGCGCTTCGGCAGCACGAATCTCGGCGTAGTTTTCTCGTGAGCCAAATGCCGACCAAAAATATGGATCCCGCGGCGCTCCGTCGGTGAGAAACACAACTACCGGCTCCCGCATGCGTTGCAGGAGGGCTCCGCATCCGATGGTCTCATCATCGGGATGCGCCACAAGCAACATCGTCCGCCCCATCAGTCGTTCGAGCGAACCCATGTCTTGCTGAGATGCACTTTTTTCGTTGCACGCCAGCAAAAAATGCACGCGCATGGCAGATCCTGATTTGCAGACGATATACTCAAAGGTGAATGCATCCACTTCAAGCCGGTATCGAACGACTCTTCGCCCTTGGTCCGGAAGCCAAGAATGTATCTGGCGCACGCGCCGTCTTCGTTGATTTCCGCGAAGCCCTGACGCGTGGCGAGATTCGCGCCGCCGAAAGAGTCGACGGCAAGTGGAAGGTCAATGTCTGGGTCAAGCAGGGGATCCTGCTTGGATTCCGTATCGGCGAGCTCTCCGAATCCGGCTGCGAAGACCTCTCCTTCGTCGACAAAGACACCTTCCCAGTCCGCGAATTCTGCATTGAAGACCGCGTTCGCATTGTTCCCGGGGGCTCCTCCGTACGCAGTGGCGCCTTCGTCGCCGCCTCCGTCGTGTGCATGCCCCCCATGTACATCAATACCGGCGCCTATGTTGACGAGGGCACGCTGGTCGACTCCCATGCCCTTATCGGCTCCTGCGCTCAGATCGGCAAGAATGTCCATGTCAGTGCGGCGGCGCAGATCGGCGGAGTACTCGAGCCGGTGAATGCATCGCCCGTGATCATCGAGGATGACGCCCTGATTGGCGGCAACTGCGGCGTGTATGAAGGAACCCAGGTTCGCGCCCGTGCGGTCCTTGGCGCGGGGACCATCCTGACGCGCTCCACCCCGCTTTTCGACACGGTCAAAGATACGATC
The DNA here is from genome assembly GCA_963724985.1 of Terriglobia bacterium. GTDB lineage: Bacteria > Acidobacteriota > Terriglobia > Terriglobales > Acidobacteriaceae > JAJPJE01. The sequence continues at coordinate 266,008 of CAVRWV010000025.1, read as the reverse complement.
TATCGAGCTGATGGCCCAGATGGCTGCCTCGTCGTCCCGGAGGGCGCCGTCGTCGTGCCCGGCTCCCGCGCCATCACCCGCGGAAAAGCCCAGGAATGGGGACTCTCTGTCTACGCCCCCATCATCGTGAAGTATCGCGACGCGAAAACTGACCGCGGCGTCGAACTCGAAGACTTGCTCCGGTAAGAATTGGTAATCGGTAATTTGTAATAGGTAATTGAAAAGACCGCCGCTCAACGTATCTATGACGAAACAGCAGTTACACGACGGCTCCCTTTACCAATTACTAACTACTAATTACTAATTGCTCCTTACCAATTACCAATTTCTTTTCGCACTCGCCTGCTGTACAACTGCCCTTTCATGCGCTCTCGTCTGCTCTACCTGACCGTCGTCCTCTTCGCCGTTGTGGCGATCCTCTTTCTGGCTTCCTATCTAGCTCCGTCCATATCGCCCAAAGTCATAACCGTCTTTCGTGCGATCGCGCTCGCGTCTTTCTTCGGCTATGCCATCATGCGCCGCTCCCTCACTACCTGGATCGTCTTCAGCATGTTCCTCGGCGCCGAAATCGGATACGACTTCCCCGCCTTCGCATCGAACCTTCGCGTCCTCAGCCAGATCTTCCTGCAACTGATCCGCACCATCATCGCGCCGCTTTTATTCGGTACGCTCGTGAGTGGAATTGCCGGCCATGCGAATTTGAAAGCCGTTGGCCGCATGGGCATCAAGGCCATCGTTTACTTTGAGATCGTCACCACCTTCGCGCTTGTCATCGGGCTCACCGCCATCAATCTCAGCAAAGCAGGCGTGGGAATCCAGATGCCGCCGCAGGCCGCCGCCGCTCAATCGCTTCCGGCTACGCGGCCGACCGCCACTGACATGCTCCTGCACGTCTTCCCCGAAAACATCGCTAAGTCGGTTGCCGAAGGACAGGTCTTGCAGGTGGTGATCTTCAGCATGCTTTTTGGGATCGCGCTCGCCCAGGTACGCGAAGACAAGCGCCGTCCCATGCTGGCCTTCGCTGAGAGTCTCACTGAGGTGATGTTCAAGTTCACGAACATCGTCATGCTGTTTGCGCCGATTGGTGTCGGCGCCGCCGTGGCCTACACCATCGGACACATGGGACTCGCCGTCCTCCTCAACCTCGCCAAGCTACTGGCCACGCTCTACGCCGCGCTCACCGTTTTCCTCTTGGGAGTTTTGTTGCCCATCGCCTGGTTCGCCGGTGTCCCCATCAGGAAGTTCCTGCGCGCGGTCGCTGAACCGGCGTCGGTCGCCTTCGGCACCAGCAACTCCGAAGCCGCCCTACCCCTCGCTATGGAGGCCATGGAGCGGATCGGCGTCCCTCGCCAGGTGGTGGCCTTCGTCATGCCGCTGGGCTACAGCTTCAATCTGGACGGCTCCAGCCTCTATCTCTCGTTGGGCGCGATCTTCGTCGCACAGGTCGCAGGCGTGCATCTTTCCCTCAGCCAGCAGATCGTTCTCCTGCTCACCCTGATGCTCGCCAGCAAAGGTGTCGCCGGCGTCTCGCGCGCATCGGTCATCATTCTGATGGGAACCGTTGGATCGTTCGGACTTCCGGTAGAACCGGTCTTCATCCTGCTCGGCATCGATCAGTTGATGGACATGGCGCGCACGTCGGTAAACGTCATCGGCAACTGTCTGGCGACCGTTGTTGTCGCGCGCTGGGAAGGCCAGTTCGATCCGGCGCAGGACCACCTTACGTCCGAACAGGCCAGTGCCAGATAACAGGCGAGCGAACACAACCAAAACATTCGTGACACGCACGAGCGCTCACACGTTAGACTACGTCCCGCCGTGCAATGTCACACTCAGGCCAACAGAAAAGCTTGAATGAGCCACTACTTCCTATGTCACAACTGAGAAATCTCGCATCACTGCTGGTCGTTGCTCTTTTCCTCTCCGGCGCGCTCGCCACCGCACATTGCCAGACGGTAGCCCCTCCCTCGCCTACTGCACGACCCACTCCGCCAACCCGCGATCCCCTCACCCCAGGCTACGTCTCAGCCAAACAACTTTCCGATGGTGCGGTTCCTCCCGCAACTGCGGATGGCAACTTCATTCTCGGCCCCACGCACGATCCTGCGCCTGAACTCGCGCATGAGGCCGCGCTTGCCGGATCGGTAATCGAGTTCACCATGAACTCCGCGGACAGCAAGATTTATCCAGGCATCGCGCGTGACCCGGGGACCTTCGGCACGGTTGATCCCGCGAACCCCGCACGGCTGATTGTCACCACCAGCCATCCTGCTCCTTACACACGCAAAGTGGCTGTCTACGTTCCCAGCGCGTATGTGCCGGGAAGCGTCGCTCCCTTCCTGGTGGATTCGGACGGCCCACATCCCTGGCTCTTTTCTGCCATCGATCGCCTGATTGCCGAGCACAGGCTTCCCGTCATGATCGCCATCTCCATCGGCAACGGCGGCGGCGATGCGCAAGGCAGCGAGCGCGGGCTTGAGTACGACACCATGTCCGGCCGCTATGCCGAGTTCGTGGAGACCGAAGTCTTGCCGCTGGTGGAGGCGCAGGCACATGTCAAACTCACGCGCGATCCCGATGCACGGGTAAGCATGGGCGGCAGCTCAGGCGGCGCGTGCGCGCTCATCATGGCCTGGTATCGCCCCGACCTCTACCACCGCGTGCTCAGTTATTCCGGCACGTTCATCAATCAGCAGTGGCCTTACGATCCCAAAACGCCGCAGGGCGCCTGGGGATTTCACGAGCATCTCATTCCCGAAAATCCTGCAAAGCCGATTCGGATCTGGATGGAAGTGGGAGATCGCGACCTTTTGAATCCCAACGTGATGCGCGACGGCATGCACGACTGGGTTCTCGCTAACGAGAATATGGCGAAGGTGCTCGCGGACAAGAATTACCACTATCAGTTCGTGTTTGTACGCAATGCCGGCCACGTCGATCGCGCCGTCATCCAGCAGACGCTGCCTGAAGCGCTCGAGTACGTGTGGCAGGGCTACACACCGCCAACCCGCTAACCTACGCGGCCCGCAGCAATCCCTTCTTTCGCAGCACGCCGGCGATTGCTTTCATGTCGTCGACGAACGCCGTCATTGCTTCCTGCCGCGCCTCTTCATCCGGCGCGCGCAAAATCGACGACGGATGCACTGTCGCCACGATGAAAGGCGCGAGCGTGGAAGGAATCACCTCGCCGCGCCGCTCGGTGACTTTGAACTTCGGCCCCAGTAACGACTGCGCCGCCGTTGCTCCGAGGCAGACGACCACCTCGGGCTTGGTCACCGCGATCTCGGCCTCGAGCCATGGACGGCATGCGGTGATCTCCAGTTGTCGAGGCTTCTTGTGAATCCGCCGCTTCCCGCGCGGCTCCCATTTGAAATGTTTCACCGCGTTGGTGACGTACACGTCGTTCCGGTCGATGCCCGCGATCTCCAGCGCCTTGTCGAGCACGCGCCCCGCCGGACCGACGAATGGACGCCCTTGCAGATCTTCCTGATCTCCAGGCTGTTCCCCGACGAACATTACCTTCGCGTGCCGGCTGCCTTCGCCGAAGACGGTTTGCGTGCCACGTTTCCATAAGTCGCAGGCTTTGCATCCGGCTGCGGCCTCGCGCAGCTTCTCGACCGTCGGGTGCGCCGGAATCAAAGGAGCCGCGGTCATGATTGGTGATCTAGGCATCGAGCCGCACCTCAATCACTCGATGCGCCTCAAAGCTTTATTAGTTGTCATGACGACGCCGAGCGAAGAGGAGCGGAGGCATCTGCAGTTTGGTTGTCATCACCAGCTCGCGCAGCGAGAGAGGGATCTGCAGTTGAAGAGAATCTACTTCTCGCGCATCAACTCGATCGTGTGCAGGTGGATTATATTTCCGTCCTCGGGATTCATCTCGGCGACGATCTTGTAGGTATCGCGCTTCGCTTGCCAGCCTTGGCGCTCGAGATCTAATACCTTGGCGTGAAAGATCTCGGCATCCCACTCCCGCACTACTTTCAGTTCTGACAAATAGCCTCCGATGACGCTAGAACTCGCAGGTTAGTCGAACGCTGGAAAGGATTCAAGCTGTGACTGGAAATTGCTTTTCGAAAGAATGAGCCCCAGGCTCTGCGCCCGGGGCTCGTTTGTAGCTACGCGGACTTCTTTTCGCGTGCGCAGCTGTTGCCACCGCAGCATCCGGCTTTGCTCGCAGACTTCATCTTCGCGCAGCAATCCGCTTTGCACTCGCCTGATTTGGAGCAGCAAGACGCTTTCGTAGCGGCTTGGTCTTTCGCTTCAGGTTGCGCATTGGCAGCGTCGCTCTTCATGTCCTTGCAGCAAGCGCAGTCTTTGCAGGCAGCATTGTCCTTGCTGCACGAGTCACTCTTGCAGCAGGCTTTCTTGCCATTGCAGCATTTTCCCTTTTTCCCGCTGCAGCAGGTTTGTGCAGTCGGGGCAGTCATGTCGGCGAAATGAGCGAATCTCAGGTTCTGAGCCAGCCCCGGAAGAGAGAACAGCAAAATAAGTATGAGAGATTTGAATTTCATAAGATCACCTTTAATTTTCTTTCTTGAGCACGCGCGGCGCTCAGTCTGCAATGTTGGAGTTTTTAATATCCAGCGGGGCAGGGTGATCTCTACGTGCGGAAGTCTTCTTTTTGCGCCAGCACTGGCGGAACTCCCGGCTGGGCGCTGATGCTCAGAGCGATCGCTTGCGGCACGAAAATCGGCGCCAGATCCTGTGCTACCACCAGGCTAGGCGATAAAGACTGTCTTGTGGAAGATTGAAACGGAACAGGAGCAGATGTCGGCGAAGATTCAACACAGCACGGCATCGTCCCGTGCGGACAACATGCGTGCTCCGGACCCGAGGCAGTCGAGCCCATCTCGTGATGGCAGTCCGTCGGCGCGCCTCTGAACATCAGAAGCTCGCACGACAGAGGCACCGTCGCGACCATCAAGAGGATCGCCAGTGCTGCGGCGCATTTTGCCCATCGAGAGCACATTGCGAGATTAAGTATCTCTGGCTCTGTCCGCCATGGCTGTGATTTGCGTCACCATCGAAACATTGCAAAAAAAGGGGGCCGCACGCATTTTCAGCGGCGGCCCATATTCACAGCGCAGCGCGAATCAATCTCCTATTTCGCGACTAGTTCTTCTCTCGGACGCACCTTCCACTCGCCTTCCGCGACCGTTCCCGAGTCGTCGTACGAGTGTCCAGTCACCAGCCCGAGAACGAACCAGCCCAGCACCAGCGCTCCAAGGGCGAAAACGGTATCGCCAATCATGCGCATCCAGCGCAGGGTGTTCATCGGGCCGTGATGCAGGAACTCAGCCGAGCGCGCATACCACGTGCCGTACTCCACCGAGGCCCACGCCTGCATCAATCCGATCGGCAGCAGGCTCAGCAACACCATCAGCAGCAGCCCGATGTTGATCGCCCAGAACGCGAACGCCAGCGGCTTGTCTTTCCAGGCCCGCCCCGGCTTCAAGGCGCGCAGACAGAAGAGCATCAGTCCGAGCCCGAGCATGCCGTACACGCCGAACAACGCGGTGTGGCCGTGCACTGGAGTCGTGTTCAGCCCTTGCATGTAGTAAAGCGCGACTGGCGGATTGATGAAGAACCCGAACAATCCCGCACCCACGAAATTCCAGAACGCGACTGCGACGAAGAAGTAGATGGGCCACTTGTAAGCCTGCACCCACACCGCCTTCGTATTGCCGCGAGCAAGTCGAATGTTCTCCCATGCTTCGAATCCGATCAGCACCAGCGGCACCACTTCCATCGCGCTGAACACCGCTCCCAGCGCCAGCACCGAGTTCGGAGTCCCCGCAAAGTACAGGTGATGGAACGTCCCGATAATTCCGCCGGACAGGAACACTACGGTGGAAAACAGCACCGCACGTGTTGCCGTGCGAATGCCAAGCAACTTCATCCGCGTGAACAGGAACGCAATCACCACGGTCGCGAAGACTTCGAAGAACCCTTCTACCCACAGATGGACTACCCACCAGCGCCAGTACTCCGCCGTAATCAGCGGACTGCGCTGCCCATACATCAAGCCAGCCGCATAGAACAGCGGGATCGCAATCGCCGAAATGAGGAACAACACCAGCAATGGCCGGTTCTCGTCGCGCTTCGCCAACGCCGGACGCAGCCCGCGCCACATCAGCCACAGCCAGAACACCAGTCCCCCAAATAGCAAGATCTGCCAGAAGCGCCCCAGGTCCACGTATTCGTAACCCTGTGAGCCGAACCAGAACCACAGGTTGCCGAGCTTCTGCTGAATACCCAGCCACTCGCCCGCCAGCGATCCGACGACAACCAGAATCAGCGCGACGAACAAGACATTCACCCCCAGGCGCTGCCCCTTCGGCTCCCGATTGCTTACTGCCGGCGCGATGTAGAGTCCGGTTGCCAGCCACGAGGTCGCAATCCAGAAGATGCCGATCTGCAGATGCCATGTGCGCGCCACCGAATACGGCAGCCACTTGGCCAGTGGGATTCCGTAGAATCCATTGCCTTCCACGCCATAGTGCGCGGCGACCGCGCCCAGCGCGACTTGCACCACCCACAGCGCCGCCACCACAAAGAAGTACTTGATCGTGGCTTTCTGCGATGGTGTTGGTTTCAATCCAAGCAGCGGATCTCGGTCCGGTATTTCTTCAGGCTCGATTGGCGCTGGTTTCTGCTGCGATCCGAAATACCACGCCATGCCCCCAACACCGGCCAGCAGCAGCACAAAACTGATCACGCTCCAAACGATTGCGGCGCCGGTCGGACGATTGCCAACCAGCTCTTCGTGCGGCCAATTTTGTGTGTAAGTCACGTCCTGGCCAGGGCGATTGGTGCTCGCTACCCATGACGTCCACCAGAAGAACGACGTCATCTCGCGAGCTTTCGTCGCATCGCTCAGCGCACCCTTCTGGATTGCATACTCCGTGCGTCCACTCGCAAAAACGTCGCTGTAGTACGCGACCAGGTGCTCGAAAGCGTCCGCTCTGGCCGGATCGACCGTAATTCGTCTGGTCGCCGCGTCATACGTATTGCGGCGCATCGTTTCTTGCAGACGGGCTTGCAGAGCGGCTTTGCGCTCGACTCCCAGCGTCTCGTAGTTCGCCGCGCCTTCACCCTGCGCCCATCGGTCCAAAATGAACATCGACTCGCGATGCAGGTAATCGGCAGACCAGTCGGGAGCGACGTAGGCTCCATGCCCCCAAACCGTTCCGACCTCTTGTCCTCCAATCGACTGCCACACGCCTTGTCCAAGATGGATGGCCTCTCCCTCCATCACCACACGGCCGTCCGTCGTCACCACTTGCGTGGGAGTCGGCGGCCCATTGTGAATGGCGTGATATCCCACCCCGCCCAGCACGCTGAAGGAGGCAACGAGCACCACCGCCAGCGCAATCCACAGCTTCTTGTATTCCATTACATTTCTCCGAATGAAAGTTGTGTTCAGCTAAACAGCGGGGCCCGAATTCTCCAGCGCAATTGCCTTGGGAAAGAGAATGTTGTTTTCCAGATGAATATGTTGATGAAGGTCCGCTTCGAATGCCTGCAACGCCATATAACTCGCCTGGAAAGTGGCGCAGGCGTCGTCAGGAGCCGTGTAGTTGTTGCTGTCTTCGCGCAGGCTTCGCAGGGCTTCGCCAGCCGAGGCGTGCTCCAGTTCCATCATGTGAATGGGGCTTTTGACCGACCCGAACATCGGACGTGGTTTTGGCAGTCCGGCGGCGGTCGCCTTTTCCAGTTGGACGATGTACGGGAAGAGAACGTTCTCTTCCTTCATCAGATGCGACGTCAATTCTGCGCTAAGCGCGGAAAAGACTCCTTGAACTCGAATGACCTCGGGATGTTTCGCGCCGTGCTTACCGGCGACCTTGGCCAGCAACTGCTGGATGCGCACCGTCTCCTGGCGCACGTAAACATGGTGCGTCGCCGTTATGTGGTCGATCAAAACGCTTAATTCGCGCTGCGTCCAGTCCTGCGCAGACTGTCGCTCCACCTCGGCAGAGATGCCATTCGAAATCGCGTTTCGGACCTCCTCCACCAGCACGCCTTTTTCGGCGCAAGCCGAACTCAGAGTCCGTGCTCCGCCACAGCAGTAATCAATTCCGAACTGCTCGAACACCCGTGTCGCGTGCGGATTCTCCACCGCCAGCTCACGTACTGTCTTTTCCGTATTCATGGCCGTACTCCCTTCATGGCAATCACGTTACGGGAGGTTGTGACCAGCGCAGATGACTTTTGTCACAGCCGTCACACTTTCTTGTGACTAAAGCGAAGAGAGGGCATATTAGTCGGACAACGATGCTTTGTAAATGGAGATCGGAGAAGCATCCACTCGGAGGCGAGAAGAGGGACTAGCTTTCGACGTTTTCCAGTTCTGCGCGCAGTGCTTCCATATCCAGGATCTTTACGTCCTTGCCATCGATGGTGATGAAGCCTTGTGCTTGCAGACGGCTCAAATTGCGCGACACCAGTTCCCTTACCGTGCCGATGTGTGACGCGAGTTCCTGATTGCTGGCGGGAAGGGTGACATGGATGCCCGAGCCATCCCTCTTCTCATGAGCGTGTCGCAAGAGAAATGAGATCAGCCGCGAACGCACTGTTGTAAACGACAACTCCTCGATAATCCCAACTAGCCGCCGCAGGCGAGCCCCAACAACTTTAAGGACTTTTAGCGCAACCTTCGGATGCACCAGGCAGAGCGAATAGAAATCCTGCTTGCTGACAAACAACAACCGCGCCTTTTCGACCGCTGCGGTCGAAGCGGGGTAATGGCCACCATCAAAGACTGGCAATTCCGCGACGGAGCTGCCGGGTCCTTCGATCGAGAGCACCTGTTCACGCCCGGAAGGCGAGCTTTTAAAAATGCGCAATCGGCCCGATTCCACGACAAACAGCCCCTCGCACGTTTCGCCTTCCGAGAAGACCAGTTCGCCCGCTTCATAATCGCGCGCTACTGCGCGCTCAGCCAGAAACTGCAGTTCTGCCGGAGAAAGGTCGGCAAAGATCGCAACGCGCTTCAGGATTCCGAGTGGATTCGTCGTGTCGAGGCTTGGCATGCAGGACATTGTAATCGCTGGCCTAGTCACGCCTTTGGTTTCGGGTCAGTGATTCCAATACGCGGCACAGAGCAGCATCCCGAACACGATCGCATTCGTGAGCTCAGTCCAGCCCAGGCGGTGAACATTCAACGGTCCCGGACGCCGCGCAAACAGCAGGAATCCTCGGATCACGATGGGTGCAAATGCGACTACAGCAAGTCCCGGCACCAGCCCGAAGTACCATGCGCCAGCCACCACCGCGCACAAAAGCGCTTCTCCGAGCAGGAAAAAATCGCCGATGCTCAGCAGTTCAGAGCGCGTGGTCGCTCGCGAGCTGTGAATCCGCACCTGGACGTAATGCACCTGGCCGGCGGCAAATGCAAAGTTGATCGCCCAGAGCGCAATCGCGATGGGTGCCCACCCGCCGTTTGCGACGCAATATCCTGCTGCGGCGGTCGACGTCAGCCCAATCGAACCGATGATTTGTGCCGGCATTCGTCCCTTGCGTCCCGCACGTTTCACGAGAGCCTGAACTCCGAACGCTGCCGCCGCAACGATCCCGACCGGAAGGAGCGCCCGATTCCGGCCATGCCAGAAAATCGTGCCCAAGCAACAAAGGGCGAGAATACTCAGCGCAGCAATGACTGAAACCAGATGCCGCCGCTCTTCCGCTGAACGCGCCTTGATCGGGGTTGTCCCCAGCAGTGCTTCCACCGGAGTTCGCAACCAAAACAGGGTTACCGCCGCAAGTGCGAGCGATAGCAGTGCCGGCAAATTCTCAGTCGAGCGCAGGCCCACTGCTCCGCCGATCGCGAGCGGGACCAGCAACATTCCCCACGCGCCATGCTCACGCGGAACCGTCATCGAGCGCAGCCGCGCCCGATTTGCCATCTGTACGTTCGTCACCATCTCAGCCATTTCGTTACCTGTCACCACATTACTCTGAGGAAACTCACTCCACGATGACCTTTGTCACACGCAAAAAAAGTGCCGGAATCCGCCAGTTCAGAGCAACGGACTCCGGCACGGCCGTACAACCCGGGGAGGATAACTTAAGCCTTTACCGTCGCGAGCTTTCGGCTGGTACACGCAGAAAGGTTCTTCCGACATCATGTTGCCCGTTGCGGCAAATGCGCGCGCGCGGCAGCCCATGCAAACATTACGGAACTCACAGCAGCCGCACTTCCCTTCCAGCGGATCATGTCGCAGTTGCGCAAACACCTTTGAGTCGTTCCAAATTTCAGAAAATGGCTGCTTTTTCAAATCACCCGCGACAGCGGGCAGATATCCGCAGGGGAAAACTTCTCCGTCATAGGAGATGAAGCAAACACCGGTTCCCGCCAGACACCCTTTGGTCATCGCGTTCATTCCATCAGGATGTCCACCCGGATGACCGGTCGGATGGCCAGTGTGATTTCCTTTGGGCTTGAAGATAATTGCATCGGAGCCCGGCATCGCCATATCCGTGGGACCAATCGCCGGCCCATGTTCAACTGCTCGATAGTCGCCGCCCGCCGCCGCTGCGGCTTGTTTGCGCTCTTCCGCTCGGCGTTGCCGGACCACGCGGAAGTAGTGCGGCGCACAGGTTGCCTTCAATTCAATGTCGCCATCTTTCGAGCGATCGTAGAACCAGTTCAGCATCCGCTCGTATTCTTCCGGCGGCACCATCTGCTCGTTGGCAATATCGACTCCGCAGCCGACCGGCACCAACAAGAATGTGTGCAACGCGTCCGCGCCCAGTGAACGCGCCATTTCAAGCACGTCGGGCAACTGGTGAGCATTGTGCCGGGCGATGGTGGTGTTGATCTGCACCGACAGCCCTAGCTCTTGCAGATTGCGCATGCCATAAATGGCGGCTTCGAACGCTCCGGGGATTCCACGGAAGGTGTCATGCGTCAGCGCGTCGGCGCCGTCCAGGCTGATGGAGACGCGTTTTACTCCGGCTTCGACGATCTTCTTCGCGACCGGTTTTGTGACCAACGTACCGTTTGTAGCCAGGGCCACGCGAATCCCACGTTCCGTCGCAAAGCGCGCTAAATCGAAAATGTCGGAACGATACAGCGGCTCACCACCACTCAGCACGAGGATGGGATTCCCGAAATCTGCAATCTGCTTGATGATATCGAGCGCGCGTTCGGTGGGGAGATCCGTCGGAGAACTCAGTTCCGTTGCTGTAGCGCGGCAATGGATGCAGCGCAGGTTACAGCCTTTGGTCACTTCCCAGAAGATCAGCCTGGGTTTGAATTCCTGTTCTGGATGAGTCTTGGTTTCCATCCTCGCCTCCAGCGCCCTTTTCGACGCTTCCGTCTACAAGCAAGGGTAGAAAACCATGACCCAAGCGGCTGTGATGTATGTCACTCCCTCCTATGAGATTGCTCACTGGCGCAAGAGACCTATCGGCAGGCAAAAGAAAGGGCGGGATTCGCTCCCGCCCGTGGTTCTTTGTTCCTGCTGAGTGCCTATGGCCCTACGCCGCCGGTGTGGCAGTCGGCGCAGTTCACCGCGGTCATATCGCCAAGATCAACCGGGTGCTGGAAGGCCACGCCCTGGGCCGTTCCCATCAGCGGCTTTCCGCTTTCCACTTGCGATTGAATGGTGTGGCAGGTGTCGCAATCCTTCTTCAGCACCTTGCCGTCCGCTGTGACGTGATTTCCGTCGTGACAACGGAAGCATCCTGACGAGTAGAAGTGCCCGATGTTGTTGGGATGCACCCGCCAGTCGACTTTCATCTCCGGGAAGATGCTGTTCTGGTAAATGCGCTGGACCTCCACAACGGCCGCCTTGATTTGCGGCTGTTTCGAAGCGTACACATCCGGATATTTGCTCTGGTAGAAACCGGTCAGATCTCTATCGATCGCCTTTACTGCTTCTTCGGTGGTCTTGTAGTCAGCCGCAAGGACCGTCACTGCCTGCTGCTTGATGAACGGAAGTGACTGATCGATTTTGGTAGCCAGCATTGCATCGTCAACCGATGAATCTGGTGGACGATAAATGTGAGTCGGCCGGTTATGACAATCGATGCAATCCATACGGCGCTTCGAGGCCTTCTCTATCTGATCGGGCTTGAGAGCATCTTTCACCGAGTAAACCGTGACATGTCCTTCCCGGTCTTTCGCCTGCACCCATGGGATCACCTGCCGCTGGTTGTCGGTCGCAATATACGTAATCTCATTCCCGATATTCATGTGCCAGTGAATGCCGGAAGGCAGGCCAGTGGCCGGATCGCCGCCACCCGTCTTCACCAGCATGCGGATTTGCCGAGGCGTGTTTTTCTCGTCGGTGCCGAAATGCGTGAACACACGTAGCTGATCGCCATGGAACTTGTTCGGCCAGTGACACTGCTCACAAGTCTCCGGCGCCGGGCGCAAATTGGCCACCGGCGTTGGAATCGGAGTCGGATATTTATGGAACGCCACCGAATACACCTGGTATGCGCCCGACAACTTGGACTTCACATACCAGCCGGCGCCCGCGCCCACGTGACAGTCGACACAGGCTACGCGTGCATGCGGTGACTGCAGGTACGCTGTATATTCCGGCTTCATCACCGTGTGGCACAGTTGACCGCAGAACTGAACCGAATCCGTGTATTCGTAGGCGCGATAGCTGCCCGCAGCACTCAACGCGACAAAGACAATAATGAACGCCGAAACCGCTGCCAGCGTGCGCCGCTGCTTCGGATCGTTCAGATCGATGCGCGGAAAACGCGGGATCGCCGAGGGGGCACGCGTACGACGCCGGCGCCGCTCAATCAACATTCCCAACGGAATCAGCAGCAAGCCGAACCCCATGATCCCCGGCATGATCATGTAGCCAAAGATGCCGATGTATGGGTTAGGCCGATTCGACAGAAAATCGATAAATACAAGAAAAGCTACGTTCGCAGCCCCGATGACAGCGATGACGGCGCCCGCCAGGCTCACCAGGTTGCGGATCAAACCTGGTGTTTCGCTGGGTATGGGCTCGTCCATTGATTCATTAGCCATTCGCGATCTCTCCTCTTCGCGACTGAACAGATATATGCAAGTAAGTGGCGAGAATCCTATAGTCCCTGCGCCCGGTACGCAATACTCGCGCGCAGCCACTTCTCGACCACTCGGAAAGTAGCATGAGCACCGCACCAGACCACGTGATGACCATCACAACCTGAGGTGAATTCAACCCAAGATTGACCAGTCCTTCGGCTCAACCCGAGTGCGAAAAATCTCATCCGTCAAAAGCCGGCGACGATGTTCACGCGTGAACGGCGCTTTTTCTGCGGCCAAGATCACGTGCATCTCTCTTAAGCATTCGTCTGGGAATGTTCAAGGTTCAACTCGGTTGCTACAATCACGCTGACCTTATTTCAGCGGAGGGCCGCACTCTTGAATCTCAGTTTCCTCGACCGGGTTCAGCCGTTAGGGTTCTTTATCCTGCGGGTTGTGCTCGGAGTCATCATGGTTGTTCACGGGTATCACAAAGTTTTCGGTGGGCAGCTCCATCATCATGCTCAATTTGTCGCTAGCCTGGGCATGCCTGCATGGCTCGGGTACGTCTCGGCATTCACAGAATTTCTAGGCGGAATTGCTCTGATTGTGGGCGTTTTGACGCGCTTTGCGGCGTTAGCAGTTTGCATCGACATGTGCGTGGCCATCGCGAAGGTTCATTGGCACAACGGACTCACCGGCCAGGGTGGCTTCGAGTTCCCACTGTCGCTGGCAGCGATTGCATTCGCACTGATCTTCACTGGCGCCGGACCGATCTCGGTCGATTGGCTCACCGGACGCAAGTAGCATCATCCCCAAATAGAAAAGCCCACCATGCCGGTGGGCTTTTTCTTTCTCAGTCGAAACCTAGTACTCAGCTAGAGATTTCATGGCCTGATACAGATCCTCGGGTTGCGGCAGAATCGCGTCTTCCAGCACCGGCGCGTATGCGACGAAGACATCCTTCGCGGCAACACGCTTTACCGGCGCGTCCAATTCGTCGAAGAGTTCGTCGGCGATGCGCGCCGCGATCTCCGCACCGAAGCCCCAACTCAGCATGTCCTCGTGCGCGACAATCACGCGATTCGTCTTGCGCACCGAGGTCGCAATCGCATCCCAGTCATAGGGATTGAGCGTGCGCAAATCGATGAGCTCAACTTTCACTCCTGTTTCGCGCTCGAGGCGCTGTGCCGCCTGCAAGCTTCGCGGGACGACCGCACCGTACGTAACTACCGTCAGGTCTGATCCTTCCTGCACGATCCGCGCTTTGCCAAACGGGATCATGTAGTCCGGCCCCGGATACGGTGACCGCCCATATGTCTCGCGATAGAGCCGCTTGTGTTCCAGGAAGAGCACCGGATCATCGCAACGAATCGCTGTTCGCAACAGTCCATTCGCGTCCAGCGCATTCGACGGAAAAACTACGCGCGCGCCCGGCGTGTGCGTAAACATGCTCTCGCCCGATTGTGAGTGATAGATCGATCCACCAGTCAGGTATCCGCCAATAGCGACGCGCAGCACCATTGGACACGAGAACGCATTGTTCGATCGCCACCGGATGATTGGCATCTCGTCGCGAAGCTGCATCATGGCTGGCCAGATGTAGTCGAAGAACTGAATTTCGACCACCGGCTTCAGTCCACGTGTTCCCATGCCGATGGCGTGACCGACGATGCTCGCTTCCGCCAACGGTGCGTTGAATACGCGATCACCGCCAAAGTCGCATTGCAAGCCGCCGGTCAGCTTGAAGACGCCGCCCTTGCCCTTCACCAGCTTCTGTTCGAGATACTGATCGCGGCTGCAGTCGGCAACATCTTCGCCAAAGATCACGATGCGCTCATCGCGCTTCATCTCATCGCGGAGGCACGCGTTGATCAGATCAGCCATCGTCTTTTCGCCGCCCAGCTTGCCACGCTCGGGCTTGCCGAACTTTGGCTGCGTCGCAAACGCGGGCGACGTCGGATCGATCACATCCGAATACACGTAATTCATCACCGTGCTTACAGTTGGAGCCGGAGCTGCCAATGCGCGATCGGCCGCTTCCTGCACCTCGCGATCAATCTCTTTCTCCAGCCTCGTGATTCCCTCTTCGTCGAGGATCCCCTCGCGCAAAAGGAACATCTGGAAGCGCGGAAGGGGATCGCGCTGCATCTCGGCTTTGCGCTCTTCTTCGGAGCGGTAAAGCTTCTCGTCGTCGGAAAGCGAGTGAGAATACGGACGGATCACATGCCCATGCACAAATGCCGGACCGTGTCCCGCGCGCACATACTCCGCCGCTTCTTTCAGTGCTGCATAGCTCGCCAGCACGTCGCAGCCATCAATCTCAGCGAAATGAAAATTGGGAAAACTTGCAACCAGCTTCGAGATATTTCCGCCGGGCGTTTGCACCTCGACTGGAACTGAGATCGCGTACTCGTTGTCTTCGCAGAGGAATAACACCGGCAGTTTCTTCGCAGAAGCGGCGCTCATCGATTCCCAGAACTCTCCCTCACTGGTCGCGCCGTCACCTGTAGAGACATAGGTGATCTCATCGCCGTGGAAGACAACATCTTTGAATTCGCTGTAGTCGCCCTGGCGTTTCTGCGCAGCCTGGGGTCGGCGAGAGAAATAGCGGCCCGCCTCTGCGCACCCAATTGCCTGGACAAACTGCGTGCCAGTGGGCGACGACTGCGTCACAATGTTGAGCTTCTTGCTTCCCCAGTGCGAGGGCATCTGACGCGCGCCGGAATTCGGATCATCGGCGGCGCCGACCGCGCTCAGCAACATCTCTTCCGACGTCATCCCCAGTGCCAGGCAGAGTGTGCGGTCGCGGTAGTAGGGATAGAACCAGTCGTAACCGGGCTTCAGCACCATACCGGCTGCAACCAGCAGCGCCTCATGGCCCGCACAGGAGATCTGAAAGAAAACTCGTTGTTGACGCTTAAGAAGGATTTCGCGGTCGTCGATGGACCTGGATTGGTACATCAGGCGATAGATCTGAATGAGTTGCTCCGGCGCCAGTCCCTCGTAGGTTTTGGCCGGAAGGTCCGCCACTGCGGCCGCCTTGGGCCGCGTCTTCATAGTCGCCATCAAAACTCCCCTTCAAATCGACCTACGAAATAGCGCATCGGTGCTCGTAACCCTACCTATTTGATGCGGATGGCTGGCACGGGACTCCGTCCCCTGGTCCTGAAACGCTACAGAAAACCCCTTACCCATAGATTGTACCCGACACCCCAAAATTCCTGTATACCGTTCCTCCGCAGGCTTATCCGCCCGCCGTTTGCCGGATAAAATGGCAGTAATGATTCATACCAAACGGCCCATTCCGATAGACAAGATTCGCCTCCTCGTTTTCGACCTGGACGGAACCCTCATCGACTCCCGCCTGGATCTCACCAACTCCATCAATGCCATGCTGCGCCACTTCCAGCGTCCTGAACTCCCGGAGGAGGTGATCTCCACCTACATCGGCGACGGCGCTCCGATGCTGGTGCGGCGTGCCCTCGGAGATCCCGACGATCAGAAATTCTTTGACGAGGCCCTGCTCTATTTCCTCGCCTACTATCGCGAGCACAAACTGGACAACACCTATGTCTATGAAGGGATTCACGAGGCGCTGAAAGCGATTCGTGAATCGCGCAACGGCGCCTCGCCCATACAAATGGCCGTGCTGACCAATAAACCTGTGGTTCCGTCGCGCGCGATCGTCGAGGGACTCGATCTGCAGGAGTTCTTCTTCCAGATCTACGGCGGTAACAGCTTCTCTACCAAAAAGCCCGATCCGTTAGGCGCGCGCACGCTGTTGCACGAAGCGGGGGTACATCCGGATCAGGCTGTGATGATCGGAGACTCCGCCAATGACGTGCTCACCGGACGCAACTCAGGCATGTGGACCATCGGCTTGACGTACGGTCTCGCGCCTCACTCTCTGCGGGAAGCGCCGCCCGACGTTCTGCTCGACCATCCATCGGAATTGCAGGAACTGTTCGTCCCCGTAACCCGACCTGTTCCGCAGCGCTCCTAGCGACGAACTTGGTCACAAAGTAAAAACCCCAGCGCCGTGACGCTGGGGTTCACTTCGGCCTTCCAATTTCTTAGAGCACCACTTCCGGCACTTCCATTTCGCGGCGCTGAAAGGCGCTCACGAAGCCATTCACGACTCGCGGATCGAAATCTGTTCCTGAACCCTTGACGATAATCTCCTTCGCATCGAACGGCGACATCGCCTTTCGATAGGGCCGATCGCTCGTCAGCGAATCGTATACATCCGCCACGCTCAGGATGCGGGCTTCCAACGGGATGTCCTCTCCAACTCTGGGTGTATACCCGGTTCCATCGTATTTGTCGTGATGGGCCAGGATGATCGGCAGCACCCGCCGCAGCGACCCGCCGACCGGCGACAACATGGCCACTCCGGTAGAAACATGCTGCTGGATCTGCTCGTATTCCGTCTTCGTCAGCTTCGCTGCCTTGTACAGAATCTCGCGGCTCACATCGAGCTTGCCAATGTCATGCAGCAGCGCCGCCGCGCGAATATCTTCAATCGTCTCTGAGTTCATGCCCATCTCGCGCGCAATCCGGCACGCATACACCGACACGCGGTAAGAGTGGTTTTGCGTGTATTTATCTTTAGAAATGAATTGCTGCAGGATTAGCAGAATGCCGTTATATGTGTCCCGCAACTCCGCCATGTGCCGCTGTTTGTGCTCGTAGAGCGTGCCCATGGTGTAGGCCGTTACGATCAGAATTCCGCCCCACACGCTTACGTCGAACCACTTCTCTTCTACAGGGAGTGCGGTGGGCAGCTGCCGTCCCATCAGGTGCGGGTTGTAATACATCACAATGCCGACCAGGAATATGCTTCCGCAGGCCGTCAGCACAGCGTGCCGGCGTCCGAAGAAGTACGCCGAGAGCAAAGTCGGGAAGGTGTAAAAGCCGAGGACCATTTTTTGGGCGTCGACTACGAAATTCATCACGGCGGCAATGGCAAACATGGTCAACAGCAGCCAGAGTTCGCGATTGACGTTCATCAACTGCTTCAGGCCGGTGTTCTTCAGCCGCAACAGCATGGGAACGCGACTGCCTGCGTCCGAACTGTTGACCTTCACTCCGTCGTGCGAAATTGCACTTGAAGACATACCCCTACACCTCTGCCGTGACCGGCATCGCTCGTGTAGATGACTTTAGCTATACCAATCGGGGAACGATAGGTTACGAAGGTACTTTAGGCACATTCGTTCCCTTGTCCTGTCGTCACCGGACAAACGGACGATATCAAGCGACAGATGGGCTATTTCGCGCGGGGATGCGTCTTGTCGTACACCTCGACCACGTGTTTCATGGAAAGCTGCGTATAGCGTTGTGTCGTGGAAAGACGCTCGTGGCCGAGCATTTCCTGGATCGCTCGCAGATCCGCGCCTTCTTCCAGCAAATGGGTGCCAAACGCGTGCCGCAGGGTGTGCGGATGCACATCGGGCGAGAGCCCTTTGGAGACTGCGATGTGTTTGACGATTCGCCCAACGCTGCGCGTGGTCAGCCGCTGGCCGCGAAGATTGACGAGCAACGCCGGTGTGGTCCTCTTCTTCGCCGCCAGCAACTCTTTTCTTTTGGAGAGATATTCGCGGATCGCCTCTGCCGCCGTATCGCCCAGCGGGACCATTCTTTCCTTGCGGCCTTTGCCGCGAACCAGGATGGTCTCATTCGACCAATGTATGTCGTCCAGATTGATCCCGATCAACTCTGAGTTCCGCAGCCCGCATCCGTAGAGCAGTTCCAGGATCGTCTTATCGCGCTCCACGAAAGCAGCTGTCTCCGGAAGTTCGCCGTCGAGCACATTGTTCACTTCTTCGATCGTGGGCACGCGCGGCAATTTCTTCGGCAGCTTGGGCGTGGAGACCAGCGACGCCGGGTTCTGCTTAACTTTCCCCTCGCGCGCCAGCCACTTGTAAAGCGATCGAACCGCCGCCAGATGCCTCGCTACCGATGTCTTGCCGAGTCCGCGCTCATATAGATGTGACAGAAATCCGCGAATGCGAACGTGATCGAGCTCGGAGGGCTTCTCGATCGGACCGATGTATTTCACGAACTCCGCCAGATCTTTCCCGTACGCGAGCATCGTGTTCGGCGAGGCATTCCGCTCCCGCAAGCTCTGCAGGAACTGGATCACCGCCTTCTGCATCGGACTGAGTTTCGTCTCTGCCATGCCGGTTAACGAACTGGTTCTCAGCGACTAGCTACTAGCTACGCAACTAACCACTGATCACTTTCTTCTTCCCTCTCGGATGGTGCTCCCGGTGCACGCTCTTCAGTCGATCCAACGCCAGGTGTGTGTAGATCTGCGTCGTCGAAATATCCGCGTGACCCAGGATCGTTTGCACCGTCCTTAGATCCGCCCCGTTCTCCACCATGTGCGTAGCGCAACTGTGCCGCAACATATGTGGACTGGCATGCCTGCCGGTGCTCTCGGCGGCGCCCTGCACCACTTGCCACACACGTTGCCGCGTCAGGCGTTTGGCGGCGCGCGCAATGAATATTTGCGCAGTGTTTTTGCCGCAAGCCAGCACCGGCCGCCACTCACTCAGGTAAACCGCAAGCATCTCCTGTGCCGGACGGCCCAGTGGGACCACTCGATCCTTATCACCCTTGCCACGCACCACCGCGTAGCCCAAGTCGAGCTTCAGATCCTCCATCTTTACGTTCACGATCTCAGACACGCGCAGCCCGCCGGCATACATCATCTCCAGCATGGCGCGGTCGCGAGCGGCGATTGCCTGCGCCAGTTTCTTCTCCGCCACTGGCCGCTCAACTTGCACAACGTGCTCCGCTTCCACGCGCGAAAGCGCCTTGGGGAGCACCTTCCATTGCTTGGGCGTGTCGATATTCAGGGTGGGATCTTCCTTGACGTGCCGGTCCAACAGAAGATAGCGGTAGAAGTGCCGCAGCGCCGAAAGCTTGCGAGCCACGGAGCGCCCGTCCACTTCGTTCGACAGCAAAGAGTCGATAAACTTCTTCACATCTTCGCGCCGAACTCGCAACAACTCGCGCTTCACTGTTTCCGCGAACTCCGAGAACTGGCGCAGATCGCGCAGATACGCCTCCACGCTCAGGTTCGCCAAGCCCTTCTCCACCTTCAGGTAGTCAACGAAGGATGCCAGCAACCGCTCGTTCTGTTCTGCACCGCTCACCTCATCAGGATAGTCGCGTTCCTGCCTGCTGACGTTGCCGAGGCAGGTGCGCGTCGGCTGCGATCGGAAAATGTAACAATTTGTAATCGTCCGGCAACGGAGCGGAATCCCGGTGCTAGAATGACCCTCCTACAGACCGCTTCCAGCGCGCATGAATGTTCCCGCATTGGCGAAGCAGCTTCGTTCCGCTCTCGGCGCAGATGCTGTACTCCGCCGGCCCGAAGACTTGATGTTGTACGAGTACGACGCTGGCCTCGCGAAGGGCACTCCTGAAATCGTCGTTCTTCCCGAAACTACCGAGCAGGTTTCTGCGATCGTGCGCATGGCTGCGCAAGCCGGTGTTCCCATTGTTCCGCGTGGCGCGGGAACCGGTCTGAGCGGAGGCTCCGTGCCGCGCCAGGGTGGAATCGTCATGGTCTTCTCGCGTATGCGAAAGATCCTGGAGATCGATGTCGCCAACCGTCGTGCCACCGTGCAGCCGGGCGTGGTGAATCTGGAGCTCTCGCAAACCGTCGCGAAACATGGGCTCTACTACGCGCCCGACCCCTCCAGCCAGAAGGCCAGCACAATCGGTGGCAATGTCGCTGAAAATTCCGGCGGACCGCATACGCTTGCCTACGGCGTGACCGTAAACCACATCGCAGGACTGGAGGTTGTCCTCGCTGACGGCAGTATCGCGGAGTTCGGCGGTAAAGCCACCGAGCACGCCGGCTACGATCTAACCGGATTCTTCGTTGGCACTGAAGGCACTGTTGGCATCGTCACTCGCATCACGGTGAAGCTGTCTCCTCTTCCCGAACATGTCGCCACGCTTCTCGCGATTTATCAAAATGCGGAAGATGCCGCCAACTCTGTCACTGCGCTTACCGCGGAAGGAATCACACCCTCGGCGCTCGAAATGCTCGATGGCTGGACGCTGCGCGCCGTGGAAGAAGCCACGCATGCCGGATATCCCGTAGATTCCGGCGCAGTCTTGTTGATCGAGCTCGAAGGCTTGCGCGAAGAAGTGGAAGAGCAGGCAGAAGCGGTCGCGCGCGTCTGCCAGGCACATCATGCCCGCGAAATTCGTCGCGCTAAAGACGAACGCGAGCGGCAACTCCTATGGATAGGCCGCAAGAACGCCTTCGCCGCCATCGGGCGGCTCGCTCCTTCTTATTACACGCAAGATGGCGTGGTCCCGCGTACCAAGATTGCCGAAGTCCTCCGCTTCATCGATCAGGTCTCGCAGAAATATCAGATGAAGATTTGTAACATCTTTCACGCAGGGGACGGCAATTTGCATCCCGCCATCCTCTTTGACTCACGCGATCCTGCGCAGCTCGAGAAAGTTCATGCCGCCGGACGCGAGATCCTCACACGCTGCGTGGAACTCGGTGGAACGTTGACTGGCGAACACGGCATTGGCATGGAAAAGAACGAGCTCATGCCCGTGCTGTTCACCGACGACGACCTCGAAGTAATGGCCCACGTGCGCAATGCTTTCAACCCCCATGGCCTCTTCAATCCGCAGAAGATCCTGCCCACTCCGCGCAGCTGCCGTGAAGGCGTCATGTCGCGTCAGCCAGTTCAAGAGGTGAAATCTTGAGCGCGACTGCCTCTCCTTCTTTACGTGTCGAACTGGCGCGCATTGGCGGCGATGCACACGTCTGGGACACTCCAGGCGACCTCCATCGCATTGCGATCAACCACGTGGTGCCTTCCGTGATGGTCGCTCCGGGCACAGTAGAAGAAGTGGCTGCCGTGATGCGCTTCGCGCACGAGCACGACCTGGTGGTCGCGCCCGCCGGTGGCTTCGTACACCAGAACGTCGGACGCATCCCGCCGCCTATCGACATTGTCCTTCTGCTGAATCGCCTGAAGCAGGTCGAACACTACGATCCTGGCGATCTGACCATCGGCGTCGGCGCAGGCGTTACGATTGCCGAACTAGACCGTCTGGTTAGCGCGAACCGCCAGCTGTTGCCGATCGATCCCGCTGCCCGCGACCGCGTCACGTTAGGCGGCGCCATCGCCACCAACACCAGCGGCTCATTCCAGCATCGCTTTGGCGGGATTCGCGAATTCCTTCTGGGAGTGCAATTCGTTACTCCCGACGGAAAGATTGCCAAGGCCGGTGGCCGCGTCGTGAAGAATGTCGCCGGCTACGACCTGATGAAGTTGATGACCGGCAGCTTCGGCACGCTCGGCGTCATCGTCTCCGCCAATCTGAAGGTCTTCCCTCGCCCGCAACAGTTCCATACATTCATCGCGGAATTCGTTAGCCTTCGCCAGGCAATCGAATATCGCGACCGCATCGCGCAGTCGCCGCTCTCTCCGCTTTGCCTCGAAATTGCCTCGCCGGAAGCGCGCACCATGATTCCCGATGGCGGTCCGCCGGGCGCATGGGCCGTGTACGTTCGCGCGGGCGGAAGCCATGCTGTACTTGACAGGTACAGGCAGGAGCTCGGCGTTAGCGTAGCCCGCGAAGGAGAAGGCGCGGACGAAGAGATGTTCTGGCGCACGGTTGCCGATTGGGAACAACTGTGGATTCGCGGCAAACGCAATTCGGTTCTCGTCCGTATAAGCGTACCGGCATCCGCTGTTGAGAATGCGCTCGAATCCGCCTCAGTCGTCGCAAACCGTGTCGGCCTTCACTGGGCTGCTCTGGGTCGCGCTGCCGGATCTTTCGTCGTCAGCTTCTCCAATTCCGAAAATGTCGAGAAGCTGGCCACCGCGGTCACGCAGTATCGCGAGGCGCTCGGCTCGGACTCAATGGCAGTCATCGCGCACTGCCCCACGGCGCTGAAGTCTCACGTCGATGTCTGGGGATCCACTCCCACCGATGTTGCCGCCATGCGCGCCGTTCGCGTCGCGCTCGATCCGAAACTGATTCTCAATCGCGGGAGGTTCCTGGTCTGAGCACCGCACCTCATATCGAGAGCACGGAACGGCATTCCCACTTCACCACCTCCGATCGCCCGACCTGGGATTTGTACTCCACCTGCATTCACTGCGGACTCTGCCTCGAGCAGTGCCCTACCTATCGTGTGCTCGGCCTCGAAGCTGATTCGCCACGCGGACGCATCTACCAAATCCTGCAGGTTGACCAGGGAAATCTGGCGATTGCCGATTCGTTTGTCACGCACATCGATCGTTGCCTCGGGTGCCTGGCTTGTCAGACCGCCTGCCCTTCCGGCGTGAACTACGGCCACATCGTCGAACGTGCTCGCGCCGAGATTGAACAGAACTACCGCCGTCCTCTACTGGCGCGACTGGCGCGTCACTACACGTATAAGACACTGCTGAAGAGCTTCCGCTTGCTGGCTTTCTGGGCGAAGCTGCTGCGCTTCTATCACCGATTAGGTGTGCAGAAGATGGTCCGCGAAAGCGGCGTGCTGAAATCTCTAGGTTTGGAAAAGGTCGAAGCGCTCTCGCCGCAGATCGATGACCGGTTTTCTTTCGACGATCTCGGCAAAACGTTCCCTGCTGAGGGCGAGCAGCGTGCCCGGGTTCGTTCCTGCTTGGCTGCATCGCCAGCGTCAGCTTCGCTGAATTGAATCGCGCCACCATTCGCGTTCTGCAGAAAAATGGCGTGACGGTCTACGTTCCGCCGCAACAGAGCTGCTGTGGAGCGTTGCACGCTCATGCGGGATTCCGCGACGACGCCCGCGACCTTGCGCGCAAGAACATCGACGCTATGCTCGCCGAGAGCGTCGACGCCATCATCACCAATGCCGCTGGCTGCGGCTCAATGATGAAGGAGTATGGCGATCTGCTCGCCCACGATCCAGCATACGCAGTAAAGGCAGAAACATTCGTTGCCAAAACGCGAGACGTAAACGAATTCCTCGCCGAACTCGGACTGCGCTCCCCCCGGCAGAAGATCAAGGCGCGTGTCAGCTACCAGGACCCGTGCCACCTCGCGCATGCTCAGAAGATTCGCTCTGCGCCTCGCGAACTGCTGCGCGCAATTGGAGCGGAATTGATCGAGATGCCGCATTCTGATCAGTGCTGCGGCAGCGCAGGAACCTATAACGTCGTCCAGAACGAGCTCTCGATGAAGATTCTCGAAGCGAAGATGGAAGACGTCAGCTCAACCGACGCCGAGATCATCGCCACCGCCAACGTCGGATGCATGTTGCAGCTCCGCGTCGGGGTTGCGCAGTGCAATCTCAAACGGCGAGTCGTGCACGTCATCGAGCTGCTCGACGAAGCCTACCGCTAGCGCCGACGAACATTAAGGTCGGGGAGCCAATATCCGGTCACCCTTTGTGGAAGGCTGAGATACCAGCAGGAACTCCAGATCTTCATCGGAATCGTTGAATATCTGATGATCTACTCCAGGCGGGATTTCCAGCCCCTCATCTTTCGCGAGTTGCACTTGTTCCCCGCCTGACTCAATTCGCGCAGAGCCCCTCAAGATAAAAAAGAACTGCCGCGATTTCTCATGATGATGCCGCACCTCGCTCGTTCCTGGAGGCATGCGCTCCCGAATCACACTCATCTCCGCTCGATCCACGAATCGCCAGCCGAGACAATTAGATCCCCACTGATACTCCTCCGCAGTCGCTTGCGTGATTTTCATTTTCCCTCGATCGGCGGTTTTCGCCAAAGAACAAGACGAAAAATAAAAGGCGCCGCAGCGCCTTTTAGATAGCCCAGTTTTCTACCGGCAATTACGCCTGCAGGTGCGCTTGCAGGAACCACAAGTCCTTATCGACCTGCCGCGAGATTTCAGTGAACACATCCGCCGTCGATTTGTCGCCGATCTCGTCTGTCTTATCGATCGCCTCGCGCACGTATTCTGCGAAGGTCGCAACATTCCGCGATAGAGCGCGTACGTGTTCGGTCCCAGTGGTCGCGGTTACCTCATACTCGGGGATACTCGAAACCGCAACCGCCTGGCGCGCAGTACCGTGCGCAGTACCACCCAGCGCTGTCGCGCGTTCCGCTAGCAAATCCGCGTACTCATCGAAGTGCTCGGCGATTTGATCGAACAATTCATGTAACTGAAAAAACTGTGGTCCCTTCACGTTCCAGTGCGCGTACTTGGTCTGCGTTTTCAGATCGGTCGCATCCGCCAGGCGCTGATTCAGTATTCCTACAGCTTCCTTTCTGATGTGCTCCGAAAGATCAATGCTGGTTTCGAAAAAGCGGGTTTCACTCGTCGCAGTAGCCATTCGTTTCGCTCCTGAGCGATTCGATTTCATCCGCTGCGAAAGGTTGCAGGAAAGTACTCCGCTTACCAGAAATTCACATTGTGTTTCAGGCCGAGAGCACCTCGTGCAAGGTCTTCGCGAGCTGGTCAGGATCTTCAATCGGAGGCATGCACGTGAAGTTCGAGCACACCACCGCCACCGATTTACCCTGCTTCACCGCCGGCAGGTTCGGGATCGTCTCCGCCAGAGCTGGTGGCAAACTGTGCTCGTCCGCTTCGCTCGATCGCATCCGGATCACCGACTTGTTCAGCGCGAACGGAGCCAGGGCGGCTGCAAACAACTGGTCTGCCTGACGATCATCGCCAATCACCACTATCTGTGTGTGCGGTTTGAAATACCAGACGGCAGCAATACCGTAGGTTCCGGCGTAAATTCCGACTTGCTGCGCCAAACCGGCAAACACTTCAAGCGTTGCTTCCGCCTTGTCGCGGTAAGACTCGTCATTCGTATATCCATAGACTCGCAACAGCGCGATCGCCGCAGCACTGTTCCCGGAAGGCGTGGGGGAATCCTGGAACGGCTTGCGACGGGCACTCAGTGCGCCGAGAAGTCCTTCTTCACCTTTCGCGGTGTCGAAGAATCCTCCGCGCGTATCGTCGTAGAACAGCTCCACCATCTTGTCTGCAATCTGCCGCGCGAATTTGAAGTAAACGAAGTCGCCCGTCGTCTCATAAGCGTCGAGAGCAGCAATTGCGGTGAACGCATAATCGTCCACCAAGCCAGCCGTTGCCCGCGTCTTTGCCTTCGGGTCTGAATACGCGATCACGTGTTTCAATCCTTCGCCGGGCTTCCACGCCTCCGACAAGATTCGATCCAGCGAGCGCAGCGCAAACTTGCGCGCATCTTCCAGCCCCAGCACCTGCGCTGCTTGCAGGTACGCGGAAATACACAGCGCATTCCAGTTCACGTACACCGTCTTGTCGACATATGGCGTCGGACGCTTCAGTCGCGCCTCATACAGCTTCTGCTTGGCCGAATCCAGCAGCGCCGAAGCCCGATCCACAGACATGCTGTTGCTCATCGCGATCTGCTCCACCGAAGACTTCACCCACAGCACATTCTTCGCCGGATTGTGGTGCATGTCGCCCACTTCGCCAATGTCGTAGTAAGCAGCGGCGACTTTCATCTGATCTGGTGTCAGCGCCGCCCGCGCCTCGTCCAGCGTCCACGTGAAATAGTCGCCATCATCGTCCATCGAGTAGTCGGCGTCCTGCGATCCATAGAAGCCGCTGTTCTCACGATCGCTGAGCCATTCGTCCATCCATCGAATGATGTCGCGTGCCACCGCCGCAAAAAACGGAATGCCCGTCGCCTGATAGGCATGCACATAATTCTTCAGCAGTTCTGAGTTGTCATACGACATCTTCTCGAAGTGCGGCACCAGCCAGTGCTCATCGACCGAGTAACGATGGAACCCTCCCGCCAGCTGATCGTAAATTCCGCCGCGTGCCATGTGCTCCAGCGTCGTATTGCAAATGTTCCCCACATCCGGATCGCCTGTCCGGGCATACCGATGCAGCAGCAGATCGATCGTCGACGAGTGCGGAAATTTGGGCGCGCTGCCGAAGCCGCCATGCTTCGCGTCAAACAGGCTCTGCGCGCTACCGAGGATGTGATCGATGATCTGCGGGCTCACCCGATCGGCATCGACCTCCGCAAACGCCTCCGTACGGCCGATCATGTTCATTACCGAGTTCGCCTGCTCATCGACATCAGCTTTCTTCTCACGAAACGCATCGGCAATGGTCAGCAGCACGCGCTTGAATCCCGGACGTCCATAGTGGTCCTGTGGCGGGAAATAGGTACCACCGAAAAACGGTTTCCCTTCCGGCGTCAGAAACGCTGTCAGCGGCCATCCACCTTGTCCTGTCATCGCCTGCACCGCAGACTGGTACCGGCTGTCGATATCCGGACGCTCATCGCGATCCACCTTGATCGCGACGTACCTGTCATTCACGATCTGCGCGACTTCAGGATCGTCATACGATTCGCGATCCATCACGTGGCACCAGTGACACCACACCGCGCCAATATCCAGCAGGATGGGCTTGTTCTCGCGCTTGGCAGTTTCGAAGGCCTCATCGCCCCACTCATGCCAGCGGATCGGCTGATGCATGGCGGAGCGCAGGTACGAAGAGGAGGCGTGTGCCAGCGAATTCAGCTCGGCAGTTTTTGTCGGTTCACTCATCCAGACAGTCTAACTTGGCGAACCGCATTCGCGGTTGCATGTATCGGGATTTTGCGTTGGAGGGACGTTTATTCCGCAGGTATATTCCTTCCATGTTGACCGAACCTGAAGCCAAGGAATTTGCTCGTGATTGGATTGCAGCATGGAACTCGCATGATCTCGAAGCGATTGTGTCGCATTATGCAGACGACGCTGTTTTGATTTCTCCGGTTGCGGCCAAGATTCTAGCCGATCCCGCTGGAAAGGTTACGGGGCACGCCGCGCTGCGTAACTACTTCAAGAAGGGCCTCGATGCCTTTCCCAACCTTCAGTTCGAGTTGCTCGATGTCATGTTCGGGCTATCCAGCTTGGTACTCGTCTACCTCAATCAGCGAGGCACGAAAACAGCTGAGTTCATGGAGTTGGGTGAAGACGGAAAAGTGGTCCGCGTGGTCGCGAATTACAGTGCCTGACGTCTCGTTGCGATTGATTGGAAACTACGCGGTGAGCTGCCGCGCGATCTTGCAGTAAATATCCACCGACTCCAGCAGCTGCGCCTTGGAAATATGCTCGCGTTCCGTATGCGCGACGTGAATCGATCCCGGACCAATCAGCACCGGTTCACCCCAGCGACTGAGTGCCGGGACATCGGTGGTGAACTTGGCGATCATCGTCGGAATGCCATCGACGGTTCGCAGCTTGATGAATGGAATTTCCAGCGTGAATTCGACATGCGCCAGGTCGCCTACTGTCTTCACAATATCGTTGCGTAGCTCTTCTGCCGGTCCGACCAACCGGTAAAGCAGTTGTGCGCGCGCTGTATCGGCAATCACGTTGGGAGCACGCCCGCCTTCAATGATTCCGATATTCATCGTCGTCGGTCCAACCTCCGGATTGTCCGGCATCCGCATCCGCAGCAGCCGATGGAGTGCTTCCACCAACTTGTTAATCGCCGAATCGCCTAGCTCCGGATACGCCGAGTGCGCCATCTTGCCGTGCGCGGTCACCTCCACGCGCAACGCGCCTTTGGATGCAATCGCGATGTGATTCTCCGTGGGCTCGCCATTGACCAGGAATTTCGCTCCCAGCGGCTGCGTGTTCGCGATTTGCGCGCCAGCGCTGTCGCGCTCTTCTCCCACCAGAAATAGGAGCCCGGCGGCAACCCCCTCGCCTCGCAGTTTCTCCGTCGCTGCGACTTGCGCCGCAATAATTCCTTTGGCATCGCATGATCCGCGCCCATAAATATTCCGCTCGTCTTCCGAACTCGGAATGAACGGCGGAACTGTGTCCATGTGCGTCGAGAAGAAAATTTCTGGAGCAGGTAGATTCGGCGGGACTGCGATCACGTTGAAGCGATGCCGTTCCACAGGCATGCGCCGGACGTCGTATCCCAAGGTGGTCAGTGCGCCTTCCAGAAATTCGCCAACCGGCGCTTCATTGCCGGTGATCGACTCGATGTCTACCAGGGCGCGAGTGAGAGCAATGGGGTCCATATAGAAAGATAACGTACTACTCGCCTGTGGCAGATAGCGAATTGGAGCTTACTTCGTCACGGCTCGGATTCCACGAACAGACACCCGTCATCAACGCTAATTAGCCGTAGAATCTGGTTCCCCATCTTTACGCTAGCGGGTTGAACCTCGACTTCAGCTTCTCCCCATCCATGCACAACTAGTCGGTACGTCCCCGGCGGAACCTGGCTGAGGACGAACCGTCCGTCTCCATCAGAAACGGCCTGTGCCACCAGTTCCTGAGATAGCTTTCTCAATAGGACATGCGAATGAACTAGCGCCTTGCCACTGCGAAAAGCATGTCCCTGCACGTAATCTCCGTGCACAATAGCGTTTGGCCGGACGGTCTGCCAACAGGCCTCTGCAGGAATTGCCCAGAGCACCACAGCAAATCCTAACGCCGAAACGATGCCAAGCGATCGTCGCATGCGACCATTGTCCTTTTCGTCTGCTTCCTCAAGCAACCGACCACAAGCAGAGCGATTCTAACCACCTGATATCGCCTCTGTCGCTTCTGTGTGGGGAGTCCGTCGACTCCCCTCTTTTTATCTCCGCGAAACTTTAGTCGTCCTCGATCCATCGGCACCGGAATTCGCCGCGGTGCATCTCTTCGACGATCTGTTGTGCGATCCGATCGAGCTCCGAAATCCCGAATTTCTCGCCCTCAAAGAAGATTGCCGGCGGATTCGCATAAGGTTCCGCCCAAACCTCGTAAGCACCCCCGCTTGTGGTGATTTCCAGATAATCACCTTCGTTCAAACGGCGTTTCAGTTCGTCCACATTCAAATCAGCCAAGCCCGTGACCTCGTAATGACATATTCAGGATTTTAGATTCTACCCGATCCCTATTCTTGTACCCGTAAAGCGCCAAGAATTGGCGCGCTACACGCCTCGGAATCAGTGTTCCTGAAAGTTGAATATCAATTCCAAAAATGGGATATTGTCACCCTTGAAGCTGCTAAGATTGTCTAAGTTGCAGTCAGCTGGGTATTTACCTTCTAAGCGATGGGTTCACAACTGGCAAATGGCGTGCAAGAAGAAGCAATGGGGAGGGGACTTGCGCCTCGAGGCCAGCCTTCCGCTCCGCCCAGCCCGCTCATGACCAAGGATGCACAAGTTCGTTTCGTTGCCATCGCACTTGCGCTGCTGACGATCACCGCTTCTGTGTTTGCCTGGATCAATTTCCAAAAAGAACGGCAGTTTGAGACGCCCTACGATGGCGTCTGGTGGGTCGAAAAAGCCGGTCACGTTCAAGCGAAGCGCATCGACGCTGACGGCCCAGGTGCCCGCGCCGGAGTCAAAACGGGCGACCTGCTCACCGCCGTCGACGATCACGACGTGCAGGATGTAGGCGCTCTCACCAAACAGCTGTTTCGCGTCGGCACCTATTCAAAAGCAAAGTACAGCCTCACCCGCGACGGCATTCCGGTTCAAGTCCCGATCATCCTCGTCCCTTACGACCGATCGCTCAACGCTGGTCTCCGGCTCATTGCCCTCATTTATCTCGGCATCGGTCTCTACGTTCTTCTCAGGCGCTGGACGGCCCCCAAAGCCACGCACTTTTATCTTTTTTGCCTCAGCTCGTTTATCTATTTCTCGTTCCATTACACGGGAAAGCTGAACGACTTTGACTGGACGATCTACTGGGCCAACATCGTTGCCGAACTGCTCCAACCGGCCCTGTTCCTGCACTTCGTGCTCACCTTCCCCGAGCCGAAGCGAATTGTTCGCGATCACAAGTGGCTTATTCCGCTGACCTATGTGCCGGGCGCGCTCTTGCTGGCACTCCGTATCTTCGCCAAGCAGAAGCTGCAGCCCAGTGAACTGCTGGTCTACTGGCTCGACAGCACGCAGATGGTTTACATCTCCGTGCTCTTCCTGCTTGCCGTAGGGGTTCTGTGGCACAGCTACCGGCGCGCCTCATCGCCCATTCTGCGTCAGCAGATGAAGTGGGTCACGCGCGGCACTACGCTCGCGATCGTCCCCTACATTCTGTTCTACGTGATCCCTTACTCGGACGGTCAGCCCGCCGGACTACTCACCAAGATCTCGGTCCTCGCGCTGGTGTTCCTGCCGCTGACCTTCGGATACGCCATCTTCCGCTACCGCCTGATGGACGTAGACCTGATCTTCAAGCGCGGCATGGCGTACACCTTGGCAGCCGCCACCATCGCCGGCGTTTACTTCGCCGCAGTCGGACTCGCCGCCGAAATTGTCCACGCGCGTCTGCCCAGCGCTGGTCCCTCAGGACTGATCGTGGCCATCATGGTCACTGCGTTGCTGTTCGATCCCATGAAGAACTGGATTCAGGATCGCCTGGACATGTTCTTCTACAAGAAGCGCTACGACTACCGTAAGACGCTGATCGAATTCGGCCGCGAACTCAGTTCACAGGTTGATCTCGATAAGATGCTCGGCTCCGTGGTCGACCGTCTCTCGCGTACATTGCTCGTCGATCGCCTGGCCATCTTTACGACCTCACCGGAATTCGGCGAGTTCATCATGGCAAAGTCGTTCGGGATCGCCGATACCCGCAATCTCGACTTGACGTTCCTCGCGCTGAAGCGCCCCGAAGATGCCGCCGGTCACCTGTTCTTCGATAACACGCACCAGGTTGTTCGCGAAACTCCCGAAGCTCAGCAAACCATTGCTCGTCTCGACCTGAACTATTTCATTCCCTGCACCGTGCAGGGCCATAACATCGCCGTGCTGGGCCTCGGCAAGACTGCCGAAGGCGACTTCCTCTCCAGCGAAGACGTCGAACTGCTCGAGACCGTCGCCGGCTACATTGGCATTGCCATCCAGAACGCGCGTCTCTACGCCTCGCTCGAACAAAAAGTTCTGGAGTACGAGCGCCTGAAAGAGTTCAACGAGAACATCGTCGAGTCCATCAGCGTCGGCGTGCTTGCGGTCGATCTCGACGATCGCATCGAGTTCTGGAACTCGCAGATGGAAGTGATGTTCGCCTTGCCGCGCATGCAGGCCCTCGGCCGCCCGATCACCGAAGTCTTCCCGCAGCAGTTTGCGCAGGAGTTCTATCGCGTTCGCCAGTCGCCGGGTATTCACAACCTGTACAAGTTCAAGTTCACTACCATCACCGGCGACGCGCGCGTCACCAACATCGCGATTGCGCCCCTGGTTACCAAACAATTCCACGTCATCGGACGCCTCATCATCGTCGACGACATCACCGAGCGCATCGAGTTGGAAACCCAACTCTCGCAAGCGGAAAAAATGTCATCTATCGGATTGCTCGCGGCCGGCGTCGCTCATGAAGTCAATACGCCGCTGGCGGTTATCTCTTCGTACACGCAGATGCTCGCCAAGCAACTTCAAGGTGATGAAAAACGCTCGGCCCTGCTGGAGAAGATCACGCACCAGACCTTCCGTGCTTCGGAGATCGTCAACAGCCTGCTGAATTTCTCGCGCACCAGCGGAACCGAGTTCAAGGACGTTGACCTCAACAAGATCATCCACGAGACTCTGGCGCTTCTTGAGCATCAAATGAAGACCGCGCACATCCGTATGGAAGAGAGTCTCTGTACCAGCCTGCCCTCCATCAATGGCAATGCGGGTAAGCTGCAGCAGGTCTTCCTGAACTTATTTCTCAACGCGAAAGATGCTATGCCTCAAGGCGGTACCCTTACGGTCAGCACAGCCAATGGCGACGGGGTAAAGGTCATGGTTTCCGACACGGGCACCGGCATAGCCCAGGAACACATCCAACGGATATACGACCCGTTTTTCACGACAAAAAACGGCAACATTGGAAGACGCGGCACCGGCCTGGGGCTGTCCGTCACTTATGGAATCATTCAGGAGCATGCTGGAAAGATCGAAGTGGATAGCCGGGTCGGTGAAGGCACCACTTTTGTTGTTGAATTCCCACTCGCTAGAAAGGCTGTGAATGTCTGAAGCTGCTGTTTTTCCCCGCCGCACCCAGGCGGAATCCGTGTCAGGCTCGATCCTCATCGTTGACGATGAGGCGGCCATCCGCGAGTCTCTCCAGACTTTGCTCGAAATGGAGAACTACTCGGTGGAGTGCGCGGCTACAGGGGAAGAAGGCTTGAACCGCATCGCGGAACGCCCGTTCGACCTCGTGCTGCTTGATTTCGCCCTGCCTGACAAGAATGGGCTTGAGATCCTGCGCGACATCCGCGAACGCGATCGCGACCTTTCCGTCATCATGATCACCGCCTACGGCACGGTGGAAAATGCCGTTCTTGCTATTCAGGCTGGCGCCACCAATTTCATCCAGAAGCCGTGGGATAACGAAAAACTGCTCGCCGACATTCAGGCCGCTGTTGGCCGCCGCCGCGCTGAAGAAGAAAACATCCAGCTCAAGCGCGCTCTCAAGCAGCGTTACAACTTCGAAAATATCATCGGCAAGAGCGAAGCCATGCTGCGTATCTTCGACCTGGTCGCGCAGGTCGCTCCCAGCCGCTCCACCATCTTGCTGCAGGGTGAAAGCGGAACCGGAAAAGAGCTCATCGCCAAAGCTCTGCACATGAATTCCTCGCGCAAGGATGCGACCTTCGTTCCCGTCAACACCGGATCGATGCCGGCCGACTTGCTGGAATCCACGCTCTTCGGTCACGTGAAAGGCGCGTTTACCAGCGCCATAGCTTCAAAAAAAGGCCTGTTCGAAATCGCCGACAAAGGCACGCTCTTCCTCGACGAAATCGGCACTATGACCATGGAGACGCAGGCCAAGATTCTTCGCGTCCTCCAGGATCGCAAGTTCATGCATCTCGGCGGCGTCCAGGAACTTCACGTCGATGTCCGCATCATCGCGGCCACCAATGTCGATCTCCGCCAGATGGTGAAAGAAGGAAAGTTCCGCGAAGATCTCTTCTATCGCTTGAATGTCATCACTATCGATCTTCCGCCGCTCCGCCATCGTCGCGAAGATATTCCTCTGCTCGTCACCTACTTCCTGCGCAAATTCGCCGAGGAAAACGAACGCGACGCTCACGAGATTTCGCCAGAAGCCCTGCGCTACCTGCTCGACTACAACTGGCAAGGGAACGTGCGCGAACTCGAGAATGTAATGGAACGCGCCGTGGTTCTCAGCTCCGGCCCGGTCATCACTGTGGAACTATTGCCGGACCAGATTGTCGGTCGCGGCAACGGCCTCCAGATGCTGGAGCATCGGCCCGACGCTTCCCTCTTCGAACTCGTCGAAGAATGCGAGCGCCGCTTGATCGTCGATATGCTCGAGAAGTGCAACTCGAATCAGACGGATGCAGCCGAGCGCTTTCACATCCCGCTCTCCACGCTCAATCAGAAGATCAAGCGCCTTAACATCGAAATTCGCAAGCGCAACAAAGATTAACTGGCCGAACAAAAAAGATGGCAGGGTGACTTAGTCGCCCTGCCATTGCTGCATAGATCAGCGAGCTGTTCGTGAGAGGCCTGGAAATAACGCCTGGAGTCTCACTCCAGAAACTCTGCTTTAGCGCTGCTGCACACGAACTGATTTGTGGCCAGTTGCGACCACAAATGGTTCCTCAAAGACTAGCGGAACATTTCAAAATGCCGTGTGAAGATTGCGTAAATGCTCGGCCGGTTACCCAGCCTTCAGTGCCTTTCCATATGCTGGCAGATCGTGCCGCCCGTCAATCTGGCGCATTAAGCTAACTGCCGCCTTCTGATATAGTTGCGTGAAGCGGAACTGTTTCGCCCGGCGCTATGGAAATACGCACACCGTCCGAAATCGCGATGGAAACCGTCCTCTCCGTACAGGACTACACCATCCTCGCGTCCCAAGCCGTCGCGAATATCTTCCGCAAGCCTCGTTATCTCGCTGACACACTGCTGCAGGCAGATTCCATTGGCGTGGGCTCGCTGCCCGTTGTCGTCCTCGCTGGAATGTCGATAGGCGCTGTGCTTGCCCTGCAAAGTTCCAACACGCTCCAGCGTTTCGGATCGCTCTCCCTCACCGGCCAACTCGTCTCGCTCAGCATGGTGCGCGAACTTGGCGCTGTTATCTCCGGCCTCATGGTCGCCGGACGCAACGCCTCAGGCATCGCCAGCGAACTCGGCACGATGAAAGTCACCGAGCAGATCGACGCCATGCGCGCGCTCGGGACCGATCCACTGAAGAAGCTCGTCACCCCGCGTGTGATCGCGACGACGATTATGCTGTTCTTCCTAACCATCATTGCGGACCTGGTTGGTCTGGGCGGCGGCTGGTTGGTCTCGCGCTTCGCGCTCGCTCTCGATAGCAATCAGTATTGGACGACGGCCTGGCAATCCTTGCAGTTTGCCGACGTTTTCATGGGCCTCACCAAGCCCCTGCTATTCGGTTTCATCATCGCCACCGTCGGCTGCTATTACGGCCTCACAGCCAAGGGCGGCACGCAGGGCGTGGGCCGCGCCACTACTCAAGCCATGGTTTCTTCTTCGGTCATGATCCTCATGGTCGACTTCTTCTACACCAAGCTCTTGATGACGCTCATGCACGTGCACTGATGGGAACCACGCTCAGCTCTCCGCAAGCAGCAGCGCCGCCGCCCAACGACTCGCAGAAGACGATCGTCTTCGAACGTGTCTCCATCGCCTTCGATGAGCGGGTTGTCCTCGACAACGTTTCCTTTGAACTCGGCCGCGGCGAAACCAAAATGCTGCTCGGCGTTCTCGGCTCGGGAAAGACCACAATCCTGAAGCTCGCCCTCGGCCTTATCAAGCCGGACTCAGGCGACATCTACGTTCTCGGCGAGCATGTAAACGAAATGTCGGAAGACCTGCTGTTCGAACTGCGACGCAAGATGGGAATGGTTTTTCAGGAGAGCGCTCTTTTCGATTCACTCACGGTCCGCGAGAACGTGGCGTTTCGCCTGATCGAAGAAGGCATGCCGCCCGAGGAAACCGAGCGTCGCGTTCGCGAAGCACTGCGTTTCGTCGAACTCGAAAACACCATCGAGCAGTTTCCCGGCGAGCTCTCCGGAGGCATGAAACGTCGCGTGGGAATCGCGCGCGCGATCGTCGATCGCCCCGAAATTCTTCTCTATGATTCGCCGACCGCCGGCCTGGATCCGGTGACCTCCACCACGATCATCGAATTGCTCGTCAAACAGCGCGACGTGTATCACACCAGCGCGCTCATGACGACGCATCGTCTGCCCGACACGCTCATCATGGCCGGCAACTATTTCGATGTGAAGGAAAACAAGATGAAGCCCATCCCGCCGGGCAGCTCCATCGACGCGCGCACCACATTCCTGCTGCTCAAAGATGGCAAAGTGATTTTCGACGGGACCGTAGAAGAGCTGGCCGCCTCAAAAGACGAATACATCCGCGAATACTTCGCCTAATTGTTTGTCATCACGAGCTCGCGCAGCGAGCGAGGGATCTGCAGTTGCCTTGGTGGCGCGGGCGCCCTCGCCCGCGTTTGAGTAGGGCCTAGTTCAGGAAATACGTCCGGTACAGCGTGTCCCGCTGCACGGGCTTGAACCCGGCGTCGCGGATAATGCGCCGCAGCTCTTCCTCAGTCGTGCAATTCGTCGTGCCCGCGGCTTTCACGACGTTTTCTTCGAGCATCACGGAGCCCACGTCGTTGCCGCCGAAGCGTAGCCCCATCTCGAGGACTTTGAGTCCTTGTGTCACCCAGCTCGCCTGCACGTTCAGAACATTCGACAAGAAGATACGCGAGATGGCGAGCGTCTTCAAATACTCAACCGAAGTCGCTTCGTCCCAGCCGCGTCCGCCGAGCGCCGTGTGCTTGGGCTGGAAGGTCCACGGAATAAACGCAGTGAAGCCGCCCGTTTCTTCCTGCAGGTCATAGATATGCTGGAAGTGGTTGATGCGATGCTCGAAGGTCTCGCCGACACCGAACATCATTGTTGCCGTGGTCCGCATGCCGAGTTTGTGTGCGGTGCGATGCACGCTCAGCCAGTCTTGCGTCATGCATTTCAGGCGTGCGATCTTGAAGCGCACTTCGTCATCGAGAATTTCAGCACCACCGCCGGGGATCGAATCCAGTCCCGCATCGCGCAGCCGCTTGATCGTGTCTTCCAGGCTGAGACTGCTATATTCCGCAATCGCCAAAATTTCCGACGCTGAGTAGCAGTGCAAGTGAACCTTGGGAAAACGCTGCTTGATGCCGCGCAATAGCTGCTCGTGCCACTCGATCTTGAGATCCGGATGCAGCCCTCCCTGCATCAACACGCCGGTGCCACCGAGTTCCACCGTCTCTTCGATCTTCTTGTAGATGGTGTCGAAGTCGAGGATGTACCCTTCCGTAGCCAGCTTGCCTTTGAGCGGACGATAAAACGCGCAGAAGGTGCAGTACTCAGTGCAGAAGTTGGTGTAGTTGATGTTGCGGTCGATGATGTAGGTGACCACCCCTTCGGGATGAATCTTCCGGCGCACCTGGTCGGCTTCCATGCCGATACCGATCAGGTCGGTCGACTCGAACATCTCCAGCGCTTGTGCTTTAGTAAGGGACATAAGCTTTGTTCATTTTACCGCGAAGTAGTGCTCAGGCGACCTTCTGCTGATCTTTGGGGGACTTCGACGGCTTGGGCGGGTGCGTCTTTCGCCAGTGCTTGTAATAAATCAGAGCACCGACGCCTCCAACTACGGCGAGTCCGATCAGACCATAAAGCACTGGCTTGTAGTACTGCCGGAAGAACCCGAGGATGTGCGTTCCGTATGTTCGGCCGAGCCACGCCTCGATGAAGAAACGAGCGCCGCGGCCGAGAGCCAGGGCAGTCAGGAAATTCCTGCGCGGATACTGGAGCGCTCCGGCCGTCAACAGCACGGGGACGATCGGGAACGGAGGAGGGAGCATCGCTCCGACGAGAACGGTGAGAAATCCTCCCTGATCGAACTTTTTATAAACCTTCTCGGCGCGGTTCTTCCCAATGCGTTTCTCGAGGGCTTCCTTGCCACCCTTGGCCGCCAGTCGATAGGTGATGTAGCCACCCAGCACGGCACCAACGGTCGCCATGATCGCGTAGTACCACCAGTACTCCCGGCGCGCCGAGGCCAGCAGGATAGTAAAGGCATCCATGCTGCCGGGGAGCGGAACGACGGAATTGTCGGCGAGTCCGAGAACAATCAAGCCAACTCCACCCAAGCGGAAGAGCCAGTGCCGGACGGAGTGCTCAACTGAAACTGCTAGCAGGAACTCGAATGGCATGCGAAAAGGCGGCTCCCCCTACGGAGCAGCAGCTAAGTTAGACGCAAGAATGATGCTTCGTGACTGAAATTTGCGGAATTTCGCTCAGGAACACAACTTCAGGGCCGAGGTTCCAACAAAACGTAGCGTGGGGATTTCGTCGATCAGACCGCATTCAGCGGCGTACTTGTAAAACAGCTCCAGTCCCGCGAAGTTGGACTCGTCGAGGCAATAGTTGATGTTCTCTCCGAGATAGCGCTTGATTTCGCCTTCACTTATGGCCAGCTTCGGAGCCCACAATCGGGCAATCGCCGCGATGCTGTCAGGTTCCGTGCCATGATCACGCGAGTTGCTGAACACTTCCTGCAAGTCCAGCCCACGCCGAATTTCTCCCAGCGCGCCCAGACGCACGGCCCAAAACGCGAAGACGAACGGTAGCCCTGTGAACCGGTGCCACTCGCGCCCCAGATCGTAAATGTGCAAGCTGTCGAGTTCGCCTGCGTCCGCGCGAACCGCACAAAGTAACGCCGGATCGCCAATCAGCAGCGCAGCGTCACAGCGCTCGAGCATCGCGTCGAGATTGGGAGGCATGTCAACATAGTCACGCTTCGGCCCACCAACGAATTTTTCCGACAGGATCCGAGTAAGCGCAACCGACGTGCGCGACGATGTGTCCAGGGCGATGGTGCGCACCTCTTCCCACGGCTTCTTGCATGCCAGCACAATCGATCGCACCGCATCGTTCGCCGCAATCGCAGCATTGGGGATGATCACCAGGTTCGGAATCGACGCATACGTGACCGACGGAATAATCCCGATATCAGCTGTGCCTTCGCGAAGCTGCTCCGCGCATTGCGACGGTACGGTATAAGCAAACTCAAAATCGGGCTGCGCGCCCGCTTGAGCCGGTCCGGGATAGTTCTTC
Organism: Terriglobia bacterium; assembly: GCA_963724985.1. Lineage (GTDB taxonomy): Bacteria > Acidobacteriota > Terriglobia > Terriglobales > Acidobacteriaceae > JAJPJE01. The sequence goes on along the minus strand of CAVRWV010000025.1, from coordinate 226,932 downwards.
CCCAGCACCGGAGTTTGTCCGTGCTCGAAGTCCCACATGAGAGGAGCGGTATTGAGGTAGGAAATCGCGGAGATTCGCAGCGGCCGCATGACGAGGGTCATTCTAACAAAGCGATGAGACCTGCTTCCTTGCGCTGTTTTGCCCGGTGTGTGTAGAGTCCGCTATTTGTTACGCCATCGAGGAAAACAGGCCATGGTGCAAGGAATTGCCACCGAACAGAGTTACTGGATCGCCCTGACACTCACCCCCGGACTCGGACCAACCCGCTCGCGCAAGCTGCTCGATCATTTCGCCGATGTAGCGCACATCTTTCAGGCCAGCCTGACGGAGTTGGAAGCGGCCGGATTGCCGGCTGTTTCGGCGCAATTCCTTGCAAACGGCGAAGCCCTCGGCAAGGCCGAAGACGAACTGGTGAAGGCGCGCGCCGCAGGGGCCCACGTCGTCACCCAGGGAGATCCCGAGTACCCGGAGCGACTGAAGGAGATCTACGATCCTCCGCTAGTTCTGTATGTCCGTGGAGATGCTGGACTTCTGGCCCGTCCGGGCATTGCCGTCGTCGGTACTCGGCATCCCACGCCGTACGGCACGGGCATGGCCGGCAGGCTCTCCTGCGACCTTTCTGCCCATGGCCTCATCATTATTAGTGGGATGGCCCGTGGGGTGGATACCGCCGCCCACCGAGGAGCCCTTGAAGGTAAGGGCAAAACTATCGCGATCTTCGGCACGGGCGTAGACGTCATTTACCCACGCGAGAACCAGAAGCTTTCTGAACAGATTGTTGAAACCGGAGGAGCGCTGATTAGCGAGTTCCCGGTGGGGACGTTTGCCGCTCCGCAGAACTTCCCCATCCGCAATCGCATCATCAGCGGACTCTCGGTTGGAGTGCTCGTCATGGAAGCTGGCGAGTACAGCGGTACGCGCATCACGGCTCGTTGCGCGCTGGAACAGAGTCGCGAGGTTTTTGCCGTCCCTGGAAATGTCACTAACAAACTCTCGTGGGGACCTAACACCCTGATAAAGCAGGGCGCTAAGCTGGTCGCGACCTGGGAAGATGTGTGGGAAGAACTGCCTTCGCAGGTACGCACTGGAATTGCAACCGGTGGCAGCTTCTGCAACGGAATCGACCCCAGCGGCATCCTTGTTCGACGAAACGCTCTCTCCGAACGAGAAAAAGATTTTCGCTCTGCTGCGTGCGGATGAAATGACGCACATTGATGAACTGATGGAAAAACTCGCTCCTATGTCCTCCTCGGAAGTATTTGCGGCGCTGTTCGAATTGGAACTCGCGTCGAAGATACGCCAGTTGCCGGGGAAACATTATGTGAGGACGTTCTAGTCTTTCAGTCGATCAGTCTTTCAGCTCGGCAGTCCGTTAGGAGGAGCGAATGCAGGATTTTAGAAACTTGAAGGTTTGGAAACTCGCGCACGAGCTCACCCTGAGCGTTTACGAGATGACTGCTGTTTTTCCCAAAGCAGAGATGTTTGGGCTGACCTCACAGATTAGGCGAGCAAGCGCATCCATCGGCGCAAACATTGCGGAAGGCTGTGGTCGACGCGGAGACCCCGAACTATCGAGGTTCCTGCAAATTGCTATGGGCTCGGCGAGCGAGTTGGAGTACCACCTTTTGTTGGCACGTGACTTGAAGATGTTGTCGGAGATAGGTTACGAACGATCTTCGAACCGGGTTGTGGAGATCAAGAAGATGTTAGGTTCGCTGATTCATCGTCTTAGAACTGAACAGTTTACGAACTGATGGACTGATAGACTGACCGACTGATGGACTGACAGCCGGTGGCATTTCGTGTTAGCTTCGCTTACGAGAAAGACGAACAGAGGCAACTTTGGCAAAAGGGTTAGTAATCGTTGAATCGCCCGCCAAGGCGAAAACAATTCAGAAATATCTTGGCAAGGGATTCGAAGTAGAAGCTTCATTCGGCCATGTGAAAGATCTGCCGAAGAGCAATCTTGGCGTCGATATCGAAAACAACTTCGATACCGAATACGTCGTCATCCCCGGCAAAGAAAAAGTCCTCGTCAAGCTGAAGAAGCTGGCGAAGGGCGCGGACACCGTGTACCTGGCGCCTGATCCGGATCGCGAAGGCGAAGCCATCGCCGCGCATCTCGCCGAAGAACTTGGCGGCGACAATTTCGACGGCACCAAGAACAAAAAGAAGAAGAACGGTCTGGAGATTCGCCGCGTAACTTTCAACGAGATTACGCAGCGCGCCGTGAAGGAAGCGTTCGAACATGCGCGCGATATCGACCGCAACCTAGTCGACGCGCAGCAGACACGCCGCGTGCTCGATCGCCTGGTGGGCTACCAGGTTTCGCCGCTGCTTTGGGACAAAGTGCGTCGCGGGCTCTCCGCCGGACGCGTGCAAACCGTCGCACTACGACTGATCGTCGATCGCGAGCGCGAGATCAAGGCGTTCCAGAAGCAGGAATACTGGACCATCGACGCCCATCTTTCGGCGGGAAAAGGTCCGTCGTTTGATGCCCGGCTGATTGGCCGCGGCGACGAGAAGATCGAGGTTCCCAACCAGGAAGAAGCCGACAAGATTACGGCATTCCTGAACGAAGCGAACTGGCTGGTTCGCTCGGTCGAAAAGAAAGAGCGCCGTCGCAATGCAGCTGCGCCATTTACCACCAGCAAGCTGCAACAGGATTCGGCCCGCAAGCTGCGCTTCAGTGTGAAGCGCACCATGATGTTGGCCCAGCGCTTATATGAAGGTGTGGAGCTCGGCGACGAAGGCCTCGTTGGCCTCATCACCTACATGCGTACCGATTCGACTCGCGTGTCGAACGAAGCGCTGGCTGAAGTTCGCGAGTACATTCCATCGCACTTCGGCAAAGAATATCTGCCGGAGACGGCGAACTTCTACAAGTCGAAGCAGAAGGGCGCTCAGGAAGCTCACGAGGCGATTCGTCCCACGTCGGTGATGCGTCATCCGGACGAGATCCAAAAGTATCTGAAGGAAGACGAGTTCAAGGTTTACAAGCTCATCTGGCAGCGCTTTGTCGCGTCGCAGATGAATCCTGCGATCTTCGATCAGACCACGGTCGATATCGACGCCAGCAAAGGCAGCGAATCCTACCGCTTCCGCGTCACCGGATCGGTCATGAAGTTCGACGGCTTCCTCAAGGTCTACGAAGAATCCAAAGAAGGCAAGGACGAGGAAGATGAGGCTCTGAAGCACAAGCTGCCGGCGCTGAACGAAGGCCAGAAGCTGACGCTGAAGGAATTGAAGCCGGAGCAGCACTTCACCGAACCGCCTCCGCGCTACAACGAAGCGTCGCTGGTCAAAGAGTTGGAAGAGCGTGGCATCGGTCGCCCGTCGACGTATGCGACGATCCTGACCACCATCCAGGAGCGGCAGTACGTAACCAAGACGGGCGGAAAGTTCATCCCGACCGAAATCGGACTGGTCGTTACCGATTTGCTCGTCGAAAACTTCAAGGACATTTTCGATCCCGCGTACACAGCCAAGCTCGAGGAAGAGCTCGACGACATCGAAGATGGCAAAGAGAAGTGGACCGACGCGCTCAAAGAGTTCTACAAGAAGTTCGAGCGTGATCTGAATTACGCCGGAAAGCACATGCAGAATCTGAAGGCGATGGAGAAGCCGACAGATGAAAAGTGCGAACGGTGCGGATCACCCCTGGTAATCAAGTGGGGCAAGCACGGCAGCTTCTTCGCCTGCAGCTCCTACGACAAGACCGATCCGAACAGCTGCACATTCACGAAGGAAAATCCCATCGATCTGCCGGACCTCGATTCGGCCGACATGCAGGAAACAGCGCAGGAAGAATATTGCGAGAACTGCGGCCGCCCCATGGTGCTGAAGCGCGGACGCTTCGGCCAGTTCATGGCCTGCACGGGATATCCGGATTGCAAAACCACGCGGCGTCTCGATCAGGCGAAAAAAGTGCCGGACGTTCCGCTCGACGAGAAGTGCCCCGAGTGCGGACGCAACATGCTCCTTCGCCATGGTCGCTACGGCGAGTTCATCTCCTGCTCGGGATATCCCGACTGCAAATATGTGAAGCAGAACTTCATCGGGATGAAATGTCCGGAGTGCAAGGATGGCGAGTTGGTCGAGAAGCGTGCGCGTCGTCGCGGGAACACCTTCTACGGATGCTCGCGTTATCCGAAGTGCAAGTTCACATCAGCCAACAAACCTGTTCCGGAAGCATGTCCGGAATGCAAACACGAGTACCTGGTGCAAAAGTTCTTGAAGTCAGGTCCGGTGCTCGCGTGCCCGAACGAGAAATGCGAGTTCTCGCGACCGTTACCACAGGAAGAAGCACAACCAGTTTCATAAGAGGAAAACGTGGCCAAGAAGAAGGATTCCAAAAAGAAGCCTGCACCGCCGACGCACGCCGATGCCGAGCTGGTGCTGAAACTATACGACTTGCGGCGTGAATCAGAGTTGCGCCGGGCGCGCCAGTTCGTGATGTCAGAATTCTGGCCGCAGAGCGCGGATGATTATCTCGCCATCCTGAGCGAGTTCGGTACCCCGAGAAATGCGTGGTATCGCCAGGCCACCAGCTACTGGGAAATGGCAGCGAGTCTCGTAGTTCGCGGCGTAGTGAATCGCGAGATCTTCGTGGACTGGTCCAGCGAAATGTGGTTTGTCTACGCGAAAGCGCTTCCTTTCCTGAAGGAAGTACGCGAGCGTTCCGGAATGCCGGAGATGTACGGCCATATGGAAACGGTCATCCAGAGTACGCCTGGTTATGAGCAGAGATTAGCGGGCCTGCAAAAACGGCTCAGCGATCTCGGGAAAAGGGCGGCAAAATCTGCGTCACGCATCGCGCGGCTAGAAGTATCTTGAATTTCCGATGAGCGAAACTGGCGCGGGCGCCCTCGCCCGCGTCAACGGCATTTCCGCTCATCCATCCCCGCGCCAGCGAGGATCTGTCATGGCGAGCGGATCGAGGCATCCCTACCTCACCCCCAATCTTGTCAAGCCCGTCAATCCGCCAATTTCCCTGTAACCCTCTCATTCGCTGGACGAAATAAATCTCGCGAAAGTGTCTAGTAGGTGTCGCTCAATTTGTCACAATAGATCAGGACTTGGAAGACTGATCGCTGAGAACTGAACAACTATTTTCTTTTCAATATTTTGACTGCTAAGCCCTTTGTTTTCCGGCAACTGGCAGAACCTGCGCGCCAACCATCTGACACGCAAGTAGTTACTTCGCGCAGGGGGGAGGGGTACCCCTAAAAATAAAAAGCGGTGAGCTTTCGCCCACCGCTCGGTCCAGAATGAATTTCGACTACAGCTTCTCGTAGAACGCACAACCCGAGCAGGAAATGTACATCCCGCCGGGAACGCCGCGCTCCACGTCTTTTACCCGCTTAACGATACGGGTCGGCTTGCCGCACTTCGGACAATCCGTGCTCTTGGTGGTGTCCATTTCTTTTTTGCGGTCAGCCGTCTTTGCAATCTTTGCCATAACTCTCTCCTCAGACGAATTCCCCTTCGGGCGACTGCCCGCGGGCGCTGGAATGATTTCGGGAGTAACAAGATGATCGGCTGGCTTATGGCCAGCGATGGGGTTCGCGCCAGGCGCAATTCCTCTACTCGCCGTTCCTTATAGATTTTACACTACCGCTCCGTTACAGTTCGGCGGAGCGAGAAAGAGTGCCATGGATAACGCTAGCCAGACCAAATCAGTCTCCCGCCCTGAAACCCTCGACGCCGGCCTGCTCATGCTTCGCATCGGCGCAGGATTCTCTCTCTTCGCGCTCTTCGGACTCGCCAAGGTGAAATCGGCCTTCGCGTTCTCAGTTCACCATCAGCCCTGGATCTTCATCGAATTCCTTCGCCGTCTCGGATTCCCGCTTCCCACAGTCGCCGCCTTCGTTCAAACACTGAACGAATCCTTGGGAGCATTGTTCGTCCTGATCGGCTTCTACACTCGCGTCGCCGCCGCCTTTCTCGCCGTTGGTTTCGCCATCGCCACCTACTCCAGCGCGCGCATCGCCGAGCCTTCGGTCTTCATGGCCGCCTGCTACTGCCTGATGTTCCTGGCGCTCTCGCTCACTGGACCAGGCAAATACTCCATCGACAACCTGCGAGCCATCGCCATCGCCACTCCCACAAAGAGGTAATCTATTCGGAGGTGAGGACATCATGGAAAAGCTCCATAGCTGGGAGAAAATAGAAGTTGAGCAGATGAACCCGCTGCTCACGCGCCAGTTGATTACGGGCGAGCAGGTGATGCTCGCGCGCATCGTGCTCAAGAAGGGATGCGTCGTTCCCGAACACTATCATCACAACGAGCAAGTCTCGAGCACTCTCAAAGGCGCTCTGAAGTTCACACTCGAAGGCCGCGAAGTAGTCGTTCACGCCGGCGAAGTCCTCTGCATTCCGCCCAACGTTCGCCACATGGCTGAGGCCCTTGAGGACACAATCGCGCTCGACGTCTTCACGCCCCCGCGCCAGGACTGGCTCGACAAGAAAGGATGATTATCTGCGAGGAAAATAGATTGCCGCCATATTCAAGCCTTCTTTTGGCTTGAGAAGAGCAGTTCGGAAATCAACCTGAGAGTTTTGGTACTGAATGCTGACTACTGATGCGACTACTAGCTGTTTGACCACCACCCTCCCTCTGGTACCTTAACCGGTTTTGCGTTGCAGTTGTCCTCACGAGCGCACCTGAGTGCGCGAGGTTAGTTGTCATCACGAGCTCGCGAAGCGAGCGAGGGATCTGCATTTAACGGAGATATGCTCTTATGGCCCTGAAATTCAGGGGTGTTGATTTCATCGACTTCGACAACCTTCTGTCCGAAGACGAATTATTCGTTCGCAGTACCGCACGCCAGTTCGTCGAAGACAACGTCATTCCCGGCATCGAGCAGTGGAATCGCGACGGCGTCTTCCCACGCGAACTCGTCAGGCCAATGGGCGACCTCGGCTTCTACGGCGCCAGCCTCAAAGGCTACGGTTGTGCCGAAATGTCCAATGTCGAATATGGACTGGTCATGCAGGAACTGGAACGCGGCGATAGCGGCCTGCGATCGTTCGTCAGCGTGCAGTCAGCACTAGTCATGTATCCGATCTACGCCTTCGGCAGCGACGAGCAGAAAGACCGCTGGCTTCCCGCCATGGCCAAAGGTGAAAAGCTTGGCTGTTTTGGTCTCACCGAGCCAGATGCCGGATCGAATCCCGGCGCGATGCGAACTCGCGCGCGCAAGGACGGCAACGAATACATCCTCAATGGCGAGAAGATGTGGATCACCTCTGGCTCGATCGCTGATGTCGCCGTCATCTGGGCGAAGGTCGACGACGAAGGCGGCAAGGTTCGTGGATTCCTTGTCGAAACCGATCGTCCCGGCTTCAAAGCAGCCGATGTGCACGGAAAGTGGTCGCTGCGCGCGTCGGTCACCTCAAGCCTGTCGCTGCAAGATGTCCGCATTCCTGCCGCGAATATTCTGCCCAAGAGCGATGGTCTGAAAAGCGCGCTCATGTGCCTGAATCAGGCGCGCTACGGCATTGCCTGGGGAGGCGTCGGAGCGGCGATGGCCGTCTACGATTGTGCGCTGCAGTATTCGCAGTTCCGCAAACAGTTCCGTGACCAACCGATCGCATCGCATCAGATGGTTCAGGAAAAACTGGTCTGGATGATTAACGAGATCAGCAAGGCGCAACTGCTGGTGCTGCACGTCGGCCGCCTCAAGGATAAGAGCAAGGCCGCGCATTATCACATCTCGATGGCGAAGCGTAACAACGTGGCAATGGCGCTGGAGTGCGCGCGCATGGCGCGTGACATCCTCGGCGCGAATGGCATTGCCGATGAGTACCCGGTGTTCCGCCACATGGCGAACCTGGAGTCGGTGAAGACCTACGAAGGCACAAATGATGTACACACGCTGATCATCGGCCAGCAGATCACGGGCATCGACGCCTTCTGAAGGGTGCCCCACCCTCGACGAAGTCGTGGGTGGGTTGTTCAACTGGTTTCAGAGTTTCTGCAGGTCAAAGCAACCCTGCGGACTGGGCCTCCAATCGAAATCAGGTTCGTCACGGCTGATCACCGTCAGTCGCTGAGAGGGGCGTTCCTCATGGCCACACACCTAACTCATTCCGCAACCACTGAAGCCAAGAAAGCGAAGGGCTTCGGTCACAATATTGAAAGCGATCTTGCGCTCGAATTTCTGCGAGTCGTAGAAAAAGCCGCGATCGCATCGGCCCGCACCATGGGCCAGGGCGATCGTCACCTTGCTGACAAAGTCGCCACCGAAACCATGCGCGAAGTCATGGACACCGTTCCGATGCACGGCACCATCGTCATCGGCGAAGGCGAGCGCGATGAAGCTCCCATGCTCTACATCGGCGAACGCGTCGGCGCCGACTTCCCCGACGGCACTGCGGTTCCCGAAGTCGACATCGCCGTCGATCCGCTGGAAGGCACGAACCTGTGCGCAACCGGCGCACCCGGATCGATCACCGTACTCGCGGTCTCGGAAAAAGGCGGACTGCTGCATGCGCCCGACTGCTACATGGAAAAGATCATTGTCGGCCCGCTCTGCAAGGGCTGCGTGAGCCTCGACGCTCCGCCCGCGGAAAACCTGCGCCAGATCGCCAAAGCCATGAATCGTGACGTCGAAGACCTAGTTGTGGTCGTGCTGGACCGCCCGCGCCACGAAAAATTGATCAACGACATTCGCCAGGCTGGTGCGCGCATCCGCCTGATCGGCGATGGCGATCTCTCTGCCGGCATCACTGCCGCCATCGAAGGTACAGGCGTGCAGGCGGTCATGGGATCGGGCGGCGCGCCTGAAGGCGTGATCACCGCCGCAGCGATTCGCTGCGTGAACGGCTACATGCTCGGCCGTCTGGTTGTTAAACCTGAGCAGGAGCAGCGACTCGCACGCATGGGCGTTACCGACAAGAACAAAGTTTACCGAGCTGAAGAACTAGCGCCCGGCAAGCAGCTGATCTTCGCCGCCACCGGCGTGACCGAAGGTCCGCTGATGAAAGGTGTTCGCTTCTTCGGCGAAGGCGTGCGAACGTCCTCGCTCATCATGACGCTGGATACGGGCAAAGTGCGCTTCATCGAAAGCATCCATCTCGAGAAGAAGGCCGACGCGAGAGTGAAGTTCTCTTAAGGATTTTCACCACAGAGGCACGGAGTTTTTGTTGTCATCACGAGCTCGCGCGACGAGCGTGAGATTCTGAGTTAATATTGCCGGGTCTTCATATCTCTGGTTTCTCTGTGCCTCTGTGTCTCTGTGGTGAATTGTTTTTATGAAGCGATTGAAAATCAAGACGCACCGCAAGCGCGAGATCGTCGACATCACCGACCACGTCCAGTCGGCGCTCGCGAAGAACTCTGCCGCTACTGGCATTTGCCAGCTCACTGTGCTGCACACCACCGCAGCTCTGACCACCGCCGATCTCGATCCCGGAACCGATCTGGACATGCTCGACGCCTTCGAAGCCATGATTCCGAAGCTGCGCTATCGCCATCCACACAATCCCGCGCACGTGCCGGATCACATTCTTTCCAGCCTGATCGGCACCTCGGTCTCACAACCAGTCGAATCCGGCCAACTGGTTCTCGGGACCTGGCAGCGCATCATTCTCGTAGAACTCGACGGCCCGCGCGAGCGCGAAGTGGTACTCACGTTTCTTGCAGAGCAGTAACGTGAAACTTGAAAGCACGAAACGTGAAACGCTCTCTACGGCGTGTTCATCTTGTACGGATCTTTCGGCTGCGGCGGGAACGTCAGCGGCTCTCCAGGATAGAGACCAACCATATTCTCCAGCCGTTTCTGCCCGTCGTGAACCGCAAATTTCGTTGGCTTCTCGGGAGTTCCTGCCCACATGCTGACGCCCGCGTAGTCTCCGTCGCGCCGCAGAATGTAATACTTCATGCTGATGAATCGCAGCTTCGCCGGATACTTCTCGTACGCGTGGACAATCCGTTTCAACACATCGAGGCCTGCTTCCTTCGCGCTCATTCCATGCCGCATATTCTCGACAATCGAATGCGCTCCGGCCACTTTAATGTTCTCCTCGCCGCTGCCAGTCGCGCCCGCTGAGCCAATGTCGGGATCGGTATAGCAACCAGCGCCGATGATCGGCGAATCACCGCAGCGTCCCGCGAGTTTCCACGCCAGGCCGCTGGTGGTCGTCATGCCAGAGATTTCTCCCTTGGTATTCGCGGCCGAAACGTGAATCGTTCCAGTCGGAGGCCGAAGCACGCGTTCAATCGCCGCCATACGAAACTCGGGCTCAATTCCCAACTTCGCGGCCTTGTCCATCATCCAGTCCATGCGCTCATGCCAGAGGTCGGCAACCGGAGCAGGCATCGCCGGCGTATCTGTTGGAACCTGGTACCGCGGATCCGCCAAACCAGGTCCCCACCAGTCCTGGTTCGACATAGTTTCTTTCCACAGCAGCCAGACTTTTCGCGAACGATCGGTCAGCAGGTTTTCCTTCGGAAAACCCATCGCGTATCCGAACTTCTCCGCTCCCTCGCCCACCAGCATCACGTGTGCTGTGTGCTGCATTACGGCTTGCGCCAGCAGCGAAACATTCTTGATGTTGCGCACACCGCCGACAGAGCCTGCCATTCGCGTGGGCCCATGCATACAGCATGAATCGAGTTCGACTACGCCGTCTTCGTTCGGAAGGCCGCCGTAACCAACGCTGTCATCGTCGGGATCGTCTTCCTGCGTCTTCCCCACAGCGATCGCCGCGTCGAGCGTGTCTCCGCCGCCACTCAGGATCTCGTATCCATGACCGATCCCGTTGATCCCATTGGCGCTGCTGATCATGATGTTCTGCTTCGGAGCCGCACCAATCGTGACGTAGGTTTTAGCTCTCTGCCCGTCCTGAATTTTTGTTGTCTGGGCGTCGAGCCCTAGAGCAGCACCACCGATCATCGCGGTGGTAAGGAAGTCCCGGCGTGATGACATTCGTGTCCCTTTCTCGCGCTGATTGACGTCGCGCGAAAAACGGAAAAGCATAGCACGATGCATGACTGTCTAGAAATTTTGCGCATCATCAAGTACACCTGTACACATGGTGATTTTGGTGATGGGCGTCTCAGGCTCGGGAAAAACTACTATCGGCGAGATGCTGAGCACTCAACTCAATTGGCCGTTCGTCGACGGCGACAGCCTGCATTCCGCGGCCAATATCGCCAAAATGGCTGCCGGAATTCCGCTCACCGATGACGACCGCGCGCCCTGGTTGCAATCAATTCACGACGTGATGGAAGGCTGGCGAACGCAGCATAAGAACGGCATCATCGCCAGTTCGGCACTGAAAGAAAAATATCGCCAGAGGCTGCTCACCAGCGCTGAAATCAAGCTGGTCTATCTACGCGGAAGTTACGACCTCATCTACTCGCGCATGCAGCATCGCCCAGGCCACTACATGAAACCGGAAATGCTGCAGAGCCAGTTCGCGGCGCTCGAAGAACCGAAGGACGCCGTCGTCGTCGACATCAGCGAGTCCGCAGAGCAGATCGTTGCAAGTATCCGGCAGAAGCTAGCAATCTGAACGCGTCGGCGGATTGAGCTGCGGTCGCAAGCCTAGTGGCACCTTCTCGGTTTTGCTGAGGCGATGCAGATCCAGCACAATTTCGGTATCGTAAGGGTCGAACATCCGCACAAATTGCGCACCAAATTCCACTTCTTCTGCTGAATACGAAGACCGGCTGTGTACTGTCTGCGCAAACGTTTCGTCGACCGCAGTCAGCAGCATGAAGAACTCAGCTTCCGCATCAAGCATCATCTGCTCCGTCCACCCATACATCGGACTCGACTCGTCGATGGGATGAACGACGGTCCAATTCAGCGGGAAAAAGGTGACCATCTCTCTCTCAAGCGAAAGATCGTAAAATCGGCGCTGCCGTGTTCCGCCGCCACAATCCTCAAACCGGCTGAAAATTACTTCTGCCTGAACATTCACCAGTTGATTGCTGCGCAGATTCACCACTCTGAACTCGAATGCCGTAATACCTCTGTACGGCGAAATCACTGCTTTCTCACTGTATCCGATGGCGGCGACCGGGCGCGCGAAACGGGAGAATACCAATCCGGTGCCAATCCCGAAAAGCGCCAGGGTAGTCAGTGACTCCGCAACCACCAGGAAGTTGGGCAAGACTCCAACCGGCACGATGTTGCCATATCCGATCGTGGAGAACGTTTCCACGCTAAAGAAGAACGCTCGCAGGAACCTTCCGCCGTTCAGCGCACCCTGAAGCGCCTCGGGGCCACACGCCATGTAAGCGAATGCGAAGACGCAGTTCACTACCGCATAAACCGCGATGGAAAGGGCCGCAAACCTTGTCCATGACATGGTGAGCAGCGTGTGATAACTCAGCCTCGGGAACCGGGAACGAGTCCGTCGAACATTGAACGATCCGTCCCGATTCAGCAGACGAAAATGCTTCTGTTCGGTGACAACAGTTCCGAATCCAAGATCCTGCGGAACTTCCAATCGTGGATTAACGGTTTGCGAGTTCATAAGCTATGCTCCAAAATCTGGGTGAGAGAATTGACAGATAACTTCATTCAAACGCAAGATGCGGAATCGGCAGCAACGGTGCAGCGACTTCTCCGGTCTTCTGCATTTTCACACCCGACATCCAATTTATACCGCCCATGGATATCTCGGAATCCTGCCTTGGACAAAGCTCGCCGGCCAGCCTGATCAAGATTCGCTGTAACCTGCCCTACACACAAGCATCTTATGCTTTTGATCCTCTGTTCTGGGCGCCCGGTTTCGGGCCGGTAAGACGAACCCGGAGCTTGGTCAGCTTCACAGGGCAGTGAATCGACGAACCGACAACCGGACGAACTAAAGAAGCGTTACGCAAGTTAAGTTCATCAGTTCAAAGCTGGCACGCGGCTTCAACCACATTCCACAGGGAGTACTGAGATGAGTGCAGTCGTTCAAGCAACGCCTTTGCGGCAGACAACACTTCCACCGCTTCCGAAGGGTGACGCATGCACGTTGGTGATCTTCGGAGCGACTGGCGATCTGACTTCTCGTAAATTGATGCCCGCTCTCTACGATCTCGCATGCATTGGATGCACCAACAATGCATTCGAAGTGCTCGGCATCGGCCGAACCGAGATGAGCGACGATCAGTTTCGCGAGAAGATGAGGGAAGCCGTTTCTTCTTCCCGCGACGCGCGTGATTTCACTCCCGAAGACTGGGAGCGTTTTGCCAAGCGATTGCACTATATCGTCGGGGACCCCAACCAGGGATCCTTCTACCCGAAGCTCTCGGCAAAGCTCGACGAATTGGAGAAGAATGGATCGAGCCCCAACCACCTGTTCTATGTTTCTGTGCCGGCGTCGATCGCTCCGCCAATCGTCGAAGGCCTGGGCGACGCAGGCTTGGCGAAGAATGAAAAGGGCTGGACCCGTATCGTGCTGGAAAAGCCCTTCGGGCGCGATTTGAAATCCGCACATGAGCTGAACGAAATCGTGGCGCGAGTCTTCGAAGAGCCCAGCGTCTATCGCATAGACCATTACCTCGGCAAGGAAACCGTCCAGAACATCCTGGTCTTTCGTTTCGGCAACTCGCTGTTTGAACCTGTCTGGAATCGCAACTACATCGACTTTGTAGAGATCACGGCCGCGGAAACGCTCGGAGTTGAGAGCCGTGCAGCGTTCTATGAAGAAACGGGTGCCTTGCGCGACATGGTTGCGAATCACCTTTTGCAACTCGTGACCCTCACCGCCATGGAGCCGCCAGTCGCCTTTGACGCGGATTCCGTCCGCGAGCAGAAGGTACAGGTCCTCCGCTCCATACGTCCGATGACGGTCCCGGAAGTGGCGCACCGCACCGTCCGGGGACAATATGGCCCTGGGACCGTCAACGGAAAAACGGCGCCCGGCTACCGCCAGGAACGGGGAGTGAAGCCCGATTCAAAAACAGAAACGTTCGCGGCTGTCGAATTTCATATCCACAATTGGCGCTGGGCGGGAGTTCCCTTTTACGTCCGCACCGGAAAACGTTTGGCCGAGTCGATGACCGAAGTGCGAGTTCACTTTAAACGCACACCGCAGGCCTTGTTCGCGCGCGACAATGGCGACAAGATCGAATCCAACATCATCTCGCTACGTATTCAGCCGAACGAAGGCATAGCAATGACCTTCGAAGCAAAACTCCCCGGAACGCAAATGCGGGCGAGCACCGTGCAGATGGACTTCTCCTACCAGTCAGCATTCGGATCGCGAACGCCTGTTGCCTACGAAACTCTGTTGCTCGATGCGATGCGCGGTGATGCCACACTGTTTACGCGCCGAGATGAGGTGGAGGCCGAGTGGCGGATCGTCACGCCCATCGAAGATGCATGGCAGCAATTGCCGGTGCCCAACTTCCCCAACTATGCGGCGGGAAGCGAAGGGCCGGCGGCGGCGAATGAACTTGTGGAGCGTAACGGGCACTACTGGCGACCGCTGCGAGAAAAGGAAGCTGCGAAAGAACTCGCAGCAGACTAATCTGCAAACAGAGCGGCGCGATCATCGAAACTTTCAGGCGAGTGGGGTACTTTTGAGCGAAGGTAAACGTATTGCCCCGGGCGGCCCCGGACTTGAGCCGAAGTGGACGCGCGGCGCAAAAGACGCAGTCGGAACTGCCTACTCCACCTCCAGCCACATCTGGTACACGCTTTCGGGCGGCAGTGTGACTGAGGTTTACTATCCCACGATCGATTCGCCCCAGATTCGCGATCTGCAATTCCTGATCACCGACGGCGCCAGCTTCTTTCACGATGAGCGCCGTAATCTCGCGACTCACATCGAAGGAGTCTCGGAATCCGCGCTCGGGTTCCGGGTGATCAACAGTGATGCGCACGGGCGTTACAGCATCGAGAAGACCGTAATCGGGCATCCTCACCAGGATTGTCTGCTGATTCAAACGAAGCTGCATGGGGATTCGATTCTCCTCTCGCGCATGCAGCTCTTCGTCCTCTGCGCTCCTCATCTGGAAATTGCCGGATGGCACAACAACGCTGAAGTGCTCAATTTCAAGGGTCGCAAGATCCTGACGGCTTACAAGAACAACACGTGGCTCGCCCTCGGAGCCACCGTGCCTTTCCTGCGCTGCTCCTGCGGATTCGTCGCCGTAAACGATGGCTGGACCGACCTGCACGACAATTTCGTCATGGACTGGGAGTACGACGCCGCCTACGGCGGCAACGTCGCTCTGATGGGGCAACTGGATCTCTCCGGCGGAAGAGAATTCACCCTCGGCATGGCATTCGGCAACAGTCAGCACGATGCCGTCACCACGCTGATTCAATCTCTCAGCATCCCCTTTTCGCACAACTACGAAAACTTCATCACGCAGTGGCAGCGGACTTCAAAACGCTTCGCGCTGATGGACCACCTGAAAGCGAAGGACTCTGAGTTATTCGAGCGCAGCGTGAACCTGTTGCTTGCGCATGAGGACAAGACCTACCCCGGCGCCATGATCGCGTCCCTCAGCATTCCCTGGGGTGAAGATAAGGGCGATGACGAGTTGGGCGGCTATCACCTCGTTTGGACGCGCGACATGGTGAATTCCGCCACCAGTCTGCTCGCCGTCGGCGATCTCAGCACGCCGCTGCGCGCGCTGATCTACTTGGCAGTGTCGCAACGCGACGACGGGGGCTTCTACCAGAATTTCTGGATCGACGGGCGACCCTATTGGACTGGCGTCCAACTGGACGAAGCATCATTTCCGATCATTCTCGCCTGGCGCCTTCGCCGTGAAAATGCTCTCGGCAATTTCGATCCCTTCACCATGGTGCAGCGTGCGTGTGGATTCATTATCCGCGAAGGACCGGCGACCGCGCAGGATCGTTGGGAAGAATCGAGTGGCTATTCGCCTTACACGCTTGCGGTAAACATTGCCGCACTCATCTGCGCCGCCGACTTCCTCCAGGAGCGTCGCGAGGACGAAAGTGCAGAATTCGTTCGCCAACATGCCGACTTCCTCGAAGCGCACATCGAGCAATGGACGGTCACCAACAATGGTTCGCTCGTACCCGGCATTCCGCGTCACTACATTCGGATCAACACGGCTGCCGCCCACGGCGCCTGCATCGATGAGAATCCTGACTGCGCCGTCCTTCGGCTTGCGAATCAGCCTCCTGAAGCACAGCACGATTACCCTGCGAAAGATATCGTCGATGGCGGGTTTCTGGAGCTCGTCCGCTACGGCATTCGCAAGGCGAACGATCCTCTGATGGTCGACTCGCTGCGAGTTGTCGATGCCGTGCTCAAAGTCGAAACACCACTAGGTCCCTGCTGGCATCGATACAACCACGACGGCTACGGTCAGCAACCGGACGGCTGTTCCTTTCAGGTTTGGGGTAAAGGCGGTCTGTGGCCTTTGTTGACCGGAGAACGTGGTCACTACGAACTGGCGGCAGGCAGAGATCCCCTGCCCTACTTGCGCGCAATGGAGCGATTCGCGCATGGCGTTGGGTTGCTTCCTGAACAGCTTTGGGATCAGCCTGATTTGCCTGAGAAGCGCATGTTCTTCGGCGGACCGACCGGAGCTGCGATCCCCCTATTGTGGGCTCATTCGGAATACATCAAGCTGCTGCGTTCCGCTGCCGACGGGAAAGTATTCGATTGTCTGCCTCATGTCGCAGAACGATATCTAAACGGCGGGAAGAAAACATCCGGCAGCATCGAAATGTGGAAGCACAATCGGCAGATTCGGAGCATGCCGGCCGGAACACGGCTTCGTGTCCTCGCAGCCGAGGAATTCGTTCTTCACTGGAGTGATGACGATTGGCAGAATGTGCAGGATTCGCACGCTAGCCCTACCGCAGTGGGCGTCTATTACGTCGATATTCCGACTCAGCGCGACCAGCAAGCGCCGATTCGCTTTACCTTTCACTGGTCGTCTACTGGCACATGGGAAGGTGCTGACTACGAAGTGCGGCTGACTGCGGCGAAGGAGCCCCTCAGTTCTGCAGCCGCCCAATCCAGCGGCCGTTTTTAGGGATCTGCAGTCGCGACATTGCCCCAGGCTCGCGCTCTTCGAGGATTTCGCGAAACTGGCTTAACGCCGAGGCCAGGACAATCGACGGACTCAAAGTACTGGAATTCAGGGATGGCAGCCTGCGCCGCAAGATAGTCCACCAGGAGTCGTACCGCTTTTCGGCCTTGCTCATACGGCTGCTGATAGATGGAAGCGGTAATCGTTCCGTCTTGAAAGAACGGAATCATCTCCGGAAAAAGATCGGTAGTAACGAGCTTTACGCGACCCGCGTTGCCGGTTTCCTTAAGTGCTCGACATACCGGGAAGCGAGTTCACCGTTGTCACGTAGATTCCCGCAAGCGTCTGCTCGGAATTCAACAGACGCAACACTTTCTTGTACGTTTGCTCTTCGTGCTCGCGGCCTTCGATAACCGCAACAACCTTGCCGCCCTCGCAAAAACGCGGAAATGTTTCGCAGAAACCTTCCGTCTTCTTCCGATGGTCTTCCGTTTCGGCCATACCGGTTATTACCGCGGCCCCGGAATTCGGCGGTAGGCACTTGCCCAGAATTTCTCCGGCCATCTGGCCATTCAACGTCGGTTCGGCGAAAACAATGGTTGAGCGGCTGGAACCAGGAGCATCCGTAGAAACGCAGATCACGCGTATTCCGCCCGCTTCGGCGCGGTTAATCAGCGGCGTCATCTCCGCCGGATTTCCAGGGCTCAGAATCACGCCGTTCACATCGCTGCTGAGGAGAGACGCCAGGGCCTCGGCGTCTCCCTTGCCAAGTTCCTTCACTGGTCGATAGACGAATTCAATGCCCAAATGACTGAAGCGCTGGGCCTCGTCCAGAATGCCCTGCCAGAGTTGATCGTAGAAGAAATGGATTTCGGTGGGGACGCAGATTCCGATCCGCAGACCAGACCTTGCGATCGACAGCGCCCGTGCCGCCAAATTTGGCTTGTAGCCGAGCTTTTCCGCTACACGAAGGACACGAGCCCGCGTTGCTTCGTTAATCCCAGGTCGCCCGTGAAGGGCGCGGTCCACCGTTCCTATCGAGACCTCTGCCAGCTCCGCAATTCGGTAAATGCCTATCTTCTCAGGCTTCATGACCTTAGGTTCGGACTGCGCATAATACCATTTTCGTTAACGTTAACGAAAGAAAGTTGCTGCCCGACTCTCAGCGAAATCCCCTATTCTGGGCTCATCAACAGAACGTGTTACAAGTGAATGCAATAATCTGAGCAATTGCCAGGAACCTTACAGAGAGATGGATAACGAGAGTCTCCTCCACTGCGAAGAGCGTAAACGGTTGGGCCAGGGACGCCGGCGGACGCTCGGCCGGTCCAAGCACGCCACATGGAATCCCAGGCGCAGGACATACGATGTCGTCGATCTGCTGATCGCCGCGAATCGTGATCGCATTCCCGAGTTGCTGCCCATCAAGATGGGACGAATGGCGGTTTCGCCGTTCACCTTTTATCGCGGCTCGGTGCCCCTCATGGCCGCCGACCTGTCGACCATGCCGAACACGAAAATCCGGGTGCAGATCTGCGGTGATGCGCATGTCCGCAATCTCGGAGCCTTTGCCGCTCCCGACGGCAAGTTGGTATTCGACATCAACGACTTCGATGAGACCGTTGAAGCTCCATGGGAGTGGGACCTGAAGCGATTAGGCACGAGCCTTGTGCTCGCCGGGCGCGAAGCCGGCGATACCGATCGTGCCTGTCGCGCCGCCGTTCTTGAGTTCAGCCGGTGCTATCGTGAGACGATCCATCTGCTGGCGGAGATGCCGTACCTCGACGCAGTTCGTTATCGCGTGCACCTGGCTGCCGATGTTGCGGTTCGTTCTGCGCTGCGAAAAGCGCAACGCTCGACTCCGCTCCAGAGCCTGAGAAAACTCACGGTTCCATCCTCGCGATCGATTCGCCGCTTCAAAGAAGCGAAACCGCTCCTGACCCATGTGAATCCGTCGCTGCGGAAAGTTATCCTCGACTCCCTCGGCAGCTACCGCGAAACGCTTGCGCCGGAACGGCAGCACATGTTCGATCTGTATCGACCGGCCGATGTGGCCTTTAAGGTGGTGGGAACCGGAAGCGTGGCAACGCGCGATTACGTTGTCCTCATGTTCGGCAATGGCGCAAAGGATCCGCTTTTTTTGCAGATCAAGGAAGAACCGTTGTCGTCCTACGCGCCCTACCTCCGAGCTCCGCAGACCAATATCAATCAGGGACGCCGAGTGGTCGAAGGACAGCGTCGCATGCAGGTGGAGTCCGATCCGCTGCTCGGATGGACCTCCTTCGATGGACGCGATTACCTCGTCCGGCAAATGAGCGATCACAAAGCTTCCATCAACAATGAAGACCTTCGCGGCAAGGGATTATTGTCGTACGCGCAGACCTGCGGCCAGGTGCTGGCCAAGGGACACACGCGATCCGGAGATCCGTACGCGATCGCAGGCTACATTGGTGTGGGCGCGAAGCTCGATCGAGCTCTTGAAAAGTTTGCGATCGCCTACGCCAGCCAGGTGACAGCCGATTACGAGGCCTTCCGCAAGGCGGTCCGCGCGGGGAAAATTAAGGCAGCCAGGGTGACTGCCTGATCTTTCCTAAACAGAAGCAGCGGTTGCGTGCTCCAATTCTGTTCCTTTGCGCTCTGCCAGCAGTTCGTTGACGCGCCTCATCACGGCGAACGCATCGGCCACATAAAGCACATCTGCCTTGCCGCGCGCCCATCCGCAGTTCGGATCGAGATTAATCGCACGGCGCTCGTGTATGAAGCGCCAACCGACTACGTGCGGCTCTTCGCCATGACAGCAGGTAGACAAGCCCTTGGGATGACGCGGTGTCGAGCCGGTCTGACCAACCTGATTCAGATGCGTCATAAAGCCGAGCACGGATTGCTGTTCGCCGCTCTGGTCGACGAGCGATTTGCTGCCGCCGAGTGAAGCCTTCGACGCGTTCAGGAATCCTAAGATCAGCGATTCGGCCTCTTCGCCGTGAACTTTTCCGTCAGATTGCTTTTTCGTCCAACCGGCACCGGCGACAAATAGCAGTCCGGCATCAGGGCGGATCGTCTGCGCTTCACTCTTGGGAGCGCGAATGCCTGTCACTGTGGTCCGCTTCGCTTCAGCGGGAAGAGTGATCGCAATTTGTTCGACTGCAGCCGTGCCGCGGTTGCCTGTCCATGCTTCGTGACAGCCTGATTCGAGCAGAAGAAACCACGGCCGCGCATCACGGCGAATGACTGTCTCGATCCGCTGCCGATAGAACCAGCGACCTGCTGTAAGCGCTCCGTCACGGACTTCGACTGAGGTGATGTGCGTATCGGCCTGGCCAGAGAGGCGGGCAGAGACGCCGGGAAGCACGCGCGCAAATCGCGACGTAGCCGGAGCCAGAACAACGCTTGCCTCGGCTGCACGGCAGATTGCCTCGAGGGCGGCGGCGTCCGTTGCATACCGAGCCTGAGCGAAATCGGGGCCAGAAACAGCGAGCGTACGGGACGCGCCGGCACTCGCCACCGAACCCGCAGCGGCTTCTACATTCTCTCCAATTAGACCAATGACAAGCTGCAGCATTCGTCTGTGCCGCCAGATCTATGGCAAGCCCAAGAACTTCATAAGCGGACTTGGGCAACGATGCGCCGGACTCATCGACATGAGCTAGAAACAAAATCTTTTCCACGAAAACTCCTATGTTGTGTGGCGCGGACGTTGTTGTCCGCGCTCGCTCGCCTGCCGTCTCTTACTTCGTAATCCACTCAACGATTTCGTTGGCGATCTCGTCTACTGCGAGGTCTTTCACGATTCGCGTTTGCCGTTGCTGCTTTGGTGGCGTCGCGCTCAGATACTTCAGACTACTGGCCGCTAGCGCCGCAGGCTTCGCACGCTGCAGCGCCGGCATCACCGTGCGCATGTTCGCCATGCCGACCTGCGGATTGTTGCGCGGCTCCGGAAGATTCCCCGTCGCCCATCCCAATAAGGCCGGCGCCCCCGCGCACACCGAAACCTGATGACGCCCGCCCTCGATGCGCTCGAGCACTTCGAACGAGCCGTCTGGTTGCACCGTGATCTGGTCCACGCCCTGGAATTGATCGACGATGCCCAGTCGCTCGCCCACCAATTGCATCGTCACACCTGCGCCACGGCTCGCCGATTCCCATCCGCCAAACAAGCAGCAGTCGCGAACGATCGAGTCCGGGGATCGCCTGAATCGCATCCGCCAGCACTGCCGCCACGTTGTACGCATCACCAAAGCCGCTCGCCGGACCATCAACTGCCACCAGTTCGAAGCCGACTTTCTGCGCGATGGTCATCATCACCTGCTGCAGCTTCGCCTTGGGCGCCAGGCTTACGAGCCACACCTTGCTGTTCGGCACTTTAGCCGCAAGATTCGCCGCTTCGTACAGCGCATGCGACGCCCACGGATCGAGCACTGCCGGCAGCATCATTTCGTTCTTCAGCGCCGGTCCATTCGGAGTTTCAATCGGCTCAAGAGTCTGCAGCGGATCGGGAACGATGCTGCCGCACACTACAATCTGATATCCATCACTCATTCGGTTCACATCCTCTAAAGCTGAATCAATTTCAAAGGTGATTAATTCAAGGTTGAATGCAGTCCGCCGGAGCCCGCGCGGAACTCGATGTTTCCATGCTCGCCGTCTACGCTCTGGCGGCAATTCCACAGGCACGCGCCGCAGTACACGCACTTCTCGCGATCGAACGCCGGAACCTCTCCATCGCCGCGAGTGATCGCCTGCCCGGAGCACATCTCCACGCACAACTTTGGATTGCATTTGTGGCACAACGCCGGATCGATAAACACGACGTGATTCGCATATCCCGCAGCCGCCTGCACGCCGCCGCCCATCAGCAGCGCGTCCTGATGCGAGATCAGCAGCTTGCCGTCGAACGGAATCTCTGGCCATCCGCAGCGATCCATAATGCGGTCGTGCGCGGCAATTCCCTTCGCCGAGCACTCTTCGACAATCTGCCGCAGTTCTTGTCTAGGAATACGATGCGCATACGCCTCTTCGATCGAACGCGTCGCTTTTGGCAACGGCTGGAAGCGCGATGCAAACGAGATTCGTCCCCGCGTGAAACCGGCCAGAGCCATTCCAACCATGCCGGTCACAACTCCAGACGCGAATCCGTTGCGAGAGTCAGCCGCGACGCGCGCCTCGCGATCGACAAAACTCTCGCGCCGCCGGCGAATGTACATCTCCTGCAGGTTCTCACGCGTGAACGGACGGCGCTGTTCGAGCAACTCGACCACTGCCTCCGCCAGTTGCGTTCCCGTCGTCCATGCCTCGTCTACGCCCGAACCCGCAAGAACGTTGGTGCTGCCGGAGCCTTCGCCGATGCGCGCAAATCCGTTGCCGGCAAGCATCGGTTCACCGTGCCGGCCAGACTCCTGCAGAGACTTCGCGCCCCACGACTTCAACGTGCCGCCGTGCAGATAGCGCCACAAATAAGGATGTTGCAGATAGTGCTGCAAATACCGATAGCCGGTGCGCACCGGGCTCTTGAACCACGATGGAATGAAAGATGCCGACCGATGCCAGGCGATCCGGATGGACGTAGAGGAAGCCGAAGATCTCAGGCTCGGGGAATCCCAGTGTGTGAAATACAGTTCCCGGCTCCAGTCCCGAATCTTCGCGCAGCTCGATCACCATCTTCATGCCCAGCGCATATTCGCGCTGCTTGTGCCCGTCCGGCAGACCAAACTGCTGATCGAGTTGCCGGCCCACCGCTCCCACCGGTCCGTCGCCGATCACCGTCAGCGCCGCGCGCACATCCATTCCCGGCAGAAAACTAGCTTCCGGATTCCCCTGCAGATCCGTTCCCTGATCCGCGAGTCGAACTCCGACTACAGAATCATTTTCGACCAGCGGCGCCGCCACTGGCGTTCCCGGCCACAACTGCACTACGCCCGAGCTCATCAACTGCTCGCCCACCCATTGATTGAACTGTCCCAGTCCAAGAATCAGTCCGTTGTGCTTCTGCATGAACGGCGGGATGTACGGCAACTCCAGCGCCCGATGTCGCACAGGAAGCACGTAGCTGAAGCTTCGAATCAGCTTGTCCGCCATTCGCAATGCACGCGAGCGGTTGCTGGCTCCAGTGGGATCGAGAAGATAAATGAGCTTCTCCGTTTTGACCGGAGCTGCCATTGGAATCGCCGCCGGGTCGAGATCGGGAAAGCTCTGTCGAATTCCGCGCGCACGCGTTACCGCGCCGGAAACTCCGAATCCCAATGCATCGGCGCGTTCGTAGCACATCACCTGCAGTGGCAGACCAGGCGAGACCGTGCTTTCAATCTGCGGCGTGCCATCGGGATTCATGATCTCGCGCGAGAGCGTTGTCAGGAAGCCCGCGGTCGCGGGACCGAAGCCCACACAGGCAATATCCACCTGCATTTCCGCGCGTGCGATCTCCGCCGGATTGTTGGCAGCCGCGCTCATGCGGGATAGTCCAGCGCTTCGGGAATCATGATCTTTGAAAGCGCCTCGGCCGCGCGATCTTTCGACAAACGGCACCCGGTGAGACAAATGTCCAGCCTGCTGCGCAGTACCTGGAACTGCTGTGACCCAGCGCAACCCGCGCATGGTCCGGCTTTGCCAACATGCGAACCATCCGCGGCGATCACATCCAGCGCGCATGCGGCGATTCCCGGCATGATGCTTTCCAGCGCGTCCAGATCGTCAGCGCGATAGCACGAGCTGTACCCTTCCGCGTCCCACGCTGGATGGCGGTTGTAACCAAAGACCAGTTCCGCGCAGATGCGTCCTACTTCGCCGCTCGCTCGCGCGGTCTGCACATGGCAGAGGTCGCTCATGAAATTCAGCAGCCCGCTGAATCCATCTGCCAGCGCCGGATCTTCGCCACCGCGCCGCTCCAGTTCAAGCAGATCCATAATCTGGCAGCGCGCCGCCACCAGCCAGCAAAGCGCATCGGCCAGCGGAAACGTCACGCCCTGTCGCGCACTCTGATATAGCTTCGATCCATCTGCATCGGACGTGTGTTGCAGATGATCGATACTCCACAGCCAGAGCAGCATCGCTGTGGCTAGCGTGCACGCTCCGCTGCCGGGATGTGTCGCCGCAATCTCGCGCATCTCGCGAACCCAGTTGCGGAACTGTGCCAGGAACACCGGATTCGTCATCGTCACCGAAAGCTGTCGCCGCTGCACCGCCTCTGGTCCCTCGTACGTCGCCTCGAGCTGCGAGTCCATCCACTTGTGCCCGAGGAATCCGGGACAATCTTCGGTGATGCCGTATCCGCCCATCAAGCTCACGGCCTCTCGCATCATCTGCGACCCGCAGCCGGTGTTCCATAACTTCGTCGCCGGACAAAGCACATCTGCCAGCGAATCCATCTGCACGAAACGGAGCATCGGATCGGTTTCGAGCTTCGCGCGTTGCGAATCTTGTGGTGGCAGATCGAGCAGTTTCACTGCCTCCGCGCCAGCCTCACGAAACACCTTCATCCGCGCGCGTGCACCAGTGACTCCACGTTGGTTCAGTTGTTCGTCGATCTCGCGTTCAACCGGATCGAGTTCATCGAAGAGCCTCGCCGCCGCAAATCCAAGCGAGGCACTCGCTTCACCTGCCGCCCAAACGTCTACCAGCCTGTGCAGCGCGTCTTCTCTTTGTTGAAGTCCCAGCTCGTAACGGATCGAGCCCGGCGTAGCCATCTCCGCTCCGCGAAAGCGTCCGCGTTGATAGCGAATGATCGGCTCAACCGCCGACAGCAACTTTGCCGCGGTCATCACGCCCACCGTCACGCGTGTGCGGCGGAACACCGCCTCGATGACTTCGCTGTGATTGAAGCGCGGGACGATCACGCCGTCCTTCACGTCGTAGCCACCAACAATCCGGCTAGCCGGAATACGCAGATTGAAAATCGGATCGCCCGTGGACGACAGCTGATGCACCAGCTTGCGCGTCGGTGTACCACGATCGAATATGCCCGGATCGCCTTCCTCCAGGATCACCATGCAGCTGCCCTTGATACGTGGATCAGCCGAATCCACCGCAGCCGTTACGAAGTTCGCAAATCCAATATTTGTGATGAATCGCCCGCGCTTTTCGACATGCAGCACTGGCTCTTCGCCCGCCTCCCACTTCTCCACGCTGAGCTTGCCGTTCAGCATCCCGGTATCGACGCCAACATAAGGAATCGGCTCCGTCAGGCAGAACGCTCCACGCCACGCTTTGCGATCCTCGCCCGGCTGCACAGGAGCGGCGAGCCGCATATAGTGATCGCGTTGCTCAGCAGTGCCGCGCTCATGAATCGGTGCCAGCGCCAGGCATCCGGCCAGACTTCCCGTGGCTGCGCCGCCATCCACCCACGCCAACTCGAATGCCACGAGCGCCAGCGCCAGATTTTTCGGCCCGGCGATGAAGCCTCCCTGCTCCGGTTCCATAAAAACCGCCGTGATCCCTGACCGGTCGAAATGCTCCAGCAGTTCGTTCTTTTGCTCCGTCCACTCGTGAGAGTTGCGTCCACCTGCAGCGACCAACTGTGCAACCGGTCCACGCGCCACTGCGCGCACCGACTGGATCAGCATCTGCAGATCGTAGCGATCCGCAAACCGCCACTGGATTTGACGTACAGCATCGCTGGGTAAAGTGCGCAGAATTTCCGGAGGGGCCGAGGTCGCAGTTGCCATAAATCATTCCTTTCGGCGGTCGAACGGATTCTCCCGGCGACACGACCATAGGGTCTAGGACGTGCGTCATATGCGCCTGTGACGTTCGTTGCGAGATGTGGCACTCAAGGCCGGAACTCGCCAGAGAGACAAAGAGGTAGAGAAGCACTGTGGCGAACCGTGAGCCGTCGCGCTGCGAATACCAGGATCACCGCCGAGGCGGGCAAGATCAGAACCTTATTTTGATCCTCTCCGTCTGTCTGTGGCTGTGTGGTGAGTCAGCTTCCCGAGTAGTGGAAACATATTATTGACTCCCTAATATGCGCGTGAACTTTGCAACTTTTTCGCGAAAAACGCCGCGCTGTCACAGGCTGCTCGTGACGTAAATCACAGTGAGCTGGATTCCTCGCGCCTACCTTGAATTCGCTAACGTGAATACTCCCTGGAATGGACATTTCTCTTCGTTCGACCTGGTAACGAAGAAGAGTCCGGACGCCCAAACAGTAATCCGCGTCCGCGACATCGAGATCGGCGCCGGCGACTTTGTCGTGATGGCAGGCCCTTGCGCCGTCGAGTCCGAACAACAGGTCCTGCAGACGGCGGAATCTGTCGCTCGATCGGGCGCGCGCATCCTGCGCGGCGGCGCCTACAAGCCCCGCTCCTCTCCCTATTCCTTTCAGGGTCTCGGCGTCGAAGGCCTGAAGATTCTCGCCAAGGCTCGTGAAGCAACCGGCCTGGCCATCGTCACGGAAGTGATGTCCGAGGCAGAAGTCTCTGTCATCGCCGAATACGCCGACATCATGCAAGTCGGCACCCGCAACATGGAGAACTACTCGCTGCTGGAAGCGCTCGGCAAGTGTGGCCGGCCCGTGCTGCTCAAGCGCGGACTGAGCTCGACTTTGCAGGAGCTGTTGCGCTCAGCACAGTGCATTGTGATGGCGGGCAATCCTGATGTGATTCTCTGCGAGCGCGGTATTCGCACCTTCGAAAAAGCCACCCGCAATACCTTCGACGTGAGCGCCGTCCCAGTCCTGAAAATGGTTTCGCATCTTCCTGTGATCGTCGACCCCAGCCACGCCGCGGGATTGCGCGCCTTGGTGCCAGTTCTGGCGCGTGCTGGAGTTGTCGTTGGCGCCGACGGCCTTCTCGTGGAAGTCCACCCGAATCCGGCGAAAGCCATGAGCGACGGAGAGCAGTCGCTGACCTTCGAGCAGTTCGAATCCATGATGCGGGATCTGCAGCCCTATATCGATCTGCAAGCCGGATATCGTGAAGTGCAGACCGAGTTGACCGCAGTGGCAGGGGGGCATTAGTGCGACTGCGGCTACACGGACTCTCCCTCCTGATCGCATTGTTCGTCTCAACGACGTCATTGCGTGCGTCCTCTTCTCAAACGACACCCATCGTCATTACCGCCGCGAAAGCGTTCAACTCAGAAGCCTGGATTCGCGGTGCTGAGCGCTTCCCGCTGGGAGCGAACCTGTGGACCCGCGACAGCAAAGGTCAGCGCCAACTTCTTTCAGCGTTCGCAGCCTCAGCTGACGCGAATGTTTCGTTTGACGGCACTCATATCCTCTTCGCCGGAAAGAAGCACGCTGGCGATCACTGGCAGATCTGGGAAGCGGCCAGCAACGGCGCCCAGGCGAAACAGATCACCCACTGCAAAGACCAGTGCGTCCGTCCTTTCTATCTGCCTGATTCCCGCATGATTTTCGCAGAACGGAAGTCCGGCCGCTTTGTAATCGAGACTGCGCTACTTGATGGAGCCCACTCGCCCTCGAGTTGGCAAAGCGCAGTCACCCCGCTGACATTCATTCCGGGCAACGCCTTTCCTTCTGATGTCCTGCAGGACGGACGCGTGCTCTTCGAAGCTGTCTATCCGCTCGGAGCTGGCACAAAATCTGAACTCTACACCGTTTACACCGATGGCAGCGGAGTCGAATCCTATCGCTGCGATCACGGTGCCGACCGTCACTCCGGAAAGCAGAATTCAGCCGGCGATATCGTTTTTGCTTCCGCCAACTCCCTCGCGCGCTTTACCTCACCGCTGGCGCACGCCGACCCGATCTCCGCGCCCAAAGGGCAATTTGCAGGGGATGTGGCCCAGATGCCGTTCAGGCGAATGGCTCGTCAGTTGGCGCAAGAGCTCTGCGGAACCGTATCGCCTGATGCAGTGGACGCCTGGCACGCTATCGCTCGAACCAGTCGCCACCCAGGATGGGCTCAACCTGCTCCAGCCTATATTGATCGCTTCGCGACCCGTCCCGAACCGCCATCCTTCCGGTTTGCATGACTGGCCAAACGCCAACCTGCTTTGTCTGAACGCGTACACATCGACTTACCACTTCGATCCAGGCTCCATCGCCACCGTGAAGGTCTACACGGCCGGGGCATCCGGCCAACCTAAGCTCATTGGCTCATCGCCGGTAGAGACCGACGGCTCGTTCTTCCTGCATGTCCCTTCCGATCAGCCAATCAAGTTCGAACTTATCGATGCCAATGGCAAAACTCTGAAGAAGGAAGCTGGATGGTTCTGGACACGACGCGGAGAACAACGTATCTGCGTCGGCTGCCACGCCGGGCCCGAACGCGCGCCCGATAACGAGGTCCCAAAAGTACTGCTGAAGTCGACGGACCCCGTCGATCTGACTTTGGAAACATCGCACACACGGACTGGAGGTCACTGATTTGTTCGTTCGTATTTTAGGAATACTGATGCTCTCGTCCGTGCTATGGGCACAGTCCGGCAAAAGCACCATTCAGTTCGAGGACGCCACGGCCGCATCCGGAATCAACTTTACGCACAGCTTCGGCGCGCAGGATCTCGGCTCACTGCTCGAAGGAACTGGCGGAGGCTGCGTTTGGTTCGACTACAACAACGACGGCCGGCCAGACCTCTACGTGGTTTCCGGCAAGCCGCTCGGGCCGGGCATGCACCCCTATCCGCTGAAAAAAGAACCCGAGACTCCGCCGCACAATCATCTCTATCGCAATGACGGCAACGGCAAATTCACCGACGTCACCGACCAGGCCGGCGTCGCGGCAAACATCTACGGTATGGCTGCCATCGCCGCCGACTACGACAACGACGGCTTCGTCGATCTCTTCGTAACCGGCTACGGCCAGGCGATTCTCTATCACAACAACGGAAACGGCACCTTCACGGATGTCACCGCGAAAACCGGAATCCAAGTCGATCGCTGGTCCATTAGCTCCACCTGGCTCGACTACGACAAAGACGGTTGCGTCGATCTGTTCGTTGGCCGCTATGTTCAATTTGATCCCAAGTACCGCAATTTCTATCCGGCCGACAATTATCCTGGCCCACTCGATTACGAAGCCGACACCAACCGTCTCTATCACAACAACTGCAACGGCACGTTCACGGATGTGACCGACAAATCTGGTATCGGCGTCTTCAAGGGCCGCACCATGGGCGCCACGGCTGCTGACTTCGACGGCGACGGATATCCCGACATTTACGTCGCCAACGATAAGACCGAAAACTTCCTGTTCCACAACAAGCACGACGGCACGTTTGAAGAAATTGCCTCTGACTCCGGCACCGCCTATGGACAAAACGGTGAGTCAACCTCCGCCATGGGACCGATATTTGCCGACGTTGATGGTGATGGCGTGATCGATCTCTGGGTCACTGATTCGAAGTACAACCGCCTCATGAAGAACATCGGGAAAAACCGGTTCGAGGACATTAGCGAGAAGGCCGGCATTTCTCAGGCGACCGCGCAATACGTGAGCTGGGGCAGCGGCATCTACGACTTCGATAACGACGGCATTCCCGACATCATGACCTTCCACGGCGGCCTCATTCACCTTGTGCCCCAAGAGCAGTCGCTGTTCCGTGGATTGGGCAACGGTCTATACGACGACGTCTCTCGCCAGGCCGGAGCCGTCATGGATGTTAAGACGGTCTCGCGCGGTGCGTGCTTCGCGGATTACGACAACGACGGCAAGATGGACGCTTTCGTCGTAAACCTGGGTGCTCGCGGCACGCTCTTTCACAACGTTTCGAAAAACGACAGTCACTGGATCGCCGTCAAGCTGAAAGGCAAGAAGAGCAATCGCGACGGCATCGGTGCACGTCTTGAATTAACCGCAGGTGGCAAGAAGCAGGTCGCTGAAAGATTTGCCGGCTCCAGTTATCTCTCGCAAGACGATGATCGCATCCACTTCGGCCTCGGCTCCGCCACCAAAGTCGACCGACTCACCATCAAGTGGCCAAGCGGAAAAGAGCAGACGCTCCAAAACTTGAAGGTCGATCAATACTACTCGTGGAGGAGCCCTGATGCGCGCCCGCCTCCAATTGGCACTTGTAATCGGTCTGCTTCTCGCCGCCGTGCTCGGCATCGGTGCGTGGTCCGCGGGAGAGGACGCCCGCTATCTCAATCCTGTCGAGATGGCGCTGTCGGCCGATGGCCGCTCGCTCTACGTAGTGTGCGAGAAGAGCGACGAGTTGCGCGTGGTCGATATCGCCAGCGGGAAAGTAATCAAGCAAATCGCGGTTGGCCACGTGCCCACCGGAATTTCTCTTTCGCCTGATGGTAGGCAGATTTACGTCGCCAACTCCTGGTCCGACAACGTCTCGGTCATCGATACCAGCACGCTCTCGGTTGCTCGCCTCGTTCCCGCCGGATTCGAGCCCATCAGCGCGGTCCCCGATCGCGAAGGCCGCACACTGTACACCGCGAATCGCCTGAGCAACGATATCTCGGTTATCGATCTCGCCAGCGGCAAAGAGACCAAGCGCCTGGTTGCTGGACGCGGCGCCAGTTACCTCACCCTCTCTCCCGATGGAAAGCAGATCTACTGCACCCACATTTATCCGAACATTGGAAAGTTTCGTACTCCGCCGGAATCGGAAATTACCGTCATCGACACTGATACCCAGGACGTTGTCGAGCGCAAGCCTCTGCATAACGTAGCTGGAGTCTTTCATCTGGCGAGCTCAAGCGACGGGAAGCTCAGCATCGTTGCACAACTAAAGCCGAAGAATCTGGTCCCACTCGCACACGTAGAACACGGATGGGCCTTCGTCGATACGCTCACCATCTTCGGCGAAGATGCCGGCCAAACCGTCCAGGTGCCGATCGACGAGCTTGAGCGCTACTTCGCGCGACCCTTTGGTGTCGCCATCTCACCGGACAAATCGAAGATCTTCGTCTCCAGTGGCGGGGCCGGTATCGTCACCGTCATCGACACGCAGCATTTACTCACCTTCGCCAGGTCGCAGCGCCAGCCGTTCGCCAACGATCTCTCCGCTTCAGCCAATTACGTCGTAGCTAGAATTCCGGTGGGCCCAGATCCTCGCGGCGTGCTGCTCTCCCCCGACGGCAAACGTCTCTACATTGCCAATCGCCTCGGCGACACCGTCACTGTGATCGATACCGCCAACAACCAGATTGCCCAGTCCATCGACTTGGGTGGTCCACAGACCATCAGCGCGAATCGCCGTGGTGAGCGTCTTTTCTACAACGCAAAGTTCGCATTCCAGGGCCAGTTCAGCTGCGCCAACTGCCATCTCGATTCCACCTTCGACGGCATGAACTGGGATCTTGAGCCCGACGGTTTCGGCAAAGACGTCGTCGACAATCGCTCCATTGAAGATCTAAGCGGCACCGAGCCATTCAAGTGGAATGGCGGCAATCCGAACCTGCAGACGGAATGCGGCCCGCGGACGGAAAAGTTCTTCTACCGCTCGCAGAGCTACAACGAACAGGAACTCGCGGATCTCGATACCTACATTTTCTCCATTCCGCTGCGTCCGAATCGTTATCGCTTGCCGGATGGACAGCTCACGCCACAACAGGAGCGCGGCAAAGCAATCTTCGAACGCACCAGGACCAAATCGAACCAGCCCATTCCCGAAAGCAATCAGTGTGCCTTCTGTCATAGCGGACCGAAATACACGAATCGCCAATTAGCCGACGTCGGCTCCGGAAAAGCGATCGATCGCTCTTCACTCATTGATACGCCGCATCTGCCCAACATCGCTTATTCGGGGCCGTATCTGCACGATGGCTCTGCTCGCTCGATGGAAGAGATCTGGACGGTATTCAATCCGCATGATACCCACGGCGTCACCAACGATTTGACCAAGGACGAGCTCAACGACTTGATCGAATACCTGAGGACTTTATGAGAACACGCACCTACTCGATCGCGTTGTTTTTCATCGCGAGCTTTTCCTGTCTCCTTTTTTCGCAAGACATGCCCCGCTTCCGCTGGGAGAACTTCTCCGCCGCGAACGGACTTCCTAACGATCACGTTTATGCCGTACTCGTTGATGGCCCGCGCATCTGGGCTGGCACAGACAACGGACTGGGTCTCTACGAAGGCGGCAAGTGGAGGGTCTTTCGTCCGAGTGATGGCCTGGCGCACCAGGCAGTGCTCGGGCTCGCGCTCGATAAGCGCACCGGCGACGTATGGGCTGCCACGCTCGGCGGCCTCAGCCGCATCTCGGCCGGGCGCATCGATAGCTTTACGCAACTCAACTCCGGCCTCCCCAACGACGTCGTCTACAACGTCGGCGTCCTCGGCGATTACGTCTGGGTCGCCACTGCCGCAGGTGGCGGACGCCTGAATACTCGCACCGGTCAGTGGAATCTCTACAACGAGCGCAACACGCCGATGTATGAAATCTGGACCTATGCTGTCAGTCCCGCCGAAGACAAGGTTTACTACGCCGTTTGGGGTGGCGGCGTCCTTGAGTACGACGTCAAAACGCAACACTGGAAGGACTACAACGATCCTGACGGCGAAACCGAGATGGTCGTGCTCAAAGACCAGGGCCTGATCCACGAGATCACCACCTCCGTCAGCTACGTCGACAAGATTCTCTGGGTCGCCACTTACTTCGGCGCCAGCCGCTACGACGGTCGCTACTGGCACAACTTTCTCACCAAGGACAGCGGCCTTCCCAGCAATTTTCTAAACCAGGTGAAAGCTGTCGACGCGAATCGCGCCTGGTTCAGTACCGACAAAGGTCTCGCTTATTACGACGGAACCAACTGGTCCGTCTATCGCCCCGCTCTCGACACGCACAAGCCGGAGATGCTGGTGCGCGATGCCGCCGGAAACATTACGAATATCGCAGTCGATACCGCGCCGGCGCATAACTACGTCCTCGGCGTTGATTTTCAGGGTGACGACCTCTGGGTCGCCACCGCAGAAGGTTTAAGTCACGGAATACGTCAGAAGTAAGGAGCTATTCACATGCAGGTACAGGAAATTCTCGAAGCCATCGCGCACGCTCCCATCGAAAAGCGGGCGATCACCAATCTCAAAGTTCTCAACGAAGCCTACGACTACTCAAAGCCCAGTTCTTTCGTTCGCGGCATGCGCATTGATCTCAACGGTCTTGTGATCCTGCTGATTTCGGGCACGGCCAGCATCGACGAGTACGGCAAGACCGTGCACGTCGGCGACTTCCGCGCCCAGTGCCAGCGCACATTCAAGAACATCACCGGTCTGCTCGAAGCCGAAGGCTGCACCTGGAAAGACATCGTGCGCACCAGTTGCTATCTGCGCGATATCGATCGCGATTACGAGGCCTTCAACGAGGAGCGCACCACGTTCTACCAGCAACAGGGACTCGATCCCGTGCCGGCGTCCACTGGCATCCAGGCGAAGCTGTGCCGTCCCGACCTGCTGGTTGAGATCGAAGCGATTGCGATGTTCCGCGAAACTCCAAAGGAGTAATACAATGCCGCGCCGCGTCCTGCTCGTCGTTGTTGCCGCCATGATATGGCGGTGCCACTCAGTTGGGCTCAATCAACCTTCAGCTGCGCAGTGTGGAAAGAATCCTCCTGCTCACCCAAAAACCGCGAGATGCGCCCATACGCAGAGACCCCGGAGGATTTGCGAGCCCTACTCGAAGTTTACGGCGCCTTATTACGAAATTTACACCGATCTGATCGAATACAACGGCGCGGCGCGCGATGTTCCTGATCCCGATCCGTCGACCCTCACAGAAGTGCGTGTCGGTTTTCTTGGCCCCGTTTACGATCACCCCGATCACGCACTCGGTCAGAGAATGTTGAATGGCGTAACTATGGCCATCGACGAAGCCAATGCTGCCGGTGGTTATGGTGGTAAGCCTTTTCGCCTTATGATCCACAACGATTCGGCGACTTGGGGTGCCTCCAGCAACGAGATCATAAAGATGGCCTACGACGAAAAGGTCTGGGCCATGTACGGTTCTCTCAGCGGTGACTCCACCCACATCGGTCTTCGCGTAAATCTGAAAACCGAAGTTCCCATGGTGAACAGTGCCGCCACCGATCCTACGATTCCTGAGACGATCGTTCCCTGGTTTCTCGACACGCTTCAGGACGACCGGGTGCAGGGCTACACGCTCGCTCGTCACATCTATACCGAACTCGGACTCAAGCGCGTTGCCATCCTCCGCGTCAACGACCGTTACGGCCG
Organism: Terriglobia bacterium; assembly: GCA_963724985.1. GTDB lineage: Bacteria > Acidobacteriota > Terriglobia > Terriglobales > Acidobacteriaceae > JAJPJE01. Next base: position 192,876 of record CAVRWV010000025.1, on the reverse strand, counting down.
TTTCGGCGTTCTAAAGTTCAAGGACGCATCCCGCCGTCTCGGGCACCCTCTCGTCATCGAACAAAAATTCATGCCTAGTGACACCGATTTTCGTCGTCAGCTACGTGTCATCAACGACTCGCGTGTCGACGCCATCGTTCTCTGGACCGACGAAGTCCCCGCCGCGAACATCCTGAAACAGATGCGCGAGCTCGGGATGACCCAACGAGTGTTTGGCAGCCACCGCACCATGGGTGATGACCTCGTCAAAGTTGCCGGCCCGGCAGCCGAAGGTTTTGAAGCTGTATATCCCTACGATCCCAGTCGCAAGGATCCGCGCTGGCTAGACTTCGTCGCGCGCTACGAAGCCAAGTATCACGAGAAGCCCGACCACTTCGCTGCTCTCGCCTATGACACTATGCAGATCTTGCTGCACGCGATCTGTGAAGCCGGGCTGAACCGCGGGCGCATTCGCGACGCTCTGACTGGGCTCGACAAGTACGATGGTGTCACTGGCCCAATGGTCTTCGATCCCAACTGCAAGAACATCCATCCGCTCTACCTCGCCAGCGTGCATGACGGAGCCATCTCCTACCGCGAAATCACGATGGAGAAAGCCTACGCGCGCGTCGGACAAGATGGCGTGCAATACTCCGGGCCTAAACTCCCCGATCAAACCAGCGAGCTGAGACTCGCCGTCTTTGGCCCGAAGGCCGATGAATTAGTTCGCTCGCCCATAATCACCACGTTGCTCGACGAATTGAATCGCACCGCGATACAACGCATTACGTTGGTTGGTATCGCCTCCGATGTCCAGTGGGGCAAAGCATCATCAGCACTGGTGCAGGCGCTATACGATCAGCATGCAATTGGAATCATCGCCACCAACCGCGATTCGAGTCACCTCGCCGAACAGCTTGGCGTAAAAGATTTCGTCCCCGTCATCGCAATCTCGTCCGACCGCGCTCTGACTTCCACGAACATCCCCTGGATATTCCGTTTGTCCGATGGCACCTCTCCGGATCAGGCGATCCGGTGCTTTGCAGAGGCAATCCAAAAAGTCGGCCCGAATCGCGAGAAGGTCCGAGATATTCTTGCCTCCGGAAACACAATAGCCGGTGTCAGCTTCCAGACCACCGGAGAGCCGCGGTAATTTCTATGCATAGGACAGGCAATTTTGCCTGTCCTCGTTTCCTCTTGATTTCTTGCTTGTCATCACGAGATCGCACGGCGAGCGAGGGATCTGCATTTCGTTGTCAAAAAGCCCATCTGCCTTACGCCGGAATCGTGAAGCTGAACACTGACCCGCTTCCCATCTGGCTGGTCACTCGAATCGTACCGCCATGGGCCTCTATGATCGCCTTTGCAATCGCCAGTCCCATGCCCGTTCCCTGCACTCGATAGCGTTCACTCTTTCCTCGATAGAACTTATCGAAAATCAGCGCCTGTTCCATGTCATCGATGCCAACACCCTGGTCAGCAACGCTCACTTCCAGCTTTCCATCACGCAATTCCGACGTCACGCGAATCATGGATTCAGGTGGCGAATACTTCGCGGCATTCTCGAGCAGTTGAACCAGAACCTCCGTGATGCGCTTGGCGTCCACGCGCGCTACCGCATCGTCGGCAATTTTCAGCTCGATCGCATGTCTTCCCAGCACTTGCTTTAATTCCGTCACTGCGATCTGCGCCAGTTCCTTAATCCGACGCGGCTCCAATTCAAGTTGCAGTTCGTGCGACTCGAGCTCTGACACTTCCGCCGCCTCTCCCACGAGGCGATTCAAGCGATCGCTCTCTTCATCGATCACCGTCATCAACTCTTGCCGATCATCAGCTCCCAGATTGATATTCGACATTAGGCTGGTGATCGACGCCTTAATCGCGGTTAACGGCGTCCGAAACTCATGTGTCACTGAATCCAAAATCGCCGTTCTCAATTTTTCGCTCTCTCGCGAGGCCTCCGCCTTCGCCAATTTTTCTACAGCGGTCACGCGTTCAATCGCGATTGCGATCAGGCTTCCAATTGCATCCAGAGTTTCTCGCGACAGGTCGCCGGCAACGCCAATGGTGCCTACAATTCGCACACCGAGTTTCAGCGGAGTAAAGCTCAGTCGCCGTTCGCTGTCGAACGTCGCCTCCCCTCGCGCGATCACGCTCTTCAAATGCTCGGAGTCCAGGTCGCGCGTCTCCGGACCCGAACGGTAGATATCGCCCTTCCCTGGCAGGTAGAGAGCAGCAGCAGACACTCCAAACGTGCTCACCACCAATTGCGGAAGCGAATTCAACAATTCCAGAATGTTTTCGGAGGTCAGCAGTTCCTGGCTGAATTGATAGAGCCGATCAACCTCGCGACGGCGCTGCACTGCCTCTTCAGTCTGCCGTCGCGCACGTTCCGACAACTGGCTGGCAATGATCGCGGTCGCCAGAAACGCGACCAAGGCAATCCAGTTCTGCGTATCCGCGATCGTGAAGGTCCCCACTGGCGGAAGGAAGAAGTAATTGAAGGCCGCTGTGGCGATCACCGCGAGGAATAGTGAGAAACGCAATCCCCAGCGTGCCGACACAATCAGCACGGCCACCAGGAACGTAAGCGCCACCGTCGTGGGGTTCACGTGCAATGGAACCTTGAACACATAGACCAGCGCAACGACAATCGCGCAGCAGGCCACAAATCTCAAAAACACTTGCTGAGGAGACTTGTTCACGGCGTAGATTGTAGCTGACATCGACAAATTCGATTACCTCGAAGAGAATAGGGCGCGATGAGCAAGACTCCCGACCAGTGGTTAGAACACTCCGTCACTGAAAAAAAGGGCGGCATCTTCAAGCTGTTCCTCGGTTACGCTCCTGGCGTCGGCAAGACCTACAACATGCTGAGTGAAGCTATCCGCCGCAGCAACCGCGGAGAAGATGCAGTCATTGGAGTCATCGAAACTCATGGCCGCAAAGGCGTAGCCGAGTTGGCCTCAAAGCTTGAGGCTGTGCCCCGTCGCAAGCTGGAATACAAAGGCACTCTCTTCGAGGAAATGGATGTCGACGCCATCCTCGCGCGAAAACCCGCAGTCGTGTTGATCGACGAACTCGCCCACACCAACATCGAAGGCAGCAAGCATCGCAAACGCTACGAAGACGTCCTGGAGCTTCTGGACGCGAACATCGACGTGCTCTCCACTATGAACATTCAGCATCTCGAGAGCCTCGCTCCCAGCGTGCAGCACATCACTGGCATCACGGTACGCGAGACGGTTCCCGACTGGGTGCTGCAACGCGTCACTGAAATCGTGATGGCTGACCTCACGCCGGAAGCACTGCAGACCCGCATGAAACGCGGTGATATTTATCCTTCGGACCGCGTGGAGCGAGCTCTCGGCAATTTCTTCCGGCCCACTAACCTGATCGCGCTCCGCGAGCTCGCGCTCCGGCAGGTCGCCCAGGAGGTCGATCGTAGTCTGGAAAGCCATCTCGACAAAGAGGAGTTGGAGCGCAATCTAGGTGTACGCGAGCGCTTCGCCGTCTGTATCAGCTCCAATCCTGCGGCGCAGCACCTGGTTGCGCGCGCTGCTCGCATGGCGCACCGCCTCGACGCCGAGTTGTTTGTCGTGTATGTGGACACCGGACTCGATGACACCGAAGCGAACCAGAAATCGTTGCAAGCTAACATCAAGTTTTCCGAGGACCTAGGTGCGCAGGTCATGAAGCTGAAGGCGACAACCGTGTCCGAGGCGGTTGCAAGGTTTGTCCGTGAGAAGCATATTACGCAGGTGGTATTCGGACGATCGGCCATCAAGGGATGGCGCCGCTATCTTTACCTGAGCACGATTCACAAATTCCTGCGCGACGCGCCTCCGGTCGACGTCCACATTGTTACGCAAGAGGCAACCAGCAAGGCGGCCAAGTAATGAACGCCAGGAAGCGAATTCTGATTGTTGATGACGAGCCGCAGATTACGCGTGTTCTGCGCACCTCTCTAAACGGGTCCGGATACGACGTACGCACCGCCGAAAATGGCGATAACGCGCTGGCCGTCGTGCGTGAGTGGACTCCCGACCTCGTGATCACCGACGTTTCCATGCCACAAATGAACGGCATCGAACTCACACGCCGGCTAAGAAGCGAATTCAGCGTCCCCATCATCGTCCTATCAGTGAAGGGCGAGGAAAAAACTAAAGTCGAAGCGCTCGACGCCGGCGCCGATGACTACGTCACCAAGCCCATCGGCATGAACGAATTGCTGGCACGTGTCCGCCGCAATCTCGCGCGTGTTGAACCCGCAGAACCGGTCTCGACGACACTCGAAGCGGGCGACTTCCGCATCGATTCGGATGCGTTTCGCGTCTCCATCCGCGGACAGGATGTCAGGCTCACGCCCAAAGAGTTTGAATTGTTGTTGCATCTCGCCCGCAACGCCGGCCGCGTAGTTACGCATCGCAAGCTTCTCAACGCCATTTGGGGACCGAACAGCGTAGAACAACCAGAGCATCTCCGCGTCCTCGTCGGTCAACTTCGTAAGAAAGTGGAAACCGAAGGCGCGCCGCAATACATCATTACCGAGCCGTGGGTCGGATATCGGCTCGAACCTGCCGGCGAAGCCGCGCTCGATCCCGCCTAGCATTACGAACTAATTACGCTCTTTTTAGACATTCCTTACGCACATCGCTATCGAATGTAGTGATTGGTCGCTGGGAAGCGTGCCGATTTGGCCTCCGGTTGGTCGGCACGCATTCTTCTCAGAACCATAGGAGCGAACCATGTCTGCTTTTCATCCCAAGGCCCTGCACGTCGACGCTAACCAGGTCACGATCGAAATAGATCTTCCCACCGATTCCGGAGTCATTCACGCGCGTCCCGGAGATTGGATCGTGCGCGATGAGTTTGGCAAGCGTTACGTCTACACGGACACCGTCTTTCACCAACTCTACGAGCGCATAGGAGAGCGTAGTTACCTGACCAGCATGTCCGAAGAGGGTCGTTCGTACGGCTGCTGAACAGCTTCCCTACGGATCGGCAGCTCCCTCTTGCGAGGGCACGTATTCCGTCCTTACGTCTTTTTTATGCACTCCTTACACAAACTTTAGGCCGCTCCTTATCAAATGACTTTGACAACCATGATTGCTGTACTCGATTTCGCCGCGTTTTCCGGGATGACAGCCTTGCTGTTGATTTGCGTATTTGCGGTCGCCTTTATGCTTCGATTTCTCGTAGCTCTGTCCGCCGACGCGCGCCGGCCAAGGGTCCGTATGTTTCAGGTCATTACTCGCCCCGGCTCGAGAAATGTTTATGAATTCCCGGCACAGAGTGTTGAGGTAATAACATCGGAACAGGTAGCTCGGTTTGGCCTGAAGTCCGCAACGAATAGCCGGCGAGTGGAGCGCGGCTCTCGCTTTGCGCAGCCCGAGATTCTGCAATCCCCAAAGCCCCAGGAATTACAGGCTAGGCGCGCAGGCAAGCAACTCAAGCACTGGCTGCTGCTTTTCTTCTGCCTCCTATTCGCTTTACGTGCAGCTAGCGCGCAAACTTCGACAGCGGCGCCATCTGACCAGCAGCCGAACACGCCCGCTCAGACCGCAGCTCCGGCTCCGCTTCCTACTCCAGCAATTACGGGTCCTCTGCAAGCGGCTCCTCCGAACACGTTCGAAGGCGGTCCCTTTGGCACGCTGAATGTGAATGGCATCATCAGCGGGATGGGCTTATGGCAAGGCAGTCACGTTCCCGGCGACAACACGGGGCAAGCAGCCCTCAGCAATGGCCAGATATTCCTGCAGAAAACTACAAGCTGGTGGCAGTTCTACGTCCAGGCCGGTGCTTACAACATCCTCTCGCTCGGAACTCCGTTCCTCTCCACTGAGAAGGCAATCACTGACCTCTACGGCCCCGTACCCGTAGCCTACGCAAAGCTGGTTCCCGCGAAGAACACCTCAATCTTGATAGGAGCCCTGCCAACGTTGATGGGTGCTGAGTACACTTTCGATTTCCAGAACATGAACATTGAACGCGGATTGTTGTGGAACCAGGAGAACGCCGTCAATCGCGGCATTCAGGTGAACCAGACGTTCGGCAAGTTCACCGCCTCCCTCAGTTGGAATGACGGCTACTACTCCAACCGTTACTCATGGCTGAGCGGCTCGCTTGCATACACCAATGGCCCGCACAGTTTCACCTTTGCCGGCATGGGCAATCTCGGACAAACGGCCTTTCAAACCCTGGCAACACCCGTTCAAAACAACAGCACGATGTATGCCGCGATATACACCTACACCAAAGGGAGCTGGATCGTGCAGCCCTACTTTCAGTACAGCAGCGTGCCCACCAATCCCCAGATCGGAGTCGTACAGGGCGCGTCGACTCGCGGCGGAGCCATATTAGTGAACCACACCTTCAAGCGCGGATTCTCTCTCGCCGCACGTGGAGAATACCTTTCGACCACGGGTAGCCTTGCCGCACAAAGCGTCAACCTGCTTTACGGGCCAGGCAGCGCGGGCTGGTCAATCACTCTCACTCCCACGTATCAGTACAAGCGTTTCTTCACCCGCGGCGATCTTTCCTGGGTGGGCGCAACCAGCATCACGCCTGGCAGCGCTTTCGGGCCCAATGGAACGAACCAAAATCAACCCCGCGGCGTAGTTGAAGCCGGTTTCATGTTTTGAGATTCAAGAGCAGAAACGATTCGTCGTTCTCTGCTGACGAGCACGTTTTTGGAGACAGATTATGCAAGACGTTCTTTGGATATTAGTCACGCTGGCATTTTTCGCCATATCGATCGCTTACGTGCACTTCTGTGAGCGCGTGAGGTGAAGGGGAAACTATGCATCTGGAATCGCTAATTATGCTCGCTGTTAGCGTGCTTACGACGGTTTACCTGGTCTACGCGCTGCTACGGCCAGAAAAATTCTGATGTCCCGTGCCTTGTTACAAGTGTTGTTGTTTGCAGGCCTCGTGCTGCTCTTGATCGTACTTGATCGAATCAAGGAGCACAGACGCCGAAGCCTCCAGAGGCCGCGCAACGCTGAACAGGGCGACAAGGAGATTTCATGACAATAAATGGATGGCTACAAATATTCCTCTTTCTCGCGCTCGTTCTTCTGATCACGAAGCCCATCGGCATATTCATGACTCGCGTCTTCAATCGCGAGAAGACTTTTCTCGATCCGCTCCTCCGTCCCATCGAGCGCCTCATCTATCGCCTGACTGGCGTTGAAGAAGATCACGAGATGAAGTGGACCGAGTACGCCGTCGCCATGCTTCTCTTCAGCGTGGTTTCGATGATCGTCTTGTACCTGATCCAGCGCGTCCAAGGTTATCTGCCATTTAACCCGCAGAAGTTGGGAGCAGTGAATCCCACAGCGTTGGCGTTCAACACCGCCGCGTCCTTCACCACCAACACCAACTGGCAGAACTACGGCGGCGAGACCACGATGAGCTATTTCACCCAAATGGCCGGTCTCGCTTATCACAACTTCATGTCTGCCGCGACCGGCATCGTTCTTTCGATTGCCTTTATTCGCGGCATCGCGCGCCGGCAGATGCAGACCATCGGCAATTTCTGGGTCGATCTGGTCCGTTGCACGCTCTGGGTTCTACTGCCGGTTTGCGTGGTGGGAGCGCTCGCGCTCGTCTCGCAAGGTGTAATTCAAAACCTGAAGCCATACGACACCGTCAAGCTTGTTGAACCGATGCAAGTTCCCAAAGTCGGCACGGATGGAAAGCCAGTGCTCGGGCCGGACGGCAAGCAAGTCATGGACACTGTCACCGAGCAAACTATCGCCCAAGGTCCAGTCGCGTCGCAGGAGATCATCAAGGAACTCGGCACTAACGGCGGCGGTTTCTTCAATGCGAACAGTGCTCATCCTTTTGAGAATCCAACTCCGCTCTCGAATCTGATTGAACTAGTTTCGATCTTCGCGATCGGTAGCGGACTCACCTACACCCTCGGACGGATGACGGGCTCGCGACGCCATGGCTGGGCCGTTTGGGGAGCCATGATGATTCTGTTTCTCGTCGGCGTGACTGTCGCATATTGGGCAGAGGCTCGTGGAAATCCGCTGCTCGCAGGAACAGACCAACATGTCACGGCCATGCAAGCTGGCGGCAACATGGAGGGCAAAGAAGTCCGTTTTGGGATAACCAATACCGCCTTATGGGCGACTGTAACAACGGACGCGAGCTGCGGGGCGATCAACGGCTGGCACGACTCCTTCACGCCGCTCGGTGGCCTGGTGCCGCTCGCCAACATCATGCTGAGTGAAGTAATTTTTGGTGGTGTCGGTGCCGGCATGTACGGCATGTTGATTTACGTCGTCTTAGCGGTCTTCATCGCCGGCCTCATGGTGGGTCGCACTCCGGAATATCTTGGCAAGAAGATTGAAGCCTACGACGTGAAGATGGCGATGCTGGTCACGCTCGTTTTTCCGCTCGTCATCCTCAGTTTCTCGGCGATTTCGTCAGTCTACGGTTTTGGAACATCCAGCATCGCTAATCCCGGCCCTCATGGACTTAGCGAAATCCTCTATGCCTTTACCTCGCAGGCAGGCAACAACGGCTCCGCCTTTGCTGGACTTACAACGAATACTCTTTGGTACAACACCGCAGGCGCTATCACCATGCTCGTAGGGCGCTTCCTGATGATCATCCCGATGCTCGCTATTGCCGGCAATCTTGCGGGAAAGAAATACGTGCCGCCATCGTTGGGCACTTTCCCGGTAACTACGCCGCTATTCACCGTGCTTTTGATCGGCACGATTTTGATTGTGGGCGCTCTCACATTTTTCCCGGCTCTAAGCCTGGGGCCCATCCTTGAGCATCTGCTCATGGCTGCAGGAAAGACTTTCTAAAGGATTCAGCTATGCCAACAACTACTGAAACACCGGCTGTTTCGGAAATGAAAACGCTTCGCGTCGGACACTCACCCATGAAGTCTGGGAAAAAGGCTATCTGGGAGTGGAAGATCGTCCGCAGGGCGCTCTGGGATGCATTCGTCAAGCTGCATCCTCGCAAGATGATGGGAAATCCCGTCATGTTTGTCGTCGAGATCGGAAGCGTGATCACCACTATCCTGCTTCTGCGCGGCGGCGGAGCTTTTAAGTTCAATCTGCAGATCACGCTATGGCTCTGGTTCACCGTGCTGTTTGCCAACTTCGCCGAGGCTATGGCGGAAGGCCGCGGCAAAGCTCAGGCCGAAACGCTTCGAAAAGCGCGTTCCGAGACGGTCGCTCATCGCGTCGCAACTGGCGGGCGCGTAGAAGACGTGGCGAGTTCCCAGTTGCGAATGGAAGACCTCGTCATCGTCTCCGCAGGGGAGCTAATTCCTTCTGACGGCGAAATCATCGAGGGAGTCGCTTCAGTCGACGAATCTGCCATCACCGGCGAGTCCGCTCCTGTCATTCGTGAAGCCGGCGGAGACCGATCAGCGGTAACCGGCGGAACGCGCGTGCTCTCAGATCAGATCAGGGTCCGCATCACGTCGAATCCCGGAGAGACCTTCCTTGATCGCATGATTGCGCTTGTCGAAGGTGCCGAACGGCAGAAAACTCCAAATGAGATCGCACTGAACATCTTACTTGCCGGCCTGACCATCATCTTCTTGTTAGCGGTGGTTACCCTGCAACCGTTTGCGATTTACTCCGGATCACCACAGACCGTTTTCGTACTCGTATCGCTGCTCGTCTGTCTTATTCCGACCACAATTGGCGCGCTGCTATCGGCGATTGGTATTGCTGGTATGGATCGACTCGTGCAGCACAATGTGCTTGCCATGTCTGGGCGTGCGGTCGAAGCCGCCGGTGACGTCAACACTCTTCTGCTCGACAAAACTGGAACCATCACCTTGGGCAATCGACAGGCTGCCGAATTCATTCCCGCTACTGGTGTTTCCGAGGAGCTTCTGGCAGATGCCGCTCAACTTTCCTCTTTGCCCGACGAAACACCGGAGGGCCGCTCCATCGTTGTTCTCGCCAAGGATAAATATGGCCTTCGCGGACGCGAACTCGCCGATCACGAAGCTGAATTCATTCCCTTCTCCGCGCAAACCCGCATGTCGGGAGTGAATCTGGATGGTCGTGAAATTCGCAAAGGCGCCGCCGATGCGATTTCGAAATACATTTCCGGAAACGGCAACGGGCTCCCGCGTGAAGTGCAGGCCGCCGTTGAAAAGATATCGCGTTCCGGCGGAACACCGTTGGTTGTCAGTGAAAACCGCCGCGCTCTTGGCGTGATTTATCTCAAAGACATCATCAAGGGTGGAATCAGTGAGCGATTCGCACAGCTTCGTGCAATGGGTATTCGCACAGTGATGATTACTGGCGACAATCCCCTCACTGCGGCCGCTATTGCTCGAGAAGCAGGCGTTGACGACTTCCTCGCCGAGGCGACTCCCAAAGACAAAATGGATCTCATCCGCAAGGAGCAAGCCGATGGCAAGCTGGTCGCTATGACCGGAGACGGCACCAACGACGCTCCAGCACTGGCGCAGGCAGACGTCGGCGTCGCTATGAATACCGGCACTCAGGCGGCCAAAGAAGCCGGAAACATGGTGGACCTGGACTCCAACCCCACGAAGTTGATCGAGGTAGTCGAGATTGGTAAGCAGTTGCTCATGACCCGCGGGTCGCTCACCACGTTCTCCATCGCTAACGATGTAGCGAAATACTTCGCCATCATCCCCGCGATGTTTGCCGGCACGTTCCCGGTTCTAAACGCTCTCAACGTCATGCATTTGAAGACGCCACAGTCGGCAATTCTTTCCGCCGTGATCTTCAATGCCATCATCATCATCGCCTTGATTCCGCTCGCACTACGCGGCGTTAAGTATCGCGCCATGTCCGCCGCAGCGCTCTTGCGCCGCAACCTGCTGATTTACGGTCTCGGCGGCATTGTCGTGCCGTTCATCGGAATCAAGCTGGTGGACATGGTGATTACTTCGATAGGCCTTGCGTAGAGGAGACAGCCATGAAAAAGAATCTGATTATCTCGATATTGATGACCGTTGTAACAACCGTCCTCTGCGGAATCATCTACCCCCTGGTGGTGACTGGATTGGCGCAGGCAATCTTTCCCAAGAAGGCCAACGGTGAACTCATCCAGAACGCTGGAAAAACAGTTGGGTCGAGCCTCATCGGCCAGGGCTTCTCGGGGCCGGCTTATTTCCATTCTCGGCCCTCTGCCGCAGGAGCTGGCTATGATGCTGCGAACTCGGCAGGCTCTAACCTGGGCCCCACAAATCAGAAGCTCATCGACCGCGTTCATCAGGACGTAATGACTCTGCAGGCCGAGAATCCCAACACCCCGGTCCCCATCGATCTGGTAACTACGTCGGCTTCGGGCTTCGATCCGCATATCACGCCAGCAGCCGCCGACTTTCAAGTCCCACGCATTGCTCGTGAAAGAAAAATGTCTGAAGATGCCGTGCGCCAGTTCGTCACAAAACATACCGAGGGACGCCAGCTTGGCTTTCTCGGCGAGCCACGAGTCAACGTCGTTGAACTCAATCTCGACCTCGATGCAGTTTCCGGAAAGTGACCGCTTCAGCACAGGACAGGCCCTCCCGCCTGCCCTGTGTGTAAGCGGGCATTTCTTCGGTGGCGCGGGCGCCCTCGCCCGCGGCTCTTCGGGAGAAAGTCTTCTGAACTGACACAGATCCTTATGCTGTCATGTTGAGCGAGGCCGCACGGCCGAGTCGAAACAGCCCACCTCAGCTCGCATTTCGAAAACGTTTCGACTCTCTCCCAGGCGAGCTTGCATTTCTTGTCAAGCCCATCAAACTCGCGATTTCCCCGCAACTCGCTCAATCCACGCGAGAAATAAATCCGCCCAAAGTGTCTAGTAGGTGCCTCGCGATTTGTAACAATAGAAACAGGCACGACTTTCTCGCCGAAAGCGGAGCGATCAACTCGTTTGTTTCTAATATTTTGACTGCTAACTCTTTTGTTATGCGGCAACTGGCAGAACCTTCGCGCCAAAGCCGCTGATACATCACCACTTGCGAGACATAGGGGGAGGGGGTGTCTCCCGTAGCGGCGTCATGCTGTGAGGAGTTCCGCGGGTTTAATCTATTGGCCGGAGAAATAACAATGGATACGCCTCTGCTGCCGAAGAGCCTCGCTCCCTTCAACCCTCCCAAGCGATTTCTCTTCGGTCCCGGCCCCACGCAAGTCCACCCACGCATTTACGACGCGATGTCGAAGCCCATCGTGGGGCATCTCGATCCATTTTTCTTTCAGGTCACACAAGACATTCGCGATCTGCTGCAGCCGGTCTTCGGAACGCGAAATCCGTTCACCATCGCGATCTCCGGCACGGGCAGCGCCGGAATGGAAGCGGCTGTCAGCAACTTCGTCGAATCCGGAACCAAGGTCGCGATCTTTGCGAATGGATTCTTTGCCGACCGCATCTCCGAAATGGCCAAGCGGCAGGAAGGCGAAGTCGTTCGCTTCGAGAAACCTTGGGGCGAAGTATTCGGAGACGCCGAAGCCGCCGACTTCATCCGTCGCGAGCGCCCGCAGGTTGTCGCCTACGTCACCGCTGAAACCTCGACTGGTGCCTTTCAACAAGGCAAAGCCATTTGCGACGCAGCGCACGAAATCGATGCCATCGTGATCGCCGACTGCGTAACCTCGCTCGGCGCCATGCCTGTAGAAGTCGACAAGACCGGCATCGACGTTGCCTATAGCTGTTCTCAAAAAGGCCTGAGCTGTCCGCCGGGCTTGTCGCCTCTCACGCTATCGCCCCTTGCCGTCAGTCGCCTGAAAAGCCGACGAACCGTGAATCACAGCTGGTACCTGGATCTCACGCTCCTCGCCGACTACTACGAAGGTGCGCATCGCTACCACCACACTGCCCCCATTACCTTGTTCTATGCGTTGCGCGAGGCTCTCGTGCTGATCGCCGAAGAAGGTTTGGACCAGCGCCTGCAACGCCACTATCGCGAGCACCAACGTCTGGTTCATGGACTCGAGGAGATGGGACTCAGCATGCATGTGCCCGAGCAGAACCGCATCTGGAATCTGAACACGCCGCGCGTCCCCGACGGTGTGAACGACGCGAATGTCCGCGCGCGTTTGTTAAAAGATCAGGGAATCGAAATCGCGGGAGGCTTCGGCCCTCTCGCCGGAAAAGTCTTCCGCATCGGCATCATGGGACCGCTCGCGACCGACGAGAACGTCGACTTCTTTTTGATCTCATTCAGACGCGCGCTCGTAGCCGAAGGCTACAAGGCGCTCCAAGCAACGACTTCATAGTTTGTGTTTTGATTTGGTGGCGCGGGCGCCCTCGCTCGCGTGAATCTTCAGCTTCGCACTCTGTACAGCGCCTCGCCTGCTCGCGGAATCAGCTTGATTCCCTCGTGCTCGCGATCTCGCCAGTCATCCAGATTGATTGTCTTCGGATCAAGATAGCCAAGATTCATCGCGCGGCACCGCTCCTCAGAGATGCCTGTCGCGAGCGTCACCTGGATTCGCGGCGCCTCCACACCGGTCGCCGCGTCGTAAGTGCCCTGCCCTTTCAGGTGAGTTGAATGCGCGAGAACGCCGCGCGGCACTTCGGCGAAGCGCGACCGTTGCTTCAGAAAATAGTCGCGGCAATGATAGCCGACTTTTTCCAGGCAGCTTCCGTGCGTGTAACTGAACTCGGTAATCTGCGGCGCGTAGATGACGACTTCGCCGCCATCGGCAATCGCAGGCTCAGCCTTGTACATGCCCTTCGCCGCCGTCCACATATCGCGATAGAGCTCAGGCATTACTGAAAGGACGCGTTGAAACGGCCTGTCGATCCAGTGAATATGCTTCTGTGACGACAGCTCTGCCGCTGCTTTCCACGCTTCGACTGCGCTTCCGAAATAGATTCCTGATGCGCCCTCGTGCGATACCACCAGCGCCAGGCACGCAACTGGTACGGAGATTTGCGCCGCCGCGCGATCGATCAATTCGCGCACTGGAGTCGAAACAGTACCAATGATGTTGTAGCTGCCCAGCAGCGCGCCCAGCCAGTGCGTCTGGTTGATCATGTCGCTGCCGCTGATACCGGGAAACAGATATTTATTGCCGCCCGAAAATCCAACTACTTCGTGCGGAAATACCGGGCCACAAATCAGCACCTGGTCGTAATCGAAAATCAGTCGGTTAATGCGAATGACGATTTCTTCGGAAAGAAGACCACCGGAAACGCTGGCGACTTCCGCGGCGGGAATCGCTCCGACATCCACGAACGTTTCCGGAAGATCCCAACGATGATTGAGCACCTTCGACTCGCCGCAAACACCGTTCCTCACCGGACAGCCGATCATCTGCGACAGTTCCGCATCGGTCATCAGTTGATGCGTTCCCAGCGCGACCAAATAATCGTACGCCTTAGCGCGTCCCGCCAGATTCTGTTGCAGCAACTCGAACATCAGCGGCATCGGCATCGTGCGCGTGCGATCCGGAATGATCGTCAGCACTCGCTTGCCTTCGACGCGCATCTCATCGCATGCGCGGCGCACTACATCGCTGACTTGCTCACGCGTCAGCGTTCCCTCCAATGTTCCCTTCCCGAACGTCACTTCAGCTCCCGACACATCAGCGCCCTGTTACAAATTCGATGGCCGTCGGCGAACTGATCTGAACCGGCTGACCGCTCGCCGTCAGATGGCCGGACTTGGCGTCTATCTTGAAGATTACGATGTTGTCCGAATCCTGGTTCTCCGCCAGTAACCACTTGCCGCTCGGATCGATCGCGAAATGCCGCGGAGTTTTGCCCTGCGTCGACTCGATCTGCTCCAGCTTTAGCTTGCCGCTTTTTGTGTCGATCGCGAAGACCGCAATGCTATTGTTGTCGCCGCGATTCGAAGCATACAGAAACCGTCCCGAAGGATGCACTTCGATCTCAGCTCCCGTATTCTCGCCCTTGAAGTCAGCCGGCAGACTCGAAATCGTTTGCAGCTCTTTCAATCCGCCGCTGCTTTTTTCGTACGAATAAACTACGACTTCCGACTTCATCTCCGTCATCAGGTAAACGAACCGCTCATCTTTCGAGAACGCGATGTGACGCGGCCCCGAGCCTGGCACAACCTTCACCGAGTGCGTAGTTCCGAGCTTGCCCTTCGCCGCGTCGAACGGATAAATAACAATCTCGTCCAGGCCGAGGTCAGGCACCAGCACGAATCGATTATCGGGCGACATCACCACCTCGTGCGGATGCGGTCCTTCTTGCCGCTCCCGATTCACACTCGAGCCCTTATGCTGAACGAAATCAGTCGCCGGTCCGAGGCCACCATTCTGCTCGATCGGAAAGACAGTGATATTGCCGCCGGTGTAATTCGCCGCGACCAGATACTTCCCCGTGCGATCGAGCGTAATATGCGCAGGGTCCGCACCACGGGAGGCAAGCTGATTCAGGAGCTTCAACTTCCCATCCGCTTCGATGGCAAACGCGCTCACCGCGCCGCTTTTCTGTGCATCGAAATCCTGCATTTCGTTCGCCGCGTACAAGAATTTGCCATCTCGCGACGCAACTACGAACGAAGGCTGCGGTGTTTCCACCGCCAGTCCGAGACTATTCAGCTTTCCAGTCGCGGTATCGAATCTGTATGCATAGATGCCCCTGCTGCCGTGAGTTGTGTATGTGCCAACGAACACCAGCGGCTGCGCATCGGAAGCGAACGCCGTTGCGAGACAGAGGACGCTCATCGCGCCAAATAGAAAGAGCGAACTGCCGATAGTTAACTAGCCGGATCAGATTCATGTTTCGTGTCGTCCCTCAGTTCACAACACCGGATGATATCTGTTTCGAGTTGACCGCGCTTATCGACGGTTCGGGGATTCGTTCGATCTTTCCCAACAGCACCGCATATCCGAAAACTCCCAGCAGCAGGATCACCGTCGCTGTCGTAAATGCCGACGTAAACGAGTGCGTAGCGTACGCAATATAGCCGGTCACAATCGGCGCCGAAATCGCCGACAGTTGTCCGCAGAAATTCGCCAGCCCGCCAATCGTGGCCACACTCTCGCGAGGCGCAATCAGCGATGGAACCGTCCACGCCACAGGCGCTGCCGCCGCCAGGCCGCCCAATGCCAGGCTGATCCACATAAGCGCCGCCACTGGCGTATTGGAGTGTCCTGCTCCCCAAATTCCCAGCCCCATCGTCATGCCAATAATAAGGACGCTTTGCCGAACTCGACTGGCATTCCAGCCACGTTTTATGAGCGCATCCACGAGCCAACCGCCAACCAGCAAGTCGGTGAAGGT
This sequence comes from Terriglobia bacterium, assembly GCA_963724985.1. Classification (GTDB taxonomy): domain Bacteria; phylum Acidobacteriota; class Terriglobia; order Terriglobales; family Acidobacteriaceae; genus JAJPJE01. The sequence continues at coordinate 176,685 of CAVRWV010000025.1, read as the reverse complement.
CGCGAACAACCACGGCACGGACGTATAGATTGCTGATTGCAGCAAATCAATATGCAACGAGTGCGAAAGATAAGTCGGCAACCACGTCAACAGTAGATAGAAGCTGTAATTGTAAGCTGCCCAGCCGAGCGCGAGTCCCCAAACCTTCTTCTGCCGCAGCAGATATGACAACGGCGCTCCAGCCGCAGCCCTCTTCTGATCCTCCACCTGCGCGCCGCCGGCCAGAATGTACTGGCGCTCCGGCGACTCAAGCTTCGCATCCTCGCTCGGATTGCGATACACCAGGCGAAATAGTAGAAAATATCCGAAACTGATGAGGCCGGTAGCGGCAAAGCTCCATCGCCATCCAAAGTGCACCAGCAGCACGCCCAGAAATGGAACACCGATCGCAGTCGCGAATTTCGCGGCAGAGTCGGTGATCGCCGTAGCAAGTCCGCGTTCGCTCTCCGGGAACCAGTAGCCGATCGCCTTCGCGTTGGCGGGAAATGTCGGTGACTCGCCGATGCCGAGAAGAAATCGGGCCCCGAAGAATCCGCCTACTCCCCTCGATGCCGCTGCCGCGAACGACGCCATGCTCCACAAGAATGTGCTCACGCGTCCGATTCGCTTCACGCCAAAGCGATCCAGCAAAAGTCCTGCCGGAAGCTGCATCGCTGCGTACGTCCAGCTGTAGGCGCTGGAAAGAAACCCAAACGCGACCAGCGACAGGCCGAATGCATCGTGCAACGCCGCTTGCGATACCGACAGATTCACGCGGTCGAAGAAATTAACGAGGACGCCGAGAGAAAGAAGGAAGGCGATGCGCCAGCGGCGGCGTGGGATCAATGCAGTCTCTGAGGTATTAGGCAGCCGCCGTCTCCCGGAAGGTGAAGTTGCTGATTGGCTTGCTCTCTCAGCTGAGCTGAATCAGCCTAGACGATGCTGCCAATGATGGCAAATCCGAAAGCCAATTACTCTCCCCGCGGCGATTTCAGCTTCCAATCGATCTTTCGCAGCATGCCCAGCAGAAGTTCGGCATCGGCCGGATCAAGATTTAGCCTCCTGACCAGGCGGCGCAACTTTTCCAGCGACGACGCTTCGGATCGCGGCTTCACGTATCCGCTGGCTGCGAGCATCTCGAACATCGTCGTTGTGATTTGCTCCAATTCTCCCGCATTTGCGCGTTGCTGCGCTTCCCGGTTATCAGCCGCGGCGCTTCCTCGCGTCAACTCATACAGGCAAACGGCAACTGCCTGTCCCACGTTCATCGAAGGATGCAGTTCGCGGGTGGGGATGCTCAGCAGCCAGTGGCAATGCGTAAAGTCATCGTTCGAGAGGCCACGTTTCTCAGAACCAAACAAAATCGCGACGCGCCCTCCGGCGAGATGCTCCTGTGCCTTCGGCCCGGCATCTGGCAGGGCCACAAGCGGCTGCTTCATGTCGCGATTCCGCCCCGCGGTCGTTCCAATCACCAGAGAGCAGTCGGCGACTGCTTCTGCCACGCTCTGGTATTGCTCGGCGGATTGCAAAACTGCAGACGCACCCACCGCTGAGCGCGCCTCTCGGAACGATTCTTCGAAAGGATTCACCACGCGCAACCGGGAGAGTCCGAAGTTGCTCATGGCCCGAGCGGCAGCGCCAATGTTCAGAGGATTGCGAGTGGAAACTAGAACGACGCAGAGCTGGTCGGATTCGGCGGGAGTGAGCAAGCCACGTCATTTTACGACGACGGGCCTGCCCTGGTTAGAGCAGGTCCGTATCATCGGCACGCGGGGGTTAGTTTGTCGCTGATTTCTCGAGCGCCGGCTTGTTGCGAACGAGTAATGTCGAGCCAGTTAGCTCGGCGATGTGCTGTCTTTTGAAGTCCCCCAGAATGCGGGTGACCGTCTCACGCGATGTACCGATCAGTTGAGCAATTTCTTCGTGCGTCAGGGCGAGTTTCACGCGGATCACGCCACCCTCGACGACTTTGCCATCGGCTGACCACTGCAACAAAAGTCTTGCGAGTTTTTCAGAAGCTGAATGCGCCAGGCCGATCGCGCGGATCACTTCGTACGCCGACTGGCAATCGCGGCTCAGGTGCGCTGCAGCTTGCAGGCAGGCATCACCGTTTTGCTTGATGAAGCGCAGGAAGTCGTCGCGCCGGACAAAAGCTAATTGACTCGGTTGCAGAGTCTCCACTGTGAATTCGTGCGCTTTGCCGGAAACTGCAGAATGCACCCCAAGAATCTCGCCGGGCTGAGCGATCTTCACGATCAGAGTCTTGCCATCACTGTTGGTTGCGAGAACTTTGGCGCGTCCCTGGCAAAGGATGTAAACGCCGCGCGCGGCCTGTCCTTCAGTGAATACGAGTGCGCCTTCGGGATACGAGGTGCTGTGCTTCAGCTCGTCGAGTTGTTCGATCGAGCGTTGCGAGAGTGCGCAGAAGGAATTGTTGGTCCGCAGTGGGCATCTCACGCAATTGTCGACGATCGGCAGGCCATAAGGAGAATTGGCCTTGACGTGTACATCGGCGAGAGGCTGAAAAGTTGCTGTCGTTGTCGTTGCTGTCGCTGCCATCATCGAAGTTGCCATCTCACACCGTCCTTTTAAGATCCCCTGTCTTTGCTGACCTATGTAAGGGCAACTGGATGGCCACGCATTCCGAGCGGGACAGCACTCTTCAGAATCCAGCGAACCAATTGAAACAAAAAGATTTACGCGTTTTGAGAGGTGGGCTTTGTCACCCGGAGGAGTAGCTTCTGTGGGTTATTTCGCGCAGCGCTGTGTGATCTCAATCACTAATCTAAGTGACATGGTCTTTGGTGTAAGACCGCATCCAGAGCACTATTTCAAGGATTCGTAAACAGCTTTGAGAAGAGCTGCTCGCGTAAAGGGCTTCTCCAGCAGGGTTGATCCGGTCGCGTGAATGTCATTTTCGCCGATCAGTTCTCCCGTATAACCGGACATATAAATGACCTTCGGGGCCAGATTTGATTTGTTCAGTTCCCGAACCATTTCAGGGCCGCTCATGGCTTTCATCACCACATCGGTGAGAACGAGGTCAAAGCGGTTCCCATTTGTTTGTGCCAGCTTCAGAGCCGATACACCATCAGACGCTTCGACGATATGGTAGCCATGTTCTTCGAGCATCTGCCTGGTCAATGCTCTTATCAGCTCATCATCTTCGACCAACAGAATTGTGGCTTTGGCGCCTTTGGCGAACTCCGGTTGTTCTCCGCAGCAGCTATCGTGTTCAATCTTAGCTTCTGCGCTCGGAAGGTATACCTTGAATGTTGTCCCTCGTCCCGGCTCGCTGTATACGAAGATGTGACCTCCGCTCTGCTGAACGATCCCGTACACAGTCGAGAGCCCCAGCCCTGTACCCTTGCCTACCTCTTTGGTCGTGAAGAACGGTTCAAATATCCGGGAGACGATGGCCGGATCCATCCCGACACCCGAATCACTAACCGCCAGTAAAACGTGGTCACCAGGCGACATGGGAGGATGTTGCCGCGCGAAGGCATCGTCAAAACTTACGGTGCTGGTTTCGAGGATTAACTTACCGCCCTTCGGCATAGCATCACGAGCATTCACCGCGAGATTCATTACGATCTGATCGATCTGCCCGGGATCTGCCTCAATCAAGCTGGCTGCCGAATGATTCACCAGCGTCACTTCAACGTCATCGCCCATCAAGGGCCGCAGCAATTTCGCGGTGTCCCGTAGGCGCTCGTTCAAGTCCATGATGATCGGGCTAGAAGGCCTCTTCCTGCTGAACGCCAAAAGTTGCCGAGTGAGGCTGGCGCCGCGGTCCGAAGCCTTATGTATGTTCTCTACGTATTGCGATAGACCAGGAATTGCGGACACGCGATCGCGCAGGAGCTCCGAACAGGCGACGATAATTCCCAGGATATTGTTGAAGTCGTGCGCTACTCCGCCGGCCAGGCGGCCAATCGCTTCCATCTTCTGCGCTTGCCGCAACTGATCTTCGGCGCGGCGTTGCTCGGTAATATTGCGTGCGATGGTGGAAGCGCCAACGATGTTTCCGGCGGAATCGTGGATTGGCGAAACGGTGATGGATACATTCACCAGCTTGCCGTCCTTGCTGACGCGTACCGATTCGAGATACCGGACACTCTCACCCCGTCGCACCGTCTGCAGAATTCTAGTCACTTCTTCGTGACGATCGGGTGGCACAATCGTGATCAGCGGTTTGCCAATGATCTCTTCGGCAGCGTAGCCGTACATGCGTTCGGCTCCGCGATTCCAGTCGGTAACGATGCCGTCGAGATTTTGCCGATGATCGCGTCGTCGGAAGAATCGACGATCGCAGCCAGACGAGTGCGGGACTCCCATAGTTCACGATCTGCACGCTGAGACAGTTCTTCGTTGGCGCGGCGCAAGTCATCTTCCGTCTTCTTCCGATCGCTGATGTCGCGTATCGCACACAACACGAGCGTACCGTCTTCGCTCGGGACCGGACTCAGACTGATTTCTACCGGAAACTCTGAGCCATCCTGCCGGCGTCCGTAGAGGTCGAGTCCGGCGCCCATACGTCTGATCTTCGGCTGATCGCCATAGTCGGCGCGATGACCTTCGTGACGGCCACGGTATCGTTCCGGCACCAGGAGCTCAATGCGTTGCCCGATCAATTTGTCCCGGGAATACCCGAACATCGCCTCCGTCTGCGCATTCACATGAAGAATTTTCCCGTCACCATCCACCGCGATCATCGCGTCCGGCACGGCTTCCAGCAAATTCGGCGAAAACAGGCTCTGGGGGCCTGATTTGGAGGATTTCCCAGTAGTTGATTTCTTGCCGCGTTGTGGCGATTCGGGCATGGGTAACCTACTATACGCTCACCTGTCACCATTGGTGAATCACTGCAAGCGGGGTTGCGGAAGGGAAATCGGTGAGAACATGGTGCCCGGAACAGGAGTTGAACCTGCACACCTTGCGGTACTGGATCCTAAGTCCAGCGCGTCTGCCAATTCCGCCATCCGGGCGTTGGGGTTATTTTAACCCAGGTTCCCTCCCGCGAAATCCATCCGGACTCTGTCTCAAAAGGTGACACGCCAGCAGCTCTCGAATTGCAGCCCACATGCAAAAAATGCGGGGCATCGAATTGACCTAACGCCAACAATTCACGACGAAGGGGGCTTTTCGAGTGGGCCGACGCAGCCAGGCGATATTACTGATTTTGGCGGTAATCCTAATACACCCGGTTAAAGGGCACGCGGAGAAACGGAAATCGCAATCCGACCGGCACTCGCCGTCTATACCCCGTCGAGCCACCAGAACCCGTCATACCCGTTTGGATTGCTCTCATTTCGTGAATTACGTCTACCGCAGAGCCCATCTCCCTTATCGCTATGCCAGCTCTGAGGAACTCTACGAGGGTACCGACTCCTTCCAGCGCGTCTTCGAACCGATGCCCGGTGATCTCATCGTGTGGAAAGGCCATGTGGGAATCGTCACCGATCCCAGCGTGAGCCGATTCGTGAGCGTATTGCGCTCGGGAGTGAAGACCGACGACTACCTCTCCCGCTATTGGAAAAGCCGCGGGCAATACCGTTTCCTGCGCTACGTAGGAGATCGTCCGGGTGAGGCAAATCGGACGCTCGCGAAGAACATGGTCTCCGCCTTTGCAAGCGGCGAGTGATGGCTATTAATGCTTCAGGAAGTGTACTGCGACAAGGACTGCGATTTCGACCGCCGCCAGTGAGACCCAGATTGCTTCCCGCAAATGTGCTCGCTTCAACTCACGCTGCTTCTGAAACGTGAGCACACGCATGGCGTCTTCTTCCTTGGCCATTTGTTTCGGCGGTATTGCCGGGCGTGGCACACGGGGCACCAGTCGCACCTCGCCGACGGGCTTATCGGGGTAGAACACCTTGGGAGTATCGATCAGATGCGACCAGCGCGGTACGTTGAGCACATCAGACGCCAGTTCCGGCTTCACTGGAGCGGAGGTGACCATCAGCGCAGGAAGACGTTCCGGCGAAACGTTGTCGGCAAGGTTCCGCAGTAACGACGACCACCACGGATGCGCCACCTGATCGCTGAGAAGTTCGCCGACATCGACGGGCCGCGATTCCAACTGCAGCGGCGGGAGCGTTTCCGGTGAAATCACATCCCCGAGGTTCGTGAATACAGTCCGGAACCAAGGCAAGTCCACCACATCTCCCAGAAGCATGCCCACGTCGACCGGCTGCGATGTGACATGCAGCGGGGGCAACACGACCGGCGCATAACGATCTTTGAAGTTCTGCAGCAGGGAGCGCCACAGCGGGACACTCAAGCTGGGTGGTGGAGAGATATCCAGGGGGATATCAAGATGAGTTTCGGGAATACTAGGATCCATGGCCGCTACTGCTATTCTACCCTGCGCTGAGCCGATTCGGCCTACAGCACCTTAGGCATTTCAATAGAAATCGGCTGAGACTCCGGAGCCTTTTCCCGGACGATTAGAACGCCCACCACCGACTGGTAGCCGCTTCGCGTGGCCTTGAAGGTGTACTTGCCATCCTTAATATGCTTGATCTGGAACCGTCCCTCGCCATCGGTCTTTGTGGCTTTCACTTTTCCTGTGGCATCGTCGCGTAGCTCAAAAAGGGCTTTCCGCACCGGCTCTCGGCCTTTCGCCGCCAGCACTGTTCCGGAAACCTCACGGATGTGCAAAGGCTTCGGGAGTTCGACGATGACCTGTTCCTGTGGGAGTTTGGTAAAGCCGGCGTAAGGTCCCGACTGGAACCTGTGCTCGGCGATGCAGGTGCTGACGAGAAGAAGAACGGCAAAGGCTGCCGTGATCGTACGTGTCACGCGATTCACTCCCGCAACAAGTTATCAGAAAGCGGTGGCAATCCTCCAGATTTTCGGGAGCAACGCCGTCGAGGAGATGAGGGAGAACGACTGTGATCGTTCTCCCGTCAGTAGCTATTGAGGCAGTATTCCGTAAACGTCGAGTTCTCCCTGAGGATTCGGATTCGACGTGGGATCGTGCCCAGTGCCGATGAAGACCTTTCCGTTAGCCACAATCGGCGAGGTGAACTTGATTCCGTATCCGGCCATATCGGAGTTCGTCATTCCGCTGTTGTAGAGCTCCTTGGAGAGATCGGTGGCGTCGTAGGCACGCAAGACAGCCGAACTGGGCGTCGGATTCTTAGAGTCCTGGAGAGGTGCGCCGTGATCGACGGCCCACACGATGCCGTTGGTTCCACCACTGGAAGACACGAACGGCGTTGTGCCCATGATGCCCGACTGATATTCATTCGATGTTTGGGGTGAAACCGTTCCAGGCGTCAGCTTTCCACCTGCGTAGATGAACTGACGAATAGGACCCGGATCGGCGCCGATGTATACAGACCCATTGAACCATGCACCAGTACTGAAAAGCTGATAGGGAGCTATCGTGCCCGGAGTGATGGGGTTGCCATTTCCGTCAGTGCAGGCCGGCCCCGTGTATTGGCCGCCGCCCCAGAAGAACCACTGAGCGGCGCCAGCGTCATTGGGTTGCTGTTTACCCATGTTGCCGGTGTTGAGCAGATAAACGATCCCCGCCTTGCCACCTACCATCACCTGCGATGCTCCCGGTACTACGCTAACGCCTCCCGCGGCAAGATCGGAATCCCTGCACCAGAGATACGGCTGATCGGAGGGCGTAAAACTGTCGAGCAGGCTTAAGTCTGTGTTCTTGAGCTTCAACGCGCTTACTCCCCACGACGAACTGCCGTCATAAGGACCGTCGCCGGTGGTGAGGTAGATGTTTTCAGCACTGTCCGCGGCCGGACCGGCGCCTCCCATCCAAACGCCACCAGCACCAGGATAGGTGCCGTATCCAGCGATATTCGGAGAGGTGTTCAACATGCCAGTTTGTTTCAACGTGCTCTTGTCGTAGGACAGCACCCATCCCGGACCACACGCGCCCATGCCAAATACAACCGAAGTACTGGTCACCAGCAGTGACGCACGACTCAAGCAGCTTGTTGTCAACGTGAGAGTCCCTCCCGACGAGGGCAAGGTGCTGGGTACAGATGCCTGAATCAATACAGGGCTACCCGACTTCTCCTGGCCGGTCAGGATGTTCAGCGCATGCAGCCTGAAATTATTGCCGGATGCAGTCTTCTGTGCCGATACGACGTACATCGTGTTGCTACCCACGTCGATAGCAGGAGTCGCTGTAATGCCGATCCAAGGCTTCGGATTCCCACCCGCGAGCGGAGTTTCGCCCGCGGCCAGCAGCGATGTCTGCCACAGTTTGCCCACTGTAGAGTCATCAGCGTCAAACGCATACACGCTGTCATACTCAGTCGCCACGAACACTACATTGTGTTGCGCGCCATTGATCGTCAGGTTCGAGACATATAGAGGCTGCGCGTAGATATATCCATCTACGAGATAAGAGAACAGTCGCCCAAATTTTCCGGACGCCACATTTGCGGGCGTGAGGATGGTCTCATTTGCGTTCAGCCCGGAGCGTGCGTTATCTCCATGCCATGTGGGAACACTCACGCTGGAAGGCGGAGGCGAATTGGTGACGGTAACCGTTGCCGAGCTCACCACCGGTGTTCCGCCATTGCTCGCTGTCGCCGTATACGTTGTCGTTAGCGAGGGCTTGACCGAGGCTGAGCTATTCAGAGCGACGGCGCCAATCCCATTGTCGATGGTAACGGAGGTCGCGTTAGTCGAGGTCCACGTCAGCGTCGAAGATCCTCCGGATGCGATCGACGCGGGATTTGCTGTCAATGTGATCGTGGGCGAACCGACAGCTGGCGGGTTCACCGTAACCGTTACCGAGCTCTTTGCAGTCGCGCTCCCGTTCGAGCCGCTTGCTGTCGCGGTATAGGTCGTCGTCGCTGTTGGACTAACGTTTCTCGTGCCGGACGTCGCGACCGTGCCAATGCCGTTATCGATAGTCACGGCCGCAGCATTAGTCGAGGTCCATGTCAGAGTGACAGTTGTTCCAGCAGTAACGGATAGGGCTGCGCGGACAGTGCAATCGTGGGGGCCGCTGTCGAAGGATCGCTCGAAGTTGAGGAACTGCCGCTCGACGGCACGCCGCCGCATCCTGCGAACGCAATCAGAGCTGCGAGTATCGCCAGGATCGACAACTTGCTTAGCAAGCGTGGGAGTACAACGCACAACTCTGCCATGTGGCTTTGGAGTCAGCTATTCTGAGCAGGGTTGCTCAACAACTCAGGCGTACTCATGTGTCACCTTTTGTTACATCAGAGCTGAATCGAGGGTTGAGCGAACAGAACGAACCGGATGTATGAAAGGTTGGTTGGATCAGTCTGCGGCGCCGCTCTGGGCTCGCTGTTGTTGAACCCCTGCAAACATAGCTTCGAAGACTGTTCCAGTTGATCCGCGCGTGGCCGTGCGGAACGTGATACTGCCGCCATGCTTTTCGACGATTCCCTTGGATACCCAGAGCCCGAGCCCCGTACCGTGCTCCTTCTTGGTGCTGAAGAATGCCTCGAACAGCCGGTCGTGGATCACTTCAGGAATGCCGGGCCCGTTATCTTCCACTCGAAGCACCGCCATGTCCTTCGCGCGCTTGGTCGTCACCTTCACCTCGCCCTGCATAGGGGCAGCGTCGATCGCATTCGTCAGCAGATTCGAAACGACCTGTTTCACTTCGCCCGGGAATCCGTGGAAGATCGCACCTTCCAGCGCCACATCAACCTTGATCCCTTTGGACTGCGCTCGACGCTCGTAAAGCCGCATAACCTGGCGCACTTCGTCAGCTAGATCGATAGTCGTCGGCGCAACCGAATCGCGATAAAAACCAAGCGTCTGACGCGTGAGATGCGCCACTCGCGAAAGTTCCTGCTCGGCCTGCGTCAGATATTCGTGCGCTCTCGGACTAAGAGTCTTGTCGTTCTGCAGGAGATAAAGCAGATTCATTACCGCTTCGAGCGGGTTATTGATTTCGTGCGCCACGGTGGCAGCCAGTCGCCCGGTGGCAGCCAATTTTTCGCTCTTGCGCAGAGCTTCTTCGCTCAACTTCGACTGCGTCACGTCGACATTCACGCCAACCATGCGCCGCGCGCCGCCCGGTTTCATCCGTAAAAACCTTTCCAACTCCCAGCAGATGGTGGACGGAGGAATCCGGCCAGATTACTCGGAACTCTTCGTAGTAGTCGGAGCGCTCCTCGACAGCCATATGCATGCTGCGCTCGACCAGACGGCGATCTTCCGGATGCACCGACGGCAACACATCGTTCAGGACAACGTTGTTGGTCTCGGGCGGCAAACCGAACAGCTTGGCCTCGTTGCCAATCAAATGCATACGGCCGGAAGGCAGTTCCCAATCCCACATGCCGGCATCGGCCGTGCGCAACGCGAGCATCACTCGCTCATTCTGTATGCGAATCAACTCCTGCGACTTTCGCCGTTCCGACACATTCAGGAAGAACAGCGAGAGACCTTCCGCGCTCGGGTAGGCATGCATCTCCAGCCAGTTCTCGGCCGGAGCGAAATACGATTCGACGCTCTGGGGTTTACCTGCGCGCACGGCTTCCTGGAATGTCTTTTCAAATTCTCCGCCGACAAACTCGGGAAACACCTGCGCAACACTCTTGCCGAGCATTTCTCCACGTGCCTTGCCAAGCATCTGCGCGCCGCGTTCGTTGACGTACACGAATCGGAAGTCGTGATCGAGGGCAACGAATCCTTCTGAGATCGATTCGAGCAGGCGCGCGGTTCGTTCCTGATCTGCGGCTTGTTCGCGTTCTGCGCGCCGGCGCTCCTTGTCGATCTTCTCCAATTGATTCGCGGTACGAAGCACAAGTCCGGCGACCGCAACTACGCTGACTACCACCAGCACGGCAGTTCCTGAATCAACGTCGAGGAAGCCAAAGCGCTGCAGGTATACACGCGCCCAACCGAAGGCAGTAAGCGCCAGAGTAGAAGCGAACAGCAGATTCCGAGCTGCGACTCCACCCGGCCCTTCGCTGATCATCAGCGACATCAATCCGTACTGCGGACGGAGACAAAACAGTCCGAGCGAGAGAACGCAGAAGATCAGGTTGGTTTCCACTGCCATATGGCCGTGGAAGAGTGGCACTCCGAAGGCATATCCCAACACGGCCAAGGAAGGAAATGAACGCGCATCCGCCGGCGAACACTTCCGAAATTGCGGTCTCACGATAGCGACGGTCTATGAAAAACAAACAAAAGCCCGCGCAGGTGAATGCGATCGCAGTCTGAATGGCGAATCGGCCAGCGGGTCCGGGAGTTCCAGCCTTGAGCGCAGCATTTGTGAAAAGCAGAGTGTCGATGCCGAAGTCGAGATGGAACAGGTGCTCCAGGACAGTGACAAAACCAGCGATGCCAACCAGAAGCCCGATCGTTTTACCTGCAATCGTGGCAAGGCTTGAGCGACGCTGCGAATCTCGAAGAAGAAGAAGGCCGATACCAGTAAGAAAGAACAACAACGCAGTATTCGGAAGAACTGCCGCTGGATGTCCTGTGATGCGGAACAGGCTGGCTTTATCTAATCCCCAACCGACGAGAACAATCGCAGATACAACAGCACAGGCCGCTCCCACGAGCAGGGATATCCACGAAAACAGAGAGTAGTCGGGAGTGCGAGAAAGCTGTCGCATCTTACATAAACCCGAAGAAACAGAGACCCGTAAGGCGAGTATACCAGCGTAGAAAGCCGCGGTTCATATCAAGCACACTGATTCCGTACACTGCGCGAAACCGGCCTTTCGGACATGTACCTGACTCCGCGCAGCAGCCAGGGAGCGAAGACATCTTGCTGTTTTCAAGCCTGCGAATTCTGTTCGAATCGCAATGCTTAGCCCTGTTAGACTCTTCCGCATGGCCATGCCTACTCAACCAAATATTCAAATCGTAAACGAAACAAGCTATCGCGAGAACTACGCCAACAGCGTCCAGGTACGTGTCAACGTATGGGACTTCTTTCTTGTCTTCGGCACCATGCAGCAGCGGAGCGAGGCGGAAGTTGAGATCCACAACTTTCAAGGCATTTATTTGAGCCCGCAACAGGCGAAGGCGCTGATGGCGATTCTGCAGCAGAATGTCTCCAACTACGAAAACACCTTTGGCGAGATAAAGTTGGATCCCAAGATGGCGAACGCCGGCCCGATCAACTAGCCGACTATCTTCTTCTGTCGCAGCGGCTACGTTTGATCCCAAATGAACCTCTATTTTAAAGATGAAGACCGCGAAGATTCTTCGGTTTCATTCTCCAAATCTTCCCCGGAAAGATCGCACAAGCTGGCTGCGATCTAGCTCGGCGGTCTTCCTCTTTATTCTCGCGGGTCAGGTCCTGCTTCATCTCTCCCTGCTCAGGCTTCCCTACTTCTGGGACGAAGCCGGATATTACATTCCCGCTGCTCGCGATCTGCTTCTGACTGGAAGCCTGATCCCTTCTTCCACTCTGAGCAACGCGCATCCTCCGCTGGTGATGGCATGGCTCGCTGCATGGTGGAAAATCTTCGGCTTCCATCCGGTGACCACCAGAATCGCGATGCTGGTGATCGCGTCGTTTGCAGGGCTCGGTCTGTTTCGGCTCGGGCGGCAAGTGGCAAACTGGGAGGTCGCCGCAGCCGCCGTGGTTTGCACCGCGATGTATCCCGTCTTCTTCGCGCAAAGTTCCCTGGCGCACCTGGATATGGCGGCAGCCGGATTCACGCTGTGGGGATTGACCTACTATCTGCGCGATCGCGTGCTGCAAACAGCTGTCTGCTTCTCGTTGGCTGCATTGTGCAAGGAAACCGCGATCATCGCACCGCTTGCACTGATCTTCTGGGAATTGATTGGCTTCGCGTGGAAGTGGCGAAACGATGAACACAAATTTTGGCTGTTCTCACCCAGCATTTGCCGGATCATCTGGCTGATGCTGCCGGTTGTTCCGCTGGCGGCATGGTTCGGATGGCACTATCACCGCACGGGATTCGTGTTCGGTAATCCTGAGTTCCTGCAGTACAACCTGGGAGGAACGCTGCATGCCGCGCGCTTCTTTGCAGCGCTGGCAATCCGCGCGTGGCAACTGCTTGGCTATATGAATATGTTCGTGCTGGTCGCGGCAACGTGGCTGGCCATGGGACGTCCGCCGCTGAAACTGGAACGCAAGGCAGCAACCGAAGGTGGTAACGGCGGTGGAGCACTCGAGCGCGGGCGCATCGCCGTTCCGGTTCAACTTGTGTTCGTCGTGCTGATCCTGGCATACGCAGTTGCTGTGTCGGTTCTCGGAGGCGCGGTGCTGGCTCGATACCTACTGCCGGTGTATCCACTCATCATTCTGATGGGCGTTTCGACAATCTGGCGGCGCATTCCGTGGTGGCAAGCATTTCTCGGCGTGGTATGCGCGGCATTTGTGCTGGCGTTGGTAACCGATCCACCCTATCGAGCCGCGCCGGAAGACAATCTCGGCTGGGCGAAGTTCGTTCGCGTTCACCAGCAAGCTGCGCAGCTGATCGAGTCGAGATTCACGTCGGGTCCGATCCTGACTGCTTGGCCCGCGTCGGACGAACTCACGAAACCGTTCCTCGGCTATGTTTCGAATCCAGTTGCGGTGATGCGCGTTGAGAATTTTTCCGCCGAGCAGATGCTGGCGGTGCGCAACACTCCACTTTCGTACGAGGCGGCGCTGGTCTTCTCTACGAAGTACGAGCCGCTCTCGGGATACTTCATCCGGCTATCACGATGGGACGATTTCCTCGCGCGCTACTTTGACTTTCACCGCGATCTGCCGCCCGACGTGATTGCGGGAATGCTCGGCGGCAGGATCGTCTGGAAGAATCGTATCGGCGGCGAATGGGCCGCGATGATCGCATTCGATCGTCCGGTGAACGCAATGAACGTACACCCTGACCACTGACTTCTGGCTACTGACTTCCAGCTACCCCAGATTTGACTGAAGCCTTCGACTTCGCAAGCAGCCTCGCCGCTTCGCGGAAGACCTGCGTGAACATCTCTTCATTCAGCTTGCCGGTAGCCGTGTTCTGATTCGAAGGATGGTACGAGACCATCATGATTCGTCCATCCGGCATTTTGTATTTGGCACCATGCGCGAATTTGTATTCCGCCTTCGACTTAAGCACTCCGCGCCGCTTCAGATGGTTCAGGTAAGCATCGAAACCAATCTTCCCCAACACGACCACAATCTGAACTTTGTCCAACATTTCGAGCTCACGATCGAGGAAGCTCGAGCAATTCGCGATCTCGGTGGGAAGCGGCTTGTTGTCGGGAGGCGCGCAGCGGCAGGTCGCAGTAATGTAAATGTCGGTGAGCACCAGGCCGTCGTCGCGATGGGTGGCGCGAGGCTGCGAGGCGAATCCGGTGCGATGCAACACGGGATACATGAAATTCCCGGAAGAATCTCCAGTGAACGGACGCCCCGTGCGATTCGATCCGTGCGCGCCGGGTGCAAGCGCAAGAATCAGTACGCGTGCATTGGGATCACCAAATCCGGGGACGGGCTTTGCCCAGTATTCCCAGTCGCGATAGGCTTTGCGCTTTTCGCGTCCGATGCGCTCGCGATATTCGACAAGCCGCGGACAACGCACACAGCGAATGACTTCGCGATTCAGGATTTCGAGAGCAGACCCCATTGGAACGATTCTAAACTGCTGCGGCCACGCGCGCCTCGTCCGCTACTATGCGTGCGAGAATGCGCGCGCGTAGCTGCCGCGCTCCAGTTCCTCGAGAGCTCCGGCCGAGCGGGGCTTCCATCCAAGCTTCGGGGCGACAACGCTGATAATGTCCTGATCGAGTGCTAACGCGTCCGCAAACGGACCGAGAACTCCGCGAGCCTGCTCTACCGGCCAGTAGTTCACTTTGCCGGACACGCCAGCGCCCTTGGCGGCGGCTTCTGCCATTTGCTTCACTTTCAAGGTCTCTCCGGTCGCGCCGTGAATCACAGCACCGGGCTCTGCTTTTTCCAGAATTAGGCGATAAAGCACGGCAAGATCTTCGACGTGGACCATAGGCCAGCGATTCTCGCCGTTACCAACCGCGGTCACTGCGCCTTTCTCGGCTACGGTCTGAAAGAACATTGCCGGAACCCCGCGACCCCGTCCATAGACCATCGCTGGCCGAATGACAGTAGTCGGAAATAACTTGGCGGCCGCGATCACCTGCTCCTCGTGCTGCACACGCCAGGCAACCAAATGGATCGGATTGAGCGGCGTGTTCTCGTCGGCGGGTTCAGCTCCCGTATTTCCGAGCACCCAGATGCCGCTGGTGTAGATGAATCGTTGTTTGCCTTCGGCAGAGGTTTTTAGGATGACGTCAACTGCGGCTTGATCGACTTGCACCATATCCGGCCCGAAACTGGCGGCGGTGTGGATTACCGCCTCGCTTCTACGCACTGCTGCGCTGAGAGATGCGGCATCGCGCACATCGCCATAGACGGCTTCGATGTTGGCGTGCGCCGGAACCTTTTTACCTTCACGCACGAATGCCAGCACATGATTTCCGTGGTTGGCCAACTCCTCGACGACAGCAGATCCGATGTAACCCGTTGCACCCGTTACCAGCACTCTCATGTATGTTCCCTCTTCGAGAACAGATTCGCAGTGCGCGGCCAACGATTCGCGGAATCACAGCACCTCGAAAATCCCAACGAACCGCTCGGACTCCGTGAGCTTCTCGAAACTCCTATCAAGTTCGCGATACTGCTCAGCGTGTTCTGCGCGAAAGCGTTCGTAGGCAGCAAAGTCGTTCCATGTATCGAGGGTAAGAAAACGTAAGGGATTTTCACGATCGCGCAGCAGCTTCGTCCCGTGATAGGCGGGACTGCTGCCGAAAAACACGCTCCAGGGGCCCTGGGCGGAATAGTCCCGTTGGAATACTGCGACGTGCTGCGGCTTTATACGGAATTCCCAGATCACCTCAATCATGCGCTTCTCCCAACTCAGGTCTTTTCCCTAGCTCGGAACAGATTACTCGTACTCCCCCGAAATAGGCGCTCACCAGTTTGACGCTGCCCCTTTGGTCTCTTATATTCAAAGTGTTGCAGCATGTTTGCATGCTGCGGAATCGAACAGTAAGGACCGCCAGTGGCTGAAGCCGAAACCAAAATCAATACTCAACGTGAAATCCAAGTTGAGATACCCGCAGATATTGTTTCCCGAGAGACCGACGCTGTTGTAACTAAGTTTCAAAAGCTTGCCAAGCTACCCGGCTTTCGTCAGGGCAAGGTGCCCGCAACCGTCGTCAAGAATCGCTTTGCTGAGGACATCAAGAGCGAAGTGGTGGAATCGCTGATTCCCCGCTATTTCCGGCAGGAAACCGAAAAACAGAATCTGCACCCCGTATCGCAGCCACGCGTGACCGACTTACACATTCACGAGGGCGAACCGCTGCGCTTCAAGGCCAGCTTTGAGGTTTTGCCCGAATTCGACATCACCGGATACCAGGAAATTCACGTCGAGAAGCCTGACACCAGCGTCAGCGAGGAAGACGTCGAAACATCCTTACAGCAACTGCGCGAACAGAATGCCAGTTTCAATGCAATTGAAGATCGTTCATTGCAGGATGGTGACTTCGCCCAGGTGGCCTTCCGTGGCACGCCCAAAAATGCGGGCGCAGAGGAAACTGAAGGTCAGGCCGAGGATCAAAAAGCCGAAGGCCAGCCAGTCAACATGGATGACGTCCTCGTGGAAGTTGGCGGCAGCAACACACTGCCTGCCTTCACCGAGAACCTGCGTGGCGCGAGTCCGAACGAAGAGCGTACCTTCGATGTGACCTATCCCGACGATTTTTCAGACGCGCGATTAGCCGGTAAGACGTTCGAATATTCCGTCACGGTGAAGGGCGTAAAACAGAAGCACCTTCCCGAATTGAACGACGACTTCGCCAAGGAACTCGGCCAGTTTGCCGATCTAAACGAACTTCGCCAGCGCGTTCGCGAGAACATGGAAGCCGAAAAGAAGCACAAGGCCGAGCACGAGGGCAAAGACAAGATCGTGGACGAGTTGCTCAAGCAAAATGAGATTGCTGTCCCCGAGTCGATGGTCGAGCACCAGATCGATGTTCGTCTGGAGCGCGGATTGCGCGCATTGGCACAGCAGGGTATGCGTCCCGAAGATATGAAGAAGATGGACTTCGGACGCCTTCGCGCAGGCCAGCGAGATCAAGCGGAACGGGAAGTCCGCATCGCGCTGATGCTGGAGAAGATTGCGGATAAGGAAAACGTTGAAGTCAGCGATGAAGAGCTGAACTCCGAGATTGAGGCTCTAGCTCTACAGGCAAAACAGCCGGTGGAATCGGTGCGCAGTCGTTTGACACAGGATGGGGGCCTCGCTAGAATCCGGTCGAGAATCCGCAGCGAGAAAACCCTCGACTTCTTATACAACCGGTCCGCGTAAGCGGGCCATTTTTCAGGTCTTCCGGCCCTCCGAGAGTGCCGGCAATGAGCTCCCCCAAATGGAAACAATGTTGGCGGGAAGCAGTGTAGGCAGGTGGACATGTTAGTGCCGATGGTTATAGAGCAAACGGGTCGAGGTGAGCGGGCCTACGACATTTATTCCCGGCTTCTTCGGGACAACATTATTTTTCTTGGCACTCCTATCGACGATACGGTTGCCAACCTGATCATCGCCCAGATGCTCTTTCTCGCCGCGGAAGATCCGGAGAAGGATATCCAGCTGTACATCAATTCTCCCGGCGGTTCGATCACCGCGGGCATGGCGATTTACGACACCATGCAATACATCAAGCCCGACGTGATGACCATCTGCATCGGCCAGGCAGCCAGCATGGGAGCGGTGCTCCTCGCGGCCGGGGCCAAGAACAAGCGCTTCGGATTGCCTAACTCCCGCATTCTGATTCACCAGCCACATATCATGGGTGGACTTTCTGGCCAGGCCACCGACATCGACATCCATGCGCGGGAAATCTTGCGTATGCGGGAAATCCTGAACCACATCCTGGCGCGGCATACCGGTCAGATTCTGGAAAAAATAGAGAAGGACGTAGAACGCGATTTCATCATGAATTCCGAACAGGCAAAAGAGTACGGACTCATAGATGACATCATCTACAAACCGACCAAATAGAGGTATGCTGTCGCAAGCGGGTCAGGCGCGACCCGCCTGGGATCTCGGCAGCGGAGATCCCGGGGATTTGCGCCGCTGTCGTATCAAATCCGATCCTTGGGGCCGAAGACGGGGAGCGGATATCAAGGAGTAAAATGAAGTCCAGATCAGGATCTGATGAGCTGTTGCGCTGCTCGTTCTGCCACAAGTCTCAAGACGCAGTAGCTAAACTTATTTCTTCGCCCAGTGATTATCCTCGGGCTTATATCTGCGACGAATGCGTCGCTGTCTGCAATTCCATCCTGGAAGACGATCGCACCGAAGCCCACACCGCGGCTGCGCCCGATCATCTCCCCAAGCCACAGGAAGTGAAATCGTTCCTCGACCAGTACGTAATCGGCCAGGAACAGACCAAGAAGAAACTGGCGGTAGCGGTCTACAACCACTACAAGCGTATTCACATGAATCGCCAGCGTACGGATGGGATTGAACTGCAGAAGTCGAACATCCTTCTGATCGGGCCGACTGGCACTGGAAAAACGCTGCTGGCGCAAACACTGGCTAAAATGCTGGACGTGCCTTTCGCCATCGTCGACGCCACCACGCTGACGGAAGCGGGATATGTGGGCGAAGATGTCGAGAACATCATTCTTAAGCTGCTGCAAGCCGCCAATGGCGACGTGGGCCGCGCCCAGACTGGCATCATCTATATAGACGAAGTCGACAAAATCGGCCGCAAGGACGAAAACCCATCGATCACACGCGATGTCAGCGGTGAAGGCGTGCAACAAGCGCTGCTGAAGATCCTGGAAGGCACCATCGCCAACGTTCCGCCGCAAGGTGGACGCAAGCATCCGCACCAGGAATTCACTCCGGTCGATACCACGAACATCCTCTTCATCTGTGGCGGAGCGTTCGTCGGGCTGGAAAAAATCGTAGGACGCCGCGTCGGCAAGAAATCGCTGGGCTTCAAGGCCGGACAACAGGAAGACGGTGCCGCTGGAGCCTCCGCGGAGGCGTTAGCCGGCGGGAAGCGCGACACGGAAATGTTGCAGCGCTCCGAACCGCAGGACCTGATCCGCTTTGGGCTGATTCCCGAATTCGTCGGGCGCCTGCCCGTTGTGGGCATTCTCAACGATCTGGACGAAGAGGCGCTGGTCGAGATTTTGACCCGTCCGCGCAACGCGATCACCAAGCAATATCAGCGGCTGTTCGAGTTCGAGAATGTGCGTCTGAAATTCACTGACGACGCATTGAAGGCGATCTCGCGCGAAGCGCTCAACCGCAAAGTGGGAGCTCGCGGACTGCGTATGATCCTCGAAGAGTTGATGCTCGACCTCATGTATCACCTGCCAAGTCAGAAGAAGGTAAAGGACTTTGAGGTGACGAAAGAAATGGTCGAGAAGCGCGACGTTTCCATCGCCATGATGGAAAAAGCCGGCTAAAAATAAATAACAGTTACTTACCTCGGGACGAACTTAGGTTCGTCCCTTTGTTTTTCACAGGCATTCCGTCCTGTGCGAGCTGCCGCAAGCACCCGCATGTGTTAATTTGATAAATAACGAAGATATGGGGCTGCTTTCGCAGACGTTACTTGGAACCCAAACCTCTGGGGATTCGCGAAACCAAAGTAATACGAACCCAGACTTTCAATACGCCTGTGGATAACCTCACTCTTGCGCCGTTCGTTTGAACTTGTATATCGCGGTCGGCCATTATAATTGTGGTAGTACGTGACGCCGGTAGTAGCGGCCATTTCCTCTTCAAAGGCGGTTTAGGTGACCCAGGCCAAAGAAAAATTCGAAACTAAGCGGCTCCCGATGATGCCTATTCGCGACGTCGTCATTTTCCCTTACATGATGACGCCGTTCGTAGTTGGTCGCGAGTCGAGCGTACGCGCACTGGAAGAGGCTCTGGCCGGAGATAAGAAGATCTTTCTCGCGACTCAGCACGACGCCAGCGTCGACGAGCCCAAGCCGAGCGAGATCTATCAGGTCGGTACCATCGTCAATATCGTCCAGAGCCTGAAGCTCCCTGATGGCAATATCAAGGTGCTGGTCGAGGGCGTGGAGCGCGGCAAAATTCTGCAAGTCACGGACACAGACGGCTACTTCGAAGCTACGGTCCGCACCGTGAAGTACACGACCGAAGTCACGCCACAGATTGAAGCCTCGATGCAGCGCGTAACGTCGCTCTTCGAGCAGTACGTGAAGCTCTGCCAGTCGCTGAATTACGAGACCATGATCGCGGCTGTGCGCATGGAAGATCCGTCGCGCCTGACAGACACCATCGCTGCGAACCTGCAACTCTCGATTGAAGAAAAGCAGGAACTGCTGGAAATCTTTGATCCTGCCGAGCGCCTGAATCGCATCGCCGATGTTCTCGATATCGAAATCGAAAAACTGAACATGGACCGCGCCATACAGACCCGCGTGAAGCGGCAGATGGAGCGCGCGCAAAAAGAGTACTACCTTAACGAAAAGATCAAGGCCATCCAGAAGGAATTGGGCCGCGGCGAAAAGAGCGAGTACGACGAACTGAAGAAGAAGGTCGACACCGCCGGCATGCCGAAGGAAGTACACGAGAAGGCTATCCAGGAGTTGAAGAAACTGGAAGCGATGCCGCCGATGTCAGCCGAGTCGACCGTCTCGCGCAACTACCTCGACTGGCTACTCGCCGTGCCGTGGAAGAAGAGATCGAAAGAGATTCGCAACATAGAAAGCGCTGAGAAGGTCCTCAATTCGGATCATTACGGTCTGGAAAAGATCAAAGAGCGCATCCTCGAGTTTCTCGCAGTTCGCCAGTTGGTAAAAAATCCCAAGGGCTCGATTCTGTGCTTCGTCGGACCTCCGGGCGTCGGCAAGACCTCGCTGGGAATGTCGATCGCGAAAGCCACCGGACGCAAATTCGTTCGTATGTCGTTGGGCGGCGTGCGCGATGAAGCCGAAATCCGCGGACATCGTCGCACCTACATCGGCGCCCTGCCGGGCCAGATCATCCAGATGATGAAGAAGGCGGGAACCAAGAATCCCGTATTCATGCTGGACGAGGTCGACAAAATGGCCATGGATTTCCGTGGCGATCCGTCGGCGGCGCTACTCGAGGTACTCGATCCCGAACAGAATTTCATGTTTGTGGACCACTACCTCGACGTCGAATACGACCTCTCGCAGGTCTTTTTCGTAGCTACCGCGAACGTGATGCATACGATTCCTCCGGCCCTCCAGGACCGCATGGAGGTGATTCGGTTGCATGGGTACACGGAGCCGGAAAAGAAGGAAATCGCAAAGCAGTTCCTGGTGCGCAAGCAACTGGAACAGGCTGGCTTGAACGAAAAGAACTGCAAGTTCACCGATGACGCGATCGTTGCCATCATCCGCAACTACACGCGTGAAGCCGGCGTTCGCAACCTGGAGCGCGAAATCGGCAACATTTGCCGTAAGGTCGCGCGACGAGTCGTGAAAGACGAGAAGTATGTCGTCAACGTCACCGCTGACGTTGTCGAAGAATTGCTGGGCGTTGCGAAGTTCCGCGATACACTCGCGCACGAGAAGAGCGAAGTGGGACTGGTGACTGGACTGGCATGGACCGAAGTCGGCGGATCGATTCTGAGCACCGAGGCTTCCGTCGTCGAAGGTAAGGGAGGCAAGCCCACTCTGACCGGCAAACTCGGCGACGTGATGCAGGAGTCAGCGCAAGCTGCGATGACCTACGTTCGCTCACGCTGGCAGCACTTGGGGCTAGCACGCGACTTCTATCGCAATGTCGATATCCATGTGCACGTTCCCGAGGGCGCAATTCCAAAGGATGGCCCCTCGGCCGGAATTACCATCGCCACGGCAATTGCGAGCGCGCTCAGCAAGATTCCTGTGCGTCGCGATCTGGCGATGACGGGCGAGATCACGTTACGCGGCAAGGTGCTTCCGATCGGTGGACTGAAAGAGAAGTTACTCGCGGCTCATCGCGCGGGAATCTTCGAAGCCATTCTGCCGAAGGACAACGAGAAGGACATCGCCGAGGTTCCAGAGAATCTGCGCGGAGAAATGAAGCTGCACTTTGTCGATACGATGGACGACGTTCTCGCGCTCGCGCTGGAACGGCCGCTTCCCTCGGTCGAAGTAGAAGTGCCGCAACAGCTGCCCTCGATGCCAACGGCTTCGGAAGGCACCACCGCACACCAGTAATCTCGAAGAGAAACTATAAAAGGGTCCGCTGTGTGCGGGCCCTTTTCCTTTGTCTGGGGCCAGATTCAATCCAGCTTCAAAGGCCGGTTATCCACGTCTTCAGGTTTGACGGGTCTGTACTTGTTCCAGAGCCGAAGGACGACCGCCGCAAGCAATCCAATGGGAATGCTGATGAGAAGAAACCAACGGGCGGCCGAAGACATGACGGCGGCTACGACCACAATGATGAGGGCAAAGATCAGCCCAGCTGATCCTTTCGGCGTCCCGCCTACAGGAACTTGAGGCGGGGTCTCCATGCGTAGGCGCATACCCATAGGATGCTCCACTTGCGCGCACGAAGCAAACAGCTGCTGAGCACGATGTTCAGCACTCCTCCGCCATGACACTCAACGGCAGAATTGCTGCACTCCGACTGGCGGAGGTTGAGGAACCGTGTCCAGTTCTCCTTGCCAACCGGTGCAACCCCTCCCGACAGCCGCCCTCGTTGTTTGCTGGCCCAGATCATAGGCTTCGGTCTTAGCCTTTTCGACCAGCGTACTTCCTAACTGACCTTCCAGTTCGCTGACGTCGTTCGCGACCGTATTGTCGCCCGCAGTTTGGGCTACCAGAAACCAAATATAGGCTTTGTACTTGTTTACGCCACCCGGCGCGCGGCCTTCTTTCAGCATGCGAGCCAATCTCACTTGACCCTGTGGCAATCCCTGGTGCGCGGATTCATCGAAGAAGCGCGCGGCCTGCTCGTAGCTGGAACGATCTTGTTTCACTCTTCCCAGTAGATACTGCCCGAACGGATCTCCCTGGTCGGCTGCCTGCTTCAGCCAAGATTCGGCTTTGTCCAAGTCGGTCGCAACGCCAACTCCCATGTAATAGCAGCGTCCCAGGTTCCACTGTGCCAGGCGGTCTCCCTGTTCCGCCGCCTTGCGATACCAGTTCACGGCGTCACTGAGTCCCCCACCGGTATACGTGCCTGTCTCCAGCATATAGCCCAATGTGAACTGTGCGGGAGCGTAGCCCATATCTGCCGCTCTGCGAATGTCGTCGAAACCGCGGAAATCACTTCGCGATAGCGGCCCTCCGGCAAAAGCATTCAAGCCTCGCTGATAAATATCTTTTGAAGATGCATTTTGCCCGAAGGATGAGATGACTGTCAGTGCGGCCATCAAAACCAATCTCGACACCCATGCGAGTCTCATGAGTCCTCTTCGCTGCTCAGTGAACTTGTGAACTGAGCAGCATAACGCTTCTGGATCAGTAATTTCGATCCGGACGATACACGATCGAGCATGCACCATCGAGTACTTCGCCGACATTGGTTGCTAGAATAGAAAAGTGAAGGTCACCGCGAAGTTCATGTTGTCGGCTATGGATGCTGCCCACTTCCCTATTCCAGGGCCGCCTGAGGTCGCATTTCTCGGCCGATCGAACGTAGGCAAATCCAGTCTGATCAATTCGCTTCTTGGAGAAAAACTCGCCAAGACGAGTTCCACCCCGGGACGTACGCGCTCCATCAACTTCTTCCAGGTTCGGCGCGCGGGAAAACCGGCGCCTGAGCTTCTGTTTGCAGATTTGCCGGGATATGGCTACGCCAAGATCTCCAGGGAAATCTCGGCAGAGTGGCCGAAATTCATTGAGCCATATCTCGAAAACCGTCCTTCACTAGTCTTGTCCATTGTGTTGATCGATTCGAATATCCCGCCGCAACATAGCGATGAACAACTCATCGAATGGCTGCGCTCTAAGAATCGCTCTTTCGTCGTCGTAGGGACCAAGAGCGACCGCGTCTCGAATAATCAGCTTCAGAACTCCATTCGCAAGCTGACCGAGCATTTCCAGATCGAACGAATCCTGCCGTACTCCACCAAAACCGGCGCTGGGAAGAACGAGCTTTGGCGCGAAATCGGTGGCATCGCGAAGCTCGGCAGCTAGCATTCGCATCATTTCGGGACTCCTTCCATAGTCGGGAAGACGCGGCTAGTCGCCCCTGCTGATTCGTGTTACCGAAGTTCCTCACGCTGCTATGTTGACAGCCGATATGTCACTTGTGCGCAGCGGTCGGAGCCAAGTCGCCGTCCTCTCCCCAGCAGAGTGGAACCAGAGACTCACGAAGCTGCACTCGCGAACAACCGCATCTTCCACCTCCCCTGCGGTTGACTCGCGCTTTCAAAGATGGTGTCGGAGACTCCAACAGATTTCTAGACGTAACTGGAAGACCGGCGTTGTGGCGCTTACCTATTGGCTGTTGTGGACCGGCTTTTCACTCTACGTGATTTCGAAACAGTAGCGCGATTTCTAAGCAGCAAGCAGTGCCTCCTGATGAGAAACCCTGGCGGGCGTCCAAATCGCCCGCCGACTTTTCTTTCGCTGTAGCGACCTTCAGCTATTTCCGCGAAATACCCCGTAAACATTGAATTCTTCAACAGTAGAAGCGCCCTGGGATCACAGAGTGAGGAAAAATTAATCACCCCCACAGGTGAGCGCTATCACAGCAGGAATCTCTTCCTAAGAAGACACTTACCTTCGAGAGCACACCGATACAGTTACGAACGTAACCGGAGTATCAGCCCGAAACGCTCATCAGGAGCTCTCCAACTCGGGAAGGAGAACTCGAAATCATGAAACTTACAAAGCTTACAGTCTTGGTTCTGGCGATCGCGATGGCACTGTTCATCATGCTGCCTAACCTTTCGTGGGCCGAAGATGGTGGCGCAATCTACAAAGCAAAGTGCGCTATGTGTCACGCGCCCGACGGCGCCGGTAAAGTCGGCCCAGCCGTCAAGGGCACCAGCCTGAGCGAAGCTCAGATCACCGACCTTCTGACGAAGGGCGTTGCTGGCAAGAAAGCTCCGCATGGAAAAGCAGTTGCCGGCTTGACCGACGACCAGGCGAAGTCTGTTGCCACATTCGTAAAGGGCCTGAAGTAGTCATTTCAGTTGGGGGTTAGCGATGCAAGCCCCGGCGAACCAAGACGACATGCCACGAACCCGGCGCGACGTAGTAAGTGCCGGTTCGTGGTATCGCATAGGAATGATCCACCTGGGTTCTGAATCCCGGAACCCGGGTGTTAGCCCGGTCGAATCCGCACGGCCGGCACGATTTGCGCAGTCCATACCCGCCCCGCTCCTGTTCCCGCCCAACGCTACGGGGCTTTTCCGGAGCTTTTTAGATGAGCAAGGCACTACTCTACGACGCCACTCTGTGCATCGACTGCAAGCAGTGTGAAGCAGCCTGTGCAGAACAAAACAAGCTTCCTTACAACGACACTGTCGCCAAAGAAGAGAAGCAATCCGAACACAAATTTACCGCGGTCTTAAGCCGTGGTGATAAGTACATGCGGCGCCTGTGCATGAACTGCGAGGATCCAGCGTGTGTATCCGTTTGTCCGGTAGCCGCGCTCCGCAAGACCTCGGCCGGCCCGGTGATTTACGAAGCCAGCCGCTGCATGGGTTGCCGCTATTGCATGGCTGCCTGTCCATTTGGTGTTCCGAAATACGAATGGGGAAGCCTGAATCCTAAGGTTCGAAAATGCACGATGTGTCCCGACCGCGTACTTGCGGGACGGCAGACAGCCTGCGCTGAGAACTGTCCCACCGGGGCAACGAAGTTTGGCGAGCGCGAAGACCTGATCATCGAGGCCCGAAAACGAATTCAGGACAATCCTTCGAATTACGTTCCGCACGTTTACGGTGTGGAAGAAGTTGGCGGAACATCCGTCCTGCTTCTGTCCAGCGTGCCGTTCGAGGAGTTTGGTTATCGCACCGACTTCCCCAGCGATGCCCTTCCCCTTCGCACCTATCGCGTGCTCTCCAAAATCCCTGACTTCATTCCCTTGGGATTTGTCGCGCTCGGCGGTGTGTGGTGGATCACGCATCGTCGCGAAGCGGTAGCTGCCGCAGAAGGTAAGGCTACGGGCGAACCGGAGAAGGAGCAGAAACAATGAAGATGAAATTTACGTTCTGGAAAGCAGTGTTTCTGCTGATCGTGGCTGCGGGCGCGTACGGCACCTACATACGCTTCTTTCACGGCCTCGGCGCTTCCACCAATCTGAGCGACCAGTTTCCGTGGGGCATATGGATTGGCTTCGACGTCCTCTGCGGCGTGATGCTGGCAGCTGGCGGTTTCACCCTTACGGCAGCTGTACACATCCTCAATATTCAGCGACTGAAGCCCATCGTTCGCCCCACTATCCTTACGGCCTTCCTCGGCTATGTTCTGGTCAGCGTGGCGCTGTTGTTCGACCTCGGCCGGCCATACAACATATGGCATCCGCTGATTATGCGCAATCCGCACTCCGTGATGTTCGAAGTTGCGTATTGCGTGATGCTGTATACGACGGTCCTCGCGCTGGAGTTTTCGCCCATCGTGCTCGAGCGCTTCAATCTGCAGAAGCCTCTGAAAATTGTTAAGGCCGTGCTCATCCCGCTGGTACTGCTCGGCGTGATTCTCTCCACGCTGCATCAGTCTTCGCTTGGCACGCTCTACCTGATCATGCCCACGAAGCTGCATCCGTTCTGGTACACGCCGTTGCTTCCAGTCTTCTTCTTCCTGTCGGCGATCGCAGTCGGATTGGCAATGACGATCTTCGAGTCGTCGATGAGTTCCAAACACTTCGGACGCGAACTGGAGTTACCAATCCTGCAGGAACTGGGACGCGTGATGCTGGTCGTGCTCACCGTGTACGGAATTCTAAGGCTTGAAGACTTGGGCCATCGCGGCATCCTCGGACAGATCCTCATCTCAAGCTACGAGCGGAATCTATTCCTGCTGGAAATCGCACTGGCGCTGGTATTGCCGCTGATTCTGCTGAGTATTCCGAAGATCAGACAAACTCCGGGAGGGCTATACCTGGCTGCAGTTTCAGTGGTCCTCGGTTTCATTACCAATCGTCTGAACGTAAGCATCACGGGAATGGAAACGGCTGCTGGCCTTCACTACATTCCGAAGTGGACGGAGATTGCAATCACCGGCGCGATTATTGCAGTCGGCTTTGCGCTCTTCGGACTTGCGGTCAAGTACTTGCCCATTTTCCCTGAACACAAAACTGTCACCACACACGAGGCGCCGGTACTAGCCAAAGCGGCTGTGCTAAGCCATGCCGGAGATTGAGAAACAATTCGAGCAGAGCAATGACGTCGCGATCCGATCGGTCGCCTGGACCTGGGGACGCTTTCGCCACAGCCTGAGCGCCAAGTTAATCGCGATGCTGGTCGCCACCATGGCGGTCACATTTGCCCTGCTCGGATATCTCAATATTCGGTTGCATCGCGGCCATCTGGAAACGGCCACGTTGACCGCGGCGGAGCGCGTCAGTGATACGCTTCGCCGCACCACCAGCTATGAAATGCTTCGCAACGATCGCGAGGCGCTCTACGAGATCATCAAGACTACGGCTGACGAGCCCGAAATTGTCAGCATCCGCATCATTAATCAGGAAGGAACGATCAGCTTTTCCAGCAACACCAATGAAGTGGGCAGCCATGTGCAGATGGCAACGCAGGCCTGCAACGGCTGTCACGCGGGCGAGAAGCCGCTCACTCATCTCGAAAGCAACGATCGTTTTCGCATCTACCGCACCGGCACGGGTCGCGTTCTCGGCATCATCACTCCCATCGAGAATCGCCCGGAATGCAGCAACGCCGCCTGCCATGCACATCCGCCGGAGCAGAAGATTCTCGGCGTGCTGGACACCAATCTTTCGCTCGCCAGCACCGACGCCGGCCTCGCGCAGAGTACGCGCCGCATGCTCGCCTACACGGGAGTGGGAATCCTGGTTGTGGCATTTCTCACCGGCGCCTTTGTGTGGCAATACCTTGGGAAACCGGTCCGTGAGATTCGCTCCGGCACCGAACGACTGACCGCCGGCGAACTCGGTTATCAGATCCGTGTCCATTCTGAAGACGAACTGGGCGAACTGGCCACGTCATTCAACTCCATGAGCTTGCAAGTGGAGAAGGCCAATGAGGAGATCACTGCATGGGCGCGGACTCTGGAAGAACGCGTCGATGAGAAGACCGCAGAGCTGAAGCGCGTGCACGAGCACATGCTTCACACCGAAAAGCTGACGTCGCTTGGAAAGCTTGCGGCGGTGGTCGCTCACGAGATCAACAACCCGCTCTCCGGAATCCTCACGTACGCGAAGCTTCTGAAGAAATGGATTGAGCGCACTGACGTCGAGGAGCGCAAAAAAACCGAGATGATTGAATGCCTCGTCCTCATTGAGAGTGAGAGCAAGCGCTGCGGCGAGCTGGTCAAGAGCTTGCTGACGTTCTCTCGCAACGCTCCACTGAACATTCAGCGATCGAATATCAATGCGGTCGTCGAGCGCTGCGTACGGCTGGTGAAGCCGAAAGCAGAAATTTCCGCCGTTGAGATCCAGTCCGCACTAGACCCCGGATTGCCGCTGGTGCAATGCGATCCGGCGCAAATCGAGCAAGTGATGCTGGCGTTAGTCATGAATGCTTTCGACGCCATGCCGCGGGGCGGCAATGTTTGGCTCAAGACCAGTTTCAACGCGGAGAGCAATTCAATCGCACTGCAGATTCGCGACGACGGCAGCGGCATACCGGATGAGCTTCTGCCCCGCATGTTCGAGCCTTTCTTTACCACGAAGGGCAGCAAGGGCGTAGGGCTAGGGCTGGCAATCAGCCGCAATATCGTCGACCGCCACAACGGCAAGATCGAAGTTCAATCGAAGCCCGGACAGGGCACGACCTTCACAATTTCTATTCCAGTGGACGCGCAACGAGCGTCCACCTCGGCGCCAGCCACCACGGCGAGCGCCGTATCGAGGTGAGGACAGTGGAAGACAAAGGCAGGCTACTGATCGTAGACGACGAACTCAGCGTCCGCGACTCTCTCTGCAAGTGGTTTCAGGAAGAGGGCTATGAAGTGGGCATCGCCGAAGATGCCAGCGAAGCGTTGACGCGTATGGCGCAGAACAAGTGGGATGTCGCTCTGCTCGATATCAAAATGCCCGGCACCGACGGCATCGAATTGCAGGGCAAGCTACGCGAGATCGACCCGAAGCTGATCACGATCATGATGACCGGCTATGCCTCGGTCGATACAGCAGTTCAGGCGCTGAAAAATGGCGCGTATGACTATGTGACCAAGCCGCTCGATCCAGATGAGATTGCCCACACGGTGAAAAAGGCCATTTCGCATCGCCACATGGAAGACGAAAACCAGCGTCTGAAGGAGACCGTTGCCGAAGTCACGCATCCCGACCTGGTCGGCCAGAGCGCAGCGATGAAGAAGATTTTCGATGCCATCGAGACGGTTGGTCCGACAGACGCGACTGTGTTGATTAACGGCGAAAGCGGTACAGGGAAGGAACTGGTCGCGCGTGCAATTCACGCCGCCAGCCAGCGCCGCTTCCATCCGCTGGTTACGATCCACTGCGGCGCACTGACGGAAACTCTTCTGGAGAGCGAACTATTTGGCCATGAGAAAGGCGCATTCACGGGCGCTCAATATCGCAAGAAGGGCAAGTTCGAAATCGCCGAGGGTGGAACCGTATTCCTTGATGAGATCGGCGACATCAGCCTTAAGACCCAGACTGACCTGCTCCGAGTTCTACAGGAGCGAGAGATTGTGCGCGTCGGCGGCAATCAGCAAATCCATGTTGACTTCCGCTGTATCGCCGCGACGAACAAAGATCTCGAAACGCTGATTGAAGACGGTCATTTCCGCCCGGATCTTTTCTATCGACTCAACGTTTTCCGAATTGAACTGCCGCCGCTACGCGAACGCCGCGATGACATTCCATTGCTGGTCGATCACTTCGTCCATAAGTTTTCGCTACAGATGAACAAGCGCATTACGCGGGTAGCGCCTTCTGCCATGTATCAGCTGCAGCAGTACCAGTGGCCGGGCAATATTCGCGAACTGGAGAATGCCGTCGAGCGTGCCATGGTCGTGGCGCAGGAGCCGGAGCTGCGCGAAACCGACTTCATCTTAAAGTCGCGCAACGGAGCGGTTCCCGCAGCGGCAGCTGCCGCTCTCGAAGGTCGAACCCTGGAAGAGATCGAGAAGGGGCACATTCTCCGCATCCTGGAAGAGTGCGCCTGGAACCAGACGCGCGCAGCGGAAATGCTCGATATTGACCGCGTCACATTGCACAACAAGTTGAAGAAGTACGGCTGGAGCCGCACCGCAGCGACCGAAAGCAAATGAGGCGTTTGCAAGTGCTTGCGATTGGGGATGTCGAGGGCCGCACCTTGGAAGCGATGGCCGTCCAGCTGGCGGAGCACTTTGCCATGCCATGCGAGGTGATGCCTAACGCAATCGATCCGGAGTTCGCTTTTCATCCCGAGCGCGGCCAGTACCACTCCAGCGAGATTCTGGCGGAGATACGGAAATTTGTCGGTCCAAATTGCTGGCGTTTGCTGGGCGTCACCAGCGCTGACTTGTACATCCCCATTCTGACTTTTGTTTTTGGCGAAGCGCAGATGGGCGGGCCTGCGGCGGTGATCTCCACTCACCGCCTGCGGCAGGAGTTTTACGGGCTGCCAAAGGATGCCGATCTGCTATACGGCCGCATGCTGAAAGAAGCGGTACATGAACTCGGGCATACGCTGCACCTGTCGCACTGCGACGATTACAACTGCGCCATGGCGTCCTCGCATTCAGTGGAGTGGATCGACCTGAAGGAAAATGCGTTTTGCCGGGGCTGCGCCAATCGCGTCCTGGCTGAGCTTTCGAGGCAGCGTTAAGAGAAATGACTGGACGAACTGAACATTCACGGAACGTTCGCAACGACCGCTACTACTTTCGCGTATGGTTGATCACCACGGCGGCTGCAGGCGTGATTTTTCTTGTTCCCTTCATACTCTTTTGCACCGTCGCAAACCTCGAGTCGCCTGCGCTCCGTCTGATCCTCACATGGGGCATTCCCTACGCGTTTCTTGGATTAACAATGGCTGCTCTGGCTGCTTCGTATGCCGTCGGTTTTCTGAAAAGGACCACCGACGAACTCGCCCGAGCGCTCGAGATCACCCACATCAGCGAAGGCGAACGCGATGCGGCCCAGCAGGAGTTGGTCCGAAAGCTCATGGAGGAACGCGAACTGGAACGTGAGAAGATGCAGTTCCAGGCCCAGTTGGCCGAATACGAGAAGTACGCGACCCTGGCTCAGCTCTCGCTGGGCGCCGCGCATGAGATCAACAATCCGCTGCTCGGCATTCTCTCGCACCTCGAATTAGAGCTGAAGGACCCTCGCTCCGAAGAAGAGCGCATCGAGATCCAGCAATGCATCGAAGGCACCAAGCGAATCTCGCAGACAATCCGCGGGTTGCTGAACTACACACGCCCCGGCCCGCTAATGTTGACGCAGATCAACCTCGAACGGATGGTCGGTGAGACCTTCACATTCCTCTGCCATCAACCGATGTTCCGCAACATCCAATTGGAGAAACGTATTCCGCCCGATCTTCCGAACTTCAACGCCGACGCCAATCAACTCTCGCAGATCCTGATGAACCTTCTCCTGAATGCGGCCCAAGCGGCTTCGGATGGCGGCACCATCACGATTTCCGCAGACAATACCGACAAAAACGATCTGGTGGAGATTCGCGTCACTGATACCGGCTGCGGAGTCCCGGGCGACATCCTCCCTCACGTCTTCGAGCCGTTCTTCACCACCAAACACGGCAAAGGCACAGGCCTGGGACTCAGCATCAGCCAGTCCTACGTGCGCAGCCACGGAGGAGAAATTTCGATTCGCAGCGTGATAGGCGAAGGCACCACCGTTCGTTTCACTCTGCCCATCGCGCGTGAGAGCGTGATTCTGCGAGAAGACGGAGACGAAGTAGTCGTGTAAGACTATGGCCTACTCAATCCTGGTTATCGATGACGAATCGCTCACGCTGAGGACCATCAGCCGCGCCCTGCGCGAAGAAGGCTTCGACGTTTTCGTCGCGATGAATGGCGAAGACGGCTTGCGCGTGCTGGTGGAAGAAAAGCCGGACTTGGCGCTGGTCGACGTGGTTCTTCCTGGCATCGATGGCATCGAAGTGCTGCGTCAGATCAAAAAGCAATCGCCCACCACCATCGTGGTGATGATGAGCGCCTACAAAGTTGTCGATCGCGCCGTCGAGTCGATGAAGCTTGGCGCCTACGACTATCTCACCAAACCTTTCCACCTCTCCGATATGACCAACACCATCCGCCGCGCGAGCGAGATGCTGGACCTGCGCATTCGCGTTCGCGATTCGGTGGAAAGTGCCAAGGGCCGCTACGACTTTGGCCGCGTTGTGACACAAAACGAAAAGGTAGCCGAAATGCTAGAAATGGCGCGAAAGGCCGCCGAATCAGATCGCACTACGATCCTGATTCAGGGCGAGAGCGGAACCGGAAAAGGTGTTCTGGCGAGAGGCATCCACTACAACAGCCCGCGAGCCTCCATGCCGCTGGTCGAACTGAACTGTGCGGCCCTTCCCGATGCATTGCTCGAAAGTGAAATGTTCGGCTTCGAGCCCGGCGCATTCACCGATGCGCGTCGCCGAAAAGAAGGCCTGATCGAGCGCGCACACAACGGAACGCTATTTCTCGACGAGATCGGCAACATGTCCGCCAATGTGCAGGCGAAGTTGCTGCGGGTGCTCGAAGAAGGTTCGTTCATGCGATTGGGAGGCACGAAGCCGATCAAGGTGGACGTTCGCATCATCACTGCCACCAACGCGAACCTGAAAGAAGAGATCGCACAGGGAAAATTCCGCGAAGATCTCTACTATCGCCTCAACGTGGTCCCTCTCTTCATTCCCGCATTGCGCGATCGCAGGGAAGACATCATGCCGCTGGCGCTCGACCTTCTCCAGCGCTACAACCTGGAACTGAAGAAGAACTTTAGTGGCTTCACTCCCGCAGCGGCAGAATTGATGGTCAACTATCCGTGGCCGGGAAACATTCGCGAACTGAAGAACGTGATTGAGCGCACCATGATCCTCTCTCGCGAAGGCGATATCGACGCCGGCTACCTCCCCGAGGAGCTTCGTGACTATATTCCCGAGATTGCAGAATCGGAGACGCCATCCCACATGGATGTCTCCCCTACAGGTGATCAATTTGTAAGCCTGCGCGAACTCGAAGACCGCTACATCCACGAAGTCCTCACTGCGACTGGAAACAACAAGGCCCAGACCGCACGTATCCTGGGCATTCACTCCACCTCACTCATGCGGCGATTGAAGAAAGAGCAGGGAGACTGAGGCTCACCGCAGAGGAAGCCGCGCAAACTTCAGAATTAAAATTTCAGACTGAAGATTTGCGGGCTCATCGCCATTTGGGCAGGATTGAATCTGAAATCCTCAATCTTAGATCTTCAATTCTCCGCGTCCTCTGCGGTGAACTCGTTCTTGCACTCCTGCAAAACGCTTTTGACCCCTGCGAAATGCAGCGGTCGATTGTGATTTGACGACAGTTACCCTGCCTAAAGCCTTTAGTTTCAATATCTCACTATAAGACTTCTTTTGCCCTCCGCGTGCACAACTAAAGATGAGCTTTAAGGAGCTATCAGCAAGGAGGCAGTCAATGTCTATCCTCTTCGTACTGCTTACGTTTCTAGTCATCATCAGCATCAGCTACTTCATGCGTCACGGCCAGGTGCCGCTCGCAGATGCCGAGCGCGTTCAGGCTGCGGTGCCCGCGCAGAAGCCGATGATGGTTCGCGAGTCGGGATTCGAAGTCCCCAAGGGTTTCTGTTTTCATCCCGGCCACACCTGGGTCTCCGATGAAGGCCGCCAGAATGCGCGCATGGGAATCGACAGTTTCGCCGGAAACGTGTTCGGCAAGGTCGACAAAGTTGAAGTTGCCGGCCTGAATCGCTGGGTACGTCAGGGCCAGAAGGTCTGCACGATTACGCGCGATGGCATCACCGCTGATTTCATGTCGCCTGTCGAAGGCGTTGTCGTCTCGGTGAATCACGACGCATTGCGCGATCCTAGCGTCGTCACGAAAGACCCCTACAACAACGGCTGGATTTGCGTGATCAAGGCGCCTGAAATGGAAGTCAACCTGAAGAATCTACTTCAGGGCTCGATGATTTCCACGTGGATGCAGAACTCGGTTCGCCGACTGCAAAGCTATGCCGCTCCTTTGGGAGCAGCCACCGCTGACGGTGGATTGCCGGTCGATGGTTTGATCGCAAAGTTGGAACCGACAGCACAGCGTTCCATGCTCCGCGAATTTTTCCTGAATAACTGAGCAGCAGTTCATCCCCGGAGGCTCTGGTATGACAGAAAAGAAAAAGGCGCTGCTCATCGACATCACGAAGTGCATCGGATGCCACTCCTGCGAAGTGGCGTGCAAGGCGCAACACAATTTGCCCGGAGATCCTGAACTGCAGTTGTCGGAAACCGCCCTTACGACAGTTCAGGACCACGAAGGCAAGAACGTGCGGCGGCTGTGCATGCACTGCGAGGAGCCGGCGTGCGCTTCGGCCTGTCTGGTAGGCGCTTTGAAGAAAACGTCGTACGGTCCTGTCGTGTACGACAAAGACAAATGCATTGGCTGCCGTTATTGCATGATCGCTTGCCCGAACAGCGTGCCGAAATATGAATGGAGCAAGCTCGCGCCCTACGTAAAGAAATGCGATATGTGCTCGGAGCGCGTGGCGCAGGGACAACAGACCGCTTGCGCGGAAGCGTGCCCTACGGGCGCAACCCTCTTTGGCGATCGCGATCAACTCCTGCGCGAAGCACGACGGCGTCTCGACAGCGATTCAAGCTACGTCCAGCGAATCTACGGTGAACGTGAGTTTGGTGGCACATCCGTGCTCTTCATCTCCGACGTGCCCTTCGAGAAGCTCGGGTTCACGGTGGTCCCATCCGAAGAACCGCCGCTACCCACTCTCACGGCATCCGCGCTGGGCGAAGTTCCCACCGTGGTGCTGGTTGGCGGCAGCCTGCTCGCTGGCCTTTACTGGATCACGCAGCGCCGCCGTGAAGTGGCGTTGGCCGAGGCTGCTGAGAAAGCAGCCCGCAACAGCGAGGAAAGGAACTGAGTATGCCGGAAGAAAAGAAATCGTTCGTTACCATGTGGCGCATCATCCTGGCGCTGATCTTCGCCGCCGGTATCTACTCCACCTATCTTCGCTTCGCAGTCGGCTGGCATGCGGCTACCAATATGTCGGACGCACAACCCTGGGGCATATGGGTTGGTCTTGCGACGCTGTGCGGTGTCGGGCTCTCCGCCGGCGGATTTGCCACGGCAGCAGCCGTCTATCTGCTCGGTATGGAGCGCTATCGCCCCATCTGCCGCACTGCCATCATGATCGCCCTGCTCGGCTACGGTTCGGTATGCGTTGGCTATGCGTATGAATTGGGCCTGCCTTGGCGCTTCTGGCATCCGCTCGTTTACTGGAATCGCCACTCGGTTTTGTTCGAGGTGTGCTGGTGCATCATCATGTACACCACGGTCCTGATGATTGAGTTCTCGCCGGCAGTTGTCGAAAAGCTCCCTTGGAAGCGGGTGCGCGAGTCCTACCTCGGCTGGCATCATCGCATCGTGATCGCATTCGTTCTCGCGGGAGTTCTGCTCTCATCGTTGCACCAGTCGTTCCTTGGCGGATTGTTCATCATCACCAAAGGTAAGGAATATCCGCTGTGGTACAGCACGCATCTCACCACTCTCTTCTACATGTCCGCGATCCCGGCCGGCATTGCCATGATCGTGATGGCTTTATATCTATCCATTCGCTCGCTTGACGTCCGCATCGATCCCGAAATTCTGCGCGACCTGAGCGGCGTTCTCACTCCACTACTCATGATGTTTGCGATCTTCCGCGGAGTGGATATGGCACGCGAAGGCGGCTTGCCTTACCTGTTCCGCTGGCGCCCGGAAACCGGCTATTTCTGGCTGGAGATGCTGCTGTTCGTCTTTTTGCCCGTCATCCTGCTGAGACTCAACTACGTGCGGAATCGCCCAGTGGCCCTTTATTGGACCAGCGTGATCGTGGTGATGGGATTTATCACGAACCGTATCAATGTATCCATCACTGGATTGGAGCGTGCAACGCACGCCGGGTATTCGCCGAAGTGGCCCGAGTTGGCGGTCACACTTATGCTGACCACCTGCGCGGTTCTGGCGTTCCGATACGCCGTTCTCTATTTGGACATCCTGCCTCGCACTGCTGTGACCAAGCAGCCCAAGTGGCTTGCCAATGCCGGAGTAGTTGCTAACGCCTGATTTTGCGGAGAGCCCTGGCATCCGCTCCGGACCCCGGGCTCGCGGAGGACTCCGGCGGTCAGTAACCTGCTGATCGCCGGTTTCCCTTTGGTTCCACCTCTGTCCTCCCGCTCCGGCACTCGCCGCGAATTAATCTGTAAATCGCTTCCCGCCAGCCACGCTTTCGTAGCAAACTGTGATTGAATCGAGGGCCCAGAAGTTCATAAGCAGGAGTTTGGCCCGATGAACAAGCACGAAATACCTCATCATCAATGGGCGCCGTTCCTTGAAAGCTTCAGCCTGGAACACGCGGGTAAGCTGATGTCTGTTAAGTCCCGTCACCCTGAGCACGGCATCGTGATTGAGATCGAAAACAAGCCACTGGAGGCTTTGATCCAGGAAGCGGAGCCCGATACCGAGCGAATCGCAATCATCTTCGACCAGGGTTCAAGAATGCCGAGCACTCATTTTGTCTGTTCCCCTCGTCAGATTCGTTTGCGTACGACTTCGGAAGGAGCGGAGGAGGGTGTGGAGATCGATGCGGAAGACGGCCGCACCGTGATCGTGCAGTTCTGCGGCATTGCTATTGTAGGGATCGAAGCTGCGTGAAGTCCTGCGATTCGCCGCTCTGGCACGCGCGGTCAGTCAGCAAGCCACTAGCAGCCGACTAGTTTTTCCAACTCCGGCTTGTTGTGGATCAGCAGCGTGGACCCTTTCAACGTCGCAAACTTCTTGCGCTTGAACTCCGCTAACAATCGGGTCACGGTCTCGCGCGAGGTCCCGATGATTTGGGCAATCTCTTCGTGGGTGAGGCCCATTTTCGCTCGAACGCCTTCTGCGGTCTGCTCCCCTTCGGCGCTGAGTTCCAGAAGAAAGCGTGCTAGTTTCTCTCCCGCAGAATGAGACAGTCCAAGCGAACGAATCAAGTCATACGCGCTATTGCAGTCTTCGCTGAGATGCTGCGCCGCTTGCAGGCAAGCGCTGCCGTGGTCGTGCAGAAACTTGAGAAAATCCTCGCGCCGGACGAAATTTACCTGGGTGGGCTGAATCGTCTCGGCAGTCAATTCGTAACTCAGACCGGAAACGCAGGCATGCAGTCCCAGAACTTCGCCCGGTTCGGCAATCTTCAAGATGAGCGTCTTGCCTTCCGCAGAGTTCACCGAAAGCTTAACCCGGCCTTTACAGAGCATGTAGATACCGCGAGGCGGCTGCCCTTCTACAAACAGGATGGCTCCTCGAGGATAAGCCGTAGGAAACTTGATCTTCTCAAATGCTTCGAGGGCAGTAGCCGGCAATGCGCAGAAGAAATTGTCTGACCGCAATTTGCAGATGATGCAGTTTTCGACGAGTTGAAGCCCATACGGCGAACCCATAATCTTCGCCTCCGGCGAGGGCTCAGCTAAGAGTTGCAATCACACGCCCCAACGTTCGCACCCATGCGGTTGCTGACATGGAGATGTATAACTCCAGAATATCACCTTCATGGGAGGAACTTTCCGAAGTTCTGTTTTTCGATTGTCGATGGAGACAGATCTCTGCCCATCTCCCGCGCACCAAAGTAATCTGCCACATGGTGATTTGCGTCACAGCCAGATCCCGAGAAATGGGTAATCTTACTTTTCTACCGTGGGGAAAGAGAAAATTCACTTTGAGGTGGCAGGACCTTGCCTACAATTTTGTATGTGGATCGCGGGCGCTCACTTACCAACGTAAGGCAAATTCTGGAACAAGACGGGTGCGACGTCATCCCTTCCGATTCCAGTCAGCATGCCTTGTCAGTTCTCGCTCGTCAGCCCATCGATGGCGTGGTGTTGTCCTATAACGAGGAGAATACTGAGTCTCTCAGCCTGCGCAACCAGATCTGCCACATTGAGCCTTATGTCCCCGTGTTGCTCCTCTCAGAGCACGGAAGCGCTATGCGGGCGTCGCTTCATATGCTCGCTTCCTACATACGTGAGCACCCGCTGAGCGAAAAACTCGTCTGCAGCTGATCAACGCCGGAGGCTAGGAAGGCCCGTACTTACGTCGCAGCAATGACACTGCGAACTGCTCTCCTTCACATTCGAACTTCACTTCAGATTCCACATTACTTTTACAGATCGTGAAGTTGTACTCGGCTCCGTCTGCAACCGAGGGAAGCGAAAGATACGAAGGTCCCGGCAATAGATTCTTGATCATCCCGGCGCTCATGTTCGCCAGCTCGCCCATTGCATCGCGTACCTGATCGATCGAGACTTGTTCGGGTTCCGTGCCGACAAATCGCGCCGCCGCCATACGCGCCAGCGTCAAAGACGAATCCAGACGCACCGCTCCTTCCCACCCGCCTGTAATCTGGACTGACGCTCCAATCCTTCCTTCAGCAGCGCTCGAGCCGTTGCCATTCGCAGCGGCAGGATGAAGATCAAGCATGCTCTCCCAAATCTGCGACGTTACCTGTTGGATTTCTTCTTCACTGACAGCCATGGCTCGCTCCCTTAGGCCTGTAATATGCAGTTTTCTCGAATGGCACTCGCTCAAACGCGTCGCTCAGGCCCATCGTTGTCTCTGCGCCACCCAGGAACAAAAATCCATCCGGACGCATTCTCCGGTGCACCCTCGCAAGAATGTCGGCTTTTGTTGCGACATCAAAATAAATCAGCACGTTCCGTCAACATCACAATGTCAGGTTCAGCGAATTCAGGCCAAGGTTCAGCCAGGTTCAGCAGCCGGCAATCCACCAGGTTTCGGAATCTCGGTGAGATCTCCCATTCCAGTCCGTGTTGCACAAAATGCTTTGCCAACCCCGCAATGGGTAGTCCGCGATTGACTTCGAACTGGCTATAACGTCCGGCTTTCACCCGCTCGATCATTGCCTGCGAATAATCTGTCCCAAGCACGCGCACATCCCAGCTCGATATTTCGGGAAAGTGCTCATGAAGAAGAATCAGTGTGCTGTAAGCTTCCTGGCCGCTGGAGCAGGCTGCACTCCAGATGTTCAGGCGGCGGCTCAACCTGCGGGTAACGATCATCTCCGGAATGACTTTTTGCCGTAACGCTTCGAATGGTGCCAGATCGCGGAAGAACCAGGTCTCGTTATTTGTCATCGCGTCCAGCACACGGCGATGAAGCGGGCTGAAGCTCTTGAGGCGCAGATTCTGCAGAAGCTCCGGTACCGATCCGAAACCTTCCTTGCGAAGCAACGCACTGAGCCTGGCCTCCGCCAGGTATTCCTTTCCATCGTCGATAACAATCGATGTGTGCGTGCGCACCAGGCTTCGCAGATAATTGAAGTCGACGCTGGAGAGACCCATAACACTCCTGAAATCTTCTACGCTTGTAGACGCCGCTGCGATTGAGTAACTCTCCGCACCATCTCAGGACCAATCTGATCCAGCGCCAACACGGCATCTGCAAGGCCGGCTTGCGCGACGAAGCCCGGCATCCCCCAGACCACTGAGCTCTCTTCGTCCTGCGCCAGGATTTGTCCCCCTGCATCGCGGATATTTTCGGCGCCCCGCAACCCATCCTGTCCCATGCCGGTCATCACGATCGCCAGCGCGCCCGCCCCATATACGTCGGCAACTGACCGGAAAAGCACATCGACCGACGGTCGGCAGGAATTTTCCGCAGACCCCTGGTGAGTCGCCAACCTGATCCGCGTTCCCTGCCGCCGCACCACCATGTGGTAGTCACCCGGCGCGATCCAAATACTGCCTGGCTCCAGAAACTCAACTCCTCCGCACTCTTCCACCGGCACCTGCGCTGAGACCGCTAATCGCTGTGCAAGAAAGCGCGTGAACGTCGGAGGCATATGTTGAACCACTACAATTGGCACCGGAAAATTCGCTGGAATCGATGGGATCACTTGCGCCAGCGCGTTCGGGCCCGCCTGTGGACGTGCCGATTGCAACTACCTCCACCGGAGCCTTGACAGTGATGCGTGGGGAATGCGAGATCGGCTGCGCACACTTTGGAATCCGCTTCGCCCTCTCTTCCGCTCCGAGCCGGTAGCTGCAAAGCGCTTTGACCTTGGGAATAAGATCGAGGCGAATCTTTCTCGATGCTGCTCGCCACCGTATTCCCTTCCGGCTTGGTGACGTAGTCGCGAGCCCCCAGCGCAAGTGCATCCAGCGTCGCCAGCGCTCCACGCTGCGTTAGTGTGCTGAACATGATCACCGGGATCTTCGAATAGCGTTCCTTCAGTCCCTGCAGCGTTTGCAACCCGTCCATCACCGGCATTTCGATGTCGAGCGTGATCAGATCCGGATTAACTTGCTCGATCATGGCCAGCGCAATCTGGCCATTCGCGGCGACCCCTGCAACTTCAATCTCCGCGTCGGATGCCAGCACCTCACGCAATACCCGCCGGATCACTACCGAATCATCGACGATCAGAACACGTATTCGCCGCATGGCTCAGCACTCAAATCCCAGCAGCTGAAGTTTTTCCAGGATCACCTCGGGCGTGAATGGCTTCATCACATACTCGTTCGCACCTTTGGCCAGCACCGACTGGATATGCCCAATCTCAGATTCGGTTGTCACCATCATGATCCGCATGGCGTTATAACGAGTTTCGGAGCGGATTGCTGAAACCAGCTCATATCCATTCATTACTGGCATGTTCCAGTCGACAACCGCCAGGTCCATCGGAGCAGCAATTTCAGCCAACCGCTTCAATGCTTCGTAGCCGTTGCTCGCTTCCGTAACTTC
The DNA here is from genome assembly GCA_963724985.1 of Terriglobia bacterium. GTDB lineage: Bacteria > Acidobacteriota > Terriglobia > Terriglobales > Acidobacteriaceae > JAJPJE01. The sequence goes on along the minus strand of CAVRWV010000025.1, from coordinate 135,671 downwards.
GAAGCCGGCTTTCCTGAAGATCATCCGCAGAATCGAACGCATTGCCGACGAATCATCCACCACGAGCGCGCGCATGTTCTTCCCAAGTCTAGAGAGGCTCTCTCTGTTTCTAATTTCGGCTGGTTATCAGGGAACTTTAGGAGAGTGGCCAGGCTAACCTTCGACAGGCTGCCTGGCCTTGAATTGTCAGTGGACTGCTACTTCTTCCAATGCCGGAGAAGTCTCCACGTACCGGCCATTGGTCTTTCGAGTCGCGGAGACTGCGGCGCGCGAAACCGGGCGATTTCGTCCTTCCCCTTCGTATTTGAATTGCGATACCAGCTCCTGTAGCTCGGCGGCCATGCTCTCCAGACCCTTGGCCGACTTCTGCGTTTCACTGGCGCCGGCCGTAGTACTGTGAGCAGCCTCAGCCACTCCCGTGATGTTGCGCGTGATATCCATTCCACCTTTCGCCGCTTCCGCCAGATTGCGGCTGATCTCGTTTGTCGTCGCGCTCTGCTCTTCCACCGCACTGGCAATCGTGTTCTGGATATCGTTAATCTGGTTGATCACTGTCCCGATCTCACCAATAGCTTCGACTGCGGCTTTCGTATCGCTCTGGATTGCCTCGATCTTGCCGCTGATATCCTCCGTGGCTTTCGCCGTCTCTTTCGCCAGTTCTTTCACTTCGTTGGCGACAACGGCAAAACCCTTTCCCGCCTCGCCCGCGCGAGCCGCTTCAATGGTTGCGTTCAGCGCTAGAAGATTCGTCTGTTGCGCAATCGTGGTAATCACCTTGATCACCTGCCCGATCTCCGCGCTGCTTTGCCCCAGCTTCTGTATAGTCGCATTCGTTGATTCGGCGGTAGAAACGGCGGCGGTCGCGATCCGCGTAGCCTCGCTGGTGTTCTTCGCGATCTCCTTGATGCTTGCGCCCATTTCATCGGCGCCCGTCGCCACGGTTTGAACATTCTTACTGACCTGTTCGCTGGCCGCTGATACGACGTTGGCTTGCGTTGCCGTTTCGTCGGCATTGGCCGTCATTTGCTGGCTTAGCTGATTCAACTGCTCAGCCGAGGCGACCAAAGCGGCCGTGTTGCGACCGATCTGCTGCATCGCATTTCGCACCTGGATTCCAAGGGTATTGACGGACTTCTTGAACTCTTCGAAGTCTCCGGCATATTGCTTTTCCGCCGTGACCGTCAGATCGCCGCTGGCGAGTCGCATCCAGGACGTGCGCAAAATCGGTCAGCGGACCGATAACAGCGTCGAGTGTATGGTTCACGCCTTCCACAATTTTGCGGTAATCGCCGCTGTGCTTATTGGCATCCGCTCGTGTCGAGAGAGATCCAACGAGCGCTGCCTTCACCAGCATGTCGGCGTCAGTGATCAGGGCTTTGAGATTCGTTCGCAGATGTTCGATGTTTTCGTTGATGAAAACTTTCTTGCCGGGGAACTTTTCCAGCGGTGCTTCGAAGTTTCCCTGCGCAAACTCGGCGATACACGCCATGGCTTTCTTCTTCACCGTGATATGACCCGCCACCATGCCGTTGATGCCCTGCGCCATCTTCCGATAATCGCCCTCGAACTTCTCAGCCGGAATGCTGACATCGATGTCGCCTCGATCATGCTCGGCCGACATGTGATTCATCTCGGCAATCAAAGTTCTCAGATTGGATCGCAGCTGCTCAATCGTGTCATTGATGAATGCCTTCTTGCCTGGAAACTTCTCCAACGGCGCTTCAAAGTTACCTTTGCCAAACTCGGCGATGCAGGCCATGGCCTTCTTTTTCACTGTGATGTGACCAGCCACCATGCCATTGATACCCTGCGCCATCTTGCGATAATCGCCTTCGAATTTTTCCACTGGGATGCTGACGTCGATATCGCCGCGATCGTGCTCGGCCGACATCCGATTCATCTCGGCGATCAGAGTCTTCAAATTGGATCGCAGCTGCTCAATCGTGTCATTGATGAAAGCCTTCTTACCGGGGAACTTCTCCAACGGCGCTTCAAAATTACCCTTGCCGAATTCGGCGACGCACGCCATTGCCTTTTTCTTTACAGCAATGTGTCCTGCCACCATGTCGTTGATGCCCTGGGCGACCTTGCGGTAATCACCCTCGAATTTGCGGGCATCGATCTGCGCGTCGATCTCCCCGGCATCATGCTGCTGCGACATGTTGGCCATTTGCCGTATCAGATCGTTCAGCACTTCCAGGCACTTGCGCAGACCTGTGGCCAGCACATCATGTTCGGACCTCGGTACCACTTGTACGGAGAGGTCGCCGTCAGCCATCTTCTGCGCCGCCTCCGACCGCGCCCGAATCGTCGCCGTCGTCGCACGGAACGACTCCGCTAGTTGTCCGAGCTCGTCTCCTGACTGGTAGACCACCTGCTTGCTGACGTCGCCTTCCGCCAACGCCTGGGCAACAGACATCAGTTCTTTCAGCGGCCGCGTCATCGCCAAGGTCATGATCACTCCGATGATTACGGCGATTACGACGGAGATTGCCATCGCTGCTGCCACCAGCCAGGTCGCAGCGCTTGCCGTCGCTTCGAGCTCCCGCTTCTGTTTTTCCGACTGGGTCACTTCCATTTTAAAGAGGCCATCCATCGCCACCGACACTCTCGAGGCCAGGTCGGCATGGCTTGAAATCGCCTCCATCGCCTCCTTGTTCTTGCCGCTTTGCTTTAGGCTGATGATCTGATCCGCCAGATTCCCATATTCCGCCCATGCGCTTTCCACTTGCGCGAGTGTGTCCTTTTCTTCATCACTGAGCGCCGAGGATTTGAAGTCGTCGATTGCCTTTCTCAGCTGTTGCCTGCGATCGTTGACTTTTCCCAGCGCGGCTCTCCCTTCTTCCCCATCATTGGCGTTCGCGTAGTCGCGCAAATTGACCCGGAACCGCTGGTAGGATGTCGCAGCCATTCCTATGTTCTGCAACGAGCGTGAGTTCTCGATCCAACTCGTGCCGTAGGTGCCGCTGATATCTTTCAGCTTGACGATCGCGAATACGCCCATCGCCGCGGTCAAGGCCGCCACTGCCAGAAAGCCACCGATTAACTTCGTTCCAATCTTCACGTTCTTTAGCATTTCCCTTTTCCTCCCACTTGCATCTGCTTGACCGCTAGCGAAGTACCCGATTGATTACATCGCCGAGCTGGTAGCGGACGGCAAACTGACCACGCCAGCGCGGCGCTAAATTCGTTGTCTCCAACCGTCGCGATCCGAAAACCGAGAGTTCCAGATTTGCCACCGGCACGAATCGAAGTCCTCCTCCGATGCGGCGGCCAAGCGCCATGGAATCGCCATTCAACAGAATGTCTTGGCTGGATTTGCGCAACAGCTCAGCAGGCATATCACTGAAGGTGGCATAGGCGGAGCACCGGTTCGACTGGAAGAGCTTCCTGTTCACCGTAACCGCTCCTCCGGCTTGTGCACCCTCATCGCCCCGGATCATCGCTTCCACAACAGCTTCGTCCACCACCGGCGTCAGGCCTCGTCCCCAGCGCAACGCTGGACGGAAATACCTGATCCCCTGGATGGAATCGAACTCGGCTGAAACTTCGCGCCGGTCGCCGACCAACTTCCCGGCAATTACCTGCACATAGTTCGGCTCGCCCATGCCGGTGCAATCGCGCAAAGGCATTCGGCATTTTGAAGTCACCGATATAGCCGACGGTCACCCCCATCCGGTCCGGACGCCAGCTCGATGCTTTCCAGCCCACCACTGCCAGCCGGTAACCTTCCATCCATCCGTCATTGTCGGCATAGGTAGCTTCACTACCGGCTCCGCGATCGAACTCCAGGCTCCCAGCCTGCGCGGTTAGCCTGTCCCCAATTCTTTGCGAGAGGTAGATCGACTTTACGTTGAGCGAGAGCGCTCGTTTCTGCATGCCGATTCCCGTATAGGACCAACTGCTGGTAAAAGTTGGCCCCGTTTCGGCGCGCAGCTTGATGACCGTCTGCTTCTTCCATAAATCGATGTCCAGCTTCAAACTCGACTTCAACTGCAGATCGCGATCCAATACGACTCCTGGCTGACGATCCATATATCGAAACCGTGAACCTATTTCCCATTGCTCGATTTCAAAGTGCCGGACAAGGAAGTTCTCGTTGCGCTTTGTCTGAAGACGCATTACCTGGATCAGCGCCAAATAACCGCCCACTGCAGATTGTGAAGAGCACAAGAGTGGCGGCAGTCGAGGAACTGAGGCACCTGAGGATGCGAGTGAAGTTGGACCGTGCGTATGGCATCGGCCCAGGTGTGTGCAGGGGTATGACCAGAATTGATTAGGGATTCCTTAGGCTGCCGCGAGCGCAATTGAGGGCTGTGTTCCGTTCCAACGAGCTACAAATCACGACAACTTTTCTTCGTGTCGGATCCGCCACGGGTTCGCGCTTCCTCACGGAATTCGGGGGATTAAAGAGATCCAATGAACATTTACTTTGCGCAAATTTCCGTGAGCTTGGGAGCGACGAGAATCGATCCGATGGACGGGATCGGCCTGAGGACAGCTTAGCTTGGTGTTCACATCCCAACAGTGGCGCTTGCCGGGAGAGGCGGCGATTCAGCTACCGCTTGGCACGCCATTTTCGCGTGCGCTGAAGAGGGTCTTCTCTGTATCGAGCAATAGCAGCAACCGGTCCTTCAACTTGAACGCGCCGCGAATCATCCCGCGCACACTTGACCGCAGTGTGTCCGGAGGCGGCTCGAACCCTTGCGCTTCCACTTCCACGACGTCGCCAATCTCATCGACCAGCAGGCTGACGACTCCGTCATCGGTACGCACCACGACGTTCATCGACTTCTCATCCTCGCCGCGGTCGCTCAATTCCAGACGCCGTCGCAGATCAATAGCCGTCACAATCTGGCCACGCAAATTGATCAGACCTCCAATCACTCTCGGCGCCAGCGGCACCGGCGTCTGCTCCTGGTGGCGGATCACTTCCTGAACCTTCTCTACCTCTACGCCAAAGAACAATCCATCCAGGTAGAACGAACAGAATTGACGATTCGCTGCCATCACTTCATCTCCTGCACTGCCGTGCTTTTTACGAGTACTGCCAGGTTCAGAAGATCAGTCACCTTTTCTTGAATCACCGCCGAGCCCGCCAGTTCGCCGCTCGATTCCTGTTGCTCGACCTTGACTGCCTGATCGACGATATCCACGATCTGGTCTACGATCAGCCCGACGCTATGGCCAGCGTCTGAATAGACGATCACTTGCAGGGTCTCCGTTTGCTTCTCCGACGGCCCCAGATTCATTCGTCTGGCAATGTCGATCAGCGGCATGATCATCCCGCGGTACTGTACGACTAACTCGTTGCCGGAATGTTCCAGCGATGTGACCGGAAACTCCTCTAGCCGTGAAACCATGGACAGCGGAATCGCCATTCGTCGACTGCCAGCGACCGTGAACACCAACCATGCATCGCGTCCCACCACCGTGTCGTCCTGGTGCGAAGCCGTTTCAACTGCAGAGCCTTCGTGGATCTCGGTGATCACGCTGGCAATCTGAGCAATCCCCATTACATCGAGGATAAGTGCAACCCGTCCGTCGCCCATGATCGTTGCGCCGGCAAAACAGGAAATCCCCTTCAGCTGTTTGCCGAGCGGCTTCACCACAATTTCTTCCGTGTCGTTGATCTCGTCCACCACCAGTCCAAATTGCCGGCCGTCCGCCTGTAAGACGACTATGTTGATTCCGCTGTGCGTGTCGCTCTCGCGAAGTTTCAATTCACGATTCAAGTACACGAGAGGAAGCAGATTTCCCCGTAGCCGGTACACAGGGGCGCCATGAAATTTCTCAATCGCTCGACGGCTTTCGTCACCTTCCAGCCGCACCAGTTCCAGCAGGCTTACCTGCGGAATCGCAAATCGCTCGCCTCCGCTACTGGCGATTAATGCGGGAATGATCGCCAGAGTTAAAGGAATCTTTATTTTGATCGTGGTGCCCTGGCCCGCATCGCTATACAGATCGACAACCCCGCCGATCTTTTCGATGTTGGTTTTCACCACGTCCATCCCCACGCCTCGCCCGGAGATGTTCGTGACGTTCTGCGCAGTTGAGAATCCTGGAAGGAATATCAGATTCAGCAGTTCCCGCTCCGGCATGCGCGCAGCCGCCTCGCCGGTAATCAGGCCCTTTTCCAGTGCTTTCTGCTTGAGGCGCGAGAGGTTGATTCCGGAACCATCATCGCTGATCTCAATGTTGACTTGCCCACCTTCGTGGTACGCGTGCAGTCGTAGTGTTCCTTCTTCGCTCTTGCCCGCCTGCACACGCTCGCTCGGCATCTCGATCCCATGATCCACCGCGTTGCGCACAATGTGAGTAAGCGGGTCCTTGATCGCCTCAAGAATGGTCTTATCCAGCTCCGTCTCGCTTCCATCCATCTCGACGCGAACCTTCTTACCTAATCCAACCGCCAAATCACGGACGACGCGCGGCAACCGGTTCCATAAATTGCCGATCGGCTGCATCCGCGTTTTCATCACGCCTTCCTGCAGTTCCGTCGTGATCAGGTTCAGCCGCTGCGCCGTGCTCAGAAAAGCTGCGTCCTGCTGACCAGCGGTAAACTGCAGTACCTGATTTCGCGCCAACACCAATTCCCCAACCAGGTTCATGAGCTTATCCAGCAGGTTCACGTCAACGCGAAGATTGCTCGAGGTCAAGCCCGGCGAAGAATCGCTTTGTACCTGCAAAGCGTCCAGTACCTCGCGCGGTTTTACCGCACCCGAATCGATCAGGATCTCACCCAGACGCCGCGGATCGCCATCGGCCTGCAATGCCACTGCCTGCGCCAGTTGCTCTTTTTGAACTGCGCCACTGTCCACTAGGATCTGCCCAATTTTTGGCGACCCTTGTTCCTGCGCCGCAGCCTCCACCCGTTTGGTCTTCAATGCGGAAAGCTGCGAGATCAGAGCCGAGTAGTCCTTGTCCCCGTCGCTGGCCGAAGCTTCAATCTGCCTGAGCATCTCTCGAATGGCATCGACCATCGCCAGCAAACCGGATATCAGCTCGGGATCGAGCTTCATTTCGCCATCACGCAGCAGGCTCAGCAGGTTCTCACCAACGTGCGCCACCGACTCGAGCTTCGGAAATCCGAGCACGCCACTCGTCCCCTTCACGGTATGAATGGCGCGAAAGATCCGGCTCAACAATTCCTTCGAAGATGGATTCTTTTCTAACTCGATGAAGTCCTGATCCAACTGGTCCAGGTTTTCGCTGCTCTCTACCAGAAATTCCTTGATGATCTCGTCCCACTCGCCCATTTGCAATCCCCTGCATCCCGCGCAGACACAACGGTACTGAATTGATAGCCAGAGCTATCGGAGTCACCACGAAGACGCCGCAATCTATGCGGACGAATAAAATGCAAAAGGAATGCCGAAGCGGATGAGGAATCTCTTATGCGTTCCAATTGAAGAATGGGAAAGTCAAAGATAAGAAATTTAAAGTCTGAAAGTTCAAGACTGGAAGTTTAAAGAACAGCAGGCGCACCAAGCGGTGCGCCCCATTCAGCGCTCAATCATGTGCGTGGCGGCCGAAGGCCACCACTAGTTGGAATAATAAGCAGCGTTCTTTGCCACGAATTCCTTCAACTCGTCCGGAAGCTCATCCACCGGGAAGATTGAGGTCGACGTGCACACCGCTACGCAAGCGCCGCAGTCAATGCAGTTCTCCGGATCGACGTACATCTGTGTCGCTTCCGCGAATGCGGGTTCGTCCTGCTTCGGGTGAATACAGTCCGTTGGACAGGCGTCCACGCAAAGTGAGTCTTTGATACAGGCGCTGGTGATTACGTATGCCATGAATGCGTCTCCGTATTGATGTGACAGCGGCCCCGTGTCGACTCCTCTTCGTTCGCCGGCTCTGTCTTCTCTACCCTAAAACCGTCTGACCACCCGGTCCGTGACGCAAATCACCGATGTCTTGTGACGTACTGGCGCGCCTGCCGTGGGTTGACAAACTACGGTGTAAACCGCTAAAGTTGCGCCCAGCTATGATTCCGTCGCACGCCTATCGATTTAGCTACTTTGCCTACCGCTTCTGGTGGTTTACGGATAGCGGCTCTGGTGAAGCGCGTGCTCGGTACGGACCTAAGCTCTAATACCAAGCTCAAGACGCAACCCAAAGCCGCGGCCCAACAGGTCGCGGCTTTCGTTTTTGCGCGAAAACGAATCACCAGGAGAGAAGCAAATGATTGTCAACATGTCCGAGGGCGCCACGGAAGAACAAATCCAACACGTTGCTGACCGCATCCGCGAAGCTGGATACCAGGCTCATATCACGCGCGGAACCCAGCGCGCCATCGTCGCTGCGGTCGGCAACGGCCGCCGCAACGAAATCGAGGCGCTCCAGGCTGCCGCGGGAGTCGAGAACGTTGTACCGATTGCTCAGCCATTCAAACTCGTCAGCCGCCAGGTCCATCCTTCCCGAACTGTCGTGAATATCGGCGGCGTCCACATCGGAGGCCCGGATGTTGTGGTCATTGCCGGACCATGCTCCGTCGAATCGGAAGAGCAAATCCTCTCTACCGCGCGCGCCGTGAAGGCCGCAGGAGCCAAGATGCTTCGCGGCGGCGCATATAAGCCCCGCACTTCGCCATATGATTTCCAGGGACTTGGCACCGAAGCGCTTCGCCTGCTCGATCGCGCACGCAAAGAAACTGGACTGCCCGTCGTAACCGAAGTGATGAGCACCGAAGATGTCGACATCATTTGCGAGCACGCGGATATGCTGCAGATTGGCGCGCGCAACATGCAGAACTTCGCGCTGCTTCGCGCCCTCGCTACCATCCGCAAACCCATCATGCTGAAGCGCGGACCTTCCGCAACTGTGAAAGAGTGGTTGCTGGCTGCGGAGTATCTACTCGCGGGCGGAAACTCGCAGGTGGTTCTTTGCGAACGCGGCATTCGCACTTTCGAAACGGAGACTCGCAATACCCTTGATCTCGCTGCAGTCGCTCTAGCCAAAGAGCTCTCGCATTTGCCAGTTATCGCGGATCCTTCGCACGGAACCGGACGGCCTAGTCTGATTCCGCCCATGGCGCGTGCGGCAGTCGCATTGGGCGCCGACGGTCTTATGGTGGAAGTACATCCGTGCCCGGAACGAGCACTTTCAGATGGGCCTCAGTCCCTTACCTTCAGCGCGTTCGAGAAAATGATGGCGGGCCTAGAGGAGCCGTTGCGCCAGGTTCCGCTGGCCGCCGGAGCTGCGCGCTAAAAGTTAGCGCGATGGGTCGCGCGAAAGATTCGTCGCAGGCTGCGAAATTGTCGCCAGAGTATGTTCGACGTTCGCAGCCGCGGGGTTGTTCGGATCTTGCTTTAGAAATTGTTGCAATTCTTCCGCGGCTTCACTCGTCCGGCGCAGTTTCATCAGGATCGCTCCACGTACCAGATGTATTTCCGCGAACTCCTTGGGAACGTTCTTCCCTGCAGCGTCGACTTCCTGCAGCGCGGGCGTGGATTTTCCTTGTCCGTACAAACTCTTCGCCATTTCATAATGGCTCTGCCAGAAATTGGGATCGATTCTGAGCGCCTGTTGGAGCGAGTTCACTGCGTCGAGAAATTGTCCGGCGGCGTTGTACGACGCTCCCATGATCGTATACGACATCGAACTGCTCGGATCGATCTTCACCGAACGGTGGGCATCTTCCAGCGCTGCTTTCGCGTCGCCCTTTGCCAGGTACACAACCGCACGCAACGAGAGCGCCTCCGAGTATTGCGGTGAGATGGCCAGAGCACGCTGCAATTCAGACGCAGCTACATCCAACTTGTTCTTCGAGAGCGCTTTCCTAGCTGATTCCACCGCACGTTTTGCTTTTTCTGAGACTCCGAGGTTTACTACCGAGACTGTAGACCCTTTTCCTGCTGCAGCGCCGGCTTGCCCCGCCATTGAGACTTTGACATCCGGCTCGAAGCCGCTAAACGAGACTTGCTGTTGTGCCGTTCTCGTTCCATCTACAACCGAAATCACATATTGACCAGGAATGACCATTGGCACCTGAAACTCACCCGCGCCATTCGTGTACACCCTCGCAACCGCACTACCAGATTGCACGTTGCGGACTTCCACCATGGCGTCTCCAACCGGGCTGGAGTCGGCGTTGACGACAGTTCCTCGCAACGTACGACTGTTAATATCGCTTTGATCCTGGGCTAAGGACAGGCTACCGAGCAGTAGCACGACGGAGAATACCGACAAAGACCGGAACATCTTGCAACTCGGACTAGTCTGAATTTACTACCATCTCGTCCGATGAACCGTTGCGAAACGCAGATGTCTCAAGGAAGGTCCATACGCTACCGATTTTCCCGCAGCTTCGGAAACGACACAGGACCACGAAGCACCATCCCTCGTGGTCCCAATGATCTTGCTCCCGAAACCGACTACTCTTCCTTCTTATCGGCCGATCCTTCAATCGAGCTGTCGATTGTCTTGCTATCGAGCCCGTGTTCCGTCACGTAATGCTCAATCGACATTTTTCCATCCCACCAGGCCCAGTTCATCGGATACACCTCAGGATCGAAGACGATCTGGTAGAAGTGCCAGACCACTATCGCGAGCGTAGCTAGAATCGCTTCGTAGAAGTGGACTGTTGTAGCGACATCCAGCCACCAACGCGGGAATACATGGCCAGCCAAGACTTTGAACCAGAGCATCAGGCCAGTCACTGCCATCACAATCGTTCCCCACACCAGGGCCCAGTACTCTGCCTTTTCTGCGTAATTGAAGCGCTTGAATTGCGGCTTCGTTCCGCCCAGTCCGACGTAGTAACGCAGATTATTGATGACGTCCCACGCGTCTTTCGGCTCCGGCAGCATGTCCAGTAGGAACCGTCGCCCCGATCGCATCGTCGCCAGGTAGACCACGTGATACAGCGAGACCAAAATCAGCAATGTGCCTGCGGATCGGTGAATCACGCTGCGCACCGTCTCATTCAGGAATGCGAAACCCAGCCACGACTCTGGATACTTCAACGCGAATCCGGTGATCACGAGCGTAATAAAGGATGCGAGCAGCAGCAGGTGCTGCATTCTCTGGCTGCCGTCCATGCGAACGACAATTCGTTGCGTCGACTTCAAATGCTCGAGCGCTTTTTTCCGCCAGATCAGGAAATTGTGCAGCAGCATGCCCCCGATCACGCCGAAGATCATTAGCAGGTAGAATCGGCGCACCCAGCGAATCGCAACGCTTCCCTTGTCTCCTGATAATGGCGCATCGACGTGAATTTTCCCGAGAACAAACTTCTCCGAAGCTCCCGGATGACATTTCCCGCACGTCGTGATCAGGTTCGCCTGATTGATTGTCGATTTCGGATCCGACGAAGGCAGGATGTTGTGTGTGCCGTGGCAACTCGCGCAGTTGGCCACTACCTTCGATCCCATTTGCGAGGCCAGTCCGTGATAGCTCGAAAGATACGTGCTCGCGCGATGCGCTTCGATTCCGAAGTCCTGCGTGAGTCTCACACCCTCGTGACAGCGCGCACAAGTGGTTGCGGCAAGCGCCTGGGCGGATACGGATGAATTCGGGTCAAGATGCGATTTGATTCCGTGGATCCCGTGGCAATCGGTGCACACCGGAGCCTGCCAGTTTCCTTTGGCGATCGCCTGTCCGTGGATACTGCCCATGAACTCCTGCTTCACATTGTCGTGGCACTTCGCGCAGGTCGTTGGCACATTGAACTTGAAGATAGTCGATTTCGAATCTCCGGGAGGCAGGATGTCATGCGTACCATGGCAGTCAGTGCAGACCGCCGCTTTCTCCGAACCGGCGGCCACGGCTTTTCCGTGCACGCTCTCCTGATAAGAAACAAACGGAGCCGCGCTCAATCCGCTCGACTGCATCACGAACTTCTGTCCATGGCACGAACCGCAAGTCTTTGGAATGTTGAGGTGGCTCACGCGCGAATTCGGATCGGACGAGGGCAATATCTCGTGAATGTTGCCGTGACAATCGAGGCAGTTCGCGGCGCTCAAATTGCCTTTCTGGCGCGCGATTGCGTGCAGACTAATGTTGTAAGCCTTCACTTCCGCATCGTGACAGGTCGCGCAATCCACTCTCGCCGGCGCAGGATCGTGGGGGAATCCCTTCACGTCCTTGTGGCAATCCGTGCAGGTAAACATGCTTCCGTGGATCGACGCTTTGAAATGCTGCTCATCCACATGCAGGCTGATCTGCTTGCCATTTTCTTCTTTGATCAGATTCGCGTCGCTGTGGCAGGCAAGACACTCCGCCGCTTTTTCCTCGGGCGTCGGTTCCTTCTTATTTGCCGCCCAACTCGATCCCACTAACAGCAACGACAGAAAAACCAGTCCAAACTTGCGCATGATGTATGAGTCCGTTTCTCACTAGTAAAGCCACTGGGAGCAGCGGGATTGTCCCTTCCTATCCCGTACTCTGGCCTATTCTGGGCCTTACTATTGATCGCAGATTCATGCCTCACGGGGATGTGAGAGAGAGCAACCGATGACGTGACTGCCGTCACGTTGGTAGCGGTTGCACGGGCACCTTGTAATTGAGATCACAAGGCTTGGGCCGCTTGGATCCGGCGCTAACGGCGCCCGTACTTACCTCGGTAACCTCAGGCTAAAAGGCGTATTTCACAGCCAGTACGGTTCGGTTGTCGTGGAAATACCGTGGCAGTGTTGGCCCAACGAACGAATCCTCTCTGTACTGATCGTAGTTCCAATCCACAAGCGCGGTGATTCCCTTCCCGAAGTCGTAACTGAGGGACCCCAGCGGTTGCTGATACCGGGATTGAAGCGGACCGAAAGGTTGCAATGGATTCAAAATCGTCGTGCTTCCATCCGTGCTGATAACACCATAACCGGCTCGGGCTGTGAACCGCTTCGCTGGGCTGAAGACAACCAGAAACGAACCATAGTTCGTGTTGTTGATATAGGTGGAATAGATCTGGTTCGGATTGTTGTTATCGACCGGATCAAACGTAGGACACCCGCCCACGGTTGTTCCACTGGCGATAAAGGTTCCGTTGTAGCAGATGAATGCATTCTGTAATGCGTCGGTGTAGTTATAGTTCAGTTCCAGGCTGAACCGTTCACTCGGGAAAAGCATTGTCGAAGCACCCATGTTCCGATAGTGCTGCTTGGCTTCCACATCGACCTGGTCGTTACGGGCCTCCCATATGTTCATGCTTCCTGAAATCGTGGCCCACTTCTTCGCCTTGTAGGTGGCTCGCGCGCGGTAATTCTGCTGCTGTCGCGGACTGATTCGCGTAAGGTAGTTGTCCGCAGTCGTCGCTTCTATCTCAACGTTGATGCGCAGCGCATCGATGGGTCTCATCCACACGCCGAATGTGGGTCCTTGTTGATTGATGTCGATGTCGTCTCCCTCGAACGGCTCCGCGCGGCCCTTCTTCCGTCACGATCGCCTCTGGTTCCGCATGGAAAATGTGTCGATGCCGAAACAGATATCCCACACGCACACCGAAAGTCTTGTCGGGTGAGTACTCAACCTCAAACTTGTTGTAATAGGAATTCTGGTTGAGAAAAGTTGCTTCCAGACCGCTGGTGGTCGTAGTCGCGCCCAGTGGACTCAGCAACGTCACCGCAGGCGGCGTCCCCACTGGAACGCCGGCTATCGCCGCGGTGGTCGAATCGAGTGATCCCGGGATCCTCCAATTGTCCAGACGGAAGGTGTCGTTCAGATGAACGCTACGCGTGATTTCCACCGTCGCTCCCAGCCCGGCCGTAGCAGCCACGCGTCGCACAGATGAAGGCCCAGTGGTCGTAAACTGCCGTTGTCCGGTACGCGTAATCAATCCATCGAAGAACTCGAAATTTGGCGAAGTCAGATCCGCAGAGCTATAACTGCCGTTAGCAACCAAGTTGACCCTTCGAAAGTAGTTTGACTGCAACGTGAGCTGCTCCGTCGGAGTGGTGGTTCGCAGTTGCTTGTTATTCGTGTAGTTAAAAAATCCATTGCACGAAGGATTCGCCGCTCCGCTGGCCAGCAGTGGCCGCGCACATGGTGTATTCGCAGCCGTGTTGAACGGCAACCCCAGGTTTACCGGTTGTCCGTTCGGCAGTAGGAACACATTGTTAGTGGCCAAGCTGAGATCAGTATCATTCTTGTCGTATTCGAGATACTGGTCGTAGCTGATCAGCGTTTTGGGCAGAACTTTTATGTCAAAGCCAATGTGATAGTCATTGGACGTGAGATTCCATGCCTGATTTAGTAGTGGCTCGGTCCCCTCATGCACAGTTGAAAAGTTACCCGGTCCCTCCTGGCGATTACGAAAATATCCCAAACGAATGGTGAACTTCGATTGTGGCAGGAGCGTCAGGTCGTAGTTGTACATTCGCCGGCGCGTCTGGTACTCGTGCGGCGAAAACAACACGGGTAAGTTGGGATTGGAAGTTGCCGGATTTAGTGGATTCGCAAACAGGTTGTACTCGAAGAAATTCTGATCGCGCCGGAAGAGGAAGTTGAAGTCGTACCAGCGATTCTTGGAAACACGCGCACGCGCTACATTCTCAGGATCGCCTCCCCAGCCAAAGCTGTTCACGCTCAGATCATCGAAGAGTGCGCCACTCCCATTGATCGCATGTGTGGACAAGCTCTGTTCCAGCAGCCTTGGCCCGGCATGCTGATTGATAAAAGTGTTGTACATATCCTGATTGCCGGTGATGTCGGCAAAACGATAGCCAAACGTTACGCTCTGCTGTACGCGGTAGCTGCCAAACTCGCGTCCATCCGGATTGGCGCCGCTGGTTGACTGCGAGGCTGCCGTTTGCGCTGCAGCCAATCCCAGACCAGATTGAGAAATCACAGTTCCGGGCGCGCTCCCCGTCTGAGCGAAGCCGATAGTGGAGCACGCTGTTACGACCACCACGAACCACCCGAAGATATGTTTCATAACTCTCTCCCAACGCCGGTACGCCATTGCGCGACAGATTTCTCCCGCCTCTTCCTAGTGCGTGAAGAAGACTTCGCTGGTGTTTGACCCGTGCACATACACGTGGCATGTGGTGCAAGCCTGATACTTTTGCGCCTGGTTATGCGCCGGACCGATCGGCGGCTGCGAGGGCACATTACTCATCGAGAGCGTGTGGCACTGCAGGCACAAGAGATTGATTTGGCTCACACGCAGCAGCCGCGGATTCGTCGACCCATGCGGCATATGACAACTGGTGCAGCCTTCGGTCTTCACCGGCAAGTGCTCGTATACGAATGGGCCTTTCGTATCGTTGTGACACTTGAAGCAGACCTGATCCTGCGACCAACTGGTCCGCAGTTGGTCGGGCAGCATCGTCCCGTGAGGGTTATGACAGTCGTTGCAGGTGATGAGTTTCTCGTTGACGCGATGCCGGTACGGCCGGCTGAATTCAGCGCGCTGCTCGGTGTGGCATTGATAGCAAAGAAGCGGTGTCTCCTCGATCAGCAGTGATCGGTCGGTTTTTGCGTGATGCGGAGAATGACAATTCAGGCAGCCGATTCCATTGGTCGCATGGGACGAACGGGTAAAATTTGCGTGCTCAGTCCCCAACGAATGGCAGGTCAGGCAACGGGCGCTGGCATCCTGCACGCTGAGATTCTTGAAACTGATAATCTTCGTAACATCGCCGCCCCCCTCCACATGTGCCGAACCCGGACCGTGGCAGGACTCGCATCCGTGCCATTCCACCGCTCCCAACTTTCTTCCCTTCTTTCAGCAGATTGCTGTGCGGAGTGAGCTGCAGCTTAGTGAACATCTCTTCATGGCAGTTCTTACACGTTTCCGCTCCGACATACTGTGCCCCGGCGTTGGCTGTCGCCGCAGTTGCGGGACCTTGAGCCTGTTGCTCGGCGGAAAAAGCGGTCGCTGCCAGAACAGCACAGCAGAAAAAGAATGGATAGGAACCGCAGCGACGGCATGCACTTCACTTGTGAAGCTTGCATTCTCAGCTCCTGATGAACAATGCAACCAGGCCAAATGAATCGGCGACTTTCAGTTTTCCCCAGGTTCGTACGGACTGCTTGTGCGGAAGATCACAAGACGGGTGTGAACGGGTTTCACACCGGAACGCTTACCGAAACGGGATAAGCATACCTCGAAGTGAGTGCCTACAACGCGAGCTGCTGCATTTTTTCCGCGAAATACATCTTTTGCGGGAAGTATGGATCTTCGGATTGATTAAGGATGCTCTGAAGCTATGCCCGGGTCCGGTAGGGAGATCGGCGGCTTCGCATCAGTCCCACCGTGCGCACCCGATCGAACGCAGTGTGAAGGTCCTGGCTCAGCAGATGGACAATCTGCAGACAGGCGTCCTGGTTTTCCTTGAGAAACTTCAGAAGGTCTTTGCGGCGCACGAAAGCCACCTGCGCATTATCCAGCAGCTCTGCGGTGACTTCGTAAGGCTTGCCCGACATTGTCGCGCTCAATCCCAGGACTTCCCCTGGTCCGGCCACGCGCAACATCAACCTTTTACCGGATTCGGAACATACGGAGAGTTTTGCTCGCCCCTGGCATAGAACGAAGACGCCGCGCGAGGCATGGCCTTCCGCGAACAGGGTATTTCCCCGCGGCAGCTGACTCAGTTCTTTGATCTGGTCAAACGCCTGTAGCGCGTCCGGAGGCAAATCACAAAATGTTCTATCCGGCCGCATGTCGCAACGGAAGCAGCTGTTGTGTGCGCTCTCCATGCACATGCTAGTTAGCCCACGCGGGGTTAATTAAACAGTGACTGTAGTCACAACTTTGGGTGACCCAGTCGTCCGCGCGGCATGGAGAGCAACACAAATGCGATGTTCAGCTCGCGCTGGCGATCTGCTTCAACGCGGCCTTATTTCGGATCAGCAGCGTCGATCCCTTCGCCTGTACGATTTGCCGTTTCTTCAAGTCGGCAAACAACCGCGTCACCGTCTCGCGTGACGTTCCGATCATCTGCGCGATCTCTTCGTGCGTCAGTGCCAGCTTCAGCCGCGGCTCAATCTTGGCGGCTTCGCCGTTCTTCGTACTCCAGTCCAGCAGCAGCTTTGCCAGCTTCTCCGCGGCTGAATGCGAAAGCCCCAGCGAGCGGATCTCATGGCACGCAGAGTTATATTTCTCGCTCAACTGCTCCGCCACTCTCAGGCATGCCTCGCCGTGTTCCTTCAGGAAACGCAGAAAGTCTTCGCGCTTCACAAAGTTCACCTGGCATGGATCCAACGTTTCAGCCGTCAGTTCGTAAGCTTTGCCGGAAACACTTGCGCTCAGTCCCAGGACTTCTCCCGGTTCCGCGACCTTCAGGATGAGTGTCTTTCCATCGGTCGAGCAGATCGAGAGCTTCACTCTCCCCTTGCAGAGAACGTAAATGCCTCGCGGCGACTGCCCTTCCACGAAAAGAACCGCGCCCTTCGGATAGGCGGTGGCGTATTTAATGGATTCGAATGACTGCAACGCACTGGTAGGAAGATCGCAAAACAGCCGGTCGGCGCGCAACTTGCACGTAAAACAGCTTTCTATGATATCGAGTCCGTATGGTGACAACACTGCACAACCCCCTGTGACACAAGCCCGAAAAACCGCGTTCGCCATTGCCTCACAGCGGGCCGCCCTCAGCAGGGCCGATTAATTTCTTGTACGGCAGATTCCCCGCTGGACAGCCAGGTTGACGCCCTCGGGTGACCAGGTTGTGATCCGTATCACGTGACTAGTGTCCATGCACACGCTCCTCCTATGCTGTGATTTATCTCACATCTCGATGTGACCACATGCGGCTGCTCGGCGCTTCAAAGCCCGTTTTTGCTGATTGGGCCTGAGTATCCGGCTACTCGCACTTCGGAACACCCGTGCGATGCCGGGAGTAACATTACCTGTTCATTCCTTTTCCTTGAGGAAGAGCGCATGAAAGTCCTTCTGGTAATTTTTGCCCTCTTAGCCGCGTTTCGGCTCCCGGCGGCATCCGCGCAGAACCAACAATCTTCCAACCGCATAGACAAAGACGGAAGGGCCGCAGCCATGATTCAACTCTCGACGAACTTCTTTCACCGCTGGCGGCGTCATCCCCAAGCAATTCACCTGTACCGGTCCCGACCTCTCTCCCGGCCTCACCTGGTCCGCGCCTCCGCCCGGCACGAAATCGATCGCCCTCATCGTCGACGATCCCGACGCCCCCGCCGGCACCTGGAATCACTGGCTTCTCTACAATCTTCCGCCGTCGGTTCACGAGCTTCCGGAGAACCATCCGCGCACTGCAGATCTGGCGAGCGGCGCGTTCCAAGGCAAGAATGATTTCGGCAAGATCGGCTATAACGGCCCGTGCCCTCCACCAGGTAAACCACACCGCTACTTCTTCCGCTTGTACGCGCTGGACACGAAACTCGATTTGAGGTCAGGAGCCGATCGCCACGCGTTGGACCAGGCCATCAAAGGACACATCCTCGCCCAAACCGAACTGATGGGCACTTTCGGTAGGTAGGGCGCATCGCTCCCTCCTAAAACAGTTGGTCGCATGGCGCCTTATCGACACGCATCTGCTGCCGACCAAGCTCCCTGACTAGCCAAATGACAAAGTTTTGACAACTTGGCGGCCTCCTTTGGATTTAGGATTCGCGGAGCTACAAGCAACAATCTCACCGACCTCTGTGTGAAAAGCTAACGATTGTCGAAAGGATTGCGATGAACTACACGCGAGTCGCTGTCGCTGCGGTTGCCGCCACAGTCGTGTACTACGTTTATGGTTTCATTGTCGAAGGTATGCTTATCAGGAAGGACTTCTCGCCTTATACGGCGGTCTACCGCCCGGCCGATACGGTCATGGGCTATATGCCACTTGGCCTCGTTTGCACTCTGATCGCGAGCTTCGTCGTCACGATCCTCTATGCGAAAGGATGCGGCCTTGGATTCGGAGCTGCGAGTGGCGTTCTGTTTGGAGTTGCGGTCGGACTCTTTGTAGTTTGCACGTTTGTGGGCGCCAACTATGTCACGCTGAATATAGGCGGAAAACTCGCCGCCGAGTTGGCGTTCAGTGCGCTCCTGCAATGGACGATCGTTTGCATTGTGATCGGACTCATCTACAAACCAACCGCCGTCTGAATGTCGACCCCGTCACGGCCGTTCGGGGGAACGTTCGTTGATCGCGCAATCTTGCTGTCGCGAAATCTTCTCAACGCAGAGTCGAATCCGCGCGCTCGCATTAGCGATTAACTCCGAACGTTGAGCAGCCTCGACGACGTAACCCTCAGCCATCTGGATGGTCGCCAGAGAATTGCGAATGTGGTGATTCAGGTAGCCAACCTCCTTGAAGCGTCGCTGGAGACGCCTTTCCCGACTATCGAGAATCACCCACATGAAAACTGCAAACAAGGCTCCCTCGATCGTGTTTTCGAAAAGACGTTCTCGTAGCCATGGCAAATGGAACAGTGTCACAGAGTAATCCAATGACATCCCTACGGCGGTGACTAGCAACCCCCACATAACCGCTCTGGGGACAACACTCCGCCTTTCGTAGTGCTTGAGCAAGAGATTCGTCGGACTCTTCTCTTGTTGACGCCTGCAACTCTGATTAATCGGGACGGGAGCCGTCGTCTTACGCATCGCTTGAGCCATCTCAGCCTCCCTAAGGATCAGGGAAGATACAAGAAGTCAGGCGCGTCAATCGGCAACTGCGGCAGAAACTCGGGGAGAATCTTCAGAACCAGAGAGGAGTTGCAATTCTTCTTGGCCGAGGGTGAACTCCGTGAAGCCACAATCCAAACAAGCCCGAACATCCGACCACATCAACACAGGCGTTTTCGTTAGATCCTTCAACTTGCGATGAACGACGCTCATTTCTGCGCGAAATTCGCTTTGATTGTTCGAGGTGCAGTGCCGACATGACATGCCAGCCCCCTTGATCTTCCATGCGTGGGCTTTCATGCTTGAGGAACGGTGCGGACTCTGCGTCCCCTCAAAATGGACAGCAGGTAGGAGTCCCAATTTGGGACTGATCGCAGCATATCATGTTATGTCAGCTATCCGACGCTTCCCTCCGATATTATCGCGCTACGATCTCCCGCTGTTCCGCTCATAGCGAATCACAGCTACGGCACTGACCTTTGACGGAAACGAGAGTAGCGTTCCGAGGGTTCCTGTTCAGCAAATAATTCGAGGAATTGTGTCCAGGTTCATCATGGAAGTGAAACGTGCAAGGGCACTCGTCTTTCGTCTATCCAGTCGCCCATTGAAGAGCGCACGCTAAATCGAATGGAACGCGAACGTGAATAGTGGTTCCACCCATCGGCTTCGATTCTATGGCAATCGTTCCATTTACGAGCCTGACTCGCTCCTGCATGCTGACGAGTCCCAATCCTCCCTTATTCGTCGCCCTCTCGATCTCAAATCCAGTTCCGCGATCTGAAACAATGAGATGAAGCTGATTCGCCGAGCAGCCCAGTCTCACTTCGAAGTGTCGCACGTTGCTATGCTTGACCGCGTTATGCAGTGCTTCCTGCAAGACTCGGAAGAGACATAAAGCGACCTCCTGCGGCAAAGTTCTCGGAATATCGTCATGCGTGAAATCGATCTCGACTTTCTGCCGCAAAGTAACATCGCGACAGAAGCTCTTCACGGCAGCAACAAGGCCGAGATGCTCCAGTTGTGAGTAGTGGAGTTGATGCGATATGGATTGCACTTCGGATGACACCTCGTCGATCTGTTCCGAAACCTCGGTTAGCAGTCGAGTCATGTCCTCGGCGGAGGCAGGAAGATTCTGCTTTGATTCTTCGAGATCGAACGCCAATAGAGCAAGACGCTGGTTAATGTCATCGTGAAGTTCCCTCGCGATCCGAGCGCGTTCCTGCTCTTGTGCTTCAATCAGTTTTCGGCTCATGGTCGCAAGAGCCTCTTCTGCTTGCTTACGATCAGTGACGTCCTGCAAAATGCAGGCAACTCGATCAATACCATTAGCGCCTTCGATAGGAAAGTACGAGACGAGTAAGCTTCTCTCGCCAAGCTCAGGATACGTATATTTCATTTCGAACCTGACGACGTTGCCTTCAAAACACTTATCCAGGTTTCCCTTGACGACAGCCTCAAAAACTCCGTCGTTCAATACCTCGTGGACAAACTGCCCTACAACCTGCTCCTTTCTCATATTCCGCAGCGACAAGAATCTACGATTCGCGATCAGATAACGGTATTTTCTGTCGACGACCGCGATCATCTCGTCGGCGCCTTCCACAACTTTCTCGTACTCTCGGAGCCGTTCCTCCGCCTGCTTGCGTTCGGTGATATCGGTCACCATACCAACCATTCGCACCATTCTGCCGTCAGGACCGAAGAAAGCACGTGCGGTTTTTTCCAGCCATATAACTGATCCGTCAGGCCGCAATACGCGGTAGTTAATCTGGGTATCTGGACTTCCAGGGGTTCGCTCCGTGGTGGAAGCAGTGAATCGCGCTCGATCATCCGGGTGAACACTAGCCAGTATCTGTTGGCGTGTAAGGATGGACGCTTGCCCTATTTGGCCCAGAACACTAGCGACTTCATTGGATTGAACAACTGCATCGGTGGCTGCATCCCATTCATAGGCGTACATCTTCCCCGCCTGCGCCGCTAAGTGCCATCGTTGCTCGCTCAATTGAAGCGCCTGCGCTGCTTGAAGTCGGGCTTCCATGGTTGCTTGTTTGCTTACAGCCTGCTCTCGCTGGTGCTCCGCATGCTCCCGCTCGGAGATCACGGCCGCCAATGACAGTCCCGTTACCGAGAGCACTGCGAAGTAAACATCCAATAGAACAGCATTTTCGAACGTGGTGTTGTTGGAAAACGGACCGGACCCTAAGGCAGTTTCAACGGTAGCGATGGCAGCAACCACGAGAATCGACAATGCCGTTACGCCCACTCCGAAACGAATAGCTGCCCAAATTATGAATGGTAGAACTGCGAACGCCATGAGATGCAGCTTGACTGGAATAGAATGCAGATCGCTGAAGATAACGAAGGACGTCGCCGCGAGGAGCAACAGAAGAATAGTAAGTTCTGTGATGCGACCCCGGTCGCGTAGCTCTAAGAAATCAGTGAAACGGAGTGCGAGTGGAGTGATCAGTAAAACCCCGGTAGCATCCCCCAGCCAATAGATCGTCCATGCCGCGCCCCAACCGGAATAAGCATGCACACCAGTTGCATATAGAACTAGTACTCCGATTGACGCACTCACAACGGCACTGCTAAGTCCCCCAAGTGCAATCAGGCTGAATGCATCAGATAAGCGAGAGAGCGAGCGGTCAAAATTGGTAAAGCGGTGGAGCAGGAAAGCACCCGTTACCGCTGCTATTGTCGCTCCAGCCGCCTGCCCCAATGCCGCCACATGAGCAACGGGGCTAAAGAATGCGACCAGAAATGCCCCTGCCGCCACCCCGAGCCACACGCGGTATCCGCAAATCAAAATTGCAGCAAGCGCAACGCCATATGCCGGCCATACAGGCCCAAGATTACTGCTCCTGATGTTTGTTGTAGCTTGGCCGAGTTTGCCCGCGACCAGATAGGCAATAAATACGAGCACAATGTGGATTAGATATCCTCTGCTTACACGTTGCTCGGAAGCCTGATTGTGAACCGGGTGAATCATGGGTACTCTCTTCACGGGCATTATCTGAAACGACAAAGCTTATACTCGCCGGGGCCTCCTGGCGCAAGCCACCCTGAGCGCAGTGCAGCGAAAGCAAGACACGTTAATTCGGGCCACCATCGCGGCAAGCTGCACTCCTGGCTGGAAAAAGATATCAGGCCCTCCCGGCTCGCTCCTCAAGTGCCTCCGCTCACCCCCACCACGGTCCCCCATCACAGACGAACGTTCGCCCCTCGCAATAACGTCAGGCTGTACGTTGTCCACGACCTGTGCCCGGGCACAGCGAAGGAGTCGTTATGGCCATCACCAAACAGGAAGCTTTGGAATACCATCGGCACGGAAGACCGGGAAAAATTCAGGTCACCCCGACCAAACCCTGCCGCACGCAACGCGACTTGAGCCTGGCCTACACTCCTGGTGTTGCCGATCCGTGCCTCGAAATTGCCCGGAATCCGCACGACGCCTTTAAATACACGGCTCGCGGCAACCTGGTCGCCGTCGTCACCAACGGAACCGCTGTGCTCGGCCTCGGCAATATTGGACCGCTCGCCGGCAAGCCCGTCATGGAAGGCAAAGGCGTCCTCTTTAAGAGGTTTGCCGATATCGACGTATTCGACCTCGAGCTCGCTACTCTTGATCCGGAAGAAATCATTCGCGTCTGCCAGTTACTGGAACCGACCTTCGGCGGAATTAATCTCGAGGACATCAAGGCCCCGGAGTGCTTCCACATCGAAGAAACGCTGCGGAAGACGATGAAGATTCCGGTCTTTCACGACGACCAGCACGGCACCGCCATCATCTCAGGCGCGGCTCTATTGAATGCCCTTGAAGTTGCCGGCAAAGATATCAGTAAGGTTCGCGTCGTCTTCAACGGAGCCGGCGCCTCCGGACTCGCTTGTGCCGAGCACTATCTTCGCCTCGGCGTTCATCCCGACAACCTCCTTCTCTGCGATACCAAGGGCGTTCTCTACAAAGGCCGCAGCGAAGGCATGAATCGCTACAAAGATCACTTCGCCCGCGACACCGACGCTCGCACCCTGGCCGACGCCATGCGCGATGCCGACGTCTTCGTCGGATGCTCCGTGAAGGGCGCAGTGAATAAGGACATGGTTCGTTCCATGGCGCCGAATCCAATCGTCTTTGCCATGGCGAATCCCGATCCCGAGATCAGTTTCGAAGACGCCAAGCAGGCACGCCCCGATGTGATCCTAGCCACCGGCCGCTCCGACTATCCCAACCAGGTCAACAATGTTCTGGGATTCCCCTTCATCTTCCGCGGAGCCCTGGACGTCCGCGCCACCACCATCAATCACGAGATGGAATTGGCCGCTACCCATGCCTTAGCGGATCTTGCCAAGGAAGATGTTCCGGACAGAGTTTGTCGCGCTTACGGTGTTGACCGCCTTCGCTTTGGAGCCGACTACCTCATCCCCAAGCCCTTCGATCCGCGCGTTCTCGTTTGCGAAGCCCGCGCCGTCGCCAAAGCTGCCATGGATACCGGTGTCGCCCAGGAACCCATCAACTTGGACGAGTATCGCGAACAACTCGAGCGCCTGCTCGGGAAAGCTCACGAAGTCACTCGCTGGTTCATTCATCGCGCCAAAGCGGCGCCAAAGCGTGTGGTATTTCCTGAAGGCGAGCACGAGAAGATCATTCGCGCTTCACAGGCGATCGTCGAAGAAGCCATTGCGCGTCCCATCCTGCTCGGATCGCTTGAGACCATCACCAAAACAGCCGAGGAGCTGGGAATCTCCCTCGAAGGCGTCGACATCATCTCTCCCGCCAATGCATTGCGTCGCGATTTCTATATTGAAGAACTGTTCCGCCTTCGTCAGCGGCACGGCGTCACCGTCTCCGAAGCGAAAGACCTGATCAAGAACCACAACTATTTCGCTTCGATGATGGTTCACGTCGGCGATGCCGATGCGCTCGTCTCCGGTATCAACCAGCATTTCCCTGACACGATCCGCCCCGCGCTTCAGGTCATACGCGTGCGGGAAGGCTTGCACCGTGTCTCCGGACTCTACACGCTCATCACCGCCCAGAATGAGATGTACTTCCTCGCAGATACCAGTGTGAACATCGAGCCGACGGCCGAAGAGCTCTGCGAGATTGCTCTCTGCGCCGCCGCCGAAGCCCGCCGCTTCGACGTCACACCTCGCGTAGCGATGCTTTCATTCTCCAGCTTCGGAAGCACCAAGCATCCACTCTGCGAAAAAGTTCGCCAGGCCGTACGTCTCATCCGCCGTGCCGATCCGACGCTGATCGTGGACGGCGAAATCATGGCGGACACCGCCGTCATGCCCGACATGATCACCAAGGAGTACCCGTTCTCGAGCCTCCGCGGCGGAGCCAACGTTCTCATCTTCCCTGACCTCACCTCCGCCAACATCGCTTACAAGCTGCTGATCCGGCTTGGCGGCGCGCAAACGATCGGCCCGATCCTGATGGGCATGAGCAAGCCCGTGCAACTCCTGACAAGAGGATGCGAAGTGGAAGAAGTGGTCCAGGCGGCGGCGCTCGCGGTTGTCGACGCGCAGGAGCTGGAATGGCCGTCCGTAGCCACTCCCAAGCGAATGGGAGTCAGCGCCGACTAAAACTTTCGTCACCTTACGCCGTCAAGTTGAGCCCTGGTTTTCCGATGTAAGCAGTGGAATCCAGGGCTCTTTCTGTTTCAGGCTTCGCCAGTAACATTACTACTGGCATTACTACGGCCATCTTTACCCCTGTACTTCCGGACAATAGAGTCATTGGCAGAAAGAGTTTTCTGGAACGCCTATAGCGATGGGGTGATTGTAATTTCGCAGGGCGGGAAGGACGTTATGACCGACCGGGGAAAAGATATGGTGACGCGTTCAATTTACATTGCTCTGGGACTTCTGGCAGCACGCTGGATCTTCCACAGAAAGCCTGAGCCGGATCTCCTCGCGCGGCTGCGCGCCGCGGGAGTCTAGCCAGACGAAATTAATCGCGACGCGCTCTTACTTCTTACGAAGAGAGCGCGCGGTTGAATTCTGTGGCTTACGGCCCAAGTGCGAAGCAGCGACTAGCTACTAGCTACCCGCTAATCACTAGCCACTAACCACTAACTTTACGCCGCTTTCTTCCCGTGGCGCTTCCCGGCAATTACTCCGAACTTTCCGTCTGAAGTTCGATAGAACCGCTTCTTCGCACGAGCTCGGATATACAACATCTGCGGCAACGTGTGCGCCGGGCGAACACCGAATTCCTGACGGATCGCCTCCATCAGTTCTTCCGCTTTCATCTCCCCATGCCGTTCGAGGACTTGTTGCGCCATGTCCAGAGTCGATGAAGGTACATTCTGCTTCGCCGGTCCGGGCATGCGCAGAACTTTGGAACTCTTCTCTCCAACTTCCGAATAGCTGTTTAGCAGACTTACCATCGCCTCTTTTCGTTTCGATAATTCCTGTAGCTGTGAATCCAGATGGTTCAATTCGCGGCGCAAGATCTGAGTTAAATTGTCCGACATAGTGTTCACCTTGGGTTTCGTTAGATGAGCGCTCCGGCAGGACGGATTCCTCGCCTCCCAGAGCACGCTGAATTTTTGTTGTCTTCTAATAGTGCGCTTGAGACTTGGAATTTCATCCGAACAGTTCATATTCACACGCACTCGACTTCTTCCCACCTGGGATCAAATTCAGCCAGTCAATTTCGGATTAGAAACTCTCTCCGGAAATACCATTCCCTCAGCTTACTTTTTCGAGTCCTTCTGCTACCCTCCCTTGCGGAGTTCTAAACATGTTCACACCCGACTTACTTGCTGGGAAGCGCGCGTTGATTACTGGAGGAGGCACTGGGCTCGGTCGCGCGATGGCGGAACGTTTTCTGCAACTGGGTGCAACGGTTTACATATGCGGCCGCCGCACCAGCGTGCTGGAAACCACGACCGTAGAGCTCGAATCGATTGGCCCGGGCCGCATACATCAGGCCACTTGTGATATCCGCGACGTCGCGGCGGTCGAAAGCCTGCTCGATTCGATATGGACCGCCGGTCCGCTTGATATTCTCGTAAACAATGCGGCGGGAAATTTCCTGGCCAAGACCGAAGAACTCTCGCCGCGTGCTTTCGAGGCCGTGATCGGGATCGTCCTCAACGGAACTGTAAATATGACCCTCGGTTGTGGCCGACGCTGGCTCGCGGCCAATCATCCCGGGACGGTGCTGAACATCGTTACCACCTACGCCGCCAGTGGATCCGGGTCCGCATACGTAGTTCCTTCGGCCGTGGCGAAGGCGGGAGTGATGGCTTTAACCACCAGTCTCGCCGTTGAGTGGGGGCCGCGTGGTATCCGCCTGAATGGGATCGCGCCTGGGCCGATTCCCACCGAAGGCGCCTTCTCGCGACTGATGCCGTCTCCAGAGTTGGAGAAGTTCGCGCTCCAGCGTATTCCTCTGCGCCGGTTTGGAACTCCGGCCGAACTTGCTAACCTGGCTGCCTTCCTGGTTAGCGACGGTTGTACTTATATCAATGGCGACATCGTCGTGATGGACGGAGGCGAGTGGCTTCAGGGCGCAGGCGAATTCAGCTACGCCGGGCAGATTCTCTCCGATGCGGACTGGGAAGCCATGAAGCCGAAGAAGAAATAGTCAGCGCCGCTCGTGCTTTAGTCAGACTGCATTAATACCCGGTTATCTCTCGCGTCTGATGCTTCAATTTCGTTAAGGGGGGTATAACTGTTGGATGTCCGATTCACAGGATAGCCGCATAGACGCCGCGATTCTGCGCACCGAACATCTCACTCGGATGGTTGGAACTGCTGCGCTGGTCAACGACGTAAGCGTCTCCGTCTTGCGAGGCGAGATCATGGCCATCTGCGGTCCCAGTGGCGCAGGCAAGTCATCCTTTTTGCGGCTGATCAATCGCCTCGACGAACCCACCTCGGGCACCTGCTTTCTCGACGGCATGGATTACCGGCGACTCGCGCCGCGTGAACTCCGCCGCAGAATTGGCCTCGTGTTACAGACTCCGTTCCTGTTTCCGGGAACTGTTGCCGACAATTTGCGCTTCGGTCCCGCGCAGCGCGGCGAATCGGTGTCCGATTCCGTCATCGCACATCTGCTGCTGCAAGTTGGTCTGCCTGGCTTTGCTTCGCGTCCAGTCACAGAGCTGTCGGGTGGCGAAGCCCAGCGCGTTTCCGTCGCCCGGACACTCGCCAATTCTCCCGAGATTCTTCTCCTCGACGAGCCCACATCCGCGCTTGACGACGCCGCCAAACGCACGGTGGAAGGCGTGATCGTCGATGTTGTTCGCGCCAACAAGCTCACCTGCCTTATCGTGACGCACGACATTTCGCAAGCCGCTCGACTTGCCGATCGCGCCATGCTGATGCGCGCCGGCCGTCTCGAGCGAATCGTCGCCGCCCAGGAGATCACCCATGCTTAAGCACCTCTTCAGCAGTCATATCGCTCTCGGATTCGCCCAGGCCGGCATCGCAGCTGCCCTGGCACTCGTGATCCTGTTCACTGGCCCGTCGCCGCCAGATTCATCTCGAATCCGAAATCGTTGTTGCGCTCGTGCGTGGCATCACCCAGATCTCCGCCATGGGCTTCATCCTCGTGTTGCTGTTGAAAGGCCCGCAGTGGACCGCAATCATCATGCTGTCGATCATGATGGTCGCCGCCGCTTTCATCTCTTCGCGCCGCGTGAAAGCCATTCCCGGTGCGTATGAAGTTTCGCTATATGGAATCGTCGCCGGAGCTGGAATCGTAATTACGTTAATG
The DNA here is from genome assembly GCA_963724985.1 of Terriglobia bacterium. Taxonomy (GTDB): domain Bacteria; phylum Acidobacteriota; class Terriglobia; order Terriglobales; family Acidobacteriaceae; genus JAJPJE01. The sequence goes on along the minus strand of CAVRWV010000025.1, from coordinate 107,406 downwards.
ACGCTGGCAGGCGTAATCGATTGGGCGATCACCTCGCTGATCCCCGTAGGCAGCATGCTGATCGCAAACTCGATGAACTCGAATTCGCTGGCGCTCGAGCGCTTCCGGTCAGAGGTCACCGGCAATGTCGGCCAGATCGAAGCTGCGCTCTCTCTCGGTGCCTCCGCCGGTAACACTGTGAATCCATACGTGCAGAATGCGTTTCGCGCCAGCCTGATTCCGGCGCTCGACAATCTCAAGTCCCTTGGCATCGTCTGGATTCCGGGCCTGATGGCCGGAATGCTGCTCTCCGGTTCTCCTCCGATTTACGCTGCGATCTATCAATTCGTAGTGATCGCGATGATTTTCTCCGCGTCGTCCATCACGTGTTTGGTGAGTACGACCTTGGTGCGCAAACGCGCCTTCTCACCGAACGACCAACTGGTGTTGCGCCCGGCGACCGCAACAACCCGGTCTCTGTAGAAATCGTTCCGGAAATAACGACCATGAATGCACAAGACTTTCGACGAATTGCTCTCAGCCTGGACGGAGTCGAGGAAGGCTCGCATATGGGCGCAGCTGACTTCCGAGTCGGCGGAAGAATCTTTGCAACGCTAGCTTCTCAGACTCAGGGATACGGGAACCTGATGCTCACCCCGGAAGTTCAGGCGCAGTTCGTTGCCGAGGCTCCGCACATATTCCTCCCGATTGCCGGGGGTTGGGGCCGTATGGGATCGACGCATATTCGCTTATCGGAGGCCAGCGAAGACGTGCTCGCCGGAGCTTTGCAGACTGCCTGGAAAATCAGAAGAGATAAGAACGATAAAACCAAAAAACGCACGACCGGCAAGCGCTCTGCTCGTTGATGGGCACGCAACTCTCGCCTGCAAGCCCTAGGTCCGCTGCTGTCTCATGCTCCACACGCTTAAGAATCCGGCAACCACGCCCAAACCCACAGCGATCTTCGCTAAGCGAGCCCCTTTGCAAGCCTTGCGCTTCACTTCTCTGAGGTGTTCAGGGCGTACTCCCATTCCGATCGCCCGTGCCGTGAGGTGCGTAAACCCAGGTATACGGACCACCGCTTTCAATTGCCACGGCGCTCTCACAGGTCCTGGATTTTTAAATACGAGATTCAGAAGCTTATGAGCATTCGCCTGCAGTGCCTGTGTCACCACGGTAGGAAACTCGCGGCGCCGTTGTACCTGCGCAAGTGACTCTTCGCTGACTCGTCCCTCAAGCAGCGCATCAGCCAGTAGATTCGCCGTGGCAACTGCATCCTGAATCGCCAGGTTGATTCCTACTCCGCCTACGGGCGACATCGCATGCGCCGCATCGCCAATGCAAAGCAGGCCGGGTCTGTACCAGCGCTCCAGACGGTTCAGTTGCACCGTGAGCAACTTGATCTGATCCCACTCCTGCAGCTCCTGCACATGTTCGCTCAAGTATGGCGCGATCCGCGTGATGCGTTTGCGGAAGGCGTCCAGTCCATCCGCTTTTAGCTCGCCGAACGACCCTTTGCGAATCAAAAATCCAGCCTGGAAATATTCGCCCCGGTTAATAAGGATCAGCACATGGCCATAGTTGACATTCCCCAGCAACTGCTCGGGATCTCCCGGCCGGCGGCTGATGCGGAACCACAACACATCGATCGGAACTCCGAACTCTCGCAGGGGAAGCTGCGCGGCCTGGCGCATGGCCGAGTGGCGTCCGTCACATGCCACGACCAGGTCAGCCCGAATCTCACGAGCGCCTTGCGGCGTTTGCACCGAAACTCCATGCACACGCCCGTTGTCGCGAACCAGATCCGTGGCTTCATGCTCCATCAGCAGCTCGAAGGTTTTGAATTTCTTTCCCTGTGCAGTGAGGAAGTCGAGGAAGTCCCACTGCGGCATCAATGCAACGAACTTGCAGTGAGACGGAACATAGCGAAAATCAGCCGCTTTGAACCTGTAATCTCCGATAACGCCGCCAACGTGTTGTAACTCTTGGTGAGGCACGCGCAGGAATTGCTGCAACAACCCCAGTTCGTACATCAGTTCGAGCGTGGACGGATGAACCGTGTCGCCGCGAAAGTCGCGAAAGAAATCTTTGTGCTTCTCCAGAACCGTTACTTCCACGCCCTTACGCGCGAGTAGATATCCCAGCATCACTCCTGCTGGTCCGCCCCCCACAATGCAACAGGTTGTTCGCAATGAACTGTTGGCCATTCAATCCGTCTCCGCTACCTTGGATTCGTCGAAGCACGATTGCGCGCATGTTTTTGTGCGATGTGAAGAGTTATGAACAAATCAGCTGGCTGCCGGGTTCTCGCACACATGAAAATGCGGAAGGAGAAACTAGCTCTTGTATCCCCGCGGATGATTCCGGTGCCACTCCCACGCGCTGCCGATGATGTCCTCCAACCCAGCGTATTGCGGCTTCCATTTCAGCTCTGACCGTATCTTCTCCGAGCTTGCCACCAGTACCGCCGGATCCCCCGGACGCCGTGGCGATTCAATCGCCGGGATCGCATGGCCCGTAATCCTGCGCGCCGTTTCGATGACCTCGCGCACGCTGAAACCGTGCCCGCTCCCAATGTTGAAGATGAGCTGCGTCTGTTCCTCCAGCGCCTCGACCGCCAGCAGATGCGCCTGCGCCAGATCGAGTACATGAACGTAGTCGCGCACACAAGTTCCATCCGGCGTGGGATAGTCCGATCCAAAAATTGAGACTGACTGTCTCTTCCCCAGCGGCACCTGCAGCACCAATGGGATCAGGTGGGACTCCGGTTCGTGCGCCTCGCCCAACTCCCCGGCGCGCTCCGGCGGCGTTGAAATAGCGCAGGCTTGCATAACGAAATCCGTGAATGCGGTTCAGCCAGTCCAGCATTCGCTCCACCAGCAGCTTGGATTCGCCATACGCATTTGCCGGACGCAGCGCAGCCGACTCAGGGATCGGCGTACTGCTCAGGTTCGCCATATAACGCCGCAGTCGATGAAAATACAAACTTGCTCACACCGTTGGCGACCATTGCTTCCAGCAGCGTGAGAGTCGCACCGGTATTGTTCTGAAAGTAGCGCTCCGGCACGCGCATCGACTCGCCTACTTCGATCAGCGCAGCGAAATGCATCACGGCTTCGATCTGATGTTTGCGCAGAACCTCCGTTACGGCGCGCGCGTCGCCCACTTCCCCCTGCACGAACGCCGCTTCCTTCGGGACTGCCGCGCGATATCCGTGGCTCAAGTTGTCGTACACGACCACCTTGTGCCCAGCCTTCACCAGTTCACGCGCAACCACGCTGCCGATATAACCGGCTCCCCCGGTCACAAGTACGTTCACCGTCTCTCCGTAAGGCGTATGGAATTAACCGACGATTCTACCTGAGCAGTCAGGCCAAAGAAGTCCTAAATAGCCCGGCCACGCATTCAATTTGTGTGGAGTTTGAGCGAAATCTACGCCCTGAGAAAGGCGTCTTCTTCGAGGAGAGAATCGGCTTCGACATCGGGCTCAACGCTTGCGGGCGCCTCGTATTCGCGAATCTGCACTTCACCATTAAGGATGGTGACGTACGTTGGCCGTCCATTCGTCCAGCATCCCGTATTGAAGTAATGAACACCCGCAGTCTCGAGCTCGAGCGCGTGATGCGTGTGTCCGCAAAACACAAGCTCGGCGCCTTTCAGCTTCGCATGACGAAGTGCTCCTTCGGCCACCTTCTCCGTCAATCGCAACCAGCGTGTGCTTAGCTTGTCCAGCATCCGTGAAAAGAATTTGTTCTTCAGATCAAGCTTCTGCACGTTCAGATGGAACACCGATGCGGCCTTGCTCAGGAACGCATTCCGGCTCACGAACCTGTCGAACTGATGTCCATGGACCGCCAAACAGAGCCGCCCGTTCGCTTGCCAGAAATATTCCTGGTATACGCGCACGCCTACCAGGTGAGCCATCATCGTCGCCAGTCCGCGATCGTGATTGCCTTCCACCCACACAACTTCCACGCCACGTTTCGGATTCGACAGCTTCCGTATGTAGGAGAGGAATCGCCAGTGTTGTTTCTTCAGGCGATGAAAATTCAGGTCGGAAAAAATATCGCCCAACAGGATCAGCCGCCGGAAGCGCATGCGTTTCAACATGCGTACAGCATCGCTTGCACGGCTCAGCTCCGATCCAAGGTGCAGATCCGAGAGGATAAGCGTGTCAAAAACCGGCTCCATCGCCTCCGTTTATACATACCGCGCATTAAAAGAAGATGAAGCCCCCTTCAAAATCGTTCCCCGCACCTCTCTGATAAACCGCGCATGTAAATGCGTTTTCACGAAGCATTAACCTCGAATTCACACTCGCCAGCTAGCTTCAATGTGCTGTGACGATCACGTTGTGTCAGGGAAGCGCATGAAGCAGTCCATTTTCATAGTGGAAGATGAATCGGACATCTCAAGACTGTTGAAGTTCCACCTGGACAGTTCTGGCTATGAGGCGTCTGTTTTCGAGCGAGTTGAGCCGGCTCTGACGCGTGCACAAGCTGAGCCACCATCGCTGTTTTTGATGGACATCATGCTGCCTGGCGAAAATGGATTGGAAGCCTGCCGTCGAATCCGCAGCACCGCGCATCTCGCGTCAGTTCCCGTCATCTTCATCACCGCGCGCATCAGTGAAGACGACCGCGTAGTTGGACTGGAGTGTGGCGCGGACGATTACATCACCAAGCCCTTTAGTCCGCGGGAAGTTCTGGCGCGCGTAGAAGCTGTGCTGCGCCGCACCAGCGGCCGGGTACCTGGTTCGGTCATTCGCTTCGGAGATGTTGAACTGGATCTCTCCGCGATGGTTCTGCGCGTCGGAGATAAGGAAGTAAAAACAACTACGCTGGAATTCCGCCTGCTCGAATTCCTCGCTCGCTCACCTGGACTTGTTTTCAGCCGCGACCGGTTGCTGCAGGCAATATGGGGAAACAGTCGCTTCGTCAGTCCTCGTTCGGTGGACGTCTATGTCAGCAAGTTACGCGACAAGATCGAAGACGACCCAAATCGGCCCAAGTATCTGCGCACCGTTAGAGGCGCGGGCTACCGTTTTGTTTTCCCCAAGTGAATAGAACAGAAAAGAAGGAAAGAGCCCGCCGAGGGATCGCTGCCTGTCTTAGCAGGCTTGACGATGGTAAGGGTCACCAACAGAAATAAATTCAAATTTCTTCAGCAGGTCGATTCGATCTTCCTGCGCAAGTTGCGTAACCGTATCCATTAACTTTTCGGTTTCTTCCGACGACATGTTTTTTGTAACTGCCCAAAATTTCTGCGGAGAAATCCAGATGCGTTCACGTTGTTGCTGGTCATTCACAGAATTTGCTCCTGCTTGGTTTCAACTAGAAGGTTAAACCGCTGGCCCCAGCCAAGTAAAGGAAACTGCCATGAAACCGGGCGTTCATGGCCACATTTAACATTCTGTTAACAATTGGCACAAACTCACTTTGGCTCAACTACTTACCGGGAAATGACGAGTATAAAAAGTCCCAATCAGGGCACGAATCGTGAAAGCCTGGTCAAAATCCTTCCGCAAATGACCTTTTTGCACGTTACCCACCGCAGACTTGCGACCCGACCCTTCAACGTGAAACATTGAAAGCCGCACCTCAGCAACGCCCGGCAACACACTCTGTTGACTTCGCCTAGCGAGCTAACGATGCCAACTTTTGCGGCGGTTGATATCGGCGCCAACTCGGTTCGTCTCAAGATCGCGACGCTGGACGCGCATCGTCTCCACGTCGTCCACGAAGATCGCGAAGTCACCCGACTGGGCCGCACGGTTTTCTCCACCGGAATTCTCGATCCACAGGCCATCGCCGCCACCGTAAAAGTTCTGCGCCGCTTTCACAAAGCAACGCAGACCTTTCATGCGGATCAGGTAAAAGTCGTGGCCACCAGCGCCCTTCGCGACGCACAAAACGGCGCGAGTTTCATCGAGTGGGTGCGCTCGGCCACCGGATGGCGCGTCGAGATCATCTCTGGACTGGAAGAAGGCCGTCTCATCCACCTCGGCGTCCTCTCGCGATCGCATTTCGCGGCATCGCGCCTCATGCTCTTTGATCTCGGTGGCGGCAGTTGCGAAGTAACGGTTTCAGTGGACGGCCAGATTCGTTCCATGATCAGCCTGCCGCTCGGCGCAGTTCGTCTTACACAAGAGTTCCTTCCCGACGATCCTCCCAAGAAGAAGCAGCTTGGCCGATTAGAAGAGTTCATCGCGGAAGAAGTGAATCGCCTGCATGGACGCATGCGCAAGCAGGATGTGCAGATGACCATCGCGACTTCCGGCACCGCCGCGGCACTGGCTGGCATTGCCGCTGGACGTGAGGATGTCGAGCATGGTCAGGCGGTCACCGTCTCGCGCGCGGCCCTCGCGAGAATCACCGATCGATTGGCAAAGCTCACGCTCGAACAACGCAAACGCCTTCCTGGCCTCGGACCGCGACGTGCGGAAATCATCCTCGCAGGAGCATTCGTTTATCGCGAACTGATCGAGCGTCTCAGCCTTCCCGGATTTCGCTATTCGCCGCTCGGCTTGCGCGACGGATTGCTCGCGCAGATGGCAGCGGAATACGATCGGCGCGCTTCCATCCATCGGCGCATTGAATCAGAACGCATTGCTGCGCTGCACGATACCGCCGCTCGCTACGACGTTCAGATTCCTGCGGCCGAGCATGTTCAGGATCTCGCGGTACAACTCTTTCAGGAACTCAAGCGCGTGCATCACCTTCCGCCCGACTATCGCGAATGGATCGCAGCGGCGGCTCTGCTCAGCGATGTTGGGTCGTTCGTCAATCGAACGGGACGCCATCGCCACGCCTATTACCTGATCGCCAACTCGGAAATTTTTGGCTACAGCTCCGAACAACGCCGCGTGATCGCGGCCATCGCACGCTATCTCGGAAAGACGCGGCCTACCCCGGGAGATCGCGCGATGCGGGCAGTTCCCCTCGCTCAACGCAATTTGATTCCGCAAGCTGTGTCGATTCTGCGCATGGCACGCGCGCTCGATCAAGGACGGCGCGGCGCCGTAAAGAAGGTGAAAGCGAAGTTGAAGGATGGTAGCGTGCTCTTCACGTTCGAGACCAAACGTGGCGGCGCCGAACTCGAGCTCTGGAGTCGTCTCCAAGGAAGCGCCTTACTTCCGTGAACTCTTCGGTCGCGACTTGGTACTTCCACCTTCCTGAATCGCGCGCGCCGCTTTCGGCGTAAAGCACCATTGCAACGCAGACGAGTTCCCGTCCATAGGAACCTTAGCAATGGCGCCCTTTTTCAATTCCACCGCCGTATGGCTCGCGCCCCCGCTGATCAGCAGGCTGAGAAACTCGCTCAGCGTGGGATTGTGCCCGACCACCATGATCTCGTCTTTTTTGGCATAGCTTTGCAGCAACTGCTCAAACGCGCGGTAATTCGCCTTCCGGGCGAAGGGCATCGGAAAACTCAATCCTGTTCTCGTAGCCGATTTCACGCGCCACCAGCTCAGCGGTCTGTTGCGCGCGCTTCAGCGGACTGGAAATCACGATGTCGAGCGTCACCTCAAGCGCCGCCAACGCGCGCCCAATCACTCCGCATTGCTGGATGCCATCTGGATCCAAGGGACGCCGCTCATCTGCTGCCAGATTCGCCTTGTGTGAACCCGCACTCGCATGGCGCAAAAAATAGATGTTCATAGCCGTATGATTCTAACGCGATACACGCAGTCTTCTGCACGGAGCCCGGTTGGTCTTCTTCGTGCCGGCCATCATAAAAAGTTGTCAAGCCCCCAACTTTCGCAATTTCCATCCAACTCTGCTCATTCCAAGCCGAAAATAAACTTCGCGAAAGTGTCTAGTAGGTACCCTCAAATTTGCCACAATAGAAATAGGCGCTGGCGTTCAGGAGATTTTGGTTCTTGCTTTTTCTGACAACTGACAACTAGCAACTGACAACTGACGTTAACTCCTTTGTTATGCGGGACGATGGGACTAAGTCCTTTGTTTGCCGGGACAAGCCTTATCCCATGGCTGTAACCCCTTTAGAATGCGGGACAGGGGGGAGGGGAGGGGGGTACCCGGAGGATTCACGGACCATATTCCTTTTGCATGCTCTTTTTCAATTCGGTAACCTTCGACCAACCGCGCGCAATGACCTATTCCTCATCAGAACTGAAGCAGGAAACGTCGAGAAACGCCAGCCGGCTGGGCTTTACCGTCGCCGTCGGCAATGTTCCGATTCGCCTTTCTGTCGACGACCGCGGGTTCCTGGAGTTGCTGCGCGAGCGTTACCGAGGGTTCGAATCGCAATCGGACCAACCCGTGGCCGAATTTGAGATCACGCTGCAACCGCTTGCGCATGATCCAGACGAAGACCTCGCCGTTCGCATCTCCGACTCCGAGGTCGACATGGTTCGCGGCGACTTTCGCACCGCATGGAATATGTCGACCGGGCGCGGCACGATCCATCAGGCACCCAGTCCTTACGCGATTGATTCCGTCCTGCGCATTGTTTATTCCCTGCTGCTGGTCGAGCGTGGAGGCTTCCTGTTCCATTCCGCCAGCGCCATAGCGGGATCGAATGCGTATTTGTTCGCAGGGCCATCCGGTTCCGGCAAGACCACGATGTGCCGATTGGCGTCGGACTCCGTTCACCTGCTGAGTGATGAGATTTCCTTCGTGCTGCCTGAAGGCGACGGCTATCGCGCTTTCGGCACACCTTTTTATGGAGAGCTTGCGCGTCCCGGAGAACCGATCTCGGCTCCACTCGCAGCCATGTACATTCTCCGTCACGCGCCTGAAAATCGAATCACGACGCTTGCGCGTTTCGAAGCATTGCATGCCGTGATGCGTAATATTCTGTTCTTCGCGAAAGAACCAATGTGGGTTCAGCGGGCGCTCGCCGCGGCAATTCGATTCGTCGACAGCGTCCCGATTAAACAGATGGAATTTCTTCCCGACCCGGAGATATGGAAACTAGTCGCATGAAGTCGCTCTACGTGGGACGAAGCCAGGCAGTTGCCGCTCGCATGATGGGCGGCGAAATCGTCGTGATCAGCCCTGAGGACTCCGGGCTCTTCACCTTGAATCCCGTGGCCAGCTGCATATGGAATTCGGCCGACGGCGATACCACTCTCGAGCAGATTGTTCGCGACAAGGTTTGCACCGAATTCGAAGTCCCTTTCGACGCCGCGCTCGAAGACGCAGCGACCTTCGTCAATGAAGGCTCGGAGCACGGAATCTTGCTGGTCTCCGAACAGCCGCTTGCCACGCAATCCGCAAGCAGTACTGCCCGCGCCGGAGGCCAAACTTTGAGCTTGATGGATGAAGTCACCTCTCGCGCGCTCACGCTCGGCATTCCCTTCAGCCTCCATCTCGACGTGACCTATCGCTGCAACGAGCGTTGCGTGCATTGCTATCTCGATCACGATGATCACGGCGAGATGTCAACCGACGAGATCAAGCGAGTGCTCTATCAGGCAGCTTCCGCAGGCACCCTGATCCTGACCCTCAGCGGTGGCGAACCATTTCTGCGCAAGGACTTCTTTGACATCCTTGCCTATGCTCGTTCGCTGATGTTCTCGGTAAAAATCAAGACCAACGGATTGCTGATCGGCGCCGAACAGGCGCAACGCCTTCGCGAACTCCACGTCGGCGAAGTGCAGATCAGCATCTATTCGCATCGGCCCGAGGTGCATGATGGAATCACCAAGGTGCGCGGCTCACTCGAGCGCTCGCTGAATGCCATTCGCTTCCTGCGCAGCCAGGGACTGACTACGGTGATCGCCTGCCCGCTGATGCGAGCGAACATCGCCGACTATCCCCAGGTTCAGGCGTTAGCCGCAGAACTCGGCGTGGCCTTCACCATGGACCCGACCATCACGCCCAAGATCGATGGTGACATGGCCATCGTGCAGCACCGTCTCGCGCGTCCCGAGATTGCGCAGATCTTTCAGGATTCATCCCTCGTCGGCGACGTTCACGAATTCTGCAAACCTGCCGGACCGACGACGGATGATCTTCTGGAGAGCGTTCCCTGCAGCGCCGGACACACTTCGGTGTATGTATCCCCCTATGGCGAAGTCTTCCCTTGCGTGCAGTTTCCCATCACCTGCGGCAACGTGCGCGAGCAGCCTCTGAATGAGATCTGGTACCACTCTGAGCAGATGAACCGCGTTCGCAACATCCGCGTGAAAGATCTGCATACCTGTTCCGGATGCGATCATCTCTCGGGATGCACGCGCTGTCCCGGACTCGCCTACATGGAAGGTGACATGCGCGGGCCGTCATCGGCAGACTGCGAAAAATCGCAAATAAAAGCCGGCCTGGCACAGATAGACGTTTTGCCGCCGCAACCGCAATTAGTGCAGATCCAGCTGTGAGCCAGAATCAGTCTCGCTAATTGCATGGGTTGGAAAGCCGTCTAGCATATACTGACGCAAGCAAAATCTGGTTTCGCGGTTTGAATTTCATGGGTGATTCCAATCAATCTGACGAGAAGCCGGTAACTCCGGCGAAGCGTCCTTACGAAAAGCCTTCGTTCCGGCATGAGAAGGTTTTTGAAACCATGGCTCTTGCTTGCGGCAAAATTCAAGTCACTCAAGCGCAATGCCGCTTCAACCGCAAACTGTCGTAGACGCCGATCACCGGCGGAAATGCCAACTCTTCATCCAGGCACTTCGCTCGTATGGCCGCGCTTCGCTTCGAGTGACCGGCACCAGCATGTGGCCGGCGCTCTGGCCCGGCGATACCGTTGAGATTCGCACCGCGCAGTTCGATGAAATCAAAATTGGCGACCTCGCAGCCTTCACCCGCGACGACCGCATCTTTCATTCACCGCCTTATCCGCACCACGATGAACGGCGCTGCGATGCTGGTCACTCGCGGCGACGCGCTGCCATCTGAGGATTCGCCAGTGAGCGAATCGGAATTGCTCGGAGTTGCAAGCGTCACGGAGCGAGTACCTCGAACCTTCCTGAGCCGTTTGCGACAGACCGTTCGTTACCGGCTTCTCCCGCCAGTGCGCAACGGAATTAGTTCCTGAACTCGGCTTCTGTGTAACTTCAATTTTCCTGCGCCATTGCTGGGCTGTTTCGCATCTCTTCAGCAGGAAGCTTTTATGGCCATCGTTCGAGCTTGCCCGAGTTGCGGCGCCAAAAACCGCGTTCCTGCCAATCATCTCAATGACTCTGGACGTTGCGGCGCCTGCAAAGCAACTCTTCCTCCTGCTTCAGAACCAATCGCCGTTGATCGAGAGTCTTTCGACGACATCATCAAGAGCGCTCGCGTTCCGGTGCTCGTCGACTTCTGGGCTGCGTGGTGCGGACCATGTCGAATGGCTGCTCCTGAAGTCGCACGCGTTGCGTCTGATCTCGCTGGTCGCGCCGTTGTAATCAAAGTCGACACGGAAACATTCCCGGAACTCGCCGCCCGCTACAAAGTTCAGGGCATCCCGAACTTCGCCGTCTTCCGCGACGGCAATCTCGTCTTTCAGCAGGCGGGAGTTGTTGGCCACGACGTGATGGAAAGATGGCTGACGCAAGCCGCTGAGCAGAAAACTACCGCATAAATCCGCTAGTTCGCCGAAGCCGCCTCGGGTAAAATCCGGCGCACGTGAGCAAATCTCCTACCTCAATCAAGGCGAAGGCCAGCTTGTTCTACTTCGTCTTCGTCATGTATTCGTACACGACGGGCGGACCATTCGGCCTGGAAGATCAGGTCACCACATCAGGTCCGGGACTCACGCTGCTCTACGACCTCTTCATTCCACTTTTGTGGTGTATACCGATTTCGCTGATCGCAGCCGAGTTGACGACCGCGATGCCCGTCGAAGGCGGCTTCTATCGCTGGAGTCGCGCCGCATTCGGCGACTTCTGGGGATTCCTCGCCGGCTTCTGGAATTGGAGCGCGTCCTTCCTTCTGGGCGGTGCTTACGCAGTCCTGTTCACGGATTATCTGGGATTTGTTGTGCCGGGTATTTCGGGCTGGAAACACTACTTGATCTCCGTCTCGCTGATCGCGCTGATTACCTACATCAACGTACGCGGCATTCAGATGGTCGGCCGAGTCGCTACCATCTTGACGATCATCATCTTCCTGCCTGTGATTGCGATGTGCATCGCCGCGATCCCCAAGTTCCACCACAATCCGTTCTCGCCGCTGATCCCACCGCATCAGCCTGTGTTCCAGGTCTTCGGCATCGGACTCGCCATTGGATTGTGGCTCTACGCCGGCTACGAGCAGCTTTCCTCGGTGGCCGAAGAAGTAGAGAATCCGCAGCGCAACTATCCGCTCGCTCTGGCGATCGTGGTCCCGTTGTCGATTGCGACGTATGTTCTTCCTACCTTCCTTGCACTCGGCGCTCTGGGCAACTGGCAGGACTGGCACACGCGATATTTCTCCGACGCTGCGCAGCTGATCGGAGGCCATTGGCTCGGTCTTGCCATGACGCTCGCCGGCGCCATCATGATGGTCTCGATCCTGAACGCCACCGTGCTGACTTCCACGCGCATGCCCTTTGCGATGGCCGAAGATGGCTACATGTCCGAGGTGCTCACGCGCCTCCATCCGCGCTTTGGCACGCCGTGGATCGCGATCATCTTTTCCGCACTGATCTACGCGTTGCTGGCGTGGAAGTCGCTTACCCAGCTGATCTCGGTATACGTATGGCTGCGCATTGCCACATCGATTCTTACCGTACTCTCGGCGTGGAAGCTGCGGCGCACGCGCCCCGATATGCCGCGGCCTTTCCTGGTTCCTTGGGGAAAGAAAGGATTAGCTTACGCCGTACTCGCTCCAATCCTGATGAGCGGCGTTGCACTGCTCGGGAGCGATCGCTTTGCGCTGCGTTGGGGGCCGGTTGCATTGCTGGTTGGTCCGATCGCTTACCTGTTTCTGCGCAGAAAAGAGTCGAAGTCAGACGCCGCGAAGAGCGCTAGCTGATCCAGTCCAGAACCTTGTAGTACGCCCCTGCAAATGGCAGGAACCACGGATTCCCGTTGTAGATCCCAAGCGGCGCTCCGGGAAACGGCACGTTCCTGTACGGATTGCGATCTTCGCCGGTCACGATCGCCTCACCCATCTTCTGACCGAGATAAGTCGCCATTGCGACACCATGACCGGCATACCCGAGTGCGAAATACATGCCGTCGATCTGGCCGGCATGCGGCATCACATCAAAGGTGAAGTCGAGCGTGCCTCCCCATACGTAGTCTACTTTGGTGTTCTTCAGCTGCGGGTAGACTTCGAGCATTTCGCGATGCAGTATCGCAGCGCTCTTGCGTATGGTCTGCGAAGTTTCCGGAAAGAACGCAGCCCGACCGCCGAAGAGCATTCGATCGTCTGGCGTGAGCCGGTAATAATGAAGATAGTGCTTGGAATCGTAGATCATCCGATTGCGAGGGCTCAACTCGCGCGCAAGCTCCTGCCGAAGCGGCTCCGTCGCAATGATGAACGACCCAATTGGAATAATCTTCTTCTGGAGCGCCGGCGTGACCGCCGACGTGTAGCCGCTGGTGGCAACCAGTATGCGTTGCGCGAAGGTCGTCCCTTTCGCGGTCGTAAGCTGAAAGCCGGCTATACCAGATCTGGTGACGCGGTTGATGTGATTCACCCGAGCATTCTCGTAGACGCATGCACCGGCTTTTTGTGCCACGCGCGCCAGACCTGCGACGTAACGAGCAGGATTCAGACCGGCACTGACTTCGTCGACGATGCCACCAAAGTAAATTGTTGATCCAATTTCTGCCGCCAGATCTCCGCGTGGAATAATGCGCAGCCTGTGGTTGAATTCGCGGGCGATCAGTTCCGCCGAGCGTGCATACGCATCGAAGTGCGACTGCTTACACGCGACCTCAAGATGCCCGCTGCGCGCGAAATCGCAATCAATCTGTTCCTCCGAGACGATTTGCTCGACGCAATCGATCGACGCAAGCGAAGCCGCATACATGGCGCGCGTGGCCTCCATGCCATAACGAGCGGCCAGCGTCTCGGCACTGAGCTTCATGCCGGTCAACACCATGCCGCCGTTGCGCGAACTGGCGCCCCAACCGATCGTCTCCGCTTCGAAAACTGCGACCCTTGCGCCTTGCTGCGCAAGCGTTCGCGCCGCCGACAGACCGGTGAATCCAGCGCCGATGATCGCGACGTCGGCAGTCTCCGGCAGCGGACCGGGCGCACCGGCGGGCATCGTGACTGTATCGAGCCAATAGTTGCGTTCGCGGATGTTCATGGTCAGCCAAGTATCGGCAGCGCGCGAATGCGCCTCTTCGTGGCCGAATAAATCGCGCTGCACAACGCCGGCGCCAAGGGAGGCACGGGCGGTTCACCAATCCCGCTGGGTGCAGCATTGCTGTCGACGAAGTAGGCTTCAACAATCGGAGCTTCCGACATGCGCACCGGCTCATAGTCGCCAAAGTTGCTCTGCACTACCCTGCCCTTATCGATGGTGATCTTTCCGCGCAAGGCAGCTGACAGACCAAACATCACCGCGCTCTGTGCCTGTTGTTCGAGAATGTTGGGATTGATTCTCTGGCCTACGTCGGCAGCGACCACCACGCGCTTCACCTTGGGCTCGTTGCCTTCCATCGCAACTTCGACGACTTCAGCAACGTACGTGTTGAAGCAGGCGAAAGCTGCGATACCGCGATGAACACCAGCCGCCACGGGCTTGCTCCAATTCGCCTTCTCGGCGACGAGTTGCAGCACGCCCCGCATGCGCGCTGTCTGCCAGGTTGTGTCGAAGTACTTCACATCCTGATCCTTCGACAAGAGGTGCAGCCGCAACTCCAGCGGATCGCGGTGCGTGGCAATTGCGATCTCATCGAGAAACGACTCGCTGGCGAACGCCACGGGCGACGCATACACGGATCGTAACCATCCCAGCGGAACGGGCGAATCAGGATCGACATATTCGATCCGCACATTTGGAATCGAGTACACGAATCCAGCTTCGTCTTTCAGATCAGGATCGACGCCCCCATCGCCCGGCTGGCCCTTTTGCCGGCTGATCGATGGCGACACGATGCGATGTGAAAACGAAACCGGCCAGCCCTGCGCATCCAGCACGGCGCTAAGCTGATGGAAACTGTTGGGCCGATAGGTGGAAAAGCGCATGTCGTCTTCGCGCGTCCACATCACCTTCACCGGCGCATTCGCCGCTTTCGCCACCAGCGCTGCCTCTACCGCGTAATCGTGTTCCAACCGACGCCCGAATCCCCCACCCAACAGCGTGACGTTGACCTTCACATCCTCCGGCTTCAGACCCACTGCTGCAGCTACGGAGTCCCGGCAATCCTGCGGAACCTGCGTCGGCGACCAGAGCTCACATTTACCATCGTGAAATTGTGCCGTCGTGTTTCCCGGCTCCATCGGCGCGTGCGCCAGGAACGGCAGCGTGTATTCCGCGGTGATGCGTCGCCCTTTGATCTTGGCTACGTTCCCAGCTTCATAGAGCGTGACCGACTTGCCCGACGCCGCTTTTCGCAGCTCTTCACTTAGCGCTGCCGAATTGAGATCTTTGTTAGCGCCTTCGTCCCAACTGACCTTGAGCTGGCGCCGCGCTTCCATCGCACCCCAAACCGTGTCGGCGACCACAGCGACGGCGGAGTCGCCAACTTTCATCGACTGCACGAATCCCAAAACTTTCTTCGACTCGGTGTCGTCGAAAGTCACCACCTTCCCGCCGATCACAGGCGAACGCGACAGGAACGCGTACTTCATTCCTAGCAAGCGGAAATCGATGCCGAACTCGGCCGTACCGTTCACCTTTGAAGGCGTGTCGAGGCGCGGAAGCGCCTTCCCGACGAGCTTGTAATCTTTCGCGGATTTCAAAGGCGGATCTGATGGTACTGGCAGCTTCGCGGCACGGTCTGCCAATTCGCCGTAGCTAAGGCTTCGATTCGACGATGCGTGAAGTACCTTGCTCTTCTCGGCTCTGCACTCCGAAGGCGAAACGCCCCAATCTTTTGTGGCGGCTGCAATCAGCATCTCGCGCGCAGCTGCACCGGCGCGTCGCATCGGATCCCAGGTCGTGCGAACGCTGGCGCTGCCGCCGGTGGTCTGATCCCCAAACAAAGTGCTGGCTCCCGCCTGCTCGATTGCAATTTCCGACCAGTCGGCCTCCAACTCTTCGGCAAGGATCATCGGCAGCGCAGTACGCACGCCCTGCCCCATCTCCGAGCGCGGAACCACCACGGTGATTTTTCCATCGGGCGCGATGTGCAGATAGGCATTCGGAGCAACCGCCTGGCCTGAGTTGTGGCTTTCATTGCCGTGACGAAGATAGAACCAAACAGCCAGTCCAGCGCCCGCTGCACCACCCGCCACCAGGAACTCGCGACGCGATACTGTCATCGCGCACCTCCGTCGCTGGCTGCGCGATGAATCGCCTTGCGAATGCGGTTATAGGTTCCGCAGCGGCACAGGTTTCCGGTCATGGCGTTGGTGATATCTTCATCCGACGGACTCGGATTCTTCGCCAGCAACGCTGCCGCTGTCATGATCTGGCCCGACTGACAGTATCCGCACTGCGGAACGTCTTCGGCGATCCATGCGACTTGCAACGGATGTGAGTTCCCACTGGCCAGTCCCTCGATCGTGACGATCTTCTTGCCCTCGGCTGCGGACACTGGTGTCACGCACGAGCGCACAGCATGGCCATCCAGGTGAACAGTGCAAGCTCCGCAAAGACCCACTCCGCAACCGTATTTCGTTCCGGTGAGAGTCAGCGTGTCGCGGAGCGCCCAGAGCAGCGGCGTCTCTGCGGGCACGTCGAACTTGCGGTCTTGTCCGTTTACATTCAGAGTGATTTCGGGCATTAGCTTTGTGACGACAAAAGTTAAGAGTGCTAACTGCAAATTGCGACACCCACAAAGTAGCTGGCAAAGAGCAGACTCATACGTCAATATAGAAGTCACACTAATCGTGCGGCATCATGCCGCTCGTGCGATGCCAAAGGAAACGGAATGTCATCCACTGCGCCTTCCGTGCGCACCCGCGTAGTCCGCGAACCCCAGCGCGCCGTTTACGACCGCGACGTAATCAACCAGATTCTCGACGAAGCTTTCATCTGCCACGTGGGCTTCGTCGCCGACGGCCAGCCCTTTGTCATTCCCACCAGCTACGGCCGCGATGGTGACAACCTTTATATTCACGGCTCCGCCGCAAGCCGCATGTTGCGGCAGATGAGCCAGCCAGCGCCGGTTTGTGTGACAGTCACGCTGCTGGACGGCCTCGTGCTGGCGCGCTCTGTGTTCAATCATTCAATGAACTATCGCTCCGTCGTCGTCTTAGGCAAAGCGCAATTGATCGACGATCCCGCTGAAAAGCTCTCCGCTCTGCGCGCGCTCTCCGAACACATCGTGCCGGGACGCTGGGAACAAGCGCGCCAACCGAACGAACAGGAGCTGAAAGCGACCTCAGCGCTAAGGCTGTCACTCGCTGAGTGCTCCGCGAAAGTTCGCACTGGCCCTCCCATCGACGACGCCGAAGACATGAACTTTCCGGTATGGGCCGGTGTGCTACCGCTCGATGTTGTTCCCGGCGCGCCAATTCCAGATGCTGCACTGGCTGCGGAAATTCCACTGCCATCGAACGTCAGCAATTACTCGCGCAACCTCAGGCGCTGACTTCGCGTAGTGCCTTCTCGAGAATGTCGAGCGCACGATCCAACTGCTCCTGCGTAATCACCAGCGGAGGCTGCAGGCGGAGAACATTGCCGTACACTCCGCCGACCCCGAGCAGCAGGCCATTCTTCAGACATGCGGCCTTCGCCGCTTCGGCCTTCGCAGTTGCAGGAGTTTTCTTTGCGTCTTCGACAAGCTCGATGCCGATCATCAGTCCCAGGCCGCGCACGTCTCCAATAATTGGCAGCTGCGATTGCAGCTTCTTCAGCTTGCCAATCACGTACTCACCCTTACGCTTTGCCTGTCCGGGTAGATCGTGCTTCTGCATGAACTGGATATTCGCCAAACCAGCGGCACAGCTCACCGGATTTCCACCGAAGGTTGATAGATGATCCCCGGGCTGGAAGGCCGCTGCGATTTCGTCGCGCGAAGTGAACGCACCCAAGCGGGAAGCCATCGGCAATTCCCTTCGCGGTTGCCATGATGTCAGGCTCAACGCCGTAATGCTCAATGGCGAACATCGCGCCGGTACGCCCGAAGCCGGATTGCACTTCGTCGGCAATAAAGAGGATGCCGTGCCGGTCCAGCACTTCCTTCACCGCTTTGAAGTAGTTGCGCGGAGGCACGATGATCCCGCCTTCGCCCATCACCGGCTCTGCTAGAAACGCAGCAACGTCACCTGAAGTGTGGAAGCGAATTGCGTTCTCCACCGCTTTGGCGCATTCTTCGCCGCAACTGCTCGTCGCTCTCCCACTGCGAACGATACGTGTATGGCGCGGGCGCGAATGCAACACCGGAGGCATACGGCCCACCACGCTTCTTGCGACTGGAATTGCCAGTCACGCTTAGCGTCGCGTAAGTGCGGCCATGGAAGCTTGCTTCGAGCGAGATCACTTCTTTCTTGCCCGTGTATAAGCGCGCCAGCTTGAGAGCACCCTCCACGGCCTCGGCGCCACTATTTGCGAAGAACGTTTTCTTCAGACGTCCGGGGGTGATCTCCGCCATCTTCTCGGCCATGTCGGCGACCGCTGGCACGTGATACACGTAGGAGCAACAGTGCACGAGCTTGTCAATCTGCGCTTTCGCCGCCGCAATGACTTCGGGATTGCAATGTCCGGCATTCACAACGGAGATTCCGGCGAAGCAATCAAGATACGTGCGCCCATTCACATCGGTGACGGTCGCGCCTTCCGCATGGTCGATCACAACCGGCGTGACGGCCTTCACGAAGCCAGTCATCAGATATTCGCGATATTTCTCTTCGGTGGTCTTCGCGCCGACCTCGGCAACTGCTAATAATGGATTCACGGCTAGAACCTCCGGCTCACACTCTGCGTCCAGCGCTCGATCACAACTTTTTTGTCGGTATAGAATTCGATCGCATCGCGACCCTGTGCATGCACCGTTCCGAAGAAACTGTCGCCCCATCCACTGAACGGGAAATAAGCCATGGGAGCGGCCACTCCGATGTTCACGCCGATGTTTCCCGCGGGAGCCTCGTAGCGGAACTTGCGCGCCGCCGCTCCGCTAGTCGTGAAGATCGATGCTGCGTTTCCATAGGCTGTACGCGACAGAAACTGGATTGCCTGGTCGACAGTATCCGCATGCACCAGACTCAACACCGGTCCAAAGATTTCCGTCGACGCAACTTTGCTCTCGGACGGCAATCCGTCGAGCACAGTCGGACTGACAAAGTTTCCGTCCTCGTAGTCGTGGATCTGCGGCGAACGTCCGTCGACGATTGCTTTTGCACCGTCTGCCACGCCGGCGCCAATCAGCGATTCAATCCGCTGCTTGCTCTCGGCTGTGATCACGGGACCCATCTCGATGCGATCTTCCAGACCGTAGCCAACTCGCAGCGAACGTGCACGATCTACCACCGAGTCGCGAAACTTCTTTTGCGCATCGCCAACTGTGACCGCCACCGACACCGCCAAACATCGCTGGCCCGCACATCCGAACGCGCTCTCGGAGATCACCTGCGCAGACATATCCATGTCCGCATCGGGCAGCACGACGACGTGATTCTTCGCGCCACCCTGGCACTGCACGCGCTTGCCGTACTCTGCCGCATGCGCGTAGATATATCGCGCCACCGGCGTCGATCCCACAAAACTGATCGCGCGAACGTCTGGATGTTCCAGCAGAACGTTCACAGCGGTCTTAGTGCCATTCACCAAGTTCAGCACGCCCGGGGGAAGTCCGATGGTATCCACCAACTCGAACACGCGCTGCATTGTGAGCGGCACTTTTTCTGACGGCTTCAGGATGAAAGTATTCCCGCAGGCAATCGCATAAGGCAGGAACCAGAACGGAATCATCGCTGGAAAATTGAACGGTGTGATCGCGGCCACAACTCCCAGCGGCTGGCGGATCATGATTTCGTCAATCCCGCGCGCTACGTCCTCGAGGTTGTAGCCCTGCATCAGCGTGGGGATGCCGCAGGCGACTTCTACATTCTCGATGCCGCGCCGCAGTTCGGCACGCGCTTCCGTCAATGTCTTGCCGTTCTCGGTCGTGGTGATACGGGCAATTTCGTCGAAATGCTCTTCCAGCAACTGCTTCAGCTTGAACAGGTACTGAATGCGGTCTTCCGGAGGCGTCGCCCTCCATGCTGGGAAAGCCTTGCTGGCAGCAGCAATTGCGGCGTTTACTTCGGCTGCATTAGAAGCCGGAACCGCCGCCAGAACCTTCTGCGTCGCCGGATTTACGACGTTGAGACAACTCGGCGCTTTCGGACGTCTTCCACTCGCCGCCGATGTAATTCTTGACGGTATCTACTTGGGTTGCACTCAGGATGCTCATATCTTTTATCTTTATCGCAGGTTCATGACTAGCAGCTTCGGCTCCGTCATCTCTTCAATCGCGTAGCGCAGGCCTTCGCGGCCCAGGCCCGAATCCTTCACGCCACCGTATGGCATATGGTCGATGCGGAATGTTGGCACGTCGCCGGCAACAACGCCCCCAACCTCAAGTTCGTTGTATGCCTGGAAGAGCAGCCGTACGTCGTTGGTAAAGACACCCGCCTGTAGTCCATAACGCGAATCGTTGATCTGCCGGATGGCTGCGCTGAAATCGTCATACGGTTCAACGGTCTTCACCGGAGCAAACACTTCTTCGCAGTTGACGTCCATCGTCGGCGTCGTCCTCGTCAGGACAGTCGGCTCGACGACAGGGCCCTTGCGCGATCCACCGATGAGTAGCTTCGCGCCGGATTGCACCGCGCGCTCGATCCATGTGATGGCGCGAATTGCATCTTGCTCGCGAATGAGTGGACCCACATCCGTCGACTCGTCTAGCGGATCGCCCGTCTTTAGCTTCTTCACGCGCGTAACAAAGCTCTCAAGGAAGCGCTCGTAGATGGGACGATGCACTAAGATGCGCTGCACCGCAATACAGCTCTGCCCCGCATAGCTGTAGCCTGCGGTCACGCAACGCTCGATGGCATAATCGACGTCGGCGTCGGAGTGAATGATCACACCCGCATTGCCGCCCAGTTCCAGGACAACACGCTTCTTGCCGGACTTCGCCTTCAGCTGCCAGCCCACTGTTGCGCTGCCGGTGAAACTCAGCATCTTCAGGCGATCGTCGGAAACAATCAGCGCTGCCTCTTCATTTGACATTGGCAGCACATTCAGCGCGCCAGCAGGCCAGCCTGCTTCTTCCACGACCTCCGCCAGCATCAACGCGGTCATGGGAGTTTGCGGCGCCGGTTTCAGAACCATCGTGCACCCGGCAGCAATTGCCGGAGCAACTTTATGCGCGACCAGATTCAGGGGAAAATTGAACGGAGTGATCGCGGCAATCGGCCCAAGGGAAAACGCTTCTCGATGCCCCAGCGTCCGGCGGTGAATTCCTGCCAGTCGAGCGGAAGATACTCGCCGCCGATGCGCGTCGCTTCTTCGGCGGCAACAGAAAACGTAAAGATGGAACGATCGACTTCCGCCCGCGCCGTCTTGATCGGCTTGCCCGCCTCGAGAGCAATGCTGCGCGCAAACTCTTCGCGTCGATTTTCCAGCCGGGTGCTGATCTTTTGCAGAACTTCTTTTCGCTGGTAGGAGCCGAGCTTCTTCGTGATCTCGAATGCGGCTACAGCCGCCTGGATTGCGGCCTCGACGTCTTCTTTTGTCGCCAAGTGCACCGCTCCGACCACGGAACCATCGTAGGGCGAGTGCACCTCACTCACTTCGCCTCGAGCGATCCATTTGCCGTTTATCAGGCATCCTCTGGGAACGGCTGCGATTCCACTAGGCATAACTGCTCCGATTCATACCTGAGGTCACCGGCGCTCCGCTTACACTCTCAAGCGCCGACTCCAGCACAGACAGCGCCTCTTCGAATTGCTCGTCGGTAATCACCAGCGGCATCAGCAACCGAATAATATTGCCGAATGTGCCCGCGGAAATCGTCAGCACACCGTGCTCATAGCAGTAACGGACAATCGCTTTCGTCTCGTCGCTTGCAGGCTCCCGGCTGTCACGATCGCGCACCAGTTCCAGCGCGCGCATGGCGCCGATTCCGTGAATTTGTCCAATCACTGGATATTGATTCTTCCAGCGCGTAGCGCGCTCCATAAATCGGTCGCCCAGCTTCAGCGCGCGTTCGCTCAGCTTTTCCCGCTCGACCATGTCGAGCACAGCAAGCGCAGCCGCGCACGATACTGGATTACCGATGAACGTGCCGCCGAGTCCGCCCACCTCGGTCGAGTCCATGATCTCTGCACGACCAGTGATCGCCGAGATCGGCAGGCCCCCGCCCAGCGACTTCGCCGAAAGCAGCATGTCCGGCTCGACGCCATATTGCTCGCATGCGAACAATGAACCGGTGCGGCAGATCCCCGTCTGGACTTCATCAGCGATAAACAAGATGCCATGTTTACGACAGATCTCCGCCAGCGTGCGGAAATACTCAGGCGGTGGCGCAATGAATCCGCCTTCGCCAAGCACTGGTTCGGCGATGATGGCAGCCACGCTCTCCGCCGCGACAATGCGTTTGAAGACTTGCTCGAAGTGACGTTCACAGTCCGACTCGATGGTGGATGGATCGCGCTCAAAGTCACATCCGTATGACACTCGATAGACATCGGAAACAAACGGTTGGAATCCCGCTTTATATGGATGCGTTTTGCTGGTCAGCGACAGCGCAAGCAGCGTGCGTCCGTGAAATGCGTCCTCGAAGCAGATCACCGCCGGGCGCTTGGTGTAGGCGCGAGCGATCTTCACGGCATTCTCGACCGCTTCAGATCCGGTATTCAGAATCAGCGTCTTCTTCGGGAACTTGCCCGGAGTCAGCTGATTGAGCCGCTCGGCGAGCTCGATGTATCCCTCGTATGGCGACACACTGAAACACGTATGCAGGTAGCGATCGATCTGCTCGCGAATTGCTGCGAGTACCGGCTCAGCCCTATGCCCAGTATTCACGCAGCCGATACCGCCTGCCAGATCAATGAAGGTGTTCCCATCGACATCTTCCAACAACGCGCCTTCCGCACGCGCGGCGAATACCGGCGTGGAATGGAAGACGCCTCGCGGTACCGCCTGTGCGCGCCGCTGCATCAGTTCTTGCGAGCGCGGCCCCGGAATCGCGGTTCGTAGTTGAATGCTCGGCATGTCTCAGTACCAGCCGATCGGTTGTTCGTTCAGGTTGATGTGGACCTGCTTCGTCTCGAGATATTCTTCGATCCCCCACGGCCCCAACTCGCGCCCGAAGCCGGACTGTTTGTATCCGCCCCACGGCGCTTCTACATAGGTGGGCTGCATGTGATTCACCCACACGATGCCTGCGCGCAACGACTTCACCATGCGCAGGGCCTTGTAGATGTCGCGCGACCAGACGGCCGCGGCCAGTCCATATGGCGAGTCGTTCGCGATGCGGATTGCGTCCTTCTCGTCTTCAAAAGGGATCACCGCGCAAACGGGACCGAATATCTCTTCGCGTGCAATACGAGCGCTATTGTCGACGTCATAGAAGATGGTCGGCTCGACGTAATAGCCCTTCGTGAACGACGTCGGCACTCCGCCACCGGTCGCGACTTTCGCTTCTTTCTTGCCCACTTCCTGGTATCCGCGAACACGCTCATATTGTTCTTTACTGACCAACGGACCCATCTTCGTATCGCGCTCGAGTGGAGGCCCAAGCTTAATTCGCTTGGCTTTCTCGGTCATCGCCTCGACGAAATCCTTGTAGATCTTCTTCTCTACCAGCACACGGCTGCCAGCGGAACAAACCTCGCCCTGGTTAATGAAAACGCCGAACAGAGCGCCATCAATGGCGGCTTCGAAGTCTGCATCGGCAAAAAAGATGTTCGGCGACTTGCCGCCCAGCTCCAGCGTCACTCGCTTCACCGAATCCGCCGCGGCTTTCATGATCCTTTTACCGACTTCGGCGCTGCCCGTGAACGCAATCTTGTTTACGTCAGGATGCGATACAAGCGGTGCCCCGCGGTTTCGCCAAATCCGGTGATGATGTTCACCACTCCGCGGCGGCAGGCCAACATCTTCGAACCACGAGGCCATCTCGAGCGCCGTGAGCGGCGTCTGTTCGGCCGGCTTCAACACGCACGTGCAACCCGCGGCCAGCGCGGGCGCTAGCTTCCATGCCGCCATCAGCAAGGGATAATTCCAGGGGATGATCTGTCCCGCAACGCCCACGGGCTCTTTCAGCGAGAGGCTGAGCGCATTGTCCGGAACCGGATTCACATGCCCGGTAATCTTCGTCGCCAATCCGCCGTAGTACTCGAAACACGTGGCGACATCGGCGATATCGAACTCCGCCTCAACGATCGGCTTGCCGCCGTTTTGTGATTCCAGCTGCGCCAGCGACTCTGCTTCTTTTCTAATTCGCTCGGCGAGCCTGAACAAAACTCGCCCGCGCTCCTGCGCCGTCGTCTGCGACCAACCTTCAAACGCTTCTTTCGCTGCTTTCACTGCCGCGTCGACATCCGCAGGTCCAGCCTCAGGCGCGTATGCGATCACCTCTTCGGTAGATGGGTCATAGACTGGAAACGTCTTCTGATCTTTGCTCTCGACGAATTTCCCGCCAATGAACAGCTGATAGGTACGTGCCGCAGTTTGTACCGCCCCTGGCATAAATCCTCCGAAACCCGGCAGCCCAGCTATACGCCGGTAACAAGCTCACTGGCTGCCCTGCTCCTACGGCGTGCGCCGTAGACATAAAATAAGAACCACGCAATACCGATGAAGAACACCGTCCCGGCCACCATCTTCAATTCATACGCCCAGATGGATACGATGGTTTGCGCCGGGAAGAATACCAGCACGATACCCAGGGTCGTCGTCACCAGTCCGCTGATGCCCGCCAGCAGTAGCACCGGACGGCTGTAGCGTCCCTGTCGATCGGGCTTCGCGGCAAGTTTCAGCAAAGCTCCGAACATATACAGGAACGGCACCAATTGCAGAACCACCGCGAGCGACAACATCGTCTGAAACGCTTCCTGTACTCCCGCGTGAGCAAAGTACATCAGGCAAAGCGCAAACGACACCGCGGCGTGAACGATCAGTGCCATATACGGCGTCTTATATTTTGGATGCACCTTTCCCAGCCATTCGGGGAGATACGAATCCAATCCAGCGACGAACGGGATACGCGCCGAACCCGCAAGCCACGCTGATCCAATGCCGGCGATCGAGATGCTCAACATCAGCGCGAATGGCGAGACGATCCATCCCACTCCGATCCTTCCGGCCATGTGACTTACAGCTTGAACGATCCCTTGCAGGACGCTGATGTCACCCTTGCCCACCGCCAGCAGCAACGTCAGCGTCGCGCCAATATAAAGGACGCCCGAAAAAAGACCGCCCCACGCTACAGCGCCAGGCAGGGTGCGCCGCGGGTCTTTAATCTCGTCGCCCATCACCGACGCGAGTTCCAGTCCCACCAGTCCGAAGCAAATCACCCCAAACGAATTCAGCACGAATCTTGGATCGGCAGGGACGCGAAAATCCGCGGCGGTGACTGTTGTCCCATAACGCAGCCAAATCACCACCCCAAGCCCGATCAGCGTGAATGCGGCGATGAAGGTTCCGATTCCGCCAATGTTATTGATCCACTTCCCAACGCCGAGGCCAATCACGTTCAGCACGACG
Source organism: Terriglobia bacterium (assembly GCA_963724985.1). Lineage (GTDB taxonomy): Bacteria > Acidobacteriota > Terriglobia > Terriglobales > Acidobacteriaceae > JAJPJE01. The sequence continues at coordinate 81,735 of CAVRWV010000025.1, read as the reverse complement.
AGCAATGTCAGCAGCACAGCCGACGCGCCCAATGCGAACAACCTGCTATCCGCGAGATGTTGCGCACTCGGGCCAAGCACAAACACCGATACGCCGACGAAGTACAACATCACCGTCGGCACGTAGAGCATATTGTTCGTCCAGTAGCACCAGCCGGAAAGGAAACCGTGAAAGTCGCCGAACACTTCCTTGGCCCACAGGTAGACGCCGCCCTCGCCGGGATACCGGTGCGACAACTCAATCACGGCGATTCCCTGCGGCCAGAAAAAAAGCACGAGCGAGATGATCCACAACCAGACCGTGACTCCGCCATTCGCGGCAATCGAGGGGACGACGTTCAGGTTGAACACCGCCACCACGAACAGCAGAACCAAATCGCGGCGCCCCAGTACTCGCTTCAGGTCTGGAGCGCCGGATTGATTGTCATGACCCGATGACAAGTTTTTCCTCGCTAATGAGCCGCTACCACCGCACCTACGCGCTCCTGCTGCGCTTTCGCCAGATCAGCCGAGAGATCATCGAATGCAGCCAGATGCTTGTCGATGTCAGCTTCGGTGTGCTGAACCGAGATCGTCCACTGCTCATCCCACCAGTAAGGCTGCGCCAACACGCCGCGATTGACCATGCCGAACCAGTAGTGCCGCCAGAGATCTTCGTCCACTGTGATCCAGTCGCGATAATTGCGGATCTCCTGCGGGTACAGCATCAGAGCACCGTTTGCACCGGCCGATGCGATGTACGCCTGCAGACCAACCTTCGCGATCGTCTTGCGATAGCCATCCGCAAGTTTCTTGCTGAGTTTATCGACGTGCGCGTAATTCTCGCGGGTGAGCACTTCGCGGAAAGTCGCAATCCCGGCGGCCATTGAAACCGGATTCGTGTTGTACGTTCCGCCGTGAAAGACCTTGTGATCGGAGATCAGATCCATCACCCACCGGTGCGTGCCGAAGGCTGCCAGAGGAAAGCCTCCGCCAATCGACTTTGCCAGGCAGATCATGTCGGGCTTCACGCCGAAGTATTCCGATGCGCCACCCCAGCCCAGTTTCGCTCCCGTCTTCACTTCGTCGAAGATGAGCAGCGAACCTTCTCGCGTGCAGATTTCGCGCAGGCCTTCGAGGAATCCTTTCTGCGGAATGCAGAGCCCCACATTCATCATGATGGGTTCGAGAATGATCGAAGCAATCTGGCCGGGATTCTCGCGGAACTTGCGCTCAACTGAGTTGAGATCGTTGAACGTGGCGATCAACACGTTGTCGAGTGTGCCCTTGGGCACTCCAAGTCCACCCGGAACCGGAGTCGGTGCGTTGATATCGCCGAACTCCTTCGCCTTCGGCTTCACGCTCACCAGCGCACTGTCATGCAGTCCGTGATAGGCGCCTTCGAACTTGATGATCTTGTCGCGCCCTGTGGCAGCGCGCGAAAGACGAACCGCGTGCATCGTGGCCTCGGTGCCGCTTGATCCGAAACGAACCATCTCTACCGGGAAACGCGCGCAAATTTCTTCCGCAAGCTCCCATTCCATATCATGCGGCATGCCGAACATCGTTCCGGTGCTCAGCCGTTTTTCGACAGCTTTCATCACCGCGGGATGGCAGTGGCCCGCCATGAGCGCACCGAATGTCAGGTTGTGATCGATGTACTCGTTTCCATCAACGTCGCGAAGCTTGCTCCCCTGGCCTTCTTTGGCAAAGATCGGATACGGATCGTAAGCCCGGTAGTTGCTGGCTACCCCGAGCGGAAGCCGCTGCAGATTATGTTTGTGCGCTTCCGCAGATTTCGGCGTGCGGCGCACGTAAGTATCTAACTCTCGTTGCAGAGCGGTGTACACAATTCCTCCAACTACTGTCTCTTATCGCGAAGAATGCGCGGAGGTCATGCCCCCGCGCTCAAATCGAACTGTTAGAAATAGAACTTCAACGCGAACTGGATTTCACGCGGATCACGCGCCTGCAGAACTTGTCCAAACGTGGAGTTGGAGAAGTTTCCGTCCGGATTGAAGAACTGGGTTTTGTTGAATACGTTGAAAATATCGGTGCGGAACTGGAAATATTTCGATTCCGAAATCGGCAGCCGCTTCGATAACGACATATCCCACTGATTCGTACCCGGACCGCAGCAAAGCGAACGCGGCGTCGTCGCAAACGTTCCCAGCGCCGGATCGTTGAATTGCGTCGGATCCAGATACAGGTGAGTATCCGACTTCTTTGGATTGAGGACAGCCATCTTCGTGCCTGTCATCTGGGGCGCGCCCGTCCCGATGAAGAACAAGCTGCTGATCAGTTCGTTGTCATCCTGCGTCTGCAGGCGAATCGGAAATCCGCTCTGGAACTGCGTGATACCAGAGATCGCCCAGTTGTCGACGACCTTCCCTACCCAGCCGTCGTGCTTGCCGGTGGGAAGTTCCCAGTAGTAATTGATGACGAAACGCTGCGGGGCGTTGAACAGGGAAAGCGCCCGGCTTGCCTTGAAGTCGTAGGGGTTCAGGGTTTCCTCAAAGCTGGACGCCCAGTCGAGCGACTTACTCCAGGTGTATGCCGCCTGCAATTGCAGTCCGTGCGAGAAGCGTTTTTCCAGCATCACCTGTAGGGCGTTATAAGCCGAATTCGCGATTGTGTCTTCGGCAAAGATGTTCGTGAAAATCGGCGTTCCATCGGTCGGACAACCGACCCCGCTGTTCCAGTTGCAATTCGGCGACGAATAGGGTCGCAATCCGACAAAGTGAAGCGTCTGTCCCGAACCCGCGACTGTCTGGCCGTTTGGCAAATGGAAGTTCATTCCGTTCGGTACATTCACGAGAAACGGCGCATCTTGAGAATAGGGTCCGCACGTGGTCTGGTTGCCGGACCCATCTGTCACTGCATTCGGATCGTTATTCGCGATGCTTATGATGTCCAAACACGTTTGCGGATTGGACGGATTGATGTCGTGGGAAGCAAGCAGACGATGCCCCTGCGAGCCCACGTAGCCGATCTGTAACATCACATCTCGCGCCAGTTCACGCTGGACAGTGAAGTTGTACTGCACGGAATACTGCGTACGCAGATGCGGCTGAAAATCGCCGTACATCAGAATCGGCTTGTAGTTGCTCCATCCCGGATCCTGTCCGGCTTGCGGAGTCAGAATGCCATTAAAGCCGTTCGGAATCTGTGTGCCGTCCTGCTGAATGAACGGCGTGTTGAACAGCGTGTTGTTAAAACCTGGGCTGCTGCCGAATGGCGGCTCCGCGCCGAATTGCTCGAGCACTAACTGCTCCATCGGGTTATAGAACATGCCCCAACCAGTGCGGATACTGGTCGTTCCCTGGCGGCCAAACAGTTTCGCGAAGAAGCCATCGTTGAAATCAGGACTGTATGCAAGACCAATTCGCGGTGCGAACGCCTTGTAGTAGGTCGACGTCAATCCAGCAGGCACTCCTGGATCTCCGGGCACAACCAGCCCCGTCGGACAATTTTCGATCGGAGTGTTGGTACATGGATACTTGGTGCTGTTCTCGCCCGGGCGGAATGTCTGCACGTGTCCCAGAGCATCGGTCAGTGGAGTTGTTAATTCCCAGCGCAGACCGTAATTCAACGTCAAGTTTGGCTTCATCTTCCAGCTATCTTGCGCGAACAATGAGAGTCCCGTGGTTCGAACATGTTCCGTCTGAGCCGACCCCTGCGAGTACGCGTCGGCTAATCCGAGCAGAAACCCCGGATAATTGCTGTCGTAACTCAGCGCGTTGTATCCAGTGCTGTCGAACGTATACCAGCCGTTCACGTTGTAGTAGAGGGTCTGATCAAAGAGCGAGCGCTGCACATCCGCGCCAAATTTGAGCGTGTGATTTCCTTTCACCCAACTCAGATTGTCTGCCCAGGTTAAGGTGTTCCCGACCTGCGGAAGTTCACCCTCGAAGTTATTGCCGATGACCGCCCCGCCGCCGATTGAAATAAACGGCAAGCTGGTGTGGCCCGCAGGCAGTCCGGGCGTGATTCCATACTTCGGATTGGCCGCATCAAGGCCATTCGCGGTGAACGCCGCGGGCACGTCCGTGGTCCCTGTGAAGCACACCGCCTGGGTATCGCTCGAACAGAAGCTCGGAATCGCGCCCGTGGTTTCCGGGTGTTGGAATGTCCCCTGCCCTTCACGCATGTAAGTGAAGCGCCCTTCGTTCACCAACGAATTGCTCAGCGTCCACGTGTGACTTAAGTTGATTTGCTGAAAGCGCGAGTCGACAAGCCCACCGAATCCCGGGACTGTCGCTCCTCCAGCCTGGAAATTATTGAATGGCTGGAAATTATTGTCGTCGGTGAAGTAGTAATAAGCGGAGAAGTTCTGATCCTTGTTGATGCGGTAATCAAAGCGGGTCGTGAACTGATCCTGAGTATCTCGGCTGACCGGAACTGCCTGGTAGTACCCTCCCGCGCGATTCGCCATCGGGATGTAATTGTTCATCAGGTTCGCCGCGACCGGATCCATACAGGAAGTGGGAATCACATTGTTCGGAAAGATATCCGACCAATTCTCCCCGGCAGCCGCTTGCGATCCCGTGGCCGTCGCGATTGCCGTGCCGCAAGCCCCGTTGCCGCGCGCGTTGATTACATCCGCGAGGAACGGATCGGTCAGGGTTCCGCCGAATGTGCTGCCGGCCGAGAAATCTCCCTGCCGCTCACTGCTGTCCGGCACCGGAACGTTCTGACCGGAAACACCCTGCCGCACCCTGCGCCCTTCATACGATCCAAAGAAGAATGCGCGGTCTTTCTTGATCGGACCGCCCAGTGTTCCGCCGAACTGGTTTTGGTTCGACTGCGGCTTGACCGTATTGAAGTACCCCTGCGCATTCAGATCGGTATTTCGAAAATACTCGTACACGTTGCCATGAAAGTTATTAGTCCCCGACTTGGTCACGACGTTAACGACTGAGCCGGAATTCCGCCCATACTCCGCGTCAAACGTGTTCGTGATCACCTTGAATTCTTCGATCGTGTCGGGACTTGGCTGCACGGTCGGCAGGTTCACGAACTGATCGTTCGCATCGCCGCCATTTACGTTGAAGTCATTCGCGCGACCACGGCCGCCATTCACGGACACCGAACCAGCCTTATCGCTGCCATAAAAAGTGCTGCCACTGCTGCCGAGTTGCGATTGCACTCCAGGCTGCAATTGCAGAAACTGGTAGGTATCGCGCGCGTTGAGCGGCAATTCCGAGACGGCGCGATCATTCACCACCGCGCCCAGTTGCGTGCTGGTGGTGTCTACCTGCGGCGCTTCCGAACTCACATCGACGACTTCTTGAGTCGCGCCTAGCGCGAGCGTCACGTTGAGCGTCAACACCTGGTTCAGTTGCAGGACGATGCCGCGCTGAATGCTTTTCTTGAAGCCAGTCAGCTCCGTCTCCAGACGATAGTTCCCCACGGGGACCTGTATGAAGTTGTAGTCTCCACTGTCGTCAGTCTGAGCAGTTCGCGACTGACCAGTATCTTCGTTGACCAGCGTGACTTTGGCGTTCGGAACAATCGCGCCGGAAGGATCAGTCACGCGACCAAGCACGCGACCAGTTGTGTCGGCGAGCGACGCCGCGGAAAAGAAGACAGCAAACAACGTGCAGGCGAAAAAGAAACGCAAGTTACGTCCCATGCGCAGCTCCATATTCCCCAACGACCAGATGCTCTCTGACGAAGTACCCGGCGGTCCCCACCACCTTGGAAAACGGCTTGCCGAGACAACAACAAACCTTGCTATAATCGCGCAAGGTTAGAGAACAGAGTTTTAGGTGTCAAGGAAATTCGCACTTGAGCGACTCCGAGAAGTTTCAAGTCGGGCAGAAAACGACTTACCTGAAGATCGGTGATGTCGCACGCCTGGTCGGTATCTCGGCCACGGTGATCCGGTCATGGGAGCGGCTGGGCGTAATTCGTCCCAAGCGCACGAACAGCAAATACCGCCTCTATAGCTCCGAAGACGTGCGCGTACTGAAGCGCGCGCGTTTTCTACGGAAGCAACGAGGACTAAACGCCCTTGCCATTGCGGAGCTATTAAAACGCGGAGGTAGCCTTCCATTCTTGGAATCGTCTCCAGCCCCTTCGAATGGAACCGGCCTCGGATCGCTACTCCGTCGAGTCCGCAGTGAACGCAAACTTTCCTTGCAGCAAGCCGCCTCTGCCATTGGAATATCGACCGGATTCCTCAGCGCGTTGGAGCGCTCGCAGATGAGCGCGTCGGTGGGCACGCTGCGCAAGCTCGCGCACTTCTACAAGATCAACGTTCTCGATCTATTCCAACCGTCGCAAACGAATCCTTATTTGGTTCGTCCCAAGGATCGCAAGAAACTCGGCGCTGGTCCCGGCGTTCAGATGGAATTGCTCGCATGGGGTAACACCACCATGGAGCCTCACATTTTTCGCATCGCTCCGGGCGCAGGCAGCGGCAGTGCCTACTCACATAATGGAGAAGAATTCCTCCATGTGCTGCAGGGCCAATTAGAAATTTCCATTGCGGGACAGAAGTACACGCTCACTCCTGGCGACAGTCTTTATTTCGATAGCGGCACGCCTCATGAGTGGCATAATCCCGGCAAGCGTCAGACCGTGGTGATGTGGATCAATACGCCGCCTACCTTCTAGCGGCGCTTTGTTTTTTTTCTGAAATATAGGGGAGCAAACCAGGTATATGGGCCGCATGCTTGGAATTGGTTTCCGTTTCCTTTGTCCAATCCTGTTCTGCGTTGTGTCTTGGATTGCGACAGCCGATGAACTGAAGTCTGCCGACCTGATCGTGGTCGACGCCCGGATCTATACCGTGAACGAGAAGCAGCCATGGGCGGAAGCGATGGCAGTTCGAGACGGCAAGATTCTCGCCGTCGGATCGACGACTGAAATCAAAGCGCTCGCCGGTCCCGCCACGCGCACCGTCGATGCGCAACATCGCCTCGTGCTTCCCGGATTCGAGGATTGTCACGTCCACTTCATGGACGGCTCTTTGAGTTTGCAGAGAGTCAACGTTGAAGACGCGAAGAATCTCGCGGACGTTCAGCGAATGATCAAGCAATTCGCTGCTTCTCATCCGAATGATGCATGGGTTCTCGGGCGCGGCTGGTCGTACGCTCACTTCCCTAACACGGGCGGCCTTCCGACGAAAGAAATGCTCGACGCCGTTGTTCCCGATCGCCCCGCATTCATCGAAGGCTACGACGGGCACACTTTCTGGGCGAACAGCAAGGCTCTCGCGATCGCAGGCATCGGCCGCAACACGCCCAATCCCCCGAATGGCATCATCGTTCGCGACGCCAAAGGTGAGCCCACTGGCGCTCTGAAGGAAGATGCGGGTGACCTTGTTGCGAATAAGGTTCCACCGCCTACTCGCGAACAGCGACTCGCCGCGTTGGCGCAAGGTATCCGTCATGCAAATCAGTTGGGACTGACGCGCGTACACAGTGCTGGCCAGGATTTCGAATATCTGGACCTTTACTCCGAGTTACGCAAGCGCGGCGAACTCACGCTTCGTTTCTATGTGGCTTACTTTCTCGATCCGCCGGAACTCACACCGGAGAAGATGCAGATCATCGACAATGCGCGTCGCACGTATGACGACGAGTGGATCTCAGGCGGTGTAGTGAAGACTATGCTCGACGGCGTAGTGGAATCGCACACGGCTGCGATGTTCACTCCCTACTCGGATGATCCCAGCACCAGCGGCGCACTTTTTTGGAATCCCGAGAAATACAAGGCTGCCGTGCTGGAACTCGATCGCCGCGGATACCAGGTCTTCACGCACGCTATTGGCGATCGTGCTGTGCATCTCGCCCTCGATACCTACGCCGAAGCCGAGCGCACCAACAAGACTACCGACGCTCGCGATCGTGTCGAACACATCGAGACCATCACCGCCGCTGACATTCCGCGCTTTGGAAAAGAGCGAGTCATTGCCAGCTTTCAGCCGCTGCACGCGTATCCCGATGACGACACGCTGAAAGTTTGGGCGGTGAACGCCGGTCCCGATCGCGCGTCGCGCGCCTGGGTCTGGAAGAGCATCTCATCGACTGGCGGCGTGCTCGCCTTCGGCAGCGATTGGCCCGTAGTGACAATCAATCCGTGGTTTGGATTGCAGAACGCTGTCACACGCGAAACTGTCGACCGAACTCCTGCCGGTGGCTGGCTGCCGGAACAGCGCATTTCGCTTGCGGCCGCGATTCGCGCCTATACCCTCGACGCCGCCTATGCCGGCCATCGAGAAAAGGCAGAAGGTTCGATTGAGCCGGACAAACTCGCCGACTTCATCATCGTTTCGCAAGACTTGTTCACGGTCGATCCGCATCAACTCCGCGATACGAAGGTACTGATGACCGTGGTCGGAGGCAAACCGGTGTACGAATCAAACGAGTTCAGGGCTCAGACAGCAGCCACCGAGGGGCACCCATGAGACTTGCGATCATCAAAGCTGTGGCATTGCTGTTTCTACTGGGAACGCTTTGTAGTTGTGCTAAGAAGACGCCTACTCTTAGCCTGCTCGTCTGGGAAGGTTACGCTGACCCATCTTTTGTTCACGAGTTCGAACAGAAGTACCACTGCAAGGTCTCTGCCTCCTACATGGGATCGAGCGATGAACTGGTCGCCAAGCTGCGCGGCGGCAGCGCCAGCAACTACGACGTCATCTCTCCCTCGAGCGATGTCGCTACTTCGATCGCCACGGCTGGCCTGGCCGCACCTCTCGATCTGTCGAAGATACCTTCGTACAGTCAGCTCTCGCCTGCCCTCACTTCACTCACCGTGGTGAGATTTGGCGGGAAGACGTATGGCGTTCCATTCATGTGGGGACCGAACCCGCTCCTCTACGATGCGAGCGTTTTCACCACGCCGCCCGATAGCTGGAACGTTCTATGGGACCCGAAGTATCGTGGCAAGATCTCTGTCTGGGATGATCTCTCCACCGTTTACATGGCCGCGCAGTTACTCGGCTACGACCAGCCCGATCCTGCGCACCTCTACAATCTGAGCGACGCGCAACTCGCGAACGTGAAACAGAAGCTGCTTGAACTTGAAACCGAACATCCGCAAGATGTGGACCACCGGCGGAGAACTCACCAACCTGTTTCAGAACCGCGAAGTCGTCGCGGCCATGGGCTGGCCTCTCATGACCAACCAGTTGCGAAAGCAGACATTTCCCCATTGGCGAAGTAATTCCCAAGGAAAACACGACCGGCTGGATCGACCACCTCATGATCACCTCCGCCAGTGACAACAAGGAGCTGGCGCTGCAATTCATCGAATTCATGATCCAGGCGCAGACGCAGAAGAAGGTCACCGACGTGACCGGCTACGCGCCTGCCAATCCGGGCGCTGCGCAGTTCATGACTGCCGCCGAGAAACAGAGCCTGCATCTCGACGACGTGGACGCCTACCAGAAGCGCATTTACTTCTGGCAGAACGTTCCGCGCCGCGCGAAGTACAACGAGATCTGGAACGAAGTGAAGGCCGCTCAGTAAGCAAAATGGCTACAGACGCTCAACCCGCGATCGCTGCAGTTTCCGCGGTAGCTGCGCCGCTGCTCGAGGTTCGCTCGGTCACCAAGTGCTTCTGGCAAAAACACCGTCCTGCGCAATTTCTCGCTTGAGATTGCCGAGGGCGAATTCCTAACGATTCTCGGCGAAAGCGGATCGGGCAAAACCACGCTCCTGCGTCTGATCGCCGGATTCGAACTTCCTGACGAAGGCGAACTCTGGATGGCGGGCGAACGCCTCGACCTGCTCCCACCATTCCGCCGGCGTGTGAACACCGTCTTTCAACAGTACGCGCTGTTTCCACATCTTTCTGTTTTCGAAAACGTGGCTTACGGACTCCGAATCGCACGGGTCGGGGAAGCCGAGATCAAGCAGCGCGTGACTGAATCGCTTGCCATGGTGAAGATGGATACATTCGCCTCCGCTCGTCCGGCGAAGATCAGCGGCGGCCAGCAGCAGCGCATCGCGCTCGCCCGTGCATTGGTCAATCGTCCTCGCCTGTTGCTGCTCGACGAGCCGCTCTCCGCGCTCGATGCCAATCTGCGCACGCAAATGCAGGTCGAACTGAAAGCGCTTCAGCGCGAAGTTGGCATCACCTTCATCTTCGTTACGCACGATCAGCAGGAAGCCATGGCGATGTCCGATCGCATCGCGCTCCTGCGCAACGGTCTATTGGAGCAAGTCGCGCCGCCCCGCGAGATCTACTCGCGCCCGGCGACTTCTTACGTCGCCAGCTTCCTCGGCCAGAGCAATCTTCTGAAATGCGAAGTACGCAACGGGATTGCCGCGTGCGCGCCGATCGTATTCCCTTGCTCTGCGCCCGACGGCAAAGCCGTATTCTCGCTCCGACCCGAAGCGATCCGTCTAGCGTGTTCTTCCGATCGCGTTCGTTTCACTGCTGCCGTTCTCAACCAGTCTTTTCTTGGCGCCACCAACTCAGTTCAGATGCGCTGCGCATCGGGACTCACTTTGAACGCACGCCTCTCCGGACAGTCCGCTCTCGGCGAGGAAGAGGAATTTTCGTTCGATTCTGCCGACGCCGTCCTTGTCCGCGACTCGGAGGCTCGCTGATGTTCTCCCGCGCCTACCGTCTTGCCGTCGCGCTGCCGCCTGTTTTCTGGGTACTGGCGTTTCTGCTGCTGCCGTACGCAATCCTCTTCTGTCACAGTTTCTGGAGCGTGTCGTCGTTCCAAACCATTCAACGCAACTGGAATCTCGACAACTACCGCGAACTCTTCCGCGTGCCCGTTTACTTCGAAGTGCTGCTGCGCTCCATGCGCATCGCCGCGGCCGTAACCGTACTCTCGCTGCTGCTCGCCTATCCTCTTGCGTATTACCTGTCGTTTTACGCGAAGCACAAGCATCTTCTTTATCAGCTCGTAATCATCCCACTGTGGGTTAGCTATCTGGTTCGCGCGTACGCGTGGAAGACGATCCTCGGCAGCGACGGCGTCCTGAACACTTCGTTGCAATACCTGCACATTACCCACGGCCCCATCTCGTTCCTGCTGTACAGTCCGTTCGCCGTCATCATCACGCTCACGCACATCTACACGCCGTTCGTGTTCCTCCCGGTCTACGCCGCCATGGAGCACATCCCGCGACCGTTGCTCGAAGCTTCGCAGGACCTCGGCGCATCGCCGTTGAAAACATTCTGGCGGGTCGTCCTTCCGCTTTCACTGCCAGGCGTCTTTGCCGGTGCGACCTTCGCCTTCGTGCTCAGCCTCGGTGACTTCCTTGCTCCGCTGCTGCTCGGCGGACCCAGTGGCGTCATGATCTCCAACATCGTCGTCAGCCTATTCGGAGCGGCCTACAACTGGCCGCTGGGCGCCGCAATTTCCTTCTGCATGATGGTGCTCGTCGTCGGCCTGTTGTTCATCACCGAGCGCCTCGAAAAACGCTGGAGCTTCACATGACGACGAAGAACACGCGCTCGATCAACTCGTCGCCCACGTGGCTCAGGCTGCACATGGCCGCGGTCTTTGCGTTCCTCTATCTTCCCATCGCGATTCTGATTCTCTACTCCTTCAATGGCCCAGCTGTCGGCGGCTTTCCTCCCACCGGACTCACTCTCAGTTGGTACCGGGAGCTCTTTTCCGACTCCGCCATGTGGGACGCCGTTCTCAATAGCCTGATCGTAGCCGCCTGCGCTGTTCTGATCGGATTGCTCATCGGCACTCCCGCGGCGCTTGCGCTCGATCGCGTTTCGTTCCCCGGCAAAGCGCTCTTTCGCCGGCTCGTGCTTCTCCCACTTATTCTTCCCGGCATCATCACCGGACTCTCGCTGCTCATGCTTTGGGTCGCGGTCGGCATGAAGCTCAGTCTCTGGTCGATCGCATTCGGCCATGGCACCGCTCTCATCTCGGTCGCCACCACGGAAATCTTCGCGGGATTGCAGAAGTTCGATCGCGCGCAGGAAGAAGCGTCGCTTGACCTTGGCGCCAATTACTTTCAGACGCTCTTTCGCGTCACACTGCCGAATCTGAAGCTCCCGATCATCGGCGCGGCGCTGCTGATGTTCACGCTGTCGATGGACGAGATTGCCGTCACCTTTTTTCTCACTGGGCGCGACAACACGCTGCCACTCGAAATCTGGTCGCGCTTGCGCCGCGGTATGACGCCGGAAATCAATGCCATCTCCACCATCATCTTTCTGTTTTCACTCGCAATGATTGTGTTCTGGTATCGCCTGCGCATGCGCAGTTCGCAGGCCCCTGAGGCAGCAGACCTGGTTCTCGCTGCCACGCAGGAAAGCTAGGCTGGAGGCCCCATGGACGACCCGCGCGACCGCGAACTCGGAATGAAAGCTAGCATCACTCGCCGCGATTTTCTGAATGGCGCGGCACTCGTAGTTGGAGCGGCCATCGTGCCGGATGCGCTCGGCTCTATCCTCGACGGACCCGCGCTCGCGCAGAATGCGCCCGGCTACTATCCTCCGGCGCTCACCGGACTTCGCGGCAGCACCGACGCCAGCTTCCAGGCGGCGCATCAGCTTCGTGACGACGCTTTCTGGCAGCACGCTCCCAAGCCTATCGATACCGGCGAAGAATTTGATCTGATCGTTGTTGGCGGCGGAATCAGCGGACTCGCCGCAGCCCACTATTTCCGTCAAGCCGCTGGCCCATCGGCTCGCATCCTCATTCTGGAGAATCACGACGACTTCGGGGGACACGCGCGCCGCAACGAGTTTCAGGTGAATGGCCGCATGCTGCTCGGCTATGGCGGCACGTACTCCATCGAAAGTCCCGAGCCCTACAGCCCGCAGGCACAGGCTTTGATTCGCGACCTCGGCATCGACGTCTCAAGCTACTCGCAGTATTTCGACAAGAAGTTTTATCCGTCGCGTGGCCTCTCTCGTCACGTCTTCTTCGACAAAGAAACCTTCGGAGCCGACAAGGCCGTGGTCGATCCCCATTCGGTCGCGAACGGCGAAGGCGAAGACGATGACATTGCCAAGTCCGCTCTCACTCGCTTTATCGCAGACGCACCGCTCTCGCAAAAGGCGAAGGACGATTACGTTCGTCTTCTGCATGAGAAGGCCGACTACCTTCCCGGTCTCAGCTCAACCGAAAAGAAGCTGCGCCTCGCGAAGATGAGCTATGCGGCATTTCTCACCGACCTGGTGAAGGTCGATCCGCAAATTGTGAAGCTCTTTCAGGCGGGACCGCACGGACTCTTCGGCATTGGCATTGACGCCGTTTCCGCTCAGGACGCGTGGGGCCTTGGGCTGCCGGGCTTCTCCGGAATGAAGCTCGATCCCTCGCCCGGCCGTGGAATGAATCGCGACGCCATTCCCAACGAGGAAGCTGAGAAGTATTTCTTTCACTTCCCCGACGGTAACGCCACCATCGCGCGCCTGCTTGTGCGCAAATTGATACCTTCGGCAATTTCGGGATCGACGGATCTCGACATTGTCACCGCTCGCGCCGACTACAGCCGTCTCGATGATCCCGCGTCGTCTGTCCGCTTGCGCCTGAACAGCACCGTCGTGAAAGTTGCGCACGTCGCTGGGTCAAACCCGAAGAAAGTCGAGATCAGCTACTTCACCGGAGGCAAGCTCTACCGCGCCCATGCCGCCAACTGCGTGCTCGCCTGCTGGCACGTGATGATTCCCTACATCTGCCCCGCACTTCCGAAGGAGCAGCAGGAGGCTCTCGCCTTCGCCGTGAAAGTTCCCCTGGTCTACACCAACGTGGTCCTGAAGAATTGGCATGCCTGGCAAAAGATGGGAGTGGACTATTTCTATGCACCTGGCAGCTACTACTCAGGTGTATCGCTCGATCTTCCGGTGAGCCTCGGCGAATATCAGTTTCCGCAATCGCCTGAGGATCCCATTGTCGTGCACATGATGCGCACTCCGTGCAGTCCGGGACAGCCCGCGCGCGTGCAGCATCGCATGGGACGCTATGAGCTTTACGGAACTTCCTTCGAGACCCTCGAGCGCAATACTCGCGATCAACTCGCTCGCATGCTCGCGCCCGGCGGATTCGATCCCGCTCGCGACATTGCCGCCATCACCATCAATCGCTGGCCACATGGATACGCTTACGAATACAACTCGCTGTGGGATACCTTCTGGCTCGAAGGCGGCACAACGCCCTGCGAGATCGCCCGCCGTCCTTTCGGACGCATCGCCATCGCCAATTCCGATGCCGGCGCCTATGCGTACACCGACTCAGCCATCGATCAGGCATACCGCGCGGTGAACGAACTCGTCGGATCGAAATCAAAGTCCGCTAGAGCCTGAAACTCGGTTACGCAGATCGGCCACTCGCTTGGAGCAAGCTATTGACGGGTCTGGATCTGAACTCCAGACCCGCCTTGCTCTCCGCTCTTGCGACACGACCTACGGATTCACAACTAGCGTGACAGGGATCTGATGAGAAATAGTGACGCCATTCATTGTTCCGGTCGCCGCGACAATGATCGTGCTGTTTCCACTCGGTGTCACGGGGCCAGGAGGCGGACTGGTCGAACCGCCGCCACTTCCTCCGCCACCACAAGCCGTCAGTAGCACTAACGACAAGATGCCGAAGCCCAGCAATCCAACCCATAGTCTGCGCTTGCGATCGCCGCCCACGACTAGCAGCCCGGCTAGCCCGAATGAAAGGCTGAATGCGAGAACCATTGAGCGGCGATGTACCGGCATGGTCTTCAGCATCGCTGCATTTCCTGCCGTTTGTACCGTAAGCACAGTGGTGACTGGCACAGATCCACTGGGGGTCACAGATGACGGCGCAAAGCCGCAAGTCGAGTTTAGTGGCAGTCCCGAGCATGAGAAAGAGATGGCTGTGTTAAATCCGCCGAGTCCGGCAACTGCCAGGGTGTAAGTAGCGGCCTGACCGGCGCGTACACTCGCCGTCGTTTGCGTCGCAGACACTGTGTAATCGGGCGGAATCGCATTTACTTGTTGAAGAACCGACACGCTTCGAGGATTGAAGGTCCCATCGCCCGAGTAGGCAGCTGTAACCTCGTGTCCTCCCAGTGTTGTAAAAGAGACTGAAAGAACTGCCTCAGCTGCACTCGACAGGGACGCAGTACCAAGCAACTGAGTGCCTTCCAGGTAATTTACGCTACCACTAGGGACTCCCACCCACGGCAGCACTGGCAGGAATTGGGCCGTAAATCCTACCGGGTTGTTAACAACAGAAGGATTCGCCGAGGGCGTGAGTACAGGACGCGTTCCCCCTAGATTCGTCAACAGTACAACGCGATCGTCGCCCTGACCGATAACGATGTCACTGGAACCTCCTGCCACAAGATCCGCAGCGGCAATCGACCAAGGGGCGGCACCACCGGAAAAGGTGGAAGGTTTCGAGGGAACGGATCCATCCTGTGTTCCCCAAAAGACAAACACGGCTTGTCCTCCGGCGACAGCCACATCACCATTACCAGTGTTTCTAAAATCGCTGCTGACTATTGAATTCAAAAGTGTGCCGGTAGCACGCTGTACTGCTGAATCGAAACTGCCATCGCCATGTCCGAGGAAAAATGAGAGACCAGCCTTCGTCGAATCGCCGTTTCCGGAATTCATCGCTACTAAATCCAAATTTCCATCATGATTTACGTCGCCTGATGTGACGCCAGTCGTGTATCCACCCGTAACAAGTTGCTGTGCCGCGGCGAACGTTCCATCTCCATTATTTTTCAGATAGGCAACTGTGCCACTCGCATTTGCGGTAACAAGGTCGAGTTTCTGATCATTGTTGAGGTCAACCGCAATCACTGAGTACGGATAGTTTCCGACGGTATAGAGAACCGGCGACTGAAATGTCCCGTCCCCCTTTCCAAAACAAACGGCAACATCGTTCTGGGCAGCACTGGCCCAGGTATAGATGAGATCAACTTTGCCGTCTTGATTTACATCTGCCAGGGCGATACCGTGCGTCAATCCCGACGGAATAGTTTGTACTATTGGTGTCTGGAACGTCCCATCGCCCTTCCCTAGCAGCACGTCAATTTGCGAAAGGCCACTGACAATCAGATCTAAATTGCCATCTGCATTCACATCTGCTGCCGCCAGAGCAATCACTTGATCCGCAGAGTAGTCTCCAGCGACATAGGTTCCGAGCCTTTGGAATACGTAGTTCGACTGAGCGATCAGCACACTTACCGAATTCGCTGCAAACAGGTTCGCAACGTCCGTGCGACCGTCGTTGTTGAAATCACCAGTCACCACGGCTCTGGACTGGGAACCGATGCTAGGTGGATTTGTCGCGTAGGAATAAGCGGCTCTCAGGCTTCCGTCGCCATTGCCAAAAGCTACGGTGACAGTGCCGCCAACTCCAGCGATGCCGTTGTTGGCAACCAGAACGTCGGCCGAGTGATCGCTATTCAAGTCGGCGACCGCGATGGAATACGGAGATGTTTCTACTGCGTACCGCACAACCGGACCCAGCTGTCCGCTTCCTTTATTTAGGAGCACGCAAATCTCGTTTTCCGCCGTGTTAGGGATGATCACGTCGGGCTGCCCGTCGCCATTCAAGTCAGCGACAGCCACACCAGTCAACCATCCTGAGACGCTGTACGACGCGGGCGAGCGGAAGGTCAAGTCTCCGTTCCCCAATAGAACCGATACATCAGAAGTAGTAACGACTATATCGGCATTACCGTCCTTGTTCATATCGGCTATCGCGATTGCCCGGGGATTCGTGAGATTGACTAGTATCTGCGTCGATGGGAGCTGAAACGTACCGTTACCGTTGCCGCGCAACGTGCTGTACGCGTTGCTGTTCAGCGCAATCACTAAGTCAATTTTGCCGTCGTTGTTCAAATCGCCGGCCGCAATTGCCACCGGGTCCGGCGTGGCGACTGCGCCGAGATCTGCGGCCTGATAGGAGCTGGGTAAACCGAAAGTACCATTTCCGTTCCCCAGGCACACCGTGACGGTCCCCGCAACGCCTGTAGTCCCCTGGTTGACGATGGCAATGTCCAATTTTCCGTCATTATTCAGATCCGCGGCGACAACCCCAGTCGGATTGGATCCAACGCTGCACGTGTTATTCGTGCCGGATGATGTAAAAGCACCGCTACCATCTCCCAGCATGAGTACTGCCCGTTGGAGTTGCTGATCGACAACAATAATGTCCAGTTTTCCGTCTTTATTGAAATCGCCCTGCGCAGCTGCCACCAGGCTGTCACTGGATAAACTGACGATCGCCGACTGAAAGGTGGCATCGCCATTGCCTAAACGCGTCACGATTGTGCCAGTGGCGCCTCCCCCGGGGTTATTCACGGCAACAATGTCAGCCTTGCCGTCACCATTGAAATCCCCGGCCAAAACCACCCGCGGGCTTGCACCAGCATTCAAGCTCGTGACAGACTGAAATCCGGATGCATTGGCATAGATTGTTGAAATCAAAAAAAAGAGAAACAGCAGAGAAAAGACTAGACGTTGGCGCATCTCTGGTATCGGTCTCCGAGTAGATTGGCACACTATGGCCGCCGCCATGAGGCCACGTTGACGGCCCATCAGCCCAAAAGTCATGCTGAGACAGTGTTGCGGAAAACTCTAGCTGAATCGGAGCCAAACAACACAAGAATCGTCATTCATTCCGGAATCTGTAAATCTCGTAATTCCACGTTTGGGAAATGCGAACGAGCCAGACCGGTGCGCCGCTACGCAAATTGTACTTTCCATAGGCTCGCGCGATCGCAAGCGAGGTGCGAAGTAATTGGCTGAAGATGTGTACTTGCCGAAGGGTACAACCTGAGAAGTTCAGTAGACCTAAACCCTCTTCTCAAACACCGCTGACGTCTTCACCTGCCGATATCCCTCGCGTTGATAGAATCTGTGTGCATCCTGTCTCGCCGCCTGCGATCGCACCCTGACCACGGGAATCCCTTGCTTTCGGCTCCACTCTTCGGCCTCAGATAGCAGCCTGCTCCCAATGCCTCGACTGCGCACATCCTCGCGTACTACGAGTCCGCCCACCACCGTGTGCGGCTCAGATTGCAGATGCTGCACGATCGCGATCTCGATCCACGCCACAACCTCTGCGCCGATGCAGGCCACGAAAGCAGCCTGACTGCTGGCTTTGCACAGTAGCTTCTCGATGCGATTGCGCATCGTCTCGGCTGAAGCCTTGTATCCCAGTTGGCCGCTCAATTCTGCTGCTGCCTCTGCATCTTGTGGTGAAATTGGGCGCACGGAAATCAGCTTGTTGTCAGGATGCTCTGGCATGTTCCCCCATTCAACTTCGTGAGCGTATGTTGAAATGCTAGCATCCGCGTGTCTGGAATTTCAGCGCATAAACACACGCATCCTGTCTCTACTTGATGGCAAGAGAACGCCACTCGGATGATGAGTTAGGGGAAATCGAAACTCGGGGAAATGGAAATCGGGGCGCGGCCAGTCACCGCGCCAACCGTTACTTTCTCGTGCCTGCCAGCAGCAACACCGCACCCACCACACATACCAGTCCGGCGGCAACAGGAGGTATCTTCTCACTATGCTGGGTTGTAATCCCAACTTGCGAGTCACCAATTTTCACGCCGTGGTGCTCGCTCTGTGGTAGCGGCACAAGGAATGCCGCGATTCCCAGCACCAGAACAATGATCCCAACCAGGGTTAACGTTCGCATCTGATCTCCTTCAGCTAATCTCGATAATATTGGGATTCGTGCCGCTCACCTGCCGTTGTATCGCAACCGCCGGAACTGTTGACTTCATCTCCACTCCCGCCTAACATGACCGCTCCCGATGATAGGCCAGACAATTTCTCACTACCGCATCCTGGAAAAACTGGGAGGCGGCGGAATGGGTGTGGTGTACAAAGCGGAGGACACTGAGCTCGGCCGCTTCGTTGCGCTCAAGTTTCTTCCACACGAGATGGTTCCGGACGCACAGGTCCTGGAACGCTTTCGCCGCGAAGCGCGCGCTGCCTCTGCCTTGAATCACCCGGGCATTTGCACGATTTATGAAATTGGCCGGCAGGGCGATCAGTCGTTCATCGTGATGGAATACCTCGAGGGCGTCACTCTCAAGCACCTCATTGATCCTGATCCGCTTGATATTCAGCGCCTGCTCGCAATCTCGATCCAGGTCACCGATGGACTCGACGCCGCGCACGCTAAAGGCATCGTTCATCGCGATATCAAGCCTGCCAACATCTTCGTCACCAAGCGCGGTCACGCCAAGATCCTTGATTTCGGATTGGCCAAAATCACGGACAAATCCGCGGCTCCAAGCGGCGATTCCCGTACCGTTGCCGATGTTTCGCCCCACCAATTGACAAGTCCCGGGACAGCTTTGGGGACTGTGGCCTACATGTCCCCCGAGCAGGTACGCGGCCAGGAGTTGGACGCCCGCACAGATCTTTTCTCGTTCGGCGTGGTCCTCTACGAGATGGCAACCGGGAAAATGCCTTTTCGCGGGGAGACTTCGGGCGTGATTACCGAAGCAATTCTGAATCGCGCACCCACAGCGCCCGTCCGCCTGAATCCCGATCTGCCATCCGAACTCGAACGCATCATCACCAAGTCTTTGGAGAAAGATATCGACTTGCGCTATCAGAGCGCTGCCGATATTCGTGGCGATCTCAAACGCCTCACGCGTGAACTCGAGTCGTCGCGCATCTCCACCGTGGTGGACGAACCAGAGCCGGAAACAAAACAGAAGAAATCAGGTTCGCGCAAGACCACGGTCGTCCAGCCCGCGACACCCACTCCGCCCCGCCGCAACTGGCCGATCGCCGTCGCCTCCGCTGCCGTCGCCGCAACTATCTTGATGGCATTCTTTCTGGTGCGCGCGAGCGGTCCCGCGTCTCTTCCCGCCTATCACCTGCTTACGTATCGACGCGGCACGATTCGCATGGCTCGTTTCGTGCCTGACGGGCAAACCATCGTTTACAGCGCAGCTTGGGAGGGACGACCCGTCGAAGTTTTCTCCACCCGTGTCGGCACGCCGGAGGCTCTTCCTGTCGGAGTTGCGGGCGCCGAGATCATGGCAATTTCCTCTACCGGAGAAATGGCGCTCTTGCTGAACAGCCAGCAAGTGCGTTCCCAGGCTTACAGCGGAACACTAGCGCGGATGCCATTGGTCGGCGGCGCACCACGCGAAGTGCTGGAGAACGTCGAATGGGCCGATTGGTCTCCCGATGGAAGCCAGCTTGCCATCGTACGCGACGTGGGCGGACGCGATCGCCTTGAGTATCCGATTGGAAAAGTGCTCTACGAGACCGGCGGCTGGATCAGCCATCCGCGCATTTCCCGTAAGGGTGATTCCATCGCTTTTCTCGATCATCCCGTGCAAGGGGATTCGATCGCCGGAGTTTCCGTCGTCGACCTTACCGGCAAGAAGACAGCCCTTACCGAGCCTTACGGAGGCGGAGCTATTGGCCTCGCCTGGTCGCCCAATGGCGATGAGATCTGGTTCACCGCGGTTCAGTTGGGAATTGATCGCGCACTCTACGCCGTAACCTTGGGACAGAAGAAGAGGCTTGTCGCACGCGTCCCTGCCGATCTCACCTTGCAGGATGTGTTAGCCGACGGTCGCGTTCTCCTCGCTCGTGACAATTGGCGGCGCGGTCTCATTGTCCGGTCCGAGAAGGATTCGGAAGAACGCGATTTCACATGGTTGGATTGGTCCTATCCAGTTTCGCTTTCAGCCGACGGCAAAACCCTCCTCTTCCGCGAGGAGGGAGAAGCAGGTGGTCCAAGCTATGCCGTGTACCTTCGCAAGACGGATGGTTCGCCCGCAGTCCGCTTAGGCGATGGCGCATCCCTGGCTCTTTCTCCCGACGGCAAGTGGGCGCTCTCGACCCGTGGCGGCAATCAAACCGAACTGTTTCTGTTGCCTACCGGAGCCGGTGAACCCAGGCAACTGGATGGACACGGAATTGTCCATACCCACGCGATGTGGTTTCCAGATAGTCAAAAGATTCTCTTCGCCGGGACCGCCCCCAATCAGGGACCGCGACTATACGTCCAGGATATTGCCAGCAATAAAGTAGACGCCATCAGTCCTGAAGGAATCAACGATCTCGCGTTTGCCTTGTCACCGGATGGCCAATTCGCGGCTGCCGCCGGTCCCGATCAAAAGGGATATCTCTTCCCGACGACACCGGGCGAGTCGAAGCCCATCGCCGGATTGGAGACCGGAGAGGTTCCCGTCGGGTGGAGTGCTGATGGTCATTCGCTCTACATCTACCGTGGAGGCGATCTGCCGGCCAAAGTCTATTTGCTCGACCTCGCTACTGGACATCGAAATTTGTGGCATCAACTGATGCCTCCTGATCCGGCGGGCGTGGAATACGTTGGCCCCGTTCTGCCCGCAGCCAATGGGAAGAGCTACGCCTACGGCTACCGCCGTCTTCTCTCTGACTTGTATCTCGTCGAAGGTCTGCGCTAAAGCTATAGATCGGGTGCCCCACACAACCGTCGTTTGCTTGTGTGGGAAACAACCGCTTGATTGCAGGTTCTACAATGAGTGTCGGCAGTGAGGCAGATGAAAGTCCTTATCTTCGGCGCAACCGGGATGGTTGGTCAGGGCGTTCTGCGCGAATGTCTGCTGGCTTCCGACGTGGATCTGGTTGTAACGATCGGTCGCAGCGCCACAGGTCAGCAGAATCCGAAGCTTCGCGAAATCGTTCATCCTGACCTGTTCGACTACTCTTCCATCGAGAACCAGCTCTCAGGATTCGACGCTTGCTTCTTCTGCCTCGGCGTTTCTTCGTTCCGGATGAAAGAAGCGGATTATGCGCGAATCACCTACACCCTGACTATGGCCGCCGCGGAAACGCTCGCGCGCCTTAATCCTCAAATGACTTTTATTTACGTCTCCGGCGTCGGAACCGACAGCTCGGAACACGGTCGAACTATGTGGGCTCGCGTAAAAGGTCGGACAGAAAACTCCCTGTTGCGTCTGTTCAAAGCTGCTTACATGTTTCGACCGGGTTTCATCGAGGCCAGAAACGGTATCCGCTCGAGGACAACCATGTATCGAGTTCTCTATGCGCTTGGCCGGCCCCTGTTCCCGCTGCTCCGCTGGGCTTTTCCGAACCAGGTGCTGACCACCGAGGACATTGGTCGCGCCATGCTGAATGCGGTGCGGCTCGGCTATCCGAAACGAGTTCTTGAACCTCCCGACATTCGCGCCCTGGTCGCCAGATAACAAATCAATCCGGAAGTCATCGGCCGCAGCGCACGTCAGCTCTCGAGTTCCTCGCCACCGCTATCCGGAATACAACGCCCTCTCCGCCCTGGGCGTCCCACACTTTGGCCCGCTTTTCCGCGCCAGATCGCGAATTGCAGCCACTACGGCCGAAAACGACACATGGGGCGAATGCGCAGCACGCTTCTACGTCGCCGCCGGAAAACGTCGCCGGCAAACAGGCTGACCATTCTCCTCAGTTGCGTGCTCCTGCTCATATTGCTGACCGCAGCCCCTCACGCCAGCGCAGTTACATTTTCACAAGCGGTAAAGTTTCTTGAACATCACATGGCTCCGCTTCGCTCCAACGCTTTCCTGCAGAGCAGTGCGCGCCCGTGTCGCATCGGGGTTGCCAACTGCTTCGCGCCCGCACACACAGCCCCGAAGGCGAAACCGGTTTCCAGACTCGAGCCGCGCCCCACTGCCGGCGATCAAACTCGCATCGTCTTCCTTGAATTGCGAACCTTGCACCGCGGACCCTTCGCCCATC
This sequence comes from Terriglobia bacterium, assembly GCA_963724985.1. Taxonomy (GTDB): domain Bacteria; phylum Acidobacteriota; class Terriglobia; order Terriglobales; family Acidobacteriaceae; genus JAJPJE01. The sequence goes on along the minus strand of CAVRWV010000025.1, from coordinate 59,122 downwards.
ATTGGCTTGAGACGGAAACTTCGGCGGGCAAAGTAACCATCGGCTACGGTCCCGCAACCTTGCCTTTTATCGACGCGGGACAAGTCTCGCTTCAAGATACGTGGGGCAACATCGAGCGGATCTCCGGCATGTATCCCGTGCCTCCACTCGGGCTGCCACCGCTGAATTATCGCTATGCGCGCAGCCCGGGAGAAGGGCGGCTAATCGGCAAGCCCATCGCGCTGACCATCGCCCAGGCCGAGTCTCTCGTGCAGCACGTGCGCCACCAGAAGTTCGTAGGGCCCTACATTCCCATCTTTCATGATTGCCGCACCTTCGTCTGCGCCACTCGATCAGCGGCACAAGGTCGCTCCTCGCTCCCGTGCTATCTCTTCTTCAAAGGATATTGGTGAAAGTGCTCTAACCTCTTTCCTGTCGGATCACCAACACGTATGTTTAATATGCGCCGAAGACCGGGCAAGAAAAGGAAATCCATGGTGCAGAGATTTGTCCGCGCTCAGCCATTAATTGCCGTCAAGGATGTAAGGGCAAGCACGCAAACTATCGTCTGACCATAGATTAGATATTTGTGCCGCCGCGCTAGGAATCTGAATCAAACTGGACGCCCGAGCACGATCCAGATGGCCTCGATCGCGATGTACGCCCCGAGCACCATGATGTAAGGGCGAGCGGAGGACTGGCGTCGCCGGTCGAACACAATAAGGGAAACCAGGAACGCATCGATGAGCGCAAGGCAGACCATCTGCGACACGGATTGCCGCATGTCGAACCAGTAGCCTAGCGTCCTTGCCAGCCCCGCCGGCAACAGGATCAACACAATGCAAATCATGGCTCGCATGTGCGTTGCGACATTGCGCATGCGAATCGCCCGGATCGATACCGCGTAGAGACTCGCAAAAAGAACAAGTTGAGCAGCCGAAAGAAACTCGGAGTTGCGAGCCATGTGCACCGTTGCACCCGCGCTCAGATGCTCGCGATATTCCTTGAACATCATTATCACCGAGAACACTAGAGCAAACGGGATCAGAATGTTCGATAGCTTTCCCAGAGCGCGATGCGCGGAAAATGCCCGGTAGCGAATCGCCAGCGGCTGAACGATCAGCAAGCCAAGAAAGCAAAACAACAGAACGGCGTGTATATGGACAGCGGCCGTAATCGACTCGTCGAAGTTTGGGATTTCAGAAAGATAAGGAATCCAGAAACCAGCGATGAAGATCGGCAACAGAACAATCAAGACGTAGCCGAGATTGCGATAGGCGCGTTCCATTCGTTGTTGCTGCGGGGGGCGATTCTAGCCGATTGTTCGCGGAACCTTTTCAATCGCACATGGTCTGAAGGGGGCGCCGGCTCCAATAAACGCCGAACTTCACGCGTCATCGCATCTTTCAAAAACAGCTTTGACGGCCGCGGCTTCAGCCTGCTGAGGGACATGCCGATGAAGCGTGCCGATACAATTGGCTCCGGCGATAATCAATCCAAAAAAGGGGCTTCCATGAATAAGGGGAGACTCGAAGCGTTCAGCGACGGCGTGATTGCCATCATCATCACCATCATGGTTCTCGAACTGAAGGTGCCGCACGGAGAACAGTTGAGCGCGCTGCGTCCTCTGCTGCCCACGTTTCTCAGTTATGTGCTGAGTTTCGTCTACGTAGGCATCTACTGGAACAACCATCACCACATGTTGCACGCGACCAGCCGCGTGACTGGCTCCATGCTATGGGCGAACCTTCATTTGCTGTTCTGGTTGTCGCTCTTTCCCTTCGTCACGGGATGGATGGGCGAGAACCATTTCGCCAGTGCTCCCTCCGCCGTTTATGGCGCCGTACTCTTTCTGGCGGGGACAGCCTACTGGATCCTGCAGCAGACGATCATCAAGCACGAAGGCTCTGAATCCGTACTCAAGAAAGCTATTGGCAAGGATTGGAAGGGGAAGCTCTCTCCGACCCTCTACATGCTGGCGATCATCACCACAATCTGGAATGCGTGGATCGCGCAGATCATTTATGTAGTCGTCGCACTGATCTGGCTGGTCCCCGATCGGCGCATTGAGCATGCACTAAGCAGAGCGGGTGATCGTTGACGCGGCTCAAACTTACGTTCCTCAGCACGAGGTTCGTGTCACGAGTTTCCTCAACGTAGAAACGGCGGGTGGCCCATTCAAGTCTTCTTTTGGTTGGAGTGGATCAATCGGCAACCGCGGCAGAACTTTGGGGAGCATCATCAGAGCTGGAGAGGACTCGCAATTCTTCTTCGACGAGGATGAACTCCGCAAAGCCGCAATCCAAACAAGCCAGAACATCTGCCCACATCAATACAGGCGGTTTCGCCAGGTCTTTCAACTGGGGATGAGCGATGCTCATTTCTGCGCGAAATTCACTCTGATGTTTAGAGGTGCAGTTCCGACATGGCATGCCAGCCACCCTGCTCTTCCACTCGTGGGCTTCATGATTGAGGAACAGTGCGCACGCTGCGTCCCCTCAAAATGGATAGCAGGTGGCAGTCCCCAGTTTGGGACCATTCGCAGCATATCACGGTGTGTCTGATATCAGACACTCAGCTTGATATTATCGTGCTGCGATGACCAGCTGTTCTGTTCAGACCGGTTACTGCCCCTTAGGTGTGGAACTAAGAAATTCAGGCAGGGCCAATGAGCAACATTCCAGGCCGGCAGCCGCTTAGCCCGGCATCCTCCTTTACGTGAAAGCCAACTCCCTAGGACGGCAACGAATCAATCTCTCCAACACCCTACATCAATGCCAAGGAGAGATTACAAAGAATGCCTCTAACTCCAGAACAACGTACTCAGGTAGGTGACGAACTGAAGAGATTCGGTTCCTCGTTAAATCTCTCGGATGAACAGAAAGAGAAACTGCAAGCGTTCATGCTTGAGGCTCGAGAGAAGGTGCAGGTGTACTTGCACGATAATCCTAACGCCTCCAGGGCGGACATAGTCCAAAAGGTTCAGGCCAATCGCGAGGGCCTTAGGGCGCGGTTGGTTAATTTCCTCAGTCCGGAACAGTTAAGCAAGTGGGACGCAGAGATTGCGAAAGCCAAGGAATTTCTGGGTCAGAAACTAGCGGCATAGACTCACCAGCCCGCACCTCTTTTTAGGAGATCCAACACACAACCAATCAGCGAACGTTACTGGGCTGGCAATGCTGGATTCGCCGGCCCTTTTCTTTTGGCGGATGTGACAATTCGTAACAACAAAAACATCTGAATATGGGGTAGTATCGGGCAGTTCGCATACGGGGCTGCAGTGAGTAGCAGAATTGATTATCTCGCTCAAACACTTCTGGCTGTAACGGCGCTGCTGGAAAGCAGGATTATCTCTCCATCCGCGAGAATACAGTTCGAGCGTATCCGGGGTGAATTGCATGCGGAACTTGCTGCCTTGAGGGACGATCAACAGAACAAACTTAGTGCGTAGCAGCTTGCCGGGTCCCCCACACAGCTTTCCGTCTGACAACCCTTAGTGCGCGCCTTAGTTCTCTATCTTGTGGTGGAGATTATGGCGTGGAACTACCAAATCGACAAAGAGCGGGGTCTAGTGATCACTACCGTATGGGATGAGATCGATGGTGATCAAGTGCTGGAACATCAGTGCCGGCTTCGGAGTGATCGTGACTTCAACCCGGATTTCTATCAACTGTTGGACTTTACTCGCGTCACGAAGATAAACATCGATCTTCCGACAGTGATGGAGTTGTCTGACATCGACTTATTCTCTGGCAAGTCTCGCCGCGCCTTTTTCGCGGGTTCAAACTTACTGGCTTACGGGATGTGCCGCATGTTTATTGCCTTCCGCAAGACGTCTGCCGAGGAGGAGTTGAAGGCATTCCAAGACCGCGGTGAAGCTTTACAGTGGCTTTTCTATGAGTCGGAATGGGCCAGAGCCCACACAGAAAGTGGTTTGGCGTTAGATGGTAAGTCTCTCCGCGTCGGACACTCGTGCGTACTCTAAACATAGTGAGTGGCTGGAGCACTCTCTTTCGGAACTTCTATAGAAACTGCTCGTAAGACACCACGAGACCTGAAACGATTTGCATGTGTCAGGTCGCATTACGTGGCCGACACGTCGGGTCATCAGCTCGCCACGAACCGAGCGGTTGCAATCATGTATCCCAAGCCGGCCAAAGAGTATGGTGCAATTGTTCCCTACGAGGACAAACCATCTGCACACCTCAAGGTGGAGTTTGGTTTTGATGTGGACCAGGTCGCTGAGGGAAACTATGCGCCCAAGGCGTATCACGACTTCGTTGGCTTCGAGGTTTCAAAGTCGCTCCTTGAAACGGCGTTCAAGTAGACCTACTCGCTCGATATGTCTACTTTATTTGGCCGGGTAGATCTAACGCTCGGCAGTTATCGGCATGCGGTCTCAACGGTTATTCCACGCACGACCAAAGTAGCGTGGCACCTTGAGAGAAGGAAATGAAGCAAAGCCAGCAGACACCGGTGAAGGCGACATACATCTCTAACATTTCCAATTCGGACTACCGCAAGGAGTGGGGCAATGCGTATCAGAGACCCGGCTTTTTTGCTCGCCTCAAGGCGCTTATTGTCCGCCCGCTGCCAAAGGTCGGTCCCTTGAGCGGCCTCGCATTTCATCCACCCCCGCACGATGTAGAGCAGTTGTACATGAACAGCTTCAACACAACCCTGGACCGATATCGAGCGCTGCTTCTTGCACAGGAGCAGGGGAACCTACAACTGCCCAACGACAATCTTGACATGGGAGAAGCAACCGTACCTGCCAGCTATAAACTCGCTGACGACACCTACGCCAAGCTGCTCGAGAAGACTAGCGGACAAGCCATATCAAACGAACTGCGCCGGGAACTGCTCTGGTACTACGCCGATCTCCAAAAGCCATTTGCAACGAAACGCAATCCAAAGGCATGGCATGAACTCGTCGGCGAGTTGAACACGCTGAGATCAATGCCGGTCGCAATGCACGGCAGCGCAAGGTGATTCCGATGCTCACTCAACATTAAACAATCGGCAACAATAGATCGGGGTGCCGCGGGTGATTAGGCCGGAGATCTTCACCTTGTCGCCATTGGTAACTCGAGTTGCGCTTCCATCAGGACCGGCTAAGAAGCTTTGAAATGAAAACAATTTTTAGTCGCTTGTAGCCACCACGTTACGCGAATCTTTGCCCCAACATTGCTCCAGAGCAACGACAACCTACTCAGCTTTTGTGATCCTGTCCGTTTGTGAAATGCCGCCACGCCGCGGCTATCTGTCCGAGATTTCATTGACGGAGGAGCATCTGATACGGGTCCTGGTAGTTGATGATTTCAAACCGTGGCATCATTTCGTTGCCGCAGCCCTAGAGAGTGATCCCAGATACAAGGTCGTTGGCTTCGCATCAGATGGTCCGGGAGCAATTGAGCAAAGTCAAACTCTGAGACCTGATGTGATCCTCGTGGACATCAACTTACCTGGTTGGAGTGGCATGGTTGTTGCCCAGAAGATGCGAGAGGTTGCGCCGGAGGCTCAGATCATATTTTTCACTGAGCACGTTTCCGCGGAGTTCGTCGCAGAAGCTTTCGACCTAGGTGCCCGTGGTTTCGTGGCGAAGCGGGATGGCCGGGAGCTACTACCCGCCGTCAACACGGTTATGTCGGGCGAGAAATATGTAAGCCAACGGGTACGGAAATTTCGTCGCGATCCGGCAGCAGAGGACCTATAGCAGCGATCCATGGCCCTATGGTGGGACTGTCGTCAGGAGCGATCTCGGTGATATTGCGAGACCAACAAGAGTTCTGGCTTCCGCAGCACTACCTTGCCGCGACGCTTCGTCAACACACCAGCGCGTTGCCACTGACTCAGAGTTCGACTGGCCGTGAATTGCGTCACATTCGCTCCAGCCGCCAGGTCTTCGTTCTTGATCTGGAGTTCAATTCCATCAGGAGAGACCACGCCTATCCCGCACGCAAGACTTAATAAGTAGTGAGCAATGCGTCCACGCGCATCGTCGGAAGCTAATGAGACCTGAGAAGCAACCATCCAGGCAATATGCTCTGTAACTGATATTGACAACGCATTGTCTAATAGTTCGGGACAGCGAGAGATCAATGCGCGGATAGTCGGTCGATCCCAAACCAATGCGCAACCGTCGGATAGCAGTTCGGTGCTGGCAAGGTAAGTGATGGAGTTAGCCAGCAACGCCGCCCCACCAAATATCTGTCCAGCAGTCAACCAGTGTAGTGGTATTTTTCTCCCTTCATCCGTTGTCACGAAGTGTCTGCCTTGACCGCTGGTGAGCAAGAACAATCGTTCCGCAGGGTCCCCTTGATCGAGCACTACAGATGACGGGGTGAAGCGCCGATGTTTCGCGCGGGACAAAACGGCGTTGAGTTCCGCCTTCGACAATCCTGATAACAATCGTGGTCTGAGCTGTTTCGGAAGCCCCACAACAAGTCCACCAGTCGATAATGTGCAGCCGCACCTCACAGGAACAAGGATACGCCGTAAACACCTTTTACCTGCGAGTCAGCATGGCGCCCGCTCTCCCCCTCTTTTGGCGAAGTGGGATGACTCATCTTTGAACTTTGCAAGCCTCTGTGTCCTCCGTGTTTCGCATTTCCAACCCACCGGCCCTGACCAACCGCTAGTCTCATATTTTCTTAAAGATATTTATATTTAACATTGACATATCTTTTAGATACCACTACTATGCTCTTGAAAGCTGTGGCCGCGTCATTTGCCGCGGCTTTTCGTGTCTTAGCACCGATGTTTCGTTTCGGGAAATCACGCTGCTAAGTCCTTTGTTGTGCGCTATAAGCGAGCTAAGTCCTTTCGAATGCGCTATGTACAGCCGCACTGCCTCGTAAGTCCTTTATTATCCGGAAGCAGGGGGGAGGGGAGGGGTTATCCATCAGGAAACAAATCGGACCGGTTCGGGAATCGAGTTCCCTCGCGCGCTTAGCTCACTCCCCGATGACAAGGGACGCCGGATGTGTTCCCTGGACTGTAAAATCCGATGTCGGCCAGAACGCCAGGAGGAATCATGTCGAGCGAAGGAAGCGCAACCGGATCAACAGTGACCTTGCACGTCGTTGCAAGCCTCGATGGGTTCATCGCGAGGAAGGACAACAGCATCTCCTGGCTGGATGGCAATGGAAGCATCTACCAAGCCGGAGTTTCCATTTCGCAGGAAGAAATCGCGGACTTCATTAAGTCCGTCGACTGTTACGTGCTCGGTTCTCGCACCTATGAACACGCGCTCGAACTCGGCTGGGTCTACGGCGACACTCCGACTGTTGTCGTGACGGGACGGACATTGACGTCGACAAGGAAGAGCGTCGAGTTCTACTCGGGCGATCTCAAGGCCCTCGTTCACGAGAAACTTTCTCCGCGATATAGAAATATATGGCTTGTAGGCGGGGCGATGCTATCCCAGCGCTTTCTCGAGCTCGGATTGGTGGACGAAATCAGGTTGACCGTGGCTCCTGTCCTATTGGGCGACGGGCTGCGGCTATTCGGCTCGCTGACGGAGCAGACGTGGGATTTGAAGAACGTGGTTGCGTATAAGAACGGATTCGTTGAGTTGTCGTACTCCGCCTCCACCGGGTGAGAATGCGGGTGGATCTGGTCACGCTTAAGGGTGCCCCGTCCTATTCGCCGTTGGTTGGCGAAAGGGCGGGGTCAGATGAAGTGCCAATTTCAGTTGCGCGCTCTGGTGAAGGTCTAGGCCGCGGTGCGGTTGAGCCATTCCTCGAAGCGAATCTTCCCGATGCGCGGGTTCTCGCCCGGGCTAAGAGATCGATCGTTCAACTCTGCGCCAAAGTAGCGAGCCTTGGGGTCTACGACTACTTTTCGCTTGTCGTGTTTTGCTGTAAGCCAACGTTGCACAATTTCCGCGAGAGGAAGCGGCTCGGGCCCTGCTACTTCGGTCGTGCCATTGATTGGTTCAGCCAATACGACCGCGGCGAGTGCGGCTGCGACATCATCGGCCGCAATGGGTTGCAGTTTGGCGGACGTCAGACGAATCGTGTTGCCCTCGGTGCTCCCATCGGCGATGCCGCCAGTGAATTCGAAGAACTGGGTCGCGCGGAGAATCGTGTAGGGTATGGTCGAGGCCTTGATCAATTTCTCCTGCGCCACCTTCGCACGCAAGTAACCGCTGTCGGGATTGCGGTCCGCCCCAACGATCGACAAAGCAACGTGATGTTTTACGCCTGCCTTTTTTTCTGCGGCCAGGAGATTACGAGTTGAGGTTTCGAAGAACTTCATTACCGCTGCGTCTTCAAACGAGGGTGAGTTCGACACATCGACTACAACCTGCGCGCCTTTCAGCGCTTCATCGAGGCCCTTTCCAGTGAGCGTGTCTACGCCTGTCGCTGGTGATGCAGGCACCACTTCATTGCCGCGTTCACGAAGTATGTTGACGAGTTTTTTTCCGATGAGACCACTACCGCCAATCACTACGATTTTCATCTTCTACCTCCGGATGGTGGCCCGTGATCGAGCCAGTAAAAGCCAGGTTGTTGCTGGGAGTTATGGGTGAACGCAGAACACACTCTGCATTATTTTATGGGAATTGCCGGGCTAAATAATTTGACGACCTCAGAGCGAGACGGGTGGCCCAGATAGACAGGTGGTCCAGGTAAATTCAAAGTCGAAATCTAGACCGTTAGCCAACCGCGGAACCCACGAGCGGCATAATAGGATTCCGCTCCGTTGTGATAGACGAAAACGGTGTCGTAGCGGCGATCACAAAAAAGAGCGCCGCCAAGTTTTCGGATCGCAGCAGGTGTTTTCACCCAGCTCGACGTTTTTGTGTCGAACTCGCCAAGCTTCTGCAGCTCTCGATATTGTTCTTCGGTCAGAAGTTCAACGCCTATCGCAGCCGCCATATCGATGGCGTTGTTTTTTGGTTTATTCTCTTTTCTTGAGTCGAGCGCTTCACGGTCGTAACAAGCGCTTCTGCGGTCTTTTGGACTTTCCGCTGAACAGTCATAAAAAATGTATTCGCCCGACTTCTTATCGTGACCAACCACATCGGGTTCGCCGCCAGTTCTTTCCATTTCGCTGAGTGACCAGAGTTTGTCAGCGTTCGCTTCCAGCTTCGCTTGCACGTTGGCCCACTCAAGACCTTTATGGCGATTCATATTCTTCGCAAAACGGGCTTTCAATGTGCTGAGTAGTTCTTCACATTGTTTTGCTGACAACTGTTTTTTACTGCGGCTCATGTTGTTCATATCTCTGCCTTCATACGTGATGCTATTGAGAATACTTGTGCGCGACCTTCGAGGCTTCAAGGTTTCGGCGGCCAGTTTGGCGCTTCAATACCGAACTGCTTTGAGTACTCGGCGTTCAATCGCTGCCAGCCACCGAACTTCATTGCGTCTGGGCCGACCATGCGTCCGAGCGGAGTTCCACTGAGAAGGTGATCCAGAACATCGAAGCAAATGTGCCACCCCGCAGCGCCCATTGCGATGAAGCGGTGACCAATGTTGGTCCACAGCGTTAGGCGCGTTCCGTCGCCAAGGGCTTCGAGCTCCCACCTCATATTGAAGTCGCCCCAGTTGTACTCAAGCAGATTGGGAGCGTCGGCTCGCGTCACGGTTGTTTCGGTAACTCGCGGCACGGGCGCTCCCACCGTGGTGAGCTTCACCGTCGTTCCCTACCGTATCCAGGCTTCGATCGGCATCGAAGGGCGCCCATTCACGCAGATGCACGGGATCGGTAATCGCCTGCCAGACTTTTTCCGGTGCGTGATGCAGTTCGCGGACGAGAATGAGCGTCCACTTCTCTCCATCTTTTTGGACCCGCGCGACGTTGGCCGGTCCTGGCGCGTATTGTTCGCGATAGATCACCCTCGTCTCCTACCACTTCATCAGCTGTGTGAGCTGAATAAGGTTGCCGCACGTGTCCTTCAGCATCGCAATGGTTGAACCGGTCACGTCGGTGGGCGGCATGGTGAACTCGGCGCCGCGAGCTTTGATGCGCTCGTAGTCTCCCTTGATGTCATCCGTGAAGAACATGATCGCGGGTTGGCTCTGTTGAAAGATCGCCTGCTGATACGTTTTCGCCGCCGGGTTGTTGTTCAACGCCAGTTGCAGCTCTGTACCGTCCGGGTCCTCTGCGGGCGCCACAGTCAGCCATCGATACGGCCCCTGGCTGAAATCGGTCTTCTTCACGAAGCCCAGCACTTCGGTATAGAAGCGCAGAGCGTTGTCCTGGTCATCCACGTATAGGGTGGTCACTTTGATCTTCATTTCGTATCTCCTTTGTTGCTTTTGCGGATTGCGCCGCGTCGTTTTCTGGTTGCCTTCTTTTTCGTTGGTGCTGACTGATCACTATGCATCCGGTCGAGGTGGCGTTCGAGCGCATCCAGGTGAGTGGACCAGAAGCGGCGGAACGGAGCCAGCCATGCATCCATCTGCTGAAATGGTTCAGGCCTCAGCCGGTAGAGACGCCGCTGTGCGTCCACGGTAGATTCCACGAAACCCGCGTCGCGCAGCACGCGCAGGTGCTTTGATACTGTCGGCTGCGACATGCGAAGTTGGCGTTCGATCTCTCCGACTGACTGTTGTGACGAGACCAAGAGGCTCAATATCGCGCGGCGGTTGGGTTCGGCAATGATTTCAAAGACGGATTCCACGCTATTGGTATACTCTACACAGTATATACGTGTCAAGGCATATAAAAAAGAGGAGCCCAGATAACTGTAAGCAAAGGGGTTCGATCTCATCTGAACTATTGACCTATTTAGGAATACTCATTCGCATCGGATACTAGTCAAGGGTTCGAGATAGCAGTCTCTCCGCTAAACAGGTCGGGAAGCGACACGAGCAAACCTGTCCTTCAATCTGAGGAATGGGGTTTCCAGATACCGGTAGGACAGCGAAGCCATCCCGATAATAAACGCCATTGAAAGGATAAGCCGCAGGACGACGCGTTTCGGTCCATTAGGCATAACCAGAAGGTGGTCTGCGAGAACCACTCCAAGGAGATGGACGACATAGAGTCCGTAGGAAATCTTGCCGAGATAGATCAGCCATCCGGGGAGTTTGGCGCTGGCGCCAAGTATTGAGAAGAATATGAGCGCACAGGCCAAGGCCGCAACCGTGTACAGTTCATTTCGGAGCAAAATGGAGTGGTTAGGTAGATCGGACAGAACTTCGATTGCGACAAGGAGGCCCGAGCCCGTCAGCCACATTAGCGCTCTCTGCCACGCAGGGAAGCTTGGAATCCTCCCTTTCAGTAGGACTGCAATCAAAATCCCTATGGCGATAGGATCGAGATGGGTAATCGTGCATGTCCAGAAAAACATCGCTTTGACCTGCGGAAAGAAGAAAGGGATTCCAATGCGCGCGAGATTAGCAATCTCTAGCATTGTGATCGCCACCAACATAATCTTTCGCCGCGATAACCTCGCGACAACAGGAGCCCAGCAAAGATAGAACTGCTCTTCGACCGAAACGCTCCATAACGGATTAACGATGTGCCCGGCCCAGCCATAAATGGCAAATGCCCAATTCCCAGAAAGCAATAAGAACATTACCAGGTACTTCCAAGTGAACTCTCTTCCAGGGTTTAGGGCCGGAATCATGCAGACGAAGATAAATAGGAAATAGAGCGGCCAGATGCGAAGGATGCGGCGGATATAGAAATTCCTGACATTCAGCGATCCGGAAGCTTCCTTCTCGCGGAGCAGCAACTCGGTAATCAGATAGGCACTCAGCAAGAAGAACAGATCGACTCCGTAAGCTCCTGCCTTTGGAACTTCATTCACGATTTCGGGCAAATGCAGCTTTTGCCAAAATTCGGGAGGGTAGACCAAGTGACTAGAAAAAACGCCCAAAAAGGCGAAAAAACGCAGAGCGTCAAGTTCCGGCCGGTAGAAACGAGCAGAAATCTCCCTTTCAGGAAGTACAGCTGTCGCAGACATAGGATTTCCTCTGATACGCCAAACGAACGGTCCCCTACAAGTAGCTGTCGAATTCCTCCTCGAATGACCTGACCGCGGACTTCGAGCAATCACTTCACTGAATTCGCTTTGTAAGCAGCTGGCAGTTGCGGAAGCAAGAGATGGCCTATGTCGAGCACCCTTGGGAACCACATATCATCGTCGTGTTCGAAGAAGCTTTCGTCGTCAGAGCTGATGCTGATAAAGAAAACCGTTTGTCGCGGAGACTGCTCATTCAAGCAAGACGCCACATCCACAAAATTAAGGATTGATTGCCCCTCTGCTCCGAGAGCTTGAGATTCTCTGAACCAAGTGACTGGTAAGCCTGCTCAGTGCTGAATCTCGCTCGGGCTGAGCCACTCATCTCCCATGTTGTCGTCGGTGATTATGTTGCGGCCGCGAAAAAGTTGTGGATATTTCTCGCCGCTTTCAATGGCGGTGAGACGCAGACGCGGCTTTTGCCCATCACCCTGATCAATCAAGCCAAGAAATTGTGCCAAACGCGTCCGGTACACCGGATTCTCCATGTTAAATACTGGACGTCCGTCAATTTTGTACTGGAGCAGAGTGTCCCGCCACCTTTCCTTGTCGAACTGAAATGGTGAATCGCTAACCGCGAGAAAATTAACCACGCGAACTGAGTACGGAAACGCTGTGGTTCCGGTCAAAAAGACATCGCTTCCACTCGTCGTGTTGTAGTAGTGCACACCGCCTGGTTTCAGGTGCTGCCGAACGAGTTCCAGAAATTCACGGGAGAGCAGATTGCTTGCGTGCGCTCTCCAGTAATATGTTGTGTTCATCACCATGACATCGAACTTCTTATCAGGGTTGCGCAGGAGCCATCGCCGTCCATCGTCGATCACAATCTCAACTTTAGGGTTTGTTAACAGGCTCTTGATCTGAGGATACTTCGGTATGAGTTGGAGATATCCAGGATTGATTTCGACAATCGTGAGCTTCTCTAGTTGTGGATGGTTGGCGATGATTTGCGCCCATGACCCGGACGACAACCCAACCATCAGTACCTGTTTCGGATTCGGGTGCAGGTAACTGAGCGCATAGGCGCGTTCGATGCCATTTACATCCGGACCAGGATCGATATTGAAGTGACCGTCGTAAATGCCTCCGCCAAAAATCGCATCATTTGGTAAAACGTTGATTACTCCACTCTTCGTTTCAACCGTGTATTTGAACGATGGAGAATTTCTGCTCCACTCTGATTTGAAGAACAGTTTTTCGTAAAACTTGTTGAATAGGGCCGGAGCGGCCACGATCACCAGCATCATCGCAAGCACACAACCCGCGAGGGGGTACGCAAGCTTGGGGAACGAACGCGGCGGCGCCAACAGCAGAGCAATGCCGGTAAGTATTCCGGCAAGCGCCAGGAACACTGAGATCTGCTGATAGTTCAGATGATCCGTCAAAATGAAGCCAACGAGGAAACTCCCACATGCAGAACCCAGAATATTGCTGAGGTAGAGATAGCTCAATCTGGCGCCGGCGTTTGAGTCCGCGGGGATGGAGGCCTCTGCGATCAGAGGAAACGTGGCGCCCATCAGACCGGCGGCCACTGCGATCAACGGTAGCGCGCCGTAAATCCCGGTCCAGCGAATTGTGTTTGCAAGCAGCGGCGCCACGAGGTAGCCGAAGACGTTCGCTAAAATTACGAACCCTCCGATCAGCACGAGGTAGCTCCGGCCCTTCCATCGCGAGCCGCCGAGAAGCTTTTCAATGGCGAGCGCTCCGAAGGCAATTCCGGCCAGATAAGCACCGAGCATGATGGCAAAGCTCGCGGCCAACCCAGCCGTGGCGAAGGAGTACAGCCTGTACCACAAGATCTCGTACCCGAGTGCAATAAAACCAGCGACGGCGGCCATCAACATTGCCAGTGGAAGGGACACTGGTCTTCTAACATCAGTTGTTGAGAGCGAGACTGTTTCGATCGAAACCCCTACCGAGGCGGATTCTTTTCGCATTACACCGTGCAAAAACAATACAGAACCGCCGATCGTTACGTTAATCAGCGCTGCCAGGCTCACCGAGCCCGACTGCCCCAACATCCGCATCGTCACCTCGGCTGCAACAAAACATGCTACTGCCGACCCAAGCGTGTTAACGAAGTACAGTTTCCCGACGGAACGTCCCACGTGCCCTGAGACCCTAACCAGGTGAGAAACCAGCAGCGGCAGTGTAGCTCCCATCAGCATTGTCGGAATGATCACCAGCAGCAGCGACAGAAACCCGGTCTGCAGCGCGGGGGCACCTGCCGTGTATTCGGCAGCCCAGTGAAAAATACGCAGGGACAACACTCCATAGGCTCCGATACCGAGCTCCGCATAACCAAAGACCGCGAGCGCCGGGATCTTTGGGTGCTTCGAAACTGCGCCGCCAGCCAAGCTTCCCAACCCGAGTCCGAGCATGAACGCCGTGACCACAATCGTTACGGACTGGATGTTCACGCCATAGATGAGGAACAATGAGCGCTGCCACACAATTTGATAAAGGAGCGCCGGAAACCCTGAGAAGAAAAACAGAACATATACCCATGATTGCAGCTTTTCGCGCCGCGCTGCATTGGTCAGAATTACTGCAATCAACAGTAAAACGCCGGTCCAGAGGATAACTTTCGCGTCCATTTTCTAGTAGCTCAGAATGCAGGAGTGTGGAACACCTTGATGGTGAACGCTTCGCCAAGTGCACGGAAGTAGCTAACGGATTACTCCATCCCTAACCGAGGGCTACTCCTACGACGCCATCTACCACCTCATGGGAGTGCAGCAAGGTGGAAGCACAACGGAGAGTTACACCTACGACAAAGTGGGCAACCGGCTTTCGTCGATTACCTCAGCCGTAAATCAGTACAACAGCTCGAATGAACTAACGTCAGATGCAACGTTCACCTACGGGTATGACAATAACGGCAACATGACCAGCAAGACCGATGCGAGTGCCGCGACGACTGGGTACACGTGGGATTTCGAGAACCGGCAGACCTCAGTGGCACTGCCTGGAACAGGAGGAACCGTCAGCTTCAAGTACGACCCATTTGGGAGGCGTGTTCAGAAGAACAGCAGCTCGGGCACAACGGTCTACGCCTACGATGGCGCGAGCATCGCTGATGAGTACGACTTCCCCCTGTCGCTGCCGTTCGCTTTCTGCGCGAGCGCCCATGGAGCCGCCGCCCGAACCTCCGCCAAATCCGTACTGCACCCGGGCGACGGGAATAATTGTTCTTCCGTGCGCTTCTACGGGTTCGCCGAAAATTGTTTTCACGTGAGCTGTATTGGCCAGGCTCGGCGGAATGGACTCGATATATTTTTGGATTTCCACGCGACCTCCTGCGGAAAGCCGTCAGCTTCCCGAGCTAAGTTCGTGCGGCGCACCGACGAACGGGATCTCGCCACCAGCCATCTTGTCGCGAACCGCGATGTGTCTCTCGCGGAAGTGCTTGATCGCCCGCTCACTCCACGCGCGCACGAAGAAGTAATTCAATCCGGCGCCGATTACTGAGCTTAGGACCGGAATCACGCGACCTGCCCACTTCTCTACCGCTTCTTTGCTGGCCTGCGCGGCCATGGCCTGGATCACTCGCGGTACAAACTTGCTGACAACCTGCTTTTCCATCAGTTCGCGGCTGATATCGACGCCCGCGGCGCTCGCGGCCGCGACCCACAAATCGGCCATTTCTTCGTCGGTGTTGTATTCGAATCCATATAGCAGGCTCAGCTTCTGGATCGTGCGCAGCGTAATCACGGCCAGGAAGCTCAGATCCGGAACCACCGTCAGCATGCCGCCGATCCCCAGCCCCGCGCCTTCAACCATTGCCATCTTCATGCCTGCACGAACGGTTTGCGCAGCGATGTCATCGATCTGCGCGATCGGAACGGAGTAGATACCGCGAAAGGTGGTAACCGGCAGACCGTGAGCGACCTGCAGGTGCAGCAAGTAATGCTGCGGATCGACTTTCACGGTCTCATATGCCTGCGTGAGTCCCTTCTTCAGGGCATTCTCTACCCTGACGCGCAGCCACGTTTTATTGAGCAGAGCCATTGGTCCCCAGTTTACGCCAGAACTACTGATTAGATGCCGAGCCTGAGGGCAAGGAGGCAGTTGCATGTGCTAGCATCAAGTGTTTTGATGCCTACCGGGAAACTCCATATCGTTCCTCTCGGCGGCCTGGGCGAGTTCGGGATGAACTGCATGGCCGTCCGCTGGGCCGATGACATTATCGTCATCGACGCCGGACTGATGTTCCCCGAAGCCGAACTCCTGGGCGTCGACATCGTCGTTCCCGACATCACCTATCTGCTCGAGAACCGCGATCATGTTCGTGCCATCATTCTTACGCACGGTCATGAAGACCACATTGGCGGACTGCCCTCGGTCCTTGCCGAACTGAACGTTCCGGTCTACGGCACCGAATTCACCCTCGCTTACGTCGAGGGCAAACTCGAAGAGCACGGGCTACTCGATGACGCCAAGCTGATTGAGATTCGCGCCGGGGACCGCGTCAAGATCGGCCCGTTCACGGTCCATCCGATCCAGGTGACACATTCCCTGGTTGATTGCGTTGCGCTGGCGATCCACACCCCGATCGGCATCATTATTCATACTGGCGATTTCAAGGTCGATCCGACTCCCACGGACAATCGACTCTTCGACCTGCACAGCTTCGCCGAGTACGGCAAAGAAGGTGTACTGGCGCTCTTCCAGGACTCAACCAATGTCGAGCGCCCCGGCTACACGCCCAGCGAACGCGCCGTGCGCCGCAAGTTCGACGAGGTCTTCGCGCGTACCGAACGCCGCCTGTTTATCTCCTGTTTCTCGTCGTCAATTCATCGCATTAAGTTGGCCATTGAAATGGCGATGGAGCATGGCCGCAAGGTTGCGCTCGTAGGCCGCTCGATGAACGAATCGACGGAAATCGCGCAGGATCTCGGATATATCGACGTCCCTGACGGGCTTCTCATCCACCCAGGGGACATCAAGAAATATGCGCCAGAACGCGTTTGCGTCATGATCTCCGGCACGCAGGGAGAGCCCATGTCGGCGCTCTCGCGCGCTGCCGTTGATAATCACAAGCACGCAAAGATCGAAACCGGCGATACGGTCGTGCTTTCCTCGCGCATCATCCCTGGCAATGAA
This sequence comes from Terriglobia bacterium, assembly GCA_963724985.1. GTDB lineage: Bacteria > Acidobacteriota > Terriglobia > Terriglobales > Acidobacteriaceae > JAJPJE01. Next base: position 42,054 of record CAVRWV010000025.1, on the reverse strand, counting down.
AAAGCCATCTACAGAATGGTCGATCATCTCTTCCGCCGCGAAGCGCACGTCATTTATGACGACGGCTCGAACCCGCCGATACACGTTAGCGGGCACGCCAGCCAGGAAGAACTCAAGCTCGTCATTAACCTGGTGAAGCCGCGCTATTTCATTCCGATCCACGGCGAATATCGCCAACTGAAGCGCCATGCCGAATTGGCGCAGAGCATGCACGGCGCTGTCGGACAAGTTCTGATGATCGAAAGCGGCGACGTGCTCGAGTTCGACGAACTCGGCGCGCGCAAGGCCGGTAAAGTCGCCGTTGGACGCCGCTGCATCGACTCGAATTCCCAGGGCGATGTGGTGGAAGAGTTGATTATTCGCGACCGGCGCCATATCAGTGAAGACGGCATCGTGCTGCCCATCATTGCCATCAACAAGCTGACTGGACGCGTCGAGACTCCTCCTGAGATTGTGACTCGCGGTTTCGCTGCGATCGGCGAAAACGGATTCATGGATGAAGCACGCAACGTCGTAGTCAACACGTTGGAGCTTTCGAGCGCCGAAGAAAAAGCCGACTACGGGCTGATCAAGGAAAAGATCCGCCAGGACCTGAAGCGCTACATCGCCAAGAACACTTCGCGGCGTCCGCTGATCATGCCGGTGATTCTGGAGATCTGAAAACGGTTTCGAGTTTCACGTTTCGTGTTTCGCGTTCCTGGCGCCGGATCTTGGAACGAAATCTCCCGTATAGTTTCTTCTTTCGCTTTTCGTGAAACGATAAACGTGAAAAGAGGTTCCTGGCCATCGTTACTCTGGCTGACATCAAGGCTGCGCAGTCCCGAATTGCTGGCGTAGCTGCACGGACGCCACTTCTGAAATACTCGCAGCCTCTCAGCGGACGAACGCTTTACCTCAAGCCAGAGAACTTCCAGCCAATCGGCGCATTCAAAATCCGCGGCGCATTCAACAAGATCGCATCCCTGACTGTCGAGCAGCGCGGTCACGGCGTGATCAGCTACTCCAGCGGCAATCATGCCCAGGGGGTTGCATACGCGGCTCGCGAACTCGGCGCCAAAGCGATCATCGTTATGCCGGAAAATGCTCCGAAGATTAAGGTCGCGGCTACGCGCGGGTATGGCGCAGAGATCGTCTTCGTTGGGCCTGGTAGTGACGAACGCAAAGCCAAAGCCGAAGAACTCGCGCAACGACATCATTACCAGATCATTCCTCCTTACAACGACGAAATGATCATCGCTGGCCAAGGCACCATCGCCCTGGAGATTCTCGAAGATCTGCCGGACGTCGAGACGGTGCTGTGTCCGGTTGGCGGAGGCGGATTGATCAGCGGGGTCGCCGCCGGTCTGAAGCTTTCGAATCCGAACATCAACGTTATCGGCGTCGAACCGGAACTCGCGAATGATGCCCAGCAGAGCCTTCGTGCGGGCCATGTCGTGGAGATTCCGGCCGAGCAGGTGAGCCGCACACTGGCGGACGGGCTGCGCACGCAATCAGTCGGCGAGATCAACTTTCAGCACATTTCGCAGTACGTCGACAAGATCATTACGGTCTCCGAAGATGAAATCCGCGCGGCGATTCGCAAGCTCGCGCTGGAAGCAAAACTGGTTGTCGAACCCAGTGGCGCCGTAACTTTTGCCGGATTCCTTTTCCATGCAGATCAGCTCCCATCTACCGGGAACTATGTCATCGTGATCAGCGGCGGAAACATTGCGCCGGAGTTGCTCGCCGAGATCATTCGCGAAGATCCGGCTTAACCCTTGTCGAGACCGAATATCTGTTCGAAACTGCTGGTACGCATTTGTGTTGGAATGCTCGGGCTGTTTGGAGGAAGACCGTGAAATCTCTGCGTATGCCGCTGTGCGCTACTTTCATTTTGCTGAGCTGCATTCTTTCGGCGCGCGCCGCCGATCACGGCATCATGATCCGCGTTGCGCACATTTATCTCAATCCCGATGAGACTTCCACCAGGCTCGCCGACATCACGCGCGGGCGTGAAGTTGCGATTCTCGATCGAACTCCGAACTGGTTGCATGTGCTCGCCTCTATCACCCCTGAGCGCGACGTGACCGGATGGATTCTCGATAAAGGCGCGGTCACCACCTCCACACCGAACGGCGATCAAGTCCTCTTTGGTGCCGCTTCCGATAGCGAGCACGAAGCCAGCCGTCGTGGCGGGCGCAACGGCGCTGCCCAGGATGCGATGCGCATGTACGCGCGCACGCAGGAATATTTCCCCAACTCGCCGTTAGCGGGCGAAGCCCTCTATCGCGCTGCCGACATCCGCTGGCAGCTCGACGTCGAGGACTATCGCAGCCGTCCGTCTGCGAAAGACCGCGATCCAACGCTCACACCGGATATCCCCGAAGACGCAATGCGGCAGGTGATGAAGAAATTTCGCGCGCACCAAGTGGTCCGAATTGGCGGCGTTCCATCTCGTTCAGAACAAGTTGTGCGGAGACTGGCAGGGATTGCCGGAATGTCCGGAGAAAGAAACCCAGGTCTACCTGAAGTACGCCAGCGATCATCCCGACTCGCCTGCCTATTCCGAGGCGATGTACGACGCGGCTTATCGCCAGGCTGCGTTGGTCGAGTTATACAAAACCAACAATGCCGAGCAGAAATTAATCGACGCTGCCACTGCCAATGCCAAACAGTTTGCGCAGCGCGCCATCGACAAGAATCCACAGAGCGACTGGGCGTATCGCGCGCAGACTCTGATATACATGGTGGATCAGAAAATGGCCGTGTATGGAAACGCGGTTCAGTAGTCATTGCTTTCTGCCGGGCCCCATCTCTTTTTCGCTAGGTGGACACGGCTAGTGCGCCGGAGGACGTTTGACCGATTACCTGCTCGCACTTCTGCTGGGTGTCATTGAAGGCTTAACCGAATTTCTTCCCGTCAGCTCCACCGCGCACCTGCGCATCTCCGAGGCATCACTCGGAATGGACCTCGGCAACGGCTATTGGAAGATGTTCTCCATCGTCATCCAACTCGGCGCCATCCTGTGTCTGCCCATCTACTTTCGTAAGCGTATCGTCGATTTCATCTCGACGTTCCCACACGGTCCGCGCGGCGACAAATCTGTTTGGGATCACCCGCTGACTCTGACGCTCATTGCCTTTGTCTGCACCGCGATTCCTGCGTTCCTGCTGACCAAGGTCATCGGCAAGCATCTCGAGAGCCTGATCATCATGGGCACTTCGCTTGTGGTCGGCGGCATCGTCATGTGGATCGTTGATGCTCTCTATGAACGTAAAATGATTCCGCTGCGCACAACCGATGTTCAGGACATGAGCGTAGGCCAAGCCATCTGGATCGGATTGTGCCAGATCACTTCTGCTGTTTTCCCCGGCACGTCGCGGTCGATGTCAACGATCGCCGCCGGGCAACTTGCCGGCATGTCGCGATCGGCGGCGCTCGAATTCTCTTTCTTCGTTTCGATTCCAACTATGGTGGCCGCCACCTGCTACGACCTGCTGAAATCCATGCGGCCCTCGAAGACCACCGGGTTGCCCATTGGCGCAGCTCCGTCGAATCCGCATGAATGGATTACGCTCGCCATTGGCTTCGTGGTCTCGTTCATCGTTGCGTACATCGTGGTTGCGTGGTTCATGCGCTGGGTGCGCACCCGCGGATTCGTTCCCTTCGCCGTATACCGGATCATCGTAGGAACGGCCGTGCTGATCTGGGCTCTGCGCGGAGCGGCTGCGTGAAACGCGTCTGCGTCTTCTGCGGCTCGAGCACCGGTGCGCGCCCGAGTTATGCCAGAACCGCAGTGAAGTTGGGGAAGATTCTTGCCAAGCGGAAAATTGGCCTTGTCTACGGCGGAGGCAACGTCGGACTGATGGGCCTGATTGCCGATTCGGTGCTCGAGCACGGCGGCGATGTCATCGGCGTGATCCCACGCTTCCTGGTTCACAAGGAAGTTGCTCACCAGCACCTGAAAGATTTGCGCATTGTGGAATCCATGCATGAACGCAAAGCCCTGATGGCCGATCTTTCTGAAGGCTTCATTGCTCTGCCCGGCGGCTACGGAACCTTGGAAGAGTTCTGCGAGATCGTAACCTGGGCGCAGCTTCAACTGCATCCAAAGCCCTGCGGCCTGCTGAATGTCGAGGGTTTCTATGATTCGCTGCTGCAGTTCCTGGACCACGCTGTGGCGGAACAATTCCTGAAAGCATCCAACCGCAAGCTGATTCGCTGTTCCGCCGATCCCGAAGAACTGCTGGACATGGTTTTAAACACTCCGGTCGCGGCCGAGGAAAGATGGATCAGCCGGGATCCGCGGTAAGCGCCGGCTTCTACGACTTCGTCTGCAACGCTCCATCCGTAATCCATCGATAGCGCCACTCGGGCAGGCCGTACTTGCCCTCACCCAATCGTGCGAGCCGTGGCTTGTCTTTGCGTAGCTCCAGCCAGATCGCCCGCTCAAGCGCCTCGCGTGTGGTAGTCGGCATCTCTTTTCGGATCTCATCGCGCAACTCGGCTGGGCTCATAGGACGATTTGCGGCAAGCAACAGCGCGACGATCTTTTCCATATAGTGACGGCGCTCGGGTGTGCGCGGAGGCGCGGGTTGCGCTACAGTCTTGGGCTCACGACCTGATTTCAGGAGCGGCGACCGCGATGGATCCGGACGAGACCGACGGCGTCATCAATAGTTCAAGTGCGGCTTCAAGATGCTGCCGGATCTGGTCGCGGCGACTCGATTCCTCACTGATCAGCTTTTGCAATGTAGCGAGAGTCAACATGCATGCCATTGTGATTGGGACGCCATGGCCGGCGAAAGAAGGATCTACGCGAGCCTCATGCATGCCATTCCAAAGCGATACCAAGTCCCAGATACGGAAAGACTTAGTCGTGTCCACCTGGGCAATGCACCCCAGCGGTCACCCCTGTCCTTCTTTTTCCCCAACGTCGGGCCGATTTCTTGGCATAATGACTCCTGCTCTGGTGTACTTCGTGCGGCTTCGTTGGGACTGTGCCGGGAGTTCGCGTCCTTATTTAAGCAGCTCTGATTTCGAATAGCGGTGTCCCCGTGAAGCACGAACACGCCTTCATGAAGTTTTTTTCTCGGATCTTCACGCCGACCAGGAACCGCCGGCTCAATGAGCTGGTGGGCTTTCTCCTGTTCGTCTCCGCGCTCCTCCTTTTCCTTGCGCTCATCACCTATTCGCCACTCGACTCGTCGTTCAACACTGCGGGCCTGCGCCTGCCTTCGCGTCCTGCTCAGAATTGGATCGGACCCGTCGGCGCCTATGGCAGCGACCTCGTATTCCAATTGTTCGGAGTCTCCGCATTCCTGATTCCCGTTTGCTTCGGGTTTCTGGCGCAGCGCTGGTTCCGGTCGCGTGCGGTCACTTCGCCCCTGGCGAAGACCCTCGGATCGATTTCGTTGGTCCTGTTTTCGTCGGCGCTGCTGGCGCTATTGCCCTGGCACTTCCGCTGGGCACGTGCGATTCCGGCTGAAGGCCTGCTGGGCCGGATCAGCTCCGACGTTCTGGTGCATTACCTGAACCTCGCCGGCGCTTACATCGTGTCGATCGCGGCGATCGCCGTTGCGCTGTATCTCTGCACCGCTTTCTCGTTCACGTCAATCCAGCTGTGGTTCCCGGCGCGATTCTCCTTCTTATATGCGGCATGGGATCGCATTGAAGACTGGAAGCGTGCGCGCGAAAAGGCGCAAGCAGCCAAGGAACTGGAAAAGCGCCGCGCGGCCAAGCCCGTCGTCAATACACAACTGGTGCAAAAGCGGCTTCAGGATCAGCCGCCTATTCCGCCGATCACCGTTACGCCAACAGCTACTAAGAAGACCGGCATCGAGCGCATGCTGGAAGAAGATCGCGGCCCAGTGCCGCGCTCGGCCGCAGGACCGGCGCCGAACAGTACGCCGGAAGCGATCGTTCCGGAGGTCACCAATCGCGCTGATGAAGACCTGAAGAACAAAACCACCATGCCCAAGATGCATGCTGGTTACAAGCTGCCTTCCAGCGCGTTGCTGAATCGTCCGGCGGAGCAGTTCGCCGTCGATGAAGACGAACTGAAGAGCCTGGCACGCGTGCTGACGGAAAAATGCGCGGAGTTCGATGTGCGCGGTCAGATCACGCAGATCAATCCCGGTCCAGTGGTCACTACTTTTGAAATGAAGCCCGAGGCGGGCATCAAATACAGCCGCATCACCGGCCTGTGCGACGATCTCTGCTTGGCGCTGCGTGCCGAGAGCATCCTGATCGAGCGCATGGCTGGTAAGTCGACCGTCGGCATCCAGGTTCCGAACCGCGAGCGCGAAACCATCTGGCTCCGTGAGATGGTTGAGTCCACGGAGTTCAACGCAACCAAGTCGAAGCTCACGCTGGCGCTCGGCAAAGACATCAACGGCCGCATCAACGTCGCCGATCTGGCGACCATGCCTCACTTACTGATCGCCGGTTCTACCGGATCAGGCAAGAGCGTGGCCATCAACGCCATGATTGCTTCGATCCTGTACAAGGCCACGCCCGACCAGGTGCGGATGATCATGGTGGATCCGAAGCGCGTGGAATTGGGTGTTTACGATGGCGTCCCGCATCTTTATACGCCAATCATTACCGAGCCCAAACTGGCTGCCTACGCGCTGCGCAACGCCGTTCGCGAAATGGAACGCCGGTTGAAGCTGCTGGCGAGCCGCGGCGTACGCAATATCGCGCAATACAATCACCTGTTCGAAGAAGAGAAGACGCCCAGCCTGTTCGGCGAAGAACAGCAGGAAGGGCCGATCCCTTACATCGTCATCATCATCGACGAGTTGGCCGACCTGATGATGCTCGATCAGTCGAACGTGGAAGAGTCGATCACGCGCCTGGCGCAGATGGCGCGCGCCGTCGGCATTCACATGATTCTGGCTACGCAGCGCCCGTCGGTGGATGTGATCACTGGACTGATCAAGGCAAACTTCCCGGCTCGCATCTCGTTCCGCGTGGCGACGAAAGTGGATTCCCGAACCATCCTCGACGCGAACGGCTCAGAGGCTCTACTTGGACGCGGCGACATGTTGTATCTACCCTCGGGCTCTTCGCGATTGCATCGACTGCACGCGCCCTATACGACTGAAAAAGAAATTGCTGCAGTGGTCGAGTTCTGGAAGTCGCAGGGCGCGGCGCAGTATCAACAGGCCTTCCTTGAAGCTCCTAAGGATGAGAATGGCCGCTCCGAAGGCGGAGATTTGGGCGACGAAGAGGACAATGACGAACTCTTCCAGGACGCAGTGAAGCTGGTCCTCGAGTTCGGCAAGGCGTCTACTTCCCTGCTGCAGCGTCGTTTGCGGATCGGTTACGGGCGCGCTGCTCATCTCATCGATCTGATGGAGCGCGACGGAATCGTCGGTCCAGCGGATGGCCCCAAGCCGCGCGAAATCCTGAAACGTCCGGATTGGCTGAGCGAAGTGGAAGAGTCGATGCGGTAAGGCCATCAGTCGATCAGTCGATCAGTCTTTCAGTACGTCAGTATTTCAGTACGTCAGTTTCTCAGTTTCAACGTTTTCGCGTTTTGGGGAGCGAATCGCGCCGCGTTCCGTATCGGATTGCTCGACCTGCCAATTTCGCCTTCTCAGAATCGCCGTCCCTTGCATCACAGGTCGATACTGACATACTGATGTACTGAGATACTGAAAACGTCATGCACTTCCTCACCGAACATCTGACCTTCAATACCAAGAAGCATCGCGAATACATACACATCACTCCGCAGGTGGAAGCCGCCGTCAAGAAGAGCGGCGTCAAAGAAGGCATGGTGCTGGTGTCGGCCATGCACATCACCGCCGGGGTCTATGTGAACGATAACGAGTCCGGGCTGATCGAGGACATCGACAAGTGGCTGGAAGAGCTCGCGCCGTTTCGTGAGGACTATCACCATCACGATACCGGCGAGACTAATGGCGATTCGCACCTGAAAGCACTGCTCGTACATCATCAAGTCATTCTGCCGATCACCGATGGCAAGCTCGATCTCGGCCCATGGCAGCGCGTGTTCTATGCCGAATTCGACGGCCAGCGTCCGAAGCGGCTGGTGATCAAAGTCATGGGCGAATAAGCGCGTTCGGAAGCGGAAACTTATCGGATCAGGCGAAGGGTGAGGGGTCCTCCGCGTCTTTTGTTGAAAACAAAGCAAGTATCCGTCGGACGGCAAATTTATCCGACGGATCGGGCTCGGATAATCCGTCGGATATCCGACGGATGAAGTGCCGTTCCCACCTTCCAGTCGATCGTTTTACGATGCTAGTTCTATTGTGACAAATTCAGTGGCACCTACTGGACACTTTCGCGAAGTTTATTTTTGGAATGGAATGAGGGAGTTGCGGTGATTTTGGAGATTTTGGGGTCTTGACAAGAATTTCGGTAGGGATAGGGATGCCTCGCTGCGCTCGGCATGACAGCAATGACCAGTCTTGCTCTCACCCTAGCCAAAAGAAGGCCAGGATGGGGCACCCAAAACCACTCCCAAACCCGCTCGAGGGCGAACGGGCTCCACAAAATCACAAACAAAAAGCCCAGGCTCTTCACCTGGGCTTCTTGATCACCTTCGATCCGAACTAAACGTCAGTTCGAAAACGAACTTATAAGCTGCTCATGTTCGACAGGAACTCGCCATTGCTCTTCGTCTTGCTGAGCTTGTCGATGAGCAACTCCATCGCTTCCGTTGGCGAGAGCGGGTTGAGCACCTTGCGGAGTACCCAGATACGGGCCAGGTCTTCGCGTGGGATCAACAGCTCTTCCTTACGGGTGCCGGAGCGCTGAATATCGATGGCCGGGAACACGCGCTTGTCGACCAGTTTGCGGTCGAGAATGATTTCCATGTTACCGGTGCCCTTGAACTCTTCGAAGATCACGTCGTCCATGCGCGATCCGGTATCGATCAGCGCAGTAGCGATGATGGTCAGCGAACCACCTTCTTCGATATTGCGAGCCGCGCCGAAGAACCGCTTCGGGCGCTGGAGCGCGTTGGAATCCACGCCGCCGGAGAGCACTTTGCCCGAAGGCGGAACGATGGTGTTATACGCACGCGCCAAACGCGTAATCGAATCGAGGAGGATGACGACGTCCCGCTTGTGCTCGACGAGGCGCTTGGCCTTTTCGATCACCATTTCGGCGACCTGAACGTGGCGGGCGGCGGGCTCGTCGAACGTCGACGAGATTACTTCGCCCTTCACCGAACGCTGCATATCCGTCACTTCTTCCGGGCGCTCGTCGATGAGCAGCACGATGAGCACGACTTCCGGATGATTGGTGGTGATGGAGTTCGCCAGGTTCTGCAACAGCATGGTCTTGCCGGTACGCGGCGGGGCGACAATAAGGCCGCGCTGGCCTTTGCCCACGGGCGTCAGCAGATCCATAACACGGGCGCTGGAATTTTCGCGCGTGACTTCCAACTTCAGCCGTTCCTGCGGATAAAGCGGAGTCAGGTTGTCGAACAGAATCTTGTTGCGCGCTTCTTCGGGAGACTCGAAGTTAACGGCTTCGATCTTCACCAGGGCGAAGTATTTTTCGCCCTCATGCGGGGGACGCACCTGACCGCTGATGGTGTCGCCGGTCTTGAGATCGAATTTGCGGATTTGCGAAGGCGACACATAAATGTCGTCCGGACCGGGCAAGTAGTTGTAATCGGGAGAGCGGAGGAATCCGTAGCCATCGGGCAGGATTTCCAATACGCCTTCCGCAAAAATGTGGCCCTCTTTTTCGCTCTGTGCTTGAAGGATCTTAAAAATAAGGTCTTGCTTGCGCAGACCGCTGGCTCCGGGGAGGTCCAGCGAACGAGCTATGCGGGTTAGCTCGGTTATGTTCTTTTCTTTCAGTTCTGCTATGGTCATGATCACCTACGGGGAATGTGTTTCAAGGGGGGTCTTTTTAGACTGACTCTTGAAGCGCGCCAATGCGGGTAGGAGGCGCGCTTGGAAAAGCGCTGATTAGGCAGCCCGCTTCTGCGCCTCGGGAGCTTCTTCGGGGATCCGCATTACGTCTTCACTAGGCGTAACGGCAATCTTCTCCAACACCTCGTTCATAGTTTGCTGGATACGGGTATTGGGACGATGGAATCGACGGGTAGCTTTGGAGGCTAGCTGGCAAAGCATATACCGGTTTCTCATGGTATGTAAAGCATCGAATACGAGATCAGAGCGCATGGTCTTCAAAATGTCTCCTTATATATCTGGTCATTTTGGGCGAAAAAGGCCTTACTGAATAGAACCCAAGCCTGCCATAAAAGACGCGGTACGCCTCAAAACGACACTCTCACGCCGTGCATTGGATTGGAAAATGTCCCAGGGTATGCAGGTCGATCGACAAGAGATAGATGCCCATGACCGATCTGAAGTTGCTAAATTTCAATTTTGAATGGTAACGCGTAAGTCTTTGCTTTGCAATAAAATAGTCAAGCTTCTGTGCGCTGCCCGAACAGTTCCCAAAGTGGTAGCGGCACCACATCCTGCCCCAGAAATGATGCGACGAAGCTGCCAGTTTGCCATCAATTAGAAGATAGACTGTGAGCCTGGATGTTCTTTATCGTTCCTGGCAGGAGATGTTTATGGCAACGGCACCGAAGATCAACCAACCAGGCCAGCTTCCCAATGATTTGGAAGCGCCGTCGAGTTTGCGGCGAGTAGTTCGGACCCAACTCCTGCGCCGGCGCGAGAAGTTGCAGCAGGCGCGCGCGGATCTGCAAAACCCTCAACTCGTCAGCCTGCTAAAGGAAGTGGACGCGGCGCTTCGACGGATTGAAGAAGGCACCTTTGGGGTGTGTGAACACTGCCACGATGCAGTCGAAGACCAGGAATTGATCACGAATCCCCTGGTGCGGTTCTGCCTCGATTGTCTGCCTCCCGAACAGCAGCGACTACTGGAGCGCGATCTCGAATTGGCGGCGCAAATCCAGACCCGGCTGCTTCCGAAACGCGACATGCGCGTAGATGGCTGGAACGTGGCCTATCACTATCGTCCGTTCGGAATTGTGAGCGGAGACTACTGCGACCTGATTCCCGGTCCGGACGAGACCCTGTACTTCCTGCTCGGCGATGTATCCGGCAAGGGAGTGGCGTCGTCGATGCTGATGGCGAACCTGAGTGCCACTTTTCGGACGCTGGTTCCGCTGGGAATGCCTTTGCCGCAGATGGTGGAACGCGCGAATCGAGTGTTTTCTGAGAGCACTCTACCAATGCAATTCGCTACGTTGATTTCCGGGAAAGTTTCGCCGGATGGCGGCCTTGAACTGGTGAATGCCGGACATAACCCAGCACTCCTTTTCGCAGGAGATTCCGTACAGGTGGTTGAATCCTCGGCGATGCCAGTAGGAATGTTCGCCGATCAGGAATTCGTCTCAGCGAAATCGAGGTTGTCGAAAGGCGACGCCGTTCTGCTCTACACCGATGGCGTCTCCGAGGCGCTCAACCCGGAGAATCAGGAATACGGACTCGAGCGTCTGGCCGACCTGATTCTCAAGTGCCGCGAGGCAGCATCGTCGGAACTCCTGGCCAGGTGTATCGAGGACCTCACCCTATTCCGCGACGGGGTACCGGCGTTTGACGATGAAACGCTAATGGTGATCCAGAGATTAGTCTGAAGTTCCCGGCACGGCTCGGCTGTGCCGGAACTCCCTTCAAGCCACCCTGCGCCTGCCTATTACCAATCGGTAGATCGCAAGCAAAATGATGGCGCCGATCAGCGACATGATGAATCCGGCGCCTTGCCCTTCCTGGTAAAGGCCGACGACGCGACCAAGCCAGCCACCCAGAAAAGCTCCGGCAATGCCCAGCAACATGGTAACGATGATCCCGCCGGGATCTTTGCCCGGCATGATCAATTTGGCGAGCGCTCCCACCACAAGACCAATAATCAAGACCCACAGAAAATGGAACATGCATCCCTCCAGCGGCTTTAGAGTCGATTGGGCCCGACGGACTAATGTGATGCGAATCGCGCTTTACTTAGCTGCACTCCCCACGGATATTCCTACGCCAGTGCTGAACAGCAGGTCGTTGTTCTTCTTTCCGGGTAGCGGAAAACTGGTGTAGCGGTCGCTGAAGGTGAGCTGCCAACTCAAGCGCTTATAGACCCTTGTGCTCAGACCGGCGTCGAGCGCGGCATTATATTGCGAGGAGTTTGTCAGATCAGGGTAGAAGAAGCCTCTCTGCTTGAAGTCGGTATTCGCGAACAGGTGCTTGGTGAACGTTTCGCCGATCTGCGCTGATGGGAAGCTCTTGATGACGTTTCCGATGTAAGCCTGGCGAGTCCATGAAAGGCCACCAAGAACATCCAGCGTTGTGTTCGGACGATCGATGACGTGAACGCCAAGACCGCCGCCGATGATCGAACCCAGATCGAGTCCCTGAAGTTGGTCATAGCTAAAATCGCCACTCCCATAAGCAAATAAGCGCTTCGTGAGATTGTGATCGTAGCGTGCTCCGGCATTGATTGCATCCGAAGTGGTGGTGTTGAGAACTGCATCGGTGGCATAGACCGAAGTCAGATACAACGTGATCTTGTCGTTGAGAGTGGTGCGAGCAAGTGCCAGGCCGGACGAAATGTTGGTCGTCTCGCTGTTGCCTCGCGCTAGAGCCAAGCCGAAGGTGAGACCACCGCTCCACTCCTCCATGAGTCCGGGATGAAGGGAATGCTCATATGCCTTCTGGTCATCTGCGCTGCGGAAGAGGGTAACGTCAGCCGCGGCGATGCGCGTCTCCGGGGTGTTCGCGCCGGAAACAATAACTTCGCCATCGGTGCGCTCAATATTGTTCACGGTGAGAGTCTTCTGATTGGGGCCCGGCAGATAGATCGGCGAATCGGAGGTAAGCTTGGCGATCTTGTCCCATTTAACTGAGATTTCGTCGGCGAAGTCGGTCTGAATCGTGACTTTGCCGGAATCCAGCTTGGTGATCTTGCCGGTGAACTTGTCCCCGCTCTTCAACTGGATCTGGTCGGCGAAGGAAAAACAACTGGCCAAAGAGAAGAAAATCACAACCCACTTGCATCTCATACCCGCAATCTGATGTGAGTTGAAGCGGAAAAGTTTTAAAGAACGGTTCCAAACGTCATTTTCGCGTTGAATGACGCCCTCGGCGGAGATGGGGCAAATGCGTACTCCGTAACGGGAGGCTCCTTCATCTAATCATGCAAAGTAAAAAGCCAAAACGAGATGGAGCAAATCTGGAATGAAGAGCAGAAATGAACTTGGCGGGACCTTTACCTTTCCTGGAAGCACACTGACTGTCAACCGCATGGGCTATGGGGCGATGCAACTGGCGGGGCCACATGTGTTTGGGCCTCCGCGCGATAGGCAACAGGCAATCGCCGTGCTGCGTGAAGCTGTCGAAGCCGGAGTCAATCATATCGACACGAGCGATTATTACGGCCCACATGTGACGAATCAGATCATCAAAGAGGCGCTTCATCCCTATCGAGAAGGGTTGGTCATCGTGACGAAGGTTGGCGCGCGCCGAGGTAACGACGCCTCCTGGATTCCTGCGCTTTCCCGGCAGGAACTTATCGACGCCGTCGACGACAACCTTCGTAATCTCGGCCTCGACGCTCTCGACGTGGTCAATCTCCGCGTTGGGGGCATTTTTGCCCCCGAAGAAGTATCGATCGGAACTCCACTCTCGGTGCTTGCAGAATTGAGGAGCCAAGGAAAGATTCGAGAGTTAGGCTTGAGCAACGTTACTGCCGCACAACTAGCTGAGGCACAGAAAATCACTTCGATCATTTGCGTACAGAACTTCTACAACGTGGCTCAGCGCGCGGACGATCGCTTCCTTGAGGATCTTGCCGCACGAGGAATCGCATACGTGCCGTTCTTCCCGCTCGGAGGGTTTACTCCCTTGCAATCGTCCGTTCTCGAGTCAGCCGCGAAGTCTCTAGGAGTAACACCCATGCAGGTTGCACTGGCATGGTTGCTGCAGCGCAGCCCCAATGTGTTGCTGATTCCCGGGACGTCCAGTCTGCTGCATTTGCGCGAGAACCTTAAGGCGGCTGAACTCAAGCTCGCTCCCGACGTGATCGAGCAATTGGACTCGATTGGAACGGCCACGAAGGGCATCGCGGCCCATTGAGGAACGCAGCAATGCGCAGTAAGACGAACGTCACGCCCAGTAGGTGCGGTCCAATGTCCGATACTGGATGGCTTCCGCGATGTGCTTGGCCTCGATATGCGGTGCTGCCTCGAGGTCGGCGATGGTGCGGGAGACTTTCAGGATGCGATCGTGCGCGCGGGCACTCAGCCCCTGTTGGGTAATCGCGCGCTCAAGCAGGCGTTCGCAATCGGTGGATAGATCGCAATAGGTGCGAATCTGACGTGAACTCATCTGCGCGTTGCTGTAGATGCGTTCTTTCGCTTGCGCAAAGCGGTTGAGCTGGATCTCGCGCGCCTTAACCACGCGATCGCGAATCTGCTCGGAACCTTCCGGCGAGGCGCCGCCACGGAGTTCCTTGTAGTTCACGGCAGGTACGTCGATGTGGATGTCGATACGGTCGAGCAGTGGCCCGGAAATCTTCGCCATGTAGCGCTGAATCATGGCCGGCGTGCAGTGGCATTCACGCGAACGGTCGTTGGAATAGCCGCAAGGGCACGGATTCATCGCCGATGCCAGCATGAAGCGCGCAGGGAAGGTCAGCGACATCGCCGCACGCGCGATGCATACCGTTCCATCTTCGAGTGGCTGGCGCATGACCTCCAGGACGTTGCGTGGAAATTCCGGCAGTTCGTCGAGGAAGAGAACGCCGTTATGCGCGAGCGAGACCTCTCCCGGTCGCGGCACCGCACCGCCACCGATCAGCCCCGCGTCGGAAATGGTGTGGTGGGGCGCGCGATAGGGACGCACACCGACCAGCCCGTTCCCGGAATCGAGAATGCCGGCGACGCTATGGATCTTCGTGGTCTCCAGCGCTTCCTCGAACGTCAGCGGCGGAAGGATGGTCGGAATACGCTTCGCCAGCATCGTCTTGCCTGATCCGGGAGGTCCGATCATCAGAATGTTGTGTCCGCCCGCGCAGGAGACCTCCAAGGCGCGCTTTGCCGTCAGTTGTCCACGCACATCTTTGAAATCCACAGAAAACTGCTGCGCCTGGTTGAGTAGAGCAACGCTATCGACCTTTACCGGCTGAATACCGTTTCCAGAATTCAGAAAGTGCACGACATCCATCAGCGACTTCACCGGATATACGCTGACTCCCGTGACCACCGCAGCTTCGTTGGCATTGGCTTCCGGAACCAGCAGGTTCTTGATCTTGTTCGCTCGCGTGGCCACGGCAATGGGCAGCACTCCGCGCACCGGGCGAATACCGCCGTCGAGCGAGAGCTCACCGACCAGCACGTACTCGTCAACCGACTTCACGGTGAGACCGCCGTAAGCGCCGAGGATGCCGAGCGCCATCGGTAGATCGAAACCCGATCCTTCTTTCTTGATGTCAGCTGGGGCGAGGTTGATCGTGATGTTACACGGCGGTATATCGTACCCACAGTTCTTGAGCGCGGCCTTCACCCGGTCGCGGCTCTCGCGAACGGCAGCATCGGGAAGGCCAACGGTGGTGAAACGTTCGTCATTTGTCTTGATCCCGGAGATATCGACTTCCACGTCGACCACATTGGCATCAATCCCATAAACGGCAGCGCTGCGGGTTTTATAGAGCATCCTGCGAAATCCCTGATCCAGAGGGCTAAAAGCGCGCGAGTATAGCAAGAATGGGAGGCCGATTTCAGTGATCTCCTGACGGTGATGTGTGACATGTACCCCGGTGCGCTGTTCCCGCGTTCCTTGTACTTGATTCCGTCTGTGTTGGAACATACTATGCGTCAGCCGTACCGACTCGCCGGTTTTGCCTACGAGATTGGCCGATGGACCCACAGCCCAGCAGTCAGCCCGACCCAAATCGCCGACTGGAACAGTTAGAGCGGGAAGAACGCAAGCTCTGGCGATACGTGCTGCTATTCCTGGCGTTACTGGCGACAGCGGTTGGGGCCGTCTCCTGGGAGCGGTTCGATTCTGCTATTTCCCTTCTGAAGATCGTTCCCGTAATCGTTGTGTTGCTCGTATTCGCCTTTGCGGCCTTTGCCGCAACCAAGCGCAACGAGATTGCCAAGCTGCAGGGCGAGGTTCGCGGCATACAGCAAGCAGCAGCCGCGCCCGCGACGGAGTATCAACTCGACCAACTGGCGCAGGTGATTCAGAGATCGCAGCGTGGCTTCCGCGATCTGATCGACAGTATCGAAGATGTGGCCCTGGGCATCAGCCTCGATGGCACCATACGCGCCGCGAACCGGGCATGCGCGAATCTATTGCAGCAATCGTTTCCGGATTTTGTCGGCCATCGTCTCGACGAATTCCTCGATAAGCCTGAAGCGAAACAGGCGGCGCAAATCCTTCCGCGAATCCTGGAGCGCCAGCATTGGGAAGGCGTGGTGGAAGTGCGCCTCAAAGCGCAAAAGGAGCTCCGTTATTTTGAGTGCTCCGTCCACACCATTCTGAAAGACGGCCGGATCGAGGGCCTGAGCCTGCTAGGCCGCGACGTGACGCACCAGCGCGAGCGCGAGTCGCGCTTTACCGAGCTGTTCGAAAGCCTTCATGAAGCCGTCTACTTCACTACGCCGGAAGGGCGGGTGTTGGACGCGAATCAGGCCATGGTGCGCATGCTCGGATATGAGAACAAGGCGGCATTACTGGCCTCCAACGCCGCGGATCACTATTTGCATCAGCAAGATCGCCAATCTTTTGTCCATGACCTGGAACAGATGAGCACGCTTCGCGACCGCGAAGTGCTATTGCGAAGGCGAGACGGTACGCCGGTCGTTTGTCTCGAGTCTTCGAGCGCAATCTGTGACGCGGAAGGAAATATAGTTCGCTTCCAGGGAACGCTGGTCGACATTTCCAGCCGCCGGCAAATCGAGAATCGCCTGCAACAGCAGGAGGAATTCAACCGGCGTCTGATTGAATGCTTTCCCGACGCCATCCTCGCGCTCGATCACGAATACCGCTGCACGTTTGCCAGTCCGCGAGTGCGTGAAATGCTGGGCTTTGCTCCGGAAGAATTGGTGGGCAAGATATTCAACACGAAGGCTCACAGCGAAGCCCTGGTGAAGCTGCTGCGCGATGCCCTCTCAGGAACCCTGGTGGCCGGCACTACTGAGTTTGAAATGCAACGCCGCGACGGCGTTTGGCGCTGGTTGCGCTGTAGTGCCAGCCAATTGTTGGATTCCAAGAACGAGCTGGTCGGCGTGGTCGCGTCTTTGCGTGACGTCACCGAGGCACAACAGATGGAGCAGCAACTCCTCCATTCCGAGCGGCTAGCTGCCATGGGTCAGATGGTCGACGGCTTCGCACACGAACTCAACAATCCGCTCACTGCGATCATGGGCGGAGTCGAGCTGCTCGATGCCAAGAGGCTCGATGAAGCCTCGTCGCGGCATCTGCAACTTCTGAAACAGCAGGTTCGACGCGCCGCGGAGATCGTACAAAACCTGCTCTTCTTCTCGCGCCCGCCCGCCCCCGGCAAGACCCGCGTGAACATCAACGATCTGATCCAGCGCACGCTGATGCTTCACCAGTATTCGCTGCGGTTGAACAATATCTCGGTGGACTTCATCCCGGATACCGCGACTCCAACGATGGAAGCGGACGCCAACCAATTGATGCAGGTATTTTTGAACTTGATCGTGAATGCGGAACAGGCCATCCGAGACGTCCGCGACCGCGGCACCATTCGCATTCGGATCGGCCACAGCGATAATCAGGTGAGTGTGACTTTCCAGGACGACGGGCCGGGAATCAGTTCTGACTCGGTGCCGAAGATCTTTGATCCGTTCTACAGCACCAAGCGGCCGGGTCGTGGAGTAGGAATGGGGCTAAGCGTGGCTATGGCGATTGTGAAGAGTTGCGAAGGCAAGATCGAATTCGCTCCTGCTCCGGGCGGAGGCGCAGCATTCACCATCACACTCCCGCTCGTGCGCTCCATCGGTGCTCACCCCGTAAATTAAGCCGCTTCTTCTTCGTCGCGGCGATAAGGGTCGCTCGACGGCTCAACGTTGGCTGGGATGCATGGCTGATCTTCCGAAGGATTGATCAGTCCACAGCGGCTGCAAATAAACACTCCGTCCGACTCGCCCAATGATGCCTGATGTCTGAGCAGTTCCACAGCAACCTCCTGCTACTGAGATGCCGCGAGCAGGAGTGCCGGTCGCTCGTAGCGACGCGTCACCTCTCGATCGCCATCGCCACCGCGTTGCCGCCGCCCAGGCAGAGTGCGGCGATACCTTTATGCACGTCGCGCCGAATCATCTCGTAAAGCAGCGTCACCAGCACGCGCGCACCGCTGGCGCCGATCGGATGGCCCAGGGCCACCGCTCCGCCATTCACGTTCAGCTTTTCGGGATCGAGTTCCAGCTCGCGCGCGACTGCAATCGCCTGCACAGAAAACGCTTCGTTCAATTCATAGAGATCGACTTCTTCATTCTTCCAGCCGGTCTTGCGCCAGATCTGGCGGACGGCATCGACGGGCGCCATCATCACCCACTTAGGTTCAACTCCGCTCGTTGCCTGTGCAACAATGCGCGCCATCGGCTTCGCACCGAGTTCCTGGGCTTTGCGGAAGCTGGTAACCACTACCGCGGCCGCACCATCATTCACTCCGGGCGCGTTGCCTGCGGTCACCGTGCCGTCTTTCTTGAAGGCGGGCTTCAGCGCGCGGAGCGCTTCGATGGTCGTGTCTTCGCGCGGCGATTCGTCTTTCTCGAAAAAAACGGTTTCGCCCTTCTTCCTGCCGGGTACCTCGACCGGAATAATCTGCGCCTTGAAATGACATTGCCGGATCGCAGCAACGGCCTTGCGATGCGAGTTCAGAGCATAGTTGTCCTGATCCTCGCGCGTGATGTGGTATTTCTCCGCTACGTTCTCCCCGGTGTTGCCCATGTGGTAGTCGTTGTAAATGTCCCAGAGGCCATCATGAACGACCGAGTCCACGATCTGCGCGTTGCCGAGCCGGTATCCCTTGCGCGCCTGTGGAAGTAAGTAGGGCGCGTTCGTCATCGACTCCATCCCGCCCGCCACTACGACTTCGCTGTTTCCCGTTTGAATGGCCTGTGCGCCGAGAGCGACCGCCTTCAGCCCTGACCCGCAAACCTTGTTGATGGTCATGGCGCCAACCTGCGGGGGAAGTCCACCGTAAATCGCAGCCTGTCGCGCGGGATTTTGTCCAAGGCCCGCGGAGACTACGTTTCCCATGATGCATTCGTTGACCTGGCTCAAATCCGAAATGCCCGCGCGCTTCACTGCCTCGCGCACCACGATGGCTCCCAGCTTGGGCGCGCTCACTTCTGAGAGAGAACCCTGGAATTTGCCGATGGGAGTACGCACTCCGGAAATGATCACCACGTCATCAGGCTTGTACATTTTGAAAACACCTCACACGATTAGAAGACCCGACATTATAAGATGGCGAGCAAGCGGGGGGCCGATCTTGCGCTCCCCTAAGTAAGTTGGATGTGCTCCGAAGACATCGGATGCTTTCGGAGTTACCGGAGGACGATTGGATACGACCACTCCTGTTCCACAGTCTGAACGGCAAGAGCGCGAGCTGATTGCACCTCTTTGGCATACGATCGCCCTCGTCGTATTCCTGATCGTGTTCTCCCTCGGAGGCGCTAAGGGCCAGCACACGGCAGCTAAACATGCGGGTTGGCTTATTTCTACCTCGTGACCATGGCATTCGAATGGATCATCGTTGCCTACATTGCATGGGGCTTGCATCGTCGTCGCAAACTGAGTCTGAGCGAGCTGATCGGCGGACGCTGGAGCACGCCGGAAGCGGCTCTGCTCGATATCGCCACCGCAGTTGGCTTCTGGATTGTCTCCGCCGCGGTGCTGGTGGGACTTTCGTATCTGATGGGATTGGCCAATCCTTCGAAGATCACCGAGATGAAGAAAGCAGATCGACTTCCTCATACCGCACAGCACACTCGAGACGATCATCTGGCTGATCGTCGCTGCCACTGCGGGTTTCTGCGAGGAAGTGATCTATCGCGGATATCTGCAAAAGCAGATCGGAGCGATCGCGGGAAGCATTTGGCTGGGCATCGTTGCGCAAGGAATCATCTTCGGCGCATCGCACGGCTATGAAGGACCACAGCGCATGGTGCTCATCGCCGTCTACGGATGTATGTTCGGAGTTCTCGCATACTGGAGGAAGAGTTTGCGTCCCGGAATGATGGCGCACTTCATGCAAGACAGCATCGCTGGCATCGGTGCGCGTTTCATCCACTGATCATGCATGTCCGCGCCTGCGTGCGAAGATGTTCTCTGCGATGCGAGTGCGAAAGAGGATCGTGGAAGGTGACGTTGGTACCCATCGATGGGCATGAACCTCTTGATCACTTCCGATTTTTCTCTTGACTTCGTTTTTGAATGACTCTATACATTCAAGCAATTGCAACAGATCATCGTTGCGACTGTTGAAACTCAGAAGGGAGAATAGATCTAATGGCAACCAAGAAGGCGACGAAGAAGTCAGCGAAGAAGACCAGCAAGAAAAAGTAAGCTAGGTCTCACGCTAAGAAGTAACTGGGGGACGCGGAAAGCGTCCCCTAAACTTTTGTACGGATGTTTTTCGGATCCTCATCACTTCTCTCCGTAAAAGTTCCCACATCGTCTGGACCCGCTTAATTCGCGGCTTTCGCGCTACTCAGCGCAATCGAGTAAAGCCGCTCTTCGGTCGCAGGACACAGCGTGCGGAAACCGCACCACCTGCAGTGAAAGCCTGGTTTCGCATTGAAGTGACCCGCGCGGATCGATTCGGCCGCTTCACAGATCAGCGCCTCGGTCTCGCGAACCTGTTCCTCGGTGCGAACGGTCGTTGCGGCTTCATTGGTCTCCAGGTTGTAGAAGCTCAGGCTCGCAGGAAGTGAATCCCACTCCCTTTTTGCCGCCGCTGCATAAATTGAGAGCTGCAAACTTTTCTCGGCGTCCTCTTCCGATCGCGGCGAACCGGTCTTGTAGTCGGTAACGATGAGGGCGTCACCGTTCTGATCTACCCGATCCATGCGTCCGATCACGCGAACTCCGGCAACGTCGAACTGGAAGAACTTTTCAGTGGCGAGAACCTGCGGCACTGCCTCGGCTGCGCGCAGATCGAAGAAGTCCCCGAGCTGTTGCAGCCCTTGTTTTCGATAGAGCTCAAGCTGCAGCGGATCTTCGAAGCGCGAAATCGATAACTGTTCCAGGAATACTGCCAGTAATGCATCCCGCGTGATCGGCCGCCCGGCGCGAACCGCGTCGTAGTAGCCCTTCAGCGCCGTGTGCACCGCATTTCCGAACTGCATCGCCGGAACCGGCTCGTCAGGGATGTTCCACTCGCTCTGAATCTTGAACTTCAGAGGGCAGGTGTTATAGGTCTCCAGGCGAGTGGCGCTGAGGGTAAGTTTCTGCTCAGGAACTCTCGGCGGAAGCGCAAACCACGCACCCAGCGTCGATGTTGGAGCGGTCGCCGCGTCAATATCAGCACGGAACTCTGCGCTTCGCGGCTGAACTACATCCCGGAGGCTCTTTTCTTGCAGCAGCTCGCGGAGATAGCCGGGTGGCGTTGGATCTTTCTTTCCGCGCCCCTGCTTCGCATAGAGCGCCAGGGTGTCGCGCGCTCGCGTCATCGCAACGTAGAACAGACGTCGCTCTTCTTCGTTATGCAACTCCTTGGGATCGCCCTCGGCTGCGGTCAGCGGATCGCGCAGCTCTTGCGGAAACTCGAATAGCTGCTCCTTGAAACCCAGGGGGAAAGATCCCGTGGTCGCGCGGACGATGAAGACGTGCGGGTATTCGAGTCCCTTCGCGCCGTGCGCCGACATGAACTCGACCGCGTCCTCGGCGCCGGCATCGACGTGGTCCAAACAGATGGAACCGCCCGCCTCGAGATAAAAATCCAGGTACTCCAGAAACTCCGTAAGCTGGCCTGTCTCGGTGATCGGCTTCTTCTTCCATCGCTCGACGAAATCAATCAGCGCCTTAATCGGCGGACTCGTCGGGATACCAAATGCGTCGACCACAAGCCGCAGGCAAGCGAGCGCGTCCATGTCTTTCTTGTGGGCAGCTTCGCGCGCGAATTCCGCGGCTTTCAAAAGCTCTGGTCCGCCGCGAATCTTCAGTAACGCGGGTAGGATGTCTTTATTCTCTTTCGCGTCATTAAGGGCAGCCTGGAGTTCGCATCCGTCGATCCCGAAGCGCTCGAGCGCCGCGAGCCGAACCAAGCTGATGCCATCGGAAGAGTTCTGAAGAACGCGTAAGCCGGCGAAGGCGTCGCGGACCTCAGCAATATCGAGGACGTTCACGCCTTTTACGCTGACCGGGATCTGCCGCGCCATGCACTCCTGCACCAGTTCCTCACGATGCGTGTGCTGGCGATAGAGCACGGCGAAATCTGACCAGCGGCATGGCCGCATCTGTCCAGCGACCTCGTGGCCAGGACAGCGCGCTCGGATCGCATGGATCTGCGCGACGATATCGGCGGCTTCCGCGAGATTGCAGTTTTCGGCGGCGGTGACGATCTCGACCGGTGCGATCGTCATCTTCTTGCCAGCGGCTTTCGCTTCCGCCTCGCGCGCGGAGGTCAGAGCCTGCCGTTGTGCCTGTGCATCCTTGGCGAGAGCGGCGGGATTTTGATCGATCACCCGAAAGGCGCAGCGCAGGATGGGCGAAAGCGACCGGCGATTTTCGCTGAGCGTAACGTGCTTCACTCCCGCGAAGTGTCGCTGGAAGTGCTCGAAGGCGCCAGCGGTCGCGCCACGGAAGCGATAGATTGCCTGATCCGGATCGCCGACAGCGAAGACATTCTGTTCTTCTCCGCCGAGCAGCTTTGCCAGACGAATCTGCGCGACGTTAGAGTCCTGGAACTCGTCGATCAGGATGAATCGCGCATTTTTGCGGGCCTGAATGAGTGCGGCCGGATCGGTTTCCAGCAGGCGAACCGCGCCCGTGATCATCTGTCCGAAGGTGCCGAGATTGTTCTCGGCGAGCATGCCGGTGACGCGCCGGAACACCGCCGCGATTTCCTGGCAGCGCGCGATCAATTCCGACATGGGCAGCTCTTCCGCATCTTTCGACTTCGCCGTGCGGGGCGGCGAAATCTTGCCAGCCACGACTTGCTCTACATACTGCTCATACTGATCGACGTCGACCAGTTCGTCTTCACAGCGCGCGAAGAAAGTGCCAAGGTCATTCAGGAATTTTCCCGGTGTGGCCGCCTTGATGAAGAGTTTCAGTGGCAGTTCGTGCAAGCGGCGTCGAAGATAGACGAACAGGTCGTAGTTATCGACGACATCGAAACCGCGGCCTGCGTCTTTCAGGAGTCCAAACGCGTAGGCATGGAAGGTTGAGGCACGAAGAGCAACGTCTCTACCCAGTTCCGCTGCTACCCGGGTCCCTAGTTCTTCGGCGGCATTCTCACTGTAGGTGACGGCGAGGATCTCGTCAGGCCGGGCGTGGCCGTTGCGAATCAGGTTTACGATCCGGCGCACTAGCACTGTTGTTTTGCCTGTACCTGCACCCGCAACCACGAGCATCGGACCGTGAACGTGCTCGATCGCCTGACGCTGGTCGGGGGAAAATTCGGGAACATGCTGCGCGCGCACGGGCGCCGGAGCGGCGGCGAAATCGATGGCGAGCTGTCCCTGGGGCGTACGTTTCATGGCGCAGAAAAAGCGAAAGTCCATTATGGACAAAAGGCGGGGGTGCGGCAACTTGGAAATCGCCTTAGGTCGTTGAGCTTACTTCCGAAACGGCAATGGCCACGGCGGCGATGATCGCGGTTTCCGCCCGGAGAATCGTCGATCCCAGTGTGGCTGTAGCCCAACCCGCGGCTTCGAACTGGCGAACCTCGTCTTCCGTCCAGCCGCCTTCGGGGCCAAAAGCCAAAGTGACGGGTTGCGATACATTCTGAAGCTGGGACTTGAGGGTTTTCTCCTGCTCGGTCTCGGCGAGGAGGATTCTGGTTCCGCTGATTCGCTTGATGACTTCCGCGAGTTTCTCCGGATCGGCTATCTCCGGGACATCGAGCCTTCGCGATTGCTGCGCAGCCTCTTTTGCGATGCGCCGCCAGCGGTCGACGCGTTTGTCAGCCGCTTTCGCGAGATGCGCATCCGTGCGTCGGGCGATGATGGGAACGATTTTTGCGACTCCGAGTTCTGTCGCTTTCTCGATGGCCCACTCCATGCGGTCGAACTTGAAGACTGATATCAGTAGCGTGAGATCAAGTGCCGGCCCGGAAGCCACGGCTTCGCTCAACTCAAACTCCACGCGGCTGTCATCGATACTAACTATCTTTCCAACTCTGACTTGACCGTCTGCCGCGACATCGAACTCTTGCCCGACCTGAGCGCGCAGTACCCGCACCAAATGCTGGGCGTTCTGACCCAGCAGCAACGCCCGGTCAGCGTGCACTTCGTCGGCAATCCAGCGGCGGCGCATCATTTCAGTGGCTAGTGTTAGTGCTCCGTGGTTAGTCGCTTGTCAGCTAGTCGTCAGTATCGAACGTCAGTCCTTCCCCTCTGAGCCATCAACTCACAAAACTCATTGTAGAGGATACAAAAGGAAAAGCCGCGCTCTATTACGCACGGCTTCCAAATATGGCACTGACAGAAACTGACTACTTGTAGCCACTAGCTACTCAGCCTCTGCCACTCAGCTAAACATGTCTTTCACTTTGCTGAAGAGCGTCTTGTTTTCCGGCTTGTTCTCGACGTGGCCGAGAGCGCCCAACTCGAGCAGCAATTCGCGCTGACGCTTGTTCAGCTTCGCCGGGGTAAGCACTTTGGTCTCTACCAACAGGTCGCCTTTGCCGTGGCTGTTCACCGAGGGCACGCCCTTGCCGCGAATCTTGAAGATGGTTCCGCTCTGCGTTCCTTCGGGAATTTTCAGCGTATGCGTTCCGTCCATGGTGGGAACTTCGATCTCGGCGCCCAAGGCGGCTTGCGAAAACGAAATGGGAATGCGGCAGTGCAGATCGCGCCCATCGCGCTCGAAGAACGCGTGTTCCTTCACATGCAGCACCATGTACAGATCGCCGGTAGGGCCACCGTAAACGCCCGGCTCCCCCTGTCCCGTATAGCGCATGCGGGTCCCGTCTTCCACTCCGGCGGGAACTTTCACTTCAAGCTTCTTCGTCTTGAGCACACGCCCTTCGCCCCGGCATGTCTGGCACGGATCGGTTACGACCTGGCCAGAGCCCTCGCAGGCAGTGCAGGTGCGCGCGATGCTGAAGAATCCTTGCTGATAGCGAATCTGCCCGCGCCCGCCGCAAGTACGGCAGGTTTGCGCTGATTTCCCTGGGGCGATTCCTGAGCCATCACATTGCTCACAAGCTTCGTGCTTGCGGACTTCAACTTCGCGGGTCACGCCGAAAACGGCTTCCTCGAAATCCAGGTCGATATCTTCACGCAGATCGGCGCCACGTTGCGCGCGTGAACGACCTCGTCCACGGCCTCCGCCGAACAGATCACCGAAGCCAAATAGATCGCTGAAGACGTCGCTGAAATCCTGGAAGATGACCGAGTTGAAATCGACTCCGCCGCCACCGCCAGCTGTTCCGACGCCGGCGTGGCCGTAGCGGTCGTAGGCCGCGCGCTTTTGCGGATCAGCGAGAACCGAGTACGCCTCGGAGCATTCCTTAAACTTCTCCTCCGCGTGCGGATCGTCCGGATTGCGGTCCGGATGATGTTGCATGGCCATCTTGCGGTAGGCGGTCTTAATCTCCTGCTCGGAAGAGGTGCGGACCACGCCAAGCACTTCGTAGTAATCGCGTTTTACGTTTGTTGCCGTAGACATGTACCTGCTTTAACAGACCTGCGCCATGCGCGAGCCTTGAACTCCGGGCAAGCCCGGTTACGATTTCTTTGGATTCTGGGCCACGCGCACCATCGCGGGACGCAGCAAACGGTCCTTCAACTTGTACCCGCGTTGCAGCTCGTCGACCACGTGGTTGTGCTGAGCGTCTTCCGTCTCCACCATCTGCACTGCCTGGTGATAGTTCGGATCGAACGGCTGGCCCGCAGCGTCCAGCGGCTCCACGCCAAGTTTGGTCAACGCATCATGGAATTGCCGGTTGATCAGCTCGACGCCTTTGCGAAACTCCGGACCTTCCGGCGCCTGCAATGCGCGATCGAAACTGTCGACGATCGGCAACAGCGTCTTCACCGCATCCGCCAGAGCGAAGTCGCGAAAATCCTGCTGCTCACGAACCTGCCGCTTGCGAAAGTTGTCGAACTCGGCCTGCAACCGCGCCAGCCGGTCATAGAGCGTGTCACGCTCCGTCTTCAGTTGGGCCAATTCGTTGTCACGCGCAGCCTGCGTTTCGGCGACAGCGCTCTCGCTCTCACCGGATGGCAACTCGTGATCCAGATCCAGTGCCTTGTCCTGGTCTTCTCTGTTTATCTTTACTGCTGTCATGGAGTTCTACGATTCCTGCGTTGTTAATTTCTCGAACAGTTGCGAGATATACGAAACTGCGGTCATGGTGTGCTGATAATCGATTCGCATCGGTCCAATTACCGCCAGCGATCCAACAATCTCTCCGCCGGATATGGCGGGAGCACCGATCAGCACGAAGTCGCGCAGCTGCGGCTCCAATTCCTGGAGTCCGAATACCACGCGCACACTCTCCTGCTGCGCCGACAGATACGCCGACAACAGTTCTACGATGCGTTGTTTCTCTTCCAGGCGGCGGAACAATTCCCGCAGCTTCTCCTGGTTCGCATTGCCAATCAGGTTAGCCGCGCCCTCCAGGTAGACCTCTGGAGTATTTACGTCAGCTACCAGCGCGCCCTCGCGATAAAGTGCCTCAATCGAGCTCATCAGGCGGTCGTACTCGCTGCGTTCCTGCTCGATCTTCTTCTGAATTTCGCCGCGCAGCGCTTCCAGTGACCAACCGCGGAAATTCTCGTTGAGATAACTTGCCGCGAGTTCCAGGTCTGCTTGCGAAAGCTCAACCGGCATGCGCAACATCTTGTCGCGGACCACGCCCGACTTGGTAATCACCACAGCGAGAACTTTTTTGTCCCCCAGGGCGCTGAAGTGAATGTGTTCCAGTACTTCTTTCGGACTACCGGCAACCGCCACGGCAAGGTTCTGCGAAATCGTCGAGAGAATGTGGGACGTCTTCTCCATGAAGTTCTGCACGTCGTTGATACCGTGCAGGCCCTTCTCGATCCGCCCTTTATCGTCCAGCGAGATCTGATGGCCCGGCGCGAGCTGTTGCACGTAATACTCGAACGCGGCCGATGTCGGCACGCGTCCGGCTGAGGTGTGCGGCTGTTCCAGAAAGCCGGCGTCAGTCAGGTCTGACATGACATTGCGAATACTCGCCGGACTGAGACCTTCGCTGTTAGCTCGCGCCAGGGTGCGCGATCCAATCGGCTCCCCACTAATAATGTAGGTCTCGACGATCGCCGTGAGTACTTCGCGTTCGCGCGAACCGAATTGAGATTGGTTTGGCATACCTTGATACAGATTCACTAAGCCACACCTAAGTACATTAGATGCAGAAACTTAGCCATGGATTCCTACGGATGTCCAGTAAAGATTGTAGGAAGCTGGACGGGGAGTGTCAAGGTTGGCACTCCAGTAATCCGAGTGCCAAGCCTGCTAACGCGAGTGGAATCTGCAATCTACTGGATTTGAATCACGTTCTCCGGCGAACTTTCCCTGATCTCTTTCGTACGCTCGGCGACTTTTCTGGCGAAGGCGTAGATGGATTTCGCATGCGCTCCTTCTTCTCCCTGAAGCGCCACGGGACTGCCTGTGTCCCCGCCCTTGCGAATGTCCGGATCGAGTTCGATGCTCCCGAGGAAGGGGATACTGAACTGAGTCGCTGTGCGTTCGCCTCCGCCTTTGGAGAAGATGTCGATCTCGTGATTGCAATGCGGGCACACGAAGTAGCTCATGTTCTCGACCAGTCCCAAGAGATCGACCTTAACCTGCCGGAACATTTCGATCGCCTTGCGCGCATCTTGCAGCGACACATCAGACGGGGTCGAGACCACAACAGCTCCGGTGAGCGACACAGTTTGAATCAGTGAGAGCGCTACGTCGCCAGTTCCGGGCGGCAGGTCGACGATCAGATAATCCAGTTGTCCCCAGTCCACGCGCTGCACGAACTCGCGAACCATCTGGTGGAGCATGGGTCCGCGCCAGATCAGCGGCTTGTCTCCGGGATTCAGCAGGCCAACGGAGATTACCTTCAGTCCATAGCGAACCGGGGGGACGATCAGGCTCTTCTCGTTCAACTGCGGAGTGGTGCTCGATCCCAACATCAGCGGGACGTTTGGACCGTACACGTCGGCGTCGAGGAGACCAACTTTGTGTCCCATTTTTGCCAGTGCCAATGCGAGGTTCACGGCCAGCGTGGTTTTGCCAACTCCGCCCTTTCCGCTGCCTACGGCAATCACTGCGTCGACGCCCGGAATGGGCTGAGGTCCCTGCGGTTGTGCATGCTGATGGGCCACGAGTGCTCCTTGTGCGAATGAACCGTGAATCTGAATATTCGATTATAGACGGTGATACGCGAGTCGCTGAAACGCCGCAGTTCAGGCGCGCAAACAAAATCGGGCAACCGGACCTTTCTGTTTTCCGATTACCCGATTTCAGTTTTTCCGATTGCCCGATCGGCTCAATACCCGTGGCTATCGCCTCCCTCGGTGGTCAGCTTTCCGCGGAACATGCGGTACAGAACCACGAAGTATGCGATCGCGAAGATCATGCCGATCGTCCACCAGCGAATGGCGATCTGCAGGCCATAGCTGCCCGTAATCGTATTCGCAATGGTGAGATTGTTCGCCGGATCGCTGGACGCCATCAGCACGTTCGGATACACGGCAAACGCCGCACCGCCAAGCATTCCCGCCAAATACAGGCACGAGCAGATGAATGCGGACTTCTCCCTGCCCTTGGAGTGATAGAAGAACAGCGCGATGAGCGATCCGAATACTACCAGCGGGATCAGGTATCCCACCGGATGTGCCTTGAAGTTCGTCAGTACCACCGGACGAATCGCGATGGTAGCGATCAGGCTGAGCACACTGAGCAATGCCAACGCGGGCCATAACACGCTCACGGTCTTGTGAACGCGTTCGTTCAACGCGCCTTCGGTCTTCGAGGTCACATACAGACCGCCGTGCACGGTGAGCGCCACCAGTGCCAGTACGCCCGAGAGGACGGTGTACCAGTCGAGAATGCCCGGGTTCGCGCTCACGCGCCAGTTCGTCCAGAGCGGCAGGAAGAAGTAACCATCGGTGTTGAGCGGCACTCCGCGCACTACGTTACCGAGTGCAGCCCCGTAGAAGATTGCCAGCAGAACGCTTCCGGCCGAGAAGATCGTGTCGAAGAAGCCTCTCCATACTGGACTGCTGCTGTGAATCCGAAACTCGATGCCGATCGCGCGCAGCATCAGCAGCCACAGCACCATCATCAGGGGGAGATAGAATCCGCTGAACGCCGATGCGTACAGCAGCGGAAACGCAAAGTACAGCGCTCCTCCTGCCGCGAGCAGCCACACTTCGTTTCCGTCCCACACCGGACCAATCGTCCGTATCACGGTCGCGCGCTCTTCGTCCGTTCGGCCGACAAAAAGATGGATCGAGCCGGCGCCCAGGTCAAAGCCGTCCAGCACGACATACGCAACCAGCATCAGGGCAACGATCAAAAACCATAGTGTTGGCATATTTAGTTCGCGGTTACGACCGCTGGCTCCTTCTTTAAGTTGTCCAAACCCGGCAATCCCACCGGTCCGTGCTCGATCTCTCGGTACACGAGGAATAGGAACAGGATCGACAGAACCGTGTACATCCCCATGAAGCCGAGCAGCGTGAACCAGCCGTTACCGGCGCTCACCATCTTCGAGTAGCCCTCGGCGGTGCGCATCACACCGTAAACCAGCCATGGTTGGCGTCCGATCTCGGCCGTCATCCATCCGGCAATATTCGCGATGTATGGGAACGGTGCCGAAAGCATCAGGACCCACAACATCCAGCGCGCATCGAACAGTTTCTTTCTCCACAGCAGAAACGCGGACACCACCATCACCGCGATGAACATCGTCCCCAGTCCCACCATAATGTGATATGAGAAATAGAGCAGCGGGATATTGTCCGGCCAATCTTCCTTGGGGAACGAGTTGAGACCCCTAACCTCAGCCTCCCAGCGCTTATAGGTCAGGAAGCTCAACATTTTGGGGATTTTCAGTGGATTATCGATGCTTCCGGTGCGCGAATCCGGCTGACCCATGATCAACAGCGGTGCACCCGGTTGCGTATCGTAAAGCGCCTCCATTGCCGCCAGCGTGACCGGCTGATGTTGCGCAACCATTCGGCCCTGCCCGTCGCCGGTTGGAAAGAGTTGCAGAAAGCTGAAGATCAGGCCGGCAATGATTCCGGTCCGCACGAAAATCTGTCCCTGATCGACATGTTTCTTGCTGAGCAGGTAATACGCGCCAATCGCCGTCATCACGAAGGAACCGGTGATCACCGCACCGCCCATGTTATGCGCGTACTGCCAGATGGCCCATGGGTTCAGGAGCAGTCCCCAGAAACTGTTCACCATGGCTGTGCCGTTCGGCAGTTTTTCGTAACCGACTGGATGCTGCATCCAGGCATCGGTGGCGATGATGAAATAGCCGGAAAGCCACGCCCCCGCGAATACCATGAACGCTGCAAACCAGTGCTGTTTCGGACTCAGGCGCTTCTCGCCGTAGAGGAACAGTCCGAGGAACGTGGATTCCAGGAAGAAAGCAAACAAGCCTTCCATGGCCAGCGTCTGACCGATTACGCCTCCCGCGAACCGTGAGAAGTGCGACCAGTTGGTGCCGAACTGAAATTCCATCGGAATTCCAGTGACCACGCCGAGCACGAAGTTGATGCCGAAGATCCTGGCCCAGAAGCGGGCCGCGTTGTTGTAGCGTTCATCTTTCTTCCAGATCGCCAATGTTTTCAGCACTACGATCAGTGGGGCGAGACCCATCGTCAGCTGCGGAAACAGGTAGTGGTACGTGACCGTAAAGGCAAAGTGCAACCGATGTACGAGGAGGGCGCTTTCCATAGGAATTTTTTCTCCAAACTTCTCGCAATCGCAACCAGTGTGAAGCGAGAGGTTTGCTCAATCAATGTGGCAGGCCGGAGAGGTCGGGCCTGCGTTTCGCGCCAGGCTCCGCAGGCTGGCGAGTAACCCAGAGATTATTCGGGCCCGATAGACAACTCGCTGTGATGAGCATCACAGGAAAACACGTTTCGGCGCGGGTTTTCGTCCGCAAGCGAACCGAACCTAGATGCCGCCGGCGTTCGAGTTGCGTTCTTTGCGCTCCCGCTCTGCCTTGCGATGTTCGCGGCGGTGGCCAGCATCTTCGTAACGTCGCTTCTCTTCTTCTGTCTCAGGAATCAGTGGTGGAACGGGCAGGCGCCTTCCTTCTTTGTCGACGGCGACAAATGTTAGATAGGCCGAACTAACGTGGCGATGCGTGCCGCTGATGTAGTTCTCGACGATCGCCCTGACACCGACTTCCATCGACGTATGGAAGGCGCGATTCACCGAAGATTGCAGGATCACCATATCGCCGACATGCACTGGCGTGACGAAATCCAGGTGGTCGATGGACGCCGTTACTGCATACGCGCGAGAGTGCCGATGCGCCGCTAGCGCGCCAGCAAGGTCGATCCAGTGCATAAGGCGTCCGCCGAGCAGATTACCTAAGGGGTTGGCATCGTTGGGAAGAACGATTTCGATCATTTCTGACGCCGAGTCACGTACGGTCTTCGGAGTAAGATTCCCTTCGCGGTTAAGAATTTCCTGGTCGGCCATCGTCGTCTTCTTTCAGTCTTCCTTCGCGGCGGCGTAAATAGGACAGCAGGAAACATTGTGCCATGCGCGCCAGTTGAGTCTCCGAACTTGATGCGGTCCACATCCCATCGGCCAGCTTGAATTGTAAGCTGCCATGATCGCCAGGCTCATAGTTGCGCTCGTAGGCGTATCGGACCTCAATCTCGCTGGCGCGTTCGCGAACGATCGCAAAGCGCACAGCATCGGCAGTCCGTTCCTGCGGCAGGCGCTTGCATCCGCGGGCGTATCCCAGGTTGCACCCATTCTTCAGCTCATCGTCACTGGGGGCAATGCCGCTGTGACCAGGAGCACTGCACGTCCCGCGCCAGGCGGTCCCAAGCGGCAGACGCTGCGGATGCGGAAAGCCAAGCTCCACCAGATCCTGTTCAGGCAAGAAGTAAGGACACGCCACTCGCAATCTCCTAGAGAGAGGCAATTGTACTGGCTTTGAGTCGATCAGTCTGTCAGTCTTTCGAATAGTCGATCAGTTCATCAGTCTTTCAGTAAGTTCGTCAGTACCTCAGTACATAAGTTCCTGTGGATGCCAAGGAACCAGCTGCCGACATACTAAGTTACTGAAATACTGACGTACTGATATACCTGCAACACCGGAGACACTGACGAACAGAAAGACTGATCGACTGAAAAACTCGGCGTCGCGGTACAATCTCCGAGAACCCCATGGACCGACTGCAAGCTCTGAAAGATATCCTCACGCAAGACCCAGCAAACGCCTTCGCGCGTTACGGACTTGCTATGGAGCTCTCCCACCGAGGCGAGACCGAAAACGCCATGGTCGAATTCCAGACGCTAATCAAAACGAATCCCGATTACACGGCCGGTTACTTCATGGCCGCACAAACCTTGTCGCGTGCAGGCCGCAACGATGAAGCGAAGCAACTTCTGCGTGATGGAATCAGCACTGCCAGGCGCACGAGTGATCGCCACGCTGAATCAGAAATGCAGGCGATGCTGGACGAGTTGGGCGGATAAGCAGCTACTTCCCTGTCGCCAGCCGCTTGCTCATGAACCCTTCTACAACTCCGGGAATCAGCTGGTAGAACTTAATCGCGATCCGGTAAAACCACGGCACCACGACTTCGCGTTTCCCTTTGAGATAGCCTTCGAGCGTCGCACGCGCGACTTGTTCCGCGGTGCCTCCCTTGCGCGCCCCTGGATCGAACTTGTTCGCCTGTGATCCACGCACCACATTCTTCGAGAAGTTCGTCTCGATGTACCCCGGGCATACCGTCATCACCTTCACGCCCGTACCCGCTAGCTCCATGCGCGCCGTCTTAGCAATCGCGTTGAGCGCGAACTTGGTCGCGCAGTAAGCCCCCATCCCCGGCACGGGAATATGTCCAGCGACACTGGAAACATTGATGATGGTCCCGCTGCCTTGCTTCACCATCACTGGTGCAACTACCTGGATGCCTTCGATCGCGCCGAACAAGTTTGTCTCGAACATGTTGCGGCAGTCGCGCATGGGCATGTCAGCGATCGTGTCACGCAGGCCGAACCCAGCGTTGTTCACCCAAATATCGACGCGTCCAAAGTTATGCAGTGTCAGTCCGAGGAGGCGATCCAGGTCTTCGCGATTACGCACGTCGCAGAAGATGCCCAATGTCCTCTCCGGCCGCCCGATGCGAACCCGCGCTTCTTCAATCCGCTTCTCGTCGCGGGAACTAAGTACTACCAGCGCACCTTCGTCGACGAACAGCTTCGCCATTGCCTCGCCGATACCCATCGAGGCGCCCGTGATCACGGCAACTTTCCCTTCCAGTCGCATGTAGGTGCTTTTAAACGCTTGGGATGCTCACGTCAAGCAAACGCTTGTCGCCGCAAGATTTTGCCTCGATTCGTGCACTCCGGTGCATCCAATAAGACCGGCGGAAACGTGCGACAATCACAACCCTTGGTGATGGCCGTATAATCGCCAGCAATCGTTTGGTGGAGTGAGGTCCCGGCCCTTATGAATCTTCCTCAAACTCTCGGTGAACTACGCCGAAGCCCCTATTCTGAGTCTCGTCTGCGTACCCGTCGTGTGAAAGATGAACTGCGCGAGAACCTGATCGCTCGTCTGCGCAGCGGAGAAGAAGCAGTCTTCCCCGGAATCGTGGGCTACGAAGACACCGTGGTTCCGCAGATCGTCAATGCCGTGCTTTCGCGGCACAATTTCATCCTGCTCGGATTGCGAGGACAGGCAAAAAGCCGCATTCTGCGCGCGCTCACTGGTCTGCTCGATCCTGAGCTGCCCTATGTCGCAGGATGCGAGATTCACGACAATCCCTATGCACCACTTTGCCGCGCGTGTCGCGACCTGATCGACAAATGCGGCGACGCCACCAAGATCGACTATCTTTCGCCGGAAGATCGCTACGTGGAGAAACTTGCTACTCCGGATGTGACGATTGCCGATCTGATCGGCGACATCGATCCGATCAAAGCCGCCCGCGGCGGCCACGAATTGGGCAGCGAGTTCACGATGCATTACGGATTGCTTCCCCGCGCGAATCGTGGCATTTTCGCCATCAACGAATTGCCCGATCTCGCTGGCAAGATCCAGGTCGGTCTCTTCAACATCATGCAGGAAGGCGATGTCCAGATTAAGGGTTACCCGGTTCGCCTGCCTCTCGATGTCGCGCTTGTCTTCAGCGCCAATCCTGAGGATTACACCGCGCGCGGGAAAATCGTTACTCCGCTTAAGGATCGCATCGGATCGGAAATCCGCACGCATTATCCAGCTACCGTGGAAGAAGGCATCGCCATCACCTCGCAGGAAGCATGGGTGCAACGCGATGGTTACGAACTGCGCGTTCCCACCTTCGTGCAGGAAGTCGTCGAGCGCGT
The DNA here is from genome assembly GCA_963724985.1 of Terriglobia bacterium. Taxonomy (GTDB): domain Bacteria; phylum Acidobacteriota; class Terriglobia; order Terriglobales; family Acidobacteriaceae; genus JAJPJE01. The sequence goes on along the minus strand of CAVRWV010000025.1, from coordinate 7,356 downwards.
TGCGTTCGTTGCGCGCGAAGATAAGCGCGTCGACAAGCGCTCCGGCGTCAGCCAGCGTCTGCCCATCAGTGTGATGGAGAACGTCATCTCCAACGCCGAGCGCCGAGCCATCCACAATAACGAGGAGCTCGTTGTCCCCCGCATCGGCGACATTTACGCGGCCATTCCCGCCGTGACCGGCAAGCTCGAACTCGAGTACGAAGGCGAAGTGAAGGGCGCGGACAATGTGGTTCGGGAGATCATCCGCAGCGCGATCGCCAGCACCTTCGACACCACCTACCAAGGCGTGAACCTTCAGCAGATCGTGCAATGGTTCGACCTTGGCGGCAACATCCAGCTTCAGGATTCAGCTGCCGCTGCCGAACTGATTCCGACGCTCGAAGGCATTCAGGGACTGATGGATCGCATTGGAGCTCTTAATGTGACTGCGGAGGATCCCGTCGAACTACAGGTCTCGGCCGCTGAGTTCATCCTCGAGGGCCTGTATGCCCATAAGCGCATCGGACGCAGCGAAGAGCGCGTCTTCAGCGCCGGCGAACGTCAACCCAAGCGCACTGAGACTCGTGTTCGCGAGCGGGATGAAGAGCCGCCCTTCCGCAATCGGAGGCCTTTCAACTAGGGACCGCGATGAAGCGCATTAAGTATTCCAAGTACGTTCCTGATCCCGCCTCCGAGATGAGCATGGAAGATTTGCTCGCGGCGCTCTCCGACTATCTGCTGCAAAGCGGGTTTCAGAACTCGTATGGCTTCTACGATCTGCAGGACGGCGAACAGTCGCTCGACGAGTTGCGCCAGGCGATTGAACAGGCGCTGATGAACAGCGACGCGCTCGATCAGATGCGTGAACAGCTTCAGCAGATGCAGATGGACGGCACGCTTGATCAACTCGTTGAGCAACTGATCCAGCGCATGCAGCAGGAAGACTACATCTCCATCGACTCGCCACACGATCCTTCGCAGCAATCGAGTGTAGGCGGCCAGGTTGGGGAAAATCAGACGCAAGCCAAGTTCGAGATCACCGACAAGAGCCTCGACTTTCTCGGCTATCGCACGCTGCGCGACCTGCTTGGTTCACTCGGGAAATCGAGCTTCGGACGCCACGACACGCGCGATCTCGCTACCGGCATTGAAGCCAGTGGCGCTTCGAAGACATACGAATTCGGCGACACACTGAATCTCGACATTACTGCTACGCTTTCCAGCGCCATCCAGCGCGAGGGCCTCTCGCTGCCGTTGAACATCGATTACAAAGATTTGCAGGTGCACCAGTGCGAGTACCAATCTTCATGCGCGACCGTACTGATGCTCGACTGTTCGCACTCGATGATTCTTTACGGCGAAGATCGCTTTACGCCTGCCAAGAAAGTCGCGATGGCGCTCTCGCACCTGATTCGCACACAGTATCCGGGCGACTCGCTTTCGCTGATCCTGTTCCACGATTCGGCCGAAGAGATCCCGCTCTCGCAGCTCGCGCGCGTGAAAGTTGGACCGTACTACACGAACACTCGCGAGGGCCTGCGCCTGGCACAACGCATCCTGCAACGCCAGCGCAAGGACATGAAGCAGATCGTCATGATCACCGACGGCAAACCTTCAGCGCTCACGCTCGAAGACGGCCGCATCTACAAGAACGCGTTCGGACTCGACCCGCTGGTGGTTACGCAGACGCTGGAGGAAGTCTCGAAGTGCAAGCGTGCCGGCGTGATGATCAACACCTTTATGCTTGCATCCGATTATGGGCTGGTTCAGTTCGTGCAGAAAGTTACGGAGATGTGCCGCGGCAAGGCGTATTTCACTACGCCCTACACGCTCGGCCAGTACCTGCTGATGGATTACATGTCGCGGAAGACGAAAACCATTCACTAGAGAAGCGGAATACCAGCACTCTGACGCTACTAGCCCTTCGCTGGGCTGCTCGGCGACGGCGGCAACGACCCTCCACCCTCTGCTTTCACCGCCGCCTCCGCGGCCTGGAAGCCAACCTTCGAATGCGTTCCATCACAGAAAGGCTTATTCACGGACGCACCGCAGCGGCACAACGAATACGCGGGCTTGCCGGTCAGGTCATACTTATTCCCGTCCCCGTCCACTAACTCAATCAAGCCCTCTGGATCTTCCACTCGGTACGGCCCATTCTTTCTGATCGTAATCTTCACTTGCGCCACAACTCACCCCTCGTTGATAAGAATATTGGAATGCAGTGTATCACTCGGGCAGAAATCAACGTGGAAGCGTTCGCGGCTTACTTCTTGGTGATCACATTCACCAGCAGCTTGTCGCCTTCGATATCGACGACGTTGCAGAAGGTGCGTTCTCCGCGACGCGTGAAGTCGAGTCCGACACGGCTCTTGCCCACGCGGAGATCGCGCAGATGAAGATGATCGAGCCACTCCGGCAACTGCGGATTGATGATATTGAGTTCTTTCTTCGGCGCGCTTGGTCGGATGCCGAGAATCGAGATCAGCATCAGGAACAGCGAGCCCGACGCCCACGCCTGCGGCGAACACGACACCGGATAGTGCACCGGCACTCCATTCTCGGAGCGTTGTACTCCGCAGAACAATTCCGGCAGCCGGTAGTCGCGGAACGACAGCGCCGCCTCGAACAATGTGGTGAAGATGCGAATCACCGGCGCGCGAAACTCGTAGAGCGCCATTCCGTGCACGATCAACGAATTGTCGTGCGGCCACACCGATCCGCGGTGATAGCTCAGCGGATTGAAGACTCTTTCTTCATTCGAAAGCGTGCGCAATCCCCAGCCGGAAAACATGTCGGCACGCATCAAGCGGTTCACCACCGCACGCGCTCGCTCCCGCCCAATCGCACGCGAAAACAGCAGGTGGCCTGGATTCGAGGAGATCACCTCGAGCTGCGCTTTATCTTTGTCGAGCGCCATTGCATAAAAGCCGCGCTGTGGCATCCAGAAGGCTTTCTCGAGGCGCTTGGCCATCTCCAGAGCCTCGCGCCGGCACTTCTCGCCGCGAGCCGCGTCTCCAAACGCGCGCAGAAGCGATGCCATGCGATACTTCGCGTCGTAGACGTAACCCTGCACCTCGACCAGCGCGATCGGAGGCTGGGCGGTGTTGCCGTCGCGAAAAACATTCGCGTCCCATGAATCCTTCCAACCCTGGTTCGCGAGACCACGCTTCGAACGGCGCAGATATTCCACCAGGCCGTCGCCATCCAGATCGCCATACTTGTCGATCCAGTCCAGTGCCTTGTAAGCAGCGGGAAGTAGTTCTCGCACGAGATCTTCGTCGGCGGTCCAGTTGTACGTCTCCGAGAGCAGAATCAGAAAGAGCGGCGTCGCGTCGATAGTGCCGAAGTAAGGACCAAATGGCATCTCGCCCGAACGCGTCATTTCTCCCTGACGATATTCGTGAAGAATTTTGCCGGGCTCTTCATCTTTCCAGTCGTTGTATTCAGTGCCCTGAAGCTTTGCCAAAGTGCGCAGTGTATCTTTCGCCAGCGATGGATTCAGCGACAACGATTGATAGGCGGCAATAATCGAATCGCGGCCAAACATCGTCGCGAACCACGGAATGCCGGCGGCAATTACGCGCCCGTGTTCGTCTGGGATCTGCAATGCGTGGAAATCGCTTGCAGCGGTGTTCATCGTCTCCGTGAACACGCTGTTGCTGCTTTCAAAAGCGGTGGTTTGCTCGCGCCATGACGACACTGACTCGCGTCGCTTCGCAATTAAGGCATTGAAGTCGCGATGAACGGGCGTCGTTCTCTCCCCGTCCACGCTCGGCGTGACGCTCACACGGAACTCCACCTGCCCCATTGAAGGAAGCTCGAGTTCCCAAACCGCGGTCTGGTTCACTATTTCCTTAGGGGCCGGCGACCAGGAGATCAGCGTTTGGCGCAACACCCCATCGAGCCCTCGATAGAGGAATGTCAGCGTGCGCTCGCCGGCAATCCCCTGGTAATACTGTCCGTGCTCGTTTCGGTGCATACCGCGCACTTCGAATACGTCCACAAAATCCGCGTCGTACTGGATCTCTACCCGAAACTTCACTGTTTGCAGGTTGAAATTCTCAAACGTGATCCTCTCCAGCAATGCGCCCTTGCTGAGGACTTGTTCCCGATGAATGTGAATCGTGTTTTCCGGCAGGTCGAACGTTTCACGCAGATGAATATTGCTGGTGGTCAGTTCGATTTGCGAGAGCAGCAGGTTTTCCGAATGCGACGAGAGCAGGACCGGAGCCTCTCCGCCCACTCGCATCTCCATGAAGCTTAGAAAACGAGTATCGTCGTGGAAGAAGCCGACGTCGGGAGCACCCGGCGGCGTGATATCCCCGAGCATGCGAGTTGACAGGAATGTCTTTCCCGCAATCAGCGTCAGGTTTTCGGTGCGCGGCGAACCCAGCGTCCGGAACTCCAGCTTTGGCTCGGAGTACGGAAACGGAATGGGAACAAGCTGCTGCTCCGGCACGAAGATGGTGCTGCTCATGCTGCCGTTGGCTCTCCCGCGGCTAAGGCATCAGGTGCATCCAGGCCCGTATCCAACAGCTCAGAGTAGAGTTCCGCATACTGAGCCACCATTTTCTGCAGAGAAAAGTTGGTGGCCACGTACGATCGCACTTCGCTGGCATTGAATTTCGCGCACAGCTGCGCGCGTTTCGCCATCTGCTCCATCGAATTGCACAGATAGCCCGACACTCCGTCCCTGACAATCTCGGGAGCCGATCCATTTGCAAACGCCAGGACCGGGGCGCCGCAGGCCATCGCTTCGATCATTACCAGCCCGAAAGGCTCCTCCCACTCGATCGGGAAAAGCAGGGCAAGCGAGTTCCCGAGCAGCTCATTCTTCCCGGCAAGATCAGCCTCGCCCACGTACTCGATAAAGTTGCCGTCGACGTGAGGCTTCACTCGCGTTTCGTAGTAGTCACGGAACATCGGTTGAATTTCGCCCGCTATCTTGAGTGGAATTCCTGCCCGCTTAGCGACTTCAATCGCTATGTGCGTGCCCTTCACCGGCGCAATCCTTCCCAGAAACGTCAAATGACTGCGCTTGCCACGCGCCGCTTTATAAATCTGCATATCAATCCCGTGATGGATCGTACGCAGGCGCGACATGGACTCTCTTTTTTTCTGGGCATCGCTGATGGCCACATAACTTACATCGGGATACTGCCGGTAAAAGTCGCTTAGATTCCTGCTGTGCGGATGATGAATCGTATAGACGAATGGCACATTGACGAATCGCGAGTGCACGATTGCTGGAGCATTGCTCACGTGAATCACATCGCACGAATCCGACGCGTCTTTCACTGACCATGCCCCGTGATTAATGTCGCTCAGGTTTTCAAAAATCTCACCTTCCAAGGGCCACTGGCCCTTTGGATAAAGCCATCTGCGCTCGACGGGGAGAGTAGATTCTCCGTTCGTGTAGAGCACCACATCGATGCCTAAATTTGTCAATCCTTCAGCCAAGTGTGCAGCAAATAATTCAGTCCCGCCATAGAGCCGGGGAGGAACAGGAATGAAGGGAGGAACGATCAGCGCAACTCTCATTTGACTCCTAATTACTGCGAGAACGGGACACGCCGACGAACTTTACTAGGTAGTAATCAACTAAGATGCATCGTCGGCCGACGCGGTTGGCACGATCTACCAGCCGCAGTCATCCTCTGCGCGAAGTTGAGCGGATTGTGCTCATGCGGAGAGCGAGGTGAGTACCTTTGTATTCGATCGTGACATCTGTGCGGCCGCCGCGCTTACATATTCCTCGAATTGCCTCGCGCGAATTTCGCTGGTGTGTTCCGCGAGCACGCGCTGCTGCGCATTGCGGCCAATTTTTTGTAACTCCGCATCGTCCATGTCAGTGAGATAGCGCGAGACATCTTCGGCACAAACCGGAAGCAGGATCTCTCTTCCCGGTTGAAAGAAAGAGTCCAGGCCCGGCCAGTTATCCGAAATAAGCGTGCTCCCGCAAGCTGCTGCTTCGAAAAGACGCACCGACGGCGAGAATCCCGCGCGAACCATGTCACGCCGGGTGACGTTCAGGGTAAGCCGCGACGAGGAATAGAATCGCGCGTGCCACCGCGGATTCAGATGAGTGATCCGCCGAACGTTCGAGGGCCACTTTACGCTCTTCGGATATTGCGGCCCCGCCACCAGGAATTTACGTTGCGGCAAACGCCGGGCCGGCTCGCAGAGCAGTTCATCGATTTTTGGCTGACGATCAGGAGCATACGTCCCCATGTAGCTCAGGTCGCAGGCAAAACGTTGATTCACTCCGAATCGCCGGTATTCCTTGGGATCGAACGAACAGTAGAGCGGTACGGCTTTGCGGGCGCCGAACCGCTGCTCCAATTCGTTGAGCATGGGTCCGCCGGTGAAGCTGAAATACAGGTCGAACTCTGGAATCTGATCGGCCCTCAGGTAGTCGCTTCCGCCTTGCTCCCGAAGTTGCGCCACCGTTATGGGAGTATCGATATCGTAAAAGGCCTTCACCGGAACGTTACTGTTTGCAACTTCTTCGATCGCCGCGAGTCCATCCGGGAAATACGACCCGACCAGTGCGACATCTGCGTCACTCAGTTCGTTCTTCACCTCGCCTCTTACATTCGACCATTCGTCAAACAGTCTCACGCGACAAAAAGGCGGTTCAGGCATATCGCGATTCGAGGCATACCACTCCAGATCGTGCTCATAGAACACAATCTCGTGGCCGCGCTCGTGCAGGGCCTTGCATAAAGCGCGGAAGGTGGTCGCGTGGCCATTCCCCCACGACGAAGTGATCGATAATCCGAAGATCACCAGCTTCAATCCACTCTCCTACGCTGCGGCCAGTGGCGCTGGCTGCTCTTGCGACGTTTCCGAGCCAGCGAGAACGCGCTCCACATCTTTCACTCGAAGTTCGTAGGTGTGCTCGGCGAGAGCACGCTCGCGCATGGCGGCCCCGATCTCCCGCGCTCGTTCAGCGCTCACGCTGCGCAGCCAGTGCACGATGCTGTCCGCCGAAGACGCTACGAGAATCTCGTACCACGGCTCGAAGAAATTACTGATTCCGGGCCATTCGTCTGTAATCAGGCAAGCTCCGGCTCCTGCTGCTTCAAAAACCCTGGTAGGCGGCGAGAATCCAACTTTCGCCATCGAATCGCGATTCAGGTTCAGTACCATTCGCGCCGAACAGTTCACGGCGTTGTGCAGACCGGTGCCGACGTGCCCGATCCAGCGCGCGTTTGCGGGTAGCTTCTTCCCGCCCCAGCCTTCGCCGCCGAGAATGAACGACATCTCCGGCGCCAGTTCTGCAGCACGCAGGAAATACTGTTCCACGCGCTTCTCTCGATCCGGCAAGCGGTGCCCCACGAAGGCCAGATCACACTTCAGCTTCGGATCCGCTTG